>NZ_CP085308.1:0-1555248 GCF_023920125.1 Vibrio sp. LQ2
ATGGCAGGTCTACCTGGATTCGAACCAGGGAATGGCGGCATCAAAAGCCGCTGCCTTACCGCTTGGCGATAGACCTACAAATATACTGAATTTGGTGCGGAGGGAGGGACTTGAACCCTCACGTCCTAACGGACACTAGCACCTGAAGCTAGCGCGTCTACCAATTCCGCCACCACCGCAAATTCAGTATGTGTCTGATAACCTCAGACAAGGTGTAATATGGCAGGTCTACCTGGATTCGAACCAGGGAATGGCGGCATCAAAAGCCGCTGCCTTACCGCTTGGCGATAGACCTACAGCGATAACTTTCGTTATCTGAATATGGTGCGGAAGAAGAGACTTGAACTCTTACACCTTGCGGCGCCAGAACCTAAATCTGGTGCGTCTACCAATTTCGCCACTTCCGCAGAAACAGTTTTTAGAATATCGGGATGATGGTGCGGAAGGAGAGACTTGAACTCTCACACCTTACGGCGCCAGAACCTAAATCTGGTGCGTCTACCAATTTCGCCACTTCCGCGTCCCGGCATTCAGAGTCGCAACTTAAGTTGTTAACTCGAAATAAATGGTGGCTACGACGGGATTCGAACCTGTGACCCCATCATTATGAGTGATGTGCTCTAACCAGCTGAGCTACGTAGCCATCTTTTCAGAGCGAGAAACTATAATACAATCTCGTCTGTAGTTCCAATAGTTTTTACATCGTATTGAAACTTAAAGAATTATGGCAGGTCTACCTGGATTCGAACCAGGGAATGGCGGCATCAAAAGCCGCTGCCTTACCGCTTGGCGATAGACCTACAAATATACTGAATTTGGTGCGGAGGGAGGGACTTGAACCCTCACGTCCTAACGGACACTAGCACCTGAAGCTAGCGCGTCTACCAATTCCGCCACCACCGCAAATTCAGTATGTGTCTGATAACCTCAGACAAGGTGTAATATGGCAGGTCTACCTGGATTCGAACCAGGGAATGGCGGCATCAAAAGCCGCTGCCTTACCGCTTGGCGATAGACCTACAGCGATAACTTTCGTTATCTTAATATGGTGCGGAAGGAGAGACTTGAACTCTCACACCTTGCGGCGCCAGAACCTAAATCTGGTGCGTCTACCAATTTCGCCACTTCCGCATTATTTCCTAAAGACTTTGTCATGTTGCCATGCGAAAAGTACTTAGGAAATGGTGGCTACGACGGGATTCGAACCTGTGACCCCATCATTATGAGTGATGTGCTCTAACCAGCTGAGCTACGTAGCCAACAAATTTGTCCTTGGCTTTAAGTTGCCTTATCGCTGAGAACGGAGCGCATTATGCGGATATGGTTCAGGAGCGTCAATAGTTTTTTTGAATAAATTCCCTGAAACTGACTGTTCGGGTTTTTTTTAAACAAAGAGGCGTGTTTGTGATCAAAAACTGCTACCAAAACAACAGATTCATTACCTTTATCTGTGCCTGATTTTTCAGATTTCTTCGCGCCAGAAACAACAAAAGCCAACCCTTTGGTTGGCTTTTGAGCAATCGTATTTTCGGGCGCTTATACGTTGAAACGGAAGTGGATTACGTCGCCATCTTTTACGATGTAATCTTTACCTTCAAGACGCCATTTACCGGCTTCTTTCGCGCCACTTTCACCGTTGAACTGAATGTAATCGTCATAGCCGATCACTTCGGCACGGATAAAGCCGCGTTCGAAGTCTGTGTGGATCTTACCTGCAGACTGAGGAGCGGTGGCGCCGATAGGAATGGTCCAAGCGCGCACTTCTTTTACACCCGCGGTGAAGTAAGTTTGCAGGTTAAGCAAATCGTAACCTGAGCGGATCACGCGGTTCAGGCCTGGTTCTTCGATACCCAGATCAGCCAGGAACTCATCGCGCTCGTCCTCTTCAAGTTCAGACAGCTCAGATTCAATCGCCGCACATACTGGAACAACCACATTGTTCTCTTGGGCTGCGAACTCACGCACCGCATCCAGATATGGGTTGTCTTCAAAACCATCTTCTGCCACGTTTGCAATGTACATCGTTGGCTTCAGGGTCAGGAAGTTCAAGTAACCAACGGCTGCCAGCTCTTCTTTAGACAGCGCAACGGTA
This sequence comes from Vibrio sp. LQ2, assembly GCF_023920125.1. Taxonomy (NCBI): domain Bacteria; kingdom Pseudomonadati; phylum Pseudomonadota; class Gammaproteobacteria; order Vibrionales; family Vibrionaceae; genus Vibrio; species Vibrio sp. LQ2. Next base: position 2,093 of record NZ_CP085308.1, read on the forward strand.
CGTGCAGAACCACCTTCAGTCAGAACTGGCAGCAGTTTTTCTAGCACGGTCAGTTCGAATTTCGCGTCTTTGTCGCCACCTTTTGCACGCTTGGCTTGACGCTGAATGGCGCGTTCACAGCTGTCAAGGTCAGCCATTGCCAGTTCCAGGTTGATCACTTCGATGTCTTCGATAGGAGATACTTTACCTGCTACGTGCACGATGTTTTCGTTTTCAAAACAGCGTACAACGTGACCAATCGCGTCAGTTTCGCGAATGTTTGCCAGGAATTTGTTACCCAAGCCTTCACCTTTTGACGCGCCGGCTACCAGGCCTGCGATGTCTACGAATTCCATGGTGGTTGGCAGAACACGTTCAGGATTTACGATTTTTGCCAGCGCATCCAGACGCAGATCCGGTACTGGTACCACACCAGTGTTTGGTTCGATAGTACAAAACGGGAAGTTTGCCGCTTCGATACCTGCTTTAGTGAGTGCATTAAAAAGTGTTGATTTACCAACGTTTGGAAGACCAACGATGCCACATTTAAAACCCATGACTGTAACCTTATTCAGCTTTGAACGTGTGTAAGCGGTTTTGCGCTTTGGTGAGGCCATCTTTAATTAAAATGTCGAGGCAGCGAACGGATTCATCCACCACGGCATCCAGACACTCCTGCTCTTTGGCGGGAGCTTTGCCTAACACATAGCCTGCTACTTTATCTTTGTGTCCCGGATGGCCAATGCCAATCCGCAGACGGTAAAATTCTTTGTTGTTGCCCAGTTTGCTAATGGTGTCTTTCAACCCATTGTGACCACCATGGCCGCCACCTTTTTTAAACTTAGCAACGCCCGGAGGCAGATCCAGCTCATCATGAGCGACCATAATCTCTTCGGGGTTGATCTGATAAAACTTTGCCAGGGCGGCAATGGCTTTACCGGATAAATTCATAAACGTAGTGGGGATCAGCAAACGCAGATCTTCGCCGTTGACCATAATACGACCGGTTAAACCAAAGAACTTCGGCTCATTTTTCAGCACCACGTTGTGAATGCGAGCCAGTTCTTCCACGACCCATGCGCCGGCATTGTGTCGTGTATTGGCGTATTCCGGCCCCGGATTGGCCAGACCGACAAGTAATTTAATTGGTTGACTCAAGGCTAGGATCCCTTCGGAAACGAAAAAGCGCGGTATGATAGCACAGAAAAGACGCGCGGGGCGATACTCTGCTTTTTCTCATGCGCTGAGAAATAAAAAGCGCCTCATCCGAAGATGAAGCGCCCAATTCAGAAGAGGAAATCTGAGCGAAGCTTATTAGTTAAACATCGCTGAGATAGATTCTTCGTTGCTGATACGACGAATCGCTTCAGCCAGCATGGTAGACAGAGTCAGTTGAGTTACTTTGCCTGTTGCTGCCATCTCTTTTGACAGAGTGATAGAGTCAGTCACGATCACTTGGTCAAGCACAGAGTTTTTGATGTTTTTCGCAGCGTTGCCTGAGAATACCGCGTGAGTTGCGTAAGCAAAGACACGTTTTGCTCCACGCTCTTTCAGTGCTTCAGCCGCTTTACACAGCGTACCACCAGTGTCGATCATGTCGTCAACGATCACACAGTCGCGACCTTCAACATCACCGATCAGGTTCATCACTTCAGACACGTTAGCACGTGGACGACGTTTGTCGACGATAGCGATGTCGATGTCACCCAGCGCTTTTGCCGTTGCACGTGCACGAACAACACCACCCAGATCCGGAGAAACCACCACTGGATCTTCCAGGCTGCGTGCTTTCATGTCTTCCAGCAGAACTGGAGTACCGAAAATGTTATCTACTGGTACGTCGAAGAAGCCTTGGATTTGCTCTGCGTGCAGGTCGATAGTGAGAACGCGGTCAACGCCGACGTTAGAAAGGAAATCTGCAACAACTTTTGCAGTAATTGGCACACGGGCTGAACGCACACGGCGATCTTGACGAGCATAACCAAAGTAAGGGATTACAGCAGTAATACGGCCTGCTGAAGCACGGCGCATTGCATCAATCATTACCACCAACTCCATCAGGTTGTCGTTGGTTGGTGCACAAGTTGATTGAATAATGAATACATCGCTACCACGAACATTTTCATTGATTTGTACTGCGACTTCGCCGTCAGAGAAACGGGAAACAGTCGCATCACCAAGAGAAATGTAGAGACGTTCAGCAATACGTTGGGCTAGTTCGGGTGTGGCGTTACCAGCAAATAGCTTCATATCAGGCACGGTGGAAACCTCAGGGTTGCGTCCAGTTTTTAAATAGATTGGGTGTGGGCCGATTGGTAATCAGCCAGCGTCTCTTTCAGCGGTGAAACATTGCGCCCAAGGGCAATAAACGCAGAGACGTTGTCAGGGAGTTCGGCAAGGACAGCTTCCGCTTCTTTCTTGCTCAAAAATTCAGCAAAAACGCAAGATCCCGTCCCGGTCAATCTTGACGGCGCGTATTGTAGCAGCCATGAAAGTTGCTTATCAACCTCTGGGTAAAGCATTCGGACAATTTTTTCGCAATCGTTTTCGTAACAAGTGTCAAGAAGCGTTGCCAGATCTCGCTTCACTGTGTTTCTTGTCAGTTGTGGATGGGTGAAGATATCTTTGGTCGCGATCGAAACGTCCGGACGCACGACTAAGTACCATTTCTCCTGCACTTCAACAGGAGAGAGTTGTTCACCGACGCCTTGAGCAAACGCGGCAAAACCACGCACAAACACGGGAACGTCTGCGCCAAGCGCGAGACCGATTTGTGCCAGTTCATCATCACTCAGGTGGGTTTGCCACAAGAAGTTGAGCGCAACCAGCACCGTGGCAGCATTGGATGAACCGCCGCCAATACCCCCGCCCATCGGCAGCACTTTATTGAGTTCAATCTTTGCACCGAAAGAACAACGGCTGGCGCGTTGCAGCGCGGTGGCGGCTTTCCAGATTAAATTCTCCTCGGTTTTTACGCCCGGCAGTTCCGGTGTCAGTTCGATTTCACCACTGGTGTTGGCCGTGATCGTCAGCGTATCGCCATGATTGAGAAACTGAAACAGGGTTTGCAGCTCGTGGTAACCATCGGTGCGGCGGCCAGTGATGTAGAGGAAAAGATTGAGCTTGGCTGGCGAAGGCCAGCTGGTCGGCGTATTAAGTATCGGGCCTGAAATCATGGCGTCAGTGTCCATTTTGAGATCACGAGGTTAATTGAAGTCTGGTTTTGAGTCAGTTTGAGCTTGTCCGGCAATGGCAGGTTAGATTGCTGCCACGGGTATTCACGATAGCGGGCGTAATCAACATGCCAACTGTAGCTGCCAGCGTGTTTATCTAACGTTGCCAGCGTATTGTTGGCATTCAAGGCGTAGTTGTCAGCCTGAGACGGCAGACCGAGGATCCAGTCCTGCAGCAGATCAACCGGAATATCAAGCCCGGTCAGCTGGCGTACCAGAAGCTGAGCGCTTGGAGCGGTGAATACTTGCTCATCATAGGTTTCCACTCGCGCGCCCTGCGGTGAAATGGTCAGATTGAGTACTGTCTGGCCAAGGAAATTGGTCAGGCGCAGCTGGCTGTTTTCGGCTGATTTTTGCCACTGGAAATTGAGGGACTGGCGCTGCTCCGGGGAGATATAACCGAGTTTGCCGACCAATTTAAACTGCGCAATGCTGGTCAGGCGCGCCTGGTGGGATTGCCACTTCACATCGGCGATGGGTTCCGGCACGCTGCTACAGCCAAATAGGGTCATCAGCAGCGCAACGATCAGGTAAATACGTGGCTTAAGCGTCATAAAATGCTCGTTATTTATCCAGTCAAAACGGTGAAACGGTCTTCACTATATCATTGATATCACGAACTCGGGAAAACAAATCCCGTTGACCCTTTCAATAAACAGGGTCATCAAGTAAAATTCTGCGCCTAGTCCATTTCTTACCAGAGAACCCTCGATAGATGTCCTTGCTTGCTATTGGAATCAATCACAATACGGCTTCGGTTGAATTGCGAGAAAAAGTTGCTTTTGGCCCAGACAAGTTGTCTGAAGCTCTGGGGCAGCTGTCTGACAGTTCATTCGTCAACGGGAGCGTGATCCTGTCGACGTGTAACCGGACCGAGATCTACTGTGATGTGAAATCTTCGTGCAAGAACAAAGTGATCGAATGGTTGTCTCAGTTTCATCAGGTCAGTGCCGAAGATCTTAAACCCAGCCTTTATGTACATGAAGAGCAGGCGGCCATTCGCCACCTGATGCGTGTGTCGTGCGGCCTGGATTCTCTGGTGCTGGGCGAACCGCAGATTCTGGGCCAGGTCAAACAGGCGTATGCTGACTCGCGGGAAAGCCGTGCCGTTGACTCCTCAATGGAAAAGTTATTCCAAAAAGCGTTTTCTGTTGCCAAACGTGTCCGTACTGAAACGGAGATTGGTGGCAGCGCAGTGTCGGTGGCCTATGCCGCCTGCACACTGGCAAAACACATTTTCGAATCACTTTCCGATGCCACTGTCATGCTGGTTGGTGCCGGAGAAACCATCGAATTGGTGGCCAAACATCTGGCAGGGCACAACTGCAAACGCATGATCGTGGCTAACCGCACTCGTGAGCGGGCCATGAATCTCGCGCAGCAGTTTGATGCGGAAGTGATTGCCCTCAACGAAATTCCCGACTATCTGGCATACGCCGATATTGTGATCAGTTCAACCGCCAGTCCGCTGCCGATCATCGGCAAAGGTATGGTGGAAACCGCCCTTAAAGCGCGTCGTTACCAGCCTATGTTGCTGGTCGATATTGCCGTACCGCGTGATATCGAATCCCAGGTCGGTGATTTGAACGATGCTTATCTCTATTCGGTGGATGATTTGCAGTCTATCGTCGATAGTAATATTGAGCAGCGTAAGGTCGAAGCAATTCAGGCCGAAGCGATTGTCAGCGAAGAGAGCGCGGCATTCATGACCTGGATGCGTTCGCTGCAAGCGGTCGACAGTATTCGTGACTACCGTAAAGCGGCCAATGAAATCCGTGAAGATTTGCTGAGTAAGAGCTTACAAGCGTTAGCGGCAGGCGGCGATGCGGAAAAGCTGCTGATTGAACTGAGCAACAAACTGACCAACAAACTGATCCACACCCCGACGCGCGCGCTGCAAACCGCCGCGGAGCAGGGCGAGCCAGCTAAACTGGCCATTATCAGACAAAGTCTGGGTCTTGATGACCCACAATAAACATCTACTCCTTATTCGTTTAAAGAAGAAACTATGAAAGCGTCGATTTTAGTAAAGCTTGAATCCCTGGTTGAGCGTTATGAAGAGGTTCAACATCTGCTGGGCGATCCAGCGGTTATCGGTGATCAGGACAAGTTCCGTGCTCTGTCAAAAGAGTACTCACAGCTTGAGGAGATCACTCACTGTTTTCAGGCTTACCAGCAAGCGCAGGAAGATCTGATTGCAGCTGAAGAGATGGCCAAAGAAGACGACGCAGAAATGCGCGAAATGGCGCAAGAAGAAATCAAACTGGCTAAAGCCGCGATTGAGCGCTTGAGCGATGAGCTGCAAATTCTGCTGCTGCCCAAAGATCCGAACGATGACCGCAACTGTTTCCTCGAAATCCGCGCTGGTGCGGGCGGCGATGAAGCGGGCATCTTCGCTGGTGACCTGTTCCGTATGTACAGCCGTTTTGCAGAAAAACGCGGTTGGCGCATCGAAGTGATGTCGTCGAACGAAGCGGAACACGGCGGCTATAAAGAGATGATCGCAAAAGTGAACGGCGATGGCGCGTACGGTATTTTGAAATTTGAATCCGGTGGTCACCGTGTGCAACGTGTTCCTGCGACGGAATCTCAAGGCCGCGTACACACTTCAGCGTGTACTGTTGCAGTGATGGCAGAAGTGCCAGAAGCCGAAATTCCGGAAATCCGTACAGCGGACCTGAAAATTGACACATTCCGCTCTTCAGGTGCGGGTGGTCAGCACGTTAACACTACCGATTCTGCGATTCGTATTACCCACTTACCAACTGGTATTGTCGTTGAGTGTCAGGACGAACGTTCACAGCACAAAAACAAAGCCAAGGCGATGTCGGTACTGGCAGCGCGTATTGCTCAGGCGGAAGAGGTGAAGCGTGCAGCGGAAATTTCTGATACTCGTCGTAACCTGTTGGGTTCGGGCGATCGCAGTGACCGCATTCGTACTTACAACTACCCGCAAGGCCGCGTGTCTGATCACCGCATCAACCTGACGGTTTACCGTTTGAGCGAAGTGATGGAAGGCGATCTGCAATCGTTGGTGGATCCTGTCATTCAAGAGCACCAGGCTGACCTGTTGGCCGCTCTGGCTGAGCAAAACTGATCGATGTCTTTGACCATAGAAGCCGCCCTTAAGGCGGCGACTTTGCAATTGACGCAAAGCGGCAGCGACTCGCCGTCATTGGATGCCGCGGTGCTGCTTTGCCACGCACTGGATAAACCCCGCTCCTATTTGCTCACCTGGCCAGACAAAGTACTCGACGCGCCAATTCAGGCGATGTTTGATGCTTTGCTGCAGCGCCGGATCACCGGTGAGCCGGTTGCCTACATTATCGGTGAGCGTGAATTCTGGTCGCTGCCGCTGAAAGTGTCGCCGTCTACCCTGATCCCTCGTCCTGACACTGAACGTTTGGTGGAAGTGGCGCTGGAAAAAGCGCAGACACTTGAAGGCGATATTCTCGATTTAGGCACTGGCACGGGCGCGATTGCGTTGGCGCTGGCGTCAGAGTTGCCTCACCGCCGCGTGGTGGGCATCGACCTGCGTGATGAAGCGCAGCAACTGGCTACTGACAATGCTAACCGTTTGCACATAACCAACGTCACGTTTTTGCAGGGCAGTTGGTTTGAACCCTTATCACGCGGTACAAAGTTTGCTTTGATAGTCTCCAACCCGCCTTATATCGAAGAAAACGATCCGCATCTGGTGCAGGGCGATGTTCGCTTTGAGCCGAAAACTGCGCTGGTTGCGGCTGACAACGGTTTAGCCGACATCAAACACATCAGCGACGCTGGCCGAGATTACTTACAAAACGGCGGCTGGCTGGCGTTTGAGCATGGCTACGATCAAGGTGCCAGCGTGAGAACCATCATGCAGGCACTGGGCTATCAGCAGGTGGTCACCGAGCAGGATTATGCCGGTAACGATCGCGTTACGCTGGGCCAATATAACTACTAACGAGGAAGACAATGTACGAAGGATTAAAAAATTTTCATTTGCTGACGATCGGCCTGAGCGCTCTGCTGCTGTCGGTACGTTACGTTCTGATGATGATGGACTCAGAATTACGCCAACATAAATTCCTGAAAGTGTTTCCTCATATTGTGGACACCTTCCTGCTGCTATCCGGTATCGGCCTGATCTTTGTGACGGGTTTTGTGCCGTTTACCGCTGCTGCGCCATGGATGACGGACAAACTGACCAGCGTACTGGCTTACATCGCACTGGGCTTCTTTGCGCTGAAACTGGGTCGCAACAAACTGCTGCGCACGTTTGCCTTCTTTGGTGCGCTGGGCTGGCTGGCGATTGCCGGCAAGATTGCCGTAACGAAAGTACCGATGTTCTTTGGCTAAGCGGATAGCCTGTTTTAATGAAATTCACAGATAGAGTTGTGTGATGCTGGATTTGTTTGATGAAGATTTTGATGCGATGGAGCTGGTGGATGGTGCTCTTGCGCTGAATAAGGCCATCAATCCTGATACCCGGGTCGACTGGGCACGCATCGAGCTGAAACGATTACTGGATGACGCGGAGCTGACTCTGGTTAACGAACGTGACGAGAAGCAGCGTTTTGAATCGTTTCTGCGCCTGTTCTATTTTGAGTGGGGGTTTAGTGGTGACCGCGAAGCGTACTACGAATCCCACAATGCGTTTATTGATAAAGTACTGGAGCGTCGAAAAGGCATTCCGGTCAGCCTGGGCGCGCTGCTGCTCTATTTCGGTCGCCAACTGGGCTTTCCGCTGCAAGGTATTACCTTTCCGACTCAGTTCCTGCTGGAGCTAAGCTGGCCGGGCGAAACGCCGCTTTACATTAACCCGTTTTCCGGGGAGTACGTTTCCCGCCATACTTTGCAGGCGTGGTTGATTGGCCACAAAGGGCCGCTGACCAAACTCAAAGCGGAGCATTTGAAGCCCGCCGATCACCCGACCATTATTGGTCGTTGGCTTGCGCTGGTGAAAAGTGCCCTGCTGCGCGAAGAGCGCTATACTCTGGCACTGAGATGTACCGATCTGGCACTGACGTTTGTTCCGGATGACCCGTACGAAATTCGCGACCGTGGCTTTATCTACCAGCAACTGGAGTGCCACCAGATCGCGCTGACGGATTATCAGTATTTTATTGATCAGTGCCCGGACGATCCGGCAGCAAAATTATTGAAAACTCAACTCAATGCACTCAGTCACAATCATGTGACCTTGCATTAATCACAACGAAGAGAAAAGAGAATGGAACAGAAAATTGTTCACGTCGGTGATATTCCGGTAGCCAACGACAAGCCGTTTACCCTGTTTGCAGGCATGAACGTGCTGGAATCCCGCGATATGGCGATGCGTATTTGTGAGCACTACGTTCAGGTGACGGACAAATTGGGCATTCCTTATGTATTCAAAGCTTCGTTTGATAAAGCGAACCGCAGTTCGGTGCACTCTTACCGTGGTCCAGGTCTGGAAGAAGGCATGAAAATCTTTCAGGAACTGAAAGATACCTTCGGCGTAAAAATCATCACTGACGTACACACCGAAGCACAGGCCCAACCGGTTGCGGACGTGGTGGACGTGATTCAGCTGCCAGCTTTTCTGGCGCGTCAAACGGATCTGGTGGAAGCAATGGCGAAAACCGGCGCGGTGATCAACGTGAAGAAACCTCAGTTTATGAGCCCGGGTCAGGTTGGCAACATCGTGGAAAAATTCGCAGAGTGTGGCAACGAGAAAGTGATTCTGTGTGAACGCGGTTCTTGCCACGGCTATGACAACCTGGTTGTCGATATGCTGGGTTTTGGCGTGATGAAAAAAGCGTCCAACGGCAGCCCAATTATTTTTGACGTGACGCACTCACTGCAAATGCGTGACCCATCGGGCGCAGCTTCAGGCGGTCGCCGTGAGCAAACTGTTGAACTGGCGAAAGCGGGCCTGGCAACGGGTATTGCGGGTCTGTTTATTGAAGCGCATCCAAATCCGGATCAGGCGAAATGTGACGGTCCGTCAGCGCTGCCACTCGATAAACTGGAGCCATTCCTGGCACAGATGAAAGCGCTGGACGATCTGGTGAAAAGCTTCGCGCCAATCGACATTCGCTAACGGAATGAAAAAAACCGCCTTCGGGCGGTTTTTTTGTGCCTGTTATTCGGCTTGTTGAGTAAACGCTTGCGTGCTCGTTTTTGCCGCTTGTGCGCAGACAATTGGCGAAAATTCCTTCATCTTCACATTGCCAGCCACTTTTTGTCGATAATCTAACGCATTAAGTGTGGCTGTTTATAGTGATGAGTTTCACATAGTTATGAAACCAAGCTGTCACATCATCAAGCTTACTTTAAATTAGTTCATGTTTTATCAGTCGGTTGGCGCTGGGTGTACGCTCCAAGTGCACGCCAGCTGACTACAATTTGAACAGAAAAGCAGTGGACCCCCATCAGTTGAAAGGTATGACAATGAAACAAGGCTTACTCCTGAAATCCGTGTTAAGTGCAGCGATTATTGCATCGCTGGCTGGTTGTGCTTCGCAGCCAGCGCATGAATGGCAACAAGACAAAACGTACAAATTGACCATTCTGCATACCAATGACCATCATGGACGCTTCTGGCAAAATAACTACGGTGAATACGGCATGGCTGCGCGTAAGACCCTGATTGACCAGATTCGTGCCGATGTTGAAGCGCAAGGCGGCAGTGTGTTGCTGCTGTCGGGCGGTGACATCAATACTGGTGTACCAGAATCTGACCTGCAGGATGCAGAGCCTGATTTTAAAGGTATGAGCCAGATTGGTTACGACGCGATGGCGATCGGTAACCATGAATTCGATAACCCGCTTGAAGTCCTGTTTAAGCAGGAAGAGTGGGCAAACTTCCCTATGCTGTCGGCTAACACTTACGACAAGGCAACGGGCAAACGCCTGTTCCAGCCTTATCACATTTTCGACAAGCAGGGCATCAAGATTGCGGTTATCGGTCTGACGACGGAAGACACCGCTAAGATTGGCAACCCGGAATACATCGGTGGCATCGATTTCCGCGATCCAAAAGCGGAAGCGAAAAAAGTGATCGAAGAGCTTAAAGATAACGAGCATCCGGATCTGATCATCGCGGTAACGCACATGGGCCACTACCAAAATGGCGAACACGGCATCAATGCGCCGGGCGACGTAGCACTGGCGCGCTTCCTGCCTGCGGGTGAACTGGATATGATCGTTGGCGGTCACTCGCAAGAGCCGGTCTGTATGGAAGGCCCGAACCTGGTGAAGAAAAACTTCGTTCCGGGTGACGAGTGTAAACCGGACATTCAAAACGGGACTTACATCGTTCAGGCATACGAGTGGGGTAAATACGTGGGCCGTGCCGATTACGAATTCCGTAACGGTGAACTGAATATGGTGAGTTACAACCTGATCCCGGTTAACCTGAAGAAAAAAGTGAAGGTCAACGGTGAAAGCAAGCGCGTATTTGCAACGTCTGAAATCAAAGAAGACCAAGCGATGCTCGAGTTCCTGCGCCCATATCAGGAAAAAGGTTCGGCTCAGCTGAATGTCAAGATTGCAGAAACCAACGGTAAGCTGGAAGGCGACCGCGATGTGGTGCGTTTCCAACAAACCAACCTGGGCCGAATGATCGCGATGGCGCACATGCAACGCGCTAAAGCGGATTTTGCCATCATGAACTCAGGCGGCGTGCGTGATTCCATTCCTGCTGGTGATGTAACCTACAAAGACGTGTTGAAAGTACAGCCATTTGGCAACATCGTGAGCTATGTGGACATGACGGGCCAGGAAGTGATGGACTACCTTAACGTGGTGGCAACCAAGCCAGTGGACTCTGGTGCCTACGCACAATTTGCTGGCATCACAATGACGGTAGCGGAAGGCAAAGTGTCGAATGTGTTCATCGGTGGCAAACAGCTGCGTCTGGATGAGAACTATCGCTTCACTGTGCCAAGCTTCAACGCTGCGGGCGGTGACGGTTATCCGAAAATCACGGATCACCCGGGTTTTGTGAACACAGGTTTCGTGGACGCGGAAGTGCTGAAAGATTACCTGGAAGCGAACAGCCCGGTAGATGTTAACCGCTTCGCACCAGCAGGCGAGATTGTTTATAAGTAACGAAAACGTTTTGCTATCAGGAAAGCGTTGACTCAACTCGTTGAATCCCTTTAACTAACAGGCGATGTGCTTTGGCGCATCGCCTGTTTTTTTATCTCATTGGTACGAATCACTATAGGCCCGGATGGGCTTATCCTGATTGGTATAAAGGACCGATTCACCATGACTCCAGCGATTAATCTTGCGAAGAAAAAGAAAGTTTCTCACACCATTCACCAGTACGAGCACGATCCCAACCACAGCAGTTACGGTTTAGAAGCCGCACAGGCATTGGGACAGGATCCGAAAACAGTATTCAAAACACTGCTGTTTTGTCTCAATGGTGAGGAGAAGAATCTGGCTGTCGCGGTGATTCCGGTGGAGCAGAAACTGAATTTAAAACTCGCGGCCAAAGCGGCAAAAGCGAAAAAGGCCGATATGGCGAATCCGGACATTGCTCAGAAGACAACGGGTTATGTGGTGGGAGGCATCAGCCCTCTCGGACAAAAGAAAGCGTTGCCGACCTTCATTCACATCAGCGCAGAGGCCCTGCCAACCATGTGTGTCAGCGCCGGTAAACGTGGGCTGGAAATTGAGCTAGCGCCTAAGGATTTGGCCTCATTGACCCGCGCACAGTTTGTCGACCTGTGTCAGGACGCTTAAGCGTGTGACATAAAAAAACGGCCTCAGATGAGGCCGTTCTTATATTCAGGAAGCGATCAGTTCTGACCTTCTTCCATTTGTGCATTATCAACAATGTGGTTTTCGCCCAAGTCATGTGGCAGAACCAGGTTCAGGATAATCGCGATAATACCGCACAAGCTCACGCCTTGCAGACTGAACTCACCGATACCGAAAGCCATACCGCCGATACCAAACACCAGCGTCACCGCAACAATCACCAGGTTACGTGATTTGTGCAGATCCACGTGGTTTTTGATCAGCGTGTTCAGGCCCACTGTGGCAATAGAACCGAACAGCAGAATCATGATGCCGCCCATCACCGGAACCGGAATGGTTTGCAGCAGCGCGCCCAGTTTACCCACCAGCGCCAGAACAATGGCTGTCACGGCTGCCCAGGTCATGATGACTGGGTTGAAGGCTTTGGTCAGCATCACAGCGCCAGTGACTTCACTGTAGGTCGTGTTTGGTGGCGCGCCAAGGAAAGTGGCTGCCATCGTTGCCACTCCGTCACCCGCGATAGTGCGGTGCAGGCCAGGTTTCTTGATGTAGTCTTTGCCGGTGACGTTAGAGATAGCCAGCATATCGCCTACGTGTTCAACCGCCGGTGCAATCGCAACCGGGATCATGAACAGAATGGCGTTAATGTTAAATTCAGGGAAAGTAAAGTTTGGCAGTGCAAACCACGCGGCTTGTTGAACCGGCGCAAAGCTGACCACACCGAAGTACAGAGACAGTGCGTAACCCGCCGCGATACCACCACAAATTGGCAGCAGTTTGAAGAAACCTTTTGCAAACACGCTGATGACAATCGTCACCAGCAGCGATACGCATGAGATCCACAATGCCGCGTCACCGTTGACCAGTTGTACCGAGCCGTCGCCGGTTTTACCCAGTGCCATGTTGACCGCAGCAGGAGCCAGACCCAGACCGATCACCATGATCACCGGACCCACAACCACAGGTGGCAGCAACTTGTGGATGATCTCCACACCACGCACTTTAATCACCACACCCAGAATGATGTAGACCGCACCAGCTGCCATCAGGCCGCCCATGGTTGCAGCAATACCCCAAGCTTGGATACCGTACATAATAGGAGCGATGAAAGCGAAAGAAGAAGCAAGAAAGATTGGAACGGAGCGGCGAGTAATGATTTGGAAGAGGAGGGTGCCGATACCAGCACCGAAAAGTGCAACGTTAGGATCAAGACCGGTTAACAACGGTACAAGAACCAGAGCACCAAATGCGACAAATAGCATCTGTGCGCCTTGAATGGCATTTTTCATTGTATTTTCCCTGATACTGAACAAAATTCGCGGGATTCTATCACTTTTGCAATCGATTGCCATTTAAACTGGATCAAAATTTTGATTATTTTTAGTTTACTCCGGCGAAATACCATTGTGTAAATTGGGGAGTTTTTGACGCGATACTGGCGGCGTTTCCTTGCCCGAAGGGGGATAGTTGCTTATCATCAACCTTCACAATTGAGGACCTAGGAACACTATGCGCTACTTAGCTTTGTTGATGGTCGGGCTGATGAGTCTGCCCGCGTTTGCGCTGACGAAAGTCAATTTATATCAAACAGAAGTCGTGATTGATGAGCAGCAAGACAATGCGGATGCGGCTGCACGAATCAGCGGCATGCAGCAAGTTATCGTCCGCGCCACGGGCGATAAAGAGTCGGTCACCAACGGTGTCATTCAAAAAGCGCTGCGCCAGAATTCTCAGTATCTGAATCAAATCAGCTATGGCCAGCAAGGCGACGCCAAAACGATTCGTATGGGCTTTAGTGGTCCGCATATTCGTACCTTGCTGACTCAGGCACAGTTGCCATTCTGGCCGGAAAATCGTGCCAATCTGCTGGTGTGGCTGGTGGAAGAGTCCAATTACGATCGCAGCATCAGCTGGGAGCATGCGAATACATCGTTGCTCAATCAACTGAAAGCCAGCGCGCAGTTGCGTGGTCTGCCAATCACAGTTCCTGTCGGTGATTTTGATGATATCACCGGGGTGCAGGTGTCTGATCTCTGGGGCGGATTTTCCCAGCCAATCAGTTTGGCAAGTCAACGCTATCCGACCGACGCGGTGTTGGTGGTGCGTGCACAAGGCTCGAATCTGCGCTGGACACTCTACGACCAAAATGCGGCCAACATGATTGCGGCACCAAAAAGCCCAATCAGCGGCCAGGCCTCTGGCGACAGCGCGGCCGCAGACATGGTGGATGAGCTGAGTGATTACTACGCGAAGAAAAATGCCGTATTGGTCAGCAGCGAATCCTCAGAAGCTGTGCTGGCATCATTTAAGCCAGTGAACGGTGCTATCTCTTTCTTCACGCTGGAAGAGAATCTGAAACGTCTGAGCTCAGTAGCGTCACTCGATATTCTGAAAATTCAGGGAAATAATGTGACGTTTAAAGTGCATCTGCTGACCAGCGAAAGTGAGTTTGAGCAGGAAGTACTGCGTATGGGACGAGTGGAAAAAGGCGAAGCGCCGATCGAACCGATGCCGGAACCTGAAGTGGCGCCATCTGATGCAGTTCCGGTGGTTGATGATGCGGCAGTGCCAGCCGGAGAGACTATTGAGCTGCCTGTTCAAAATGTGGAACCGGTATTAACTCCGGTTGAAGCCGCGACAGAAGTGCAGCCAGAAACCACGCCAGCAGAACCGACCATCCAGACGCTCTATTTTCAATGGCTGGGTTAACAAGTCGAACATAAAAAAAGCGCCTGAAGAGGCGCTTTTTTTATCACAAGTTGTTCAAAAACAGGAGGCTACTGCTTGTTATCAAAACGGGCCCGTTCTTGTTTTTCTACTTCCGACAGCTTGGTTAGTTTGAGTCCCAGTTCTTTGCCGCGATGACGGGCATAGAGAATGTTACCCATGAAGGCGACCAGAGTCAGCAACAGTTCAACCGCTGCCAGCAACCGTTCGCCGCCATCAACATACAAAATGGTAAAGGCGTGGAGAAAGTAGAACATCAGAATGAAGTTGGCCCACGCATGGGTGTATGGCTTTCCTGCCAGAATGCCGGGTAACGGCAGCAGCAGGGGAATCAGCCAGGCAACCGTCAGCGTCACCGGGTTGATGTGTGGATGAGGAGATAACTCCAGTTGCCACAAGGCAATCCAGCCTAAGAGAGACAAGTTCCCGCCAAGCGCAAGCCAGCGAAACAGCGTGGTGCGTGGCGACATTTCGACGCTCATGGTTTTTCCTTTAATTGGCTTGCAATCACTGCAAGGCGTTTTCCTAAACTTTGAGCCAGCGTGCTTTCATCGCTGGTGATACGGTCGTTGTGCCCTGAAACATGGCTCGCGCCATAAGGCGTGCCGCCAGCCGTTGTGGTGTGCAGCGCGGGTTCTGAGTAGGGGATCCCCAGCACCAGCATGCCGTGATGCAGCAGCGGCATCATCATGGTTTGCTGAGTGGTTTCCTGACCTCCGTGCAGTGTCGATGAGGTGGTAAACACACACGCGGGTTTATCAATCAGATCGCCACTGAGCCACAACGGCGTCGTTTGATCCCAGAAATGCTTGAGCGGAGCGGCCATATTGCCAAACCACACCGGACTGCCCATCGCCAGACCATCGCAGTGACGAAGCTCATCCAACGTCAGACTAGGATCGTCAGTCAGGCCGTCTCGTTCCGTCAGCTCAGGTACGGTACGCAGCACAGCTTCACAGCCCGCTACCGATTCAATGCCTCGGGCAATCTGGCGCGCCAGCGCCTGTGTACCACCATGTCGGCTGTAATACAGCACAACCAGACGACAACTCATAGAATGTCCAGTACCTGCTCCGGTGGGCGACCGTGACGCGCTTTGCCGTTGGCTACGACGATTGGGCGTTCAATCAGTTTCGGGTTTTCAACCATAGCAGCAAACAAAGCGTCATCAGACAGGCTGACATCCGCCAGATTCAGTTCTTTGTACAGATCTTCTTTGGTGCGCATCATGTCGCGAACCTGAGTCAGACCCAGTTGAGCATAGAGTTCTTTCAGCAGCGCCACACTCAGTGGCTCTTCAAGGTACTTGACGACCTGTGGCTGAATGTTTTTCTCTTCCAGCAATGCCAGTGTTTCACGGCTTTTTGAACATCGAGGGTTGTGATAAATCACGACTGACATAATTTTTCCTTCATCGTTTTTTTGTTATTGGAGTGACAAGAATCGGTCACGCTGCACCATCAATTGGTCGATGCGTGCGTCGTAACGCGCTTGTTCTAAACTGCCCAGCTTGGCTAGCTGGCTGGCCTGAGTATAAAACTGAATGGCTTTGTTCCAGTTGGCCTTGAGGGCAAAAATTTCGGCGCGGGCGGCCAAATCTTCCGCGCTGTTACCCAAACGAATATTGGCTTCGGACAACAGTTGCCAGCCATTGGTATCGTTCGGGTTATCGTGCGTGTAACGCTGGAGAGTGCGAATCGCGTCGGCGTATTTTTCTTCCTTCATCATCGCATTGGCGTAATTGATGGTCAGCACGGCGTTATTCGGCTTCTGTTTCAGAGCTGAACTCAATAAAGCTTGTGCTTTTTCCGGACGATCGGTGGCGAGATAAAGGTCGGACACCGCATCGAGATAGAATCCGTTGTAAGGGTCGCTTTTCAGCAGGGCATCCAGCAGGGGTTCTGCTTTGGCGTACTGTTTGGTATCGACATAAACCAGCGCTTTGCCGTATTCAAAAGCCGGGTGCAGTGAAGGTTCGGCCTTTTTCTGCGTGCGGTTAAACCAGTCGAGAGCGGCATCGCTGTCGATACCTGCATAGCGGGCCACAATTCGCGAGCGCGCCAGATGATAGTTGAGTGATGGTTGCAGACGCACCGGTGTGTATTGCTGGGCGCGGGCGCGGCTGTCGGTGATCCGGTCTTCCGGCAGCGGGTGAGTCAGCAGCATCGGTGGCGGTTTGCTGGCGTATCGGTATTCATCCGCCAGACGGCCAAAGAAGCGTGGCATGGCATTGACGTCAAATCCGGCTTTGGCCAGAGTGGCAATACCGAAGCGATCCGCTTCTTTTTCGTTGGCGCGTGTGTAGTTGATCTGACTTTGCATGTTGCCCGCCGTTGTGGCGGTGATCGCGGCGATCCCCGCTTCCGGAGCCGCAATCGCCAACAGCAGAGAGCCTGCCAAAGCGGCAATGGTTGCCGGAGAGCGGCGCGCCTGATCTTCCATACTGCGCGCCAGATGGCGCTGGGTCACGTGCGCAATTTCGTGCGCCATGACGGAGGCGAGTTCACTCTCCGATTGCGCATGCAAAAACAGCCCGGAGTGCAGCGCGACATAACCGCCGAAGAAGGCAAAGGCGTTGATGTCGCGGTCGCGAATCATAAAAAAGGTAAACGGGGTTTTCACATCGTCGGCGTTGGCAACCAGACGATGGCCCAAAGAGTCGATATATTCGTTCAGCACCGGGTCATTGATGACCGGGCGGCTGTTGCGCAGCATACGCATGTAAGCATCGCCGTAAATGCGCTCCTGATCGATGGTCAGGGTCGAACCGGCCACCGTGCCGATATCCGGCAGCTCAATGGTGTCGGCATAGGTCAGCGAAGGCGTCGCCAGAGCGGCAGCAAGGCAAAGGCACACGAATGAGCGAGTACGTTTTACTATCATAGTTATAGGTGATACTCCAAAATCATCTTCCACTATCCCCAGTTCTTCACGAAGTTACAGCGGGGCGGCTCTGTTCAATCGCCTATCTGCAACTTCAGGTCGTTTGGATATAAGACATTGTCAGAATGGATTGGTTTCCCTATCACCTCACCGATGGATAGGAATAAGTAAGCAATGAATTGTAACGATTTTTAGCGGGAGAGAAAAACTGGCACCCAGCGTAAAAGGCTATACAATGTCTCACCTATATTAAGGATTGAGCGACAGAATGGAACCGAATATTCTCGATTTGCGTCAGCAGCGTTGCCCAATGGCGTTATTACTTGCGAAACGTCACACCGCCCAGCTGCAAGATGGTGAATCGGTGACCATTCTGCTTAGCGACCCAAGTTCCAAGCGCGATATCGAATCCTACTTGCTAAGACAGCAATTTGTCTGTCAGAGCCAGACGTTCACTGAGCATTTCTCGCTTCATGTCATAAAGGAGACAGCCTCCAATGTTTGAAATGGTGAGTCGTTGGTATAAACGACGTTTCTCCGATCCCCATGCAGTCAGCCTTGTCGCTATTCTGTTTTTTGGCTTCATCACGATTTACTTCTTTGGTCATCTGATTGCTCCTTTGCTGGTGGCGATTGTGCTGGCGTATCTGCTCGAATGGCCGGTGGTGCAATTGTGCCGTATGAAAATCCCGCGCACGCTGTCGGTGATTCTGGTGATTTTGATCTTTACCGGCCTGATGTTGCTGGCGGTGTTTGGCCTCGTGCCCACCATTTGGCAGCAGATCGTCAATCTGGTGAACGACATTCCGAACATGTATAACGGCCTGCAGAAGTTTATTGCTACGTTGCCGGAACGTTATCCTGAACTGGCCAACCTGCAAATTGTTGAATCCATCATGATCAACGCGAAAAATAAAGCGTTGGGAATGGGCGAGTCGGTCGTGAAAGGTTCGTTGGCTTCACTGGTCAGCATCGCCACATTAGCGGTGTATCTGATTCTGGTGCCGCTGCTGGTGTTCTTCCTGCTTAAAGATAAACAGGAAATGCTGAGCATGGTGCGTGGTGTGTTACCGCGCAACCGTAAGCTGGCGACCAAAGTCTGGGACGAAATGAACCAGCAAATCTCAAACTATATTCGCGGCAAAGTGCTGGAGATCCTGATTGTCGGTGGGGTCAGCTATGTGACGTTTGCCATTTTGGATCTGCGCTATTCAGTGTTGCTGGCAGTCGCTGTGGGTTTCTCCGTGTTGATTCCATACATTGGGGCGGCAGCGGTCACCGTTCCGGTGGCGATTGTCGGCTTGTTCCAGTGGGGAATGACACCACCTTTCTATTATCTGTTGATCGCCTACGGCATCATTCAGGCTCTGGATGGTAACGTGCTGGTGCCAGTGCTGTTTTCTGAAGCGGTGAACCTGCATCCGGTGGCGATTATCGTCGCAGTGCTGGTCTTTGGCGGACTCTGGGGATTCTGGGGTGTATTCTTTGCCATTCCATTGGCAACTTTGGTGAAAGCAGTGTGGAACGCCCTGCCAAGTATTGAAGAAGAGCCACCGCAGCCTAACGCATAGCCTTATCTGCTTGTTACATGAACGCCTCATCATTTTTTGATGGGGCGTTTGTTTTTTAGCATTCGTGAAGCGAGATCAAAATTATTGAGTAAAATATAGGTTAAGGGATGTTACTGTTCCTCAAGTTCCGATTTGGCTAGTCGATATAACAACTAATAACTATAAAAAATGGAAATCCACTTAGAGCTTGTGAGTTGAGGGAAACTATGAGATTTAGCCAAAAAATTGTGGCTGCATCATCCGCGCTACTATTAATCGTTATTTTACTTTTATCTATTCAACAGCTCAGCACCGTTCGCTCGGAAGTTGAGTCTCTGGTCAACAGCAGCCTGAAAGAAATGGTGGCTGGGGTGAAAAACACCATCACATCAGAAATGACCAGCAAAAAAGCGCTGGCTCAGTCGATGACGGAAGTGCTGGAGCTTAACCCCGAAGATCGTGCTTACGTGAAAAATGTGCTTGAGAAACCAAAACTCAAGAGCAGCTTCCTAGCGGTGGGTTTGGGCTATGATGCCGACGGCACCGTGGTCGAAAATGACGACGGTTGGGAACCGGGCGCCGATTACGACCCGCGTAAACGTCCTTGGTTCGTCGATGCGAAGAGAGTCGGCAAACTGACCGTTACCGATCCTTATGTCGACGTCTCGACCAAGAAAACCATCATTTCGATTGGTACCCCAGTTTATGAGAACGGACAGTTCAAAGCGGCAATGTTCTACGATCTGGAGCTAACCAAGTTGGCGGATCTGGTTAACTCGATCAACCTGTTTGACGCTGGTTACCTGTTTATCGTGACCGCTGACGGCACTACCATTGCGCACCCTGACACCAAAAACAACGGTCAGAAGCTCAATACCTATCTCCCTCAGGTGCAACTGAAAGAAGGAACGCAGCGCATTGAGATTGATGGTCATCCGTTTATGGTCAACTTTACTCTGGTGCCAAGCGAGAACTGGTACATTGGTGCGATTATCGATGAGTCAATTGCGTTTGCTGCGGTCTCCGATCTGCGTAACAGCTCCATCATCTACACTGTTATTGGTCTGGTGCTGAGCGTGATTGGTCTGAGCCTGCTGATCAAAGTGCTGATGCGTCCATTGGGCGTACTCAATGATGCGATTCAGGATGTGGCGTCGGGTCAGGGCGATCTGACGAAACGTTTGAGCACCGATACCGACAAAGAGTTTGCTGAACTGGCGAAGGGGTTCAATATCTTTACCGAAACGCTGCAACATCAGATTAAGCAGTCGAAAGCTATCGGTGAAGAGATCATGCGCGGAGCGGAGCAAACGATGGGCACCGTGCACGGCTCTGCTGAAGCGATGCGTGCTCAGTTGCACGAGCTGGAACAACTGGCCACGGCGATGCACGAGATGGCAGTGACGGCAACCGAAGTGGCCAATAATGCCCAGGGTGCCGCGTCAGCAGCGAAAGAAGCGGACGATGCAACGGTTGAAGGTTCACGCGTGGTCAGCGACACCACTAAGTCGATTGACCGCTTATCGGCGCACATCGAAATGGCGGTAGAAGAAGTACGCGGCCTCGAATCGGCGACGGCGAACATCGAAACCATTTTGAAAGTGATCAACGACATTGCTGACCAGACTAACTTGCTGGCGTTGAACGCGGCCATCGAAGCTGCGCGTGCTGGTGAATCAGGTCGTGGTTTTGCCGTAGTTGCCGACGAAGTGCGCACGCTGGCGCAGCGTACACAGCAATCCACGACTGAAATTCGCAGCATGATTGAGCAACTGCAAGCGGGCGCGAGCTCGGTGTCGGTGGCGATGAACGAGAGTAAATCGACGGCGGAAGATGCGGTGGCGAAATCGCAACTGGCGGATGCGGCACTGCAACGTATCCGGAATGCGATTCAACAAATCAGCGATATGAATATCCAGATTGCCTCGGCGGCTGAAGAGCAGAGCCTGGTGGCGGAAGAGATCAACAACAACACCGTGAAGATCAAAGATCTGTCGACTCAGGTTTCTGAGTCAGCGGAAGAGGCCAACATCGCAATGCAAGTACAGACCGAAAACGTGCGTGAGCAGGATGCAATCCTGAATAAATTCATCGTGTAGTTTCCGCAATCCGTAACGAAAAAGGCCAGTCTTTAAGACTGGCCTTTTTGATTATTTATGCAATTTAATCATTTAAGCAATCGCACGAAATAGTGGCGTGGTGATTATTTGTTGTTCAGATAATCCAGAACCACTTCGTGGTGGTCTTTGGTTTTAAACTTGTCGAAAACGTGTTCGATGACGCCGTTTTCGTTAATCAGGAAACTGATGCGGTGCAGGCCATCATACACCTTGCCCATAAACTTCTTCTCGCCCCACACGCCGAATTGCTCAGCGACAGCGTGATCTTCGTCAGACAGCAGAGTGAAGTTCAGGTTGTCACGTTCGATGAACTTACCCAAACGTTTTACCGGGTCGATGCTCACACCTAAGACCACAACGTTATGGGCATCCAATTCACTTTTCACATCACGCATGCCTTGCGCTTGCACAGTACAACCCGGAGTCATGGCCTTCGGGTAGAAGTAGAACAGGACTTTTTTGCCGGCGAAATCAGACAGCGAAACGGTGTTGCCGTCCTGATCGAGAAGAGAGAAAGCCGGAGCTGGCGAACCTGCCTTGAGTGTATTCATGGTTCTTCCTTTCGTTTTTATAAGCTGTTTTTAATGAAATTAAGCGACCCGTGTACATCAAACGTCTGACACAAAGCATCAAATTCTTCCTGCAACTGCATCAGATTGTAGTCACTATCAACGTGCGCTGTAATCGCGATTTGGAACTGGTTGGTTTCCCGTTCCAGCTTGAGTTTATCGATCGTCTGCGCGCTGAGTGACGCCATGCCAATGTTGCGATCAGCAAAGAACTGGGTGAACTTTTCTGTCAGACCGGGTTTGTCATCCGATTCGACATAGACTTCCACCGTGTACGCGTTGGCCTGCTGAGCATGCGGCGACGTGCGCTTCATCATGGTGATCAGATCCTGCTCCTGACCTAACAGGGGCAGCAGAGTTTCCACGCGGGTGATGCTGTTGGCATTGCCGGAAACCAGCATGATGAGGGTGAATTCATTTCCGAACAGGGCAATTCGGCTGTCGATAATATTACAGCCAGCCTGGGTTACCAGTTTGACTACTTGGTTGCAAATCCCTGGCCGGTCAGTACCCACGGCGGTGATCACTAAATGTTGAGTCATAGAGTCGCTTCGCTTAGTGTTTTTCGGCATGTTAACACAGTTAAAGTATAGAAAGAGCGGAACAAAACGTGTTTTTCTGTATGCGTTTTCACAAAATCACGTGTGTCTGACAAGGGGATTTTCAAGGGGTGTATAACTCGGTAGCAAAAGGCAGAGTTGGCCTAAAGTCTAACATCTGATAAATATTCACTCATAAGGGCTGTTTAAGCGAATTTCCCCCCTTGTGTTTTTCAAGCCCCATGCAGTACCATGCAGAAGTTATCAATCTAGGGAGATAGACATGTTTTCAGGAAGTATCGTCGCGTTAATTACACCTTTCAACCACGACGGTGAGGTTGACTATCTTAGCCTGAAGAAGCTGGTAGACTACCACATCGAAGCCGGTACTGACGCCATTGTTTCTGTAGGAACAACCGGTGAGTCATCCACACTCACTATCGAAGAGCATGTCAAAGTTGTTGAAAAGACCGTCGAGTTCTCGGACGGCCGTATTCCGGTGATCGCCGGTACCGGAGCTAATGCTACTCACGAATCCGTGACGTTCAGCCGTCTGCTGAACAACACAGGCATTGCCGGCTACCTGAGCGTAACGCCTTACTACAACAAACCGACTCAAGAAGGTTTGTTCCAGCACTACAAAGCGATTTCACAAGAAACCGATATTCCAATCATCCTTTACAACGTACCAGGCCGTACCGCAGTTGACTTGCGTCCAGAAACTGTTGCACGTTTGTCGGAACTAAAAAACATTGTCGCACTCAAAGATGCAACAGGTGATTTAAGCCGCGTGGCGTTGCACCGAGAACTGTGTGGTAACGATTTCGTACTGCTCAGCGGTGACGATGCAACCGGTCTGGAGTTTGTGAAACTGGGTGGCCAGGGTGTGATTTCAGTAACGAATAACGTCGCTGCTGCCGATATGGCAAAAATGATGCACCTGGCACTGGAAGGTAAGTTTGATGAAGCAGAAGTCATCAACCAACGCCTGATGCCACTGCACAAAGGCCTGTTTGTCGAGTCAAGCCCAATTCCAGTGAAATGGGCAGCACACAAGCTGGGTCTGATTGCAGAAGGTGATCTGCGTCTACCTTTAACGGAACTCTCTGAACAAGCGCGCCCACTTGTTGCCCAAGCAATGACAGAAGCCTGTATTTTATAAGGCGCTATCCATTACAATGCCGAGGTTTTCATGCCTCGGCAAATTTTAGGAGTTTCAATGAAGTTATCGCGCCAGCTGGTGGTTGGATCACTGGCTGTTTTGGTTTTGAGTGCCTGTTCGAGCACTCCGACGCAACGCCGCCAAGCCAAAAATGATTTTGCCTACCTGGATACGAAAGATTTCAAACAGTGGGTTTTGCCGCAAGACGCAACGCCGCAGTTTTATCCCGATTACGATATTCCCCAAGGTGATTTTAAAGGTGGCATCGGCCCAGTGGTTGATATTCGCCCGCCGCAGCAAGTGCTGGAACTGATTCCCGGTGCTCGCGCTGAACGCCAGAATGGCGAAGTCACTTTGTGGATGATCCGTAAAGATGAAGCGGACAAAGTGTGGCAGGTGGCGAAGACCATGATGCAAGAGCACAACATCAAAGCGCTACAGGAAAACGCTAACCATATCGAAACTGATTGGGTGACTTGGGTCTCCGAAGACGAAGATACGGAAATGGGTAGCCGCTACGAGTTGAGCCGCGTTGAAGCCAACAACCGCTACGGATTTAAGATCTCTCTGATTGACTGGCGTGAGGGCGGCAAACAGAAGCCGGTGACTGCGACCAACAAAGAGCGCTATAACGCCTTTATGACTAACCTGGTGACGTCTCGTTACGATCAGGATGTGCGAGCTGAAGCGGCGCGTAAAGCGCAAGAGCTGGTGAAACAGATTCCGGTTACCATGGGTTCAGACCGCAGTGGCTTCCCGGTGATCATCGCCCGTACTCCTTATGATGTGCTGTGGCAACGTCTGCCTGATCTGCTGCCTAAGATGGGCTTCAAGATTGAGGAACGTAACCAGTCTCAAGGTACGATGAAAGCAAAATACGCGTCGCCAGATGACGAATTCTGGAATGATATCGGCGTGAAACCAATGAACTTAGGGTCAGGCACTTACACCTTCCTGTTTGGTGATTTGGGTAACCGTACTTCCATCAACGTGACCAACTCAGCGGGTAAACCGGTTGAGGAAGAATTGCTGAAAGAAATGGTGCCAGTGTTGGCCGCCATCGTTGATGAGAAAAAAACAGCTCAGCAGTAAGCGGGCAGGAAAGCCAAATAGAAAAGGGACGCTAGCGTCCCTTTTTTGTTTCTTTATCAGAAGCGGATGACTGATTTTGCTTGTCGAGCTCATTGAGTTTGTCGAGATCGCTCTTCTTACCCATCTGACCCAGTTTCATCGTCGCAGTGTACTTAAGTGCAGCAATATTGCCGACAAACACACACACGATAACGATGGTGATCACCCACGGATTAAACAGAAAATCCATCATACACTTTCACCTCGGCTGATCTGAGTGATGTACTGAGTGTAGATCTGACCAAGGTCTTGTTGCACGCACTGCTTGCCTAAAATGGGGGCTGACGCCAATTGCTGTGCCAACACCGGCAGTGTCAGCGCTTGGAGACACTGTTCACTGACGATACGATGACTGATGTGCCATGGTTCAAATGCCACTCCTGAGCCTTTCTCCCGATACGGAAAGAAGAAGCCGAAGCGGGCGAGGTTAGTCTTCAACCATTGATAAAACGGACGCTGATGCGCCTCGAGATATTCCCAGGGTTCGAGCTGCAATGTTTCGCCCGGGGGCAGAGCACTGCGATCGAACACATCAAAATCAGTCCCCCAATGATGACGGCTGCCACCGGGCAGGGCAGACCAGCGCAAAATGGCGTGCACTTTGTCGGCTTCAGACCAGTGGCTAGTGTCGAGCGGCTGACTGTTGACGTCCAAAATGGCGGTATCCCCCGACATTTTTCGGTTCCAAATCGCCAGTTGGCGTTCAAACGGACGAAAACCACTGGCAATGTTGAACACAAAACCCGCCTCATCCGCCGCCTGTTTCAGAGACAGCAGATCCGCGCTGACTTGCGGATGAACCAGAAATGCCTTCTGGCCCACCATCACTTCAACAAGGTGCGACGCGGTTTGTCCGGTCAGCTGCTCAGGTGTCATCATTTGGCGAGTAGATTCTCCAGAGTTTTTTGATACATGTCGGTCAGTTTTTCCAGATCGGCAATGTTGACGCACTCGTTCACTTTGTGAATGGTGGCGTTTACCGGACCCAGTTCAACCACCTGCGCTCCCATTTGCGCGATAAAGCGGCCGTCAGACGTTCCACCTGTCGTTAGCAGTTGTGGTTCCTGATGATTCACTTCACCCACCGCTTTTACCACCGCATCGAGCAGCGCGCCAGTGTCAGTCAGGAACGGGTGACCGCTCAGCGTCCATTTGAGGTCGTATTCCAGGCCGTGCGCATCCAGTGTTGAGTGTACGCGACGTTTGATTTCGTCATCGGTCAGCTCGGTACTGAAACGGAAGTTAAACTGCACATGAAACTCGCCCGGAATCACGTTTGACGCGCCAGTGCCGGCCTGCAGATTCGGGATCTGGAAACTGGTTGGTGGGAAGTATTCGTTGCCTTCATCCCAGGTGGTTGCGGCCAGCTCCGCCAATGCAGGTAGAGCTTGATGAACCGGGTTGTTGGCCAGGTGCGGGTAAGCCACGTGACCTTGCACGCCTTTTACGGTCAGATCGCCCGTGATGGAGCCACGGCGGCCGTTCTTGACCACATCGCCAACGGCATGTGTGCTTGAAGGTTCCCCCACCACACACATATCGATTTTCTCATCGCGGGCCATCAGGGTATCCACCACACGCGTGGTGCCGTTGATGAACGGGCCTTCTTCATCCGAGGTAATCAGAAACGCAATCGAGCCAGCATGATCCGGATGCTCAGCGATAAAACGCTCCACGGCCACCACCATGCATGCCAGTGAGCCTTTCATGTCCGCAGCGCCGCGGCCATGCAAATGACCATCAATCACGGTTGGCTCAAACGGTGGAGTGTGCCACTGAGCCAGAGGGCCAGCCGGAACCACGTCTGTGTGACCAGCAAACGCAAACAGCGGTGCTTGCGTGCCACGGCGGGCCCAGAAGTTGGTGGTGTCTTCAAACACCATCATTTCGATTTCAAATCCGAGTGCTTTAAGACGCTCAATCATCAAGTCCTGGCAACCGGCGTCGACCGGCGTCACTGATTGGCGGCTGATTAAATCTTTTGCGAGAGCCAGTACAGGGCTGTCTGTCATCCTTGAAATCCTTGTATTAAGAGAAAAGAGAAGCGTATTGCTCGGCTTTGAAGCCTAGATGAAGATCACCATCAACGCGCAGCAGCGGGCGTTTGATCATCGCAGGTTGTTCAACCAGCAGGTTGATAGCGGTGTCAGCGTTGAGGGTGTCTTTCTGCTCTTGGCTCAGTTGGCGAAAAGTGGTGCCACGTTTGTTGAGCACATTTTCCCAGCCCAGAGCCTGACAAAACTCGCTCACCAGCGCTGCATCGATACCGTCTTTGCGGTAGTCGTGAAACTGGTAATTAACGCCTTGTGCTTCCAGCCATTTGCGCGCTTTTTTTATCGTGTCGCAGTTGGGGATACCGTACATCGTGATGGTCATAAAAATCCTTTGAATGCTGCTTATTTTGGTGTTTGCCAAATCCTAACAGGAAGCCTGTCATCTGACAAAAGTGTGATGCAGATATTTTACTGAATAAAAAAAATCCACGGCTATTGACTAGGATTGGAGAGTTATTGATCGAACTCAACAAACTTACTGGCAAAACAGAAATAATGTGCCTTGCACAGATTAGGAGGTAATCAATGGAATTGAGTCCTGTTTTTGCAAGGCGCCTTTATTTAGCCTTGCTTGTTGAAAGTCTGGAACGGCCTAATGTTCCGAAGTTAATCGAGAAAACGGGGTGGCCTCGTCGTACTATTCAGGACGTACTTAAAGCCCTGCCGGGGATCGGCATTGAACTGATGTTCGTTCAGGACGGTCGGCGCCACAATGACGGCTATTATCAGTTGTCAGATTGGGGGCCCTTTGACAGTCAATGGGTTCTGGATCGCAGATGTGATATCGCCGCGAGTTTAGGATTTAGTGCATAACAAGCCAGCCTGTGCTGGCTTTCTTCTTTCTTCCCTTCCGTAAAGTCGTTCATTCACCGTGTTCAGTCTGTATTGTGTGGTTTGGTTACCGCTCAATGCAGGCATGTTGTTTTCTGGAAACGTTTGCCCTAATGGCCTTCCTCTTATTTTTCAGTAGTATCTAATTCCAATAATAGCATAGTCACCTCGGTGTGAATGTTTGTGGAAACGTTTTCACTTTGAGAGTGTAATCACAGAAGTCGGCGCTGGGCTGCTGATAGACTCAATGCAATTCAAATCAGCGGAGAGGTGACAGGTGGACGTTCTAATCACTGGCGGTATGGGCTACATCGGCAGCCACACATGTGTGCAGATGATTGCGGCGGGGATGACCCCAATCATGGTCGATAACTTGTGCAATGCAAAAGCAGAAGTATTGAATCGAATTGAAGCCTTAACGGGGGTGCGCCCGGCATTTTATCAGGGTGATATTCGTGATGAAGCGTTCCTGGATTCCGTCTTTGCCAAGCACGACGTACAAGCCGTGATTCACTTTGCCGGCCTCAAAGCGGTGGGGGAGTCAGTCAGCAAGCCGATTGAGTACTACGACAACAACGTCAACGGCACGTTAGTGCTGGTGCGCAGCATGCGTAAAGCGGGCGTGAAAAGTCTAGTGTTCAGTTCGTCGGCGACCGTTTATGGTGACCCACAAACTGTACCGATTACCGAAACTTCTCCAACAGGCGCGACCACCAACCCGTATGGCCGCAGCAAGTACATGGTGGAGCAGTGCTTGTCAGATTTAGTGCTTGCTGAACCCGAATGGAGCATCACTCTGCTGCGTTACTTTAACCCGGTTGGCGCGCATCCGTCAGGCACCATGGGGGAAGACCCCCAAGGCATTCCGAATAACCTGATGCCGTTTATTGCTCAGGTTGCCGTGGGGCGCCGTGAAAAACTGGCGGTGTTTGGCAATGATTACGCGACACCGGATGGCACTGGCGTCCGTGACTATATTCATGTGATGGATCTGGCCGATGGTCACATCGCCGCGTTGCAGGTGGTCGGCACACAAGCCGGTCTGCATATTTATAACTTGGGTACGGGTAAAGGCTCCAGCGTACTGGATATGGTCAATGCCTTCAGCCAGGCGTGTGGCAAGGCGGTGCCTTATGAAATTTGTCCGCGTCGTCCGGGCGATATTGCCGAGTGTTGGGCCAGTACTGAAAAGGCGCAGCGTGAACTAGGCTGGCAGGCGAAACTGAGCTTGGCAGACATGACGGCGGATACCTGGCGCTGGCAATCAAATAATCCTCAGGGATACGACGTTTAAGCAGGGGTCATGACACAAATGTCGACGATAGAATTCAATCCGGTGGATCACCCACACCGCCGTTATAACCCGTTGAGCGGGCAATGGGTGTTGGTTTCTCCGCATCGCGCGAAACGCCCTTGGAGCGGTCAGGATGAAAAACCGTCAACTGCAGAGCTTCCAAGCTACGATCATCACTGTTTCTTGTGCCCGGGAAATACGCGTGTGTCGGGCGACGTGAACCCGGCTTACACCGGTACGTACGTCTTCAACAATGATTTTGCCGCGCTGATGACGGATTCGCCGGACGCACCGCCATCCCGCAGTCCGTTGTTTAAAATTCAAGGGGTGCGTGGGCTGAGCCGCGTGATCTGCTTTTCACCGGATCACAGCAAAACGCTACCTGAGCTGCCACTGGCGCAGATTCGCGGCGTGATTGATACCTGGAACGAGCAGATTGAAGCACTTGGTAAAGAGTATGTCTGGGTACAAGCATTCGAAAACAAAGGCGAGACGATGGGGTGTTCTCAGCCGCACCCGCATGGCCAGATCTGGGCCAACAGCTTTCTGCCGAATGAAATTGAGCGTAAAAACCAACACCTGAAAGCCTACTTCGATCAGCAGGGCAGCAATCTGCTGGTGGATTATGTGCAAGCGGAATTGGCCGATGGTTCACGTAATGTGGTGGAAACTGAGCACTGGCTGGCAGTGGTCCCATATTGGGCAGCGTGGCCATTTGAAACCATGCTGCTGCCGAAAACCCACGTTCGCCGCATGAGTGAACTGAGCGATGATCAGCGCGACGATTTAGCCCTGGCGATAAAAAAGCTGACCAGTCGCTATGACAACCTGTTCCAGTGCTCATTCCCGTACTCAATGGGCTGGCATTATGCGCCGTTTTTTGACGACGGCAGCGATATAGAACACTGGCAGTTACACGCACTGTTCTATCCGCCGCTGCTGCGCAGTGCGAGCGTGCGTAAGTTTATGGTGGGCTATGAAATGCTGGCAGAAACTCAGCGAGATTTAACTCCGGAACAGGCCGCGCAGCGCCTGCGTGAACTGAGCGATGTTCACTACAAAGAACAGCCTTAATAACGAATAAACACCAGAGTACCCTGTGGTGGTACTCGTGAAGAGAATTGTGGAAAGTCCTATGTCTGAACTGATTCAAAACGTGATTCGCTCCTTCGAACACGTCCTGGGTTTTGCGCCGAGCCATGTTATTCAGGCGCCGGGCCGGGTTAACCTGATTGGTGAGCACACCGATTACAACGACGGTTTTGTGTTGCCATGTGCGATTAACTACCAAACCGTGGTGGCGGCATCCAAGCGTGATGATAACCGCGTACGCATCATTGCGGTCGATTATGCCAATGCGCAGGATGAGTTTGCGCTCGACGCGCCAATTGAATTTCAAGCGGATAAAATGTGGGCCAACTACATTCGCGGCGTGGTGAAATTTCTGCTTGAACGTGGTTATGCCCTCGGCGGCGCCGACATCGCAGTGAGCGGTAACGTGCCGCAAGGCGCGGGGTTGAGCTCCTCGGCGGCGCTGGAAGTGGTCATCGGTCAGACGTTTAAAGAGCTGTTTGCGCTGGATATCTCGCAAGCCGAGGTGGCACTCAATGGCCAGCAGGCCGAGAACCAGTTCGTCGGCTGCAATTGCGGCATCATGGATCAGCTGATTTCTGCCGAAGGGCGGGAGAATCATGCGCTGCTGATCGACTGCCGCAGTTTGGAGACGCAAGCGGTATCGATGCCGGAAGATATGGCGATTGTGATTATCAACTCCAATAAGCAGCGTGGCCTGGTCGACAGTGAATACAACACCCGTCGCCAGCAGTGCGAAGAAGCGGCGCGTATTTTTGGCGTGAAAGCATTGCGTGACGTAACGATTGAAGAGTTTACGCGTCGTCAGGTTGAGTTGAGCGAAGTGGTGGCTAAGCGCGCGCGTCACATCATTACGGAAAATGATCGCACGTTAGCCGCGGCGGATGCACTGCGTGCCAACGACATGGCAACCATGGGCCAACTGATGGCTGCATCACATGCGTCCATGCGTGATGATTTTGAAATTACCGTCAAAGAGGTCGATACCCTGGTTGAGATTGTCAAAGCCGTGATCGGTGAGCAAGGCGGCGTACGTATGACTGGAGGCGGCTTCGGTGGGTGCGTGGTAGCGCTGGTGCCACCTGCGTTGGTCAACGATGTCAAAGTCGCTATCGAGCAGCAATATCAGGCCGCAACTGGCTTGAAAGAAACCATTTATGTGTGTCAGGCCAAAGAAGGTGCTGGCCTGGTAAAAGAATTCGAGTGATCGTCACTTGAATGGCTATCGTGGCGTTCGAGCGGGTGTCGGTTGATGCCTGTGTTCACGAAGTCATTTTCCCATGGCAAACGGGAGCTTCAGAGGTGAGCCGCTGGTCAGGACTCCATCAGCGTGCTCAGGCGGATTTACGCTTGGGGGAGTGGTAAATCGGCACAGCTTACGTTTTGCCTATGGGGATCTTTTCCCTGCAATTCAGGGATAATGCGATGGGAGAGAAAAAGGCTTACCTTTTGGGTAAGCCTTTTGTTTTTCTTCGATTTCCGCTTAGTCGTTGAGTGATTTAACCGAGTCGCGTTTTACCATGGTTGGCGAATAGCGTTTCGGACTGTCATCGACCAGGCTTTCATCTTTGGCCAGTTGCAGCGCTAATTGAGCGGCATTTTCCGCCATCATCTGAATCGGGTAACGCACGGTGGTCAGGCGCGGTTTTACGTATCGGGCAATCAAGCCGTCATCGAAACCGACAATCGAAATCTGCCCTGGTGATTCGATGCCGTTTTCTTCCATGACCGATAGGGCGCCAGCGGCCATGTTGTCGTTGTAAGCGACGATCGCTGTGATATCGATACCTTTGGTCAACAGGTACAGCATGGCTTGTTCTCCGCCTTCACTGCTCGGTTCACCGTACTCGATGTAGGTCTCAGGTAAATCGAGATGATTGGCTTTGAGCGCATCCAGATAACCAGTAACCCGTTCATTGGCATCGGCAATCGAGTGACTGGACGCGATGCAGGCAATTTTCTTGTGGCCCTGACGAATCAGAAACTCGGTCGCGAGAAACGCCCCTTTATGGTTGTCGAGGGAAATACAGCGATCTTCCATGCCCGGAATGTGACGGTTGATCACTACCATCCCTTTGGCCTCTTTGGCGAACGCAATCAGCTCTTCATCCGACAAGGCTTTGGAATGAATCACCAGTGCATCACAACGGTTATTGATCAGCAGCTCAATCGAGCGGCGTTCATCTTCTTCCTTGTGATAACCGTTACCCACCAACAGATGTTTACCATTCTGACGAGCCACAGTATCGACGGCTTTGACTAAGGTGCCGAAAAATGGGTCTGACACATCAGAAACCAGCACGCCCATCGTATTGGTGCTTTGGCTAACCAGTGCTCGCGCAGCAGCATTGGGGCGATAACCCAGTTCTTGCATCGCCTTGGTCACGGAATCAATCGACGCCTGACTGGCTTTCGGTGATTTATTGATGACACGGGAAACGGTAGCAACGGATACACCAGCCGCTTTCGCGACATCCTTAATGGTAGCCATGGAAATTCAACCTTTATCAATGCATTAGGTAAATTAAACACTGTTCTTCTGGCGGACCGCAAACAATGAATGGTTTCTGGGCGATAAATGAGATTCACTGCGAGTTTTCAACGCAGAACGCCTTCACGCAAAGCACGTTATCGCTAGAGTTGGTCTTATTGTAATCGTTTCCAGTGACGTGTCACGTGCGTCAGGTAACAACTCTGGAAACGGAGAGAGAGTGTACTTGCTTTGCCGGAGCACTATTGCGCGCTGTTTTGCATCCAGAACAGAATGAAACCGACCCAACTGGCGATAAGCAGCCCCCACGGCAGCCATTGCAGGGTTTTGGATGGCGTTACTTCGTCTTCGTAACCAATCTCGGAATCAATGTCTTCGTGTATGGCAGATCGTTTGGTTCTCAGTGCTTTTTTACGAGCGCGATCGGCCTGGCGATGTTTTTCTTTTTGCTGTTTTTTATACAGCGCAATGCCTTTTTCAATGCCTTGTGCAATCAGCTTGGTCTGCTCTTTGGTCTGGCCCGGCTTTTGAGTCGCCTTGGCCACTTTCATCGCTTCTTGTTGGGTTTGTGGCGATGGAACAATTTTATTGGTCATGCTTGGTGTCCCTTAAGTTTTGCCTAGAGTATCACGGTCGCAGTTTGTCACCAAAATCTCATACTCACGTATAGCTATTTGAAATCATTGCGCTAAAGTGGAAGGCAATAACCAACAGCGAAAGAACAACGTGCGTTACGCCATCGAACAATATGATACCCACGGATATCTCAAGGCTCCAACCTGGTTGTGGCTGGGATGGCTGTTTCTGGCGCGAGCCTGGATTGTGTTCGTGGTTGCAGGCGTGAGCCGCGACAGTGGTTCGCAGATTCTGAGTTTCGTTTATCCCGGTAATGCGGCGCTTTACATCGGGCTGGTGGCGGGCGTGCCGGGGATTGCACTAATGTGGCTTATCAGTCTGCGTCATCCGGAGCGGCGTTGGATTAATGCGTTGTTTCGAACCGGGCGCTGGCTGACGCTGCTGACAGCGAGCGTGCAGTTTATTCAGACGGGCTACCATGTCTACCTGCAACACGGAGCTTTTCATTGGGCGAATGCGCTTACCTTGTTGATTCTATTATGGTTAATTTTATACGTTTATCGCAGCCGCAGCGTGCGTGACTGTTTTTTGTCGCCGCTGATGGCTAAGCCATGATCGGTATCAAGACGTAGAATGAATTTGAAGCATACCCTTTGTCGTATTGGGTACACACTGAGCAAAAAAGAAAAAGTGAGGACTTAACATGTCAACGCCACAGTCGGCTATTTTGCCAGAAGCGGAGCCATTTGCTCTGTACAGCATATTAAAAATTAAACGCAACCACACACAGGTTCTTGCTCAGTTGCAAGCACTGCCTGCTCTGGTGGATGAAGTGAATGCCAATCAACCGGGCGCAGAACTGACGCTCTCTGTCGCCTTCACCAAAGCTTTCTGGCAACGCTTTGAAGCCCCGATGCCAGAAGAGCTGATCGATTTCCCGGTGTTGGGCGAAGGCAGCACTATGGCACCGAGTACCGATGTTGACGTACTGATCCATTGCCACTCAAAGCGCCACGACCTGTTGTTTTATGTCATGCGTAAATGCCTGACCGAAATCGCAGAAGATGTTGATGTCGTTGATGAAACCTACGGTTTCCGCTATTTGGACGCCCGCGACATGACGGGCTTTATCGATGGCACTGAAAACCCGAAAGAGGAAAAACGTCGTGAAGTCGCGATTGTGGCGGACGGTGAGTTCGCTGGCGGCAGCTATGTGATGGTGCAGCGCTTTGTGCACAATCTGCCAGCGTGGAACCGCCTCAACGTCTCTGCGCAGGAAAAAGTGATTGGCCGTACTAAACCGGATTCGGTGGAACTGGACAATGTTCCTGCTGCGTCACACGTTGGCCGCGTCGATATTAAAGAAGAGGGTAAAGGGCTGAAAATTCTGCGCCACAGCCTGCCGTATGGCAGCGCCAGTGGCGACCATGGCCTGCTGTTTATTGCCTACTGCCACACACTGCACAACATCAAAACCATGATGGAAAGTATGTACGGCGTGACCGATGGTAAAACTGACCAACTGCTGCGTTTTACGCAGGCGGTGACGGGGGCCTACTTCTTTGCGCCATCACAAGAGATGCTACAAGCACTCAGCCTCAAAGCGTAATCGGCGTTCTGAATCCCAAAGCCAGGCTCACAGCCTGGCTTTTTTGTTCTAAAGATTCCCCATTCCCGGCCGATAGTCCTGCTAGAAGAGAAATAACCCCAAGGACTCTGTCACGCACATGGCTATCACGGTAAACACTAATGTCTCAGCGCTGGTCGCGCATCGGCATTTAAACACCGCGACCGATTTGCTCAATCAGTCGTTGGAGCGGTTGTCTTCCGGTAAACGGATCAACAGCGCCAAAGACGATGCGGCAGGGCTGCAAATTTCCAATCGCCTTGAATCCCAGATGCGCGGCCTTGATGTGGCTGTACGCAATGCCAACGATGGCATTTCCATCATGCAAACCGCTGAAGGCGCGATGCAAGAAACCACCAACTTACTGCAACGCATGCGAGATCTCTCATTACAGTCGGCCAATGGCTCGAACAGTAAAGCGGAGCGCGTAGCATTACAGGAAGAAATGGGGGCTTTGAACGATGAAATGAACCGAATAGCCGAAACAACCTCTTTTGGTGGTCGAAAATTGCTCAACGGTTCGTTTGGTCAAACCTCATTCCAAATTGGCGCATCATCCGGAGAAGCGGTGCAGGTGTCGCTCAAGAACATGCGCTCTGATGACCTCAATATGGGGGGATTCAGTTATGTGGCTGCCAGCAAGGCCGACAGTCAATGGCAGGTGGGGCAAGGGCGTAACCAATTAACGATATCGTATGTCAATGCGCAGGGTGAGGATGAGCAAATTCACATTCACGCCAAGCAGGGAGACGATATTGAACAGTTAGCCACTTACATCAACGGGCAGACGGATAAAGTGTCTGCATCGGTTAATGAGAAAGGCCAGCTGCAAATCTATATGGCAGGCAAAGAAACCGCAGGCACCTTGTCTTTCAGCGGCAATTTAGCCGATGAGTTGCAGATGAACCTCAAAGGCTACGAAGCCGTCGATAACCTCGACATTACCTCTGTTGGCGGCGCCCAGCGCGCAGTCTCAGTGCTGGATACGGCAATGAAGTATGTCGACAGCCATCGTGCGGAGCTGGGAGCGCTGCAAAACCGCTTTGGTCATGCGGTCAGCAACCTGGACAACGTGCATGAAAACCTCGCTGCATCGAACAGCCGAATCAAAGATGCCGATTACGCCAAAGAAACCACGCAAATGATCAAGCAACAGATTCTGCAACAAGTGGGGACATCAATATTGGCGCAGGCGAAAAATCAACCAAACGTAGCGCTGACGCTGCTTAGCGGCTAAGTGAAACTGAGTTGTATCGACGCGCTTTGTAAAAGCTTTAGCAATAAAAATGACTTTTTTGCCTATTTTCTTTCTTTCATCACGTTTGCTCTGCCAACGGAAGTTTTTTCAAAAAAATCTTAAAAATTTTCTAAAGGTTTTTCAGGCCGAGCCGTTAAAGAAAGTAACTTTGAGAGAACTACTTGGTTTTCCGAGACGTCGGAAACCGGAAACATCGGAAAATCAATTGGAGAAATCACCATGGCAGTGAATGTAAATACCAACGTATCAGCAATGACAGCACAACGTTACCTGAACAGCGCAAGCAGCGCTCAGCAAACGTCAATGGAACGTCTGTCTTCTGGCTTTAAAATCAACAGCGCAAAAGATGACGCTGCAGGTCTGCAAATTTCTAACCGCTTGAACGTACAAAGCCGCGGTCTGGATGTAGCAGTACGTAACGCGAATGACGGTATTTCAATTGCGCAAACTGCAGAAGGTGCGATGAACGAAACCACTAACATCCTGCAACGTATGCGTGACCTGTCTCTGCAATCATCTAACGGCTCAAACTCTAAATCAGAGCGCGTAGCGATTCAGGAAGAAGTGACTGCACTGAACGACGAACTGAACCGTATCGCAGAAACCACTTCATTCGGTGGTAACAAGCTGCTGAACGGCACATTCCAAACCAAATCTTTCCAGATTGGTGCGGACAACGGTGAAGCCGTGATGCTGTCTCTGAAAGACATGCGCAGCGACAACCGTATGATGGGTGGTACAAGCTACCAGGCTGAAAACGCGAAAGACAAAAACTGGAGCGTTGAGCAAGGTAAAAACGACCTGACCATCACTCTGAACGATGACAAAGGTAACGAGCAGTCGATCAACATCAACGCGAAAGCGGGCGATGACATCGAAGAGCTGGCGACTTACATCAACGGTCAGACAGACATGGTAAAAGCGTCTGTGAACGAAAAAGGCCAACTACAAGTCTTCGCAGGTAACAACAAAGTTTCTGGCGACGTATCGTTCAGCGGCGGTCTGGCTGGTGAGCTGGGCATGAAAGAAGGCAAGCAAGTGACAGTCGACAACATTGACGTGACCAGCGTTGGTGGTGCTCAAGAGTCAGTTGCGATTGTGGATGCCGCGCTGAAATATGTAGACAGCCACCGTGCAGAACTGGGTGCGTTCCAGAACCGTTTCAACCACGCGATCAGCAACTTGGACAACATTAACGAAAACGTGAATGCGTCTAAGAGCCGTATCAAAGATACTGATTTCGCGAAAGAAACAACGGCACTGACCAAGTCTCAGATTCTTTCTCAGGCATCAAGCTCTGTTCTTGCTCAAGCAAAACAAGCGCCACAAGCAGCACTGAGCCTGCTGGGTTAATCCCCCACACTGAACAGAAAAATCCAGCTTCGGCTGGATTTTTTTATGCCTGAAATTTTGTGTTTGCCATCACGTTTTTCGTTCAAATCGAAATTAATTAAAAAAAAGCCAATTTTTTTCCTAAAGGATATGAATCTCTCGCCGTTAAAGGATACGAGAGAAATGAGGTGTGCCGACGAGAGGTGAGAGACTCGAAGGCACGCTAACTATCCGCCTAAGGAGATCAACAATATGGCAATCAACGTAAATACTAACGTTTCGGCGATGACCGCCCAGCGTTACCTAAACGGTGCAGCTGACGGCGTACAGAAGTCTATGGAACGTCTGTCTTCGGGCTACCGCATTAACAGCGCAAAAGACGACGCTGCAGGCTTACAGATTTCAAACCGCTTATCTTCTCAAAGTCGTGGTTTGGACATGGCTGTACGTAACGCCAATGATGGTATCTCTATTGCACAAACCGCTGAGGGTGCAATGAATGAGAGCACCAACATTCTGCAACGTATGCGTGACCTGGCGCTGCAATCGTCTAACGGCTCGAACTCAAGTTCTGAACGTAAAGCGATTCAGGAAGAAGTTTCAGCTCTGAACGATGAGCTGAACCGTATTGCAGAAACAACCTCTTTCGGTGGTAACAAACTGCTGAACGGCACATTCGGCAGCAAATCATTCCAAATCGGCGCAGACTCTGGCGAAGCAGTGAACCTGACTATGGGTAACCTGCGTTCAGACAACGCGGCGATGGGCGGTAAATCTTACCGTGCACAGGAAGGCAAAGCGGCAGACTGGACAGTCGGCGACGCGAAAGACCTGACTCTGAATTATACTGACAAACAAGGCGAAGCCCGCGAACTGACCATCACCGCGAAAAAAGGTGATGATCTGGAAGAAGTGGCAACTTACATCAACGGTCAGAGCGATGACGTAAAAGCATCGGTCGGTGAAGACGGCAAACTGCAACTGTTCGCATCTTCACAAAAAGTGACTGGTGATGTGACTATTGGCGGCGATCTGGGTTCTGAAATCGGCTTTGGTGCTGCGCAGGACGTGACCGTTAAAGATATCGATGTGACCAGCGTTGCCGGTTCTCAGGAAGCAGTAGCCGTATTGGATGGCGCTCTGAAGTCAGTGGACAGCCAACGTGCATCTCTGGGTGCGTTCCAGAACCGTTTTGGCCACGCAATCAGCAACTTAGATAACATCAACGAAAACGTGAACGCGTCTCGCAGCCGTATCAAAGATACCGACTACGCCCGTGAAACCACAGCGATGACTAAGTCGCAGATTCTGCAACAAGCGAGTACTTCTGTACTGGCACAAGCGAAGCAGTCACCATCTGCAGCTCTTAGCCTGTTAG
Source organism: Vibrio sp. LQ2 (assembly GCF_023920125.1). NCBI lineage: Bacteria > Pseudomonadati > Pseudomonadota > Gammaproteobacteria > Vibrionales > Vibrionaceae > Vibrio > Vibrio sp. LQ2. The sequence continues at coordinate 40,661 of NZ_CP085308.1, forward strand.
GTTAATTCCATACGGTTAAAAGAGCTTAATGGGTAGTGGTAGTAGTGCTACCTATAAGGTGGAGGGGAGATTGTTATGGAAGTATCATCATACACGTCGAACATCCAGCCTTACGGCTCGCAAAGTGGCATTAAACTTGCTTCAGAAAATGAGAGCGTGAAAAGCGCTTCCGATTCGAAGGAAGACTACCGTTCAGTGCGACGGACTGAAAAAGTCTCGGAACACATTACTGAACAGCTGAAACGCAGCCAGGACCAGACGCTGGAAGCCGCCGTTGAACAATCCCGGGAACGGGAGCGTCTTAACGAAGAGCAACGGGCAAAAATGGTTGAACGAATGAATGACTTCGTGACTTCAATCAACAAGGGACTGGCGTTCAGAGTGGATGAAGAATCCGGACGGGAAGTGGTGACGATTTATGAAGCTAAAACCGGCGACATTATTCGTCAAATCCCAGAAGAGGAAATGCTTGAAGTATTGCGGCGTCTAGCCAAGGAACAGAACCATAAATCGGGCCTGTTAGTGGTGAAGGCGTAATCGTATTTTTTGAGGTGATTGGATGAGTTTAGGCCCAATGGGGATGAACACTGGCTTTGATATCAATTCAATGGTCAGCAAAATTGTGAATGCGGAGCGCGTGCCTAAGCAGCAAAGCATTGACAATAAGCGAACCGAAATTGATTCGAGCATCAGTGCCTACGGCAGACTCAGAGAGTCGCTGGATACGATGAAGAATCTAATGACGAACTTTCGTCAGGAGAAGGCTTTCGCGGTGCGTAAAGTCGATACTTCTGACGACAAGGTCGTCTCAGCGACCGCAACCACAGATGCAATCGCAGGCAAATACGCAGTCGATGTGTTGCAGCTTGCTCAAAGCCATAAACTGGCGTCCGACGTATTACCGGAAGACGCAAAGTTTGGCCCGGGTAAGCTGCATATTTCGCTTGGCGACAAATCTTTCAGCGTCGATGTACGCTCCGATTCCAAGCTGATTGATATCGTTCGTGGTATCAACGGCGAAAAAGCCAACCCAGGTGTTCGTGCTTCCGTCATCAACGACGTTGATGGCCCTCGCCTGATCGTGGCTTCCAATGTCTCAGGTAAAGACCATCGCATCAGTATCCGCGCAGACGCGCAAGCTGGCGATGCGCTCAAACATCTCGAATATAAAACGTTAGAAGACCGGGTCAAAGATCTGGAAAAAGCCCGTGCTCAGGCGCAGCAACTCCTTGCCCCTTTGACACCAGAGCAGCAAAAAATTGCCGCTAAAGTGGCAGAAAAAATTGGTGATGCCGCACGTGAAGTAGATAAATCCGTCGCCGAGCAGATCGATAACGTGGCGCAAACCGCCGCTAACGGTCAGCCAAAACCGGATGGCAGCCCGGGCGAGTTGCCGGACTCGGCGTTAAAAGCGGCCGCGGCCGCAGGCAGTCAAGTTAACAAATATCTCAAGCCAGAAGATCGCATTCCGGGCTGGACAGAAACGGCGTCCGGCACGTTGTTGGACTCTTATTCTGAGCCGGAGCCGGAACTTGATGACAAAGCGCTAGAGAAAGCACCGGATGTGCCGGGGTGGAGCAACACCGCTTCAGGGACACTGACCGACTCTTATGTGACTCCGAAAGAAGCGCAAGCAAGACTGGATGCTAAACTGGCTAAAGAGCAGGCGGCGATTGATGCAGCGGTCAAAAGCGGCAAAATGACGCCGGAGCAAGCTAAGCAGGCTGAGCGCGCGAAGATGGCACCTGAAGAGCGTGAAGCGCTCGAAAAAGCCGAGCAAGTGCAGTCTGAACTTAAAGCGGCGCAAGAAGCATTCGATGCCTACAAAGGGATGAGTCAGGTACAAGCGGGTCAGGATTCGCTGGTGCTGCTGGATGGTGTGGCTAAGCTGTCCAGCCACAACAACGTGATTGAAGATGCGATTGACGGCGTGGATCTGACCTTAAAAGGCAAAACCAACAACGTTGAACAGCCCGCGGAAATCGGCATTGAGTATGACCGCGACAGTGTGCGTGGTGATATAGAACAATTCGTTGCGGCCTATAACCAGTTCTTTCAGGTAAGTAAGGAACTGAGCAGTGTTGACCCTCGCACCGGACAAGCCGGCCCGCTCGCGGGCGACAGTATTGTGCGCAGTGCGGACTCACGTCTCAAGTCGGTGTTCTCGTCATCGATTGACCAGGCACCGGACGAGCTCAAAAGCCTGACGGAATTTGGTATCACCACCACGCGTCAAGGGACGCTGGAAATCAACTATGATATGCTCAACCGCCAGTTGAATAACAATTTCACTAAGCTGGGGGATTTCTTTGGTGGCAACCGTGGTTTTGCAAAACGGGTAGAAGATGCCATTCAAAGCATGACCGGTGTGACGGGTTCAATTCGTACCCGCGAGAAGAGCCTAGGTGAGCAGACGCGTCGTTTGTCTGACGATCAGTCTGCACTGGATCGCCGCATGGACAGTTTAGAGAAACGGACTCATTCTAAGTTTTCGGCCATGCAGGATGCCACCGGCAAAATGCAGTCGCAGCTTGCCAGCATGATGAATGCGCTAGGACAGTAATATGAAAGGTACACTTCAAGCGTTGTGTGATTTAAATCACCAATTAAAAGATAAGCTTGCAGTCGACGACATTAATACTGAAGAAATTACAGCGCTGGTCGATAACAGAGAACAGTTATTGCATGACTTACTGACCTACGCGTCAGACAACCCGGACTTCGCTCGTTCAGATGAATGGCGCAGTGCCGTACGAGATACACAACTCCTTGTTGAATTGATGCAGTCAAAAACCGCCGCGATAGGCAAAACGCTCCATAAATATCGCCACGGCAATAAATCGGTTCAGCAATACAAAAAGTTTTTATAAAGAGGAAGACTATGCGTGGTTCTTTACAGGCGTACAAAAAAGTATCAGTGGATAGCCAGCTAAGTGCGGCCTCACCGCATAAAATCGTACAAATGCTAATGGCCGGTGCCATCGAACGCCTGATTCAGGGCAAAGCAGCAATGGCTCAGGGCAACATTCCGGTGAAAGGCGAACGTCTTGGTAAGGCGTTAGACATCATCATCAGCCTGCGCAGCTGTCTTTCAATGGATGACGGTGGCGATATCGCACAGAATCTGGATCAGCTGTACGAGTTCATGATCACCCAAATCACGGCGGCGAACCATCAAAACGATCCTCAGCCACTGGATGACGTAATCGACATTATTCGTGAGATCAAGTCAGCGTGGGACCAAATCCCTGCGGAATATCACAATTTGACTGCTTCAGAAGTGGGACTGTGAGTTATTTCTGAAACTTTCAACTGACATCACACCAGCTAATTGCTTGGTTGCCTTATTTTTTTAATTAAATAGAATAGAAGCCACTAACTAGCCAAGTGGCTTTTTTTTGTTGCTGAATTCCATAAATTGTCTATCGTTTAGTCAGGCAAATACTAAAATTTAAAAAGCCTGCCGATGATTTTCAACGGTACAACCACAACATCCCAGAATTAAGGCAAATATTCTCACCTATGCAAGGTTTAGCAAAACTACTTGTGATCGAGGACGATCCGTCTATTCGTCTGAGTCTCAGTACCATATTAGAATTTGTAGGGGAACAATGTGAGGTGATTGAGTCTTCACAGTTGGATCAGATTGACTGGTCTGCTGTTTGGGCTGGTTGCATTCTTGGTTCGATCAGTGCTCAAACGTTATCTGAGTCTCTGTCCGAAACGCTTTCAAAAGCCAATCATATCCCTCTATTGGTAGCTAATAAGCAGCCATACTCTCTGGAAGAGTTCCCGCAATTCGTGGGTGAGCTAGAATTTCCGTTAAATTATCCTCAGTTGAGCGAAGCGCTCAGACACTGCAAAGAGTTCCTTGGACGCAAAGGTATTCAGGTGCTGGCGACAGCGCGTAAAAATACCCTGTTCCGCAGCTTGGTTGGCCAGAGCCATGGCATTCAGGAAGTCCGCCATCTGATTGAACAGGTGTCAGGTACTGAAGCCAATGTGCTTATCCTCGGTGAATCGGGCACGGGTAAAGAAGTGGTTGCCCGCAATATTCACTATCATTCTTCCCGTCGCGGTGGTCCATTTGTGCCAATCAACTGTGGCGCGATTCCCGCTGAATTGCTGGAAAGCGAACTGTTTGGTCACGAAAAAGGCGCGTTTACCGGAGCAATAACCGCTCGTAAAGGCCGTTTTGAACTGGCTGAAGGTGGCACGCTGTTTCTGGACGAAATTGGCGACATGCCGATGAGCATGCAAGTAAAACTACTGCGCGTATTGCAGGAACGCTGTTTCGAGCGCGTAGGAGGCAACTCCACGATTAAAGCCAATGTTCGTGTGATTGCGGCGACGCATCGCGACTTGGAATCGATGATTGAAGACCAGCGTTTCCGCGAAGATCTCTACTATCGCCTCAATGTGTTCCCAATCGAGATGCCGGCATTAAAAGAGCGGAAAGAAGATATCCCGCTTTTACTGCAGGAATTGATGACTCGTCTCGAAGCGGAAGGGGGCATGCCGATTTGCTTTACGCCGCGTTCAATCAACTCATTGATGGAACACGACTGGCCAGGCAATGTGCGCGAGCTGGCTAACCTCGTGGAACGAATGGTTATCCTCTATCCGAATAGTCTGGTGGATGTGAACCATTTGCCGACTAAATATCGTTACAGTGATATTCCCGAATTCCAGCCTGAGCCGAGCCGTTTCAGCTCGGTGGAAGAGCAGGAGCGTGATGTGCTGGCAGAGATTTTCTCAGAAGATTTCAGTTTCGAGCCGGAAGAAGAACTCAATGGCCGTATGGATGCGCCGCAATCGTTGCCACCGGAAGGGGTCAACCTTAAAGAGTTACTGGCCGACCTTGAGGTGAACCTGATCAACCAGGCGCTGGAAGCGCAGGGTGGAGTCGTCGCTCGCGCCGCGGATATGCTGGGTATGCGTCGTACTACACTGGTTGAAAAGATGCGCAAGTACAATATGCAACGTTGATCTTAAACCTCATAATTGGTGAGTCAATTTATTGTCATTGCAGTAAGTTATTGAAAATAAATGTAAATAGCCTGGCATGTATCTTGCGTGTCAGGCTATTGTTGTATTTAAAGGCAGATTTTCGACGATGGACGACGCAGCGCAAGAACAGCATTCACATTTAGACTCTCTGGAACATCAGGTCGAGCGTTACCAACAGGTGCTGGATGTGATGCCAGCCGGCGTTATTTTGCTTGATACCCAGGGTATTGTTCGTGAAGCCAATCCGGAAGCGCGCCGCTTGTTAGAAGTCCCGCTGGTGGGCGAGCGCTGGTATACCGTGATTCATACTGCGTTTGCGCCGCGTGAAGATGACGGCCATGAGATTTCACTGCGGAACGGACGCAAAGTACGTCTGGCGATTTCCGCATCGGCAACGGGCCAGTTGATCCTGATTACCGATCTGACCGAAACGCGTTTGTTGCAGTCGCGTATCAGTGATCTGCAGCGTCTGTCATCGCTCGGGCGTATGGTGGCCTCGCTGGCGCATCAGGTTCGCACGCCTTTGTCGAGTGCCATGCTTTATGCTGCCAATCTGTCAGCACCGAATTTACCGCCGCCGACCCGCGAGCGTTTTCAGACGAAACTGCTCGATCGTCTGCACGACCTGGAAAAGCAGGTCAACGATATGTTGCTGTTCGCCAAAGGTGGCGACAACAAAGTGATTAAGCCGTTCTCGCTGGCGGAACTGGTGACCGAATTTATGCCGATGATCGAAACGGCGGTCAAAAATAATGGCATCGATTATGGTCAGGAAGTCGAGCAGGAAGAGACGATCTTGCTGGGCAACGTCAATGCGATTGCATCAGCGCTGAGTAATCTAGTCATGAACGCGATTCAGATTGTTGGCAAAGGTGCGCAAATCGATGTCTTTTTCCGTCCGGTAAACGGCGAGCTAAAAATTTCTGTGCAGGACAATGGTCCGGGAGTTGCGAAAGAGCTGCAGCAAAAAATCATGGAGCCTTTCTTTACTACCCGCTCTCAGGGCACGGGCCTGGGTCTTGCGGTTGTACAAATGGTTTGTCGTGCTCACGACGGCCGACTCGAGTTGATTTCTGAACCGGGGGATGGTGCGTGTTTTACCATGTGCCTGCCTCTGGACCGTCAACCACCAATTTCTCAATCAGACACTGGAGAATGATGATGGCTCAAAGCAAAGTCTTAATCGTTGAAGATGACGAAGGTCTACGCGAAGCCCTGGTAGACACCCTGGCTCTGGCTGGCTACGAATGGCTGGAGGCCGATTGCGCCGAAGACGCTTTGGTCAAACTGAAAACCTATCCGGTGGATATCGTGGTGTCTGATGTGCAGATGGCAGGCATGGGTGGTCTGGCGCTGCTGCGTAACATTAAACAGCATTGGCCGAACTTGCCTGTGCTGCTGATGACAGCATACGCCAACATCGAAGATGCGGTCTCGGCGATGAAAGAGGGCGCGATAGACTACATGGCGAAACCTTTTGCGCCGGAAGTGCTGCTGAACATGGTGAGCCGATACGCCCCCGTTAAATCTGACGATAACGGTGATGCGGTGGTCGCGGATGAGAAGAGCCTGAAACTACTGGCCTTAGCAGAGAAAGTGGCTAAAACGGATGCCAACGTGATGGTTCTGGGCCCTAGTGGCTCGGGTAAAGAAGTGATGTCGCGTTACATTCACAATGCGTCACCGCGCAAAGATGGCCCGTTTGTCGCGATCAACTGTGCGGCGATTCCGGACAACATGTTGGAAGCCACCCTGTTTGGCTACGAAAAAGGTGCGTTTACTGGCGCAGTTCAGGCCTGTCCGGGTAAGTTTGAACAGGCTCAGGGCGGAACGATTTTGCTGGATGAAATCAGCGAAATGGATCTCAACCTGCAAGCGAAACTGCTGCGTGTGCTGCAAGAGCGTGAGGTGGAGCGTCTTGGCAGCCGCAAGAGCATCAAACTTGATGTGCGCGTGCTGGCGACCAGTAACCGTGATCTTAAGTCGTATGTTCAAGAGAAAAAATTCCGTGAAGACCTGTACTACCGCCTGAACGTGTTCCCAATCGCCTGGCCAGCGCTGTGTGAGCGTAAAGGTGACATTGAGCCGCTGGCCAATCATCTGGTTGAGCGTCACTGCAAAAAGCTTGGTCTGGCGGTCCCGAAAGTCTCGTCCGCGGCGATTGGCAAGCTGCTTGCCTACAACTGGCCGGGTAACGTACGGGAACTCGACAACGTCATTCAGCGCGCGCTGATTTTGAGCGAGCAAGACAACATCGATCAGGAGCACATTCTGCTGGAAGGCCTTGATTGGCAGGATGCGTCGAGCTTGCAGCAGGTCGTCGAGAGCGGCGAAGTGGCCACACCGGAAATCAAACCGGTCGCTGAAGTGGATTTTGCCAAAGCAATCAGCAGCGGCGCAGGTCTGGGCGGTGAGCTGCGCGATCAGGAATACGCCATCATCATGGAAACTCTGGTGGAATGTCACGGTCGGCGCAAAGAAATGGCTGAAAAGCTTGGGATTAGTCCTCGCACATTACGCTATAAACTGGCTAAAATGCGCGATGCAGGCATTGATATTCCCGGTTAACGGAGTCCCGTACGGAGAGTGGCACATTAATTGCTGCAATAGTAACCAGAGATTGGTTTGAGTCAAAGAATTGGCATCAGAGGTAATGATGAGACTAGACGGCTTACAAAGCGAAATGCAGGCGATGATGGTAGAAGCTGCCAACAGCCGTCCGGCAGCAACAGGACAAAAAGTTGGCGCTGACTTTGGCGATATGCTCACTCAGGCCATCAATAATGTGAATGGATTGCAGAAAACCTCCAGCGATTTACAGATGCGATTTGACCGTGGTGACGAAGGTGTGTCGCTATCGGACGTTATGATTGCGCGTAATAAGTCGAGTGTGGCCTTTGAGGCCACGATTCAGGTACGCAACAAACTTGTTGATGCGTATAAAGAACTGATGAACATGCCAGTGTAAGTGTAGGGTGTGAACTGTGGCTGATGATAAGCAAACAACGGATCTGGCATTGTCCAACGGTGGTGACCATTCACTGCTGTCCAGCACTGATCTGGACGGTGGCGTACAAAACCCGGATATGGACGAAAAGAGCTCCTCCAAACTTGATTTCGCAATGGGCGATCTCGACCTGTTGCGTCAGATTGTGCTGGTGCTGTCGATCTCTATCTGTGTTGCTTTGATTGTGATGCTGTTTTTCTGGGTCAAAGAGCCGGAAATGCGTCCACTCGGTGCTTATGAAACGGAAGAACTGATTCCGGTACTGGATTACCTGGATCAGCAGAAACAAGAATACAAGCTGGATGGCAACACCATTCTGGTGCCGAACAGCGACTACAACAGCCTCAAACTGAACATGGTGCGTGCCGGACTGAATCAGTCCCGCCAAGCCGGTGATGACATTCTGCTGCAAGACATGGGCTTTGGTGTTTCTCAACGTCTTGAACAGGAACGCCTTAAGCTGAGTCGTGAACGTCAGCTCGGTAAAGCCATTGAAGAGATGCGTCAGGTCAACAAAGCTCGCGTACTTTTGGCGCTGCCAAAGCAAAGCGTATTTGTCCGTCACAATCAGGAAGCGTCGGCATCGGTCTTTCTGACATTGCGTACTGGCACCAACCTCAAACAAGAAGAAGTGGACTCAATTGTCGATATGGTCGCCAGTGCGGTTCCGGGCATGACCCCGACCCGCGTGACCGTGACCGATCAACATGGTCGACTACTCAGCTCGGGGTCTCAGGATCCGGTCTCCTCTGCACGTCGTAAAGAGCAGGAGATGGAGCGCAAGCAGGAGCAAAACCTGCGTGACAAAATCGACTCCGTGTTGATTCCGATTCTGGGCCTTGGCAACTACACCGCACAGGTTGATATTGAACTCGACTTCAGCGCCATCGAACAGACTCGTAAACGTTTTGACCCCAACACGCCATCGACTCGCAGCGAATACACGCTGGAAGATTACAACAACGGTAACGTGGTGGCGGGTGTACCTGGCGCACTGAGCAATCAGCCACCAGCCGATGCCTCGATCCCACAAGACGTGGCACAGATGAAAGACGGTTCAGTCATGGGCCAGGGCTCGGTGCATAAAGAAGCGACGCGCAACTTTGAACTCGATACCACCATCAGCCACGAGCGTAAGCAAACGGGCGTGATCAACCGTCAAACCGTTGCGGTCGCAGTGAAAAACCGCGCCAACGTGAATCCGGACACGGGTGAAATTACGTATACGCCGCTGAGCGAAAGCGAACTCAGTTCCATCCGTCAGGTACTGATTGGTACCGTGGGTTATAACGAAAACCGTGGTGACTTGCTGAACGTATTGAGCATGCAGTTTGCTGAGCCGGAAGTTGAACAAATGGCTGATGTGCCGATTTGGGATAACCCGAACTTCAGCGACTGGATTCGTTGGCTGGCAAGTGCACTGGTGATCATCGTGGTGGTTCTGGTACTGGTTCGCCCGGCGATGAAGAAATTGCTCAACCCAGCAGCAGAAGACGACGAGCAGCTGTACGGTCCGGATGGCTTGCCTATGGGGATGGGTGGTGAAACCAGCTTAATCGGCAGTGATATTGAAGGTGGAGAACTGTTCGAGTTTGGTTCAGGTATTGACCTGCCAAATCTGCACAAGGACGAGGATGTACTCAAAGCAGTACGTGCTCTGGTGGCCAACGAGCCTGAACTTGCGGCTCAAGTTGTGAAGAACTGGATGCAAAATGCCTAACGAAATTGTAAAGAAAGATGGTGGAGAAGTGGTCGAATCATCTGTAGACATCTCGAGTATTCCCGGTGAAGAGCGAGCGGCGATTCTGCTGCTCAGTCTCAATGAAGAAGACGCCGCCGGGATTATTCGCCATTTAGAACCGAAGCAGGTTCAGCGCGTGGGTAGTGCCATGGCGCGAGCGAAAGATCTGAGCCAGGACAAAGTGAGTGCGGTGCACCGTGCCTTCCTGGAAGACATTCAGAAATACACCAATATTGGTATGGGCAGCGAAGACTTTATGCGTAACGCGCTGATTGCTGCTCTGGGTGAAGACAAAGCGAACAACCTGGTGGATCAAATTCTGTTGGGTACCGGCTCGAAAGGTCTGGATTCACTGAAATGGATGGACCCACGTCAGGTGGCCAGCATTATTGTTAACGAACACCCGCAAATTCAAACCATCGTTCTGTCGTATCTCGACCCGGATCAGTCTGCGGAAATTCTGGCGCAGTTCTCCGAACGTGACCGCCTCGATCTGATGATGCGTATTGCTAACCTGGAAGAAGTTCAACCATCGGCATTGGCCGAGTTGAACGAAATCATGGAGAAACAGTTTGCCGGTCAAGCGGGCGCGCAAGCGGCGAAGATTGGTGGCCTGAAAGCGGCAGCCGACATCATGAACTATCTGGACAACAATATCGAAGGCGTGTTGATGGACCAGATGCGCGATCAGGACGAAGACCTGGCAACGCAGATTCAGGATCTGATGTTTGTGTTCGAAAACCTGGTCGAAGTCGACGATCAGGGTATTCAGAAACTGCTGCGCGACGTTCCGCAAGATGTGCTGCAAAAAGCACTCAAAGGTGCCGACGATGCGCTGCGTGACAAGATCTTTAAGAACATGTCGAAACGTGCTGCTGAACTGATGAAAGACGACCTGGAGGCGATGCCACCAATCAAGGTCTCGGATGTGGAAGCCGCACAGAAAGAAATTTTGGCGATTGCCCGCCGTATGGCCGACAACGGAGAAATCATGTTGTCTGGCGGGGCAGACGAATTCTTGTAATGCCAAGGGCCCGCTTAATTAGCAGGCCCTTTTTATCTTTGGGTAGGTGTACCATGTCAGGTGAAAGAAAACGCGGTTTTATTCGTCTCGGTTCGGATAACACAGTGGAGCCTCCGAAAAAGTGGGGCCTGCCGGACTATGGCGCGGAAACGCACAAGCAAGCCCGTGAAACGGCAATGAACTACGACCCGAGCTGGATGCCGAGTTTCGATGAACCGGAAAACGAAGAGCCAGTTCAGCTAACAGAACAAGACATCGAACTGATCAAGCAGGTTGCTTATCAGGAAGGTATCGAACAAGGTCAGGCTGAAGGTTATCAACAAGGTTTTGAGCAAGGCAAAGATGCTGGTTTTCAGGCGGGTCACGAAGAAGGCTTGGCGGCGGGCAAAGATGAAGGTCTGCAAGCGGGTCAGTCAGTGATTGAAGAGCACGTGCAAACCTTTATTGGCCTGGCGAACCAGTTTGCCCAGCCACTGGAGCTGATGAATGCTCAGGTTGAAAAGCAGTTGGTCGACATGGTGCTGACGCTGGTGAAAGAAGTGGTGCATGTCGAGGTGCAAACTAATCCTCAGGTGATCCTCGATACGGTCAAAGCATCGGTAGAGGCGCTGCCTATTTCCGGCCACGCCATTACGCTCAAACTCAATCCGGAAGATTGCGCCATCATTCGACAGGCTTACGGTGAACAGGAACTCGATCTGCGCAACTGGACGTTGGTCAGTGAGCCAGCGCTCAATCGTGGCGATGTTCAGATTGAAGCGGGTGAGTCGAGTGTTAATTACCGAATGGAAGATCGCATTCGCAATGTTCTGCACAGTTTCTGTGGCACCAATCGTCATCAGCAGGGTAACGAATAATGCTGTCATTGGCTGACCGTTTAGCACAGTACAAAACCGAAGGGCTGACCAGCCGTCCGATTGCCTCGGGCAAACTGATTCGCGTCGTCGGCTTGACACTGGAAGCGACTGGCTGCCGCGCGCCAATTGGCTCGTTGTGTCGGGTGCAGACTATGTCCGGTGAAATGGAAGCCGAAGTGGTGGGTTTCTCCGGAGACAGCCTGTTTCTGATGCCGAGCGAGCAAATCACAGGTGTGCTGCCGGGGGCCAAAGTCACGCCGTTGACGGAAGAGGCGGGACTGCCCGTCGGGATGGAACTGCTTGGCCGCGTGATTGACGGGGTGGGCAACCCCCTCGATGGATTGGGGCCGATTTATACCGACCAACGCGCATCGTTCAATGCTCAACCGATTAACCCGCTGGCACGTAAGCCGATCAGTGAACCGCTCGATGTAGGGATTAAAGCCATTAACGGTTTGCTCACGGTGGGCAAAGGTCAGCGTATCGGCTTGTTTGCCGGCTCTGGTGTGGGTAAATCGGTCACGCTCGGCATGATGACCCGCGGCACCACCGCACAGGTGGTGGTGGTCGGGCTGATTGGTGAACGGGGCCGAGAAGTTAAAGAATTTATTGAAGAAATTTTGGGTGTCGATGGCCGCCAACGCTCCGTTGTGGTCGCAGCACCTGCTGATGCCTCGCCGCTGATGCGCCTGAAAGGGTGTCAAACGGCACTGACGATTGCCGAGTATTTCCGTGACCAGGGCTTGGATGTGCTGTTGCTGATGGACTCGCTGACTCGTTTTGCTCAGGCACAGCGTGAAATCGCGCTCTCGGTGGGGGAGCCACCAGCGACCAAAGGTTACCCGCCATCGGTGTTTGCGAAACTGCCAGCGCTGGTGGAGCGAGCTGGTAACGGCGGTCCACATCAAGGCTCGATTACGGCATTCTTTACCGTACTGACCGAAGGCGATGATTTGCAGGATCCGATTGCCGATGCCTCGCGAGCGATCCTCGATGGTCACATCGTGTTGTCGCGTGAAATGGCCGATGCTGGCCACTATCCAGCCATTGACGTGGAGAAATCCGTCAGCCGGGTGATGCCGCAAATCACCACCGATGAACACGTTCTGATGTCAAAGGCGGTACGACAAATTCTGTCTATCTGCCGTAAAAATCAGGATTTGGTCTCGATCGGTGCTTATAAACCTGGCACTGATAAGGCGATTGACAGCGCGTTTACTCTCAAACCTAAACTGGATAACTATCTGCAGCAAGGCATGAAAGATTCGGTGCCGTACGAGATGTGCATCAGCATGCTGAAAAATGTGCTCAGTGTGGGGTAACTGAATGGACAACGCGTTGGAATTCCTGCTCGATCAGGCTCGGGATAATGAAGATAAAGCGGTGATGGCTCTGAGCAAAGCGCGCAGCGAGCTCGACGGCTACTATCATCAGCTTAAACAGATTGAGCAGTATCGCCTTGAGTACTGCCAACAACTGGTTGAACGTGGTCAGGCGGGGCTCACGGCCAGCCAGTACGGTCACCTCAACCGATTTCTGACTCAGCTCGATGAAACACTGGCGAAGCAGCGCAATGCGGAGCAGCACTTCAAGACTCAGGTTGAGAATTGTGAGCAGCACTGGATGGCCGTACGTAAGCAGCGCCGCTCCTACGAGTGGCTCATCGAGAAAAAGCAGACAGAGAAAGCCCGCCTGCAGGAAAAACGTGAGCAGAAATTAATGGATGAATTTTCGACGCTCAGTTTCAACCGACGTCGCACTGGTTCCAACTTTCGCTGATTCCCGTTGGGATTAATTTGTATTGGCGTGCTTTTTGCAAAAGTACAAGCAGTAAGTTTGAAAACTCTGTGCTACTGGCAGTCTGTGTTGCGGTAGCGTTCTGTGCAGTACGAAATGCGAGCTAGTGAATATGAATGTCAATTCAACCTCTTCAGTCGATAACACCAAAGTCACCAGTGTGGCTAAAGGTGCCACAGGACAAAGTGTTACAGAGGGCGAAGCCGGAGATAACAGCGGGTTCCTGAGTAAACTGTCTGCATTACTGTTCGGCTCGAAATCGAGTGCAGAGGGGAGTGACAGCGAATCTGTGGCAGCGAACAGCAAATCAAGCCAAGCTGGTAAGGCGGTTGAGGCCGAAAATGCAGCTAAAAGCGTCGATGCCGTCCTGCAACAAGGCAACAGCGAATCCGACACCAAAGCAAGCTCTGCCACCGCTGATGGTGAACAATCGGCGACCGAAGTTGCTGAAATTCCAGAGAATTTAAAACTTTTTATTGCCAAAGATGTCAACACCACTGAGCAGGATGTTCAGGCAAAAACGGCGCAGGCGATGAGTGATGGTGATGAACTGCTCGGACGCTTGCAGAAAGCGAATCAGGCACTGGCCAAACATAACGGCAAGACTTTGCCTCATGAGGCGACGGCTACCGAGGAACAAAGTGTTGAGTTGACGACGCAAACAAAGCACTCTGCTGCAGCTAAAGCGGCGCCTGTCGATTCAAGCGAGACCTCGGATCTGCCTGTCTCTGCTCAGTTATCCAACCCTCAGTTTGTGGCAGCAAAATCTGCTCAAGAGGCAGACGTCGCCAAAGATATGGACGTTGAGGCACAATTGCCTCCGGCTGAGAAACCTTTATCTGGCACTGCCCTAGATGATGACACCTTGGCTCCTTCTGTGGATCAACAGGCGAAAGCCGATAAAAACGTGCACGCCATCAGTGACAGCGAACTTGCTGCAATGATGGCTGCGCAGCCTGCCAGCACGCCAGCTTCGCAAACCGCACCCTTGATGGACACTGATGCGATGCCGTTATCACCGATGGAAGCGGCAGCGGTGCCATGGGCCAAAGCCAACGTAGATCAAGCTCAGGCAAGCATGCCGGGTGGACCGCTGTCGGCCGATTTCACTGATACCGATCTCGCTGCCAAAGCAAAACCGGCATTACAGGCGCAGATCGCCATGGCCGCTCAACATGGGGCGACTGCGCAGCAGCCTCTGCATCAACTGCAGCCAGCTCAACAAGCGGTCACTCAAGCGCAATCAGCACTCAGCGCCGATGTTGCGGGACAACCTTTAAATCAGGCGCAGAATGCTTCCCCGCTTAATCCGGCGGCGGCACAATTTAACCCGATGTTGACGCCGGAGATGATGGCCAAAACCGAAGCCTTCAACCCGGCAGCATTGAAAGCCGCGTTAGGTGCCAAAGGTTTGGGTGGCATCGAAGAGCTGCGTGGAGCACACGGCAGTGATGGCCAATTGGCGCATCAGGTGGCGGCGGCTGCAGGTCAGCAAGGCTTGAGCGCGACTCAAACCTTGCGTGCCGACCAGATGCAACCTCAGCAATCGGCTCCTTTGCATCTCAGCAAGGAGATGAGCGCCGATGATATGGCAGAGCGCGTTCAGGTCATGATGTCGAAAAACCTTAAGCATGTGGATATTCGCTTGGATCCGCCTGAACTCGGTCGTTTACACATTCGCATGAACATGCATGGTGATGGTGCCAGCGTGCAGTTTACCGTATCCAACCAGCAGGCGCGTGATGCGCTGGAACACTCGATGCCAAGGCTGAGAGAGATGCTCGCCCAACAAGGCGTACAGCTGGCGGATACCTCTGTTCAACAACAGAACTCGGGACAGCAGCAGCGCTACGCCGCAGGTGGCGGAGGTCAGAGTGGTCAAACCGCAGGCAATGAACACTTTGGCGGTGAAGAAAATCTTGATACAGACGTCAAACTTGATTTGAATGTGGCATCAAAGCGTGATGGAATCAGTTATTACGCTTAAACTAAATAGAAAATAACGACATAGAGTAAGTTATGGCTGTTGAAGAACTCCCACAAGAAGCCCCGAAGAGCAAAAAGAAGATGTTGGTTATTATCATCGCAGCCGTGGTGTTATTGCTTGGCGGAGGCGGTGCTGCATTCTTTCTGATGGGCTCAGACAGCAGTGAAAATGCTCCGGCGGAAGCGGCTCAGGAAGCGGTAGTGCCGGTTGATCCGGTATCTTACGTCAACATTGCCCAACCGTTTGTCTTTAATGTCAGTGGTGATACTCGCGATCGGATGGTGCAGATTAAAGTGCAACTCATGGTACGTGGCAGCAAAAATGAAGATTTAGCTCGTTACCATTCGCCATTGGTTGAAAGCACTTTGTTGGGGACGTTTGCCTCAGCAACGGTTGAGCAGCTGCGCAGCACCACAGGCCGTATTGAACTGCGCGATAAAGCCACTGACGACATTAAGGCGGCGATGACCAAAGTCGTGGGGCAGCCTGTGATTGAACGGGTGTTGTTTACCGATTTTGTAATGCAATAGGTGAAACGTGACTGATTTATTAAGCCAAGACGAAATCGACGCGCTGCTCCACGGGGTAGACAGCGTCGATGAAGCCGAAGAAGAGTTAGATACTTCAGACACCAGTGCCGTCTCGTTTGACTTCTCGTCGCAGGATCGGATCGTCCGTGGTCGAATGCCGACCCTGGAGCTGATCAACGAACGTTTTGCCCGGCACATGCGTATCAGCCTGTTCAACATGCTGCGCAAAACCGCTGAAGTGTCGATCAACGGCGTACAGATGATGAAGTTCGGTGAATATCAGAACACGCTGTACGTCCCAACCAGCTTGAACATGGTGCGTTTCCGTCCGCTGAAAGGCACCGCGCTGGTGACGATGGAAGCGCGTCTGGTGTTCATTTTGGTGGAAAACTTTTTTGGTGGCGATGGTCGCTACCACGCTCGGATTGAAGGGCGCGAATTCACGCCAACCGAACGCCGCGTGATTCAGTTGCTGCTGAAGATTGTGTTTGGCGACTACAAAGACGCTTGGGCGCCGGTGATGGGGGTCGAATTTGAGTACCTCGATTCGGAAGTGAACCCGAGCATGGCGAACATCGTCAGTCCGACCGAAGTGATCGTGGTCAGTTCGTTCCATATTGAAGTGGACGGTGGCGGTGGTGATTTCCACATCGTCATGCCGTATTCCATGGTTGAACCGATCCGTGAACTGCTCGATGCGGGTGTTCAGTCGGACAAGATGGAAACCGACGTGCGCTGGAGCTCGGCGCTGCGTGAAGAGATCATGGATGTGCCGGTCAACTTCCGCGTTAACCTGTTGGAACAGGATCTCGCGTTGCGTGACCTGATGGAGCTGCAAGTCGGCGACATCATTCCAATTAAAATGCCCGAACATGCCACCATGTTCGTTGAAGAATTACCGACGTTCCGCGTAAAAATGGGACGTTCCGGAGAAAAACTGGCGGTTCAGGTCTCCGAAAAAATCAGACGCCCTGATGTGGTGAAAACCGACCTCGCGTTCCTTGGCAAAGACATAATTGCCGAACTGGACAACGACGAGGATGAAGACGAAGAAACGGTAGAATAAAAAACTATAGGTAGCAAAGATGTCAAAATCAGATGATCAAAGGCTTGCAGACGAGTGGGCAGCGGCGCTGGGTGAAGACCCCAATGCACCGGACATCGATGTCGATGAAGTTCTGGCCGCACCACTGGATGAACTGAAAGACACCACGAAACCCATCTCAGATGATGAGCGCCGTAAACTCGATACCATTATGGATATTCCGGTTACCATTTCCATGGAAGTAGGTCGCTCGAAAATCAGTATCCGTAACCTGCTGCAATTGAACCAAGGTTCGGTGGTGGAGTTGGATCGCATTGCGGGCGAATCGCTGGACGTGATGGTTAACGGTACCTTGATTGCTCACGGCGAAGTGGTGGTGGTCAACGATAAATTTGGTATTCGTCTCACTGACGTTATCAGCCAGACTGAACGCATTAAGAAACTGAGATAGCTTATGAACAAGTTCATAGGCTTAGCTCTGGTTTCCACGCCAGCGTTGGCGGTGGAAAATTCACAGTTGGACTTAGCGACCACATTCGGGTCGCTTTTGTTCGTTATTGCGCTCATCCTTTTCATGGCCTGGTTACTCAAGCGGATGCGAGTTCCGGCCTTTGGTCATCAAAAGGGATTGAACGTGGTTCGTCAGTTACCAGTCGGCACCAAAGAACGCGTTATGATCGTTCAGGCCGGAGAAGAACAATTTCTGATTGGTGTGACCTCGCAGTCCATTCAACTGATCTCAAAACTGGAAACGCCACTCAAGCAGGAGGAGCTGGAGTCAACGCCTTTCTCAAATCAATTGGCTCAGCTACTGAAAAAGCATGATAAAAAAACGTCTGAGTAATGCGCTGTCGGTGTTGACGCACCGCTTGGCGATAATGATGTGGTTGAGCGCGCTGCTGTTTGCGCCGCTGGCCAGTGCGCAGCAGGAACTGGAAACGCCGATCCCGGCTACCGCCGCCAGTGCAGAAAACATGTCGGTCTCTGCGATGGAAAAAGAGCAGGGTAATTCACGCACCATGGCATTGGGGAGCAGCAGTGGCGGAGGCGGTATTCCGGCCTTTACCATGACCACCAACCCAAATGGTGGCCAAGACTATTCGGTAAACCTGCAGATTCTCGCGTTGATGACCATGCTGGGTTTCCTGCCTGCCATGGTCATTCTGATGACGTCATTTACCCGCATTGTGGTGGTAATGTCGATTCTGCGTCAGGCGATGGGTTTGCAGCAGACGCCATCAAACCAGGTTATTATCGGTATAGCGATATTCCTGACCTTTTTCATTATGTCGCCAGTGCTGAATAAGATTAATGATCAGGCGATTCAGCCGTATCTGAATGAGCAGATCTCTGCTCGTCAGGCCTTTGACCTTGCTCAGGAACCAATGAAAGCGTTCATGCTTAAGCAGACGCGAGTGAAAGATCTCGAGACGTTCGTTAACATTTCCGGTTCTGATGTGAAGAACCCGGAAGATGTTTCGATGGCGGTCCTGATTCCGGCCTTCATTACGTCGGAGCTGAAAACGGCGTTCCAGATTGGTTTTATGTTGTTCCTGCCGTTTTTGATTATCGACCTGGTGGTTGCCTCGGTGTTGATGGCGATGGGTATGATGATGCTCTCGCCGATGATTGTCTCATTGCCATTTAAGCTGATGCTGTTTGTGCTGGTGGATGGATGGAACCTCATCCTTTCGACCCTGGCCGGCAGTTTTGCCATGTAGCGGGAGAAGCACATGACCCCTGAAGTCTTTGTTGAACTGTTCCGTAATGCACTGTGGATGGTGCTGATCATGGTGTGTGCCATTATCGTTCCAAGCTTGTTGATTGGTTTGGTGGTGGCGGTGTTTCAGGCGGCAACTTCAATCAACGAACAGACGCTGAGCTTTCTGCCACGTCTGATTGTCACACTGTTGGCGCTCATGCTGTTTGCCCACTGGATGACGCAGATGATGATGGAATTCTTCTTCTCCATGGTCGAGCGTATACCTCAGGTGCTGTATTAGGGCGGCTTATGGAGTACCCAACCAGCGTCGTCCTCGACTTCATCGCCAACTACTTCTGGCCTTATGCCCGCATCTCCGCCATGTTGATGGTGATGTCGGTCACCGGTGCACGCTTTGTCTCTACCCGCATCCGCCTCTATCTGGGGTTGGCGATCACGCTGGCTGTGATGCCTGCGATTCCGCAAGTGCCTGAAGATCTTGAACTGCTGTCGTTTAACGGTTTCCTGACCACGCTCAATCAACTCATTATCGGGGTGGCGATGGGCATGGTGACGCAGTTTATGATTCAAACCTTCGTTATGCTTGGTCAGATTCTCGGTATGCAGTCGAGTCTGGGGTTTGCGTCCATGGTTGACCCGGCCAACGGACAAAACACGCCGCTGCTGGGCCAGTTGTTTATGTTTCTGGCCACGCTGTTTTTCCTTGCCAGTGATGGTCACCTTAAGATGATTCATCTGCTGGTGCTGAGCTTCAAGAGCTTGCCGATTGGTACCGGAACGCTGACGGCAGTCGATTTTCGCGAACTCTCACTGTGGCTCGGTATCATGTTTAAGGTCGCGCTGAGTATGTCGCTGTCCGGCATTGTCGCGCTGCTCACCGTTAACTTGTCGTTTGGTGTGATGACGCGTGCTGCGCCGCAATTGAATATATTCTCACTGGGTTTTGCGTTTGCGCTGCTGGTTGGCCTGCTGCTGTGTTGGTACATCATCAGCGGACTCTATACGCACTATGAGCTATTCTGGACAGAGGGCGAGCAGCAAGTGTGCCGCCTGATACGTCTCGATTGTTGACGCGTTTAGGAGGCTGAATTGGCAGAATCAGACGGACAAGAAAGGACCGAAGAGGCCACGCCCCGAAGGTTGCAACAGGCTCGGGAAAAGGGTCAGGTTGCGCGTTCGAAGGAGTTGGCGTCGGTCTCAGTATTGGTGGTGGGCGCATTGTCACTGATGTGGTTCGGTGACGCACTGGCGCGCGGGCTGTATTCGGCCATGGGCCGCCTGTTCAACCTGAGTCGCGAAGAGATCTTCGACGTCAACAAGCTGTTCGATATCGTCTCCGGTGCGATGGTGAATTTACTGCTGCCGCTGCTGCTGATTCTGATTACCCTGTTTATTGCGGCGCTGATTGGTGCGGCAGGGGTGGGCGGCGTCAGTTTCTCTGCGGAAGCGGCGATGCCCAAGCTGTCGAAAATGAACCCGCTCAGCGGCCTTAAGCGAATGTTCGGCTTACAAAGCTGGGTGGAACTGCTGAAATCCATTCTCAAAGTACTGCTGGTGGCGGGCGTGGCGTTTTATCTGATTGAAGCGTCAAAGGAAGATCTGTTTCAGCTCAGTCTGGATATCTTCCCGCAAAACATCTTTCACGCGCTGGATATCCTGCTTAACTTCGTCTTGCTGATTAGCTGCTCACTGTTGGTGGTGGTGGCGATCGACGTGCCGTTTCAGATCTGGCAACACGCCAACCAACTGAAAATGACCAAACAGGAAGTGAAAGACGAATACAAAGACACCGAAGGTAAGCCGGAAGTCAAAGGCCGGATTCGTATGCTGCAACGAGAAGCGGCGCAGCGTCGTATGATGGCGGATGTGCCGCAGGCCGATGTCATCATCACCAACCCGGATCACTTCTCGGTCGCCTTGCGCTACAAACAAAATAGCGACAGAGCACCGGTCGTGGTGGCCAAAGGTATAGACCATCTGGCACTGAAGATTCGCGAAGTGGCCCGCGAACACGAAATCATGATTGTCCCCGCACCGCCGCTCGCTCGCGCGTTGTATCACACCACCGAATTGGAGCAGGAAATTCCGGACGGTTTGTTTGTCGCGGTGGCTCAGGTGCTGGCGTACGTGTTCCAGTTGAAACAATACCGCCGTAAAGGTGGTCAGCGTCCGCATCTCAAAGAAGAGAATATGCCGATTCCGCCGGATATGCGCTACTAACGCCATCAACGACAACGCCCCAAACTTGGGGCGTTGTGTTATTTCTCCGGGATCGACAGCAGCACCAGCAGGGCACCATCACCGCCAAACTCGAGTGGAGCTTGGTGGAATGCCAGCACATCCGGATGCTGCGCCAGCCAAAGCGGCACTTTCTGTTTAAGAATGTGCTTGCCGATGCCGTGCTGCACGCAGGCACAATGCACGCCTTCTTTAATGCAGTAGGCGATCATCGCGCCCAGTTCACGTTTGGCTTCCTGTTGCGTCATGCCGTGCATATCAAGGAATACGTCCGGCACGTACACGCCACGACGTAATCTTTTTACTTCATACTTCGATACATCTCCGCGCGCATAGCGTGTCGGCCCTTCATCGCTCAATACCGGAACAAACTCATCTGAAAAATAGAAGTCGTTGTCGCTCGCTTCACGTGCGCTACGGCGGATTTCTTTTTGTTTGGGGTTTCTGTTTGGCTGCTGGATTATGGTATCCTGCGAAAACTTTTTAACGCCCTTTACTGCATCCTGAAATAAAGCGAAATCGTCATCAGCATCGAATTCATGATCGTCGTTGAAATCGGTGTCTTTTTTGCTCATTAGGGAATAGATATTCTGTTGTTAATCGGAATTGGCAGTATTGTAGCGCTTTTCGGAGGCAATTTTGGATAAGATTTTTGTAGATGAAGCGGTTTCTGAGCTGCATACGCTTCAAGATATGATTCGTTGGACGGTTAGCCGCTTTAATGCTGCGAATTTATTTTACGGTCACGGCACCGATAACGCATGGGATGAAGCGGTTCAACTGATCCTGCCAACTCTGTATTTGCCGATTGACGTGCCTCCTCATGTGTTGAACTCTCGTTTGACCAGCAGCGAACGCCTGCGCGTGGTTGAACGTGTCATTAAGCGAATCAAAGACCGCACACCAGTGGCTTACCTGACGAACAAAGCTTGGTTCTGTGGCCTGGAATTCTTCGTTGATGAGCGTGTGCTGGTGCCGCGTTCACCGATTGGCGAACTGATTCAAGCTCAGTTTGAACCTTGGCTGGTGAATGAACCTAGCCGCATCATGGACCTTTGTACCGGAAGTGGCTGTATCGCGATTGCGTGTGCGCACGCTTTCCCGGATGCGGAAGTCGACGCGATTGATATTTCCGCCGATGCGCTGCAGGTCGCAGAGCAGAACATTCAGGACCATGGTCTGGAGCAGCAAGTCTTTCCGATTCGTTCGGATCTGTTCCGTGATCTGCCTAAAGAGCAGTACGACATCATCGTGACGAACCCGCCGTATGTGGATCAGGAAGACATGAACAGCCTGCCGGATGAGTTCAAGCATGAGCCTGAACTGGGTCTGGCTGCGGGTACTGACGGCCTGAAACTGGTGCGACGCATTCTGGCGAACGCGCCACACTATCTGACTAAAAAAGGTATTCTGGTGTGTGAAGTGGGTAACTCAATGATTCACCTGATGGATCAATACCCGCATATTCCATTTACCTGGCTGGAGTTCGAGAACGGCGGTCACGGCGTGTTCCTGCTGACCCGCGAACAGCTGGTTGAGTGTGCGAGCGATTTCTCGCTCTACCGCGACTAAGTAAACAGACGGTAAAGCCGGCCACTGTGCCGGCTTTTTTGTACCTCGCGAAATTGTTCGATTTTGGGGCTTTACATCATTTCGTAATAAAGCGACTATGAATCCACGAAGAATTGTAATGTGTACCGTGAGCCAAACGTTCAGGCTTGCGGAAACCTAATTTGAGGAAGTAATGGCAGGAAACAGTATCGGACAACATTTCCGAGTGACGACATTCGGAGAAAGTCACGGTATCGCACTGGGATGTATCGTTGACGGTTGCCCTCCGGGCTTAGAGATCAGTGAAGCAGATTTGCAGGTGGATTTGGATCGCCGCCGTCCTGGCACGTCACGCTATACCACACAGCGTCGTGAGCCGGATGAAGTGAAAATCCTATCGGGTGTGTTTGAAGGTAAAACCACAGGCACGTCAATTGGTCTGCTGATTGAAAACACCGATCAACGCTCCAAAGATTATTCCGACATTAAAGACAAGTTCCGTCCGGGTCATGCGGACTACACCTACCATCAGAAATACGGCATTCGTGATTACCGTGGCGGCGGCCGTTCGTCGGCGCGTGAAACTGCGATGCGCGTGGCGGCTGGCGGCATTGCCAAGAAATACCTCAAGCAGGAATTCGGCGTTGAGATTCGCGCTTATCTGTCACAGATGGGCGATGTGTCGATCGACAAAGTGGACTGGAATGAGATCGACAACAACGCGTTCTTTTGTCCGGATGTAGATAAAGTTGACGCGTTTGACCAACTGATCCGTGACCTGAAAAAAGAAGGTGATTCGATTGGTGCCAAGATTCAGGTTGTGGCAACCAATGTGCCTGTGGGTCTCGGTGAGCCAGTGTTTGATCGTCTGGATGCCGATATCGCTCACGCACTGATGAGCATCAACGCGGTAAAAGGCGTGGAAATCGGTGACGGTTTTGATGTGGTGAATCAGAAAGGTAGCCAGCATCGTGACCCTCTGACCCCGGAAGGCTTTGCCAGCAATCATGCCGGCGGCATTCTTGGCGGTATTTCAACGGGGCAGGATGTAGTGGCAAACATTGCCCTTAAACCAACATCAAGCATCACGGTTCCCGGTGATACGATTACTCGCACTGGTGAAGCGACTCAGTTGATCACCAAAGGTCGTCATGATCCGTGTGTGGGTATTCGTGCGGTGCCCATCGCTGAAGCGATGCTGGCGATCGTGCTGCTGGATCATCTGCTGCGTCACCGTGGCCAGAACCACGGTGTACACACCGAAACACCAGTGATTTAATCATTACTGTTTAATTTGGGAGGTAGCCGCTTAGCCAGCTCCTCCCAGATTGTCGTTGCCGCCCGGCTACGACTGGAGCGCCCAATGCAGAGCAGTTGAATCGGCTCTTGCTCCGCAGGCACAAACTCCTTAAGTACTTCAACCAAATCTCCCTTTGCCAGCCATGGCCGTAACAACGTCAGATCGGCATAGATAACCCCGTTATCCAGCATGGCGAGATCGATCAAACTTCGTACGTCATCCGTCGCCAGACTTGCAGGTACGGCAACAGAAACCACCGTATCCTCACCTTTTTCCTGAAACGACCAGTGGTCGTGAGCACCACTACGTGGTTTAAAAACAAGACATTGATGCTTCGTCAGTTGTTCAGGATGAGTAGGTACACCAAAGCGGCTGAGATAGCCGGGGCTGGCGGCGAAACAACGTCGCTTGTGTCCTATTTTCTTGGCGACCTGCTGTGAATCCGGCAGGTGTCCGACGCGAATGGCGATATCGATTTGTTGGTCAATCAGATCGGTAAAGTTGTCGTCGAAATTCAGTTCAAGCGTAATGTTGGGATACAACTGGCGCAGCGCATGAATCTCAGGAATGACCACTTGCTGGCCAAACAGGGTCGCACAACTGATTTTTACCGTGCCCGATGGGGCAGAGCTGGCGCTGTCAATCAGAGCGTCAATGTCTCCAAGCAAGGAGGGTAGCCCATGGCTGAGCTCCAGCAATTCTTGGCCGAGTTCGGTGAGACGCAATTGCCGCGTCGTCCGATGCAGCACCGGTTGGCCTAACAGCTCTTCGAGTTGGACGATTTTCTTGCTGACTGACGAACGTGGAAGGCGTAATTGCTGAGCCGCTCGTTGAAAGCTACCTTGCTCAATCACTTGATGTAGCAAAGGAAGCAGATTCAGAATACGTTGGTTGATGTTCATAAGTTCTCTTTTGGAAACTTTGAGTTGAATTATTGGTGCCTTATTGGAATGTATAAAAGCGCATATTCTAGTCGCTGTCCACTAAGGAGAGCTTATGAAACAGAAAACGTATTTGGTTACCGGTGGTAGCGCCGGAATTGGCTTAGCGACAACCCGAGCGCTCCTGGAGCAGGGAGATCGCGTCATTATCACGGGAAGAAGCGCAGAAAAGTTGGCTGAGGTAGCCCAGTCACTCTCCGGAGATTTGCACTGGGTGGTCGCAGACAACGGTAAACTGTCTGATATTCAGGCTCTGGGGGACATGTTGCAACGAGAAAGCTGGCTACTGGATGGCGCGGTATTAAATGCTGGCGTGTATCAGCCCAACATCATCGGCGAATCCAGCGAAGAAGCGTTTGATCACACCTTTGATATCAACGTCAAAGGGACTTTCTTTACGATTCAGGCACTGCTGCCTGTATTAAACCATGGTGCGAGCCTGGTGGTGATCTCAAGTCTGGTGGTGGAAAAAGCGTTTGCGCACTCCAGTTTCTATATGGCCAGCAAATCGGCACTTGAAGGCTTGATGGCCGGAATGAGCCTCGATCTGGCAGACAGAGGGATTCGCATCAACTCGGTACAACCGGGAGTGACAGCCACCGAAATTCAAGGTAAATCGGGGATGGACGATACACAAATTGCCGAATTGCATCAGTGGATGGCATCGACGCCGCTAGGGCGTATCTTGATGCCGGAAGATATCGTGCCGTCGATTCGCTTTTTACTCAGTGACGGTTCACTGGGTATGCGCCATGCTAAACTGCTGATTGATGCCGGAATGAATCTGTAAATAAAACGCCCTCAAATGAGGGCGTTTTTATCGTTCAGCATAAGCTCAGTGCAGTGAGTTTTCCGTTTCCAGATGGAACGATGGCAAACGCCATTTGAAGCGCACGGCAGCCATGCGCAGCGTATAGCCGACCACCAAGGTCACGATGGTGCTGGTAACATCATTGACGCCCAGTTCCAACATCGCCAGATACAGGCCAGAGGCAACCAGTGTCACCGAGGCGTACAACTCATCGTGCAGCACCAGCGGTTGTTGACGACAGATTAAATCGCGCAGCAGGCCACCAAACACACCCGTCACCAGCGCGGAGACCATACAGATCATCGCGTGATGCCCCATCCCCATGGCGATTTTGGTGCCGATGATACTAAACACGATCAGCCCCAGCGCATCCAAACGAATAAACAATCCTTTGAGTTTAATGACCCATTTGTAGATCCCGGTGGTCAGGACACCAGCGATACACGTGATCGCCAGAAACTCCGGATTCTTAACCCAACCGAGCGGATAGTGACCCAGCAAAATATCCCTAACGGTGCCACCGCCAATCGCGGTAGCGCTGGCAACCAGCATGACTCCAAACCAATCCATTTTGCGTCGGCCTGCGCTTAATGCGCCTGTCATGGCTTCCGCGGTAATCCCGATAATATATAAAACACTCAAAAGCATCGAAAAAGACCCTATGAATCGTGTGCGCCGCAAAAGGCGCAAGTGTAGAGGGAAAGGGGGCAATTGACGAATGAGATTTTGTGCAAAGAAACCGTTTGCTGGATTACTAAAACTAATGAACCTAGTTGCAATCCTTTACCCGGGACGAAAAAATCGCGAGAATGCACCGCGTCGACGACCTTTAGCCATAATGTTATGACTCACCACTACACAGATTTAATCACCATTTTTAACGATACTTTCTTTGCCCCGTTCAACACTAAGTTAGAACTGGGGGGCGATGAGCCTATTTATCTGCCTGCCGATGAGACAGTGCCGCATCACCGTATCGTTTTCGCACGCGGGTTTTACGCTTCGGCGTTGCATGAGATTGCTCACTGGTGTGTCGCCGGACCACAGCGGCGCCTGCTGGAAGATTTTGGCTACTGGTATGAGCCGGATGGTCGCACCGAAGCGGTTCAGGCGCAGTTTGAGAAAGTGGAAGTTCGCCCGCAGGCGTATGAGTGGATTTTGTCGCTGAGTGCAGGCTTTCCTTTTACGGTCAGTTGTGACAACCTTAACGGCGATTTTGAGCCTGACCGATTGGCGTTTATGCGCAAGGTACATCAAGAAGTACTGAGTATTTTAGACGCAGGACTACCACAGCGGGTGAGCATGCTGTCGAACGCACTGCGTGCTTTCTACCACATTGCCCCACTGGCTCCAGACCAATTTATTGTGAAGTAACGAGATAAGCATGATTATTGAATTTGAAGAAAAACTCCTTGAGCTGATTGATACCCGAATTGCAACAGCATCAGACGATGAACTGTTTGCTGGTGGCTATCTGCGTGGTCATATCTCGTTATCGGCAGCGGCGTGTGAAGACGACGGCGTGCAGGACGTGGAAGAGTTGAAAAACCGCATTGAGCAGAGCCTGGAAGCGGCGCGCTCTGAACTGAATCCGGCTGATCGTGTCATTGTTTCTGATCTGTGGCGTGAACTGGCCGCTCAGGCCTGATTCGAGTCTTAAAGGTTGCCTATAAGGAGTCATTCAATTTATTTGAATGACTCCTTATAATTTTTGCGATTGTTACCTTGGTGGCGA
Source organism: Vibrio sp. LQ2 (assembly GCF_023920125.1). NCBI lineage: Bacteria > Pseudomonadati > Pseudomonadota > Gammaproteobacteria > Vibrionales > Vibrionaceae > Vibrio > Vibrio sp. LQ2. The sequence goes on from NZ_CP085308.1 coordinate 67,958, forward strand.
ATGTTTAATCTAACAACATCAAACGAGCACTGAGGGTTATCAGCATGAAAGTTATCGCATTTGGAGCTAGCACTAGCTCAACATCAATCAACAAAGCTTTGGCAACATATGCAGCCAATCTCATCGACGGAGCTGAAGTTCAGGTTCTGGATATCAACAATTACAACGTTCCGATGTTCAGTGAAGATCTGGAAAAAGAGATCGGTCATGCCGAAGGCGCACAGGGCTTCCTGCGCGATTTGTCTCAGGCTGATGCGTTTGTGATTTCTTTCGCCGAGCACAATGGCCACTACCCTGCGGCGTACAAAAACCTGTTTGACTGGGCAACCCGTATCGATCGCGAAGTGTTCAAGAACAAACCTGCCGTTTATCTGGCAACGTCACCAGGCCCTGGTGGTGCGCAATCTGTCTTGGCCGCAGCAGTAGGTTCAGCCCCTTTCTTTGCGGGCAACGTGAAAGCGTCAGTGTCAGTACCCAACTTCTATAACGTCTTTGATCTAGAAGCAGGTAAAATAACGGATGAAGCCGTGAATGCCGAACTGAAACAAGCGGTCGCGAAGCTGGCATAAGTGAGCCCTTCGAATTGAATATGAAAAAGCCTCGCGGTAGCGAGGCTTTTTGCTGTCTGACGGCGGTTATTTTTCGCTGATGGCTTTGCCTTTGCGCAGACGTCGTACCCACATGCGGCTTGGGTGCAGTGTCTCCATCACATCGAGAGGCAGTGGTAATGGGTCACCGCAAATGATGGAGGCCAGAACTTCGGCCAGCAATGGTGCGGAGCTCAGGCCGCGAGAGCCGAGTCCCAGCAAGCCGTACAGTTGCGGATAGTTCGCAACCGGTTCGACATCCTGTTCGTTTTGTTTTACCAGATCCTGATACTGGTTGAGGATTGCTTCCATATCACCAATACTGCCGACAAATGGCAGATGATCGCGGCTGACACAACGAATGCCCTGACGGGATTCGTTACCTGATGTGTCGACCTGAATCGGCCAAGCCTGGTCGGTGACACAATGGCTTAAACGTGCGCCATTTTCGATTTGCGCAGCGGCGTCAAATTCGCAATCGAGGTGATCACGATCGTAGCTGGCACCGATGCAATGTGTCCCGGAAGCCGGGTTGTACGGCGTCATATAGCCGTCGTAGCACAATACGGTTTTGAGTTGCTTAAGCGTATCGTTGGTCGGAATGTGGCTGACCTGACCTTTGACTTTACCCAGCGGCAGGGATTGAGTTTGTGCAAAGCCATCAAACTGATGGCCATTGGCCAAAATCACACACTGATGCGCAACCTGATGTTCGGCAAATTGTAACTGCCACAAGCGTTGCTTCGCATCCCAATTCAGCGCAGTCACGCGGTGATTGAAATGGGCGGTTAATTTTCCTTCCTCTCTCAGCTTGGCTAACAAACTTTGTGTTAACTGAGCTGGGCACAACCAGCCACCTAACGGATAATGAACGCTCTCAACCGAGACAGGCAGCCCCATCATCGCTGAAGTTTGCTTCGCGTCGAGTTTGGTCACTAACTCTGCCGAAAATTCACCGTTGAGCATTTTGTTGAGTTTGACGGCTGATTTGTCATCCCACATCAATTGGGTGACGCCGCACCAGTCATGATCAAATTGAATGTGCTGCGCCGCTTTCTCCGCGAATTGACGGGAGTAAAGAAACGCTGGAGCGAAGACGCGCGAGACGCCTTGGTGCTCTCCGTTCAGGAGCGGGTACACTGCGCCCTGACGATTGCCTGACGCGCCTTGCGCCGGTTCACTGTCTTCGCAATACAAAGTGACGTGAATGTCGCGTTCGCTGAGTGCTTTGGCCAACGCAGCACTGGCAATGCCACCACCAATAATTGCGACATCATTAACGTCAGTTAAGCTATTGAGCTTATACCAGGGTTTAATGTTACTGTCGGGCCGTTTCTCGGTCAGAGCGCCAGCAATCATTTCCCGTTTGGTGCCGAAACCTTTGACTTTTTTCATCGCAAAGCCAGCTTCGATTAAGCCGCGGCGGACGAAACCCGCCGAGGTAAAGGTGGCGCAGGTACAATCCTGTTTGGCCATTTTAGCCATGCCGTTGAACAGGTTCTGATTCCACATTTCCGGGTTTTTGCTCGGCGCAAACCCATCCAGGAACCAGGCATCAACGATACCGTGATCAGACACCGGCACTTTCGGCATGCAGTCTTTGATATCACCAAACCAGAGATCGAGAGTGACAGCTCCGTCTGCCAGCACGATGCGGTGACACTCAGGGACGGCAATCGGGTAGTACTCGTGCAGTTGTTTGGCATAGTCAGCCAGTTCCGGCCAGGACTCATGAGCTTTGATGAGATCGCTTTTGCTGAGCGGGTATTTCTCAAAACTGATGAAATGTAACGATTTCAGTGTCGCTTGCGGGTTTTGCTGTCTAAACTTGTCGAACCATTGCCATAAGGCGAGGAAGTTGAGGCCGGTTCCAAAACCTGTCTCTGCGACAACAAAACGGCGCTGGTCATATTCATGCCATCTTTGCGGGAGATGATTCTGAGTCAGAAACACATAGCGGGTCTCTTCCAACCCATTGACGTTGGAGAAATAAACATCGTCAAACTGGTCTGAAACCGGGGTGCCGACTTCGTTCCAGCCGAGCTGCGCGTGTGTAATGGATGTCATAATCGATGAATTCCATGATATCTGGCGGAAATATGGGCCGAGATTGTACGGATTTATGGGAAAGCTGACCACTTTTGTTGTTCTTCTTCGTTATCATTTAGCGAAATTTTGAATTATAGGAATGTCACATGAAACGAGTCGTAATCACCGGTATGGGTATTGTTTCAAGTATCGGTAACAACGTCGAAGAAGTTTTAGCGTCTCTAAAAGCGGGTAAATCAGGTATCAATGCCTCTGAGCAGTTCAAAGAGCAAGGCCTACGTTCTCAAGTGTGGGGCGACCTGAAGATCAATCCTGCTGAGCACATTGACCGTAAACAGATGCGTTTTATGGGTGATGCTGCGGCGTACGCATACCTATCTATGGAACAAGCTATCGCGGATGCGGGCCTGACTCCAGAGCAAGTATCAAACGATCGTACTGGTATCATCGCCGGCTCAGGCGGTGCGTCTTCTATGAACCAGGTGGTCGCGGTGGATACTCTGCGTGAGAAAGGCGTGAAGCGTGTTGGTCCTTACATGGTACCTCGTACAATGTCTTCGACCGTTTCAGCGTGTCTGGCGACTCCATTTAAAATCCGTGGTGTGAACTACTCAATCAGCTCTGCATGTGCCACTTCTGCGCACTGTATCGGTAACGCGATGGAGCTGATCCAACTGGGCAAACAAGACATCGTTTTTGCAGGCGGCGGTGAAGAGCTGGATTGGTCACTGACCATGATGTTCGACGCGATGGGCGCTCTGTCAACGAAATACAACGACATGCCACAAAAAGCGTCTCGTACTTACGATGCAGACCGCGATGGTTTCGTTATCTCTGGCGGCGGCGGTATGGTCGTGGTTGAGGAACTGGAACACGCTCTGGCTCGTGGTGCGAAAATCTACGGTGAAATCGTAGGTTACGGCGCGACATCTGACGGCTACGACATGGTTGCTCCTTCTGGTGAAGGTGCAGTGCGTTGTATGCAGATGGCAATGCAACACGTTGACGGTGTGGATTACGTGAATACGCACGGTACTTCTACTCCAGTAGGTGACGTGAAAGAGCTTGGCGCGATTCAACAAGTATTCGGCGGCAACAGCCCTGCAATCTCTGCAACTAAGGCGATGACAGGTCACGCTCTGGGTGCGGCGGGTGTACACGAAGCCATTTACTCAACTCTGATGCTGCATCACGGCTTTATTGCACCAAGCATCAACGTTGAAAACCTGGATGACGCAGCGCAAGGTCTGGATATCGTGACAGAAATGCGTGAGCAAGAGTTAACGACAGTCATGTCGAATAGCTTTGGTTTTGGTGGCACTAACGCAACGCTAGTGATCAAAAAGTACCAAGGTTAATAACCTCATACCCTTAGGTAAAAGGTTTCCAGAACTGATCAGCTTAGCTGGTCGAACAGACGCAGACTCTGTCCCATGGAGAGCGGGATAGGATCCTTTTGTTCTGGATATTGCCCGGTGGCGAGATTGCCATCGGGCATTTTTATTTCCTCTCGTTTAGCTCTCGACACCGGGAGTGCTTTTCTGCACAATGCCTTGCAAACTCGCTAACACAACAACTTGTCAATACAAATAGTGTGAACTCCGTTATGAAAATTGTGATCGACGAAAACATGCCTTATGCCGTTGAGCTGTTCAGCCAACTGGGTGAGGTGGTACTGAAACCGGGCCGAATCTTAACGGCAGACGACTTGGTGGATGTGGATGCGCTGATGATTCGTTCTGTAACCAAAGTGAACGAGGCGCTGATTAGTAAAGCCAACAAACTGAAATTCGTCGGCACTGCCACTGCAGGTATGGATCATGTTGACCAGGCGCTGCTGGAAGAGCGTGGTATTTTCTTTACTGCTGCTCCGGGCTGCAACAAAGTCGGCGTGGCGGAGTACGTGTTCAGCGTGCTGATGGTGCTTTCTCAGCAACAGGGCTTCTCGGTATTTGATAAAACCGTTGGTATCATTGGCGCCGGGCAGGTGGGGACTTACTTGTCAGAGTGCCTGACCGGGATGGGCATCAATGTGTTGCTCAACGATCCACCGAAGCAAGCGCAAGGCGACAGCCGTGAATTTACGCCGTTGGATGTCCTGTTGAGTGAGTCCGATGTGATCACGCTGCACACGCCAATCACTCGCGAAGGTGAGTGGCCAACTCATCATCTGATTGACAGTACTGTGCTGAACAATTTGCGTAGCGACCAAATTCTGATCAACGCCGCTCGTGGCCCGATTGTCGACAACGATGCGCTGAAAGCCCGTCTGCAGAAAGCTGATGGCTTCACAGCCGCTTTGGATGTGTTTGAGTTTGAACCGCAGGTGGATATGGAACTGCTGCCGCTGTTGGCGTTTGCCACTCCGCATGTTGCGGGTTATGGCCTGGAAGGCAAAGCGCGCGGAACCACCATGATTTTTAACAGCTATTGCGAATTCTTAGGAAATTCACTGTGGGCAAATCCGTCAGCATTGTTGCCGGTGGCTCCTGTGCCGGAAGTGACCCTGGACAGAGCCTGGGATGAAGCAACGCTGCTGAGTTTAACGCAACTGATTTATGATGTGCGTCGTGATGACGCTCTGTTCCGTCGCGAAATACACAAACCTGGCGCGTTTGACCAAATGCGTAAACAATATTGGGACAGACGTGAGTATAGCGCGATCACACTCGTTGGCGATGCGACCTGTAATCTGGAGCCGCTGGCGAAATTAGGTTTTAAAATTGAGGTAACGAATGAGCCAAGTATTTAATGTTGCAATCTTCGGTGCAACAGGTGCCGTCGGTGAAACGATGTTGGAAGTGCTGCAGGAGCGTAAGTTTCCTGTCGGTGAATTATACCTGCTGGCGAGTGAGCGCAGCGAAGGTAAAACTTACCGTTTCAATGGTAAAACGGTCCGTGTGCAAAACGTGGAAGAGTTTGATTGGTCACAGGCACACATCGCGCTGTTTTCAGCTGGTGGTGACTTGTCAGCACAGTGGGCGCCAATTGCCGCTGATGCGGGTGTAGTGGTGATCGACAACACGTCGCACTTCCGTTACGACTACGATATTCCTCTGGTTGTGCCTGAAGTGAACCCTGAAGCCATTGCTGAGTTCCGTAACCGCAATATCATTGCTAACCCGAATTGTTCGACCATTCAGATGTTGGTCGCATTGAAACCGATTTACGATGCGGTAGGCATTGAGCGTATCAACGTGACGACTTACCAGTCGGTATCGGGCGCAGGTAAAGCGGGTATTGATGAGCTGGCTGGCCAGACGGCGAAGCTACTTAACGGTATCCCAGCTGAGAACAAAGCCTTCAGTCAGCAAATTGCGTTTAACTGTATTCCACAAATCGATGTGTTTATGGATAACGGTTACACCAAAGAAGAGATGAAGATGGTTTGGGAAACTCAAAAAATCTTCAACGATCCTTCAATTATGGTCAACCCAACGTGTGTGCGTGTGCCAGTGTTCTTTGGTCACGCGGAAGCGCTGCATGTTGAAACCAGCTCTCCGATTGATGCCGAACAGGTGATTGAACTGCTGTCACAAACGGAAGGTGTAGAAGTGTTCCAAGGTGAAGATTTCCCGACTCAGGTTCGCGATGCTGGTGGTAAAGATCATGTAATGGTTGGCCGTATCCGTAACGACATCAGCCACCATAGCGGTATCAACATGTGGGTTGTGGCGGATAACGTTCGCAAAGGCGCTGCGACTAACGCGGTGCAGATTGCCGAAGTGTTGATTCGTGATTACTTCTAATGGCCTTCAGCCAGAATGAAAAAAACCACCGCTAGCGGTGGTTTTTTTATAGTTATTTCTTCGACTTATGAGCGTCTGGGTTGTCTTTACAACTGCCGTCCGCGCATTTGCCGTACAGGTACAAACTGTGGTTGGTCAGTTGTACGTTGTATTGTGAAGCAATCTCTTTTTGACGCTGTTCGATCAGGTCATCTGAGAATTCAATTACTTCACCACAGTCGAGGCACACCAGGTGATCATGGTGATGCTGAGTCGACAGTTCGAATACTGATTTGCCGCCTTCAAAGTGATGGCGTGTCACGATACCGGCATCATCAAATTGGTTTAGGACTCGATAAACTGTCGCAAGGCCAATCTCTTCACCGAGATCAATCAGCTTTTTGTACAGCTCTTCAGCACTAATATGTTGGCACTCAGGCTGCTGTAATACTTCTAAAATCTTTAGCCGTGGAAGGGTAACTTTAAGACCAGCATCCTTTAGCGCTTGGTTATTGTCTGACATATACTTTCCCGTTGATGATCTGCGGTAGTTAACAGAAGTCAATGTTGTCCAACATTATAGGTTAGTCACAGCGAACAATAAACCACGAAGTTCAAGGGGTTACTATTATTTTTCGTAAAGCCGCGCGATATCACTGCGATACGAGCTCTGACCAGTTACAATTGTTTAACATTAACCGGATGTTAAGTCTACGTCCTTGCTGATTGACCCAATCCATTTGAGTCGAGGCGTAGCGTAATGAGATAGAGTCTAAGGCACGGAAAGCATGAATAAAACTCTGGCAAAGCTATATAAACCAAATATTGTGAAGTGGGCGCTGAATAGCTGGCCGCCGTTCTGGGGGGCGGGGATTAAGATTGAATCCATCAGTGAAGATTTTCGTGAAGCGCGCATGCGCCTCAAGTTGCGCTGGTGGAATAAAAATGCGAACCGCTCGCAATATGGCGGCAGCATTTTCTCTCTGACTGACCCGGTTTACTCGTTGATGCTCATGGGCATTTTAGGCGAGCAATACTATGTGTGGGACAAAGAGGCCAGCATTAACTTTATCAAACCCGGCCACACCGATTTATATGCTGAGTTTCTGATTCCTCAGCAGCAGTTGGACGCGATTCTGAGCGCCACCGCTTGCGGGGATAAATGTTTCCCAGAGTTCATCATCCATGTGAAAAATGCCCATGGTGAAGTGGTGTCTGAAGTACATCGCAAGCTGTATGTGCGCAAGAAACCGAAGTTTCGTGAAGCTGACGACAGCGCAGAGGGCAGTGAACTGGTTGACTCTCAGTCGATGTCCTGAATTGCTGGAATTTATGCCGTTGGTGATTTGCGATCGCGATAGCCGCGGCACAAGCTGATCCAGGCATCTGCGGTACGCGATACGTAACGATCAGAGTGCCAGATGACGCCAAGTTGCCAGTCAATGGAAGGCGTCATTCTTTTGACAACCACACCTTCCCCCTGAATTCGATGACACAGAGGCTCGGGAAGAAACGCGACGCCGACGCCACTCTTCACCAACGCAACCAGAAAATCCCACTGACTGCTGCGCGCCGCCACCTGTGGAACGAATCCTTGCTCCTGACATAACTTGTCGATGTATTCGCTCAGAGTAAATTCATGGGTATAGATGTAAAACGGTTCTTCTTTCAGATCCTGCCAATGTACGGTTTCGATATCCCGCCAAGGTGCTGAGTCGGGAAGCACGGCGCAAATTGGGTAGCTGTCGAGCTCCAATGTGTTGAGGTTTTGCGCTGCATTGAGAGACAACATAGTCACGGCCACATCGAGGTCACCCTCTGAAACAGCTTGTTCTATTTTGCGTCCGCCATATTCGACGATCGTCATTTCGACATCTGGATAGGTCTGACGGTACTGACGGATCAGTCCTGCATACAAATGTCCCACCATGGGCGGGATCCCGAGGCGTAGATGTCCGCGCTGCAATTCATTCAGATCAACCAGCTCCGCTTCGAGCTGCGACATATGTGCCAGAATTTCTTGCGCACGTTGAAAGACGATGTCTCCGGCATCGGTCAGCCAGAAGCGGCGACCTTCACGGTGCAGCAGCGGTTGGCCTACTTCCTGTTCCAGGCTGCGAATCATCTTGCTGATGGTCGGTTGAGTGACAAACAGCTTTTCTGATGCGCGAGTAAAGCTTTGTTCATTGACCAGTTCCACAAAATAACGCAGTGCTTTGATGTCCATTGTCGATATCCGTAAGTAGGTTCATTCCATTTTGGCATGAATTTGATAATAAAAAGTCATTTTATGACGGTTTTAAGCTTGCTTATACTGTGACTAATTTCACAAAACAAGCGAAGGGCAAAAATGAAACGGGTAGGAAACAGCCTGATGACGCTGAGCCAGATTGCGGTGCTGGCGTTGATTTGGTTTATCGCAGATTTTCTGGTTAAGGAGTTTCATTTGCCGATCCCGGCTAATCTGACGGGGATGTTGTTGCTGCTGGCGTTAGTATTCACCCACGTCGTGAATGTGGATTGGTTACGTAAAGGAGCAACCTGGTTGCTGGCTGAGATGCTGTTGTTTTTCGTGCCAGCGGTGGTCGCTGTGGTGAACTATCAGGATCTGATGAAGCAAGAAGGGTTGAGAATCATGGTGGTGCTGATTTTAAGCACGATCGCGGTGATTGGTTCAACGGCCTGGGTGGTCGATAAACTCTATCGCTTCGAGCTGAAAATGGCGCGTCGTAAAAGCAACCATTTGCGGAGTATGTAGTTGATGAGTATGAATTCCTCGCTGTTAAGTGTGCTGTGTCTGCTGCTGACTTTAATGTTCTATTATGGCAGCAAGTTGCTCTATCGCCGCAAACGCACGATTTTTCTGATGCCGTTGCTGCTGGCGCCGTTGCTGCTGGTGTTGGTGGTGATGGGATTTCACATTCCGTATCAGGATTATATGGCGGAATCTCATTGGCTGTTGTGGATGCTTGGTCCGGCAACGGTGGCATTTGCAATTCCGGTGTACGACAACCGCCATTTGATTCAACGCCACTGGTTGTCACTTTTTGTTGGGGTGATGGTTTCTGTGGTCGTGGCGGTCGGCTCGACCGTATTACTCGCCCGTTGGCTGGAGCTGCCGGAACTGTTGCAGCGGAGCTTGGCCATGCGCTCGATTACGACGCCTTTTGCCGTTGAAGCGACCAAATCGATTGGTGGTCAGAGCGATCTGACGGCGCTGTTTGTGGTGCTGACTGGGGTGATTGGTATGGCGGTGGGCGAAGTCGTTCTCACCGTGCTGTCGATTCGCTCCCGCCTTGGCAAAGGCGCCAGTTTGGGGGCTTCTGCTCACGGTGCGGGAACCGCCAAAGCGTATCAGATTGGTAATTCGGAAGGGGTGGTATCGAGTGTGGTGATGATGATTGCCGGTATGGTGACCGTACTGATTGCGCCACTGATTGGCAGGATTCTCTGGTAGTCCAGAAAGCAAAACCCCCAGCCATAGCCGGGGGTTTGTCATTAATCAGTCTTCAAGTTCAGCCAGACACATCTCTTCGTAAACTTGTTTAACCCATTTGGTTACGCGCTCTTCAGTCAGTTCTGGCTGGCGGTCTTCATCGATACACAGACCCACGAAGTGGTTCTCATCAACCAGCGCTTTTGATGCTTCAAACTCGTAGCCTTCTGTTGACCAGTGACCAACCACCGTTGCACCTTTCGCTTCTACGATGTCACGTACCGTGCCCATCGCATCACAGAAGTACTCTGCATAATCTTCTTGGTCACCACAACCAAAGATAGCAACCAGCTTGGTTGAGAAGTCAATCGCTTCTAGTTCTGGGAAAAAGTCATCCCAGTCACATTGCGCTTCACCGTAATACCAAGTCGGGATACCAAGCAGCAGCAGATCGAAGTTGTCGATGTCTTCTTTGCTGCTTTTTGCGATATCTTGAACGTGAACAAGTTTTTTACCGAGTTGTTTTTGAATCATCTTTGCAATAGCTTCGGTGTTACCTGTATCGCTACCAAAAAAGATACCTACACTTGCCATAGAGTCTTTACCTTTAAATTGTAATGGGTTGGCGGGTGGTTGAACGCTCAGGCATCAGCCCAAGCCAGTCCCTTCCCAACTAAGTTGGATAATGCCTTTGGCAATAAAGCCAGCACAACCTAAAAACAGAACAAGCCATACAATACGACGGCCAAATGCCGGAACATTACCTTGTTTTAACACGTCTTTAATTGCCATCCCGATAAGGAAGAAAATAGACGCAAAAAGCAGATCAAGTCCGATGGACTCGAGCATGTTCATGTAGTCGTACAGCATGGTTATCCTTTATGCCAATTTGCTTGCGCGCACTATACCATTGTTAAACGGCAAAGTTAATGCGCGGATGAGAACCGATTTCACACTTGTTTGAAGAGAAAATCGCTCTGGTTGCTCTGTGAGGCGGGCTGCCTCACAGGATAAATTTGCGAATCGCGCGCAGCACTTCAGTCGGCTTTTCAGCATGTAACCAGTGACCCGTATTGGCAATGACATGCGCTTTGGCTTGGCTGAACTGTGCCTGCACTTGTGGCTGATGTTCGGCGGTCAGATAGTTGGAGTCGCCGCCTTTAATAAATAAGGTTGGGGTGTCACAGCGTGCGATAGGCTCCCAGCCCATAATATAGGCGTAATTGGCTTTAAGCGCGGCGACGTTAAAACGCCACACCATCACACTGTCCTGATTCATCATCGATTTACCCAAAAACTGGCGCACACCATCAATTTCAACATGTTTGGCTAAAATCGCCATGGCTTCGCTGCGTGATGAAGGCTTTTGTTCCAACACGGCTTCAAGTCCGGCAATCACATTTTCGTGGCGTCGTTCGGTGTAGGCGACTGGCGCCATATCCAGAATGACTAATTGGGCGACTTTGTCGTCGGCGATGTCAGCCAGTTTCATTGCGACTTTGCCACCCATGGAATGGCCGATGATGGTCGCTTGTTGAACGTTCAGATCGGTCAACAATTGATCCACGTCGGCGGCCATCAGTGCGTAATTATGTTCATCCGAATGAAACGACTGACCGTGATTACGCAGGTCGATACTCAGGACCTGGTGGTCGTTTTTCAGGTCGCGAGCCAGTAGCCCGAGGTTGTCCAGACTGCCAAACAGACCGTGGATCAAAACAACGGTGTGACCCTCACCTTCAAGTTTGTAATTCAGAAGTGCTGACATTTTATCTTATTAGTAATGGGTTTAACGTAGAGTCTCGGCAAAGATCTCGCTATAATCCCCCAGAGTTTAAACATTGAGATTGTGAAAAGCGAATGAAAACAATTGAGGTTGATGAAGATCTATACCGTTACATTGCAGGTCAAACCCTTCACATTGGTGAGAGCGCATCGGATATTCTGCGCCGCCTGTTGAACGTGGATGGCCAAAGCGCATCTGTTGCTCCTAAGGCATCAGCGGTGCCTAAAGGTATAGTGGTGAGTAAAGATGCTGGTCAGGAAACGAAACTGGATGGCGTAAAAGAAATGCGCTCTCTTTTGATTTCAGACGAATTTGCCGGTCTGAAAAAAGCGGTTGATCGTTTTATGCTGGTTCTTTCTACTCTTCATCGCATCGATGCTGCTGCTTTTTCTGAAGCGACGCTGGTGAAAGGCCGTAAGCGCGTTTACTTTGCTGATAACGAGCAAACCCTGCTGGCAAGTGGTCAAACGACTAAACCTAAAGCGATTCCAAATACACCGTTTTGGGTCATCACCAACAATAACACCAGCCGCAAACAGCAGATGATTGAGCAAGTCATGATTCGCATGAACTTCCCGGCAGACATTATTGAGAAAGTGACCCAATCGATTTGATTTGTACCAATCGAGCACGAAAAGTCTGATTGAAACCTCATAATATGCAAACCAAACTGCGTATTATGAGGTTTTTTATTTGTCGTTATATTTTGAAAGGATGTCTTTATGGCAATGCACCCGCGTGCAGGACAAAAAGCCCAACAGCAAGACCTGCATAATATTCCTGCACTTGTTGCAAACTACTACCTTCTTCAGCCAGACCCAAGCAATCCGAAACATAAAGTAGAGTTCGGCACTTCTGGCCATCGTGGCAGCGCAGACAAAACCACCTTCAACGAAAATCATATTCTGGCCATCGCGCAGGCGGTGGTTGAAGTGCGTGCCGCTCAAGGTACTGCCGGCCCAATCTTTGTCGGTAAAGACACTCATGCCCTGTCTGAACCGGCATTCAGCAGCGTGATTGAAGTGTTGGTCGCCAATGGCATCGAAGTGGTTGTGCAGCAAGATAATGGTTACACGCCAACGCCGGGTATTTCACATGCGATTCTGACCCACAACCTGAAACATGCTGAAAAAGCCGACGGCATCGTGATCACGCCATCACATAACCCGCCGCAAGACGGTGGCATCAAATATAACCCGACGCACGGTGGTCCGGCGGAAGGTGAACTGACTCAGGCGATTGAAAACCGCGCCAACCAACTGATTGCCGAAGGCTTGAGCGGCGTAAAACGTGTGTCGATCACCGACGCTAAAGCCTCACCGCTTTTTAAACAAGTTGATTTGGTGAAGCCTTACATTGACGATCTGGTCAATGTGGTTGATATGGCTGCGATTCAAAAAGCCAATTTGAAGCTGGGCGTGGATCCGCTCGGCGGCAGCGGTATTGATTACTGGCGTCAAATCGGTCAGGCGTACAATCTGAACCTCACTTTAGTGAGTGAAGCGATTGATCCAACCTTCCAGTTTATGTCACTGGATAAAGACGGCGTGGTGCGTATGGACTGCTCGTCGCCTTACGCGATGGCGGGCCTACTGGCGCTGAAAGATGAATACGATCTGGCATTTGGTAACGACCCGGACTATGACCGTCATGGCATCGTGACACCAAAAGGTCTGATGAACCCAAACCACTTCCTGGCGGTGTGTATCGATTATCTCTACCGTCACCGTGACGGATGGGGTAAAGATGTAGCGGTTGGTAAGACGCTGGTATCAAGCGCGATGATTGATAAAGTGGTGGCCGATCTTGGCCGTGAACTGTGCGAAGTGCCAGTGGGCTTTAAATGGTTTGTTGATGGCCTGTACAGTGGCAAATTCGGTTTTGGTGGTGAGGAGAGCGCCGGAGCATCGTTCCTGCGCAAAGATGGTACGCCTTGGTCAACGGACAAAGACGGCATCATCTTGTGTCTGCTTGCGGCGGAAATCACCGCTGTGACGGGTAAGAACCCACAACAATACTACGATGAACTGGCCGCAAAGCACGGCGAATCGCAGTACAACCGTATTCAGGCTGTCGCGAATGGCCCGCAAAAAGAGGTGCTGAAAAAGCTCTCAGCTGAGATGGTTTCTGCTCAGACTTTGGCAGGTGACCCGATTACCGCGCGTTTGACGCATGCTCCGGGTAACGGCGCTGCAATCGGTGGCCTGAAAGTGACCACGGATTACGGCTGGTTTGCAGCTCGTCCGTCTGGTACTGAAGATATCTATAAGATTTACTGCGAAAGCTTCAAAGGCGAGCAACATCTGAAACAGATCGAAGCGGAAGCGCAGGAAATCGTCAATCAGGTGTTTAAAGACGCCGGACTGTAAGTATTGTTAATGCAAATAACAAAGGCGACCTTGTGGTCGCCTTTTTCTTTACGCCGATTCTATCAACTCATGCTCTGCAAGCGGCCAGCTTCTTGGCACAATAAACCAGAAACGTCCGGATGGCGTTTGGCAGTGCACAAATCCTTCGTTACCACCAAGGTATGGCTCTGAGTCATCGCTGCAGCCAGTCAGCCACTGCGCTTTAGTGAGTGCATAGAGTGGTTCTTCAATCTGGTCTTGTTGATCCTGATAGCACCAGTAGCCGTTGATTTGCGAAGAATTGAGTGCAAATCCAAGGCAATCCGATGGTACCGTTTCCGGTTCAAAGGGGTTGATGTAGAGACGTCCCTGCATGAGCAGGTTTTGTTCGGCATGCGCCCACAAAGGGTAGGCATCAATAAAGGCATCACTGGCAGAAAGAGGCAGTTGGTGCTCAAGCATGTGCGCCAGTTTCAGATCTAAGCGGTCTTGTGCGTTGGGTCCGTACCACAATCCCTGATGAAGCAGATAGAACTTAACGGCGACTTCCCAGTGTTCGTACTGCTCGGTCTTGCGATTTTTGACAATAAAATCAATCGACCCCAGAGTTCGTCCTTCATCGTTGAGCTGAATCTCTTCCGATACGGCATTGTAGCGTGGAGTAGCAGTAAACAGTTGTTGACACAAATACTGGTAGAGGAAGCCGAGACGTTGATTGCCCTGATAAGCGGGCCATTCAGCGTGGAGATTTCGAATAAAGGGTGTTTTCCCAACAATGGGAGGAGACGGTTCGAAAAGTGGTGGTGTCGTGGCAACCCATTCCGTCAGCTGTTTTAAGTCCATATTTTTATCATTCCGCCTGCATCGTTTTCGACATTTTAGTCTGAAATTGTTATAACCTCGCCATTACTATTATGCAATGGAACAGAAGATGAATAATTTGCAGCTTGAAGCATTGCTCAATGAAACATTGTCTCCGCAACAGATTAAAGACTACTGTCCGAATGGCCTTCAGGTGGAAGGCCGACGAGAGATTAAAAAAATTGTCACGGGTGTGACGGCTTCTAAAGCACTGATTGACAAAGCAATCGAACTCAAGGCTGACGCATTGTTAGTCCATCACGGTTACTTCTGGAAAGGTGAACATGAAGCCATTCGTGGAATGAAAGGCGACCGCATTCGCCAGTTGATTAAACATGACATCAATTTGCTGGCCTACCATCTTCCGCTCGATATTCATCCTGAACTCGGAAACAACGCTCAACTGGCTAAATTGCTGGGTATTCAGGTGGAAGGTGGCTTAGAAGGTCATCCTCAATCGGTTGCGATGTTTGGTTGCTTTGAACAAGCCATCACAGGCGAAGCCTTAGCACAGCGAATCGCAAATACTCTGCAGCGTCAACCTTTACATATTGCGCCTGAACTTAAGGACAAGTTGATTAAGAAAGTTGGCTGGTGTTCAGGTGGTGGTCAGGATTACATTGAACTTGCTGCTGCGCAGGGGATGGATGCCTTTATCTCGGGTGAAATTTCGGAACGTACGACGTATTCTGCCCGTGAGCTGAACATTCATTACTTCTCGGCAGGTCACCATGCGACAGAACGTTATGGTGTGAAAGCGCTGGGGGAGTGGTTGGCCGCAGAGCACGGGTTTGACGTCGAGTTTATCGATATCGATAACCCGGTGTAATCCAGCTAAAAACAGAATAAAAAAAAGAGCGAGGTTTTCCCTCGCTCTTTTTCGTTATACACAAAACATCTGGGCTGTTATTCGCGCTCGTAAAGTGGCACGAAATCACGCATCTTCTCACCAGTGTAAAGCTGACGAGGACGACCGATACGGTTGCTTGGGTCACTGTGCATTTCATTCCAGTGAGCAATCCAACCGATAGTACGAGACATCGCGAAGATAACGGTGAACATAGAGACCGGAATACCGATCGCTTTCAGGATGATGCCTGAGTAGAAGTCTACGTTCGGGTACAGTTTCTTCTCGATGAAGTAGTCGTCAGACAGAGCGATGCGTTCCAGTTCCATTGCAACGTCCAGCAGTGGATCCTGAATGCTCAGTTCTTTCAATACTTCATGACACGCTTCACGCATCACGGTTGCACGTGGGTCGTAGTTTTTGTAAACGCGGTGACCAAAGCCCATCAGGCGGAAAGGATCATCTTTATCTTTAGCACGCTCAACGAACTCTGGAATCTTATCGACACTGCCGATTTCTTCCAGCATGCGTAGACATGCTTCGTTTGCACCACCGTGCGCCGGGCCCCACAGAGAAGCGATACCAGCAGCGATACATGCGAACGGGTTAGCACCAGACGAACCTGCCAGACGTACTGTTGACGTTGACGCATTCTGTTCGTGGTCTGCGTGCAGAGTGAAAATCTTATCCATCGCACGAGCAACCACAGGGTTTACTTCGTACTCTTCACATGGTGTTGCAAACATCATGTGCAGGAAGTTTTCTGCGTAGCTCAGATCGTTGCGAGGGTAAATAAACGGTTGACCAACCGAGTATTTGTAACACATTGCTGCCAGTGTTGGCATTTTTGATAGCAGACGATACGCCGCGATTTCGCGGTGAGTGTCGTTATTAATGTCGAGTGAATCGTGGTAGAAGGCCGCAAGAGCACCTACTACACCACACATTACAGCCATTGGGTGAGCATCACGACGGAAACCGTGGAAGAAGCTCGCGATTTGCTCATGAACCATAGTGTGACGAGTTACAGTCTTTTTAAACTCTTCATACTGTTTGCGATTAGGGGCTTCACCGTAAAGTAGGATGTAACACACTTCCAAGTAATCGGCGTTATTGGCTAATTGATCGATGGGGAAACCGCGGTGTAGCAGAACACCTTTGGCGCCGTCGATGTAAGTGATTTGAGATTCACAAGATGCAGTGGCAAGAAAACCAGGGTCAAAAGTAAAGTATCCGTTTGAGCCTAATTTACGAACGTCGATTACTTGAGGACCAATAGTCCCGTCCATAATCGGCAGTTCGATTGGCGCTTTGCCTTCGATATGAAGGGTCGCTTTCTTATCTGCCATAACAATCTCCTTTGTTTATTATTTAATCCGTCCAGGATGTTTGTGTGCCATTCTTGTACGTCCGATCTTAATCAAAGTCAATTTTTCTCCTCTGATGTGTGCACTTACTTTGATTTTTTATACATATAAAGTTAAAAATCTGTTCTGTGTAGCAAAAATTGTTACATCAATTGTTGTAGAATGTTGCCAGCCGTATATTGGCGTAGCAAATTTTGGTGAAAACCTTATAAATTCAAGGCTGGAAATAAAAGTGAGGTGATGTTTCCATTCTTGTTGTTAACAAATATTTTACAATTTTGTTCCAGTAATCGCAGGGAATTTGTTGAATAAATGTTAACTTTTGTAGGTTTGCGGCCAAATTTCATCCATAACTATAAATGCTCAATGGAGCTGAGTGAGCAAGCCCGTGAAAGAAAGAAAGTCAAGACCTGTTAATTTAGATCTGCAGACCATTAGCTTTCCGATCACAGCAATCGCTTCTATCCTTCACCGCGTGGCGGGGGTTATTACGTTTGTGGCGGTCGGTATTTTGCTTTGGTTACTATCCATCTCATTATCCTCTCCAGTAGGTTTCATGGAAGCGAGTGACATCGTCAATGGCTTCTTCGTGAAATTTATCCTGTGGGGCATTCTGACCGCGCTGTCATACCACATTGCTGGTGGTATTCGTCATTTACTTATGGACCTTGGCCACTTTGAGGAGCTGGACACGGGTGCAATGAGTGCAAAAGTTGCTTTCGGTGCAACAGCGGTTCTATCTCTATTGGCGGGGGTTTGGGTATGGTAAAGAACGTTTCCTCATTTGGTCGTAATGGGGTTCATGATTTCCTATTAATTCGCGCCAGTGCGATCATCATGACTCTTTACACCATCTATATTGTAAGTTTCTGTGCATTCACTGATATCTCTTACGTTTCATGGACTCAATTCTTTGGTGGCACGTTTACCAAAGTCTTCACAATGCTGGCGTTAGTGTGCGTGCTGATCCACGGCTGGATCGGCCTGTGGCAAGTACTGACTGACTACGTTAAGTGTTCAAAACTGCGTGGCGGGCTGCAGCTTGTCGTGGTTGCAGTGCTGTTCGGATACTTCTTCTCTGGCCTATTTGTATTGTGGGGTGCGTAAGTGACTATTCCAGTTCGTGAATTTGACGCCGTAGTAATCGGTGCTGGTGGTGCAGGCATGCGTGCTGCACTGCAAATCTCTGAGCAAGGCCTGTCTTGTGCTCTGCTTTCTAAAGTTTTTCCTACTCGTTCGCACACCGTGTCAGCGCAGGGCGGCATCACCGTTGCTCTGGGTAACTCTCATAAAGATGACTGGCAATGGCACATGTACGATACCGTAAAAGGTTCAGACTACATCGGTGACCAAAACGCGATTGAGTACATGTGTAAGAATGGCCCTGAGTCTGTTATCGAACTGGAGAAAATGGGTCTGCCATTCTCTCGCTTCGATAACGGTACTATTTACCAACGCCCATTTGGTGGTCAGTCTAAAGAGTTTGGTGGTGAGCAGGCTGCACGTACTGCGGCAGCCGCTGACCGTACTGGTCACGCTCTGCTGCATACGCTTTACCAACAGAACGTAAAACACAAAACCACGATCTTCTCTGAATGGTACGCACTGGATTTGGTGAAAAACCAAGACGGCGCGATTCTGGGTTGTACCGCGCTTTGCATGGAAACTGGCGAAATCTGCTACTTCAAAGCAAAAGCAACCGTACTGGCAACAGGCGGTGCAGGCCGTATCTATGCCTCAACTACTAACGCGCACATCAACACTGGTGACGGTGTCGGTATGGCGCTGCGTGCCGGCGTTCCGATGCAAGATATGGAAATGTGGCAGTTCCACCCAACGGGTATCGCAGGTGCAGGTGTTCTGGTAACAGAAGGCTGTCGTGGCGAAGGTGGTTACCTACTAAATAAAGACGGCGAGCGTTTCATGGAACGTTACGCGCCAAACGCGAAAGACCTGGCGGGTCGTGACGTGGTTGCGCGTTCAATGATGATTGAAATTCGTGAAGGCCGTGGCTGTGATGGCCCATGGGGTCCACACATCAAACTGAAACTGGATCACTTGGGCAAAGACGTTCTTGAATCACGTCTGCCTGGTATCTGTGAACTGTCTCGTACGTTCGCACACGTTGACCCAGTGAAAGAACCTATCCCTGTAATTCCAACCTGCCACTACATGATGGGTGGTGTACCAACTCAAGTGTCTGGTCAGGCAATTAAGCAACTGGCTGACGGCAGTGAAGCAGACGTTCAAGGTCTGTTCGCTTGTGGTGAAATTGCATCAGTATCTGTACACGGTGCTAACCGTCTGGGCGGTAACTCGCTGTTAGACTTGGTGGTATTTGGTCGTGCAACAGGTCTGCATCTGGGTGAAACTCTGGCTGCACAAGCAGAGGCTCGTCCTGCAACGGCATCTGACATCGAAGCGTCTCTGGCTCGTACCATGCGCTGGGAAAACAGTAAAGGCGGCGAAGATCCGGTTCAAATCCGTAAAGACCTACAACGCTGTATGCAAAACAGCTTCTCGGTATTCCGTGAAGGTGACGCAATGGCAACTGGTCTGGAAGAACTGCGAGTGATTCGTGAGCGTCTGAAAGATGCACATCTGGCTGACAAGTCTCAGGAATTCAACACGCAACGTGTGGAATGTCTGGAACTGGACAACCTGATGGAAACTGCATTCTCTACTGCTGTGGCGGCGAACTACCGTACAGAAAGCCGTGGCGCGCATGCTCGTTTCGACTTCCCTGAACGTGACGATGCAAACTGGCTGTGCCACTCAATCTACAACCCGGAAACTGAGCAGATGAGCAAGCGTGACGTTAACATGTCACCGGTTCACCGCGAAGCATTCCCACCAAAAGTACGTACGTACTAAGGGAGGACTGAACGATGAAATTGAATTTCTCTCTGTACCGCTACAATCCGGATGTAGATAAAAAGCCTTACATGAAAGACTATGTGCTTGAAGTGGAAGAAGGCTCGGATATGATGGTCCTTGACGCTCTGATTCTTCTGAAAGAGCAGGATCCTACCATCGCGTTCCGCCGCTCATGCCGTGAAGGTGTGTGTGGTTCGGATGGCTTGAACATGAACGGTAAAAACGGCCTGGCGTGTATCACTCCGTTGTCTGCTCTGAAAGGCGGCAAAATTGTGATTCGTCCTCTGCCTGGTCTGCCTGTAGTTCGTGACCTGATCGTCGACATGACTCAGTTCTACGACAACTACGCCAAAGTAAAACCGTTCCTGATCGCCGATGATGCGTTGCCACCATCACGCGAGAATCTGCAGTCTCCTGAAGAACGAGCGCATCTGGATGGCTTGTACGAATGTATCATGTGTGCATGTTGTACAACGTCTTGTCCATCGTTCTGGTGGAACCCAGACAAATTTATCGGTCCTGCAGGTCTGCTTGCGGCTTACCGTTGGCTAATTGATAGCCGCGATACCGCAACAGATGAGCGCTTATCAAATCTTGATGACGCATTTAGCGTTTTTCGTTGCCATGGCATCATGAATTGTGTAAGTGTTTGTCCTAAAGGATTAAACCCTACGAAAGCTATCGGTCACATCAAGTCGATGCTGGTTAATCGCTCGGTTTAATAGATAAAAAATTGCAGGCCTTCGGGCCTGCCTTTAATAGCTCGGCGTAGACCGAAGCAAACGTGAAAACTACTGGTTAAGGGAAAATAATGCACAACGGCGTGATGAAGGCATGGCTCGAGTCTTCACACTTGGCTGGCGCCAATGCAACTTATGTAGAAGATCTCTACGAACTGTATCTAAGTGATCCCGATCTGGTAAGTGAGGAGTGGAAACGTGTTTTTGAAGGGCTGCCTGCGCAACCCGACAATGTGGTTGAACAACCGCACTCACGTGTCCGTGACTACTTCCGACGACTCGCTCAAGAGACAAAGCATTACAATGTCCAAGTTAGTGATCCTGAAGTCGATGCAAAACAAGTAAAAGTACTGCAGCTTATCAACGCGTACCGCTTCCGCGGTCACGAAGCTGCGCAATTGGACCCTCTAGGTTTGTGGAAACGCCCGACCGTGGCGGAATTGGACCCTTCATTCCACAATCTCACCGAAGATGACATGGAAGAGACTTTCAACGTAGGTTCGTTTGCGATTGGCAAAGAAACCATGAAGTTGAAAGACATCTATCAATCCCTCAATAAAATCTATTGCGGATCGATCGGTGCAGAGTACATGCACATGACTGACACTGAGCAAAAACGTTGGATTCAACAACGTCTGGAGCCAGTAGTAGGCCAGCCATCCTTTACCCTAGATGAAAAACGCACTTTCCTCGAAGAACTGACTGCTGCAGAAGGTCTTGAGCGCTACCTTGGCGCGAAATTCCCAGGCGCAAAACGCTTCTCTCTGGAAGGCGGTGACGCTATGGTTCCAATGACCAAAGAGCTGATTCGCCATGCCGGTAAAACGGGTATGCGTGAAGTCGTAATCGGTATGGCTCACCGCGGTCGTCTGAACATGTTGGTTAACGTTCTCGGTAAGAAACCACAAGACCTGTTTGACGAATTTGCCGGCAAGCACGACGAAACGTGGGGTACGGGTGACGTTAAATATCACCAAGGCTTCTCAGCTGATTTCGCAACTCCCGGTGGTGATGTGCATTTAGCACTGGCATTCAACCCATCTCACCTGGAAATCGTTAACCCGGTAGTTATGGGCTCGGTACGTGCTCGTCAGGATCGCTTGGGCGATGATGACGGTAGCAAAGTACTGCCTATCACTATTCACGGTGACTCGGCTGTGGCAGGTCAGGGTGTGGTTGCTGAGACATTCAACATGTCTCTTGCTCGTGGTTACTGCGTCGGTGGTACAGTGCGTATTGTTGTCAACAACCAAGTTGGCTTTACGACATCCAACCCACGCGATACACGTTCAACCATGTACTGTACTGACATTGCGAAAATGGTTCAGGCTCCGATTTTCCACGTTAATTCCGATGATCCGGAAGCCGTGGCTTTCGTTACTCGTCTGGCGTTGGATTACCGCAACGAATTTAAACGCGATGTTGTGATTGACCTGGTTTGTTACCGCCGTCATGGTCACAACGAAGCGGATGAGCCAAACGCAACTCAGCCTCTGATGTATCAGAAAATTAAAAAGCATCCAACCCCTCGTAAGTTGTATGCAGATGTTCTGATTGATCGTCAAGAAAGCGATATCGAAACCGCCACTCAGTTGGTGAACGAATATCGTGACGCACTGGATCGCGGCGAAGTCGTGGTGAAAGAGTGGCGTCCTATGGCGATGCATTCTGTTGACTGGTCACCTTACCTTGGCCATGACTGGAATGAAGACTGGCAGAGCCAATACCCAATTGAGCGCCTGAAAGAATTGGGCCAACGTCTGTGCCAGTACCCTGAAAGTCACAAGCTACAAAGCCGCGTAGAGAAAATCTACAACGATCGCGTTGCGATGGTATCTGGCGAGAAGCTCCTTGACTGGGGTATGGCGGAAACGTTGGCATATGCGACGCTGGTTGATGACAGCAAGCGCATTCGTATTTCAGGTCAGGATTCTGGCCGTGGTACGTTCTTCCACCGCCATTCAGTACTGCATAATCAGAGTGATGCGAGCACTTATGTCCCTCTGAGCAACATTCATGACAATCAGGGTCCATTTGAAGTGATCGACTCTGTACTGTCTGAAGAAGCAGTACTGGCATTTGAATACGGCTACGCGACTGCGGAGCCAGGTGGTCTGACAATTTGGGAAGCTCAGTTTGGCGATTTTGCCAACGGCGCTCAGGTTGTTATTGACCAGTTCATCTCTTCTGGTGAGCAAAAATGGGCACGTCTGTGTGGCCTGACGATGCTGTTACCTCATGGTTACGAAGGTCAAGGTCCAGAGCACTCATCGGCACGTCTTGAGCGTTACCTGCAACTTTGCGCAGAGCAAAACATGCAAGTTATCGTTCCATCGACGCCAGCGCAGGTTTACCACATGCTGCGTCGTCAGGTTGTGCGTAAGATGCGTCGCCCACTGATCGTGATGTCGCCAAAATCACTGCTTCGTCATCCTCTGTGTGTTTCAACGCTTGAAGATCTGGCTGAAGGTACCTTCCTGCCAGCGATTCCAGAAGTGGATAACCTAGACCCGGCGAAAGTGAAACGTGTTGTATTCTGTTCAGGTAAGGTTTACTACGACCTGCTGGAACAACGCCGCAGCAACGAGCAAGACGATGTCGCGATTGTCCGTGTTGAACAGTTGTACCCATTCCCAATGGATGAAGTACAGGCTGCGATTGCACAATACACGAATGCTGTTGATTACGTTTGGTGTCAGGAAGAGCCTCAAAACCAAGGCGCCTGGTACTGTAGCCAACACAATTTCCGTGCCGCTATCCCAGCGGGTGCAGAACTGAAATATGCGGGCCGCCCGGCTTCTGCTTCACCAGCAGTCGGTTATATGTCGGTACACTTGAAACAACAGAAAGCGTTGGTTGAAGACGCTCTGACCCTAGCTTAAGAACTAGAACTAAAAGGAAGACACAGATATGACAGTTGAAATTCTGGTTCCAGATTTACCTGAATCAGTAGCAGACGCAACCGTAGCGACATGGCATAAACAACCAGGTGACGTTGTTGCACGTGACGAAGTAATCGTTGAAATCGAAACCGACAAAGTAGTTCTGGAAGTTCCGGCACCGGAAGCGGGTGTACTGGAAGCGATTCTGGAAGAAGAAGGCGCGACCGTACTGTCTAAACAGCTACTGGCTCGCCTAAAACCTGGTGCGGTAGCTGGTGAACCAACGACTGACACGACAAGCGCAACTGAATCTTCTCCAGACAAACGCCACAAAGCGACATTGACTGAAGAAACCAGCGATGCACTAAGCCCAGCGGTTCGCCGTCTGTTGGCTGAGCACAATCTGGAAGCGGGTCAAGTGAAGGGCACGGGTGTTGGTGGTCGCATTACTCGTGAAGACATCGAAGCTTACCTGGCAGCTGGTAAATCAGCGCCAGCGGCAGCACAAGAAGTTGCAGCGCCAGCTCCTGTAGCTGCTCGCAGCGAAAAACGCGTACCGATGACTCGTCTGCGTAAACGTGTTGCTGAACGTCTGTTGGAAGCGAAGAACAGCACGGCAATGCTGACGACCTTCAACGAAGTGAACATGAAGCCAATCATGGATCTGCGTAAGCAGTACCAGGATGTGTTTGAGAAGAAACACGGTATCCGCCTTGGTTTCATGTCTTTCTACGTGAAAGCGGTCACCGAAGCGCTGAAACGTTACCCTGAAGTCAACGCGTCTATCGACGGCAGCGACATCGTCTACCACAACTTCTTTGATATCAGCATCGCGGTATCAACGCCACGTGGTCTGGTCACGCCGGTACTGAAAGATTCCGATACGCTGGGTATGGCTCAGATTGAAAAAGGTATCAAGGATCTGGCGATCAAAGGTCGCGACGGTAAACTGACGGTTGAAGAACTGACTGGTGGTAACTTCACTATCACTAACGGTGGTGTGTTTGGCTCACTGATGTCAACGCCAATCATCAACCCACCTCAAGCAGCTATTCTTGGTATGCACAAGATCCAGGATCGCGCGATGGTTGTTGACGGCAAGATTGAAATTCTGCCGATGATGTACCTAGCACTGTCTTACGACCACCGCCTGATTGACGGCCGTGAGTCTGTAGGCTTCCTGGTGACAGTGAAAGAACTGCTGGAAGATCCAACACGTCTGCTGTTAGACGTGTAATGCTGAGGCGCTTAGTGAACTAAGCGTTGAGGCTAAAGGGCCGGATTCGCTCAACATCCGGCCCGGTTTAGGCCAATTGGCTGCTCGCTCAAGAGTAACCCTACATACGTAAAGCTCAGCCATTCAATGGGCTCTATGGAATAAAAATATACAAACGGAATAAAACAATGAATTTGCATGAATACCAAGCCAAACAGCTGTTTGCAGAATTCGGTTTGCCTGTACCAGAAGGCTACGCATGTGATACTCCACAAGAAGCTTTCGAAGCTGCTGGCCGCATCAGCACTGCTAAGAAAGTTGTAAAGTGTCAGGTTCACGCTGGTGGCCGCGGTAAAGCGGGCGGCGTAGAACTGCACGACACCAAAGAAGGTGTTAAAGAGTTTGCTCAAAAATGGCTGGGTAAAAACCTGGTTACATACCAAACAGATGCTAACGGTCAACCTGTAGCAAAAATTCTGGTTGAAGAAGCATCAAACATCGCGAACGAACTGTACCTAGGTGCGGTTGTAGACCGTGCAACTCGCCGTATCGTTTTCATGGCATCAACTGAAGGTGGTGTGGAAATCGAGAAAGTGGCAGAAGAGACGCCAGAACTGATTCACAAAGCAGCGATCGATCCACTGGTAGGGCCTCAGGCATACCAAGGCCGTGAACTGGCTTTCAAACTGGGCCTTGAAGGCGACCAGATCAAACAGTTCGTGAAAATCTTCATGGGTCTGGGCCAAATGTTTGCTCAATACGACTTGGCACTGTTGGAAATCAACCCACTGGTGATCACCGCAGAAGGCAACCTACTGTGTCTGGATGGTAAGATTAACATCGACTCAAACGCGATGTACCGTCAGCCAAAACTGCGTGAAATGCACGATCCTTCACAAGAAGATGCTCGTGAAGCGCACGCGGCTCAGTGGGAACTGAACTACGTAGCACTCGATGGCAACGTTGGTTGTATGGTCAACGGTGCTGGTCTGGCAATGGGTACCATGGACATTGTTAACCTGCACGGCGGCAAACCTGCAAACTTCCTGGATGTAGGCGGCGGCGCAACGAAAGAGCGCGTTGCAGAAGCATTCAAGATCATCCTGTCTGATGACAACGTGAAAGCGGTATTGGTTAACATCTTCGGCGGTATTGTACGTTGTGACATGATCGCAGAAGGTATCATCGGCGCAGTAAAAGAAGTCGGTGTAACTGTACCAGTTGTTGTTCGTCTTGAAGGTACTAACGCTGACTTGGGTCGCGATGTACTGGCTAAGTCAGGTCTGGATATCATTGCAGCTGAGTCGCTAACTGACGCAGCTCAGAAAGTTGTTGCTGCTGCGGAGGGCAAATAATGTCTGTACTAATTAACAAAGACACCAAAGTAATCTGTCAAGGTTTCACCGGTGGTCAAGGCACATTCCACTCTGAGCAAGCGATCGCTTACGGCACGCAAATGGTTGGTGGCGTTTCTCCTGGTAAAGGTGGTCAAACTCACCTGGGCCTACCAGTATTCAATACCGTACGAGAAGCGGTAGAAGCGACTGGCGCGACAGCAACGGTAATCTACGTTCCGGCACCATTCTGTAAAGATGCGATTCTGGAAGCGATCGATGCAGGTATTCAACTGATCGTCACAATCACTGAAGGTATTCCTACGACTGATATGATCGATGTGAAAGTGAAGCTGGAAGAAACCGGCGTTCGCATGATCGGTCCTAACTGTCCGGGTGTGATTACGCCTGATGAATGTAAGATCGGTATCATGCCTGGTCACATTCACAAGAAAGGTAAAGTAGGTATCGTTTCTCGCTCTGGTACTCTGACGTACGAAGCGGTGAAACAGACCACTGACGAAGGCTTTGGCCAGTCAACATGTGTTGGTATCGGTGGTGACCCAATCCCAGGTTCAAACTTCATCGATATCCTGAAACTGTTCCAGGAAGACCCAGAAACTGAAGCAATCGTTATGATTGGCGAAATCGGTGGTACTGCGGAAGAAGAAGCGGCGGCATTCATCAAAGCGAACGTAACTAAACCAGTGGTTTCTTACATCGCAGGTGTAACTGCTCCTCCAGGTAAACGCATGGGCCACGCTGGCGCAATCATTTCTGGCGGTAAAGGTACAGCAGATGAGAAATTTGCTGCGCTGGAATCAGCTGGCGTGAAAACTGTAAAAAGTCTGGCAGACATCGGCAAAGCACTGCGTGAAGTGACTGGCTGGTAAGTAAGACTGCTTGATAGAAAAACCCGGGCTTAACCCGGGTTTTTTATTGTCTGCGAATCAGCAGAGATGACGGTTAAGCGCGTTTAAAGAAGTGACTGAGCATAAACATCGCTGTAGCGCTGACGACAACCGAAGGCCCGGCCGGAGTGTCGAATTGCCAAGACAGCGTCAGGCCTGACAGCACACAGAAAATACCGATGCTGGAAGCAAACAGCGCCATTTGTTCTGGCGTCCTAGCTAAACGGCGAGCGGTTGCAGCCGGGATAATCATCAGCGAAGTCATGATCAGTGCTCCGACAAACTTCATGCCTACGGCAATCACCAAACCGATCAGCAGCATCAAAATCAGACGCATTAAATCCGTATTGATGCCTTCCACTTGTGCCAACTCTTCGTTAACACTGGTCGAAAGCAAAGGGCACCAAAAAAGATAGACGGCGA
Organism: Vibrio sp. LQ2; assembly: GCF_023920125.1. Classification (NCBI taxonomy): domain Bacteria; kingdom Pseudomonadati; phylum Pseudomonadota; class Gammaproteobacteria; order Vibrionales; family Vibrionaceae; genus Vibrio; species Vibrio sp. LQ2. The sequence continues at coordinate 95,350 of NZ_CP085308.1, forward strand.
TACCGACAGCGATAACCCCACTCCAGATAAACACTAAATCGCTAGGGCTCACCGCCAGTAAGTCACCAAACAAGTAGCTCATCAGGTCGATACGGACATTGTCGAGGAAACTCACCGCAATCAGGCCGAGAGATAACGAACTGTGGGCCAGAATACCCAGCAGAGTGTCTGTTGCCACCAGTTGTTGGCGCTGCATTGTGACCAGAATAACAGCCAAGCCCAAGCAGCAGACCAGCAGTGCCAGATAAAGGTTAATGTCGAGCAGAAAGCCCAATGCCAATCCTAAAAGAGAAGCGTGAGCTAGCGTGTCGCCAAAATAGGCCATACGGCGCCAGACGACAAACGAACCCAGTGGCCCGGCAATTAAGGCAATACCGATGCCAGCCAGCACCGAAGGAAGCAAAAACTCAATCATGTTGATGGTGACCATGTGAATGATGGGAACATTGTTGCGCGTCACCTTTGACTGGTTGACCCGCAAGATCATGATGATGGTGATCGTGATGATGATGATAAAACGCCAGCGTCTCTCGACTACGATGACCAAACAGGGCGATGTAACTTGGGTGCTGCGTAATATCGGCGGGCGCGCCTGAACAGCAAATATGGTGATGCAGACAGATAACATCGTCTGTTTTTGCCATCACCAGGTGCAAATCGTGCGACACCATGAAGACCGCGCAACCAAAACGCAGACGAATGGTGTTGATTAAATCGTACAGGTCGATTTGACCCTGCACATCCACGCCTTGCGCGGGTTCGTCGAGCACCAGCAGATCAGGGCGTTGTAACAGTGCGCGCGCAATCAGAATGCGTTGGTTTTCACCACCCGATAACTTGTGCATGTCGAAGTTGAGCAGATGTTCAGCACCAACCAGACGCAGGGCATCGTTAAGTTCCTGCTTGCTGTATTTGCCGGCAAGCTGCAAAAAACGTTTTACCGTCAGCGGTAAAGTATCGTTAAGCTTGAGCTTCTGCGGCACGTAACCAATTTTGAGATTTTTCGCACGGGTAATCGTGCCGGAATCCTGACTATGCAGACCCAGTAATACACGAACCAGCGTAGACTTACCCGCTCCATTGGGGCCAATCAGCGTTGTTATCTTGCCTCGAGCAATCGACAAGCTGACATTATCCAGAACTCTGCGTTGATCAAACTCAACACAGATATCTTGCAATTCAATAAGCGGTGACATGAAAGGAACTCATTTGCATTTTAGTAATGTTATAATGTAACATTTCGGAACGATGAACGCTACAGCTTGAGAAAACTCCATCATGCTAACCAGATTTGCTTTACTAACTGTACTTGTCACCGCGTCATGCTCGGCCTGGGCAAGTGATATTCTCACGAGCATAAAACCAATTCAGATGATTACCCATGAGTTAACGGCAGAAGTGTCTGAGCCTGATGTGTTGTTGTCTGCGAATGCTTCGCCGCATGATTATGCGCTTCGCCCATCAGATGTAAAGCGTATTCATCAGGCTTCGCTGGTTATCTGGTTTGGCCCGGACTTAGAGCCTTTTCTGGAAAAAGTGTTGAGTAGTCATCCAAACGTGCTGACCTTAAGCAGTATTCCGGATCTCAATCTGCGCGCCTACAGTGCAGAAGAACTCGAACATGGGCATGATGATGGCCACCATCATCATGGCACTCATGATCCGCACTTCTGGCTGGGAATTGAACAAGCCAAACAGGTGGCGGCCGCGATCGCGCAGCGTCTGAGTGAAACGGATCCAGAACATGCCAAGCAATATGCGAGCAACTTAGAGCGCTTTCTTCAGCAAGCAGATGAAACCGACAGCGCGATACGTACTCAACTTGCTGACGTTAAGTCGGTGCCGTACTACGTATTTCACGATGCGTATGACTATTTCGAGCAACGTTATGGCTTGAATAATTTGGGCCACTTTACCGTTAGCCCGGATCGCAAACCGGGTGCTAAAACACTGATAGCGATCCGCAAATCTCTGGCTGAGAATCAGGCAAAATGTGTCTTCTCAGAACCTCAGTTTCAACCTGCTGTGATTGAAACGGTTGTGCGAGGCAGTCACGCGCACATCGGTGTGCTGGATCCGCTCGGCACTCAAGTTCCGGTGAAAGCCGGAAGCTATTTTGCGTTCCTGCACCAACTGAGTGACAGTTACGCTCAATGCTTGTCACAGTAGAGGATAGAAGAAAGGTTTTTTTGTGATCTGTTCCTGTGATCCAAGCTAGAAAAACCAAGATTTAATGAATACGAAAGTACACATGCGGCGCTGAAAGGCTAGAATACGCTATAATTAGCGCCGCAAATTAACTATTCAATAATAAGGCGTCAGGCATTTCTTTTTGTTGCTGAAGGAACCGCTTTGTCCCGATTATTGCTCCTCCTGAGCCTGCTGTCAGCGCTCTTCACATTCGCTATCAATGCGCAGGATAAAAGCCCATCTATCTTTTATCCGTTGCCGACGTTGTCGCAAGGCAAGGTGTTTATTGCTCAGGAGCTGTTCCTGGGTGATGAGGGTGGAATCTGGATTCACGACGTGCACGGCCGGGTTGTCTTCTATGACGGCCAAAATGTACTGCCACGCCGAGGCTCTCTGCTTGCTGGTAATCCACAACAACTCGCCTATGCGCAGAATGCATTTTGGACGTTCATGGATAATGAACTCTATCGCACCGTCCCTCCTGGTGAACCCGAACTGGTATTCAGCCTCACGCCGGGGATAACAATCGAAAAGATTGGGGCATCGGCAGGCTACATCTGGCTCACGGACGAAACCCATTTCTACACTTACCACATCGCAACCGGGGAATTTCAAACCTATTCTCTGATGACGCTTTTTCAGCTCAATCAGGCCAGTAAAGTGGTCGTGAATGATGCACAAATGATTTACACCAAATGGGTACTGGCGACCAATGCCGGGGTTTATCTTTCCAATGGGCAAAGTTTTTCCCATGTTCAACGTTCGGGAAAAGATTATGTTGAGACTATGTTTATGTCTCGCCGGCGTGATCAGCTTGTTGTCGGAACCGACGATGGCGCATTGCTAATCGATATTAATCATCCGGAACAAGAGCCGCAAAAAGTCGGGAATGCTCCGGTATTTTCTATCGTTGAAACTGAGAGTGAATATTGGATTGGCACCGACAACGGTCTCTTGGTCCACTCCGTTGAAACGGGCAACACAGTTAAATTGGAAGGCAACAATGCAGACGACTACGGCTTATCGAGCGGGCGAATTTACTCGTTAGTCAACGACAAGCAAGGGGGGATCTGGATTGCGACGGATAAAGGCATCCGCTATTTCTCTCGTTTTAGTCAGAAATTTACCCGTGTTTTGAATCGTGATATTGATGCGCCGAGTTTGGAAACAGAGATAAAGCATCTGTTTTCGATCAATCAGGGGCGGCAGTTTTTGATGAGTCGTTCAGATGGCCTGTATCTGATTCACTTCCTCAAAGGGTTTCGCAAGCAGAGAATATACCCGGATGGTGTCAATGACTTGGTCCAAACGGGGGAACAATTGTGGTTGGCGACTAATCAAGGACTTTACTCATACATCCTCAATCGGTCGGAAGGGGCGGTTGCCGTTAATTCAAATGACCTGTTGCGTAAACCTATTCAGCATCTGGAACTCGATAGCAACAGTGTCCTTTGGGGAAGCAGCGACAGCTCGCTGTGGTCGTTGAATTTGAAGAGTGGAGAAGTGACCGATTATGGCTCAGACTGGATGTCCGCAGCAGCCAAAACGTCCAAGGTAACCGCGTTGAAGGCGACGAAAAGCTCAGGCTTACTCATCGGCACGGATCACGGCATTTATACGCTGGCAAACCAGCAAATCAGCTATGACAAAGCGAGTGCGGCTTACGGCGCCAATATCGACATCGAAGAGAGCGCGAGTGGGGAGGTGTGGTTTATCAGCACTTACGGCGCGTTTCGACGTCATTTCCTTCATCCGGAGACGGGTATTGAACCGCTGCCGCTGATTGATGACAACATCCGTCTGAAATGTATTCTTAAAACCAGTGAAGGCATGTGGTTAGGCTCGTCCAAAGGGATTACGCTTTACGACCCCAATGGGGCGATCAAAAAACATTTCGGGACACCTTATGGGTTGGTGAGCAATGAGCTGCGTACCGGGGTGTGCACTTCCGGCCGTTCATCAGTCAGTGAAACGTTACTGTTTTCATCGACGCTTGGTTTAGTCAAGGCCTCTGCCAAAGAGCTAGCCGAGTCGACGCTGCCACCATCGCCGCTTATTTTCAGTCAGATCAGTGTCGACTATCGTCCATTGCGGGTGGGAAGCCGCAACGCCGAACAAATCGCGTTGACTTATGGCAGTCCGGTCAGTTTTCAGTTTGGTGCTTTGCCTGAGGCGCGCAGTCAAATGCTGGAGTTTCGCCTGAACAATGAGCAGTGGCAGCCTTTAGAAGGTACACAGTTGGCACTCGATCAACTGATGCCTGGTGAGTACCTGTTATCCATACGCAGTGCGAACGCCTATCTTATGCCGCCTCAGAGCGACAGCCTTTCGTTCACAGTACTTAAACCTTGGTACCTGTCGAATCTTGCTATTACCATTTATGCAGTGGGCTTTATTGCGATCGTGATTCTGTTCAGCTGGTGGCGTTCACGTATCATTTCGTCCATGAACCGGGAGCTAAAAGAGCAGGTGGTGCTGAAAACCAACCAAATGCGTCACCAAAGCAAAGCGGTATTAAGCAACAATCAGCAGCTGCGCAAGCAGATCCAAGTTCGCCATTTATGGCTGGAGAAATTGCTGCGTGGAATGAAGCCTTCGTTAATGGCATTGATTCGTCAGGCGCAATCTGGTCAGGTGCAGGAACTTAAGCTGACTGCAGAGACGTTGCTGGCTGATTTTGAGCAGCTGCATGTGTTGGGTAAAGATGACCATCCTCAATTGGCGCAACACGACATGCTGGATGTGATTGACACGGTGTTGGCCGGATGGGTGACTGAGTTTGCCGCGGCGGGTATTAAAGTTGAACGCCACTGCACAGAAGCTCTTCCCGCTGCCGCGCTCAAGCATTGGGGCGTGGACATTATATTCAACACGCTTTTTGCTCATGCCATTAAGCGCTTGTATCGCAATCAGACTCTGACAATTCAATGCCGAGTCAGAGAGCAACGCATCGTTATCGCTTTGATTGATTGCGGTGACGCTGGCGCTGATTTGTCATCTCTCATGGTGGCATCTGGCGACAACCAGACGGTCTCTCTGAATCAGTTGGTAGAAGTCTCCGGAGGGGAGTTGGTGGTCTTTTCTTCTTCTGAACGCAATCTGGTGGAATTATCCTGGCCTCAGGCTTGTGATGAAGAACAAACCGAGCAGAGTGCGCTCAGTGCAGTGACAAGTTCAGACTTGGAAGACAAACAGTGGCTGGCTAAAGTCGACATGTTGATCGCGAAGCATTATGCCGATGCTGAATTTAGTACCTCCGAAGCCGCCAAGCAGTTGTTTGTCTCAGAACGCAGCTTACAGCGCCGCTTTAAAACCGTGACAGACAAAACTTTTAAGGAATACCTGACAGAATATCGCTTGGAGAGAGCCTGTCAGTTTCTGTTGGAGGGCGCGAAAGTATCGCAAGTGGCTTTTGACTGTGGATTCAATGACCCTTCCTATTTCAGCCAGCGTTTTAAGCATCATTTTGGTTTATCGCCGACGCAGTTTATTGAGGATAAAGAGCTGGTTTGAGACTAGCTTCTACTCACCTTCCTGATAAAGGCTATCCGTTACTGGAGCGGTAAACGGGTAGCTCAAGCTGTTCCTAACCGCATTTCCCTCAACGACGATTCTTAGTTACGCTCAAACACACGTGAACAGAGACAGTTTGTGTACGAAGGTTCAGGGTATCCAGATGTTGCACATTGGGTATTGCGGGAGTGAGAAAGTCTTGAACTGACGGGGTGAAAAGATAAGAAAAAAAATGTCGTGGTATAGCCGGGGGGACTATACCACGGGTGTCAACGACACCTTCGCTTGCTGCCGGAGTGATATGGTCTAAGCCATATCACCTCTGGAATTTCTATCTCAGGGACAATTCCCTGTCGACGAGAGTCACTATAACCACCTGGACTTTTTTTACTTATAAAATTAACGCCAGCGTGACCGGAGAAAACCGCCAATTTCTGTTTTATATTTAAATTATTGATTTTTATGAATAATTCTTTCGGTGTGATTTGATGGTGATCACATCAAGACGAGACTGAGTCAATGTAGAAGACAAGATTGACGTTTTTGACGAGGGGTAATTAACAAAAATAACGGTTCAATCCGTGCAATCTTTGATTTCACACAATTACAGACGTAAGTTCGCGGCGTATGATTCGCATCATTAATAAAAATATTTCTCATTAACAATACGATTGCGTGTGGCTACGATGAAATTGTCTGATTTAAATGCGGGAGAGTCCGGCCTTATTCTGGCGCTCAATGGGCTTTCTACCGATGTACGAAAAAAACTCATGGTGATGGGATTGTTGCCAAACACTCAGGTGACACTGATTCGCCGCGCTCCGATGGGTGACCCATTACAGGTTGAAGTGCGCGGTGTGTCCATTGCGGTACGTGAAAGTATTGCCGCAGCGATTGATGTGGAGAAAGCGTGATGCAGTATAACGTTTTAACCGTTGGTAACCCGAACAGTGGCAAAACCACCCTGTTTAATGGTCTGACTGGCGCTAAGCAGCAAGTCGGAAACTGGGCTGGTGTGACGGTGGAAAAAAAGACGGGTCGTTACCAGCATTCTGGTGATGAGTTCCGGCTCACCGATCTTCCGGGCATTTATGCACTCGACAGTGGCAATGACAGCAACAGCATTGATGAGTCCATTGCGTCACGCGCGGTGCTCACCCATCCAGCCGACCTGATTATCAACGTGGTTGATGTGACTTGTCTGGAACGCAGCCTTTATATGACATTACAACTGCGTGAGCTTGGCCGCCCGATGGTGGTGGTACTGAACAAAATGGATGCGCTCAAGCGTGAGCGTCAGACCATTGATGTGAAAAAGCTCGAGAAAGCGATTGGTTGTCCGGTGTTCACACTGTCTGCCAATAACAAAGGTCAGGTTCGTCAATTTAAAGAGAAACTTCACAAAGTTGTGGTGCAGGGCATTGCCCTTGAACAGCTGGATTTAAATTACGGTGATGACTTTGAAGCGTCAATCGCTCGCCTCGCTCCGCTGTTTTCGGATCAGGAAGTTTCTGCTCGCGCTCTGGCGATTCGCTCACTGGAAAACGATCTGTTGGTGATCAACAGCCTCGAGCAAACTTACCGCGAGCAGATCGCTAACGAACAACGCCTTTGTGCGATGGACATCGACCTTCATGTCGCCGATTGTAAATACACCTATCTACATCAACTCTGTCAGAAAGTGCGTCGCAGCGAAGGTAAATTGAGCCACAGCTTTACGGAAAAAGCGGATCGCTTTGTCCTCAATAAGTGGATTGGTGTGCCATTCTTCTTCGTGGTTATGTACCTGATGTTTATGTTCTCCATCAATATAGGCAGTGCTTTTATCGACTTCTTCGATATCGGGGTTGGCGCGCTGCTGGTGGATGGTGGTCACTATCTATTGGATGGGCATCTTCCGGTCTGGCTGGTCACCATTCTGGCTGATGGTATCGGCGGTGGTATTCAAACCGTGGCAACCTTTATTCCGGTGATCGCCTGTTTGTATCTGTTCCTGGCGGTGTTAGAAAGTTCAGGTTACATGTCGCGCGCGGCGTTTGTGCTGGATAAAGTGATGCAGAAAATCGGCCTGCCGGGCAAAGCATTTGTCCCGCTGGTACTCGGCTTTGGCTGTAACGTGCCTGCGATCATGGCAACGCGAACGCTTGATCAAGAGCGTGAGCGCAAGCTGGCGGCCTCAATGGCTCCGTTTATGTCGTGTGGTGCGCGTCTGCCGGTATACGCACTCTTTGCCGCAGCGTTCTTCCCGGAAAGCGGCCAGAATGTCGTGTTTGCCTTGTACTTGCTGGGTATTGTTGCGGCAGTCTTTACTGGTTGGGTACTGAAGAAAACGTTGTTCCCGGGTTCGAGTGACAATCTGGTGATGGAGATGCCGGATTACGAAGTGCCTACGCTGCAAAACGTGCTGATCAAAACCTGGCAGAAGCTGAAACGTTTTGTTCTTGGCGCAGGTAAAACCATCGTGATTGTGGTGGCGATTCTGAGCTTTTTGAACTCGGTAGGTACCGACGGCTCATTTGGCAACGAAGACAGTGACAACTCTGTGCTTTCTAAAGCGGCGCAAGTTGTGACGCCGGTGTTCGAGCCGATTGGCATCAATCATGATAACTGGCAGGCAACTGTGGGTATCATTACTGGCATTTTTGCCAAAGAAGCGGTGGTGGGGACGCTGAACAACCTTTACACCTCAGCGCAAGGCGATGATGCCGAGTACGATCTGATAGGCAGCCTGCAAGATGCGGTGATGTCGATCCCTGAAAACTTGATGGGTTTGAACTTCTCTGATCCATTAGGCATTGAAGTCGGTGATTTATCAGACAGCGCATCGGTGGCTCAAGATCAGGAAGTGGATGCTTCCATCTTCGGTAACTTGAACAACCATTTTGTTACTGGCTATGCAGCGTTCTCGTACCTGATCTTTATTCTGCTTTACACGCCTTGTGTGGCGGCGATGGGGGCTTATGTGCGTGAGTTTGGTACGCGATATGCGCGCTTTATTGCGGTGTGGACGATGGGGCTGGCTTACGCATCCGCAGCGCTGTTTAACCAGGCTGCTCACTTTAGTGAATCGCCAGTCACCAGTGCCAGCTGGATTGGCGGTATTTTACTGGTGTGTGCACTGGTTTACAGCCTGCTTAAACGGGCTGGACGTAAACAGCAACGTCTTGAGGTACAGATGGCATGATTTTGACTGAGCTAAAACAAGCGATTGAGGCGCAGAGCGGTATTTCGCGCAAAGAGCTCGCGAAACGTTTTGCGCTCAGTGAAGACGGTGTGGACGCGATGCTCGCGGTGTGGATCAAAAAAGGTGTCATTTCTCGTTTTATTGATACCAATGCAGCGCATCGTGTCACGCGAGTGCGTTACTCCCTCAATCGGGAGCAAGGATTGTCTGTGACGGTCACGATGTAATCGGAACGAAAAAAAAGCCGCGTTAAGCGGCTTTTTTATGGCTATTAAACGTTGACGAACAGTGAGCTCAACGAGAGCACGTTACGCAGTTTAGTCAGCATCACGTCTTGCTCTGCTTCACTGCGACGTTCACCTTTGGTGTTGCCCCACACAGGGCCCGGCCAGGCAATGTCATCCTGGAAGCGGGCGATGTGGTGGATATGCAGTTGTGGAACCATGTTACCCAGCGCACCCAGATTGAGTTTGTCCGGCTGAAACAGCGCTTCGAGCGCTTGGTTCACCGCTTGCGACTCTAACAGGAATTGCTGCTGTTCATGCATCGGTAAGTGATGCAGCTCTTTCAGATTCGCTTTTTTCGGAACCAGAATGACCCAAGGCACCGCTGCGTCTTTATGCAGCAGAGCGACACACAAAGGGAAATGGCCAATGACATCGGTATCTTTTGCTAACTGAGGATGAAGTTCGAAACTCATGGTGATGATCCGTTAATGGTTGATGCCGTCGGAGTGCGACAGAAGTGGCCATTATACGCCAATAAAAAAGGCTGACACTATGTGCCAGCCTTTGAATATTCTCAATTTTGCAATTACATGCGTTCTAGGGTGTTGATCCCCAGTAGAGACAGGCCTTGCTTGATGGTCTTCGCGGTCAGCGCAGCCAGTTTCAGGCGGCTCTGTTTCACGCTCTCATCTTCGGCAATCAGGATCGGGCAAGCTTCGTAGAAGCTAGAGAATTGACCCGCCAATTCGAACAGGTAGCTACACAGAATGTGCGGTTGACCTTCACGAGATACCGATTGCACCGCTTCTTCAAATTGCAGCAGTTTCGCGATCAGTGCTTTCTCTTTCTCTTCAGTGATCTTGATGTCGCCCGTCAGGTTGTCTGGTGAAACGCCTGCTTTTGCGAAGATAGACGCGACACGTGTGTACGCGTACTGCATGTATGGCGCGGTGTTACCTTCAAACGCCAGCATGTTGTCCCAGTCAAACACGTAGTCAGTGGTACGGTGTTTAGACAGGTCTGCGTATTTCACCGCAGCCATCGCGACCGTGGTGGCGATCTCTGCTTTCTCGTCTGCGTCAAGATCCGGGTTTTTCGATTCGATCAGCGCTTTTGCACGTTCTTCGGCTTCATCCAGCAGATCTGCCAGACGTACCGTGCCGCCTGCACGTGTCTTGAATGGACGCCCATCTTTGCCCAGCATCATACCGAATGCATGGTGTTCCAGAGTCACGGCTTCAGGCACGTAACCGGCTTTACGCACAATGGTCCACGCTTGCATCAGGTGCTGGTGCTGACGAGAGTCGATGAAGTACAGCACACGATCCGCGCCCAGCGTTTCGTAACGGTATTTCGCACAGGCGATGTCTGTTGTGGTGTAAAGGAAGCCGCCGTCGCGCTTCTGGATGATCACACCCATAGGCTCGCCGTCTTTGTTTTTGAACTCTTCGAGGAAGACCACTTGCGCGCCGTCATCTTCTTGGGCCAGACCTTTTTGTTTCAGGTCAGCCACGATGCCTGGCAGCATGTCGTTGTACATGCTTTCGCCCATGACGTCATCACGAGTCAATGATACGTTCAGACGATCGTAGTTGCGTTGGTTTTGAATCATGGTCACGTCGACCAGTTTCTTCCACATGTCGAGACAGAATGCGTCACCGCCTTGCAGTTTCACTACGTAGTTACGTGCTCTTTCCGCAAACTCTGCATCTTCGTCGTACAGCTTTTTCGATTCACGGTAGAAGGCTTCCAGGTCAGACAATTCCATCGACACTTCGCCAGACTCTTGCTGCACACGCTCAAGGTTTGCAATCAGCATACCGAACTGAGTGCCCCAGTCGCCGATGTGGTTGGCGCGAATGACTTTGTGGCCCAGGAATTCCAGGGTACGAACCACCGCGTCACCGATGATGGTTGAACGCAGGTGACCTACGTGCATTTCTTTGGCTACGTTCGGCGCTGAGTAGTCAGCCACGATAGTTTGTTGTGCTTCTTGCGCTACACCCAGACGCTCATCAGCAAGGGCTGCATCGGCTTGTTTAGCCAAGAACTCTTCACTCAGGAAAATGTTGATGAAACCTGGGCCCGCGATTTCGGTTTTGCTCGCGATACCGTCTAAATCAAGCACGTCGATGACTTTTTGCGCGAATTCTCGCGGATTAGTACCTAACTGTTTTGCAACGCCCATTACGCCGTTGGCCTGATAATCACCAAACTGTGGTTTTGCGGATTGGCGAACAGCTGCAGGGCTGCCTGCAGGTGCGCCAGCGGCTTCAAGAGCCTGAGATACTTTGTCATTAATCAGTGCTTGGATATTCACACGCGTGTCCTTCAATTCTGGGAATTGGTTGGGTATGCATTTTATTCACTGGGCAGTAGTGAATGCATATCTCGATTTTGTTCATAAATTGGCGCACATGATAGCAATTTTATTACTGGGCTTATAGGGACAAAATTACGAAATTTTCTACTTTTCGATTGAATCTTGGTAACATCGACGACAAATCATTATTTTGGGTAGTTAAAATGCTTCAGTCGCTGATGGAATCAGGCCTTCATCCTGTTCAAATGAAAGACAAACTCGCTGAATTCATGCATAAAATTCAGCAATTATCCGAGCTTTTGCATATCGATTTGTCAACCCACACGCTGGACCACATTGCACTCAGAATCAACGAAATGCATCTTGCCAAAGCGGCGCATCTGGAATGGCTAAAAGAGGGCGAGGAAATCTCCTGCGCGCAGATTAACGGCCGTCCAATTATTGTCATTGCGTTTGACCAGCCATTGGCTGCGGCACAATGGACGATTGAATGCCTGGAACTGCCTTATCCGGCACCGGGGAAAACTTATCCGGATCAGAGCTGGGAACATGTGGAGTTTGTGGTGCCGTCTGAAGCGCAGACCGCGGATGACTTTCTGGCTGACCTGCACCAGCAGTTTCCCGCTCTGGCGCAGCAGTGGTCACAGTTGGCTGAACTTGGTGTGAAAACCAAGCTTTCGAGCCCGAAAGGTGAGGGTGAACGCTTGAACAACCCAACGGTGGCGTTCAAATGGCAGGGCGTGTGTATCAAACTGCACCCCCACACCCTTAAAGCGATTGTTGAGTCAGAACGTTAACCGAGATCGTAGGCTTTCGGGCGCAACTGAAACTCTTCAATCGACCCGATTTCCTGTCCCAGACTCAGCGGCTCTGCCTCTTCGTGAGCATTGCCCTGAGTATGCATAATCAGACGGTTGGCGGTCCGCGGTTTAAGCTCGTTAACCACAAAGCGAATCATGTCGGAGCGGCTGAGCTGCTTCAGCTCTTCTAATACCACTTCCCGTTGATCAAACGTCCAGTCTTTATTGCCGATGGCAACCCACAGACGTTGAGCCCGTGTGCGCAGCGTCGGGTCCGGTGTCGCTATCTGATTCCACAAACCGCGTTTACTGCTGTGCCATTGATATTCGTTAAGCTCCAGCAACACCATGTAAAAAGCATTGAGGAATTCGTCGATGGAGCGAATCAGATCGGCGGGGGCGGCATTCGGCGACTGCACATACAGTACCATACCCGGATGACGGTTGAGCGGCATATTGCCGGTGCCAACCATGTAACCCAGTTGCTGCTTAGTGCGGATTTCGTGGAAGAAGGTAGCCGACATCAGGTGATTCGCCAGTGAGTAGAGCGCAATGCTGCGCGGCTCGGTGTCTTTGGACTGGTAATACACCACAATCGCCGAGTCGTCCTGATCGCAACTGACTTCGCGCTGAAAGGTACCATTGTGGCCCAGCATCACCAGCGGACGTAGTGACTCTTCATAGGTTTGATTCTTGACGCGCAGCGCGTCTTTCAGTACTTCGGCCATGGCATGAGCGTCCTGCTTCTGCCAGTCACCGTAAACAAACATCTCGATGTGCAATTGAGCGATGATCTTCTCAACGAACTCGGCCAGTTCACTGACTTCAATCGTTTCCAACGCGTCCAGCAACTGGTCGTATGGCGGGTTATTGGGCTGCAGCAGGCCAGTCATGGCATTGAAAAGCTGTGAAATCGGCCGGTCGTGGGCAGCGTTGCGCCAGTTACGCAACAGTTGTTGCTTGATGGTTTCGAAGCGCTTCTCGCTGAACTCGCGACGGGCAAATTTGTCGAGAATCATCTTCATCAGTTGAGGCTGCTTCTGACTGAAGCCCGAGATGGTCAGCGTGACACCGCCTTGATGGGCATACATGTTGTAGCCCATACCAGCAATTTCAGCCTGATAAGTTTCTTTGGCCAGCGTGTCGAGGAACATTTCGACACACAAACGAGTGATGACGATGTTGCGAGTGCTGGCGACGGAATGTGGGCTATCAATGGCAATATAAATCACGCCCTTAGGGACGCGAAACTCGGTATCTTGCAGGTGCCACAAACGGAAACCTGGTAGATCCTGTAATATTTGCGGTAGCGTTTCTTGTTCGTTTTCCAGCGGCCGAGGGTCGAGCTGATCGCAGATGAACGGGTTTTCTGGTGGCAATAGCAACGGCAGAGATGCACTCTGCTGATTAAATTTCGCCATCTGCTCCGGACTGAATGGGCGCAAAGCGTATGGGGTGAAATACCAGTCGGCTTCGCTGTCGTAATCCTGTCCTTGCGTGATCAGGGTCGCGCGCAGATTTTCTGGCACCAGATAGCTCAGAATTTCGTTGAGTAAAGCGTCATCGTACGCTTGCATCATGTAGTCGCCATAAATGGTGTCTTCCGCGGCGTAATGCTGCATATTGATCACCAGATGACTGACAATGTCGAGTGGGCGCGAGGTTTCCTGAAACCGAAATGCCGATTCCAACACCGCCCGTTTTTCCATGTAGCGCCATTCGTCTAAGCCGTTTTCACGAATCAGCGTTAAGGTCTCAAACATGGCTTGAATGATGTCATCAACATGTTCCAGACCGAGGGGAGTGAGCGTACAACTGATGGAAAACTCACGGTAGTTGCTGCCGCTGGCGCCGCCGCCAGCAGACAACGAGGTAATCCAGCCTTTGTCTTTCAAGGCCAGCAGCAGGCTGCCTTCACCTTCATAGCCGATCAGATGGGCAAAATAGGAGAGTGGCTTACGCTGGTAATACGCGTCGGTGCTGGGCATCGGAAAGCTCAGGATGAGCTTGCGAATCTCTTTGAGTGGTTCGACATGAATCATCACGCCGGTTTGTTCCTGAGTCACAAACGGTTCGGTAATGGTCTTGTTCGCCAAATGGCGATTGGGAATGGCGGCAAATTTGTCGTTCGCCCATTGAGCCAATTCATCGAGGCTTTGCGGGCCCATTATCACTAACGTCATCAGGTCAGACGAATAATGTTGCTCATGGAACGCGATGATTTCGTCGCGAATATTGCTGCCTTCACGATCGCCCAATGTTTCCAAATTACCGACCGAAAACTTCGCAAACGGGTGCTGCGGGTTGATGGTGGCTTTCTGTACCTGATACAGGCGGCGAGAATCGTCGTTCAGTTTCAGTTTGTATTCGGAGTCGACCGCCTGACGCTCTTTGTCCAGCGCTTCAGCATTAAACAGCGGCGCGGTAAAGAACTGGCTGAAGCGGTCGAGTGCCTTTTCAAACACGTTCGGCGAGACATCAAAGAAGAAGCACGTATGTTCTGTCCCTGTCCACGCATTATTGGTACCACCGTGCTGATTAATTACGCTTTGAAATTCGCCCACTTTAGGGTATTTTCGCGTGCCTAAAAACAGCATGTGTTCAAGGTAATGTGCCAAACCTTCACGGTCCGTCGGATCGTCAAAATGGCCAACTTTGACCGCTAAGGCTGCTGCAGATTTCTGGGCACTTTCATTGTGGATCAACAGCACACGCAACGAATTGGACAGAGTCAGATGTCGGTAGCTATTTGAATCATTTGGGCTAATGTGCACAGAAGTTCTCCGGTAGGGCTTTGATTTAAGTATGGCGTTGAAACGATACGGCGCAAATTCAAGTCTGTGATTTTTTGAGCAGAATGTCATTCTAGTCCCAAAGATGACTTTTTAATAGACTGTTACCCCGGTCTAAGTCTTTACGAACGGTGCTGTTATAATCAGCGGCAAAGCAGCCTCAGACTGCCTGTGTGTATAAGAGCAAATAGGTATACATAATGAAAATTTTTATCATGCGTCACGGTGAGGCTCATCACTATGCAGCCAGTGATGCAGAGCGAGCTTTAACGGAGCGAGGTCGGAATGAGTCGGTCGCGGTTGCTCGTGCCTGTATTGAGCAGCAAGACCTACATCATTTCGATAAAGTTCTGGTCAGCCCTTATCTACGTGCTCAGCAAACCTGGCAGGAAATCTCTCGCTATTTTGCGGCAAGACAAGTACAGATATGCGAGGACATCACGCCGTATGGTTCGGCCGATGAGGTGTTTGACTATGTCTCGGCACTGGTTGAACTGGAAGCATTAGACACGCTGCTGCTGGTATCGCACTTGCCGCTGGTGGGTTATTTGGCGTCTGAATTTGTAGCAGATATGGTGCCGCCGATGTTCCCGACCTCGGGCTTGATGTGCATTGAGTTTGACCCTCAATCGCGTCAGGGCAAAGTCGCGTGGAACGTGCACCCGTAATTTGCACGGTGCGAAAAGAAAAGGTTGTCTGCGGGCAGCCTTTTTTATTGGTCGCTGGCCTTAGATTTATCCCTCAGCCAAGTTTTTGACAGTTTCTCATGGACTAAAAATTGCATCATCGCGCTAACGCCTTGTTGCGTCGCTGAATTCTCAACCACTAATAGCTTGCAGGCCTATGAAGTTTACACTGCCATTTGCGGACAAATTGCCCAACATTCCTCAACGCAGCATGCCTGCCATCGGTGCGCCAGTTATGGTACTGGCGACGTTGGCGATGGTGGTGCTGCCGATGCCCGCATTTCTGCTTGACCTCTTTTTTACTTTCAACATTGCCTTATCGATGGTGGTGCTGCTGGTAACGGTTTACACACGCAGACCACTGGATTTCGCTGCATTCCCGACTGTACTGCTGATTGCGACCTTGTTACGTCTGGCGCTCAACGTCGCCTCAACTCGGGTGGTGTTGCTCTATGGTCATGAAGGTCCCGGCGCGGCGGGTAACGTGATTGAAGCGTTTGGTAACGTAGTGATTGGCGGCAACTACGCTGTTGGTCTGGTGGTGTTCTTAATCCTGATGATCATCAACTTTATGGTGGTCACCAAAGGTGCGGGCCGGATTTCTGAGGTAAGCGCTCGCTTTACATTGGATGCCTTGCCGGGTAAACAGATGGCGATTGATGCGGATCTCAACGCTGGTCTGATTGATCAAGAGCAAGCGCGTACTCGCCGTTTTGAAGTCACCAAAGAAGCGGACTTTTATGGTTCGATGGATGGTGCGTCCAAGTTCGTCAAAGGGGACGCGATTGCCGGTATTCTGATCCTGTTTATCAACATTATCGGTGGCCTTACTATCGGGATGATTCAATATGGTCTTGGCTTTGGCGAAGCGATTCAAATCTATACCTTGCTGACCATCGGTGACGGTCTGGTTGCTCAGATCCCGTCGCTGCTGCTCTCCATCGGTGCCGCGATCATGGTAACGCGTCAAAATACCGATGAAGACATGGGACAGCAGGTCATTTTCCAGCTGTTCGACAATCCGAAAGCACTGATGATTACCTCCGCCATTCTTGGCGTGATGGGGATTGTACCTGGCATGCCGCATTTTTCGTTTCTGACCCTGGCTATTTTGGCGGGGGGCAGTGCCTACATGATTCAGCGCAAACAGAAACAAGCCGAAAGCGATGCCAAACTGCCCGCGAAAATTGAAGGTGAAGCGCCGACACCACGCGAGTTGTCGTGGGATGATGTGCAGCCTGTCGATGTGATTGGTCTGGAAGTGGGTTATCGTTTGATTCCGCTGGTGGATCGCGATCAGGGCGGGGAACTGCTTGAACGGGTAAAAGGCGTGCGCAAGAAGTTGTCACAAGATTTTGGTTTCCTCATTCCGCCGGTTCACATTCGTGACAACCTAGAACTCACGCCGAACAGTTACCGCATAACCTTGATGGGGGTTGCCGTGGGGGAAGCGGAGATTCGCCCGGATCAAGAACTGGCGATTAACCCGGGCCAGGTATACGGCATGATTGACGGTGAACACACCTATGACCCGGCATTTGGGCTGGAAGCGGTGTGGATTCGTGAAGAGCAACGTGAACATGCGCAAGCGCTCGGATACACCGTAGTTGACTCGTCAACCGTGCTGGCGACTCATTTGAGTCAACTGCTGACCAACAATGCTGCCCAGCTGATTGGTCATGAAGAAGTGCAGAATCTGCTGGAAATGCTGAGCCGTTCTGCGCCGCGTCTGGTGGATGGTTTTGTTCCGGATCAACTGGCGTTGGGTGTGGTCGTTAAAGTACTGCAGAACCTGTTGCACGAAGCCATTCCGATTCGCGATATTCGAACCATTGTGCAAACCCTGTCTGAGTATTCCAGTAAGAGTCAAGAACCCGACATTCTGACGGCCGCGGTACGGATTGCGTTGAAACGTCTAATCGTCCAAGAAATCAATGGTATAGAGCCTGAGCTGCCGGTGATTACCCTGATCCCTGAGCTGGAACAAATTTTGCATCAGACCATGCAAGCTTCAGGGGGAGAATCGGCAGGTATTGAGCCTGGATTGGCGGAGCGGCTGCAGATGGCATTGAGCCAGGCAACGCAGGAGCAAGAGCTGAAAGGCGAACCTGCGGTACTGCTGACATCCGGTGTGCTGCGCTCGACATTGGCCAAGTTCGTCAAGAACACCATTCCAAACCTGAGAGTGCTGTCGTATCAAGAGATACCAGACGAAAAACAAATTCGCATTGTGCAGGCGGTTGGTAACTGACCTTCTCACATAAATAATGGATAGCTGCTTTGAAAATTAAACGATTTTTTGCCAAAGACATGAGAACAGCGCTGCTTCAGGTTAAAGAAGAACTGGGCGCGGAGGCGGTGATCATGTCAAACA
This sequence comes from Vibrio sp. LQ2, assembly GCF_023920125.1. Lineage (NCBI taxonomy): Bacteria > Pseudomonadati > Pseudomonadota > Gammaproteobacteria > Vibrionales > Vibrionaceae > Vibrio > Vibrio sp. LQ2. The sequence continues at coordinate 113,439 of NZ_CP085308.1, forward strand.
AAAAAGTCGCGGGTGGCGTCGAAATCGTGGCGGCGGTGGATGGAGAAACAACCTCCGTTGCTCCGGCGGTGACGAAACAGTACGGTTCACAACCAAGACACATCGGCACTCAGGCGTCACCGAAGCTCCAAAGCACGCCTTCCCGACGCGAACTGCAAGATGATCGGGTAAGCCTGAACAATGGTTCAAGCAACGGTGCATCAATGACTCAGCGTTTTGCCAACATGCTCAAGCAGTACAGTAATGGTGCGCATGAGGAAGAGTCGCAGTATCGCGCCGAGAATGAAGACTCGCTGTCGGCTTTGCTTAAGCGTCAGACCGACACTCGCACGACAGAGAGCCGCTCTTCGCTGGCCCGCCAGCTCAACAGCGATTCTCCGCTGGCGAAACTGATTGCTGAAGAACGTTCCGAGGCTCGGGCTCGTCCGCGTTTGGATCCGTCGCGCTACGAACGTCAGCGCGAAGAAGAAACGCCAATGGCAGCCAACGAGCTGGAAAATATGCGTGAAGAGATGACCTCTATTCGCCGCCTGTTGGAACATCAGGTTTCTGGGTTGATGTGGCAGGAAGTGGAACGTCGCGAACCGCTGCGTGCCATGTTGATTAAACGTCTGGAACGTATGGGTGTCTCTCTGGACCTGGCCGACCAGCTGGCCTGTTACATTCCGGAAGATACGCAACCGCAAAAAGCGTGGAAAGCACTGCTGGGTCTGGTTTCAGACCAAATTCCAGTAGTGAAGCAAGATATTCTCAAACGTGGCGGCGTGGTGGCACTGCTTGGACCTACCGGTGTCGGTAAAACGACCACGGTGGCGAAGCTGGCGGCTCGCGCAGCGATGGAATACGGTTCGGACAACGTTGCCCTGGTGACAACCGACACTTACCGTATCGGCGCCCATGAACAATTATCCATTTATGGAAGAATTATGGGTTGTCCTGTAAGAGTTGCTAAAGATTCCAAAGAGTTAGCCGATGTAATATATCAGCTACGCAATCGTCGCCTGATTTTGGTGGATACAGCAGGTATGGGACAGCGCGATGTGCGCCTGTCTGAGCAACTCGATACCCTCATGCAAGAGAGTGGAGAAGTCATCCACAGTTATCTGGTGTTACCTGCCACGGCGCAACGCAAAGTGTTGCAGGAAACCATTGAGCACTTTAGAAGAATTCCTCTTTCAGGGTGCATTATGACCAAGCTCGACGAATGCCTGAGCTTAGGTGAATTTGTTAGTGTTGTAGTTCAAAATTCGTTGCCTGTGGCGTACATCGCCAATGGTCAGCGTGTACCCGAAGATATAGTGATTGCTCAGCCCAAATATATGGTTGCGAAAGCAAACGAGTTGCTAGAGAAGTCGACAGAGAATGAACCTCACTACTGGAACAGTGATTCAGAAAGATTCTAGGCGGCGGACAGATATGACAAACAAAATGATATATGACCAAGCAAGCGGCTTACGTCGTTTAACCCAACCCTCTGTAACCAAAGTCATCGCGGTGACTGGTGGTAAAGGCGGTGTGGGCAAATCAAATGTGACTCTGGGTATGGCCATTTGCATGGCACGCCAGGGCAAAAAAGTCATGGTGCTGGATGCCGACCTAGGATTAGCGAACGTGGACGTGATGCTCGGCATTCGTCCTAAGCGCAACTTAGGCCATGTGTTGGCCGGTGAATGTGAGCTGAAAGATGCTATCGTAGAAGGACCACATGGGATTAAAATCATCCCGGCGACTTCTGGTACGCAATCCATGACTGAGCTGTCACACGCTCAGCACGTGGGGTTGATTCGTGCCTTCGGTTCGTTGGAAGATGAGATGGACATTCTGCTGGTGGATACTGCAGCGGGTATCTCCGACATGGTGGTCAGCTTCTCGCGTGCTGCGCAAGATGTTGTGCTGGTGGTGTGTGATGAACCCACTTCTATCACAGATGCATATGCACTGATCAAACTTTTGAGCAGAGAACATCAGGTTCAGCGATTTAAGATTGTTGCCAACATGGTCAGAAGCTATCGTGAAGGACGAGAGTTGTTCGCGAAACTGACACTGGTCACCGAGCGCTTCTTGAATGTAAGCCTTGAACTTGTCGCCTGTATTCCTCTGGACGACAACGTGCGTCAGGCAGTAAAAAGACAGAAAATCGTGGTGGATGCTTATCCGCGTTCACCCGCATCGCTGGCGATCAGCTCTTTGGCGAACAAGGCCTTAACCTGGCCGATCCCGAGAACCCCGAGTGGGCATCTGGAATTTTTCGTCGAAAGGCTGCTTAACCGGTCAGAAATAGTAGGGGAACCATTCGGTGAATAAAGCGCTTACTTATGATCAATACGGCAATATCAATAGCCAGAAATTGTTTCTGGAAAAATATTCCGTATTGGTTAAGCGTATAGCTCATCACTTAATCGGGCGTTTACCTCCTAGTGTACTCATTGAAGATTTAATACAAGCCGGCATGGTCGGCTTACTTGAAGCGCAAAAGAACTACGACGGAAGTAAAGGTGCGAGTTTTGAAACCTACGCTGGTATTCGTATTCGAGGCGCGATGCTCGACGATATTCGGCGAGGTGACTGGGTGCCACGCTCGGTGCACAAGCACAACCGGGAAATCAGTCAGGCAATTGCAGAACTGGAAGGGATCCTAAATCGTGACCCGTCCGATACAGAAGTCGCAAAACACCTGGGTATGTCGTTAGATCAATACCATAGCGTGTTAACCGACATAAACTGTTCGCGAATTGTCGGAATTGAAGATCTGGGAGTGACGGATGACGCCATTTCGCCTGTGGACGATGATGAAGACAACTCTCCTTTCAAAGGGGTTGCCGACGAATCGTTCCGTAAAGCATTGGTTGAGTCAATAAAATCGCTTCCTGAGCGTGAAGCCTTAGTACTTTCGCTCTATTATGATGAAGAACTAAACTTGAAAGAAATTGGGGAAGTACTTGGCGTGAGTGAGTCCCGCGTGAGCCAAATACTGAGCCAAGCAATGCAACGTCTGCGAACCAAGTTGAGTTCCTGGACACAAAACGACTAAATATCACTGATTTCGAACTCAGTGGAGGCAATTTTGAATAAAAACATGAAAATCCTTATTGTTGACGATTTTTCAACAATGCGCCGTATTGTAAAAAACCTTCTTCGTGACCTGGGTTTCAACAACACTCAGGAAGCGGACGATGGCTTGACGGCTTTGCCTATGCTTAAAAAGGGTGAATTTGATTTCGTGGTGACAGATTGGAATATGCCTGGTATGCAAGGCATTGATCTTCTGAGAAACATTCGTGCGGATGAAGAGTTGAAACACCTTCCTGTCCTGATGATCACAGCTGAAGCAAAACGTGAGCAGATCATCGAAGCAGCTCAAGCGGGCGTTAACGGTTACATCGTTAAGCCATTCACAGCGGCGACTCTGAAAGAAAAACTAGAAAAAATCTTCGAGCGTCTCTAAAACTTTCGTTTAGACAAAAGTTTGCTCTATTCAAACGCGTGAAAGGCTAATTACAGGATGATTTCATTAGAACAAGCCAAAGAACTCGTTCAATTGCTTGAGGATGGTCAGCAAGACAGCGCGAACCTATTGGTTAAAAAGCTGTATGAATCGGAACGCAACCCAATGTTGCAGGAGATCGGCGCCTTGACGCGCGATCTGCACGATTCGCTGAATCAATTCCATATCGATGAGCGAATGAGTCAGATAGCCAATGACGAAATTCCTGATGCCCGAGACAGATTGCATTACGTCATTGAAAAAACCGAAGTCGCAGCGAACAAAACCATGGATGCCGTGGATCGTTGTATGCCGATTGCAGACAGTTTGCACGAAAGCTTACTGTTGGTTCGCCCTCAGTGGAACGAACTGATGCATGGCAAAATTGAACTCAGTGAGTTCAAAGCCCTGTGTCACCGTATCGATAATATTCTCTCCCAAATCGAAGGTGACAGTAGTGAGCTACGTGGTCAATTAACCGAAATTCTGATGGCTCAAGACTTCCAGGACCTAACCGGACAAATCATTCGTCGCGTGATCACGCTGGTGAATGAAGTTGAAAAACGTCTGGTCGATATTTTGACAGTCTTTGGTACCAATCAAATAGAACAACAAGATAAAGCCAAGAAAGCATCAACTGAGCCTGAGGGACCAATTCTCAACCCTCACGAACGCAGTGACGCGGTTTCATCTCAAGACGAAGTAGACGACTTGCTATCGAGTCTTGGATTTTAGGGGTAACGTATGAGCTACGATTTAGACGAAGATATTCTTCAGGACTTTTTGGTTGAAGCGGGTGAGATTCTCGAATTGCTCTCAGAACAGCTGGTTGAGCTAGAGAACAATCCGGAAGACCGAGATCTTTTAAACGCTATTTTCCGCGGCTTTCATACCGTTAAAGGCGGTGCGGGTTTCTTATCCCTGACCGAACTGGTTGAAACGTGTCACGGTGCTGAAAACGTGTTCGATATTCTTCGAAACGGTCAGCGCAGTGTGTCACCGAGCCTGATGGATACCATGTTGCGCGCGCTGGACACCGTTAACGAACAGTTCCGTGCTGTGCAAGATCATGAACCTCTTGAACCTGCCGATCCGCAACTGCTCGACGAGCTGCACCACTTGTGCCGTCCTGAGTCTGAAGATGAAGCTCATGCCGAGGTTGAAGAGCCAGTAATCGAAGATGTGGTCGAAGAGATTGTTGAACCTGAAGTTGTTGCCAGTGCTCCGGTGAGCGCCGTCGCGGCTGATTCTATCGACGACATCACAGAAGACGAATTTGAGAAATTGTTGGACGAGTTGCATGGCAAAGGCCGTGCGCCAGGTGCTGACACTCAACAAGCTGAACCTGTCGCTCAGGCACCCAAAACGCCAGCGCCGACGCCTGCCAGTAGTGATGCCGGTGGCGATATCACCGATGACGAGTTCGAACGTCTTCTGGATGAACTGCACGGCAAAGGTAAAGGCCCGTCTGTCAATACTCCGGCAGAACCTGAAAAGCCAAAAGCACCTGCGCCAACGGCTAAAGCGTCAGCGCCTAAGTCGCCTTCAGACAGCGACTTGATGACAGACGAAGAGTTTGAAAAGCTGCTGGATGAATTGCACGGTGTGGGTAAAGGCCCTTCTATCGAAGAGCTGGAAATGGCGACTCGCCCGGTAAGCGAAAATCCAAAGCCAGCTCCTGCGCCAGCGCCTAAAGCTCCAGCTGCGAAACCAGCACCGGCGGCGGCTCAGACAACACCGAAAGTGGCTGCGGCCAAAGCGGCACCTGCACCAAAAGTGATTGATGATTCAAGCGAGAAACGCGAAGTCGCTGCGGGTGGCGCGAAGAAAGCTCAGGCAGAAGCCACAGTGCGGGTGGATACGTCAACGCTGGATACCATCATGAACATGGTTGGTGAACTGGTACTGGTTCGTAACCGTCTGCTGAGCCTAGGCCTCAACAGCAACGACGAAGAGATGTCGAAAGCGGTCGCAAACCTGGATGTGGTGACTGCTGACTTGCAAGGCGCGGTGATGAAAACCCGCATGCAGCCAATCAAGAAAGTCTTTGGCCGCTTCCCTCGCGTTGTGCGTGATTTGGCGCGTAACCTGAATAAAGACATCGTGCTGGAAATGCGCGGTGAAGAGACCGATCTGGATAAAAACCTGGTTGAAGCCCTAGCGGATCCATTGATTCACTTGGTGCGTAACTCGGTTGACCACGGTATCGAAATGCCGGACGCTCGTGTTAAAGCGGGTAAACCACGTACCGGTAAAGTGATTCTTTCTGCGTCGCAGGAAGGGGACCATATTGAGCTGGCGATCGTCGACGACGGCGGCGGTATGGATCCGAATAAACTGCGCAGTATCGCAGTGAAGCGCGGCATGATGGATGAAGATGCGGCTTCGCGTCTGTCCGACAAAGAGTGTTTCAACCTGATCTTTATGCCGGGCTTCTCAAGTAAAGAGCAAATTTCGGATATCTCGGGTCGTGGCGTAGGAATGGATGTGGTGAAAACCGCCATCAACACACTGAACGGTTCGATTGATATCGATTCTGAGATGGGCAAAGGCACCAAGATCACGATTAAAGTGCCGCTGACTCTGGCGATTCTTCCAACGCTGATGGTTGGTGTTGCCGGTCACCCATTCGCGCTGCCATTGGCGAGCGTCAATGAAATTTTCCATCTGGATTTAAGTCGCACCAACGTGGTTGATGGTCAGCTAACCATTATCGTTCGTGATAAATCGATTCCACTGTTCTATCTGCAAAACTGGCTGGCGCCAAAAGCAGGTAAAGTGCAAGCTCGTAAAGGGCATGGCCATGTAGTGATCGTCCAGATTGGCAGCCAACGCGTTGGTTTCGTGGTTGACGCTCTGATTGGGCAGGAAGAAGTGGTGATCAAGCCACTGGACAAGCTGCTGCAAGGTACGCCGGGTATGGCGGGCGCAACCATCACCAGTGATGGTCATATCGCACTGATTCTAGATGTGCCGGATTTGTTGAAACAGTACGCTGCTGCTTCTCGAATCTAGTTGACCACCTAAGATAAGGATAACTATGGCGATTAGAGTATTAGTTGTTGATGATTCAAGCTTCTTCCGACGTCGTGTGAGTGAAATCATCAACTCCGAATCGCGCTTAGAAGTGATTGATGTCGCGACTAACGGCAGAGAGGCGGTGGACAAAGCACAGCGTCTCAAACCCGATGTCATTACGATGGATATTGAAATGCCAGTCATGGACGGTATCACTGCCGTCCGTGAGATCATGGCATCCAATCCGACGCCAATTTTGATGTTTTCATCGCTGACGCACGATGGTGCGAAAGCGACGCTGGATGCGCTGGATGCCGGTGCGCTGGATTTCTTACCGAAGAAATTTGAAGATATCGCGCGTAACCGTGACGAAGCGGTTGCGCTGCTGCAACAACGCGTGTTGCAAATTGCCGCGAAGAAAGCGTTTATGCGCCGCCCGGTCGTATCTCGTCCGGCTGTGTCATCACCTGCGCCAACTTCTGGCTCAAGTTTGCTTAACCGGACTCAGCCAACGACTCCGTCATTGAGTCCAAGCAGACCCGTTGCGGCCGCAACGCGTTTCAAAGCCTCCGGTAAGAAATATCAGCTTACAGCTATCGGTACTTCGACGGGGGGGCCGGTCGCATTGCAAAAGATTCTCACCAAGCTACCTGCAAATTATCCGCATCCGATTGTGCTGATTCAGCACATGCCTGCGACCTTTACCGCCGCATTCGCCAGTCGTCTGAACTCATTGTGCAAGATTGAAGTGAAAGAAGCGGAAGATGGTGATGTGCTGCGTCCTGGTGTCGCTTATCTGGCGCCGGGCGGTAAACAAATGATGCTGGAAGGGCGTCCTGGCGCGGCTAAGCTGCGCATCATTGATGGCGGTGAGCGCATGAATTATAAGCCGTGTGTAGATGTCACCTTTGGCTCAGCGTCTAAAGTCTACGGCGACAAAGTCTTGTCGATGGTACTGACCGGAATGGGCGCTGATGGCCGCGAAGGTGCGCGTATGCTCAAGAATGCAGGCGCGACCATCTGGGCACAGGATGAAGACAGTTGTGTGGTGTATGGCATGCCGCAGGCCGTCGCGAAAGCCGGTATTTCAAGTGAAGATTTACCTCTGGATCGCATTGCAGAGCGCATGCTGGTCGAAGTCGGTTTGGCCTAAGGAAGCGCAATGATTGTTTGGAGTGTTGCAAACCAAAAAGGCGGCGTCGGTAAAACGACCACAACCATCACGCTTGCTGGCTTGTTGAGCAAACAAGGTAAGCGTGTGTTGCTGGTCGATACGGACCCGCACGCTTCATTGACGACTTATCTGGGCTATGACTCTGATGGTGTTCCGGCCAGCCTGTTTGATCTGTTTCAGCTGCGCGAGTACACCGAGCATACGGTTGAGCCTCTGATTCTGCGTACCGATGTGGAAGGAATAGACCTGATCCCGGCACACATGTCGCTGGCGACACTGGATCGGGTGATGGGAAACCGCAGTGGCATGGGGTTGATTCTCAAACGTGCCTTGCTGGCGCTGCGTCAACGTTATGACTATGTGTTGATCGACTGTCCGCCCATTCTTGGCGTGATGATGGTTAACGCACTGGCGGCCAGCGATCGTATTTTGATCCCGGTACAGACAGAATTTCTGGCGATGAAGGGCTTAGAGCGCATGGTGCGTACGCTGGCAATTATGCAAAAGTCGCGCAATCGTGAATTTAAGGTCACCATCGTGCCGACCATGTACGACAAACGTACGCGCGCCTCATTGCAGACACTGAACCAGCTCAAGAAAGATTACCCGGATCAGGTATGGACGTCGGCGGTACCTATTGACACCAAGTTCCGCGATGCCAGCCTGAAACGTTTACCGGCATCCCATTTTGCTGAAGGCAGTCGGGGTGTTTTTGCGTACAAGCAATTACTTCTGTTTTTAGAGAGGCTGTCTATCAATGAGTAGCCCGTTGCTGTCGAGTGAACAAGCGCTGGATGATTACTTCACTGCTCTGCTAGATGAAGAGCTGGGTGAACAGGATCTTGCGCCGCAGAGTCAGCCTGAGCCAGAACCCGCATTAGAGCCGATGATGCAATCGGTGGCGGAAAAGAGTTACTTCGAAGAAGAGCTCGAAGAAATTGATTTGCCCAACCTGGATGATGTCCAGCGCCTGCTGAGCCAGTTAGAAAACAGCAACCCGGTTGCTGAGCTGGATCTTGAAGAGGTGATGGAGCAGAACACCATTCAGATCGCTCAGGCTGAAGCGCCTGCTGTGGTGGAAGAGATTCAGGAATGGAACATCGAACCCGAGGTCGTTGTTGAACCTCAGGTGTTGGTGGCGGAACCTGAGGTCGAAGCGTTTGAAGACGTTGAAGCTCTGAACAGTACCAGTCTAGAAGAAGAACTGACTGCGGAGATTGAGGTTGATGAAACACCCCAAACTCAGACAGGCCGTTTTGATCTCAGTCGTTGGGATAACGCCGTACGTGCCGACAACTTTCAAGTACTCTACTTCGACGTCAACGGGGTGACTTTTGCTGTACCGCTGGATGAGCTGGGAGGTATTCACCGTAAAGGCTCTCTCAATCACCTGATTGGTCGTCCGGGCTGGTATCTTGGCCTGCAAACTAACCGTGATGCACAGCTGGACGTGGTGGATACGGCGAAGTGGGTGATGGCGGAAAAGCTACGCGATGATAGTTATAAAGCGGACTACCAGTACATCGTCATGCTCGGCGAAAGTATGTGGGGGTTGGCATGCACTAAACTATTAGGCACCGAGCTGCTGAATAGTGAAAAAGTTCGCTGGCGGGAACAAGTGGGTAAGCGCCCTTGGCTTGCTGGAATGGTTAAAGAAAAAATGTGTGCTCTGGTTCATGTTGAAGCATTGATCGCTATGCTTAATGCAGGACTTGATGTAAGAGCACTCGATAAATAATACATTTTTGTCGGAAACGACTTAGAGAGGAAAAGGTATGTCTCAAACTAACGAAGTTGAAGTGAGAAAAGAACACTCTAACGACGAAGTGCTGCAGTGGGTGACGTTCCAGCTAGAAGAAGAAACGTACGGCATCAATGTAATGCAAGTACGTGAAGTGCTGCGTTATACCGAAATCGCACCAGTACCCGGTGCACCTGATTACGTGCTGGGCATCATCAACCTGCGTGGTAACGTGGTAACCGTTATCGACACTCGTTCTCGTTTTGGTTTGATGCAAGGTGAGATCACCGATAACACCCGTATCATCGTCATCGAATCTGAGCGCCAAGTGATTGGTATTCTGGTCGACAGCGTGGCCGAAGTGGTTTACCTGCGTTCTTCTGAAATTGACACCACACCAAGCGTTGGCACCGATGAAAGCTCGAAATTCATTCAGGGTGTAAGCAACCGTGACGGTAAACTACTGATCCTGGTAGACCTGAACAAGCTGCTTACCGATGAAGAATGGGATGAAATGGCTCATCTGTAATGGCTGATCTGGCTTGGTTAACGCCTCCTGTTATTGCAGGAGGCAGTGTACTGATTGTTTTGCTGCTGCTCTTGGCACTGCTTCGCCTGCGCCGAAGTTCGTCAAAACAGGCGGACTATTTCCGCCAACAGTTACGCCATCTGGATAAAGAGCTTCAGAAATCCAATAAGCAGGTTCTGGAAGTGCGCTCAGTGATGGTCGGGCTGGGACAGAAAGTCTCAGAACAGCAGGACATTATCTTGCATCTCAATGAACGCCTCAAAGAGCTGGAAAACGCCGACACGGATGGCCGTTTGTACAGCCGCGCATCGAAGATGGTCAAGCTGGGTGCTGATATCAATGAGCTGATCGAAGAGTGCGAACTGCCAAAAGCCGAAGCGGAGCTGATGCTCTCGTTACAGAAGAAGCTCTCTGGTAAAGAGGCGATTCCGCCGCTGACCAGTCATCCGGAAAGAAAGGTGGCTGCGCCGGGAGACAAAAGGCCGGCACGCAAACCTTCTCGTTAGCCTAATGTGAACAGATAAAAAGGAAGTCGTGAGACTTCCTTTTTTGTTGGCTGGAATTTATGAAAGCATGTAACTAAAAAGGGTTAATTGCTTCAGAAAATAATTAAAAATTAACAGTTTCTTACTTAGTTTCGTGACTCGTAATACCCTTACTCTATTTAGTCTCTTCCGTGGTGTGGTAATATGGGCGCCCCAATTTATTGATTCAGAAGCCCATGCTGGAAGTAAAAAATCTCACTGCGATTCGTGATGAAAGAGTGCTGTTTGAAGGCTTGTCTTTCACCATTCAATCTGGCGAACTGGTCCAAATTGAAGGCCGTAATGGCACTGGCAAAACCACGTTGCTACGCATTGTGACCGGCTTGGGTGATCGCGATGATGGCGAGATCCATTGGAATAACGTCAACATCGAAGCGGATCGAGACAGCTACCATCAGGAACTGCTGTTTCTTGGTCATCAAACGGGTGTAAAACGAGAGCTGACCGCATTAGAAAACCTGCGTTTTTATCAAGCGGTACACGCCGCTGGCACGCAGGAAGAGGATTTGTACCAGGCGCTGACTCAGGTTGGGCTTGCCGGGCGTGAAGACGTGCCAGTGGGACAGCTGTCTGCCGGGCAGCAGCGCCGCGTGGCGTTGGCTCGCTTGTGGCTCAGCCGCCAGAAGTTGTGGATCCTTGATGAACCTCTGACGGCGATTGATAAGCAAGGGGTGAAAGTATTGGAAGCCCTCTTTTTGCAGCATGCCGAACAAGGCGGGATAGTGGTGCTGACCACTCACCAGGATATGTTCGCCGACAATCCGAAACTGCGCAAAATTAAGTTAGGAGACGCCTGATGCTATCGACCATGACCACCATCATTCGTCGTGAACTGCTGATCGCGTTTCGCCGTCAGGCTGACATTTTCAACCCGCTGTGGTTTTTCATCATCGTGATTACGCTGTTCCCTCTCAGCATCGGCCCTGATCCAAGTTTATTGTCCCGTATTGCGCCTGGTATCGTTTGGGTTGCCGCATTGCTGTCGGCATTACTTTCGCTTGAGCGCCTGTTTCGCGATGATTATCAGGACGGCTCACTGGAACAAATGATGCTGATGCCAGTCCCATTACCTGTGGTGGTGATTTCAAAAGTATTGGCACACTGGCTGCTGACGGGGGTGCCGTTGATTTTAATCAGTCCACTGCTGGCCATTTTGTTGTCATTGGATATGAACACTTGGATTTCAGTGGTGCTGACGTTACTGCTCGGAACACCAACCCTCAGTTTTATCGGTGCAATCGGTGTGGCTTTGACGGTCGGGCTGCAAAAAGGCGGCGTGCTGCTCAGTTTGCTGGTTTTACCGCTCTACATCCCAATTTTGATCTTCGCCACATCAGCCATAGATGCGGCGTCACTGGGAATGGCGTACAACGGACAATTGGCGATTCTGGCGGCGATGTTTATGGGCGCATTGACCCTGACACCGTTTGCGATCAGTGCTGCGTTGCGAGTAAGTGTCAATTAGTTGTTCTCGATCAAGCACGAAAAATTCCCGTTAGATAAATTGCAAACCGAACAATTCAGATTCGGTACTTGAAGTAAAAGTGAGAGTAAACAATGTGGAAATGGCTACATCCCTACGCCAAACCAGAGTCGGCCTATCGCCTGTGCGGTAAGTTTCTGCCTTGGTTTGCGATTTTAGCTCTGTTGTGTTTATCCGCAGGTACAGTCTGGGGACTGGCCTACGCGCCTTCTGATTATCAGCAGGGAGACAGTTTTCGTATCATTTATATCCACGTGCCTGCTGCTATTTGGTCGATGGGCGTTTACATGTTGATGGCGATTGCTGCCTTTATCGGCATTGTGTGGCAGGTAAAACTGTCGGACATGGCTGCATCCGCGATGGCACCCATCGGCGCAGTTTACACCTTCATCGCACTGATTACGGGCGCTGTGTGGGGTAAGCCGATGTGGGGTACCTGGTGGGTGTGGGACGCACGTCTGACCTCAGAACTTATTCTTCTGTTTCTCTATCTCGGTGTGATTGCGCTTTATCATGCGTTTGATGACCAGAAAACCGCAGCCAAAGCGGCGGGTATTCTGGCGATTGTCGGTGTGATCAACCTGCCAATCATTCACTATTCCGTGGAGTGGTGGAATACCCTGCATCAGGGGGCCACCATCACCAAATTCGATAAACCTTCGATTTCGAGTGATATGCTGTGGCCGCTGCTGCTGAACATATTCGGCTTTGCGTTCTTCTTCGGCGCGTTGACGATGATTCGCCTGCGCAATGAAATTATCAGCAAAGAGAGTCACCGCCCGTGGGTGATTCAACTGGCCGCAACGCAGTCACAGAGAGGGAAATAAGATGCACTTTGAATCTATGAGCGATTTCTGGGCAATGGGAGGCTACGCGGCTTACGTGTGGAGTTCCTTTGGTATTACTTTCTTATCAATGTTGATTTTGTGGGTGGCGAGTGTTCGCCGCGGTCAAACGCTACTGAATGAAGTCCAGGCTAAAGTAGCGCGTCAGGCACGAATCGATGCAGCGAAAAATATGGAGAACACACTATGAATCCAAGACGCAAAAAGCGCCTCGGTATTGTGCTGGCGATTTTCATCGGCTTAGGTGCCACCATCGGTCTCGTTCTGTATGCACTGAATCAAAATATGGACCTGTTTTACACCCCGAGTGAACTGGTGAACGGTAAAGATGGCAAAAAGCCGGAAGTGGGCCAGCGCCTGCGCATCGGTGGAATGGTCGAAGTCGGGTCTGTGAAACGTGATCCTAGCTCTCTTAAAGTGAGCTTTTTGCTGCATGACAAAGGCCCTTCAGTGACAGTGATCTACGAAGGTATCCTGCCAGACCTGTTCCGTGAAGGTCAGGGTATTGTGGCTCAGGGCGTGCTGAAAGACGCAACGACCGTAGAAGCCTTCGAAGTGCTGGCTAAGCACGACGAAGAGTACATGCCACCTGAAATTGCCGAAGCGATGCAGAAAAACCATTCGCCAATGAGCTACTCACAAGATCAAATGCAAGGAAGTACCAAATGATTGCGGAAATCGGTCACTTTGCGCTGATTCTGGCACTGGCGTTAGCCGTGCTGCTCAGCGTACTTCCTCTGGTCGGAGCGTCCAAAAACAACCATGTGCTGATGAATGCGGCGCGACCGCTGTCGATTGGCATGTTTATGATGCTGGCGTTGTCGTTCGGTATTCTGTTGTGGGCGTTCTACACCAACGATTTTACGTTGCAGTACGTAGCCAGCAACTCCAACAGCCAATTGCCGTGGTATTACCGTCTGACGGCGGTGTGGGGCGCGCATGAAGGTTCACTGTTGCTGTGGGTGCTGATTCAGGCTGGCTGGACGCTTGCGGTGGCGACGTTGAGCCGCGGTATGCCTCAGGAGTCGGTGGCACGGGTATTGGCCGTGATGGGCTTGATCAGTGTCGGTTTCCTGCTGTTTATCATCGTGACATCGAACCCGTTCACCCGCACCTTACCGCATTTTCCGATTGATGGCCGCGACCTCAATCCGCTGTTGCAGGACCCAGGTCTGATCATTCACCCGCCAATGCTCTACATGGGTTATGTGGGATTTTCGGTCGCGTTCTCATTTGCGATTGCGTCTCTGATGACCGGCCGCTTAGATACCGCTTGGGCTCGTTGGTCACGTCCGTGGACAACCGCTGCGTGGCTGTTTCTGACCGTAGGTATTGCGCTGGGTTCCTGGTGGGCATACTACGAACTTGGCTGGGGTGGCTGGTGGTTCTGGGATCCGGTGGAAAACGCGTCGTTCATGCCTTGGCTGGCCGGTACCGCGCTGATGCATTCGCTGGCGGTTACCGAAAAGCGTGGCACCTTTAAAGCGTGGACTGTGCTGCTGGCTATCTCCGCGTTCTCGCTCAGCCTGTTGGGTACCTTCCTAGTGCGCTCTGGTATTCTGGTTTCTGTACACGCATTTGCGTCCGATCCGGCGCGCGGCATGTTCATTCTTGGCTTCCTGGTGTTCGTCATCGGCGGTTCGCTGTTGCTGTTCGCGCTGAAAGGCTCATCGGTACGTGTGCGTGGTAATTTCGAGCTGGTGTCGCGTGAAAACGCTCTGTTGGCTAACAACGTGCTGTTGATCGCTGCGCTGGTTGTCGTGCTGATTGGTACGCTGTTACCGCTGGTGCATAAACAGTTGGGTTTAGGCTCGGTATCGATTGGTGCACCGTTCTTCAACACTTTGTTCGCATGGCTGATGGTGCCGTTTGCCTTCCTGCTGGGTATCGGCCCTCTCATTCGCTGGAAGCGTGACAACCTGTCGAAACTGATTAAACCGATGCTGATTTCCGGCGTCATTGCGCTGCTGTTCGGTGCGTTGATCGTGCAACTGACGACAGAACACTTCAGCTCAATGGCCTTCATGGGTTGGGTGATGGCGCTGTGGATTGTGTGCCTGCACGCAGTAGAACTGTATGAGCGTGCGACGCATCGTCACACCTTCTTGGCGGGTATAGGTAAACTGCAACGCAGTCACTGGTCGATGATGCTGGGTCACCTTGGTCTTGCTGTGACCATCATCGGTATCGCGATGGTCCAGAACTACAGTATCGAACGTGATGTCCGTCTGGCTCCTGGGGAGCATTTCAAACTGCAAGAGTATGAGTTCTTCTTCAAAGGCCTGCGTGATAAAGATGGTCCGAACTACGACGGTTACATTGCCGATTTTGAAATCACTCAAAATGGTAAATACCTTAATACATTGCATGCTGAGAAACGTTTCTACCGCACTGCGCGTTCGATGATGACGGAGGCGGCCATTGACCGCGGTCTGACCCGCGATCTCTATATCGCAATGGGCGAGCGTCTGGATGACAACAACGCATGGGCAGTACGAATTTACTACAAACCATTTGTTCGCTGGATTTGGGCTGGTGCTTTGCTGATGGCACTGGGTGGTGCGTTGGCCATCAGTGACAAACGCTACCGTTTCAGAAAAAACGCTCAGCAGGAGGCTTGATTGATGAATAAGAAGATTTTGTTTATTCCGCTGGCAGCATTTCTGGCGTTAGTTGCAGTGTTCGCTACCCAACTGGTTAAAAACTCCGAAGGTGATGATCCAACCAAACTGGAATCAGTGCTGGTGGGGCAGGCTGTGCCGCAGTTTCGTCTGGAAGATTTGGTCGAACCCGGCAAACTTTATGACCAATCGATTTTCAAAGGTGAGCCGTTACTGCTCAACGTGTGGGCCACGTGGTGTCCCACCTGTTATGCCGAACACCAATACCTCAACCAGTTGGCAGGTAAAGGCGTAAAAATCATCGGTATGAACTACAAAGATCAGCGTGATAAAGCCGTGAAATGGCTGAACGATCTTGGCAATCCTTATCTGATTAGCTTGTTTGACGGCAATGGCATGCTGGGGCTTGATTTAGGCGTTTATGGCGCGCCGGAGACCTTCCTGATTGATGCTAATGGCGTCATCCGTTATCGCCATGTGGGGGATGTGAATCCTCGCAACTGGAAAGAGACGCTGGAACCGATGTACAACCAGTTGTTGCAGGAGGCCAAATGATGAAACGTTGGATACTTGCTGCTGCGGCAGCACTAATGGTTTCCTTAACTGCGCTGGCCGCGATTGATGTGTACGATTTCGATACGCCGGAGCAGGAAACTCAGTTTCAGGAGTTGAGCAATACGCTGCGCTGTCCGAAATGTCAGAACAACTCAATCGCGGATTCCAACGCTGAACTCGCGAAAGATCTGCGTCATAAAGTGTATGAAATGACAAAAGAGGGCAAATCTAAAGACGAAATCGTCGATTACATGATTGCCCGCTACGGTAACTTCGTCACGTATAACCCACCGTTTACACTCAGTACGGCGATTTTGTGGCTCGGACCGGTATCTGTGCTGTTGATCGGTTTTGGCGTGATTGTCATTCGCAGCCGTCGCAGCAAAGCGGCTGCAACAAGCAACAACGCTCAATGGGATAAGGACAAAGAAGCGCGTCTGAAGGCGCTGCTGGAAGAAGATAAAGACGGAGATAAGCAATAATGACGTTATTTTGGATTTCGACGCTTATCCTGGTGGCTATTGCCTGCGTCTTCATTGCCATTCCGCTGATTCAGAAAAAGGCCAACAACGACACCGTACTGCGCGATGAGCTCAACAAAGCTTTCTATAAAGACCGCTTAAATGAGCTGCAGGAAGAGACGGCAGAGGGCCTGGTGGACAACCAACAGGACCTGATTGCCGACCTGAAACAATCTCTGCTGGACGATATTCCGGCCGATAAGCAGGCGACGCAGCAGAGCCAGGTCTCGACGTTAGCAGTACTGGTGCCGTCAGTCTTGCTGGTCGTGCTGCTCAGCTACGGAATGTACGCCAAATTTGGTAACTACGATAAAGTGGAGCACTGGCAACAAGTGAGTGCCGACTTACCGCTGCTGACTCGTAAGCTAATGGCGCCGCAAGGTCAGGGTGTTGAGCTAACGGATCAGGAAATGGAAGACTTGACGCTCTCTCTGCGCACGCGCTTGTATTACCAACCGGAAGACTCGACAGGCTGGCTGTTGCTAGGGCGTATTGCGATGGCAAACCGTGACATGCAGACCGCAATTGGCGCAATGAAACACGCCTATGCGCTGGAGCCTCAGGATGGTGACATTCAGTTGGGGTACGCTCAGGCGCTGATGTTGTCAGATGATGAGATGGACCAGACTCAGGCTCGCTCGATTCTGCAACGTCTCGCTAAACGCGATTACGTCGACCTGCGTGTCTACTCACTGCTTGCCTTTGATGCGTTCGAACGTGCCGATTACCCGTCAGCCATTCAATATTGGGGCCTGATGCAAAAAATGATTGGCCCGAATGACAGTCGTTACGAAATGCTGACGCGCAGTATTGACAGTGCCAAACGTAAAATGGGTGAAGGCGTTGTCGAGGGTAAATCGGTCTCCGTGACCATTTCTCTGGCTGACAATGTTGTCCTGCCACAAAACGCGGTACTTATCGTCTCTGTGCACAGCGCCGATGGCGCGCCAATGCCGATTGCGGCTGCCCGTTATCCGTTGAGCAACTTCCCGCGTACGGTGGTATTGGACGATAACAACAGCATGATGCAAGGGCGTAAACTGTCAGATCTGTCTACACTCATGGTACGCGTTCGTATTGATACTGATGGCAACGTGTCGACTAAAGACGGCGACTGGTTTGGTGAAAGTCAGCCAGTGAATTTGGGCGAACCGGTTGAAGTTGTGATTAATAAACAGTATTAATTAGCGCTAGCTGTTTGTTTTAAATTAAAATAAAGGCCGATGAATGCATCGGCCTTTACGTATGGATAATAATAATGATTAGCCGCTTAGCACGGATTCTATCCCCAATATTGATGTTGGTATTAGTCGGTTGTAGCTCAACACCCAATACCACATCGAGTGATACTACTTCGAACGATCCACTGGAAGGTTTTAACCGTGCCATGTGGACCGTTAACTATGATTATCTCGACCCGTATCTGGTGCGTCCTGTCTCACTGGCTTACGTCGACTACGTACCGCAACCGATACGTCATGGCATCGCCAACTTCCTGGCGAACCTTGATGAACCTTCCAGCATGGTGAACAACCTGCTGATGGGCAATGGCACTAAAGCTCTCGACCACTTCAACCGTTTCTGGATTAACAGCACTTTTGGTCTTTTGGGTCTTATTGATATTGCATCGGAAGCGGGCATTACCAAACACGATGAAAAAGCGTTCAGTGATGCTGCAGGGCATTATGGGGTAGGCAACGGGCCATACGTGATGGTGCCGGGTTACGGGCCGTTTACCGTGCGTGAAACTACCGATGTCGTCGATGGTTTGTATGTACCACTGTCGTATCTCAACATATGGGCCAGCATCGGTAAGTGGGCATTGGAAGGCATGGAAACCCGTGCGTCGTTAGTGTCGCAAGAGGCGATGCTCGACAATTCGCCAGATCCTTACGCGTTGACTCGTGAAGTCTATCTGCAGCACCGTGATTTTACCGCTGAGATAGAGAAAAACGATTACAACGATGCTGAGGAAGATTACCTCGACAGCTATATGGAAGAAAATTTCTAATGGATAGCCGGCTTAACCCATAGCGGTTAAGCCGACATCACCCGTCCACTGAAGTATTCATTGGCAACAATGTATTCGGTGTTGCGAATCAACTCATCATTCACCGCTGCCCAGTGCACGCTCTCGTCATTAGCGGAAATCATCGGAACCACACCACCTACTCGAATGTTGAATGGCGTCAACTCTTTGGCCCAGCTTTGGGTAAAGCCGGAAACCATGGATGTCGCATTTTCAATGCCCGGCATATCCTGCGGTGAGTTGTAAGACAGTACATTGACAATCACACCTTTAGCGGAGCGATGACGCATGCGTTCTGAGCAGGCTTGACCAAAGGTAAACAGCGATGAGGCCATCAATGCCAACTTCTGAATAAACAGCTCAGCCGGATGTTCATCCACAACGGACGGTAACGGGGCATTGGGCCAGTTATTGATCAGTACGTCGGGAACACTCTGGTAGGTATGCTCAATGTGATCGAGCATATTGTGAATACTGTGTAATGAGTAATCGGCTAAATGGTACTGCTCAACCTCATGGGAGATATCCCGGCAACGTTTAAAGGTCTCGAGCAATCCTTGCTGGTTGGTGTCACACAATATGACTCTTGCACCCAGTCGCGCAAAATGGATGGCCAGTGTACTACCGAGCAATGAGCTTGCTGAAGTAATCAGAACCAGTGCACTTTCTATATTCATTTTGTGCCCACCTTTTCCATGTTTCTCTCTTGTTTCGTTATGAAACAGGTCAGAATAGGATGGTTGAATAGCTGTGAGTACGATGTGAATAACTTCAAATAACTTGGTCTGACAGGCGGAAGGGTGACGATTTTTTGCACTCATTCACACTCTGACGCAAAGTCAGAGAAAACAATTGCAAAGATGAGTGACTAGGCTTGTGCGCGCAGTTGATCGTGACGCCAAGCCATGTTCAGTTGCGGGTATAAGTCTGATGGCAACAGGGTTTTCGGTGTTTTCTGTGCCAGATGACGGCGATCATGACCTGACAGATTGAGATAGATCTCCTCTGGAAAATCTTGAGTATCTTCAGGGAGATAGGTCAGAGCTTCAGGTTTGAGGTAGTGAGACAGTTTGGCGCTCGCCAATCCACCCTGATGAAACAAGTCAGCCTGACGAGCTGAAATCTGGTAGGAACTTTGGTCATTACGCAATGCCTGCGGCTCTTGCAGTTCAAAACGCTGGCGCAGCAGTGAATCAGTAGTGTCGACTTGTTCGATGTGTTCAACCGGAGTGGTATCACGTACGTCGTTAGAGAACAGAGCCAGCAATAAAGAAAAGTCGGCACGACGCCCATGCAAAACAGCCTGGCTGATGCCAGTGCCGATCTGCAGTTCGTTAATCAGGCCAGCTTTATCTAAAGTGTGTACTTGCATGGTGTTCTCCGTTTTATGTCCCTTTAACGGCCAAAGTGGCGAAAGCTTTAGGGAGTTGACGGAGAAAAGTAATAAAAAAAGCCTGCAAAATTGCAGGCTTAGAATCGATTGCTTTTTATCCTATACAGGATTATTTAGCCAGGTTAGCTGCAACGAATTCCCAGTTAACCAGAGCCCAGAAACCGTTCATGTAATCTGGACGTACGTTACGGTAATCGATGTAGTACGCGTGTTCCCACAGGTCAACAGTCAGCAGTGGAGTGACGCCTTCTTCAGTCAGTGGAGTACCTGCGTTAGAAGTGTTAGTGATAGCCAGAGAGCCATCCGCTTTCTTCACAAGCCAAGTCCAAGATGAACCGAAGTTGTTGATTGCTGAGTCAGTGAATTTTGCTTTGAACTCTTCGAAAGAACCGAATGCTGCGTTGATTGCATCCGCTACTGCGCCAGTTGGTTCGCCGCCGCCGTTTGGAGACAGACAGTGCCAGTAGAACGTGTGGTTCCAGATTTGCGCTGCGTTGTTGAATACACCGCCAGTTGAAGTCTTGATGATCTCTTCCAGAGTTTTACCTTCAAACTCAGTACCAGGGATCAGACCGTTCAGCTTAACAACGTAAGTGTTGTGGTGCTTACCGTGGTGGTAATCAAGAGTCTCTGCAGAGATGTGTGGTTCCAGTGCGTCTTTAGCGTAAGGAAGAGCTGGTAATTCAAATGCCATTGCTCGATTCTCCATATAGATGAAAGAGTTACCTCTTTCGATTGCTTCCAGTGTTATTTTATATTCGTCGATACGACTGACTTGCGATCTATTTTAGCAAGTTTTTACTTTATTAAAACCCCAATCTTGAGAAAAATCGTTTATCCATCCGAAGATAGTGAAAGCGACTCTAGGCAAAGTAGGCCGATGAGACGCGAAAGGCAAGGCGCACTGTGTAAATTTGCCGATTCCGCGAAACGGATGCTATAACCATAATGATAATGTGCTTTTTATTCTCTACTAATGATTTAGAATGGGCGCCATGAAACTTGAAATCCATTAAGAGGAAGCAATGGAAACCATCGACAAAATCAAACAGCAAATTGAAGAGAACGCGATCCTTCTGTACATGAAAGGCTCACCAAAACTGCCTAGCTGTGGTTTCTCTTCTCAAGCTTCACAAGCACTGATGGCTTGTGGTGAAAAATTTGCTTACGTTGATATCCTGCAAAACCCGGATATCCGTGCTGAACTGCCAGTGTACGCTCAATGGCCAACGTTCCCACAACTTTGGGTTGAAGGTGAACTGATTGGCGGCTGTGACATCATCATCGAGATGTTCCAAAAAGGCGAACTTCAGACACTGATCAAAGAAGCCGCCGCTCGCGCAGCAAGCAGCGAAGAGTGATTCTGAGCAGTAAAAATACTGTATAAAATCACAGTTTTACTTGATTTATTAAGGCCACATTCGATAATGTGGCCTTAATTTTTTGGTCGTCAGACACTGAACGCTATGACTCGTCTCTTCATTGCAGAAAAACCCAGCCTTGGCCGCGCGATTGCCGATGCGTTACCAAAACCGCACAAGAAAGATCAAGGATTTATCCGCTGCGCCAATGGTGACGTGGTGACGTGGTGCATCGGCCATCTGCTTGAGCAGGTGGAACCGGATGCTTACGACGAGCGTTACAAAAAGTGGAATCTGGCCGATTTGCCTATTGTGCCCGAGCAGTGGCAACTGCGTGCGCGTAAATCGGCCAGTAAGCAGCTCAGCGTGGTGCGCAAACTGTTGAAAGAAGCCAGTCAAATCGTCCACGCCGGAGACCCGGATCGTGAAGGGCAACTGCTGGTGGATGAAGTGATTGACTACTGCAAAGTGGCCAAAAGCAAAAAAGAGTCGATGGAGCGGCTGCTGATCAGTGACTTGAACCTGCCAGCGGTGAAGCGTGCATTAACCTCGATGCGTAGCAACCGCGATTTTATTCCTCTCTCTGTGTCTGCACTGGCACGCTCACGGGCCGATTGGCTGTATGGCATGAACATGTCGCGCGCTTACACGTTGCTCGGCCAGAAAGCGGGTTATCAGGGTGTGCTCTCGGTCGGACGAGTGCAAACGCCGGTGCTGGGGTTGGTGGTGCGCCGTGATGAAGAGATCGAAAACTTCGTGCCACGCGATTACTTCACGCTGGATGCGCTGATTCCTTATCAG
Organism: Vibrio sp. LQ2; assembly: GCF_023920125.1. NCBI lineage: Bacteria > Pseudomonadati > Pseudomonadota > Gammaproteobacteria > Vibrionales > Vibrionaceae > Vibrio > Vibrio sp. LQ2. The sequence continues at coordinate 135,539 of NZ_CP085308.1, forward strand.
GATGCCAATGGCGCATTTGATATTCGCGCGCGCTGGAAGCCCAGTGACGCCTGCAAGCCCTGGCAGGATGAAGAAGGCCGCGTGTTCAACCGAAAACTGGTGGAGAACGTGGCCAGTCGCATCGCCGGACAACCCGCCAAAGTGGTGGAATCGGAGCAGAACCAGACCAAGCAGTCTGCGCCGCTGCCCTATTCATTGTCGGCGTTGCAGATTGATGCGGCGAAGCGTTTTAACATGAGTGCGCAACAAGTGCTCGATACCTGTCAGTCGCTGTATGAAAAACACAAACTGATTACCTATCCGCGTTCCGATTGTCGTTACCTGCCCAAAGAACATTTCGCGCAGGCGCCTTCCGTGACGGCGGCCATCGCCAATAATGCCAACGAACTGGCAAGCGCAGTGGCTAACGCCGATTTATCGCGTAAATCCAAAGCGTGGAACGATGCCAAAGTCGACGCGCATCATGCCATTATTCCCACGCCCAAGCAGGCCTCAGTCAATGCGCTTTCCAGCTATGAAATGAAGGTGTATCAGCTGATTGCCCGTCAGTATCTGATGCAGTTTTATCCGCCAGCGGTGTATGCCGAAGCCAAGTTGGTGTTTGACATCGCTGGCGGCATGTTTGTCGCTAAAGGGCGCCAACTGCTGTCGGCTGGCTGGAAAACCCTGACGGGTCAGAAAGAAGAACAGGAAGAGGGCGTGGATACCGTACCGCCGCTACCAGTCGGAACGGTGCTGACGTGTCGTGAAGGTGAAATCAAAGATCGCAAAACCGAGCCGCCGCGTCATTTTACTGAGGCAACGTTACTTCAGGCGATGACGGGCATTGCTCGTTTTGTGGCAGACAAAGAGCTGAAAAAAATTCTGCGTGAAACCGATGGTTTGGGGACGGAAGCAACCCGCGCGGGCATTCTCGATACGCTGTTCAAGCGTCAGCTACTCATACGCGAAGGTAAGCTGATTAAAAGCTCGGCGGCCGGACGTGGCCTGATTCATGCGCTACCATCGGATGCGACCTATCCGGATATGACGGCGCACTGGGAGCATCAGTTGCAAGCCATGGCCGAACGTGGTCAGGCCTATCAGCCGTTTATGCAGGCGCTACAGCAACGTATTGATCTACTGATGGCGCAGGTCAAAACAGGGCCAGTACCGGAATCATTGCGTTCACTGCCGAAAGTAGAACGTCCTGCGTTTAAGCGTAAACGCCGTCCCAGCAGCAACCGAAGTCAGCCGAAAGGACAAAGTCGCACCTAGCGTGACGATAAGAAATGAAGAAAGGCCCACTCAGGGGAGAGTCGAGTGAACCTTGAGCAAATTATTTGCCGCCCGAGACGGAGTAGTTCATCGACACGTTACGCGATTTCTGGAATGTGTCGATGTCCTCGCCGCGCATAGACGCGTAGATATGTGGATTCGGCACGCCCACCACTGCGCCCAGTTTCTCCAGCAGGAAGAAACTCACGCCGTAGCGAATCATGTCAATCCACTGTTTTTCCGCCACCATGGTCTGTTCCTGTTCGGTTAAACCGAATTCTGTAAAGAGAGCTTTGGGTTCTTGTTTAAAGCGCTCGCGGTGCGCAGGCTCAATCAGGCGATGCAGAAAGTCATTCAGACGATAGGCGCGATGTGCACTCTCCAGCCCAAACGGGTAGGTGCCGGGCAGTTTTTCTACCCCCGCAATTTCATGTTGAATGTGCTGACGGTATTGCTCGGCCTGCGCGTCGTCAAAACTATTGCCGAGATCTTCAAAGATCACCGTGGCGATGTTGGTCATCGAAGGCAGATAGGTAGCGCTGTGCACCTTCTTCACCTTGTCGGACAGTGCGCCACGCATGATGAGCCACATAATGACTTCTGCGCCTTCCATACCACCCAGTTCGGCGTATTCCGCCAGACGAATGTCGGCTAATGCTTCTGGCGTCTCTTCCAGCATATCCAGAAAACGCTGATCCCAATCGGTGTTGTTGAATCCGCAGCGCTCGCCATGCACCTGATGCGACAGGCCGCCTGTCGCAACGATGGCCACGCGCAGATCGGGATCCGGAAAACTCTCAATCGCTTTGCGCAGGCTCTTACCCAGCTTATAACAGCGTTTGGCATTCGGAATGGGGAACTGCAAAACGCCGACCTGAAGCGGCACGATGGTGCCTGACCAACCACTGGTCTGCGGCGAAATCATCGACAGCGGTGAAAAGCAGCCATGGTCGAGCGGCTTTTTCTGAAACACAGACAGATCGAACTCATCTGCGACCAGTGAGTTGGCGATGTGACGCGACAGTTCTAGATGGCCTTTGACGGCCGGGTACTGGCGTGCGCCGCCGCCCTCGTCCGCGGTGCGGTACTCATCGTCGACCCCCAGCGCAAACGGGGAGTAATGGTCGAAAAAGAATGACGTAATGTGGTCATTGAAAATCATGAACAGCACATCGATTTGCTGTTGCTCTACCCATTCCTGCACCACTTTGAAGCCAGTGAAAATGGGCTTCCAACCCGGATCGTTGTCCTTGTTGGTGTCTTTTGCATAACCAATGGTCGGTGAATGAGAGGCGCCAATACCGCCAATAATTCTGGCCATGTTGTATCTTCCTTGTAATCAGGGTTAGCGAGCGCTGCTGACGGTTTCAGCCTGAGGCTTTTTTGTGTCGCAGTGCTGAATCTGTTCATACGGTAAACCGACGTACTGTTCGGCGATGAGCTTCATGCCAGCTTCGCTGTGTAAGTAAAATTCCAGTTCACAATCAGCCATCTTCTCGACGAATGAGCGTTGGTCCTGCAACTCACTGTCAAAATGATGCAACATGCTGGTCATCCACCAGGAGAAGCGTTCGGCGTTCCACACGCGGCGCAGGCACACATCCGAATATTGCTCGACGACTTTGCGCGGTTCACCGGCGTAGTAAGCGCTCAGCACCTGATAAAGCGCAGCGACATCGGAAGCGGCAAGGTTCAGGCCTTTCGCGCCCGTTGGCGGCACGATATGCGCAGCATCGCCGACCAGAAACAGATTACGGTGCTGCATCGGTTCACACACAAATGAGCGCAGCGGCGCGATGCTTTTTTCAATGCTCGGCCCGGTCAGCAGTTTCTCTGCTTCTGCCGCGGGTAGGCGGCGTTTCAGCTCTTCCCAGAAACGCTCATCGCTCCAGTCTTCCACTTTCTCGCTGTTGGGCACCTGCAGGTAGTAGCGTGAGCGGGTTTCAGAACGCTGACTCGCCAGCGCAAAGCCGCGAGAATGTTTGCAGTAAATCAGCTCGTCGCACACCGGCGGTGTATCAGTCAGCAGGCCAAGCCAGCCGAACGGATAGATGCGCTCGTACTCAGTACGAATTTCATCGGGGATGCTCGGGCGGGAGATGCCGTGGTAGCCGTCACAGCCCGCAATAAAATCACATTCGATCTGATAGGTTTCGCCGTCCGCTTCAAACTCGACGCTGGCGAGGCCGTGTTCCGGGTTGTGCAGCTTGGTCACCGGCGAGGAATAAAAACTGCGTTGGCCGGATTGCTCGCGCGCCTGCATCAGATCGCGGGTGACTTCGGTCTGGCCGTAACAGGTCACCACTTTGCCTTGCGTCAGGCGAGTGAGGTCAACGTGCTGCTTTCTGCCTTCCACACTGATGAAGAAACCATGATGAACGAGGCCCTCTTCATCCAATCGCTGGTGACAGTCCGCTTCACGCAAAAGGTCGACAAAGCCCTGTTCGAGAATGCCGGCGCGAATACGACCCAGCACATGCGGCGCAGAGCTGCGTTCAACGATGACATTGTCAATGCCTTGTTTATTGAGCAACTGGCCAAGCAGCAACCCCGATGGTCCGGAGCCGATAATGGCAACTTGAGTCTTTAAGGTTTTCATTTTCAGCTCCTTTAATGAGGTAACAGCGCCAGTGCCAGTGATGGAAACACGATCAGTAATCCGAGACGAACCACGTCGGAGAGGACAAACGGAATCACGCCTTTAAAGATGTCGGTGATGTTGAGGTCTTTATCGAGCGATTTGATGACAAACACGTTCATGCCGACCGGGGGAGTGATGAGGCCTACCTCCACCGTGATGACCGCAACGATACCGAACCAGATAGGGTCAAAACCTGCCGCTTGAATCAGCGGGAAAACGACTGGCACGGTAAGCAGCAGCATTGCAATACTGTCCATCACACAACCCAGCAGAATGAACAGCATCAGCACGGCAAACAGCACCATGTAAGGTGATAGATTGAGGCTCTGTACATAGTCGACCAGTGAGTAGGAGATACGCGATACCGACAGGAAGAAGCCGAAGATTTCCGCGCCGATGATCATGAAGAAAATCATCGCTGAAATAGACAGCGTTTCATTCACTGCTTCGAGGAACATCGCCCAGGTCATGCCGCGAATCAACGCGATGACCAGTGTCAGCGCAGCACCAATGGCCGCCGCTTCGGTCGGCGTAAAGAAACCTGCGTAGATACCGGCAATGATAAACGCAAAGATGGCGGTAAATGGCAGCAGACCTTTCAGACCGATGATCTTCTGCATCAATGTGGTTTTCTCGCCCGGCGTCGCCAGGTTCGGGAAAATCCACACCGTGACAGCAACGGCCACGCAGTAGAGCGCCAAGCCCAGCAGACCTGGAATCACGCCTGCGATGAACATGTCACCGACCGATTGCTCGGTGATCAGCGCGTACAGCAGCAGCGCGATCGACGGTGGGATCATGATGCCCAGTGTGCCACCAGCCGCCAGTGTGCCCGTCGCCAGTGAGACTGAGTAGCCGTTGCGTTTCATTTCCGGCAGTGCGACGCGCGACATACTGGCCGCGGTGGCGAGCGAAGACCCGGAAATTGCCGAGAAGATACCGCACGACGTGACGGCCGCCAGTGCCATACCGCCGCGCCACGAACCGAACAGCGTTTTTGCGCCATTGAACAGCTCTTGCGACATGCGGGCTTTGGAGGCAAAGACCCCCATCAGAATGAACATCGGAATCGGGCTGAAGCTGTAGTTCGAAAGCGCGTCAAACGGCGCGCTGTCGAGTATCGCCACCGCTGGCTGAAACGCGACGATGGACGCGAAGCCGACGAAGCCGGTCACCGCCATCGACAGCGCGATGGGGGCACGAAAAGCGATCATAATCAGCATGATTGCGATGCAGATAAAACCTATCATTGACGCATCCATTACAACACCTCTTTATGCTGATGATTGGAGTGTGAAGCCGAAGACGACTGCGGCTCTCCGCTGGTCTGTTTAGGCTGATGATGACGAATCATGTCCCAGGTCAGGATCAGGCAGCGCAGGGTCAGCACAGTCGTTGCGAACACCACGATGCGGTAGATCCACGGCATCGGAATCATCAGATCCTGAGTGGTTTCGCCGCTCATCACCGCGCCTTCAATTGCTAAATAGAAGCGGTAGGTCATACCGGCCCCCAACAGGGCAAAACCAAGCAGATAGAAAGATTCCAGATACGTTTTGCTGCGGTCAGACATCTGCTCAGTAAACAGGTCGACTACCACCTGAGAGTCACCCACCGACTGTGGCAGCGTAAACAGCACGGTAAACAGCAAGCCGTATTTAATCAGTTCCACACCACCGACGAAGGTCAACTCGATACCGCCATCACTCAAACCGTAAAGCGTGCGTGTCACCACATCGAGCAGCGTTACCAGCATCATTCCGATCAGGAACACACCGCTGAACACATGCATCACTTGGGACACCCGGTTAATAAAATTCTTGAGTACAGTCATGAGATAACTCCCGGAGTCCGGCCATCAGGCCGGATTCGCACAGCTGCCCGAAGACAGTTCCATCGCACGTTTGTAGACCGCTTTCGCTGGCAGACCTTTGGCTTCCAGAGCGTCGAGGTAATCCTGAGTCACGGAATCGAGTACCGGTTTCCATTCGCTCTGCATGTCGCTGTCGCTCACGGTGTAAATGTTGTCACCCATCTTCTTCGCTTCCGCCATCCCCTTGCTGTCCAGTGCATCAAATGATTCGCCGGATTTCAGTGACCAGGACATGCCGGAGTTTTTGTCGATTACCGCTTTCAGTTGCGGGTCGAGGCGGTTGTAGACGTCTTTGTTCATGGTGACGATAAACGCCAGCGAGTAGAGACCACCGATGTCGGTGTGGTTGTTCGCCAGTTCATTGATTTTGAATACTGTCGCGCCTTCCCAAGGCAGCGCCACACCGTCAATCACGCCGCGTTGCAGCGATTGGTAAGAGTCTGGGGCTGGCATGCCGACCGGCAGCGCTTTGACTTTTTCCAGGAAACTGGCCACCACGGAGGTTGGGCGGCGGATGCGCAGGTTAGCCAGATCTTCCGGTTTTTCGACCTTCTTATCTTTGGTATGCAGCATGCCCGGACCGTGCGTAAACAGGAACAGAGGCTTGGTGTCTTTGTATTCTGAGGCGATCAAACCTTCGTTATACAAACTCTGAATCACACACGAACCCTGCACTGCGGTTTTGACCACGCCCGGTAGTTCCACTACTTGGGTCAGCGGGAAACGGTTTGCTGTGTAGCCCTGAACGGTTGCCGTCACATCGATGATTTGGTGACTTACGGCATCGTACTGTGCAGGCGGCTTGGCAAGCATGGAGCTGGCATAGATATCGACTTTGATGCGACCGTCGGAATCTTGTTTCACCTGATCCGCCCAAGCCTGAAAGATGTCTTTCTGCGCCGCCGAGACGGCAGGCCAGAAATGACCAAAGCGCAGCGTAACGTCAGCAGCCTGAGCGGATGAAGCAGCGATAAGAGTGCCCAGTGCACAAGCGTAGGTAAGAGTTGTTATCTTTTTCATTATTCGCATCCATACTTTTGTTTGTTTTCACGTTTGTCCGGTGGTAAATCCGGTGATTCGCAGCAGGCGTGGTGACGGGCACCGACGGACTGACAGAATGTCCGTCGTTCGCCTCCTTGCGAGTGTTCTGTATTACTCAGAATTCTTCGGTATCAATTTCCTTTTGTGTCGCGGCGTTGTAACGCGGGCCGGCAACATTGGCGGAGTGAATCATCTCGCTCAGCGCCGATACAATCTCTGCGCTGAGCGACTGCTCGCTGGCCGCGATGTTCTCAGCCAGATGCGCCAGATTGGTGGTGCCCGGAATCGAAACCAGTTCCACGGGCTGGCTGTTCAGCCAGCTCAGTGACAACTGGGCCAGGTTCATCTCCAATAAACCGGCCTGTTGCCACTCCTCAAGTTGCGCTTGCAGTCCTTCAATCAGTGCCAGGTTGTGAGCAAAATTGCTCTCATCAAAGCGTGGCATAGCGCGGCGAATGTCTTTCTCTGTGAACGCGTCGGTGCTTTTCAGCGTGCCGGTGAGCATGCCGCGGCCAAGCGGGCTGAACGCCACCAGTGTGGTGTCGAGTTCGCGGCAGGCATCAAGCAGGGCAATTTCCGGATTGCGCGTCCAGAGTGAGTATTCGGACTGCACCGCGGCAATCGGATGCACCGAGTGCGCTTTACGCAGCGTCTGCGCCGAGACTTCAGACAGACCGATTTCGCGAATCTTACCTTCGTCCACCAAGCGACTCAGCTCACCGACGGTCTCTTCAATCGGAATCACTTTGTCCCAGCGGTGCAGGTAGTACAGATCGATCACATCGGTGTTGAGGCGGCGTAAGCTCGCTTCACACTGCTGGCGAATCAGCGCCGGATCGCCGCTGATGCGTTTTTTGCCCTGTGCATCCATATACATGCCGCACTTACTGGCGAGCAGAAACTCGCGGCGACGGTGCATGACTGCGCGGCCAAGCAACGACTCGTTGGCTCCCGCACCGTACAACGTCGCGGTATCGAGATGGTCGTACCCTAAATCCAGCGCCTGATTAAGAAGCTGTGCTGCCTGTTTTTCCGGTGTCGCCGGACCGTAGGCATGTGAGAGATTCATACAGCCTAATCCGACGGCGCGACTGGTGAGTTGTCCGATGCGTTTCATAACCTTACCCGTTGTTTTCCAGCAGCTGTTCGAGTTTGTGCAGCGTCTCCATCGCGCTCAGGCATTGCAGCACGGACGAGTTTGGCTCGCGCTTTTCACGGATGGCGGCGATGAATTCACGGTCAATCAGTTCGATACCGTTGTTGGATACCGCAACGCCTGACAGGTCAATCGGGTTTTCGTAGCCGTCATACAGGTCGTCGTAGCGCGCCAGATAGGTGCCTTCTTCACAGATGTAGCGGAAGAACGTGCCGAACGGGCCGTCGTTGTTGAACGACAGCGACAGCGTACACAACGCGCCGGATGGCACTTTCATGCCGATGCTCATGTCCATCGCGATACCGAGTTGCGGATGAATCGGTCCCTGCATGGCTTGTAGCTGGCTGGCAGATTCGCCGGTCTGATACTGGAACAGGTCGACCGTATGGCAAGCGTGGTGCCACAGCAGGTGATCCGTCCAGGTACGCGCTTCGCCTTTGGCGTTGGTGTTGGTGCGGCGGAAGAAATAAGTCTGAACATCCATTTGCTGAATGTGCAGTTCACCCGCGGCAATTTTATTGTGAATCCACTGATGGCTCGGATTGAAGCGGCGAGTGTGACCGGCTACGGCCACCAGACCGGTGCGCTGCTGAGTTTCCACTAAACGGCGTGCATCTTCGATGTTGTCGGCCATCGGAATCTCAACCAGTACGTGTTTGCCCGCTTCGAGACATTCAATTGCCTGACTGGCATGCAGATGGGTTGGCGTTGCCAGAATCACCGCATCCACATTGTCGAGTTTCAGTGCTTCGCTCAGGCTGTCGCTGATCACCGCGTGTGGATATTGTTTGCCGAGCGCCGTCATTTTATCGACTTCGCTACCCACCAGCGCGGTGACCTGAACATCATCAATCTGGCTGAGTGCTTCAAGGTGTTTGGTTCCAAAAGCTCCAGAGGCACCAACGACACAAATATTCATACTTCTTCCTTTTTATAATGTGGTTTAAACACGGCGGCTGACCGCAATCTGATGGGGTGAGACTTCCAGTGATTTCAGCATATCCAGCATCGCTTCGGTCTGAGTGCTGGCAATCGCCAGTTCACTGCCATCGACTTGCAGCTGGCCGTCGAGGTAAATGGCCTGCGAATCCTCGACCCCTTGTTTGAGCTGAGATTTGTCGTCGCCGTGAGTGCGTAAATCCGCGACGATCTGACCGGGTTGAATGTGGCTTTTCAGCTCCTTCAGCCAAGGCGATAAGTCTTGTTCACTGTCTGAAAGCAGCACCAGATGGGCGCTGTGCATGGCATCCGCGACAGAAAAGCAGCCCTGGACGCCACAGAAAATAAACCGTTCCAACTGGGCTTTGCAGGTGTCGTCCTGCAACGCATTCGGGTCGAAGGCGGTAATGATGCGGTCGGGGCGATTGAGCCCAAGCTTCAGCATGCGTTCTGCGGTGTGACCAAAACCGATGAAGGCCAGTCGCGATATCTTTGGCATACACAGTCCTTGAATCGAAATTATGTTAATGGAGTGTATTGAAAACTTTTCGTTGATAGAAAAGTTAGCAAACTGTTAAGAAGGGGGATAATTAGAATTTAGTATTGGCTATTCAAATTTTGAATAGCCAATAGTGGATAGCCTATATCAATTTCTTATAGCTTAATCAGGGAAAGACCGATTTTCCGAATGGTATCAATGAAGGCTTCTTGCGCTGTCGTGCCGCGCCAGCTTTTACGAATCGTGATGCCGATGGCGCGCTTTTGCTGCTCGGTATCATACGGGATGATTTCAAACGCACCGTCGCTCAATTCACGGTGCACCTGATGCTTGGGCAGCATGGTCAGTTTGTCGCTGCCGACCACAATTTCGCGCACCAGCATCTGCGAACTGGCTTCAATGATTTGCTGCGGCAGCACGTGCTCCTTAGTGGTAAAGAGCTGTTCGAACATGGTTCTGCCAGGGGTGTTTTTGCGTGATACCACCCAGCCGTAACGGCACAAATCATCCAGTGTCACGGGCTTTTTCAGCTGGCCAAGCGGATGGCCTTTGCGTGCCAGAATGACGTTCGAGGTGAAAAACAGCGTCTCTTGGTGCACGTCATAAGAGGGCATCGGAAAGCGCAGCGCGCCGACGATAACGTCCAGTTCGCCGCGGCGTAAATGCTCAAGTAAGTCTTCGTACAAACCATCGAGCACACTGACGTTAAAATCTGGACGAATCTCAGTAAACTCATTGATTGCATTGGGCAAAATACAGGTTCTGGCCAGCGGAAGACTACCAACGATGATGCTGCCGGAGCTGATGTTGTTGTTGGCATCAATCTCGGCAATGCCCTGATTAATCTCGTTAAAAGCCAGCTTGATAGCACGGCTGAGGCTTTGTGCCGCTTTACTCGGGCTGACGCCAAGGCTGGTTTTTTCAAACAGCACGGTGCCCATGTACTCTTCCAGATCTTTACACGCCCGATAGAGTGACGATTGCGATACGCCAATATTGCGTCCGGCGGCCGAGTAGTTCTGCGCTTCTGAGACCGCAACCAGCGCCCGAAGCTGAGTGGTGGTGACGGCAAACAGGCTTGGAGAACCGGGGCTGCCGGAGGTTTTATCCAGCCGATAGTTCTTTTTGATCGCCTGATTGAGCATTTCCAACGCGCGTTCAATTCGAAAGCTGAACAGTTCTCCCTCCGGCGTGAGATTCATGCCATCCGTCTTTCTTTCAAACAACGAAGCTTTGAGCTCCTTCTCAATTTTGGCCAGTGCCTGGGTGATGGCGGGCTGGGAGAGAAAGATGCTTTCCGAGGCTTTGCTGATGCTGCCATGTTTGACCACCGCCACAAACGCGACCAGGTGTCGTAGGTTGGGAATCTTGTCCATATCATGCGTAATGTTTTTATCCTGTATGAACTCACTATATCAAAAACCAATACCGTTGGTGTAAATTGAAATGGCAAAAGGTAATCAAGATGTAAATACTGTGATCCACGCATTGAGTAAGCCCAATTGCTTAGTGACCAGGGAGCAGACTAAGTATGATCATTGATTGTCATGGACATTACACCACCACGCCGCCTCAGGTGGCGGATTACCGTGAGTCGCAAAAGGCGGCGCTGAAACAAGACCCGGCCTATCGTGGCGAGAAAGGGGCCATTCACATCAGCGATGATGAGATTCGTGAAAGTATCGAGAACAACCAGCTGCGTCTGCAGCGTGAGCGCGGTACCGATTTAACGATTTTCTCACCTCGCGCCAGCTGGATGGGACACCACATCGGTAATGAATACACCAGCCGTTACTGGACCGAGCATCAGAATGACCTGATTCGCCGTGTCTGTGACCTTTACCCGGCAAACTTTGCGCCAGTCGCACAGTTGCCACAATCACCGGGTGTGACGCCAAGCAAATCGATTCCTGAGCTGGTGCGTTGTGTGGAGGAGATGGGATTTATCGGCTGTAACCTCAACCCCGACACCACGGGCGGCTTCTGGCAAGATGCCTCACTGGCTGACCGCAACTTTTACCCGCTTTATGAGAAATTAGTCGAGCTGGATGTGCCGGCCATGATTCACGTCAGTGCCGCCTGTAACCACTGTTTCCACACCACCAGTTCACACTATCTGGGTGCCGATACCACCGCATTCAGCCAACTGCTGATGTCGGATGTCTTCAAAGATTTCCCGGAACTTAAAATCATCATTCCTCATGGCGGTGGCGCCGTGCCTTACCACTGGGGTCGTTTCCGCGGTATCGCGCAGGACATGGGCCTGCCACCGCTGGAAGAGTCGGTATTGAACAACATCTATTTCGATACCTGTGTCTATCACCAGAAAGGCATCGACCTGCTGCTGGACCTGATTCCGACCAAAAACATTCTGTTTGCCTCAGAAATGATTGGTGCCGTGCGTGGTATCGACCCGGAAACCGGCCACTACTTCGATGACACCAAACGTTATATCGACGCCAACACCAAGCTGAGTGCCGAAGAGAAATCGCAGATTTTCGAAGGCAACGCGCGCCGTGTTTTCAGCCGCTTAGACGCGCAGCTAAGCAAAGCGTAACCAAGGAGTAAGAACGATGAGTAATAACGTCGTAGTGCAGAATATTGAACGTGTTGACCCGGAGATCATTGCCGGGCTGGCGAAATGTGGTGTGGCAACGGTGCATGAAGCGCAGGGCCGCAAAGGCCTGCTGGCCGATTATATGCGCCCAATCTACAGCGATGTCTCAGTGGCAGGCTCGGCACTGACTATCTCCGGCGCGGCAGGGGACAACTGGATGATGCACGTGGCCATGGAACAAGCCAAGGCCGGTGACATTCTGGTGTTTGCGCCCACGTCGCCGTCTAACCACGGTTTCTTTGGTGACTTGCTGGCAACCTCTGCGCAGTCGCGTGGCGTGGTTGGCCTCATTATTGATGGCGGTGTGCGCGATGTCCGCACACTCAAGCAGATGAATTTCCCGGTGTGGTCAAAACATATTTTCGCGCAGGGCACCATCAAAGCCACTCTGGGGGCGGTCAACGTACCGATTGTGTGTGCCGATGAAGTGATCAACCCGGGCGATGTGATTGTTGCCGATGACGATGGCGTCTGTGTGGTGCGCCGCGAAGAAGCGGCCTTGGTTCTGGAAGAAGCCCGTGCCCGTGAAGCGCGTGAAGAAGCCAAACGCGTGCGTTTAGCCAATGGCGAACTGGGGCTGGATATCTATGAGATGCGCGGCCGCTTGGAAAAAGAAGGCCTCAAGTATGTCTGAGCAGCCACTTTGTGCACCCTGCATGTGGATGCGCGGCGGAACGTCAAAAGGCGGCTATTTTCTTGCGTCGGATCTGCCGCAGGAGCGCGTAGCGCGTGACGCCTTTCTGCTGGATGTCATGGGTTCTCCGGATGCCAAACAGATCGACGGCATGGGCGGCGCGAATCCACTGACCTCGAAAGTGGCGGTGGTAAAGCCTTCTGAACGTACTGGCGTGGATGTGGATTACCTGTTTCTGCAAGTGTTCGTTGACCAGGCTCTGGTCACCGATAAGCAGAACTGCGGCAACATTTTGGCGGGTGTTGGACCGTTTGCCATTGAGCATGGTCTGGTCGCCGCGCAAAACGGAGTGACGGATGTCACTGTGTTTATGGAAAACACGGAGCAAATTGCCGTATGCCGTATTCCAACTCCGCAAGGTCAGGTAAGTTACCGGGGAGAAGCCCGTATTGATGGCGTGCCCGGCATGGCAAGCCCTGTCGAGATTGAGTTTCAGGACACGGCAGGCTCAAGTTGTGGTGCGCTGCTGCCAACGGGTAATCCCGTCGATGAGATCAACGGGCTGCAGGTCACCTTGATCGACAACGGCATGCCGGTGGTGGTGGTTCTGGCCGAAGAACTCGGATTGTCAGGCTGCGAAACGCCGCAGGAGCTGGAAAGCAATCAAGAGCTGCGCCAACAACTCGAACAGCTGCGGCTCAAAGCCGGACCCTTGATGAATCTGGGTGATGTGACGGAATTGTCCGTGCCCAAAATGAGTATCGTGAGCGCGCCTTCAGCGGGTGGTGCCATCAATACGCGCACTTTTATTCCTCACCGCTGCCATGACGCGATTGGTGTCCTGGGAGCAGTGAGCGTGGCCACCGCGTGTTTGCTGCCGGGGTCGCCTGCGGCCCGAGTCGCTAAGGTAGATAAGAGTGAGCGTATGACACTCAGCATTGAGCATCCGAGCGGAGAGCTCAGTGTGGTGGTAACGCTGGATGGAAACGACAACGTCAAGAGCGCTGCCATTCTGCGAACTGCTCGCAAACTGTTTGATGGTGTGGTGTTTGGCCGTTAACCCCCACATCCGCGTGAAACTGACGAAAGATTAGAATAATAAGGACGAGAAACATGGATAAAGACTACTTACCCTTTCATCCCAGCCCAAGTAAGCCGCAATACGTCGCGCCAGCCGGGGCGGTCGACGCGCATTGCCACGTGTTTGGCCCGGGCGATCAGTTCCCGTATTCGCCGAAGCGCAAATACACGCCGTGTGATGCGTCAAAAGATCAGCTGTTTGCACTGCGCGATCATCTCGGTTTTGCACGCAATGTGATTGTGCAGGCGTCATGCCACGGCACCGATAACGCCGCACTGCTGGACGCACTGGAAACCGCGGGGGATTTAGCGCGTGGTGTGGCGGTGGTTTCTCCCGACATCACCGAACAAGAGCTGCAACACATGCATGATCTGGGTGTGCGCGGCGTGCGCTTTAACTTTGTGAAACGTCTGGTCGATGCGACGCCTAAAGAGGTGTTCCTCGGTATCGCAGAAAAAATCCGCCCGTTTGGCTGGCACATTGTGGTCTATTTCGAAGCGCAGGATTTTGACGACATCGCCCCATTCCTGCTTGAGCTGGACACACAAATCGTCATCGACCACATGGGCCGCCCGGACGTTGCACTGGGTGTCGATCATCCGAACTTCCAGAAATTCGCCCGGCTGTTGGCAGACAATCCACACATCTGGACCAAAGTGAGCTGCCCAGAGCGCCTGACACAAACGCCGCCGGATTACAGCGATGTGGTGCCATTTGCCCGCTATCTGGTGGAACACTTCCCTAATCAAGTGTTGTGGGGCACTGACTGGCCGCATCCGAACATGAAATCGCACATGCCGGATGATGGCCATCTGGTGGATGTGATTCCGCGCATTGCCCCAACCGAAGCGCTGCAACAAACGTTGCTGGTGACCAACCCCATGAAACTGTACTGGAAATGAGGAACTGAGCATGGCGTATGTAAAAAATGAAGTGCCCATTTTTGGTACCACGTTTTTCGATGGTCACATGGCGCGCAAGGGCTATGGCCTCAACAAAATGTGTTACTCGCTCAACGAAGCGTCTGCGCGTGAAGCGTTTTTCAGCGATGAAATGGCTTATTGCGACCGCTTTGGTCTGACTGACGAGCAGAAGCAGGCGGTTCGCGAGCGCGACCTGCTGCGCATGATTGAGCTGGGTGGCAACATTTACTATCTGGCGAAGTTCGCCGGAGCGTTGGGCATGAACATGCAGGATATCGGCGCATTGCAGACAGGCATGAGTGTCGAAGCGTTTAAACAGAAGCTGGTGGATGCAGGGAGATAAGCAGATGGCTCAAGTTTTAGGTGGGATCACCACATCACATATTCCGGCAATCGGCAAAGCGATCGATGAAGGCCTGCAAGACACGCCGTACTGGAAATCATTTTTTGCTGCTTATCCACCCGTGCGTGAATGGCTGGCAGAAAAGCAACCGGATGTCGCAGTGATTTTTTATAACGACCACGGTCTGGAATTTTTCATTGACCGTAAACCGACGTTTGCTATCGGCGTGGCGGAAGAGTACCACAATGCGGATGAAGGCTGGGGGATAAAGCCGATTCCGACCATTCGTGGTGAATCGGAACTGGCGTGGCACATCTGTAATGAACTGGTCGATAAGGAATTTGACATCACTATCTGTCAGGAGATGAAAGTCGATCATGGTCTGACGATACCGATGCAACTGATGTGGCCCGGTTACCAATACGACCACATCAAAGTGATTCCGGTGTGCATCAACGTTGAACAACATCCGATGCCTTCGCCAAAACGTTGCTACGACCTTGGCAAAGCGATGGGCGATGCGATTCGCAGCTTCGACAAAGATCTGAAAGTGGTGGTGCTGGGTACCGGCGGTTTATCGCATCAGCTGGATGGCGAGCGTGCCGGCTTCATCAACAAGGAATTTGACCTTTATTGCATGGATAAGATTGTTAACGAACCCGAAGCGTTAACCAAACTGACCATTCGTGATTTGGTTGAACAGGCCGGTTCTCAGGGACCTGAGCTGATCATGTGGCTCGGAATGCGCGGCGTGCTCAACCCGCAGCTGACCGTGAAACACAGCAACTACCATATACCGATTTCCAACACGGGAGCCGGATTGTTGTTACTTGAGTAGTTAAATCATTAATTTCATTAAAATATAAATACAGGACGAGATTATGAAACACTCTTACTTCAAGCGCCTTGCCGTTGGCGCGATGATGATGGGGTCGACGCTGGCGATGGCCGCGGATTACCCGAACAAGAACATTCAGGGCATCATTCAATGGGGCGCAGGCGGTGCAACGGACAGCATCATGCGCTCGGTGACGCCGGAAGCAGAAAAGCTGCTGGGTACCGATGTGATCCTGACCAACCGTAGCGGCGGGGTCGGGGCGATTGCGACCAAATACGTTAACGCGCGTGGCGCCGATGGCTACACACTGCTGATGGGCGCTGAAAACCCTCAGCTGTATAAAGTGATGGGACTGGCTGATATCGACTACAGCGATATGGTGCCGATTTCGATTCTGGCTCAGGGTATTTCGATTATCGTGGCGCGCAATGATGCGCCTTACGACAACGTGAAAGAGTTCATCGACTACGCGAAAGCGCATCCGAAAGAGATCAAAGTCGGTTCAACCGGGCCGGGCGGTCTGCCATCGATTCTGTTGGCGATTCTGCAAAACCAGGAACACTTTGAAGTCACCAATATTCCATACAACGGCGATGGTCCGGGGATGACGGCGCTGCTGGGCAACGCCATTGATGTGATGCCGACCTCTTATGGCCCGGCGAAAGAGTACCTGCGTGCGGGGCAGATGAAGATCATCGGTCTGATGGACAAAACCGCTAATCCGGAACTGCCGGGGGTTAAGCCGGTGACGGACTTCTATCCGGAACTCGCCTCGCAGCTACCATACAGTTCATTCTTTGGCATCTTTGTGAAAAAAGGCACGCCGGATGAGGCTGTGCAAAAGCTGTCGCAAGCCTTCAACCAATCTGCGGCCAGCGCAGATTTTAAAGATCTGGTCACGAAACGTGGCTTTACCTTCCTAGGGCTGTCCGGAGACGCGGCGAACGACTATCTGGAACGGTTCCGCTCTGTCGCTTCGTGGATTGTCTACGATTCTGGCATCGCCAAACACTCGCCTGAAGAATTCAATATTAAAAAGATCAGCAAGTAACAGTGTTACTGCGACCCTGGCATGCCGGAGCATGCCAGTGGCTTCGTACACTTTATAAAAAGGACTATCGAGGAGATTTGCCATGGATGTTAAATCCAGAAAGCCGGGTGAATTGGTATTTAACGCGTTAATGGTCGTATTGAGCCTTGTGTTGCTGTATCAAGCCTTTTTTATTTCTGATTTGTACACACTCAGTTCACCGGGTTCATTTCCGCTGAGTGCGGCTGCAATCATGTTAGTGTTTTCAGCGCTCACGCTGTGGGAAAGCTGGAAGAAGGCGGCGGTTCCAGCCGCGGTGACGCAGTTTTTCAAACATGTCTTACCGGGTAATGTCGTCTTTATGATGGCGCTGATCGGGGTATTTTCACTCTGCCTTGAGAGCGTCGGCTTTATTGTTTCAGCGCTGATTTTTCTCACTGTCGCGCTCTATTTCCTGCACAAGCGCCGCTTAACCAGTGCCATCGGTATGGCATTAGTCGCGTTGGTGGTGATCTACATCGTCTTCCGTTTAGTGTTTCTGGTTATTCTGCCAGAAGGGGTTTTCCCTGAAGCAGAACTGCTTTCTTATCTGTCACAACTGATGAAGGGAGGCGCATAACATGTTGGAATCTCTAAACTATTTCTTGATGTCCTGGACATCGTTCAACTTACTGGCGCTCACCGCGCTCGGTACGTTTCTCGGCATTTATATCGGCGCGATTCCGGGACTGTCAGTGACCATGGCCGTCTCGATCCTGATTTCGTTTACCTTCCCGTGGGATCTTAATAACGCGCTGTGCCTGATGGTGGGCGTATACATGGGCGGTGTGTACGGCGGGTCGCGAACGGCAATCCTGCTTAATATTCCGGGTGCGCCATCTGCGATTGCGACTGCACTGGACGGCTATCCGTTGGCGGAAAAAGGCGAAGCCGGACGCGCAATCGGCCTGACCACCATTATGTCGGTGATTGGCGGCTTTGTCGGCATTCTGGTGCTCTCGTTTGCGGCGCCGCTGGTCAGCACGTTTGCCATTCAGTTTCAGCCACGTGATTACCTGATGATTGGCATGCTGGGC
The DNA here is from genome assembly GCF_023920125.1 of Vibrio sp. LQ2. Classification (NCBI taxonomy): domain Bacteria; kingdom Pseudomonadati; phylum Pseudomonadota; class Gammaproteobacteria; order Vibrionales; family Vibrionaceae; genus Vibrio; species Vibrio sp. LQ2. Next base: position 153,487 of record NZ_CP085308.1, read on the forward strand.
ATTATGCTCATCAGTTCGCTCTCCAACGGCAGTTTCGCCAAAGGCATGTTTACTGGCGCGCTGGGGATTCTGGTCGGGACGGTTGGTCTTGACCCGATGACGGCGGAAGAGCGCTTCACGTTCGGTGTTGTCGAGTTGTGGGATGGCATTAACCCGATTGCGGTGATGATCGGCATGTTCGGTTTGTCGGAAGTGCTGAGCCAACTGCACAACATCGATAAAACCGTGATTAAACAGAAGCTGACTAAAATCATTCCCGGTTGGATGGACGTACGTCGTTATCTGCCACTGAGTATCAAATCGTCCCTGATGGGGGTGATTGTCGGCGCACTGCCGGGCACCGGCGGGGACATTGCTTCGCTGATGGCCTACGACTACGCAAAACGTACCACCAAAAATCCGGAAGTGCCGTTTGGTCAGGGCGCGAAGGAAGGTCTGGTGGCACCGGAGTCTGCCAACAACGCGGCCGTCGGCGGCGCTTACATTCCGATGCTGACGCTGGGTATTCCGGGCGATGCGGTGACGGCGGTCTTTATCGGCGCGCTGTTTATCCATGGTCTGAACCCTGGCCCGCTGTTGCTGGCTGAGAACCCAAGCATCTTCTGGTTTACCGTCGGTAACCTGACGCTGGCCAATATCTTCGTGCTGATTTTTGGCCTGACGGGCATCAAGGTGTTCAGCAAACTGGTCAGTTGCCCGAAAGGCATCCTGATGCCGCTGATTGTGGTGTTGTCGGTGGTCGGGGCGTACGCCATCAACAACTCGATCACGGATGTGTGGTGGATGATGGCCTTTGGGATTCTGGGCTACTTCATGCGTCAGTACAATTACCCGATTGCTCCCGTCATTCTCGGCGTGATCCTCAGTAGCTTGATGGATCAGAACTGGCGCCGTGCCATGCTGGCGGAGCAGGACAGCGTGATTGGTTTGATTCAGGGAATTTTCACCAGCCCGATTTCAAGCGTGCTGGCGGTGATGATTGCCCTCATCTATCTGTCGCAAACTCCGATTTGGAAGAAATACAAAGGGCGATGCCTGTATAGCAAATCCGTCGCCAAATAACCTAACTCGTCGCCGAATACATTATTAAGACAACGGTAATGACCCCAGCACAGCCCTTATGTGGCCGTGCTGCGGGTAGCTGCTGCCGCGTGTCAGAGAAAACAGAAGAGGAACGTCGTATGAAACTCGGACTCATTGGTCAACACATTCAAAAAAGTAAGTCCCCTCAACTTCATGAATTACTGGGTAAAAAACTCAACATTAACACCACGTATGAACTGTTTGACTGCGAACTGGAAAACGAGCAAGCGCTGTTTGCGTTGCTGAATGATCTCAAGCAGCGCGGCTACCGGGGAGTGAATATCACTCATCCCTATAAAGTGTGGGCGTGGAATATTGTGCAGAGCAAATTTAAAACCAGCGAGCGTCTGGGGGCGTTGAATACGCTGTTGATCGATGGCGACACGCTGCGTGGCACCAACACCGACTGCAGCGGTTTTGTCCGCTCTTACCGCAAAGAGTGCCCGGAGCAGAGCCCTGGCAAAGTGCTGATGAAAGGTGCCGGCGGTGTCGGCCGCGCGATTGCTTTTGGTTTAGGTCAGCTTGCGGTGGAACATCTTTACATTTACGACGAACAACCCGCCAGTTTGCAGGCACTGATCGATGATTTGCAGCAGGCGGGTATTTCGTGCAGCGCCGTGAGCCGCGATGCACTGACTGCCTGCGCGCTGGAGTGTGATGGCTTAGTCAATGCGACGCCGGTGGGACACTACACCACGCCGGGCGCAGCGTTTACTGAGGAGCAGGTTCAGTCGCAACGCTGGGTGTTTGATGCGGTGTATACCCCGGTCAGAACCGAGTTTATCGCGCTGGCTCAGCAACAAGGCATGAGTGTGATCAGCGGCTTTGAACTCTTTATCCACCAAGGCGTGGATGCGTATGAGTGTTTTGCTGACTGTCCGGTCGATAGCGATACGCTACGTGGTGAAATCAGCGCCGAGTAATACCTTCAGGCTCGCCAATTAAGGATAAAGAAATGAAAACAGGAATTGCAACGGTCAGTATTTCCGGTTCGCTGGTGGAGAAGCTGCACGCGGCGGCGAATGCTGGCTTTGATGGCGTGGAAATTTTCGAAAACGATTTGACGCAATCAGAGCTCACGCCGCGTCAGGTCAGACAGTTGGCGGAAAGTCTCGGGCTTGAAATCATTGCCCTGCAACCGCTGCGTAATTTTGAGGCCATGCCGGAACCGCTGCGTAAGCAGAACTTCTATCAGGCACGGAAAAAGTTCGAGCTGATGCATGAGCTGGGTACGTCGAAACTGATGATCTGTTCTAACGTCTCGCCACACGTGATTGACGATCCTGCCCGTGCCGCGGCGGATTTACATGAACTGGCCGAACTGGCGCAAAAAGAGCACTTCATGATTGGCTATGAAGCGCTGGCGTGGGGACGCTTCGTGCACGATTACGACCAGGCATGGGACATCGTCAAGCGAGCAGACCACAGCCACTTGGGTATTCTACTCGATACTTTCCATATGTACGCGCGCAACAACACGCTCGATACGCTGCGCAACGAAATCACCGCCGACAAAATCGCGTTGGTGCAACTGGCGGATGCGCCAAGTCTGCAAATGGATGTGCTCAATTTTAGCCGCCATTTCCGTTGTTTTCCGGGGCAGGGCGATATGCCGATTCTGGAGTTCATGCAGTGTCTGAAGGAAAAAGGCTATCACGACTATATCTCGCATGAGATTTTTAACGATGGCTTTCGCGCATCGCAGGCGACCGAAAAAGCGATTGATGGCATGCGTTCGCTGATTTGGCTTGGTGAGCAGCTCAAAGAGCCGGAAGTGCCTAAACCGACCATTGATGAACTGGCGTTTATCGAGTTTGCAATTGAAGGGGAAGATGGCCAGCAACTGGTGGATTTGTTTAAACAGCTTGGTTTTTCGGTCACTCATCGTCACCGCTCTAAAAATGTCGATTTGATGCGCCAAGGCAACATTAATTTGGTACTCAATCATGAGCCGAAGAGTCAGGCGCACCAATATTTTTTGTCTCACGGTGTTTCGGTGTGTGCTCTCGGATTAGGGACCAGCAGCGTCGCGCAGATGATCAAACGCACCAAGCACTACGGCTGCGCGCGTTTTAACAATCAGGCCGGGCCGGGTGAGCTCAATATTCCGGCTATCAAAGGTGTCGGCGATCAACTGATTTACTTTGTCGACAGCCAATCGCAACCGGAGTTCTTTGATATCGATTTTGTGCCGGTGGCTCACGATCAGGAGCAAACCGAACAGGTCGGCTTGCAGGCATTCGACCATGTTGGCCAGACGGTTCTCGATACCGATATGCTTTCAGCGACCTTCTTCTTTAAGGCATTGTTTGGCTTTGATATCGAACCAAGTCAGGATCTGACCGACATTAATGGTCTGGTCACTAGTCGTGTCGCGAAAAGTCCGGACGGAAAAATACGCATTCCGTTCAACTCGTCATCGGCACGTAACTCCGCAGCGCAACGATTTGTGAACCGTTCGCAGGGAGCGGGCGTACAGCAAATCGCATTCAACTGCGAAGACATTTTTGCTACGGTGAAAAAGGTCGCCAGAGAGTGCATTTTGCCGATCCCGGCGAACTACTATCGTGATTTGGATGCGCGTTTTCAGCTTGACCCTGAATTATTAACCACGATGCAGGAGTACAATGTGCTGTACGATGAAAATGACGATGGCCATTTTTTCCACTTCTACACCAAAGAGCATTTCGGTGTGTTCTTTGAAGTGGTGCAACGGGTAAATTATCAGGGCTATGGTGAGCCCAATGCGCATATTCGCTTAGCTGCTCAGGCTCGTGAGCAGCAACGCAGTAACTAAGTGTTCGCCCACGCAATGTGATCATGAATTGAGGGTGATGCCGCACGGTGTCACCCTCTGCGTCTTTGCGCTGTCAGTTCGGTCGGTGTCGCGTCATTGCGCTAGGTTTCTATAACGATAAGGAAAGCAGTTTTGAACGTTTTGTCGGTCGTGTTTCCCATCTTTCTGGTCATCTTCCTTGGCTATTTATGTGTTCGTCGCCGCTTGATTTCTGCGACATCTGTTGCCGAGATGGGGCGCTATGTTATGTATCTTGCGCTGCCGGCAGTCATCGTCAAAACCCTGATTGATCTGCCTTTGGATGACCTGTTCAATCTGCGTTATCTGCTCGCGTATCTGCTGACCTCTGTCAGCGTAATGGTACTTGGCTATTGGCTGCTGAATAAAGCTGGCGCGCAGAGCAAACTCGACAGTGCGGTGATGATGACGGGCATGGTGGTCCCCAACAGTGCGTTCGTTGGTTATCCCATCATGCTGCAATTGATGGATACGCCACCAGTAAGCGGCTTTGCGATGGCGCTGATTATTGAGAACCTGTGCATTATGCCTGTTTGTTTTGTGCTGATGGATTATCACTCGATTACCACCCAAACCGGATTGCGTCAGCGCTTGCTTGGCGTCGCCAGACGTACGGTGAAAAACCCGTTGCTGATCGCCATTGTGGTTGGTGTGTGTGGGAATGTGTTGTCCGTGCCGATCCCGGATGTAATTCGTCAGACGCTGACGCTGCTGGCACCGTCGGCCGTATCGGTTGCGCTGTTTGTTATCGGCGGCTCGTTAGCCGGAGTGATGATGAAACAAACCCGCTGGGTACCGTTGTCGCTGACCATGCTTGGCAAACTGATTATCCACCCTTTGGTGGCGTTGATGTTGATGAGTTGGTTGCTGCCCGGTGAACCGGAATTGACCATGACGCTAGTGGTGATCACTGCCGTACCGATGATGAGTATCTACGCGATTGTGGGTGAGTTGTATGGTCGGCGCGCCTTCTGCGCGACAGCGCAACTGACCACGACGGCTGCGTCACTGGTGACGATTCCGCTGATGCTGAGTATGGCGCACTGGTGGCTGGCTGCGACGTAACGCTACCTGGAAAGGGTTGCTGTGATTTTTTAACTGCAAGCTGTTAACATTCGCCTATTCGAAATTGTACTGGCACGGCTATGATCCCTCTGGTCTACCACTCTATTTATTCTCAGTTGCCTCTGCCGCAAGGGCATCGCTATCCGATAAACAAGTACCGCCTGTTGTATGAAGCTCTGCTCGGCATGCAGGCTGACTCGGACTGGTCGCACGCTTTTGAATTTTTCTCGCCTACTGCGCTGACGTGCGAGGAGATCAAACAGGTTCACGACAGCGAATACGTCGATGCGCTGACTTCCGGCTCGCTGCCAGCGGCGAAAATGCGCCGTATCGGCTTTCCGTGGAGTAAAACACTGATTGAACGTACGCTGACTTCAGCGGGCGGCACTTGTCTGACGGCTAAACTGGCCGTGGAACATGGTGTGGCGATTCACCTTAGCGGCGGTTATCACCATGCGCACCGCGATTTTGGTAGCGGCTTTTGCCTGTACAACGATTTGGTGTTGGCTGCGCATCAGGCCTTGCTGTTGGATGGGATAGATAAAGTCTTGATCGTTGACAGTGATGTGCACCATGGCGACGGCACCGCGACGTTATGTGCGGCGCGCGACGACATCATTACGCTGTCGTTTCATTGCGACAAAAACTTTCCGGCGCGCAAGCCCGAATCCGACATCGATATTGCGCTAAGCCGTGAAGCGGACGATGACGAGTTCCTAAGCCATTTTCAAGCGGTAGTGGAGATGGCCGTCAATCTGCATCGCCCCGACCTCATTATTTATGACGCCGGCATCGACATTCATCAGGATGACGAACTGGGTTACTTTAATGTGTCCACCAATGCTATTTTTCAGCGCGACTGCTTTATGATGCGCCTTGCCAGACAGCATCAATTGCCGATGGCGTGCGTGGTTGGCGGCGGCTATCGCAGCGACCATCAGACACTGGTGCCGATTCACATGCAGCTTTTTAAAGCCGCATTTCACGTTCACAAGGAGTAACCCATGGAACATCGTATTCGCGGCGCGGGCCTGTTAATTGAAAACGACGCCATTTTGTTGGTGAAAATTCATGATTTTACCGGTGAATATTGGATTCCGCCCGGCGGTGGGTTTGAAGTGGGTGACCGCAGCACCAAAGCGTGTGTTCAGCGTGAGTTTCGTGAGGAAGCGGGTATTGATGTTGAAGTGGGTGAGCTGATTTGCGTGCGCGAGTTTCTTGAACACAACCCGCAGCGTTATCATGCCGAGTTTTTCTATGTCATCGATAGTTACCGGGGCACGCCGCACATCGAAAATCTCAAAGGATTGAATGATGAAGAAGCGATTCAGTCGGTGGAGTGGGTGCCGCTGGATAAGCTGCCGACCATGCGTATGTACCCTAAAGAGCTGCAAGGCCCACTGATTGAACTGGTGCAACAGGGGCGGTTCAGCACGCACCTTGGCAGTTACATTCAGGGTAATGCTGAAGAGGTGAATCATCTCTGATCAGACGTGCCCGATCAGAGATGATGTTGTGCTTACAGCGCAGCAAACGCGGCGGCGACTTTGTCTACGTTCGCGGCATTTAAGCCAGCCAGACACATACGGCCGCTCGCAATCAGGTAGATGCCGTGGGTTTCGCGCAACGTATCGACTTGCGCCGAACTAAAGCCTGTGTAGCTGAACATGCCTTTTTGTTTAATCAGGAAGCTGAAATCTTGATCCGGACGCAGTTGCTTCAGTTTGTCGTGCAATGCTTCACGCATGGTCAGAATGCGGCTGCGCATGCCTTCCACTTCATTCAGCCATTGCGCTTTGAGTGCTTCACTGCACAGCACGCCAGAGACCACTGTCGCGCCGTATTTAGCCGGGCTGGAGTAGTTGCGGCGCACAGTCGCTTTTAGTTGACCCAATACGCGCGAGGCTTCTTCAGCATTGCCACACACCACAGACAAACCACCGACACGTTCGCCGTAGAGTGAGAAAATCTTCGAGAACGAGTTGGAGACAAAACTCACCACGCCTTCTTCATGGGCAATCTTACGAATCACATACGCATCGTCGGCTATGCTTTCGCCGTAACCCTGATAAGCCATATCAAAGAACGGGATCAACTGCTGCTGCTTGATGACGTCAATCACTTCGTCCCATTGTGCTGTGGTCAGATCTACGCCCGTTGGGTTATGGCAGCACGGGTGAAGCAGCACGATGTCTTGCGCAGGCAGTTGGCGCAGCGCGGCAATCATGCCGTCGAAATCGAGCATTTTGTTTTGTGGGTTGAAGTAAGGGTAAGTGCCGACGTTGAAACCAGCCCCGGCGAAAATTGCGTTGTGGTTTTCCCACGTCGGGTTGCTGACCCATACTTTCGATTGTGGAAAGTAGTGATGGAGAAAATCTGCGCCAATCATCAGTGCGCCTGAGCCGCCTAAAGTCTGAATGGTGGCAACGCGCTCGGTTTCCAGTGCCGGATGGTGAGTGCCAAATACCAGCGATTGCACGGCAGCACGATAAGGTGCCAAACCTTCCATGGGCAGATACACGCACGGTTGTTTCTCAGCCTGAGCCAGTTGTTCCTGCGAGGCAGCCACCGAGTCCAGAGTGGGAATCTTGCCGTTTTCATCGTAATACAGGCCGATGCTCAGATTGACTTTATCTTCGCGGCTGTCCGCCATGAATTTTTCCATCAACGAGAGGATAGGGTCTCCGGCGTAGGCAGTAACGTGGTTGAGCACAGTATTTTCTCCTTATTGTATTTGACCTGATAACTGTCTGAGCTGCGTTTGAAGGTGTTAATCAGGTTCAGCGTCAGTTCGACAAAAATAAACAGGCCGAGGTCATGCAGCCCGATGACCGACAATGACACCAACAGGATTGTGACGTCAACTCTCAACTGCGCGGTGAGTGTTTTTTATTGTGAAGAGAAGTTCGCCAGCGATATGAACTTTGCGTCGCTGATATTTGGAAACGGTAATGCTCAGTGCATTGATACGAAAAGAATGGCAAAGCAGAAATGAAAAAAGCCGCTGATGACTCAGCGGCTTTTTCGAATGTGGCGGAGAGATAGGGATTTGAACCCTAGGTACGCTATTAACGTACGCCGGTTTTCAAGACCGGTGCTTTCAACCACTCAGCCATCTCTCCGTTGTTGAGGCGCATATTATCGGCCTCTGGAAATCTTGTAAAGCCCCAATTGAACTGTTTGCTGCATTTGTGCGCGTTTAAACGCAAAAAGTTGTTCTGAGTAGGATTTCTGGGAGTTTGTGACACGAAAAAGGGGAGTTTCCATGTGGAAACTCCCCTCTAGGTGTATGGTCGGACTGAGAGGATTTGAACCTCCGACCCCCGACACCCCATGACGGTGCGCTACCAAGCTGCGCTACAGTCCGATGGGATTAATCTAATCATTTTCATTCCGTGCGTCAACTGGAAAGCTGGATAACGCGCTGATTTAATTATCCTTTGAATAAAAACGCTGCAACTCGGTCAGGCCTTGCATCAGAATTGGCAGAGTTGGGTTGGCGTCTTTCAAACGTTGGTAATTGTCGTCGAACAGTTTGAAGTTACCAAACTTATCGATCACCGTGGTGTCTTTATCGGTAATTAATGCCAGCTCACGAGAATCGCCAGCCAGAATCCATTTTCTTTTGTTTTCATTAAACAGGTTACGGCCGCTGCTGAAATCATTCGGATTCGATGAAACGCCCAATAGATCCTGCAACAGCGTCACACTCAGATCGAGATGGCTGGAGCGATGCGTAAAGGCCGCTGCAATTTTACCCGGCCAGTGAATCACCATCGGCACCTGTAACTGGTAACGGCTGTAGTTGCTGTTCGCGCCCCAGCTGTTGGTTTTGGTCTCGTTGAATTCAGTCCCGTGATTAGACGTAATTACCACCACGGTTTTATCCAGCAGTTCCATCTCTTGCAGTTTGGCAAACAGCAACCCGAGTTCCTGGTCTGCCACATTCACCGAATGGTGATAGTTATTACGCAGCTTTTCGGTCGCTGAGGCTTTGGAATTGCTGTCTGCGTAGTTACTGAAATTATCGACGGTCGTAAGTTCCAGGAAGCCAAACCATGGCGAGCCACTTTTATCGCTGACCCAGTTGGCCCAGCGTTGAATGGTCTGTTCGTCAGATGTGGTGTCAGGGTCGAACGGCGCTTTAGACAGCGGCATACCGCGGAAAATGGTTTCCTGGTAAAGGCTGTCACTGAAGTTATCACCGCTGAACAGACCAAACTGGTAGGACTGCGATTTGAGCACATCCATCAACACAGGTGCGGTACCTTGCACTGTGATGCTGCTAGCATAGCTGCTCGGTAAACCATAAAACAGGCCGAACATACCAAACGCATCGTTGCTTGAGCTGTAATGGTTAGTGAAGTTCAGGTTGTTTTCCGCAAACTGAGTCATGTTCGGCATCATGTCTTTAGTGAGCACGTCTGCACGCAGATTATCCACACTCACGATCAGAATGTTGAGATTATTCGCGCGGCGGCCGAACTGAATTTTTTCCAGCGGGTAGCTGACCAGATCCACGTTGCTGCGGTTCTTCTCTTCCAGACGCTTGAGGTATTCCTCACGATCCAACAAGCCATGTTTTTCCATGAAGGACTTCGCAGTCATCGGGTAGGAGAGCGGGAAGTTCGACTTCTGGCTGGTTACCGGCGTGTAAAGATATGCATCTGACCAGACATAAATCAGGTGACTACCAATGAAACTGATGAAGAACACGGCGGCCATCGGGCGGCCGATGCGCTTATGTGACAATTTACGCTGTTTGCGCCAGACCCATTCCGACAGTCCGAGCTGCAACAAGAAAATCAGTGGCAGCACCACGAACAGATGTTGCAAATCGGCGCTGACATTGCTGTCGTCGCTGAATAACAATTCCCACACCACCGGGGTGAGGTGAAGATTAATCGTTTGATAGGTCTGCGTATCAATCAGCAGAACGGTTAAGCCGAATGTGGCGAAACAGACGGCAATAAACCGAAACAACGTTCGTGACGGTATCAGGAACGTGAGAGGAAACAGAATTAACAGATAGATGGCAAAAACCAGGAAGCCGAAATGACCGACCCAAGACATTGTCAGGTAAAATTGGCCCAGAAACGTATCCGGCCACGGCGACTGAGCAATGTAGCGTGTGCCAATAAGCATTGCTGCGATAATGTTGAAGAAGGCAAACCAATGCCCCCACCCAACCAGACGAGACACACGTTCGCCGTATGTGTTTCCGCTATCTACCATGTATTTTTCTATTTATCCGGTGTTGTCTATAAAATTAGTCTTGTAACGAAGACATTAACGCTTGAGCAAACTTCTCCGCAATCGCTTTGCGCTGTGCTGAGGCAACGTTTTGGTTCAACACGTTGGTCGCCACGTTTCCTGCAATCATCAGGGTAAGCTCTGGAGAAGCATCATGTTTATCAAGAACGGCAGCGATTTCAGTCAGGATAGTTTCAACTTTTTCGTCACTGTATTTCGATGTAATTGGCATAAAGACTCTAATGATGATAGTAAAAGCGGCTTATGATAACCTACTATGCCTTACAACTGAAACCAGTACGATGATTATTTCACTATGAGTTTGCACCTTTCCAATGTCATTTTGCATCAACTGCGCAAAAACGATAATGACGAGCTGATGGTTAACTACCGCGCTCAGTCTCTCGATAATGATACTTCAACCGAAAACCTAGTGGCCGAACTGCATCGCGTGTTCAACGCGAAAGCGGGTAAGGGGTTCGGTTCGTTTAAGTCTGACAGTGATTTCCAAAGCTGGTTGCAGGAACTACGTAAAGGTGAGCGAAACTTTTACGATTTTTCGCAACTGAGCGCACAGCGTCTGAAAGATGAATTGGCGAAATACCCGTTTGCTGATGAAGGCATTCTGGTGATGGCGGAATATCAGTCGCTGGCTACTGATTATCTGTTCATCGGTATTTTGCCGATGAACCAAAGCCTGAAAGTGACTGAAGGTCTCGACATCAGCGCGACCGATTACCTCGACATTAACAAGATGGATATCGCCGCGCGTATCGATTTGTCGAGCTACGAGACGGATCGCGATTCCAACCGTTACCTGTCTTACATTAAAGGCCGCGTGGGGCGTAAAGTGGCGGATTTCTTCCTCGACTTCCTACAAGCGGATATCGGTTTGGATCCAAAACAGCAAAACCAGCTGCTGATGCAGGCGGTGGAAGATTTCTGTACCGATTCTAAGCTCGAAAAAGACGAAACGATCAGCTACAAAAAGCAGGTTTACGATTACTGTAACGACCAGATTAAAGCGGGCGAAGAGGTACAGATTCAGGAACTGTCGGGCGAGTTGCCAGCCAGCACTGATGGCACCAGCTTCTTCGATTTCACACGCGAACATGGTTACGAGCTGGAAGAAAGTTTCCCGGGTGATCGCAGCACCGTGCGCAAGCTGACCAAATACGTGGGGGCTGGTGGCGGCCTCAATATCAGCTTTGACAGCCTGTTGATGGGTGAGCGTGTGTTCTACGATCCAGAAACGGACACGCTGACCATTAAAGGCACACCGCCAAACTTACGTGATCAACTGACTCGTAAGCAGTAAGTCAAAGAGAGCGCAATAGCGCTCTTTTTTTCGGCTTTTTTGGTGGCGTCACGACAGGTTTTGTATTTCAGTATATGCTTGTATTTAATAATAAATCGTAATGCAGAGAGCAGGGATGAGAGCAAACAGCGTTAGTGGGCTATTCAAGGACAAGTCGTATCTCGCCGTTATTGCCGTATGGGGAGCGGTGATGCTGTTCGTTTTGCTGCAATACCGCGCTCTGGAAACCACCAGCCGTAATCTCAACGAACTGGAAAACAGCGTTGAAGGTCTGCGCAATACCATCTATTTCAGTGCGCCCTATCGAACCACGCGAGCCAACGATTTGGCGCTCAACATTCAGTTGATCTACTCCTTACGGCTGCAATTGGAAGCAGACTCGACCTCCGACTGGTTTCAACCCGATTTAACGCAAACTCTCTACGTAACAGACCGCTTTATCGAACAAACACAAAGTTTTCTGGCGGTGGAACTGTCGGTGAACGATTTGGTTGAGCGGTTGCAGACTTTGCGCGAGCGTTACGCATCACAGCCGGATATTCAGGCGGATTATCTCAAGATTGGCGCTTATGTGTTGCAGGCGCTCTACACAGAGGGCGCGCGCAGTCCGGAGCTTTATCGTACCTTTGATACCTTATTGAAATTGTCCGAGACATTGCCACAAGACGCGAAAAATGATCTGCAACATACGCTTGCGAAGGTCTCGACACTGCTCAGTCATTATGCCGAAGGTGACAATCTGGTAGATAAGCTGCTGCGTCATCGGGTGCACAATGAAATCATGTCGGTCAATGCTCAGTATGAGGATCGGTTTAAAACCCTGACGATTGTGAGCATGGGCGGCAGCGCCATCGCAATGTTACTGTTGGTTGGCTTGATGATGCGCAGCGGTCGCACCGCCGATTCTGCGGGCCAAAAAGAGGCGGCCAGAGAAACGAGCGCTGTAGTCACAATGGTGGAAAAGGAACACAACATTGTCACGCCGATAATGACTAAGCCTCAGCCGATTCCCCAGCCGGAAGAAGGGACGGCCATCGACATTGCGCGCATGCTGTCATCGCTCAATGATGATCATGATTCGGTGAATATGTTGCTTGAAGTGTTTGTTGAAGATCATCGCAACGATGACCAGAGTTTACGGCAATTGTTAACCACCGATCCGCAAGCTGCGCTGCGCAAAGCACACAGTCTGAAAGGTGTGGCTGGAAATTTAGGGGCTGATGGACTGCGTGAAATTGCCATGGCGATAGAAATGAAACTAAAGCAGGACACCATGCCTTCTGAGCCTGAACTGCAGCAACTGACATCTCAGCTCAAACTGGCCATTGAAAGTGCCCGCTATTTTCTCAATAAGCGGGCCAGTTGAAATCAGACAACAACGGATAAAAAAAGAGCGCCAATATCGCGCTCTTTTTTTGCTTTAAGCAGACTGCTTTTGCAGCACCGCTTCCGGTTCGGCTTCATCTGCCACTTCGGCGGTGGGCTCGCACTTGTCAACAAACCAACCCATGTAAGAGGTGAAAATTGTCACAAGGATACACACGAAGCTCAGCCACATGAACGGTGCATACGATAGCGTTGCCACACCAAGAATACTCGCCATGTAGATACCGTTGTCACTCCAAGGCACCATACCTGATGTCAGCGTGCCGCCAAATTCGGCATTGCGAGACAGGTTTTTACGCTTGTAACCCAGACGGTCGTAGTTTTTGGCGCAGATTTTCGGTGTCAGGATCAGAGAGACGTACATCGCAGAACCAAACACGTTGCCCATGAATGCTGTACCGATGGTGCTGGTCGCCAGCGAGCCAGGGCTGGTGACGCGACGCTCAAACAGTTTGGCGATGGTTTCCAGCACGCCCACTTTGTCTAGCAGACCACCAAAGCCCAGGCCAAACACGATAACCGCGACAGAACCCAGCATGGAAGACATACCACCGCGGTTGAGAATTGCGTCAATGAAATCGACACCTGACTGGATGCTGAACGGTGCCCATGCAGTATTGAATGCTTGCAGGAAGTCGACATCCTGAATCATCACCGCCCAGATAATGCCAAGCAGAGAACCAAAACTGATCACCGGGAATGAAGGCATACGCATCGCCAGCAGCCCCAGTACGATCAATACCGGGATGAACGAGTAAGGCGTAATGTAGAATTGCGTTTCCATCGCATTAATCACAGATTGAACCTGTGACATATCCACGTTGCCCGCGTAGTGGAAGCCGAACAGGGTAAACATGATGCCGGTAATTACGTAGCTGATCAGTGCGATCGGCAACATGCCTTTGATGTGTTCCACAACCTCAACGTTAGACATCGAAGATGCCAGAATCACGGAGTCAGACAGTGGGGACATTTTGTCACCAAAGTAACAGCCGGACAGCACCGCGCCTGCGGTGATTGGTGCCGGAACGCCGAGACCCTGGCCGATACCCATCATCGCAATACCTGCTGTGCCTGCTGCGCCCCAAGAGGTGCCGGTTGCCAGCGCCGTCAGAGAACAGATCACCATGGTCGCCAGCAAAAAGATGGAAGGATGGATAGCTTTCAGACCGTAGTAAATGATTGTTGGTACAATACCGCCGGAAATCCAGGTGCCGACCAGCGCGCCAACCGCTAAAAGTATTAAAACAGCACCTAAACCGTTAGAAATGCCGTTGAGTGCTGCTTTTTCCAAATCTTGGTACTTGTGACCAAGGCGGATGCCCAGCGTAATAATGATGAACCAGCCAATGTACAAAGCCAGTTGAATAGGCAGATCGAGCTTAGCAGTAAACGAAAAAGCCAGGAGTAAAAACAGACCCAGCGATACAATCACTTGTAACAGACTAGGTAAGCGTTTGGGGGCTTGAGTCATTATTGGAACCTCTTATCGGGTAGTTATACTAAGGAGAGGTAAACATCCTTACGAATTCGGCGGAACTGTACATGAGTTGGAATAATATATCGACATTAAACTCAATTGGTGTGATTTGTGTCGTTATGGCCGTTAACCGATGAGATTAAATGTTGTTATTGAGAAAACTATTTGAAACAAAATAATTTGTAATGTGAAAAATACGTGTAACAAAAGCTCGGTAATTAAGTGAAAATTTGATTACCAAACGCTGAACAATTGAGAAATATAATGGTTTTAACGGCTTGAAAGCTAAACGACCGTAAATACAGGGGCTACGAAAGAAAAAGTTACGACTTTTCTGAAGAAAGGCTTGAGATTTTATCCTGAACCACTTATAGATGGTGGATTGAATTTTTAACTGGAATACACGGAGAGTTAGTGCGATGAGAGTAGGTTTAGTGGGTTGGCGTGGCATGGTTGGTTCTGTACTCATGCAACGTATGGTTGAAGAGCGTGATTTTGACCTGATTGAGCCCGTTTTCTACAGTACGTCACAAATCGGTATCCCTGCGCCAAACTTCGGCAAAGAAGCAGGTTTACTTCAAGATGCGTTTGATATTGATAGCCTGAAGCAGTTGGATGCGGTTATTACATGTCAGGGCGGCAGCTACACTGAGAAAGTGTACCCGGCACTTCGCCAGGCAGGCTGGAAAGGCTACTGGATTGATGCAGCGTCTACACTTCGCATGGACAAAGACTCCATTATTACTCTGGATCCAGTCAACCTGACTCAAATCCAACAAGGCATTCACGGTGGCACCAACACTTTCGTTGGCGGTAACTGTACCGTTAGCCTGATGCTGATGGGCCTGGGTGGTCTGTTTGAGCGTGGTCTGGTGGAATGGATGAGCGCGATGACCTACCAAGCTGCTTCTGGCGCGGGTGCACAAAACATGCGCGAACTGATTTCGCAAATGGGCGTGATCAATGATGCCGTAAGCTCTGAGCTGGCAAACCCATCAAGCTCTATTCTGGATATCGACCAGAAAGTGGCAGAAACCATGCGCTCTTCAAGCTTCCCGACAGACCAGTTTGGCGTACCGCTAGCAGGGTCTCTGATCCCTTGGATCGACGTTAAACGCGACAACGGTCAGAGCAAAGAAGAGTGGAAAGCTGGCGTAGAAGCGAACAAGATTCTGGGCCTGCAAAACTCTCCAGTACCAATCGACGGTACCTGTGTCCGCATCGGTGCGATGCGCTGCCACTCTCAGGCGCTGACCATCAAGCTGAAGCAGAATGTACCGCTGGACGAAATTGAAGAGATGATCGCAACGCACAACGATTGGGTAAAAGTTATCCCGAACGAGCGCGACATCACCGCTCGTGAATTGAGCCCAGCGAAAGTCACAGGTACTCTGTCCGTGCCAGTAGGCCGTCTGCGTAAGATGTCTATGGGCGATGACTTCCTGAACGCCTTCACTGTGGGTGACCAGTTATTATGGGGCGCAGCAGAACCTCTGCGTCGTACACTGCGCATCATTCTGGCTGAAAAACAGTAAGCACTCTCTCCTAAAAAATAAAGCGCCTTTATGGCGCTTTATTTTTATCAAACTCCTCATATTCATCGTGCCCACTCAATACCGGCACCACCCGCTTATCCGGGTCGGCCAGCTCGCTGCCACAATGTTTGCAATACAACGCGTCAGATTCGTGTCCTGACAACGAACAGTTCGGACATTTGACCAAGGAGCGATGGGAGCTCATTTCCTGATTCAGTTCGGCGGTGATGATCCCGGTAGGCACCGCCAGAATCGAATAGCCCAGCAACATGGTGAGCGAAGCGACGGCTTTTCCCAGTGGCGTTTGCGGCGCCACGTCGCCATAACCGACCGTCGTAATGGTCACAATCGCCCAGTAAATACTTTGTGGAATGCTGGTAAAACCGTTTTCCGGCCCTTCAATGACATACACCAACGAGCCAAAGATCGTGACCAACACCGCTACTGTGCTAAAGAAAATTAGGACTTTGCGCCGGGCACCAAGTAACGAACGCATCAAAATGTTGGAGTCTTGCAGGTAGCGCACCAGCTTGAGAATTCGGAAGATCCGCATCACCCTTAGCAGGCGAATCGCGCCCATGAATGTGGCTGATGGGAACAGCAGGGCGAAATAGGTGGGGAGGATCGACAACAAATCAATCACACCATAAAAGCTTTTCGCGTAAGCCGTTGGCTTTGGCGAGCAGTAAAGGCGCAGCAAATACTCGATAGTAAACAGAGCGGTAAAGAAATATTCGATATAACGAATTTCAGTTTTCCATACTGCTGAAACTTCAGGAATCGACTCCAGAATCAGGGTAAAAATGGAAGTCAGAATAGCGACAATCAGAGCAATATCGAACAGTCGACCGGCACGTGTATGAGTGCCGAAAATGATGACGTAAAGCTGATGTCTGAGTGTGTTGTTGGGCATGATATTGCAACCTGTTTCATCCGTTGCAATATCATAACGTCTCGCCAGCGTTTACGCTAACCCTGGGAACAGACTGCGCAAACCATTGGTAATGAATTCGATACCCAGTGCACCAAGGATCAGGCCCATAATACGAGTAATGACGTTGATGCCGGTTTGACCCAGCAGGCGGACGATGTATGGCGCAGAGCGAAACAGCAGCCAGGACGCGACACTGAACACCAAAATAGTCAGAATGATGCCTGCGGTATCCATCATAGCCGGATAACGTGATCCGTAAACAATAGTCGAACTGATGGCACCAGGGCCAGCCATTAAAGGCATGGCAAGGGGCACGACGCCAATTTGCTCGCGGCTGATGTATTCCGATTTTTCCTGTTTGTTTTGCTTATCTTCACCCAGCTTACCGCTCATCATCGAAAAGGCGATACTCAGTAACAGCAGACCACCTGCTACGCGAAATGAGTCCAGAGAAATACTGAACATATCCAGCAGCATCTGACCACCCAGAAGTGCGGTAATCAGAATCACAGCGACGGCTACGTTAGCGGTGCGCGCGGTCTTTTTCTTTTCATCCGGCGTCATGTGACCGGTGAGAGAAACGAAAATCGGCATGATACCGACCGGGTTAACAGCAGCAACCAGACCTAAAAAGAACTGTAGAAAGATAGCAAATTCAAAATGCATTAAGGGGTCTCTTGGCGATCACGGGATTGAAATGAAGCAAGCGTAATGTAAGTCAAAGATAGCAAAAGGACGAATGAAAAAAAGTATCGCGTTTTTGGTCTGATGATTAAAAAAAACTAATTATGGTCAAATGTTGCAAAGGCTTTGTTTCACTATTGTGTTTATTGCGTATGTGTTCCGCACAGTTTGTTAACATCAGCACATTTTTTGTAAAAAAAGTGGGTGGTGGTGGAGAGGGATACGGAGCAAGATATACTCTTAGTAGCACATTAAACGTCGGTTACACGTAGCGTTGTTGTTTAAAAATGAAACTTTTTTACAAAGTATTGTAGTTTTTTTAGTTTTGTTGGCCCAAGGTCGAAGTTTTTTATCACCGGGTGATGGTTTTTATTCACTATTATTATCAGTTGCTTAGGTGTTTTTTCTATAGGCTTATACCCCTTGAGGGGTAATTACTTTTTCATTACTGATCTGAGTCAATTTTTTTCACACACTGAAATATTATACTCAGCCATGAAAGCAATTTACTAAGTCTGTCGTTAGATAAATCGTTGACCAAATGAGAAAAAACTCAAGGACGCATACTTAATAAAGAGTTTTTAACGTTTTTCTATTTTAGGAGATTCATTATGCCTGTAACTAACCTGGCTGAACTTGATGCTCTTGTGGCTCGCGTAAAAGCAGCACAAGCTGAATTTGCTACTTACTCTCAAGAGCAAGTAGACAAAATCTTCCGTGCAGCATCTCTAGCAGCTAACCAAGCTCGTATTCCTCTAGCGCAACAAGCGGTAGCAGAATCAGGCATGGGTATCGTTGAGGATAAAGTAATCAAGAACCACTTTGCATCTGAGTACATCTACAACAAGTACAAAGATGAAAAAACTTGCGGCATTCTTGAAGAAGACGACAGCATGGGCACCATGACCATCGCTGAGCCTGTAGGTATCATCTGTGGTATTGTCCCAACCACCAACCCAACTTCAACTGCGATTTTCAAATCACTGATTTCTCTGAAAACTCGTAACGGTATCATCTTCTCACCACACCCACGTGCGAAGAACTCAACTAACGATGCGGCGAAACTGGTTCTGGATGCAGCGGTTGCTGCTGGTGCTCCAAAAGACATCATCGGTTGGATTGACCAACCATCTGTAGAACTGTCTAACGCACTGATGAAGCATGAAGGTATTGCACTGATCCTTGCAACTGGTGGTCCAGGCATGGTGAAAGCGGCTTACTCTTCAGGTAAACCAGCGATCGGCGTAGGTGCGGGTAACGTGCCTGTGGTTATCGACGAAACTGCTGACATCAAGCGTGCGGTAGCATCAGTTCTGATGTCTAAAACTTTCGACAACGGCGTAGTGTGTGCTTCTGAGCAGGCTGTGATCGTTATGGACGAAGTGTACGACGAAGTGAAAGAGCGTTTCGCGACTCACAAAGCGCACGTACTGAGCAAAGCAGACGCAGACAAAGTGCGTAAAGTGCTTCTGATTGATGGTGCTCTGAACGCGAAAATCGTAGGTCAGCCTGCAACTAAGATTGCTGAAATGGCCGGCGTTAAAGTACCAGCGGATACTAAGATCCTAGTGGGTGAAGGTATCGGTGAAGTGTCTTACGACGATGAATTCGCTCATGAGAAACTGTCTCCAACACTGGGTATGTTCCGTGCTTCTTCTTTCGAAAACGCGGTTGACCAAGCAGTGAAAATGGTTGAAATCGGCGGTATCGGTCATACTTCAGGCCTATACACTGACCAAGACGTGAACGCAGACCGTATCCGTTACTTCGGCGACCGTCTGAAAACAGCTCGTATTCTGGTGAACATCCCGACTACTCACGGTGGTATCGGTGACCTGTACAACTTCAACGTTGCGCCATCTCTGACGCTAGGTTGTGGTTCTTGGGGTGGTAACTCTATCTCTGAGAACGTAGGTCCTAAACACCTAATCAACAAGAAAATTGTTGCGAAGCGAGCTGAAAACATGTTGTGGCACAAACTACCTAAATCAATCTACTTCCGTCGCGGTAGCCTTCCAGTTGCTCTGGGCGACCTAGAAGGTAAGAAACGCGCATTCCTGGTAACTGACCGTTTCCTATTCAATAACGGTTACGCAGATGAAGTAGTGAGCCTGCTGAAAGCTCAAGGCATGGAAGTGACTACATTCTACGAAGTAGAAGCGGATCCAACTCTGTCTATCGTTAAGAAAGGTGCAGAGCAAATGCGTAGCTTCCAACCAGACGTTATTCTGGCTCTGGGCGGTGGTTCACCAATGGATGCTGCGAAGATCATGTGGGTAATGTACGAGCACCCAGAAACTCACTTCGAAGAACTGGCCATGCGCTTTATGGACATCCGTAAACGTATCTACAAGTTCCCTAAAATGGGTCAAAAAGCTGAGCTGGTTTGTATCACAACCACTTCAGGTACTGGTTCAGAAGTAACGCCATTCGCGGTAGTGACAGACGATCAGACTGGTGCGAAATACCCACTGGCTGACTACGAACTGACTCCAAACATGGCGATCGTAGACGCGAACCTGGTCATGAACATGCCTAAGTCTCTGACTGCCTTCGGTGGTTACGATGCAGTGGTTCACGCTCTGGAAGCTTACGTATCTGTACTGGCGAACGAATACTCTGACGGTCAGGCTCTGCAAGCACTGAAACTGCTGAAAGAATACCTGCCTTCAAGCTACGCAAACGGCGCGAAAGATCCAATCGCTCGTGAGAAAGTACACAACGCAGCTACTATTGCTGGTGTGGCATTTGCCAACGCGTTCCTGGGTGTATGTCACTCAATGGCGCACAAAATCGGTGCTGAGTTCCACCTACCTCACGGTCTGGCAAACTCACTGCTGATGGCAAACGTAGTTCGTTACAACGCGAATGACAACCCAACTAAACAAACTGCATTCTCTCAGTACGACCGTCCACAAGCTCGTCGTCGTTATGCTGAAGTGGCTGACCACTTGGGGCTGTCTCAACCAGGCGACCGCACTGCTCAGAAAATTGAGCGTCTGCTAGGTTGGTTGGAAGAGCTGAAACTGGCTCTGGATATTCCAGCGTCTATTCAGGCTGCAGGTGTGAACGAAGCGGACTTCCTGGCGAAAGTTGATGAGCTAGCGGTAGAAGCGTTCGATGACCAATGTACTGGTGCGAACCCACGTTACCCTCTAATCAGCGAGCTGAAAGAAGTACTGTTGGCTTCTTACTACGGTAAACCATTCGTTGAAGGTGAAACTTT
This sequence comes from Vibrio sp. LQ2, assembly GCF_023920125.1. NCBI lineage: Bacteria > Pseudomonadati > Pseudomonadota > Gammaproteobacteria > Vibrionales > Vibrionaceae > Vibrio > Vibrio sp. LQ2. The sequence goes on from NZ_CP085308.1 coordinate 174,266, forward strand.
CGAAGGTACAACTGTAATCAAGAAAAAAGCAGACCAAGAAGCAGCAAAAGTTGCGCCTAAAGCGAAGAAAGACAAAGCTGAAGCGTAATGAGATAAGTTTTCGCTAGCACGAAACTTATAATCGGGAAAAAGACAAGCCCCACCGTTTGGTGGGGCTTTTTCGTTTTTGGGGGGATGACTAAGTCCACATCACCATGACTGCGGCTAAGGCCACCAGAATCAGACCCAAACCATCTTTAATCCGTACCCGCTGTTTGAGCCAGAATACGGAAATCAACATAGTAAAAAATATTTCGACCTGCCCGAGGGTTTTGACGTAAGGCACCGCCTGCAATGACATGGCGCTGAACCAGCCAATGGAACCCACACAACTGCTGACGCTGGTAAGAAGCGTCAGTTTGGGCTTCGACCACAGGACTTTGAGAGTGTGGATATCTCGTACCAGCAAGTAGCCGACCAAGAGGACGGTTTGTAGCGAAATCACCAGCAGCAACACCCAGGCCGCACTATGAGGAAAAGGCAGACCAAGGGCGAGGCTAGCTTCACGAACCCAAAGCGACGTAAGGGCGAACGCGCTGCCACTTCCTAAGCCAAGCAAAATGGTGGGCAGAGAGAGTTGGCGAAAGCCACCTTGAGCACTCAACATAAATACGCCTATGCCACCCAGCAGTACACCGATCCAACCAAGGAAGCTCAGGTGGGTCCCAAAGAAGAGCATCCCCAGAATAGCGGCCACGAGCGCTTCGCTCTTGGCCAGTCCGGCGCCGACCGCGTAATTATTGAATTTAAACAGTTTCACCATCAATGCCGTGGCGAGAATTTGCATCAATGATGCCCCCACGATGAAGATAACGAACAAGGAGTTAAACGTGGGTAAGGCTATCGGTTCAATTTGATAGAGCACGACAAGATAAAGCGCCGCTAAAGGACCAGCCCAGAGAAAGCGTGCCAAAGTAACGCCTGCGGTCTTCACATCGCCGGAGAGACGGCTTTGAAAGGCGTTTCGCCAGGATTGCATGAAGGCGGCAAGAAAGGTGAAGAAGATCCATGTCATGATGAAGTATCCGAGAAAAGAGCGAGGGCACTATGCTATGAAAGCTATGGAGTATCAGCAAGTTAATTCATGGGTAATAAAGCAGCAAAAACAAAAAGCCTCTCAGGAGAGAGGCTTTGGGACGCAGATAATTGTTGATGCTCAGCTTAACCAGCCAGCACGTCGGTCGCCACTTTGTAGCTTGGGTCTTCTTTAACGTTAATTTCAACCAGGCTGCCTGCTTTTTGTAGTAGGGCGCGACAATCCTGACTCAGATGGCGAAGATGCAGAGTTTTGCCGACACTGGCGTAACGCTCAGCAATGGTTTCAATCGCCTCAATGGCGGAGTGATCGGCAACACGCGACTGGGCGAAATCAACAATCACATCTTGTGGATCGCTCTGTGCGTCAAACAGTTCGAGGAAGTTGGCTGCAGAGCCAAAGAAAATCGGACCGTTGATCTGGTAAACCTTTGAGCCTTCTTCATTGATGTGGCTGCTGGCGTAGATGTGTTTCGCGTGTTCCCAGGCAAACATCAACGCTGAAGCAATCACGCCCACCGCGACCGCAATCGCCAAATCGGTAAAGACCGTCACGACGGTAACCAGCACTATCACGAAGAAGTCTTGCTTAGGTACGCGGCGCGCCAGTTTGAATGTAGCCCATTCAAAGGTACCAATCACCACCATAAACATCACGCCAACCAGTGCGGCTAGAGGGATCATCTCAATCAGAGAAGAAGCAAACAGAATAAAGACCAGCAGCATCACCGCGGCAACAATACCCGAAAGGCGACCACGACCACCTGAGTTCACATTGATCATTGACTGGCCAATCATCGCACAGCCGCCCATGGCGCCGAACATTGAACACGTGATGTTTGCCAGGCCCTGGCCCATACACTCGCGGTTAGACTGACCACGCGTGTTGGTCATCTCATCGAGCACCGTCAGGGTCAGCAGTGATTCAATCAGGCCGATCGCAGCCAGAATTACAGAATAAGGCAGAATGATTTGCAGCGTTTCCAGTGTCATTGGCACACTCGGAATCGAGAAGCTTGGCAGGTTGCCCGCCAGCGTTGCCGCCTCATTGCCCGACATCGCGCGCAGGAAATCCACTACTGTGCGAGTTTCCAGCCCCAATCCCTGAACGAGGAGAGTAATCGTTACGATCGCCGCCAGCGAAGATGGCACGGCCGTGGTGATTTTAGGCAGGAAATAAATGATGGCCATCGTCAGAGCAACCAAACCCAGCATCAGCATCATTTGGTCTTGTGGTAACCAGGTCAGCATGCCGTTGATATCTGGCGCCTTGAACTGACCAAGTTGGGCGAGGAAAATCACAATCGCCAGACCATTAACGAAACCGATCATCACCGGATGCGGTACCATACGAATGAATTTACCGAGCTTAAACAGACCTGCGGCAATCTGCAGCATGCCAGCAAACAAGATGGCAGCAAACAGGTACTGAACGCCATGTGACGCGACCAGACTCACCATGACGACGGCCATTGCACCCGTGGCGCCAGAGATCATGCCAGGACGACCGCCAAAAATTGAGGTAACCAGACCGACAATAAAGGCGGCGTAGAGACCAACCATGGGATCCACACCCGCCACGAAGGCAAATGCGACGGCTTCGGGAACCAATGCCAGTGCTACGGTTAAGCCCGATAGCACGTCATTTTTTACCGAATGCTTAGAAAATTGTGGGAATTCAAACATGAGTATTCAGTTTTTCGCTGTCGTTAAATGAGTGGAGACACATGCTCTGTGCTGACGCTAAGCCCAATGCAAGTGCGATGACATGAGTCACCGACGACAGGCCAAAATTGTGACAAAAAAAGAATAGCAGCAGAAGGGTGTCAGTTTTTCAGTCGGCGATGGTACTGAATAGTGTGATTAAGTTCAACAATTAACCGGGTAAATGTCCCGCTAGCCGTAATAACGTAAACCGATAACGGGTTGTGTTTCAGGCCTACCTCTGCTTTTTTTACGGTCAGTTAACGTTGCAATGTGTCTGGTATCATATAGTGGCCGCTTTATGTTTTTCAGTTGGAGGTAGGTTATGTCAGCCAAAGGAAACACTATTGCGGCGATGGTGCTATTTTGTGTAGGTTCAACAGGCGCTTTTTCTGCACCACAAGAGTCAAACAGTGGCAGATCAACAAGTCAATTGAGCGGCGATGCCAAGTTAGGCTTTATTTTCTCTAAAACCGACAGCACATCGATGTCCGTCAATTCGGGAGCGACATTGAAGTACGATGAAGCGCAGCGTAAGCAGCAGTTATCATTCGCCACTTACTATTCTCATCAGTCAGATGACGACGGGACCAACAAATATCGGATTATTTACGACATCAAACATAGCGTGACGGACGATATGTTTTGGTTTAGTAACGCTAAATATGAGCACGATCAGTTTGCGACTTACCGTCACCAAGCGCTGATTGTGGCCGGTTTAGGCAAGACGTTGATTGACGATGAGACATCAAAACTTGAGATGGGTGCCGGCCCTGGTTTTCGTTATTCCAAGCGCCAGTCTTACGATAAAACTCGCCCGAACGAGAGTCAGGACGAAGTGATTGCGAACGCATTTGTCAACGGTAATACCCAACTAACAGCGGCAATGAATGTTGGTGGTGGGTTGCGGGTCGACTATGGCGATTCGAATACCACGACAACTGCGAATGCCTTTTTGAAAAACAAGCTAGCGGAGAAATTAGCGTTGGTGCTCGATACAGAGTACATCTACAACTCGCAGGTCGCGGCAGGTAAGAGTCACGATGAAATCTACAGCACGCTGAGTTTGAATTATGCATTCTGAGCAATAAAAAGCCCACCGTGAGGTGGGCTTTTATTCTCTAACCGTGATGGTGTTAGAACTGAGGCTTAGTCATTGTAGCGCTCGCTTGGTTGCTTGCAGCTTGGCTACCTGCACCGCGAGATTGGTAACGTTCACTGCGGAACGGTGCTGCGAGTACAGTGATTTCCTTCAGTTCGTTGGTACCAGGCGCTTTCGCCATTGGCGCCGAGGCGCGACCAGACGTTACAGCAGGTTTAGCCACTGGTTTGCTGACGACAATCGGAGCTTCTTCGACGATCGGTGCAGCTACTGGTTCCGCTACCGCAACTTCAACAACCACTTCTGGTTCTGCAACGGGTTCTTCGCTTGGCGCTTCAACGACAACCGGAGCGACTACTGTTTCAACCACTTCAGGTTGAGCCACGATTTCCGCGATCGCTTCAACAACAGGTGTTTCCATCGGTGCTTCTGCGACTACAGCAGGTGTTTCACGGCGAATGATCACTTTACCCATTGCCATTTCCGGACAAGCAACACCACCCATAGCAACGCTTACTTCTGCTACCGGAGTCTCTTCAACTTTCGGTGCTTTTGGCGCAGGTTTGGCCAAATCGTAACGTGGCATGACTTTACCCATTGCCATCTCAGGAGAGGCAACTCCACCTTTACGCAGGCGGAATGGATTAGGGCGGCGATCACGTCCGCGACGGCGGCGCTGACCACTTGCACGCAGGTGGCGAGGTGAACGACGGTTACGACGCTGTTTCTGATCGTTATCGCCTTCTTGACCTTCGGTGTCAGCAACTTCGGTGTTGATCTCTTTCACAGACTCAACCGCAGCATCTACCACTGGAGTTGTATCATTGAGGCTCTCTTCCTCGGCAGCCTGCTGATCTTTAACGCGAATCTGCTTAGTCAGTTTGCGACGTTGACGACGCTCTTTCACTACGGCTGCTTTTTCTTCCTTCGCTTCGTTGCGAGGAGCATCCGTCGGCTCTTGTTGAGCATCCGCGGCAAGCTGACGACCTTGCTCCATCAGCTTGGCTGATTTTGCATCGTCACGCTTGTTGCGACGTGGCTCGTTACGATCACTACGCTCGTTGCGCTCGCCTCGGTCATTACGCTCACCGCGTTCACCACGGTCATTGCGATCTTGTTTTGGCTTACGCTCTTGCTTGCGGGTCGTCTGCGTGTCTTTATCTTCGAACGCTTTGTTCTCGCCAGCTTTATCTTTCGTTTCGTCGTTTGGCTTACGCTTGTTCTTATCTCGTGAGTTACGACGGCGATCATTACGGTCACGACGTGGCTGAGAAGACTTGTTACGGTCATCGTTGCCTTTCGCTTTAGGTTTGTCTTGCTCTTCTTTCTTCGGCTCTTGTGCTGGTGCTGCGAACAGACCCGACAAGGCTTTCAAGAAGCGACTGAACAGACCTGGTTTTTCTTCCTTAACTTCCTGTGGTTTTTCAACCTGAGGTTTCGGAGATGGCGCAGGTGCCGGAACCGCTTGAGCTGGAGCAGCAAAACCTTTCAGTACCGGTTCTTCGATACGTTTTGGTTTGATCTCAGATTCTGATGGCTCTTTACCTTCAGCTTCTTTCATTGCTTCCAGTTTGCGAGGAATCAGGTAAGACAGAATATTCTGTTCTTCGCCTTCACGGACACGAATCACTTCAAAATGAGGTGTTTCCATATCTGAGTTAGGCACAACCGTGATTTTCACTTCCTGAATGCGCTCAATGTGGTTCACTGAACGACGCTTCTCGTTCAACAGGTAAGATGCGATAGAAACCGGTACGACAGCCAGCACCTGAGAGGTGTTGTCTTTCAGGGCTTCTTCTTCGATCAAACGCAGAACAGACAGAGCCAGAGATTCGTTGTCACGAATGACACCTGTACCAGTACAACGAGGACAGATGTGGTGGCTTGCTTCAGCCAGTGATGGGCTCAGACGCTGACGCGACATTTCCAGCAGACCAAAGCGTGAAATACGGCCAATTTGAACGCGAGCTCGGTCGACACGTACCGCTTCACGCAGACGGTTTTCCACTTCACGTTGATGGCGAACTGGCGTCATATCGATAAAGTCGATGACGACCAAACCACCAAGGTCACGCAGACGAAGTTGGCGAGCGATTTCGTCAGCTGCTTCCAGGTTCGTGTTCAGAGCGGTTTCTTCGATATCGCCACCTTTGGTTGCACGGGCGGAGTTGATATCGATAGAGGTCAGTGCTTCGGTTGGGTCGATAACAATCGAACCACCAGATGGCAGACGAACTTCACGTTGGAACGCAGATTCGATTTGGCTTTCAATCTGGAAGTGGCTGAACAGTGGAACTTCACCGTCATACTTCTTCACGCGATTAACGAAATCAGGACGCACCAAACGGATGTGCTCAAGCGCACGTTCGTAGATGGTGTTGCTGTCGATCAGGATTTCACCGATGTCACGGCGCAGGTAGTCACGAATCGCACGTACGATAACGTTACTTTCCTGGTGGATCAGGAATGGCGCAGGATTTGAATCCGACGCTTGCTTGATCGCACTCCAGTGGTTCAACAGAACATTCAGGTCCCACTCCAGCTCTTCGCCGCTTTTACCTACACCAGCGGTACGCACGATAAGGCCCATGCCCTGAGGCAGTTCCAACGTGCTTAACGCCGACTTAAGTTCAGTGCGCTCGTCACCTTCGATACGGCGAGAAATACCGCCAGCACGAGGGTTGTTAGGCATCAGAACCAGGTAGCTACCTGCAAGGGAGATGAAAGTGGTCAGGGCTGCGCCTTTGCTACCGCGTTCCTCTTTCTCAACTTGCACGATCACTTCCTGGCCTTCGGTCAGCACTTCTTTAATGCTTGGACGGCCTTGGTAACTGTAACCTTCAGGGAAGTATTCGCGGGCAATTTCTTTGAGAGGGAGGAAACCGTGTCTTTCTGCGCCGTAATCGACGAATGCTGCTTCCAGACTTGGTTCAATGCGGGTGATGCGACCTTTGTAGATATTTGCTTTTTTGGATTCATGTCCAGGACTTTCGATATCCAAATCGAAAAGTCGCTGGCCATCCACCAATGCGACACGCAACTCTTCTTTCTGAGTTGCGTTAATTAACATTCTTTTCATTTAAAAATCTCGTTTTCTTTCTTTCATTTTGATTATTGTTCTTGCTGCGTTTGTTTCGTTTTCACGGTGCCTGATCCCATGGCTTATTCGTTACAGCCTCCCGGCTGGAGGGGATGCTCTGAGGGCACGACAGTCATCACAAGCATGCAACACGCCTGTGATCCGCATAGAGGCGGAGAGTACTCAACATGAAATGACGATGAGTAGAGCAACAAGAAAGCCTCAACCAATGGTGTCTTACGCCACGTGCTGCACATTGATGTTCGGCCGACTACTCATAAAACTGCGCCAAAAGAACGGTTAAAATAATTTATCACCTGTTCGATTATTGCAGCTGTGAACTATAGCAGCGACTGGTAAACTCAGCAATCGGCTTTATTAGAAAGCGCTTAAAATTTTAAGACTCTGTACAAAAAATGTCAGTGAACGCTGATTATTCGCAGAGAAAATTGCAAACAAGTTTTGAAATCTATCAGTAAAACAACGCCGATTTGTCGGTGCAAAGCGTGCTATTGGTGTGACTTTCAACAATTTAGAGCGAATTTTAAGCTGAAACGCCGTTTTTCTGTTACGAAGAAAAATGTGAATTTCATCCTATAACGGTTAGAATAGCCGCCATGAGCGAAATGAGAACAGAAGTCCAGTTCATCGATATCGATGAAGACATGGCTGGTCAGCGCATTGATAACTTTTTGCGCAACCAATTAAAAACTATCCCGAAAAGCGTGGTTTATCGAATTCTGCGCAAGGGCGAAGTACGCGTGAACAAAAAGCGCGTCAAAGCGGAATACAAACTCGAAGCGGGCGATATCGTACGCGTTCCACCAGTGACGATGGAAATCAAAGAGGACGAAGCACCAGCACCGAGCACCAAGCTTAATAAAGTTGCAGAGCTCGAGCATTGCATCCTCTATGAAGATGACCATATGTTGGTACTGAACAAACCGTCAGGCACAGCGGTGCACGGCGGCAGCGGGTTGAAATTTGGCGCGATTGAAGCGATGCGAGCTCTGCGTCCGCAAGCGCGTTTTCTTGAACTGGTGCATCGCATTGACCGCGATACGTCCGGCATTCTGTTGATTGCCAAAAAGCGTTCAGCACTGCGTCAGTTACAGAGCCAGTTTCGAGAGAAAACCGTACAGAAGTATTACTTCGCACTCGTGATGGGCGAGTGGAAAAACAGCTGCAAAGTGGTCAACGCTCCGCTGCTGAAGAACGAAGTCAACAGTATTGTGCGTGTCAACCCGAATGGAAAGCCGTCGGAAACCCGCTTCAAAATTTTGGAAAAGTTCCCTCAGGCAACGCTGATCCAGGCAAGCCCAATCACTGGCCGAACCCACCAGATTCGTGTTCACACTCAATATGTTGGCCATCCGATTGCGTGGGATGACCGTTATGGTGACCGCCGCTTTGATGCTTACACAGCGCAATTCGGCATAGACCGTTTATTCCTGCATGCGGCCAATATTCAGTTTGTTCACCCTGCCAGCGGTGAGAAGATGGAAATCAATGCACCGCTCGACGCCAAGTTGGAAAAAGCACTGGCGAAAATGCGTCAGGCGGGATGAACGAAAAGGCTTGTCTCACGACAAGCCTTTTCGTCTGAAGCGGGTTTACAATACGTAGACGGATTCGTTCTCCAGCAATTTGACTAATTGGATCAGCGGAAGCCCAACCAGTGTATTGGGGTCATCGCCCTCCAAACGCTCGAATAAAGCGATACCCAGTCCCTCGCTTTTAAAACTGCCCGCACAGTTGAGAGGTTGTTCTCTATCGACGTAGTGAGTCGCCATTTCGCGGCTTAGCTGACGAAAATGCACAGTAAAGGTATCGAGTACAACCTGTGCCTGATCCGTTTCAGTGTTGTACAGCGCTAATCCGGTGTAAAAAGTGATCGCCTGACCACTCTGGCTGAGTAGTTGTTCAATCGCTTTTGCTCGAGTGTGTGGCTTACCGACGATTTGACCGTTGATCACGCAAACCTGGTCAGAGCCAATCACTAAACTCGGTGCAATCACAGAACATGAACGGGCTTTTTCTTCTGCCAGACGTTGCACCAGTCGCTGAGGGGATTCCCCGTCGTGCGGAGTTTCATCGCAATCTGGTGTCGCAGTGGAAAAGGGCAGATGTAGTTTGCTCAGAAGTTGCTGACGAAATGGGGATGTGGACGCTAAAACTAGTTGGTAATTTTGCATTTTAATTTACAATTATCGCGAGTTTGGCAGCAGCATATCTCAAGTAAACTGGCTGTTCATAATGCTCTCAGCGGAAAGGGAAAAAAAACTAACTTTTTTGCCTTTTTCTTTGACTAAACCTATTTTGGAAGATAATATTCGCGCCCTATGCAAAAGGTAAAAATACCGCGATCAGTTGATCCGGCGAAAGCAGCTTCAAAACGACTTGACTACGATGGCATCATCCAAATGAGTCTTTTTAAGCGCTTAGAGGAATCAACTGCAGGCGTTAAACGCGACGCACAAGTTTCATTGTCATTTGGGCTTGATGAACAGCGACTCGTTGTTATCTCTGGTAAAGCTAACATCGAAGTCGATTTAGAGTGTCAACGCTGTAATGAGGTTTTCACACACGAGTGTGAGGTCGAGTTCACTTACACCCCGTATTTCGGGCCGAAAAGTGAAGAAGACGCTCCGGACGAGTACGATTTGGTAGATCTGAACGAGTTTGGTGAGGTTGACCTGATTCAGCTAGTTGAAGACGAGTTCATCATTAATCTGCCTCAGGTAGCAATGCATGACGAAGCGGATTGTAGCGTTAATTCAGACAATATGGTGTTTGGTGAACTTCCAGACGAAGTGTTGGAAGACAAGCCGAATCCATTCGATGTTTTAAAAAGTTTAAAGAAGTAAATCTTTAAGCAATAACATAGGAGTAGGGTCAATGGCCGTACAACAAAACCGTAAAACACGTTCACGCCGTGGTATGCGTCGTTCACACGATGCGCTTACTACAGCTGCTCTATCTGTAGATGCGACTTCAGGTGAAACTCACCTACGTCACAACGTGACTGCTGACGGTTACTACCGTGGCAAAAAGGTTATCAACAAGTAAGGTTGACCTTTGCATAATTTAACCGTTGCACTTGATGCAATGGGCGGGGATTTCGGTCCTCGCGTCACAGTGCCTGCCGCCGTGCAGGCACTGTCGCATTTCCCAGAGCTAAAAGTGACCCTCGTTGGTGATCAGGCCATGATCGCCCGTCAACTTTCACTTCTAGGTTACGAAGCAAACACTCGTTTGAGTATTTTGCACAGTGACCGAGTTATTTCTAACTCAGAGAAACCCTCTCTCGCGCTTCGCAACAGTCATGGCAGCTCTATGGGCATGGCGATCGATTTGGTTGCAGAAGGGCAAGCTGATGCTTGTGTCAGCGCCGGCAATACCGGTGCCTTGATGGCGCTTTCTCGTTTCCGTCTTAAATTATTACCAGGTATCGACAGACCAGCGTTAGTTTCTGCGCTGCCTACTGCGTCCGGCGGCAGAACCTGGATGTTGGACCTCGGAGCGAATGTTTCCAGTGATGCAGATTCGCTGTTTCAGTTTGCTGTCATGGGCTCAGCTTTGGCAGAACAGCATTTGTCTCGTCCGCCACGAGTTGCGATTCTCAATATCGGTGCTGAGGAAATAAAAGGCAATGATCTTGTCAAACGTTGTGCAGAAATGCTCCATCAGACACAAGCCGTGAATTTTATTGGTTATATTGAAGGTAACCAACTGCTGTTAGACACCGCCGATGTCGTGGTGTGTGACGGTTTTGTCGGCAACGTATGTCTGAAAACGTGTGAAGGAACTGCGCAACTCTTTATCGATAAGTTAAAAAGTAAGTTTTTAGCCTCATCCATAAAGGGTTGGATTGCCAGAAAACTGTTTTCTGAGCTATTTACTGAACTAAAAACATTGAACCCCGACCAGTATAACGGCGCAAGTTTGCTAGGATTGCGCGGCATTGTCATTAAAAGTCATGGAAGTGCTGATGTATCCGCTGTCGTGAATGCAATTTCAGAAGCGGTACATGAAGTGAAACGACAAGTACCCAGCCGTATAAGCGATCGTTTGGAAGCGGTTTTACTCGAGAGGCATTATTAGTCTTCATGTATAGCAAAATTTTAGGTACAGGCAGCTACCTGCCATCTCAGGTGCGTACTAACGCAGATTTGGAGAAAATGGTAGATACAAGTGATGAGTGGATTGTCACGCGCACCGGTATTCGTGAGCGTCGTATTGCCGCAGAAAATGAAACCGTAGCCGATATGGGCTTTTACGCGGCGCAAAACGCCATTGAAATGGCGGGCATTGATAAAAACGACATCGACTTAATCATTCTTGCCACAACCAGTAGCAGCCATACGTTTCCATCTTCAGCCTGTCAGGTTCAAGCGAAACTGGGCATCAAAGGCTGTCCGGCGTTTGATCTTGCAGCGGCATGTTCCGGCTTTATGTACGGTTTGTCGGTGGCTGATCAGCATATCAAATCCGGCATGTGCAAAAACGTGCTGGTCATTGGTTCTGATGCGTTGTCAAAAACCTGTGACCCGACGGATCGTTCCACTATCATTCTTTTTGGTGATGGTGCGGGTGCCGTGGTGGTTGGTGCCAGTGAAGAGCCAGGTATTTTGTCGACCCACATTTACGCCGATGGTGAATTCGGCGATCTACTGAGCCTGGAAGTGCCAGAGCGCGGTGGTGATGTCGACAAATGGTTGTACATGGCAGGCAACGAAGTATTCAAAGTAGCTGTGACTCAGCTTTCAAAACTGGTCAAAGACACTCTGGCTGCCAACAACATGCATAAGTCTGAACTAGACTGGTTGGTGCCACATCAGGCGAACTACCGAATTATTTCTGCGACAGCGAAAAAGCTATCAATGTCGCTGGATCAAGTGGTGATCACGCTTGACCGTCATGGTAATACTTCCGCTGCGACGGTGCCAACGGCACTGGATGAAGCGGTACGTGATGGTCGTATCAAACGTGGTCAGACTCTGCTTTTAGAAGCCTTTGGTGGTGGTTTCACCTGGGGTTCTGCGTTAGTCAAGTTCTAACGCCCGCTCAATAATAAATTAGACTTTAAGGAGTCGCGAGACTCCTTATTCATTCTTAGTTAAGGAAAAAAACAATGAGCAAGTTTGCTATCGTATTTCCAGGTCAGGGTTCTCAGGCAGTTGGTATGCTTGCCGAGCTTGGCGAACAGTATGATGTAGTTAAACAAACTTTTGCAGAAGCGTCTGATGCACTGGGTTACGACCTTTGGGCTCTGGTTCAGAACGGTCCTGCAGAAGATCTCAACCAGACTTTCCGTACTCAACCTGCACTGCTGGCGTCTTCTGTTGCTATCTGGCGTGTATGGCAGGAGCTGGGCCTGGAGCAGCCAGAAGTGCTGGCAGGCCACAGTCTGGGTGAATACTCAGCACTGGTTTGTGCTGGTGTGATTGATTTTAAAGCTGCGATCAAACTGGTTGAACTGCGTGGTCAACTGATGCAAGAAGCCGTGCCAGCAGGTACAGGCGCAATGTACGCGATCATTGGTCTGGATGATGCGGCTATTGCCAAAGCGTGTGAAGAAGCCGCGCAAGGTGATGTAGTGTCTCCTGTGAACTTTAACTCACCAGGTCAGGTGGTGATCGCAGGCCAGAAAGATGCGGTAGAACGCGCTGGCGCACTGTGTAAAGAAGCGGGCGCTAAACGTGCTCTGCCTCTGCCAGTTTCTGTACCTTCACATTGTGCTCTGATGAAACCAGCGGCTGAAAAATTGGCTGTTGCGCTAGAAGCGCTGACATTCAACACTCCACAAATTCCTGTTATCAACAACGTTGATGTAGTCGCTGAAACTGATCCAGCGAAAATCAAAGATGCGTTGGTTCGTCAATTGCACAGCCCAGTTCGCTGGACCGAAGGCGTTGAGAAGATGGCAGAACAAGGCATTGAAAAACTAATTGAAGTTGGCCCAGGCAAGGTGTTGACTGGTCTGACTAAACGTATTGTGAAAACGCTAGACGCAGCTGCAGTGAACGACATCGCTTCACTGGAAGCGGTTAAGTAAGAATAGGAAATAAACATGAATAATTTCATGAACCTGGAAGGCAAAGTTGCTCTGGTAACTGGCGCAAGCCGTGGTATCGGTAAAGCGATCGCGGAACTATTGGTTGAACGTGGTGCCACAGTAATCGGTACGGCAACCAGTGAAAGCGGTGCAGATGCAATCAGCGCGTACTTGGGCGATAACGGTAAAGGTTTGGCGTTGAACGTGACAGACGTAGACTCTATCGAGTCTGTGCTGAAAAGCATCAACGACGAATTTGGCGGCATCGATATTCTGGTGAACAACGCAGGTATCACTCGTGATAACCTGTTAATGCGCATGAAAGATGACGAATGGACCGATATCCTGGATACTAACTTGACGTCTATCTTCCGTCTGTCTAAAGCTGTACTACGTGGCATGATGAAAAAACGTCAAGGTCGTATCATCAACGTTGGTTCTGTTGTCGGTACAATGGGCAACGCTGGCCAAACGAACTACGCAGCAGCAAAAGCGGGCGTAATTGGCTTTACCAAGTCAATGGCGCGTGAAGTTGCATCCCGTGGCGTGACTGTGAACACAGTTGCACCAGGTTTCATCGAAACGGATATGACAAAAGCGCTGAATGACGACCAACGTACTGCTACACTAGCACAAGTGCCAGCAGGTCGTCTGGGTGATCCACGTGAAATCGCATCTGCGGTTGCATTCCTGGCATCTCCGGAAGCAGCGTACATTACTGGTGAAACTCTGCACGTTAACGGCGGAATGTACATGGTTTAAGGCCAAGTTTGGGGCGAAATGAACGAAACTGGTTTAGTAAAATGTTGACTTCGTCCAAAACTTGTCAGTGAAATGCGCAAGATTTGTGCATGATATATGTCAAAAATGGTGTGAATTTCGGTTAAAATCGCCAAATTTGTGGTTTGACCAGCAAGGTCCCCCTTGCAACTTTCACTAGTTCGAATAAACTACGGAATCATCGCATTAGGCGAAATCTGTAAAGGAAAAGAAAAATGAGCAACATCGAAGAACGCGTAAAGAAAATCATCGTTGAACAGCTAGGCGTAGACGAAGCAGAAGTTAAAAACGAAGCTTCTTTCGTTGAAGACCTAGGTGCGGATTCTCTGGACACTGTTGAGCTTGTTATGGCTCTGGAAGAAGAATTCGACACTGAGATTCCTGATGAAGAAGCAGAGAAAATCACTACTGTTCAAGCTGCGATCGATTACGTAAACAGCGCTCAGTAATGTCTCTCCCCAGGCGGCCCTCTGGCCGCCTGAGTTTTTCTCACTCATCTATAATCTCTCATAGAATTTTCATTTCCGGAGAATATGATCGTGTCCAAGCGTCGTGTCGTTGTCACTGGCATGGGTATGTTGTCACCGGTAGGCAACACTGTAGAATCTTCTTGGAAAGCCCTGCTAGCTGGTCAAAGTGGTATCGTGAATATCGAACACTTTGATACAACAAATTTCTCAACTCGTTTCGCAGGTCTGGTAAAAGATTTTAACTGCGAAGAGTACATGTCTAAAAAAGATGCCCGTAAAATGGATTTGTTTATCCAGTACGGTATTGCGGCGGGTATCCAAGCGCTAGACGATTCTGGTCTGGTAATCACTGAAGAAAACGCTCCACGCGTCGGTGTTGCAATCGGCTCTGGTATCGGTGGTCTTGATTTGATCGAAACAGGTCATCAGGCGCTTATGGAGAAAGGTCCACGTAAAGTGAGCCCGTTCTTCGTACCTTCAACCATCGTGAACATGGTTGCGGGTAACCTATCTATCATGCGTGGTCTTCGTGGTCCTAACATCGCGATTTCAACTGCATGTACTACAGGTTTACACAACATCGGTCACGCAGCTCGTATGATTGCATACGGTGATGCGGAAGCGATGGTTGCAGGCGGTAGCGAAAAAGCGTCAACCCCTCTGGGTATGGCTGGCTTTGGTGCGGCGAAAGCACTGTCTACACGCAATGATGAGCCAACAAAAGCTTCTCGTCCATGGGACAAAGACCGTGATGGTTTTGTTTTGGGTGACGGTGCAGGCGTGATGGTTCTGGAAGAATACGAACACGCGAAAGCGCGTGGCGCGAAAATCTACGCAGAAATCGTAGGCTTCGGTATGTCTGGTGACGCTTACCACATGACTTCACCAAGTGAAGATGGTTCGGGTGGCGCACTGGCAATGGAAGCAGCGATGCGTGATGCAGCAGTAGCAGGTACTCAAATCGGCTACGTGAACGCGCACGGTACGTCTACTCCAGCGGGTGACGTAGCGGAAGTGAAAGGTATCAAACGCGCTCTGGGCGAAGACGGTGCAAAACAAGTTCTGATCTCTTCTACCAAATCAATGACGGGTCACCTATTGGGTGCCGCCGGTTCGGTTGAAGCTATCATTACGGTGTTGTCGCTGGTCGACCAAATCGTTCCGCCAACCATCAACCTGGATAATCCAGAAGAAGGTCTGGGCGTGGATCTGGTTCCGCACACAGCACGTAAAGTGGAAGGCATGGAATACGCGATGTGTAACTCGTTTGGCTTTGGTGGCACAAACGGTTCACTGATCTTCAAGCGCGTATAATCACCGCACTTTCATTGAACTTTACTTGAGTTGAAACGGCTTGATGCTTAGCATTAAGCCGTTTCTTTTTTCAGGGAGAAGAAAAATGTTCTGGCACAACGGTGAACCCCGTGACACGGTCGCAATCGCAGATCGCTCTTTCCAATATGGTGATGGCTGTTTTACCACCATCCTGACTAAGCAGAGCGACATTCAGCATTGGCCATATCATATTGAGCGCATGGAAGCCTGCCTGAATCTGTTAGACATTCCTCTGCCTGACTGGGCACAAATTCGTTCCTGGCTGGACGCTGCAATCCTGGGTGACGAAAGAGCTGGTCTTAAATTGCACATCAGCCGAGGTGAAGGCGGACGTGGTTACAGTCCCGCGCATTTAACTCAGCCCAATGTTACTATTAGCAACTTTGCTTTCCCTGGTCACTATGCTGATTGGCAGCAACACGGACTTCACCTTGGCGTGTGTCACCATCGTATGGGTATCAATCCATTATTGGCCGGACACAAACACAACAACCGTCTGGAGCAGGTATTGTTGAAAGGGGAAATGGACAGAGCAGGGTTTGCTGATGGTGTTTGTCTGGATATTCACGGCCATCTAGTGGAAACCACCATGGCAAACTTGTTCTGGATAAAAGGGGAAACGTTGTATACGCCGAGTCTCGATAATGCCGGCGTGTCTGGTATTGCGCGGCGGCTTATTATTCAGGATGCTCCGAAGTTCGGTTTGAAAGTGGTGATTGGTGAGTTTGAGCTCGACCATCTCGACAATGCCGACGAAGTATTTATTTCTAATGCGATTATGGAAGTCGCACCGGTAACGGCGCTTGCCGGGCAGCACTATTCCATCGGTTTTTACACACGACGATTTCAGGAGAGCTTTAATTCGTGATTAAAAAACTCGTTTCACTGCTATTTACCTTATTGGCTCTGGCAGCCGTGGGGTACTTCTATGTGACTAAACAAGTGGATGTTTACTTGTCACAACCTCTCGATATTCAAAGCGAACAACTGGTGACGATCCCGTCAGGCACTAGCCTCAATGGCGCACTGTCCCTCATGACCAAACATGGCTGGATAGACTCTCAGTTTGCTGAAAAACTGGTTCGTCGTTTCCATCCGGAACTGACACAGATTAAAGCGGGTACTTATCAGCTGATGCCTGATATGAAGCTGGCACAAGCGCTGAAATTGTTGGTTTCGGGCAAAGAGCATCAGTTCGCGATTACGTTTGTAGAAGGCAGCCGCTTTAGCGAATGGATGGCGATCCTTGAACAAAATGAACAGCTCAAGCATACGTTAACCGAAAGTTCGGAAGCGGACATTGCCAAACAATTGGGCATTGAGCAGTCAAAACTCGAAGGGCTGTTTCTGGCGGAAACCTATCATTTCACTAAAGGGGTCAGCGATCTCGATATTCTCAAGCGTGCCCACCGCAAGTTGGAAGGCATTCTCAATAGTGCTTGGGAAACCCGTCAGGAAAATCTGCCGTTGACGTCCCCATACCAAGCACTGATTCTGGCTTCAATCATTGAGAAAGAGACCGCGGTGGAATCGGAACGTGAACGCATTGCGTCGGTGTTCGTCAATCGCCTCAATAAAAGAATGCGCCTGCAGACAGACCCAACCGTGATTTACGGTATGGGCGATAATTACGACGGCAACATTCGTAAAAAGGATCTGCGTGCACCAACACCGTACAACACCTACGTGATCAATGGATTGCCGCCAACGCCGATTGCGATGCCTGGCGAAGCGTCGATTCGCGCCGCATTGAATCCAGAGCAGAGCGCGTATCTTTATTTCGTCGCCAGTGGAAACGGAGGTCATGTGTTTTCAAAGAATCTTACAGAACATAACCGCGCGGTACGCGCTTACTTAAAACAGCTCAGACAACAGTAATGAATTCAAAATATATCGTAGTAGAAGGCCTTGAGGGCGCAGGTAAGAGTACGGCTATTCAAGAGGTCGTTGAGACACTCCATGCCCATGGCATTGAGAACATCACACGCACGCGTGAGCCGGGCGGCACAGTGCTGGCAGAAAAAATGCGCGCGCTGGTGAAAGAAGAGCATGAAGGTGAAGTTCTGCAGGATATGACCGAACTGCTGCTGATGTATGCGGCGCGCGTTCAATTGGTCGAGAACGTCATAAAACCTGCGTTAAAACAGGGACAGTGGGTGGTGGGTGACCGCCATGACATGTCTTCTCAGGCTTATCAAGGCGGTGGTCGCCAGATCGCACGTGAAACCATGCAAAGCCTCAAACAAACCACACTCGGCGCATTTAAGCCCGATTTTACACTCTATCTGGATATCGATCCGAAAGTCGGCTTGGAACGTGCCCGTGGCCGTGGTGAACTCGATCGCATCGAAAAGATGGACATCAGTTTTTTTGAGCGTACTCGTGAGCGTTATTTGGAGTTGGCCGCCGCTGATGACTCCGTGGTGACCATCAATGCAGAGCAGACCATTGAGCAGGTTACGCACGATATCAAGCAAGCGCTGGAAAACTGGTTGCAGAGCGCTTAAGGAATCACCATGCAACACATCTATCCTTGGTTAGCGGACGCTTGGCAAAGCTGGAAGCAGCGTCTGGATGAGCAGAGCTTTGCTTCGGCCACTCTGATTTCAGCGCCAGCCGGACTTGGCACATTTCAAATGGCGGAGCAATTTGCCCGCGCACTGATGTGTCAGACCCACAGCAGTGAGCCCTGCGGCTTTTGTCACGGCTGCGATCTGATGCAGTCGGGGAGTCATCCCGACTATCATCTTGTTCGCCCGGAAAAAGAGGGGCGAACCATCAGTGTTGACCAGGTTCGTCAATGTAATCGCTTGGCGCAGGAATCCTCACAGTTGTCAGGTTATCGCCTGATTGTGATTGAGCCCGCTGAAGCGATGAATGAATCGGCGGCGAACGCATTGCTGAAAACATTGGAAGAACCGGCAGAAAAGTGTGTTTTTGTGCTGCTGACCTCACGTATCAATCATTTGTTGTCGACGATTGTCAGCCGCTGCCAGCAAATCACAGTGGCAGAACCGTCTGCATCGTTGGTAGCGGAGTGGTTGGCGGGAGAACTGCAACAGGATGTGCCCGCGTTTGCTTCACACATTCATGGCAATGCGCCGCTGCTGACCCGAGAATTCATTGCGTCCGGTGGTATGAAACAATATCAGGAACTGGAAGCGAAGTTTATTCAGGCAATTCAAGGCGACATACTCAGCCAACTAGAATGTGCCAAACTCGCGGCCAGTGAGCCGCAGAGCCGCTTAAACTGGTTGTGGTATCTGATGACGGATGCCCAGAAAGCGCACTTTAGTCTGGCACAAAACCATATGACGCCAGGTTGCCTGGCCGTCGCCAAGGCTTGCAGCTTCGCGCTTTTGCAGCAGCAGACCGAAGCATTGGCTAAACTGTCTGAACAACTGCGTGTTTTCAGCGGCTTAAACAGCGAGCTGATGATCACCGATTGGTTACTGAAATTTAATGAGGAAGCATGTTTGTAGATTCACACTGTCACCTGGACAAACTCGATTATCAGGATTTACACAACGGCATTGAAGATGTGATTGAAAAAGCACGTCAGGCTAACGTGAAGCAGCTGCTGTCAGTGGGTGTGACGTTAGACTCATTCCCGGACATGCTGGAGATGATTACTCCGTTTGATAATGTTCACGCTTCTTGTGGCGTGCATCCGCTGGATGTGGAGAGCGATTTTGAACTGGATCGTTTTCACGAGTACGCCAAGCACCCGAAAGTAGTCGCGATTGGTGAAACTGGCTTGGACTACCACTACCAACCGGAAACGGCAGAACTTCAGAAGCTGCGTTTTTCTCAGCAGATAGACACCGCGGTTGCACTCAACAAACCATTGATTATCCATACCCGTAATGCGCGTCAGGATACCCTGGACATGTTGCGTAGAGGTGGTGCGGATCAATGTGGTGGCGTGATTCACTGTTTTACGGAAGATCTGCCTTTTGCACAAGCGGCGATGGATCTCGGCTTTTACATCTCGATCTCTGGGATCGTGACGTTTCGTCAAGCCACAGAGCTGAAAGACGTGGTGAAACAACTGCCGTTGGATCGCCTGTTGATCGAAACGGATTCTCCGTATCTTGCCCCGGTTCCGCACCGAGGAAAACAGAATCAGCCAGCCTATGTGGTCGAGGTTGCTGCGTATATATCGCAACTGAAAGGGGTTTCATTAAGCGAAGTTGCTGAAAAAACCACCCAAAACTACCACAATCTTTTTTTGCGATAGAAAGAAAACTTTGGCTAAAAAGAGAGCGTGAGCTCTCTTTTTTTCTATTATTTATTCTGAGTAAGCTAAAAATCGCGCTTGTTTACGAAAAATGTTGAAAATGTGGCTCAAATTCATCCTTGTGTAATTTTGTTACGAAAAATAACAATGCGATCGAATTTATTCACTAAGCAAAATTAATGTTTAGTAATTTTTATATCAATAAAAACAGATAGATAGATGAAATGTAAAGGATTTCAAAGGAGCCGGGGGATTGTGATCTGTCTATTACTTTGAAACTAAATTTCATTCCAAACTAGAAAGCTTGAGGGGCATCAATATATATTTAGAGCCGAAAAATATAATGCATATTGTGTTACATTTTCATTGAGCACTGACACTATGGCTACGGGGGTGTGCCGTCAGAACTCAACAATTCTAATAACTTTATCAGGAGCATAAATGTATGAAAGGTTTCTTTAGTAAACTTTCACAATCCATTATGTTACCCATCGCACTGCTGCCTGCAGCGGGTATCATGCTGGGTATCGGGGGGAGCTTTACCAACCCTACAATGATCGAAGCGTACAACATCGGTGTGCTTCAAGACGGAACTGTTCTGAACAGCTTCCTACAAATTATGACAGCAGCGGGCGGTATCGTATTCGCTAACCTTCCTGTTATGTTCGCTCTGGCGATTGCTGTAGGTTTCGCTCGTGCAGAGAAAGGTGCTGCGGCACTGGCAGCGCTGATTTCTTACCTAGTAATGAACGTGGCGATTGCTAAGACTCTGGTTGTAGCAAGCATGATCAACCTGGATACCAACACTGTAGTACTGATGGGTAGCGAATACCCGGGCGTACTGGCAGATATGCTGGGTATCTCCAACACTCTGAGTATGGGTGTATTTGGTGGTCTGATTGCAGGTGCAGTTACTGTTGTTCTTCACAACAAATACCACGACGCAAAACTGCCTGATTACCTAGGCTTCTTTGGTGGCGCGCGTTTCGTTCCGATCATCAGTGCATTTGCTGCACTGTTCTACGGTATCGTACTGACTTTCATCTGGCCTTTCTTCGGTGCTGCATTCGGTGCAATCGGTGCTGCTCTGGGTGAAATGACTGCATCTGGTCACGGTTACATTGCGTCTCTGATCTTCGGTATCATCGAACGTTCTCTGATTCCTGTTGGTCTGCACCACGTATTCTACCTGCCACTATGGCAGACAGAGATCGGTGGTACTGCTCAAATCGCTGGTGAAGTGGTTAAAGGTACTCAGAACATCTTCTTTGCTTCTCTGGCAACGGGTGACTTCTCGCAATTCACTTCAACTAACTTCATGACTGGTAAATTCCCATTCATGATGTTCGGTCTGCCAGCAGCAGCGTACGCGATGTACACACTGGCTGATGATGAGAACAAGAAAGCGGCAGGTGGTCTGTTGTTCTCTGTTGCTCTGACTGCATTCCTGACTGGTATTACTGAGCCAATCGAATTCACATTCCTGTTCCTGGCTCCAGCGCTGTACTACGCGATTCACGTTCCTCTAGCTGGTCTGTCATTCATGTTGATGGATATGCTGAACGTTAAAGTTGGTATGACATTCAGTGGCGGTTTCATCGACTTTACCCTGTTCGGTATGCTTCCAGGCTTAACCGGTGTTGAAAACCACTGGTACTTCATCCCTCTAGTGGGTATCGCTTACGCATTCGTTTACTTCTTCGTATTCCGTTGGTTCATCATCAAGTTCGACGTGAAAACTCCAGGTCGTAAAGGCAGCGCAGTAGCGGTAGTATCTAAGAAAGATTACCACGCAGCGAAAAGCGGTTCAGCAGGTGACAACCAGAAAGCAAAAGACATGATCGAAGCTCTGGGTGGCGCAGAAAACATCGTTGATGTAGATGCATGTATCACTCGTCTGCGTATCACTGTTAAAGATGGTGCACAAGTGAAAGGTAACGATTACTGGACTCAAGAGCTGGGTGCTCGCGGTCTGGTTAAAGTTGGCGACACTGGTATCCAGGCAATCTACGGCGCTGAAGCTGCAGGTTACAAAGCTCAAATCAACTCTCTGCTTGGTAAGTAATGAGTATTGGTGACAAATTCAGAAGAACCGGTGCCTTTATCATCGATGCCATGGTGGCGAAGATGTTCACTCAGGTGGTGGTGACGGTTCTGCTGGCAGTCGTAACAGGGCTCTTCAGTGAAAAAACTGGAGGTCTATCGCTAAACGATACGATGGCGTTGCCTGTCCTGTTACTGATTGTACTGCTGATGCTGTTGGTCTTTATCGGCATATATCTCGGTTTCGGTGCTATCTGTTTTAACCTGATAGGGAAGTCTCTGGGAAAATATCTGCTGCGAGTCGACAGTGGTCAGTGGATAAAGCCTAAGGATTTGTCGACTTACCTATCTCGCGAAAAAGAGAAGATTGTTTTTTTCTGTGCCACACTGGGTTTGTATGCGGCCTATTCGGCCATTCAACTCTACATGTATGACGTTGAGCCTCTGCATGAAACCCGAGCACGAAAAAGGCTAGAGCACTAATGAATGAACAGCCCGCATTTTATGCGGGCTTTTTTATGCCCCTGTTACTCTCGTTCCTAAATAGGAATGTCCCCTGTATTCCATTGTCCTTATTCCGCATCTTTTAAACCTAATATCGTCGCCTAAATAGACCTGACAGAGATTTCTGTAACAAATGCTCGGCATAGTGAATAAAGTTTGAGTGTTATCAAACTATATTTAGAGACGAAAAATATAATCCCCGAGTGGTTACATTTCTATTGGGTGCTAACATTTAGGCTACGGGGGTATGCCGTTAGAACCCATTTATTCCAATAAGTTAATCAGGAGCATAAACATGTTTAAGAACGCTTTTGCTAACCTGCAAAAAGTGGGTAAGGCGCTGATGCTTCCAGTATCGGTGCTCCCAGTTGCGGGTATTTTGCTTGGGGTCGGTGCTGCCAATTTCAGCTGGCTGCCGGATATTGTTTCGAATTTGATGGAGCAAGCGGGCGGCTCGGTATTTGGGCAGATGGCATTGCTGTTTGCCGTAGGTGTAGCATTAGGTTTCACTAATAACGACGGTGTATCCGGACTTTCCGCCATCGTAGGTTACGGCATCATGGTCGCGACACTGAAAGTGATGGCGATGGCGATGGGCGTCGAGAAAATCGATACGGGTGTGCTGGGCGGTATCCTTGCTGGTGGCGTCGCTGCCTGGGCATTTAACCGTTTCTATAAAATTCAATTACCCGAGTATCTCGGTTTCTTCGCAGGTAAACGCGCCGTGCCGATTATTACGGGTTTCCTGTCGATTGTTCTGGGTGTCATTCTTTCTTTTATCTGGCCACCCATCGGCGCCGCTATCGCGACATTCTCAGATTGGGCCGCACATCAGAACCCGGTTCTGGCGTTTGGTATTTACGGTGTGGTTGAACGTTCTCTTATCCCATTTGGTCTCCATCACATCTGGAACGTTCCTTTCTTCTACGAAGCGGGCACGTGTGTCAACGGTGCAGGTGAAACCGTACACGGCATCATGACGTGTTTCCTGACGGCGGACGATGCATCTCGCGCTGCAGGGAATGGTTTTGGTCAGCTTGCGGGTGGTTATCTGTTCAAAATGTTTGGTCTGCCGGCTGCCGCGTTTGCTATTGCGCACTGTGCCAAACCAGAGAACCGCGCCAAAGTGATGGGTATCATGGCATCAGCGGCGCTGACTTCATTCCTGACTGGTATTACTGAACCTATCGAGTTTTCGTTCCTGTTCATCGCGCCGGTCCTGTACGGTATTCACGCGGTGTTGGCTGGTCTGGCTTATGTGCTGACCAATTCGCTGGGTGTGGTACATGGTCATACCTTCTCGAACGGTTTCATTGACTTTGTTGTTCAGTCGCCACGCGCCGAGAACATGCCAATGTTGGTGGGTTTGGGTGTTGCCTATGCTGTGCTGTACTACGTGGTGTTTACTTTTGTTATTCGAGCGTTGGATCTGAAAACGCCGGGTCGTGAAGATGAAGCGGCAGATGAATCTTCCGCGCAAGGCACGGAGCTGGCTGGTGAGTTGGTGGCGGCATTCGGTGGTAAAGCCAACATTACTAACCTGGATGCCTGTATCACTCGCCTGCGCGTATCCGTTGCCGATACCGAGCAAGTTGATCAGGACAAACTGAAAAAACTCGGCGCCGCAGGTGTGGTTGTAGTTTCAGGAGGCGTACAGGCTATTTTTGGTACTAAGTCCGATAATCTGAAAACCGAAATGGATGAGTGGATCCGTAACCACGGTTAATCACGACTCTTTCATTACCCTCAAGTAAAAGGAGACTCTGTAGTCTCCTTTTATTTTTTCTGGTGTCGGGCCGTCAAGTCTGGCCATTTCAACAATAGCTTTGATTTCCCCTTACTCTGGATTGACATAGGAACCACGCCATTCGGCTAAAGTTTGTTCCGACATCAAAACCTATACAGGAAATGAATATATGAAGACATTAGGGATGACGGCACTGCTTTTGGGATTGCCGCTGACGGCTTTTGCGCAGCAGGGTAACAGCCTGAAAGTCGGCATGGCAGTGGACCAACAACTGAGCGCAGTTCTGGAAGTGAACAACCAATACCGTTTTACTCTGGGAAATGATGGCGCAGCGTTTGATTACATTATTCAACGCGGCAGCTTTAATAACCCGAATGTACCTTTTGATTGGTATGTTGGCGCGGGCGGCTGGGCTGAATGGGATGATGACTTTGGTGTGCGCGTTCCACTTGGTTTGGACTGGCAGATCAACCAAAACTTCAATCTGTATGGTCAGGTGCACCCTGAGCTCAACTTGCACTCAGGTCCAGAATTGCAACTGGGAGCGGCGCTGGGTATTACCTACCGTTTCTAATCGCAGAACACAAAAAAGCCGGCATACGTGCCGGCTTTTTTACTCCTTTTCAGGAATTACTGTTTATTCATTGCTTTCTTGATACAGATGGCTGCGCCACCCCAAGTAATGCCTAAACCGATAATCATCATTACGATAGCACTAGTCGTCATTAGTAGTTCTCCTTACGGCTGGTTAGGTTGATCGCCACACCAATGACGAACAGAGCTGCAATCATGACCCAACCCAGAGTCAGGTCGTAGCCACCGTAGCCTTCAGTCAATAGTGTTCTTAGTTTGGTTGCCACGATGATCGCCAGAATCACTGGAGAGATAAAGCGCAGACAGATATCGAACCACACACCCACACTGAAGTCAGAAATGGAGTTCACGTATTTACGTGCATCAGAGATCTTCATCAGCCAAGTCATCAGAACCAGTTCAACCAGACAACTTGCCATGATGCCCACGTTGTTGGCGAAGTGGTCAACCAAGTCAAGCAGCAGCAGGCCGCCGTTGGTTGCAAACGCCATTGAGACGATGAAACCTACGCCAATCACGATGTTCGCAGCTTTCTTACGGCTCCAACCCAGTTTGTCGATAACCGCAGAGGTTACCGCTTCCATGATAGAGATGTGCGAGCTCAGGCCGGCAACCACTAGTGCCAGGAAGAATAGTGGGCCAAGGATGTATGGCGCTGGCAACAAGTTGATTGCTGCTGGCAGAGTCACAAACGCCAGACCAACACCTGCAGATACAACTTCAGTCAATGGCTTGCCCTGTTCTTGTGCCATGTAGCCCAGAACCGAGAAGATCATGATACCGGCCAGAATTGAGAAGCCACAGTTGATCAGTACCGTCATGAACGCGTTATTGGTGATGTCTGATTTCTCTGGCAGGTAGCTAGAGTAAGCCAGCATGATCGCGAAACCGATACTCAAGGTAAAGAAGATCTGGCCGTATGCCGCTGCCCAAACTTTCACATCCCAGATTTTGCTGAAATCAGGTTCGAACATGTAGTTCACACCATCCAGAGCACCTGGTAGGAAAATCATACGAGCGATCAGAAGAAGAACCATCACGAACAGGATTGGCATCATGATTTTCGATGCACGCTCGATACCGGACTTCACGCCGCCGACGATAGCAGCATAAGTGATTGCCCAAGCAATGGTCATCGCAATGGCAATTTTCCACTGAATGCCACCCAGATTCGTTGGTGAGTTGTCACCCAGACCCAGATAATCACTAAAGAAGAAAGCGTTAGTGTCTGTACCCCAGCTTTGCTCGAAAGACATGCCGAAATAAGAGATTGCCCAACCGATAACCGCCACGTAGTAAACGGCGATCACCGCTGCAACACCAACTTGGAACCAACCCAACCATTCGAACTTGGAATTGATGCGTGCCAGAGTGGCTGGTGCAGAACCGCGGTTTTTCTGACCCATAGAAAATTCTAGGATCATGAACGGGATACCTGCCGTGATCATGGCAAACAGGTAAGGGATGAAAAAGGCGCCGCCGCCGTTCTCGTAGGCCATGTATGGGAAACGCCAGATGTTACCCAAACCGATCGCAGATCCGACTGCTGCCAGAATAAATCCGGCACGGGATCCCCATTGTTCTCGCTTCATAGATTACTCCTTTACAACTCCCTGAGGTATGAAGCTTTTCTGTAGCTTATGCTGCTTATTTCATAATGATAGGTGATAACCAATCAGAATGTGGTCTGATTGTTATAAATTTGCTCTATCATCCATGAATCAGCAAAAAGTTAGTTTTAAATATTATTAGCTGACAGAAAACTCAGAATATTGTTCTTAGTTTTACGATGTGTGTTTGCGAAATCTGAAATAATCAGCTACGCATTGGTTTCGAGACTACAGAGATCTTTCGCACAAGGCAATAGATTGTAAACGTGATTTTGTTCTGCGTTGTTGGCCTCTTTGTTGTTTTTTTGCTCTTTAATTAGTTATATGTTTGTTAAATTATTAAATCAATAAATTAATCGACTGGTCAGAACTCTTAATGCAATTGATATAACTGTATTTAATGAAAGTGCGTATGACTGAAAAATATACACTCCTCAGTGAATCTCTCCAATTTTTGACCTTCCTCGCGCAATGTCATCAGAAGTGAATCGTCATCCCAAGATTGGCAGAAAACTGATTCATCCAGTCAGATTTAAAGTGAATTAGACATTTGCTGGTGGAGTCACCCGAAGTGCAGACAGCACTCGTATCGTTGTCGACAACCGTCCCCAACCAGCGCAGTTGAGTGTTGAGAGCAATGTTGGAGGTGAAGCGATATTCCAGTCCGGTAAAAATGCTGGCTGAAAATCCGTATTTATTCTCTGCCCAGTCGACATCGGCATACGATGCGCCAACCCCTAAGCCCAGATAGCTCGAGAATGCCTCGTCGATCGGGTAGTACAAACTGCTTTGAAATTGCAGGTAGTGCATCGCAGCGCTGTGGTTGATGTTGTCAATGTCGGTCTGCTGCGTGGCATAAAGCAGGCCGAAACGACCCGTTTGATAGGGGATCTCAGCTGCCAGCGCGAAGCTTGCCGAAGGTTTAACGTCATAGGCATTGCCCTGGCTGTCTTCCACTTCGCCGCCGACGGTATAACCAACAAACGGTGTAAGGTAGACGGCGGCTTTCACAGGAGCAACGAGCGACAGAGCAACAAGCACAAAATAGCGATTACGCATGACAAACCTCGAAATTTTTCTGGGCTAGTTGAGTAATTGTGATAGTAACTTCATAATCGTGCACGAAAAACCAGCAATTCTTGAACATGGGTCGCACCACTGTTATTACTTCGATATCACGAAGGAGGTGGTGTATGGAACGCGATTTCAAATTTGCACTTTGCGTCGTTGTGACCGTGTTTGCAGTATTGATTGGCTTTGGACTCATCGCCATTACAAGTTAAGCAATAAGGGTTCTGCTTATGATTAATAGTGGAACTGTTTCTGAATTGGACTCTCGGGTCGATTTAACTCGGCTCTCCAAATTTATCGGCGGAAAAAACGCGTTGGTCGCTCAAGGTGGCGGGCAGCGAGGGATTTTTACCGCCGGTGTGTTTGATGCCTTTATGATGTCCAATTTCGATCCATTCGAAGAATTCTTTGGCACGTCAGCGGGCGCGCTGAACATCAGCTCGTTTTTGTGTCGTCAACCTGAGTTGGGTAAGTCTTTTATTGTCGACTTAACCACTGACCCGCAGTTTTTCCACCTGTTTAGTTACATTCGGCGTAAGCAGTATTTAAATCTCGACTGGGCACTGGATAAGATTTGTGATTATCCGTATCGATTGGATTTGGACATGGGCCGTCAGGTGCTTGGTCAGCGAAAAGCGTTTGCAGCGGTGACCTCGACCCGAACATTGAGCGATTTCTATTTTCCGATTCTTGGTCCGGACTGGCGCAACGTGCTGATTGCGACTTGTGCAATCCCACGTTTGTATCCTCATGAAGTGGAACTGGCTCATCAACATTATATTGATGGTGGCGTGTCGGCTTCGATTCCGGTTCAGGAGGCCTGGCGCCGCGAAGCACGCTTCATTGCCGTGATTCGTACTGAGAATCTGGAAGATGAATCGGAATTGCCAATTCGTATAGAACCGCAACATGAGCCCGTGAAATGGTTTCGGGATTCGTTTAATACCATTCAGAATCAGTGGCAAAACAAACTCGTCCAATGGAAAGATGACTGGAACAGTTTCTTCTATCAGCAGATCGAGAAATCTAAGCTGGCGAAGATGGAGCACAAACATCTTGGTACTTTAAACGGTGGTCGTTGGCTGTTTGGCGCTGATGATATCTACCGTTTAAGCCACCTGATTGGCGATAAGTTTGATTCAGGTCTGGCAGACATGCTGATGGTGCACTACCAGACGTATTCGTTGACGTGTGATTTTCTGCGCACGCCACCGGATGATACGTTTATTGTGCAGATAGCACCCAGTGAACCGCTCAAATCCAGTTCGTTGTTGAGCAGCACAGACGACCTGATGCACGATTATGAACTTGGGCGGGAAGCCGGTTTTCGTTTTGTTAAAACCTATCTTGATGCCAGCGAGCTCAAGTCGGAACGGTTGAAACAACATGCGCTTTCGATGCCGGATCATGGTGAATAAGCGACAACAGCGATAAATAAAAAGGCCCGGTTTACAGGCCTTTTACGGTTTCGCAATCAGAGGACAGGTAAGATACGCATACAGTTCGTGGAACCTTCGACCTCCATAATGTCACCTTGGGTGATGATCACCAGATCGCCAAAGGCGAGGAGTTTCTTCTCTTTCAGCGCTTCCAGCGCCGCTTGTGCGACTTCAAAGCCAGTGCCATTTTTGCTGTCAAAATAGAACGGCATGACCCCGCGATAGAGTGCACAGCGGTTCAGGGTACTTTCATTCCGCGACATCGCGAAAATCGGCAGCACCGAGTTGAGACGTGAAGTCATCAGTGAGGTGCGCCCGGATTCGGTCAGGGTCACCATCGCTTTAACACCTTCCAGATGGTTGGCTGCATAGATGGTTGACATGGCAACGGTCTCTTCAGCGGTGGTAAAGGAGCGATCAATGCGATAGTTCTGTTGGTTGGATTCAATCATCTTCTCTGCGCCGATGCACACTTCTGCCATCGCTTTGACGGTCTCAACCGGGTATTTGCCCGCGGCGGTTTCACCGGACAGCATGACGGCATCGGTGCCATCCAATACTGCGTTGGCAACGTCCATCACTTCGGCTCGCGTCGGCATCGGGTTTGCGATCATTGATTCCATCATCTGTGTCGCGGTAATTACAATGCGGTTCAGCGCTTTGGCGCGGTGAATCAGTTTCTTCTGCACGGCGATCAGTTCCGGGTCACCGATTTCAACCCCCAAATCACCACGAGCGACCATGATTACGTCGGATGCTCGTACGATATCATCGATGTTTTCGTCACAGGAGACCGTTTCCGCACGTTCGACTTTGGCAACCAGTCGAGCTTCGAGGCCGGCATCGCGGGCCAGGCGGCGAGCATAATCCATATCCGCACCGTTGCGCGGGAACGATACGGCGAGATAATCCACTTTGATTTCAGCGGCGAGCTGAATATCACGTTTGTCTTTTTCTGTCAGCGCATCGGCAGACAGGCCGCCGCCTTTTTTGTTGATGCCTTTGTTATTTGATAACGGACCACCAACCAGTACGGTGGTGTGTACTTTACTGCCTTCGACTGCAACCACCAGTAGTTGTACGCGGCCGTCGTCCAGCAGTAGAATGTCTTCACGTTGCACATCTTTTGGCAGATTTTTGTAATCAATACCGACAGCATCCTGATCCCCTTCGCCTGGTGCCAGATCGGCATCCAGTACAAATCGTTCACCTTCGATAAGTTCAATTTTGCCCTCTTTAAAGGTCGAGACACGAATTTTCGGCCCTTGCAGGTCGCCCAGAATCGCGACGTGTTTTCCCAACTTGGCGGCAATCTCGCGCACTTTCTGCGCTCTGGCTTTGTGATCTTCGGCTGAGCCGTGCGAGAAGTTCATACGTACTACGTTGGCTCCCGCGCGGATGATCGCTTCCAGAGTTTCTCCTTTGTCTGTTGAAGGCCCTAAAGTCGTGACAATTTTTGTTCTTCTTAATGCTGAGGTCATTCTGATCTCCTGAAATGATCGGACAGAGGAATTGAGACTCCTTAAGTATATGCAAGATATTTGAAGAGTTTGGGAGCCCTGAAGGATATTTACGCTTTGCAACAAGATAATTAATGCCGAAAAATAACTGACCAGCTGGTATTGAATCCGGGAATAGATGGATCACTATTTGACTGAAAACACAAAGTTCCACGTATATGCGTGATGCCTGTCACGGCTATTCACCAAATTGCTTCACAATTACTTCGCAAAGTAAAAAAATTGGCAGGTTATTGAATTCTGGAGCGCCCCATGTACATGGCTCAACCAGGCCATATTGATCACATCAAACAGGTCAATGCTGGCCGTGTATATAAACTCATAGACCAAAAAGGTCCCATATCCCGCATCGATCTGTCGAAAGAAAGTGAACTTGCGCCAGCAAGTATTACCAAAATCACCCGCGAATTGATTGAAGCTCACCTGATACACGAAACCACCGTCCAAGAAGCCATCAGCCGAGGTCGTCCTGCTGTGGGGCTACAAACTAACAATGAAGGCTGGCAATTTCTCTCCATGCGTCTCGGACGTGGCTACCTGACCATAGCGCTCCATGAGTTAGGTGGCGATGTACTGATTGATACCAAAATCGATATACACGAAATCGATCAGGATGATGTATTAGAGCGACTGCTGTTTGAAATTGACGAATTTTTCCAGACTTACGCTGCACAGCTTGATCGCGTCACCAGCATTGCCATTACGCTCCCTGGCTTGGTGAATTCCGATCAGGGCATTGTGCTGCAAATGCCACACTACAATGTGGCAAACTTGGCTTTAGGGCCGGAGATTTATAAGGCGACCGGCCTGCCGGTCTTTGTGGCCAACGACACTCGTGCTTGGGCATTGGCGGAAAAACTGTTTGGTCATTCACAAGACGTCGACAACTCAGTACTGATCTCAATTCACCACGGTTTGGGGGCGGGGATCATTCTTGATGGTCGCGTGCTGCAAGGTCGTCACGGTAATATCGGGGAGCTGGGCCACATTCAGATTGATCCGAATGGCAAACGCTGCCATTGCGGTAATATTGGCTGTTTGGAAACGGTTGCCAGTTCGCAGGCCATCCGTGAACAAGTGGCAGAACGCCTTGCTGCCGGTGAAGCCTCGTCGCTGAGCGAAAAAGCGCACGAAGACATTACGATCGAAGACATTTGTGCCGCGGCCGCGGAAGGCGATCCGCTTGCGGTCGACGTGGTAGAAACACTGGGCCGTTATCTCGGCTCGGCCATCGCGATTGTGATTAACCTGTTCAACCCGGAAAAAGTGCTGATTGGTGGCGTCATCAATCAGGCGAAAAATGTACTCTATCCTGCGATTCAGCGTTGCATCGAAGAGCAGAGCCTGCCGGTTTACCATCAGGATTTACAACTGGTGGAATCGCGTTTCTATAAGCAAGCGACCATGCCCGGTGCCGCACTGATCAAACAGGCGCTGTACGATGGTTTGTTGCTGATGAAAGTGGTTGAAGGGTAAGTTTTTCTTCGTTTTTTCCTCTCTCCGGTTTACATTTGCCGTTCAGGTTACATTTACCATTCGCGAAGATAGCTATACTGTTTAGCTATAGAGCGTTATTCACTTTTGGGATTTTGTATGTCGGGTATTTTAAATACGGTCGATCAGCGTACCAATCTGGTAGGGGAAAACCGCCTCGAATTGTTGCTATTTAGCTTAAATAGTCGCCAAATTTTTGCTATCAACGTATTTAAGGTTCGGGAAGTCATTAAGATGCCGAAAACCACCAAAATGCCGGGTTCGCACCCGAACATTACTGGTGTGGCGTCGTTACGTGGTGATCCTGTGCCGATTATCGATTTGCGCCGCGCGATTGGTTTTCCGCCTTCGCGTTTAGAAAACCCCGAGCAAAATCTGATCATCACCGAATATAACCGTACCGTGCAGGGCTTTCTGGTCGGGCAGGTGCGTAATATCGTCAATACCGCTTGGACCGAGATTCAGCCGCCACCAAAATCGACCGGACGTTCAAACTACCTGACGGCGATTACTCAAATCAAAGAGCAGGACCAAACTAAAATCGTTGAAATTATCGACGTTGAAAAAGTGCTGGCAGAGATCATCGATTACGATGTGTCGATCTCACAAGAAGTGCTGGATCCTGCTCTGGTGGATGAAATGGTCGGACGTAATATTCTGATCGTGGATGACTCATCAACCGCACGTAACCAGGTGAAAGGCACGCTGTCACAGCTTGGTCTGAATATCATCGAATGTCGCGATGGCTTGGAAGCGTTGAAGTTACTAAAAAGCTGGTGTGATAAAGGCAAAGACATCAACAAAGAGCTGCTGATGATGATCACCGATGCCGAAATGCCGGAAATGGATGGCTATAAACTGACGCATGAAGTGCGCAACGACCCGCGCATGGCGGACCTGTTTATTACCCTCAATACTTCTCTGAGTGGCAGCTTTAACGAAGCCATGGTGCAGAAAGTCGGTTGTAACCGTTTTATTTCCAAGTTCCAGCCGGACCGATTGGTGGAAGCGGTGCAAGATCGCATGCGTGAAATTCTTTAATCACAGCCAAGTAAACTTGCATTCAAAAGCGCTGAATTGTCAGCGCTTTTTTTGTCGGTGAAGCTAACGCACCGCGCAACGTTAATGAAAATCCCGCGACTGAGTTTGTAACTGGTGGAGTTTTGGCGTCAGATCGATAAGTCGGCCGGCGATGACGTGAATTACGCTGCCTTCGCGTTCCAAAATCCCTTTCACCATCAGCATCTTGGCGCTGATATAGGCGCTTTTTTGCGCCCGCGCAGTGGCTTGCCATACCACCACATTGATGTTGCCTGTATCATCTTCCAGAGTAAAAAAGGTCACGCCCGCCGCCGTGCCAGGGGACTGGCGTCCGGTGACGATTCCTGCCACGGTGACCAGCGACTTGTGCGGTAACTGAATCAAATCTCGCATGCGGGTAAAACGCCCCAGTTCGCCTGCGGTATCGAGCAAGGTCACCGGGTGCTGGGTGAGAGACAAACCGAGCGAGGCGTAGTCTTCGACCAAGGTATCCATGTCACTGGGCTGTTGATACAGCGCAGGCGCAGCTTCTTCTAGTTGCTCAAACAGAGGCAAATCGGAGAGCGAATCCATCATTGTCCAGCGGGTTGCATAGCGATTATGCGCAAAGCTGTGCAGCGCGTTGGCTGACGCGAGCGACTCCATGTCCTTTTGGGTGAGCCCGCAACGTTTCAACTGCGCCGGGTGGTGAAATCCTTGCGCCGGACGAGCGCTCAGCAGCAATTGCGCACCTTGTTCGCTAAAGCCTTTCACCTGTCGCAGGCCAAGGCGCATTGCCCATTGCTGATCATGCTCGACCACCAGATGATCCCACTGCGAGGCGTTCACGCACACCGGTAGCACCGCGATGCCGTGACGCTGAGCATCCTGAACCAGTTGCGAGGCGCTGTAAAAGCCCATCGGCAAGCTGTTCAGCAGCGCGGTATAAAACGCTTCCGGATAGTAGTATTTCAGCCATGCAGAGCAGTACGCCAGTACCGCAAACGAGGCTGAATGACTTTCCGGAAAACCGTATTCGCCAAAACCGCAGATTTGATCGTAAATCCGCTCGGCAAACGCCAGCTTATAGCCCCGCGCCAGCATGCCGTTAATCAGCTTGGTGCGAAATTTCGCCAGCTCGCCAGTTTTTTTCCATGACGCCATAGCGCGGCGTAATTGATCGGCTTCCCCGCCAGAAAATCCGGCGGCGACCATGGCTATTTTGATCACCTGTTCCTGGAAAATCGGCACGCCCATGGTGCGTTGGAGTACGGCTTCCACTTCTTTAGACGGGTAGGTGACGTCTTCAATGCCATCGCGCCGCTTGAGAAACGGGTGCACCATGTCGCCCTGAATCGGACCGGGACGCACAATCGCAATCTGAATCACCAAGTCGTAGTAGCTGCGCGGTTTCAGGCGCGGCAGCATGCTCATCTGGGCGCGCGATTCAATCTGAAACACGCCAATGGTGTCGGCGCGCTGAATCATGCCATACACGTTGGCATCATCCTGCAGGCGGGTGATATCGGCAATGCTGAGTTTGCGCTGATGGTGCTGCTCAATGCAGGTAAAGCACTTACGAATGGCGGTTAACATGCCAAGCGCCAACACATCGACTTTAAACAGCCCGAGACTCTCCAAATCGTCCTTATCCCACTGAATAATGGTGCGTTCCGGCATGGCGGCATTTTCAACCGGCACCAGTTCGTACAGCGGGCCGGAGGAAATAACGAAACCGCCGACGTGCTGCGATAAATGACGTGGAAAGCCGATCAGTTCGTTGACCAGCTCAATAAACTGCTGTCCTTTGAGCGACTGCGGTTCCAAGCCCAGTTCAGTGAGCTGCGCTTGCCAGCCCAAACCGCGATCGCGGCGGTTAACGTTCTTGATGAAAAAATCGAGTTGCGCCTCATGGATGCCGAGCGCCTTACCCACATCGCGCACGGCGCTTTTAAAGCGATAGCTGATCACCGTCGCCGCCAAGGCTGCTCGCTCACGGCCATACTTGCGATACAGATACTGAATCACCTCTTCGCGCCGTTCGTGTTCAAAATCGACATCAATATCCGGCGGCTCTTGGCGCTCTTTACTGATGAAGCGCTCAAACAGCACGCTGATCTGGCGTGGGTCCACCGAAGTGATTTCGAGGCAGTAACACACCACGGAATTGGCCGCCGAACCGCGCCCCTGATAAAGAATGCCACTGCGTTTGGCGAACATCACAATGTCGTGAATGGTGAGAAAGTAGTAGGGCAGATCGAGCTCCTCAATCAGCGTCAGCTCTTTTTCAATTGTGGCGTTGATGTCGGCGGGCACGCCGTGCGGAAAGCGCAGCGCTTTGCCTTGATCGACGAGCTGACGCAGATAGGCCATCGGCGTGTGACCATCGGGCACCAACTCACTGGGGTAGCGGTAGTGAAGCGAGCCCAACTGGAATTCGCAACGCTCAGCAATGCGCACACTTTCTTGCAGCCATTCGGGCGGAAACAGTTTACTCAGCTTGGCCTGGCTGCGCAGCGCACGCTCGGTATTGCTCACCAAATGGGCCTGAATGTGTTCTACTGGTTGGCCGCGTTGAATAGCGGTCAGAATGTGTTGCAGGGGCAGGCGGGTTGCGTTGTGCATCAACACGCCGCCGCAGGCGGTAATAGGCATCTCTAATTCTCGTGCCAGCGTGCGGCAGTGGCTGAGGTAAGCGTTGTCTTGCGGCCCGAGGTGGCGTTGCACGCCCAGCCATAATCGATGGGGGTGATGCTGACGCAGCCATTGCCCCCAGTGCCTGTCGCGCTCGGTGTGGCTCGGCAGCCAAATCACCAGGCAGTGGCGCGCCGACATCACATCCCATTCCGACAGTTTGTATTGGCCTTTCTCACTGCGCCGCCGAGCATTGGTGATGATGCGGCACAGTTCAGCATACGCGTCCTGATTCGGGCACAGCAATACAAAGCGGCACTCGTCATTAAGCTGAAACAGGCTGCCGACAATCTGCTTGATGCCCAGTTGTTGCTGCTTTATGGCAGTGTGGGCGCGGACCACGCCAGCCAGCGAGCACTCATCGGTAATCGCGATGGCGTGATAGCGCAGAAAGTCAGCCTGAATGGCCAATTC
The DNA here is from genome assembly GCF_023920125.1 of Vibrio sp. LQ2. NCBI lineage: Bacteria > Pseudomonadati > Pseudomonadota > Gammaproteobacteria > Vibrionales > Vibrionaceae > Vibrio > Vibrio sp. LQ2. The sequence continues at coordinate 210,258 of NZ_CP085308.1, forward strand.
TTCGGGGTGGGATGCGCCGGTCAGAAACGAGAAATTACTCTGACAGAACAGTTCTGCATAAACCATGATTGCCTCAGCTGAATTGGCCGTGAATAAACCATTGCTGCTCGGGAGTGCGAAACACCCACAGCCAGCGCCCTTGCTCGGTGCGAGCGATAAAATAATCACGAATCATGTTGTGACCGTCCCACCAACCGGTCGCGATGCGTTCCGGGCCATGAATCAACGAGACCGCTTCGCACAGCGGTTGCGGCTCGGGTAACAGCAGGCTGGGACGCAATTCGGCGCGGCGCAGTGGCTCGGTTGTTGTCGTGGCTGGATGCACATTTGGATGGACATAGCGACTGCGCTTTTCCGGCCTTGGGTCATCACCCAGTTGCAGCTTGTGCACATGCGATGGGCCGAGTTTGGCTTGCAGAAGCGTGATCAGTTCCAACGCGCTTTGTTGGCCTTTGATGCCCGAGAAAAAATCTTCGGCAGTCTGCTCGGCAAGCCCCGCCCGCACCACGCTTAGCGTCAGGCTGACGACTGGATGTTCCAGCAGCAGCGATTCCATGCTCAAGCGGCACAACTGCACCCATTTTTCCGCCTGATAATCGCCGCGTGCGGAGGTGAATGTCACACTGTGTTGAATTTTGTCACGCTGCGTCAGCGTGAGTTTCAGATCGAACGCAACCTGATTGCGCAGTGTCAGAAACAGCTCCAACCGCGTGAGCAGGCGGCGCAGCGGTTTTTCCAACCACTGCACGTTGTCGATTTCATACAGCAGTTCCAGATGGCTGTGAAACGCTTCCGGTGGATGATAAAAACTGACCGGATGTTTGAATTGTCCCAGCAGCCGGCCAACATAGTTGACCAAATCGATGTCAAAGCGGCGCGCGATCTCCTGCATGGGCAGCGCGAGCAGGCTATCGATGTCTCGAATGCCGACGCGCGCCAGTTTATCGGTATGTTTACCTTCCAGTTCGGTGGCGGTCAGCGGAAAGCGGCCGACCTTTTGGCGCAAGATGGCCGTATCCGCTTCAATCAGGTTGGCACCGCTTTTGGCGAGCAACATGGCGCTCAACGGTGAGAAACCACACCCGTAGTGGTAACGCACGCCACGTTGATCCAGATGATGGCTGAGCGTGCGCCAATAAGCGGTTAGGCCACCATAGAGCGATAGCATATTGGTTGCGCGTAGCAAAAGCCCTTGCGGCGGATACAGGGCAATGTCGGAGGTGACCAAATAGAGCCACTGCGCAATCTCTTCCACCGCGCGTTGCTCAATCTCGGCATCGTAAGGGTGTACTTGCAGATCCGCGCACAACGCGGCCGCGCTGCCAAGCCCCATGTCCATTGTGATGCCTTGGTTGAAAGCCAGTTCGTTGGCTTGCACCACTTGATGCATGCGCCCATCGACAATCACCACCGGAACCGCAGGCTCCGTTTCTGCCGTCGGCGCAAACACAGTATCGAGTTGCAGCGCAGGAAAATGCAGGTAGATCCACAGCGTCATCATCAGCCTTGCTTGCGCAGCGGAAACGGCACCACCACCGACGCGGGTCGGGGCAATGTGAGCGCTTGCCAGCGCTCTGCCATCGAGACAGAAAAAGCGCCCAATGGCCAGCCGCCACGACGTTTGGGAACACTCACTTCCACGCCTTGAGGATGGGCGCTCAGGACGAGTGTCATGGTCACGGGCAAAGAAAACAGGCTGTCTTGGCGCGAGCGGAACAGGAACTGCAAACAGTCACCGGTTTCACACGCCACTTGCAGACGGCGCGCGTGATGCACTTCCAGTTTGTCCTGCCACAACAGCACTTGGCTGCAAGCGCCGCTGCGAGCACATTGCTCGGCTGACCACAACGCTTCCTTGGCGGTTGGCGGGGTGAGAATCAACACGTTATCGAGATGGATTCCGGCGTGTTGCAGGCTTTCGGCGTGCACTTGTCCCGGCGGGTTGATCAGCACGGTCAGGCGATCATGATGCTGCTGCAGATAAGGAAACAACAGACGCAGTTCACCGATGCCGCATGCCGACTGAATATCAATCACGCCGTGTGCCGGAAAGCCGCCAGCCAGCTGGCTGTCGAGTTCGGCAAAGCCTGTAGCATGAGAGGGTGGCTCGCACGGCGTATCGGAGCCTTGCCATAACCAGTGTTTATTTTTGAGGTGTTCGATCAGTTCATACATAACAATTTACCTGTATATTTGTACAGTATATTTCGTTATGTTGAACATTCAAGAGAAAAGTCGCGGGGCAGAAAGTACAAAGCCCTGCTGATTGAGCAAGGCTTTGAATTCAGAACGAGTCTTTCGTTTATTTTTTGGGTTGTGCGTCGATGCACTGACCGTTGACCGCTTTCCCTTCCGGCGCCATCAGATAGACGTAGAGTGGCATGATATCCAGCGGCGTTTTCAGCAATTCAGCATCTTCTGCCGGGAACGCTTTGGCGCGCATGCCCGTGCGGGTGCCGCCAGGATTAATGGCGTTGACGCGAATGGTGCTGTCGCTCAGCTCGTCTGCCAGCACTTGCATCATGCCTTCGGTAGCAAACTTTGAGATCGAGTAAGTACCCCAGAACGCGCGACCGACATGCCCCACCGTTGAGCTGGTGAACACAATGCGCGCATCGTCAGATTTGTGCAGTAGTGGCAGCAGTGCTTGTGTCATCAAGAACTGAGATTTCACATTCACCTGCATCACATCATCAAACGTATCTTCGCCGATTTGATCGAATGGGCTCAATACACCAAGAATCCCTGCGTTGTGTAACACACCATCCAGACGACCAAACTGGCCCTCAATAGTATCAACCATATCAACGTAGTTCTGTTTGGTGGCGCCTTTCATGTCCAGCGGAACGATTGCCGGCTGCGGGTAACCCGCGGCTTCGATTTCGTCGTAGGTTTGCTCCAGTTTTTTCACTGTGCGGCCAAGCAGAATTACGGTAGCACCGTGCGCGGCGTAAGAGATGGCTGCCTGTTTACCAATGCCATCACCAGCACCGGTCACCAGAATAACTTTATCTTTCAGGGCATCTTTAGAAACTGAATAATCCACGTTACGTTTCCTTATTCTTATGATTTGCTTTAAGTCTTCGTGACAAGGTGGTTACAATACACCAATTCGCATTGAAGAGGATGAACACATTGGAATTTTTGTTGGACTATGGCCTGTTTTTGGCCAAGATTGCGACTGTCGTCGTCGCTCTCGTGGTGTTATTAGTCATTGTGAAGTCCGTGGGCGGAAGACACAGCGCTGCCAAAGGCGAGCTGGAAGTCACCAACCTGACTGAGCAACACAAGCAGACAGTGGAACAGCTTGAATCTCATCTCCATGATGACGCTTTTCTGAAAGCCCGCGACAAAGCGGAGAAGAAAAGCGAAAAGGAAAAGAACAAATCTCGCGAAAAAGAAGTCAAAAAAGCAGCGAAAAGCGGCGAACTAGATACGAAGCGCGATCCGCATCTGTTCGTGCTGGATTTCCACGGCAGCATCGATGCCAAAGAAGTCACCTCGCTGCGTGAAGAAGTCACGGCCATTTTGGCGGTTGCACAACAGGGCGATGAAGTGCTGCTGCGCCTGGAAACGGGCGGCGGCATGGTGCACGGCTATGGCCTGGCATCTTCTCAGTTGGATCGCCTGAAAGCAGCTGGTCTGCCGCTGACGATTGCGGTCGACAAAGTGGCGGCCAGTGGTGGTTACATGATGGCATGTATCGCCGATAAAATCGTGTCGGCGCCGTTTGCGATTGTCGGTTCGATTGGTGTGGTCGCGCAACTGCCTAACTTCAACAAATTGCTGAAGAAACACGACATTGAATTTGAACAGCTGACCGCGGGTGAATACAAACGCACGCTCACGATGTTCGGTGAAAATACCGATAAAGCACGCGAAAAGTTCAAAGAAGAGCTGGAAGAAACGCACGTATTATTCAAAGACTTTATTCGTGAACACCGTCCGGATCTGGATTTGGAAAAAGTGGCGACTGGCGAGCACTGGTTCGGTACCCAAGCCAAAGCACTGGGGCTGGTGGATGAGATCAAAACCTCAGACGACCTGATTGTCGACGCGTGTAAGAACAAAACCGTACTGGCGCTCCACTACGTGCAGAAGAAAAAACTGACCGCCAAGCTGGCGGGTGTGGCCGGTGAAGCTGCCGACAGCGTGTTGCTGAAGCTTATCAGCCGCGGCCAGCGTCCGATTGTATAATCCATATTGAACCACCCAAGCGCCCCAATACGGGCGCTTTCGTTTGATGACCTCGTTCATTTGATGACATAGTTAAAAAGGTACTGTGATGAACCCGATTCTCGCACTGTTGAAAGAGAACAATATTAGTGACCAACAAATTGGTGAGCTGTTTCAGGCGCTGACGCAAAACCCGCTGACCGCGATGATGACCATCAGCCAACTGGGTTTGCCGCAGGAAAAACTGCAACTACTGATGGGCCAAGTGATGCAAAATCCGGCGCTGATTAAAGAAGCGGTGGAAGAGCTGGGCTTGGATTTCTCGAAAGTTGAAGAAGCGAAGGCGAAGTTGCAGCAGTAAGTTTATTGCTGGTTCGTAAGCAATGGAAAGGGTCGCCGGTGTCATACTGACGGCCCTTTTTGTTTTTCGTTGGCGCAGGTCGGAACGGCTTTAGTTATTCCAGGTACCGTAAATATTTATCCACGAATTTCTCACTAAATGAGGAATAAATGGAGCGCTGTGTTCCATTTGGTTTTAGGAGCTGGAGGAGTTTGAAAATGTTTAATGGGTCATAGCTATGTAATCATTTAAGCATAGCAAGCCAATAAGCCTCTCTCTGTTCGTTGCCCTGAAGATATCCAGATGCCTTAGCTCTGCCTAATTAAATTTAATAATTGGGAACTCAGTTCATGTGGTCAGATAATCAGCTTGTCAACGACGTTCTGTGATGAAAACGAATTGAACGAATGACCTTACGACTGACCGTGGGTTTGAGTACATACTCCGGTTACATCTTTTCCCAATCAAACAACTTTACAATAGAGAGTGGTACGAATGCTAAGTACAGTTAAAATGAACAAGAACCTGTTTACCCTTACGTTATCCATCCTAGTTCTTAGTATGACTGGATGTTCAGCCTTAAAAGAAAAAGCCGCTAACGCGAGCCAAGAGCGTGCTGCGAAGTTCTCGGATGAGGAGCTATGTAAAAACTACAAGGAAGACACCAATATTTACTACGTTGAAGCGAACAAAACAGAAGTGCAGAAACGAGGCCTGAGCTGCAATTAAACACAGAACTGTTGATGTGTGATATAGCAATGTCGATCACATTCATCATAATCCACCTGTAGGGAGTATATAGGCAGAGCTCACAACTCCCTCCGGGCCTAACGACAAAATAATACAGTCTAATCAAGCATCCTAAGATGCGTTGATCCCGATTAGATCTGACTCATCTATTTAAAAAGAAAAGAGTGGTTTACTCGGATTAAAGATTATTCATCCTTAATCAACGAGATTAATAGGCAATTCACTTTCTTCATCTCAGCAATCCAACCATCACACGGAGCAAGCACGCAGCATTCAGCCGTGGACTCTTGACTTGAAAACTTTGTTGATAGCAACAGGAAAATCGCCTGTGTGAGGCTATACATAAAGAAAAAATCGATCGATACATTCGCCATTCTGGTTACACTTGAATCGGAACGTGCCGTCCATATGAACTGGTCTTAACCTGCAATGATCGTAAGATAGACGGCAATGCTGATTGACAGTGATGAATGTTCTCACAAGCTCCGTGAGCATGTTGATCTCAGTAGGTCCAAGTGAGGAGCGTTCAGTTTCTGCTAGTAAGGTAACATGGGTTATCCAGAATAAATGAAGGTAATAATAGCCTGGAAGGTGATGATAATGGATAGCCAGAATAGAACGGATAAAATAATTCCTAGTCTCATAGTCATATCTCTTTTGTGCATTTTTTCGAAAGATAGTGTTAGACAAAAGAGATAAGAAATAATTAATATTAATAATCGTTATTTCCGAAGCCTAGCTAATTACTCCATGCATCGAACAATGATTTTATCCACATCGTAGTAGCAGAAATATTTATCAGCCAGCAAATATTGGTATCTTCTTTCTTTGTAGATATCGACACCTAAAAAAGATTTTTGTATCTGACTGACAATAGGTGAAGATGAAGCAATAAACACAACTGGCTTGTTAATTTGTTCAACTTCTTCAATTTTTTTGGTCTTGGAGAAAAGTATTCCATCTTTACTGTAAATGTCACCATTGATAGAAAATGAGCTATATTGTTTTTTATTGTAAATGTCGGAAATATTTACGATGGATGTGTATTTTTCTTCTTTAGACAAAAAGTCGACATTGGTTTTTAACTCAATTCTATCTTCATTATTCATGATGATGACTTCATTTCTTTTATAGTACCCATCAACAGGTAATTCACTTCTTCTGTTTATTGAAATGAATGCAATAACAAGAATAAAAAAAAGCAATGTGTTAATTATTTTTAAGTGTTTCATAGATTACACCCGCGGATTTTCAGCTCTTGAACAATTTCATCTAGGTCGTTACCAGAGTAGGAGACCAAAGATTCTTGCCTTAAGCAGTCAATAACGACCCTGTTTCCTATAGAGTTGATAAATAAAACATGTTTATTTTGTTGAAGAGCCTGTTTGATCATTTTATCCAAGCTGCTAAATGCGATTTCTTTGGTATCAGAGCCCTGCTGGTTGGAGACTAGTTTAGAAAACAACGTGGTGTCGTTATTTGGTAATACAGCAATATAACTATTAGTTTGAACAATGTTGACGGGTGATGTTTCAATATGATTGTTGCTTTGCAATACAAACAGCACGAGAAGAATCAGATTAACAACCAAAAGAGGATAACCGATGAATTGAGATGTTAACTGTTGGAGGCGCACCGATGGGAAAGGAGACTTTTTATTGATGACCTGTGCGGCCTCGGCCATACTTTCTGCTTCTGCTTCTGCTTCTGCTTCTGCTTCTGCTTCTGCTTCTGCTTCTGCTTCTGCTTCTGAAAGCAGAATTTTGGGGGCTACAACAACGTATCCCTTATTTTTTTCATTGATGATGATATCCAGCTGAGTGTGATTTTTTAGGATCTTTCTAAGGTTAGCAATAGAGACTGGGACTGAGTTTTTCGAGACCAGTTTTCCTGGCCATCCAATTGATGCGAGGTTCTCTTTACTATAGTACTCACCTTTGTGATTTAGCAGGTGAGCGAGTATCGCTGATTCAGCATAGGAACATTTATATCTCACTTGATCGACAGCAATAAAATAGCTCCCTCCTTCCTCACTAAAGTCAATATATATGTAGTTGCTAGCCATTCTATGCTTGTCTCTCACTTTCGCATGCCGATACGAAACCATAGTACTACAAACCGTCTTGATGACAAATTGAGTGACGCTAACTCAAAAATGAAGGTCTTCTTTATCCTCTCTGCTTTTTTTGAAACTACAAATTAATTATCTATTTAACTATTTGATTTTTAATTAATTTATAATTATTAATTTTAATTAGAATACCTTTTCTAGTGATAGCGTTAAGGTTTCATCACTGATACGGAATGATGGTTAGAAGCTATTGATACGTCGCCAAATCAGCATTAACTAAGTTTTTTGTGTTCACAGTGAAAGCTATGGATAGAGGCGTGACGGTAAAGAACTTAAATGAAAACACAGTTTAAGAGCTTTGAGCTTTTACCAATAGATAAGGTATAAAAATGATGAAATTTACTTTGATCACTGTAACTCTTGCGACTCTACTATCAGGAGTGGCACAAGCAGAACAAGTTGACTTCGATGGTTTGAGCGTTGGCGCTTCAGTGGTCGGGCAGGCATACAATGATACGAGCGATCACAATCGCGATGATGATACAACCCAGTTTACAGGCTACGGCATTCAGTTTGACTACAGTATGAACAAGATTCTTGGTATCACGGGTGGTTACACGAACACTAGCTCGGATGATTGGGGATTGGATCTAAAAACAGAACGTTTCTACACAGGGGCTAATATTGGCTACCGTTTTGAAGGCGAACAATGGGCCGTTAAACCGTTTGGCACAATCGGATTTAATACTATCGAAGCCAAGGTTAAAGATTTCTCCGTGAACAAAACATTCAACAAACCTTATTTAGGGGTGGGTGTGTCACTGATGTACAAACAGCTTTTTGCAACACTGGCGACTGATGCAACGAAATTGGATAGTGATGTTGTTTTTGTAGAGTCTCGCCTGACTTTAGGTTATCGCTTCTAAGTATTAATCTGTTTAAATAAGAAAAGGGTTTGAAAGATGAAAATGCTGGATATTTTTCTATTGGTGTTTTCATCTTCCGCCAACAATGAAGGCGATTTTTATTTTACGGAAAATCAGATTGGCATTTACCTTATGTTAATAATACCGACTATAATAATGATCGCACTCTTATTTTATAAAGTGGGTTCATCTGTTAATTATCGAAAAAATACACGCATTAGAACCGAAAAAGCAGAAGCCTATCAAATGGTAAAAATATATGTATCTCGAATGGAAAAACTGATGCAGGCTTATGAAATGGAAAGAACCAAACTTCAGGAAGCGAATGTCATGCTTAATGCTGCTCATTTTCGTATCGCGTGCTTAAAGTCTGTATTGGCAAATCATCAAGAGACGACCTCCTTTAATTTCTTTGAGGATGTGACTACCCGAGAAGTGCTTAAAAAGCGTTACAAGTTACTCAGTGCTGCTTATCATCCAGACAAGGGAGGCAACCTTGCCGTTATTAAGTTGATTAATCAGCAATATAAAGCGGCTGCTCTTTTGCACATGGCATCGTGTAATCGCTTCTCTTCTTAAACATCACCCTTAGGTATTATCATCACTGACTTATAAGGCGATTGCAGCCGCATAGTTTGAGTGTCAGTGCGAGGAGTCCTCCGCCAATCACACCCGCCAAATGTGCTTCGGTCGCCACACGTGCATGAATCAGTTGCTCAGTCCCCATCGAGCTGCCAAACGCTTGTTCCCACACCACTTTCGCCACCAGGCCAAGCACCAACAGCCAACTGCTGCGACGGCCTTGCAGCGCCTCTTGCAGGGCAAAGAAAGCAAACAGAGCGTGTAAGGTGCCGGAAAGACCCACGTAGATGCGCATGTCGGTAAGCAGCACGCATAGTCCAATCCACACGCTGAGTGAGAGCAATAGAATCAGCAACGTACGCGCCGCTGGTTTAAAGATAAAACTGATGATCCACAACCCGGCGAGGTTCATGCCTAGGTGGGCAAAGTTGGTGTGGGTGAAATTTCCTGTTAGGATGCGCCACCATTGGCCGTGTTGAATGCCGCTGAGCTGCCACGCACTCCAACCGGCGAGCGGCTCGAATTGCAGCCCGAAACAAACGATACTGACTAAAAATAGCCACAGGTAAAGATTCACAGTATGTCCCGTTATTGTTCAGAGTGTGGAAAAGCACGCAAAGCCTGCATTTGTGATGCGATTGTGCCGTTAAGTTCGCGAGTGGAGCTTATCATCCTTCAACACCCAACTGAAGAACACCGCCCGATGGGAACGGCGCGCATTCTGAGCCTGTCGCTCCCCAACAGCCGCTTGCTGGTGGGGGAAGATTTTCGTCAGCACGAGGAACTGAACCGCCTGTTGGCCGATGAAAACGCGCAACATTTCGTGTTGTACCCCAGTGAGCAGTCGCAATCCTCGGCCGAGTTTGAGCCCGAAGCAGGGAAAACGCTGCGCGTGATTCTGCTGGATGGAACGTGGAAAAAAGCGTTCAAAATGTGGCAGGTGAATACGCAGTTGCATGCGTTGCCCTCGCTGCACTTACCCAAAGATCTCACCGGCAATTACCGCATCCGAAAAGCGCCGAGTGACAATGCGCTCTCAACCGTCGAAGCGGGTTATCATCTGTTGCAAAGTTTGCAGCCAGAGAGCGATTTATCGCCGCTGATGAACACTTTTGACGCCATGATTGAGTATCAGATTCAACACATGCCACCGGGCGTGTTTGAGCGCAACTACCTCAATAAAGACCAATAGTCGCGCTCACTCCACTTAGTAATGCACATGCGCGGAGAACAGTTGCTGATGCAAACGCTGGGCGTAAGCATCGGTCATCGCTGCGATGTAATCACAAATGACCCGCATGCCATCGCCGGATGCATGCTCCGCCGCTTGCCATTTCTCGCGGGTCGCCTGTGGCAGTAAGCGCTCCGGATCGGCAGCCAGGGCTTCAAACAAATCCATAATGATCTGCTGGCCCTTGTATTCAAAGCGCTGTACTTGCGGCACCTGAATGACATACTGATTGACGAAGTTCTTGAGAATCTCCAGCGCATCGGCCATGTTCGGTTCCAAATAGGCGTTAAATGCCAGCAGATCACTGTCGAACGGCGCATCCACCGGGCGTACGCTGATACTGGTCAGCAGCGCATTGACGATGCCCCCGATGGCGTCTTTGCGCACATGGTGCTGGCCGGAAAACAGCATTCCACTCAGCTCATCAATGTGTTCGGCAAACCAACATTCACCGCTGTTGGCGAGCAGGTTCGCGGCCGCTTGCTGCCATTGCGTCTGCGTGACCATACCCAGCACTATTGCATCTTCCAGATCGTGCACCCCGTAGGCAATATCATCCGCCAGCTCCATGATCGAGCAGTCGAGCGATTTAAAGCGGGTTTTCTGGTGCTTATACGGCGTTTCCGCTTCGCCGCGCATCTGGCTCAACAGCGCGCGATCGTTCGGGGTGAGAGGCGCTAAGACCCACTCAAACATTTGGCGGTCACAATCGTACACGCCTTTGGCTGGCGACCAGTCTTTGGCTTTGAGCTGACGCTGATGCGGCACCGACTCGGGTATTTTCTCGGCGCGGGTCTGACTCAACAGCGCCGGGTATTTCAACAGGCCCAGTAGCGTGCGGCGCGACAGGTTCATGCCGTGATGCTCGGTGTAGGGCTCTAAACAAGTGACGATACGAAACGTCTGGGCGTTGCCTTCAAAGCCGCCGTGTTCACGCATCATGTAGTTCAGTGCGATTTCGCCCCCGTGACCATAAGGTGGGTGACCGATGTCGTGCGCCAGACACAAAGAATCAATCAGGCTGTCGGAAGGCATCAGGTCGCGAAATTCCGGCTGCTTGAGTTTGATTTGCGCCACGATGCCGGTACCGATTTGGGCGGCTTCAAGGGAGTGGGTCAGGCGAGTGCGGTGGAAATCGTTAAGGCTGGTGCCGTGTACCTGAGTTTTGGCCTGCAGACGGCGGAATGCCGCAGAGTGTAGGATGCGGGCGCGGTCGCGTTGAAACGGACTGCGGTGATCGTTGCGGCGAATTTTGTGTTCGTCGTTGTTGCGTTCTTGCCAGTCTGGACTGATGGATACCTGCATACACTGCTCCCGTTCCATTTCCGTGCTGTCTGGAACGCCAGACAGCTTAAGGATACTCGACCATTTTTATAAAACTTACAGCGACTTAACTGATTTCGTCCAGTGTTAATTCAAAGCTTGGCGCGAAGGTTTCCAGAAAATAGGCCATTTCCGGAGTATGGCGCTCTTGCAGCGTTACATCGAGGCGTTTTTTTGCCAGCGCAAATTCGTGATTACCAGCGCTGAGTTCTTCCAGACATTTGAGGTAAGCACAGATGCTGTCGGCTTGTTTGACGATGGCCGCATCTTCTTCATACGCCGCTTCGTGAACCAGAAATGGCGCGAAATCTTGCTGAAATTCTTCCGGTAACATCGACAATAAACGGCGCTCGGCCCCGGCTTCGATTTTCTTATATTCTTTGGCGATGTCCGGATTGTAGTATTTCACCGGGGTCGGTAAGTCCCCGGTCAATACTTCACTGGAGTCGTGGTACATGGCAAGAATCGCAATGCGTTCCGGGTTCAGTGTCCCGCCAAACTTTTTGTTTTTGATCACCGCCAGTGCGTGGGCGACAAATGCCACCTGCAAGCTGTGTTCAGAGATGTTTTCTTTGGAGACGGAGCGCATCAGCGGCCAGCGCTGGATCAGCTTCATGCGGGCGAGATGGGCAAAAAAATGGCTTTCTTTCATAACTCTCGGCAATCCTCATCTAAAAATCAGGCTCTCTTCTAGTGTATAAAAGAGAGCCTGAATAGCCTAACTGATCACCGGAGGTCGATGAAAGTGTTATTGACTGTAGGTGCTGAGGAATCGTTCAAAGCGGCTGATGGCGATTTCCAGATCTTCTACGTGTGGCAGGGTCACAATGCGGAAGTGGTCTGGTTTCGGCCAGTTGAAGCCACTGCCTTGAACCAGAAGCACTTTTTCCTGAACCAGGAAGTCGAACACCATCTTCTGGTCATCTTTAATGCTGTATTTCTTGGTATCAATTTTCGGGAACAGATACATCGCGCCTTTTGGCTTCACGCATGATACACCCGGAATCTGGTTAATCATTTCCCATGCACGGTCACGTTGCTCGAGCAGACGACCGCCCGGCAGGATCAGTTCATTAATACTCTGGTAGCCGCCCAGCGCTGTCTGGATGGCATGTTGCATCGGCACGTTGGCACACAGACGCATAGAGGCCAGAATATCCAGACCCGCGATGTAACCTTGCGCCTGATGTTTAGGACCAGTCAGGAACATCCAGCCGCCACGGAAACCGCACACGCGGTAGGCTTTCGACAAGCCGTTAAACGTCATCACCAATACATCTTCGGTCAGGGTCGCGACTGAAATATGCGTTGCACCGTCGTACAACACTTTGTCGTAGATTTCATCGGCGAAAATGATCAGCTTGTGCTGACGCGCAACTTCGATCACTTCCAGCAGAAAATCACGGCTGTACACTGCACCTGTCGGGTTGTTCGGGTTAATCAGTACTATGCCGCGGGTTTTCGGGGTGATCTTTTTCTTGATGTCATCAATGTCCGGATACCAGTCCGCTTGCTCGTCACACAGGTAGTGCACGGCTTTACCGCCTGACAGTGCAACGGCTGCTGTCCACAGTGGGTAGTCCGGAGCCGGAACCAGCATTTCATCGCCATTGTTCAGCAGGGCTTGCATCGCCATCACGATCAGTTCAGATACGCCGTTACCCACGTACACGTCTTCCACATCCAGAGAGCGGATGCCTTTTTTCTGATAGTGCTGAACGACAGCTTTACGTGCCGAGTAGATACCTTTGGAATCACAATAACCTTGTGATGTTGGCAGGTTACGGATCACGTCGACCAGAATTTCGTCCGGGGCGTCGAAACCAAATGGGGCCGGGTTGCCGATATTGAGCTTTAGTATTTTATGCCCTTCTTCTTCCATGCGTTTAGCATGTTTAAGTACTGGTCCTCTAATGTCGTAGCAGACATTATCGAGTTTTGACGACATCCCGATATTTTGCATTGCGTTACCCCAGAAAATAATTGAATTTCTTTATTAAAGTACAACAGATTGCCTTTTTTTAGAATATAAATCTAGTGATGAAAGGGTTTATAGAGAGGAAAAAATGAGGTCCCCTGATGGTGGTCAGGAAAAGCACGCAAAAGATGGGGTATAACCTTGATTTACGTGGGTTCTCTCAATAGAGTAGCTACAGTTACATCGAATCTCAGTTTAGTCGAGGTCGCTTTGTCGAACTTTCATCAAGCCATTGCTCGGTTGATAGAGCAAATTAACGACGCGAGGGATAACGACGTTCGTTTCACCCAAGAGTTGGCAGAGAAGCCACCATTCGCGTTCATCGATTGGCTTGAAGCCCAACCGGTTTTCCCGAAATTCTATTGGCAGTCCCGTGATACCCGTGAAGAGGTGGTCGCATTGGGGCAGCTTTACACATTCTCCAATCCTGCGCCGGCGTACACCATTTTGGGTGACGATCAACGCGTGTGGGGCGGGCGTTCATTTGATGGTCAGACAGACAAAAACCGTCGCTGCATGTCGTCGTTTTTCTTTCTTCCACAGGTGGAGCTTATCCGTTTTGACACGACATGGAAGCTGGCAGCCAACGTCAGTCACGAACGTCACCGTACGCTCGCCACGCTGAATAAGCTGCTGACGGACGTGGCGCCACTGCGCGTAATGAACTGTGAGGTGACCAACGTGCAGCATGTCCCGACCGAATCAGGTTGGGCGACGCTGGTGGAACAGGTATTGGATGGCATTGAGCACAACGACTTTAAGAAAGTGGTGTTGGCGCGTCAGACAAAGTTGTCGCTCGATCGCCCGATCAGCGCCGCGCAACTGCTCAAAGCCAGCTACGAACAGAATCACCACAGTTTTCACTTTCTGTTGGCGCTGGATACCAAACACAGCTTTATGGGCTCCACGCCGGAGCGGCTTTATTTTCGTCAAGGGCAAGAGCTACAAACGGAAGCGCTGGCGGGCACCATCGGTCGTGGTCACAATGCGACGCAGGATATGGAACTGGCAAACTGGCTGACTCAGGACAGTAAAAACCTCAACGAAAACCAGTATGTGGTGGACGACATTGTTGAGCGTTTAACGCCTTACTCAGAGGCGGTAACGGTGGAGCAGGAGGCGCATTTGGTTCGCCTGCGCAAAGTGCAGCATCTGAAACGCCGTATTCATGCGCAGCTTGCAACAGGCATCAATGGCGTGCAGCTGTTGAGTGCACTTCAGCCGACCGCGGCGGTGGCGGGTTTGCCACGCAAAGCAGCATTCGATTTTATCACTCAGCACGAGCCGTTCGCTCGTGGCTGGTATGCAGGTTCTATGGGTTATTTCAGTCATCAACAAGCGGAATTCTGCGTTGCGATTCGCAGCGCCTTAGTGCTGGAAAAAGAAGTCCAGCTGTTTGCCGGTGCCGGCATTGTACCGGGCTCGGTGGCCGAGCATGAATGGCAGGAGCTGGACAAGAAAATGTCGACACTGCTGAGTCTCATCACTGACCGCCTGCCGTTGGGCGTGGCCTCATGAGTCAGGATCAAGCGGTATTGAACCGCATCTGGTGTCAGACACTGCTGGAAGAGATGACCCGATTTGGCGTGAGCGAGGTGTGTATTGCACCGGGCTCGCGTTCAACGCCTTTAACGCTGGAAGCGGCAGCCAATCACAACCTGACGCTGCACACGCACTACGACGAACGCGGTCTGGGTTTTATGGCGCTCGGTATGGCGAAGGCGAGCGGCAAACCGGTGGCGGTGATCGTGACCTCGGGCACCGCGGTTGCCAACTTACTGCCGGCGATTGCTGAATCGCGCCTGACGGGCGAGAAACTCATCGTTCTGACTGCTGACCGCCCGGTTGAACTGGTCGGTTGCGGCGCCAATCAGGCGATCAATCAAATTGGCATTTACTCTTCGCACGTGACGCAGGCGGTGAATCTGCCCAGCCCGAATGTGCGTTTGCCACTGAACTGGCTGCTGACTACGGTCGATGAGGCGCTCAGTCAACAAGCGCAGCATGGTGGCACGGTGCAGTTTAACTGTCCGTTCCCTGAACCGCTTTATTCGGCCAACGACGCCAGCCTGTATCAGGATTATCTGGCCAGTGTAAGCCACTGGCAGCAATCGAATCAGCCGTACAGTGAACGCCGATTCAGCGATGCGCACGCTTTTCCGGAAGACGCGCAAATGCTTAGCCGTAAAGGCTTGGTGATCGTCGGGTCCGTGCGTCTGGCTGAAGCCAAAGCCGCGCAGCAGTTTGCAGAGAAGCTCGGCTGGCCGCTACTGTGTGACCCGCAATCGGGCATCAGCAGTGAGTGGGCGCATTTTGATTTGTGGCTGCAAAACAGCGCCGCGAAAGCCTTATTGGATGAGTGTGAACAGATAGTGCAGTTTGGTTCGCGCATTGTTTCAAAGCGCCTCAATCACTGGCTGGAACAACATGTGCGCCGCAGCAATGCGCATTACTGTTATGTTTCGCCAGCGCCGGATCGCAACAATCAGTCGCATTTGCCCCAGCAGCATTGGGTGTGTGATATTCCCGACTGGATTGAAACCAAACTGAGTAAGTGGAGCGCGCTCAGCGCCACTCATGCAGGCTGGGCGGATGAACTCAAACGCTACGCTGATAGCACCGCGGAACTCGCCAAACTGCATTTAAGCAATGAACCGATGACGGAAATCGCGCTGGCGCTCGATCTGACTGAACGTGCGCGTCACGCCGCACTGTTTGTCGGTAACAGTTTGATTGTGCGTCTGGTCGATATGTTCAGCGCGGTCGACGGGCGGGAAGTGTTTTCCAACCGCGGCGCGTCCGGTATTGATGGCCTGGTGGCCACCGCGGCCGGCGTGCAACGTGCCATTAACCAGCCAATGCTGATGCTGATGGGCGATACTTCACTTCTGTATGACATGAACTCACTCGCATTGGTGCGCAGCACGCCGCAGCCGCTGGTGATTGTGGTCGCTAATAATGATGGCGGCGCCATTTTTGATCTGCTGCCTGTTCCGGCGCAGCAACGTGAAGCGCTGTATCAGATGCCGCATGGCATGCAGTTCGAACACGCCGCGGCCCAGTTTGGGTTGCGTTACGCACGTCCGGAAACGTTGGCCGCCTATCAGAGCCTGGTGGATGACCATCTCGCGCAGGGCAATGGAACTTTGTTGCTGGAGATCACCACGCCGCCTCAGCAAGCCGCGCAGCAAATCAAACAACTGATGCCGCAGATTCATGATTTGTAGCCGCGCGTCATTTTCTCACTTTTCATTACGTAAACAGCGTGCAGATGTGCCAGTGTTGGTGTTTCTGCACGGCTTACTCGGCAACGGCGGCGACTGGCAGTCAGTGTTGAATGCATTGCCAGATTGGGATTGGATTACGCTTGATCTGCCCGGACACGGCGATAGCCAAGAACAAACTTGTCACGATTTTGCCGACTGCTGCCAGCAAATCACCGCTGCCGTTCTTTCTCATGTTCCACCGCAAACTCCAATCTGGCTGGTGGGCTATTCGCTGGGTGGTCGTCTCGCCATGACTGGCGCAGCGAGCGGTGCATTTGCTGCGCTCAACGTGCAGGGATTCATCATCGAAGGTGGAAACTTTGGCCTACAATCGACAGTCGAACGAGAAGCACGCTGGCACAACGACAGCCACTGGGCAGCCCGTTTTCGCTCAGAGCCGATTGAACAGGTATTGAGCGATTGGTATCAGCAAGCGGTATTTAGTTCACTAAACCATGAGCAAAGACAAACCTTAATCACAAAGCGAAGTGCTAATCTTGGGCACGCCGTGGCAAATATGCTGTTATCCACTTCTCTGGCCACACAGCCGTATTTGTTGCCAACCCTGAAGCAATTGCAGATCCCTGTCTGGTATGTGTGCGGTGCGAAGGATGAAAAATTTCGTCAGCTTGCTGAGCACAGCGGGCTGAACTATCGTCAGGTCGAAGATGCCGGGCACAATGTTCACCATGAACAGCCCGCCGCCTTCGCCCGGATTATTCAAGATTTAATACACACGCCCAGTTTGCGGGCGGGTGACAACAACAATGGGAATCACCATGGCTAAAACAGTAGGCATTTCAGAAGAAGAACTTTACGCTCCGGTCAACTGGCAAGACTGCGGCGGCAGTTACGAAGATATTCACTATCACAAATCGGAAGATGGTATTGCGAAAATCACCATTGCGCGCCCGCAGGTTCGCAACGCTTTTCGTCCGCAGACCGTCAAAGAGATGATCAATGCACTGGCAGATGCGCGCTACGACGAAGGCGTCGGCGTGATCATTCTGACCGGCCTCGGTGAAGATGCTTTCTGTTCTGGTGGTGACCAGAAAATTCGTGGCGATTACGGCGGTTACAAAGACGAAACCGGTACTCACCACCTTAACGTGCTCGACTTCCAACGCCAAATCCGTACGTGTCCGAAACCGGTCATCGCCTCGGTTGCTGGCTGGGCGGTTGGCGGTGGCCACGTCCTGCATATGATGTGTGACCTGACGATTGCCGCAGAAAATGCGCAGTTTGGTCAGACGGGGCCTAAAGTTGGTTCGTTTGATGGCGGCTGGGGCGCTTCTTACATGGCGCGTATCGTTGGCCAGAAAAAAGCGCGTGAAATCTGGTTCCTGTGCCGTTTCTACGACGCGAAAGAAGCGTTGGATATGGGGCTGGTGAACACGGTGGTGCCACTAGAAGATCTGGAAAAAGAGACTGTACGCTGGTGCCGTGAAGTGCTGCAACACAGCCCAATGGCGCTGCGCTGCCTGAAAGCGGCCTTGAACGCGGACTGTGATGGTCAGGCTGGCCTGCAAGAACTGGCGGGTAATGCCACTATGCTGTTCTACATGACTGACGAAGGTCAGGAAGGGCGTAATGCGTTCAACGAGAAACGCAGACCGGACTTCAACAAGTTCCCTCGTAACCCATAATCTGAAGAGCGGCCCGGTTGTCTGGTGCCGCTCTTTGTTTAAGAGTATTCCGAGCCCAATCAATCCAAATTGACCACTAATGTGGTGACTTTGACCGGAAGGGCATTTCAGTAACAAGCAGAGTTAAGTTAGATATGCGCAGTGCAAAACTGTATCGCTACCGCTTGCCAATGGATAGCGGCGTCATTCTTCGTGATGAGAAGATGACGGAACGTGAAGGCTTTATCGTTGAACTTCAGGAAAATGGCAACATTGGGCGTGGTGAAGTCGCGCCGCTAAAAGGTTTTAGTCTCGAATCGCTCGATGAAGCGGGGGCGCTGGCGAAAGAGCAGCTTGAGCTGTGGGTTCAAGGTCAGGCATTGGACTACGATGCGCTGTTCCCATCGGTGGCTTTTGGCGTCTCGATGGCGGAATTGGAGCTGGCGGGTGAATTGCCGGAGCAGGGCCAGTATCAGGCTGCTCCGCTGTGTACTGGCGACCCGGATGAACTGATCCCGCAACTTAACGCGATGCCGGGACAGAAAGTGGCGAAAGTCAAAGTCGGCCTGTATGAGCCGATTCGTGACGGCATGCTGGTCAATCTGTTCTTAGAATCGATGCCGGATCTTTACCTGCGTCTCGATGCCAATCGCGCCTGGAGCAAAGAGAAAGCCGCTAAGTTCGCGCAATATATCGCGCCGTCACTGCGCGGCCGAATCGCGTTTCTGGAAGAGCCGTGTCAGTCACCGAGTGACAGTCTGGCGTTTGCGATTGATACCGGCATTGCCATTGCGTGGGATGAAACCCTGCAACATGCGGTGCGCAGCCAAGAGTTCCGTTTGGAAGATTTGATTGGCGTGAAAACCATCGTCATCAAGCCGACTCTGATAGGCTCAGTGTCGCGCTGTCTGAAATTGATTGAGAAAGCCAAAGCGCTTGGCCTGCAAGCGATCATCAGCTCCAGTATTGAATCGAGCCTCGGTCTGACTCAACTGGCGCGTTTCTCACACTGGCAACTGCCGAATGAGATTCCGGGTCTGGATACCATCGGTCTGTTTAAAGCGCAGCTGGAAACGCCGTGGCCGCAGTGCGAATTGCCGCTGCAAACCTTGAGCGAACAAAGCCTGTTGTGGCAATCGGAGTCAGCATGACCCCGTGGCAACACTGGCAGCAGCGCCACCCAGAGCGGGTGGCGCTTTGTCTTGAAGAGGGCACGCTCACTTGGCGTGAACTCAACCACCATGTGCAGCAATACGCCAATGCGATTGTCGAGAGTGGTCTTAAGCACTCCGATGTGCTGACGCTGGTGGGAAAAAATCATCCGCAAACGCTGTTTTGGCTGCTGGGTGCAATGCAGCTTGGCGTGGTGTGCGCGCTGACCATGCCACAACCGGCGGCGCAGCTGCGCAGTAAATTGTCGGCGCTGTATCGTGATGAGCAACGTGCCAATGTTTGGCTCGCGCCAAGCGCGGGGCTGACGTTGGATGAGTTGGGTGAGGTGAATGCGTTGTCACTGCCTTCCAGCCCGTCAACCCATGCCGAGAGTGCCTACCACAGGGATAATCTCGCGACGCTGATTTTTACCTCCGGTTCCACTGGCATACCTAAAGCGGTCGCGCATACTCATGCGCAGCATTTAGCTTCCGCACAGGGGCTACTGGCCGAATTTAAATTTCAATCCGATGACACCTGGCTGCTCAGCTTGCCGCTCTATCATGTCTCGGGGCTGGCGATTATTTATCGCTGGCTGGCTGCGGGGGCGTGCCTCAAAATTGGTGGTGGCCAATTGGCGCAGGATATTGAAGGTGTCACGCACGCGTCGCTGGTGCCCACTCAACTGAAACGATTACTCGATAGCGGGCAGAAGCTGACGCTGACACACGTGTTGCTCGGTGGTAGCCATATCCCCCTGACGCTCGCGCAGCAAGCCGCCGCACTCGGCATTGAAACCTGGCTCGGCTATGGCATGACCGAGGCGGCATCAACGGTGACCGCCAAACAGGTCGATGGTCAAGCGGGCGCCGGGCACGTTCTCGCGCATCGCGCGGTACGTGTTGAAGACCAGCGCATTTACATTGGCGGCGATACCCTTGCCAGCGGTTACTATCGTCAGGGTCTCTTACATCCGTTTATTGACGCTCAAGGCTGGTTTGACAGTAAAGATCTCGGCTACTTTGACCAGAACCAATTGGTGATCATTGGCCGTGCCGATAACCTGTTTATCTCCGGTGGCGAGAACATTCACTGTGAAGAGATTGAGAGTGTGCTCAATCGTCATCCGCATGTGCAGCTAGCGATGGTCGTGCCGGTCGAAGATGATGAGTTTGGCGCTCGTCCAGTGGCAGTGGTGCAAAGCAGCGCGTCGTTTAGCGATGAGCTAGGCAATGAATGGTGCGAAGGGCAACTGGAAAAGTTTAAGTGGCCGGTGGCGTATTTTGATATGCCCGATGCGCTGACGGAAAGCGGTATCAAAGTGTCGCGCCAGGCTCTCAAACAGTGGCTGGCGAACCATCAAACACGCTTTCGGGTTATGAGTTAGTCCAAAACAGAATTTTGCTTCTTATAACTGCTTGGCATAATAGTCCTAAGATTTAAACCGCTTAGGACTATCGATGATGAAGAAAGGACTGCTTATTGCCACGATTGTGCTGCAACTTGTGCTTGCGCTGACGCTGACAGGTTGGCCGCGTAATGTTGCTGAGCTGAGTGCGTTTCTGCTGGTTATCGCGTTTGCCTGGAATGCTAAACAGCCTAGCGGGTCAGTAACCAACTCAGAGACGTCGTCGATATAAGTATCCACAATACCACCCCAAACAGCAGCGGTTTTGGACCGGACGCTTTCAGACGCGCCACCGAAATGCTGCAACCAATCAGAAACAGACACACCACCAATGCCTGCTTGGCGACGCTGAAGATCAACTGATACAGCGTATCAAACTGCGGCAGCGCATCGCTAAAACCAATTGCGGCACAATAAAACACAATGAAGTAGGGAATCGTGATTTTCTTGGAGTGGCTGCGAAACATCCATGCACTGACCAGCGCCACCGGCACTATCCATAATGCACGCGCCAGTTTGAGCGTGGTTGCGGTTTTCAGCGCTTCCTCACCGTAAGCCGAAGCCGCACCCACCACCGATGAGGTATCGTGGATCGCAATCGCTGCCCAGGTACCGAAGGTATGTTGATCCAGATTGAGCGCATGGCCGATCAGCGGAAACAGAAACAGCGCCACCGAATTGAGCACAAACACCGTACCAAGAGCCAACGCAGTCTGATCGTCATCGGCATTGATGGCCGGAGCAACCGCAGCGATGGCGCTACCGCCGCAAATTGCAGTGCCGGATGCAATCAGGTGCCCGGCGGTGCGGTTGAGACCCATCGCTTTAGCGATCAACGTGCCGAAAATCAAAGTGCCTGTGATGGTTGCCAGAATCAAGCCGATACCCTGGCCCGTTACTGCCAGCGCTTCCTGTAGCGGAATGCCAAAACCTAAACCGACAATGGAATACGCCAACAACTTCTTGGTGATTTTGCCAATCGGTAACTGCGTTGGCACCCAACCTAATGTGGCGAGGAAAAAGCCCAGTACCAGTGCGGTCGGTGAAGAAATAAAAGGCGTCAGGCAAGCACCGAGAGCCAGAGCAAACGGAATGTGTTTGGCTTGAAAATTCATGATGTTGTGGCGGTTTGATCGTTATTCGGAGTCGGGGACAGTCATTGTAGCCTAAGGTGTGAGGTCAGAAAGTCTTAATGTTTTGAACAAGCGTTCAGGAAAACTGAACGCTTGTTCAAACTGCTTAAATGATGGCTACTTCCAGTCACCGCGCAGCGCTGCGACTTTCTCAAACATTAGTTCGGTGTTGGCTTCGCGAGCGGCGACCGCTTCACCGGCTTCTATCTCAATCTGAGACCAGAAGCGGCGTGGCAAGCCTTTACAGGCTCGGCCGTTGTAGCGGCTGAAGAAACTGCCCCACAAGCCTTTAATCGCCATCGGGATCACCGGAACCGGACTGCGGCGCAGAATGATATCGATCCCGCGCATAAATTCATTCATTTCACCGTCGGCGGTCAGGCGGCCTTCCGGGAAAATGCACACCAAATGACCTTCCTGCAGCGCTTGCTCAACCTCCGCAAACGCCCGGCGAATCGAAGTACGGTTGCTGGCGGAAATGGGGATCACTCCGGCGCGTTTCAGGAAACGGCGCAAGACTGGCAGGTTGGCGTAATCTTCTTCCATCACAAAGCGAATCAAGCGCGGGCAAGCACCGCTCAGCAGCAGGGCGTCCATATAACTGACGTGGTTGCACACTATCAGCGCACCGCCATGTTCTGGCAGCTTGTTGAGGTTTTTATGTCGTACGCGATAGAGCGTATGAGTCAGGGCCCACACCACAAAACGCACCACAAAAATCGGCACCTGCAAGAACAGATATGCCGCCAACAACAGGTTCATGACCGAGAGCAACACAAACAACTGAGGAATGGTCAGGTCGAGCAGCGTCAGGCAGATGATGCCCAAAATCGCGCTGCACACCATAAACAGCGAGTTGTAGATGTTCAGCGCGGCAATCACCTGCGCGCGTTCGGTGACTTTTGCACGTTGCTGCATCAACGCATACAACGGCACGATGAACACACCGCCTGAGGCGCCGAGTAATAGCAGGTAAGCGAACAG
This sequence comes from Vibrio sp. LQ2, assembly GCF_023920125.1. NCBI lineage: Bacteria > Pseudomonadati > Pseudomonadota > Gammaproteobacteria > Vibrionales > Vibrionaceae > Vibrio > Vibrio sp. LQ2. Next base: position 233,203 of record NZ_CP085308.1, read on the forward strand.
CGGCCACAACGGCTGGTAAACGACGAACTCTGAGAACTGACCGAAAATTGGCAAATTGTCAGGAATGCTGGTTGCCATCAGGTAACCAAACAGGCTGATACCAAAACTGCCGATTGGTACAATTCCGACATCGATGCGGTGATTGGAGAGCTTGTCACATGCAAGCGAACCGATCGCAATCCCGATGGAAAACAGCGCCAGCAGGAACGAGACCGAACTTTCGGTGCCGTTAAGAAAGACTTTGGTGAAGTTGGGAAACTGTGTCAGGTACGCCGCGCCAAGGAACCAGAACCAACTGATCGCCATCATCGACTGAAAAATGATGCGGTCGCTGCGCGCAATCGCGAGCGTGTGACGAGTTTGGCTGACTGGACGCCAGCGAAAGAGCAGATTCGGTGCGCTGGCTGGTGCTTCAGGAATCGAACGGCTTGCCCAGTAACCGCACAGGGCAAAAATAATCACTGCGGCAGCAGCGATGTGGCGGGCGTTGTCAGCAGAGGCAATCACGCCCGCGCCTAACGTGCCAAGCAAAATTGCCAGAAACGTACCGGTTTCCACCAGCGCGTTGCCGGGAACCAATTCATTGGATTTGAGTTGCTGTGGCAGCAGGGCGTATTTCACCGGGCCGAAAAATGCCGATTGGGTACCCATCAAAAACAGGATCAGCAGTAACACGCTGTAACTTTCGGTAATAAAACCGATCGCGCCAATACACATAATGGCGATTTCGAGCAACTTGACGCGGCGAATAAACCACGACTTTTCGTATTTGTCGGCCAAAACACCAGCGGAAGCGGAAAACAGGAAAAACGGAAGAATGAACAGGCCCGCCGCCAGGTTAATGAACAGATCGCTTGATACCGGCAGCGCGCCGCTGCCAGCAAAGGCGACCAGCAGCAGCAATACATTTTTGAAGATATTGTCGTTAAAGGCGCCGAAGAACTGCGTGATGAAATAGGGAAGAAAACGGCGCTGAGTTAACAACGACGTCTGAGACTGCGGCATCGCCTTTCCTTAATAATTACCAGTTGGCCAGATAGTTAGAGAGTAGGTCCTCAATCAGCGCTTTGCCATCAATCGGTTCGGCGGCAAAGAACTTGTCGTCCACACTCAGCAGAGTGATGCCGTGTACGCCTGACCACAACACGCGGCTGGTGCGCAGGATTTCACTGTCGGAACGTTGCGGCGCAATCACTTTCAACAATCCTTCCAGCATGCTGGTCATCGTGTCGATACGCTCGGCCTGCCATTCCGGCAGCACTTCACCGTTCATGTTGTGTTCGAAAATCAGTTGCCAACGGTATGGGTTCTTCTGAGCGAAATCGTGATAGCAGTAAGCGAGCTGATACAACGCTTGCTCCGGATCTTTACACTGGCTGACGACCGCTTTGGCTTCGCTGGAAAGCTCGTCGAGCGTCTGTGCGACCACATGAAGTAGTAACAAATTGTAATTGCCGAATACGTTGACCAGAGTGCTAGGAACATAACCAATCATAGTTGCGATCTTACGCAGACTCAGTTCGTGGTAGGAATGGCTACCCAGGAATTCCTTCACGGTTTTCAGCGTTAAAGAGACCAATTCTTCGCGGGTATGGTCATTTCGTCTTGCCATGATGATGTGTGCTTAATGAACGATGTTCGATATTCTAGTTATCCGGCTATTGAGCGTCAACTCAGAACCCTGCAATATTCTGATACATGTCGACAAATGCAAAGTGTTTGATTGTCAAATTGAAGCCGCTATGATGACCCCGTATTAAAGTAGGCCGTGTGGCCCAAATAAGTAAAGTAGCTAAGGATAAGTATGAAACGTCTGTTTTCTCTTGTTGCTCTGGTCATGGTTTCTGTTGCGTTTACCCCGATGGCGGACGCTGCCAAAAAATTTGGTGGTGGTAAGTCGTTTGGTAAAAGCTACAAAACAGCGCCAGCACCAACACAGCAAAACCAAAACACCAATACACTGAAACAACAAGACACTTCGAAAACAGCGCAAAGCTCGACCAAAAAAGGATTGATGGGCGGCCTGCTTGGCGGTCTGCTGGCGGGTGGCCTGTTGGCAGCCTTCTTCGGCGGCGCCTTTGAAGGCATCCAGTTCATGGATATTCTGATCATCGGTTTGATTGCGTTTGTGATCTTCAAACTGATGCGCGGCCTGCTTGGCGCCAAGCAGGGCAGCATGAATCAGCATCAACAGCAGCAGCCGGCGTTTGGCGGCATGAACCGCAACGCGTTTGAGCAGCCGAACGTGCATAACTTCGAACAGCCACAAAACAGCGGCGGTTTCGGCAGTCAGATGCAGAGCGACATTCCGCACAACTACCCAGCCGGTTTCGACCGCGTGGCGTTTGTCAACGGTGCGCGTGAGCACTACCGTATTCTGCAAGGTGCGTGGAACCACAACCAACTGGAGACCATTGAAGAGTATGTGTCACCAAGTTTGTTTGAAGATCTGCAAGCCGAGCGCGCGAAGATCGACACCGATCCGCAAACAGACGTGATGTACGTCGATGCAGAGATTGTGCGTGCCGACTACGACGCAAGCAAAGCTCAGCTGAGCCTGCAATTCAGCGGTCGTTACCGTGATGCAGGCGAAGGTATCGAAGAGAACATCGAAGATATCTGGCATCTGGAACGCGACCTGACCACACCAAATGCACCGTGGTTGATCGTCGGTATCCAAGGCTAAATGGCCACTCACTTGAACAAAAACGCCCAAGCCTGTCTTGGGCGTTTTGCTATCTGCGTGATATAACAGAGGCACTCAACGACATATTAATCCTCCGGCAGCGCTGATTCAGGGCTTCCGGGCAAAAACGAAAGGAAAGTCACGTGGCCGAATTCAAATACAAAAATCTGACTCAGGAAGAACAGGACAAAATCGATGCGGCGGTATTTCGTCGTCTGCTGGCGCATCTGGATGACAACAAAGATGTGCAGAACATCGACCTGATGATACTGGCGGGCTTCTGCCGTAACTGTTTCTGCAAATGGTATGAGTCAGAAGCAAAAGATATGGGGCTGGAGCTGAACATCGACGATGCACGCGAGCGTGTGTACGGCATGACGTACGATGAGTGGAAAACCAACCATCAGCCGAAAGCGACACCCGAGCAACTGGCTGCGTTTGAAGCGCGTCAGAAGAAGTAATTCGAAAGCCGCCATTTCTGGCGGCTTTTTCTTTTCTATCCAGCAGCAACTGACCATTCGTTTCAATATCAGTCACTTCAACGTCAGCCGCTTCAATGTAAGTTATTTCAACGGCAGATAGATGTCGGTTTGCAAGTCACACTCATCCACTTCGTGGATCAGATTCAGATAGTGGAAGAAGCATGGGTAATCACGTAGCTCTTCACCGCTTTGCGGTAACCAGTCGCGATACAGCGCGTACACACTCTGACTGATCGCATCATGGCTGCCGTGATGGCGCAGCACTGCGCAGCGTCCAGCCGGAATAGCGCCATTTTTCACGCCGTAGTCATTGTCTTTGATGGGTTGGCTGACGCTGCCTGCGATATCAAAGCGAAACAGCGCTGGCTCGGTTTCATTGGGATCACTGTAGGGAATGCCGTATGTGGCGCTGGTGGTCACCGGCGATTCACCACTGGCGCGTCGCCAGGCAATAAACTGCGCGGCGGTATCGAGCACCTGCTCGGGGGCACCACAATGTTCGATGTAGGCGATGCGGGTTTCGGCAAAATGAATAATGTTCACGTCCACAAGGTTGACTCCTTTTGCGGGGATTTCAAATTGAAATTGCGAGTGCCATTGCTGCCACTCAGGCTGATTTCTAAAACCGGACGGAGACTGACCAAACGTGCGTGCAAAGGCTCGGGCGAACGCTTCAGGGCTGTCGAACTGAGCTTCCAGCGCGATATTCAGTACGCTGATGCCGGGTTCAAACGCCAGTCGGTAAGACGCCCGCTTGAGTCGCGCCAAGGTGAGATACTTGGCGGTGCCGACGCCGATCTGCGCTTTGAACATGCGGTGAAAGTGGTACTTGGAACAGTGCGCCAGCGCGCTCAGTTGTTCAAGCGACAACTCGTCATCCAGATGGCGATCGATGTAGTCACACACGCCTTGTATGCGCGAATGCAGCGAATGGGTCATCACATTTCTAATCCTGTTTGAGAAAACAAAGCCATGGTCGCATTCAGGGCTGTGAAGATCCTGACCGAAATTGCGCACTTTGCGCCAAGCTTGCTTGAAGCCTTACAACTTAACCAGTGGCGGCAGCGGTTGCAAATTGATCAGTGCCTGACGGGTGATGGCCGGTTGGCGGCTAAACAGCATCAATGGTTGGAACGAGGACTGGTTGAGCGCCGTGACATCAATCAACTGGGTGAGCGCGTAAAAGCGATGCACATACTGGCGGGTTTCTTGGGGCAGTGACAGACGATGAAACTCACGACTACCTGCGCGTTGAATGGCGCGCGCGACCCGTCCTTCGCCAGCATTGTAAGCCGCCAGGGTTAACGCTAGGTCGCCGCCGAATTTGCGATGCAAAAACGCCAGATAGTTCAGCGCGGCGTCAGTGCTGGCGAACACATCCAAACGCTGATCGTTCGGGGCGGTTTGCAAACCGTAACGCTGGGCGGTGGCCGGCATCAATTGCCACAATCCGCGCGCGCCGGCGTGAGAAATCGCATTCGGGTCAAACGACGATTCCAGCATCGGCAGCAGCGCCAGTTGCTGTGGCAGCTTTTTATGGTCTAACTGATTGAAAATATGCGCCAGCAGCGGCTGATAGGTCTCCAGACGCGACTCAATCTGATGCTGATAGGGCGACAGCAGGGCGCGCTGCGAGGCAATCGCGTCATCCAACGAGAGCGCGGTAGTGTGGGCGCTAAACAGCAGTATAAGGAAGCTCCCTGTCAGCCGGTACAACTTGGAGTGGGATTGATGGCGTAACAGGGAGCGTAATTTCATATCGCGTCGGCGATGCGTTCTTCGTAGGTCGGTGACGGTTGGGTCAGCTCGCCCAGCAGTTCATGGAACGTGGCGGAGCTCAGACCGTTATCCTGATTGAGGCGCTGACATTGCTGAATCAATACATTCAGCACCTGCCATTGTTTTTCAATTCGTGTTCGTAAGCTGGCGGGCAGTGCACTGAACAGGCGTAACACGCCTTTGTCGCTGTTGGGCAGCGCTAAGCGTTGTAAGCATTGCGTTCGGTGCGACGCATTGCGGTGCAGTTGGTTCAGTACCGGCACTTGCTGGCGAATGTTTTTGCCCAGCGCATCGCCGTTAAATTGCAGATACAGCGCTTTTTGCTCGGTCAGCAGCGTATGCAACTGGCGATAAAGCTTCAGGTCTTCACTAATGGTGAACATAAAACTTTGCATCAGTTGTCCGCGGTTCGAGGCCATGATCTGCTCCTTGCGTGCCGGTTTATTCGTGTCCGGTGTGGAATTGCATCAGCGCCTGAGACAGCGCTTTACTGTCGAGGCTTAACTCGCCGCGCGCCAGTGCAGAGCGCACTTGTTCCACTTTTGCCATATCGACATCCGGCAGTGCCGCCAGTTCGGCCTGTGCTTTTTCCAGTGCCACGGTATTGGCATTCAGCGCGGGCTCGCTCACAGACGTGGCTTGGCTTGGCGCAACGGTTTTTTTGCTTGCTTGCTGGAATGTGGTGTGTGGGACGTGGCCGCCCGAGACCTTATCAATTTTCATAAGCTTGATGTCCTCAATCTTCGTCGTCACTGGTAACAGGCGACCAAGAGCAGGGCAGAGTTAAATGCACAAAGCGAATTTGTGCAAAAAAATGAATGACTGAAAGTTTGTACTCGAAATCCGGGGCGGATTTCGAGCGCCACAATGAAAAAGTGTTACCTTCAGTCAAAATTTGCAGCCTGAATCAGAACTGAGTGTGCACCTGATTCAGCCCGGTCACCACGGCGTGCACCACGCTTTGCGAGGCGCTGTTTTGCACTTCGATTTGATCCCCGCGCCCGCCATCTTCCAAAGCGACGCCTTTGGTGCTGGCATTCACCCCGTCTTTCGCGGCGATGATCACCACCTGATTGCCCTTGATGACCAACGGTGGCTTGCTGACCAACGTCGGATCGAGAATTTGTCCGGCGCGCAGGCGGCGGTTGACTTCCAATCCGCTCGCTTCATCGATGCGGGTGAAAAAATCATCCTGACGGGTGAGGGTGCGGTCTTCCAGTGTCAGCATGGAGGGCTCTATGCGCCCGCCGCGTGCCAGCGCCGTTTGTGTGACGACCACTGGCAGGGTGAGCGACGCTTTGATGGTGACGTTAATGCGCCATGCGGTATCGCCTTCCTCGCAACGTACCATGCGTTTGAGATGGCCGACGGGCAGCAGTTGGTTATCGCGTCCGGTGACGAGCAGCGGCGCCTGACATTCCGGCAGGTGACTGGCAGCGCCCGGAATCCAGAGTTGCCACTGCGCTTGGTACGGCGGCCATTCGCGCTGCGTGGCAAGCTGAGCGATTTCCTCGTCGAGCGAAGCTTGCACTGCGTGTCGAATCTGCATTTCTGAGCGATTTTCCTGCGCTGCGACTGGCAGTGCCAACAGCAGCGCCAGCATCAGCACCACGTTCCTCCGCGCAGAGGAAAAAATCGTTTCCCCTTGGCGTAATCGCGCTTCCGATAGGCGGAAGTTGTGTTTCCTTTCTGATTTATAAGTCATTGTTTTTAATTGAATAATTTTATGGCATGCATCTTGTTTCGTCTAAACGCACCTTGAGCCGACTTGTAAGGAACAGACATGGCCATTTCATTTGAAACCGCGTTAGGCGTTCACCCGGAGGCACTGAATTTTCGCGTTCAGCGTACCAAAGTCCTCGCGAGCAACCTAGCAAATGTTGACACCCCGGGATACCTGGCCAAAGACCTGACATTTAAAACCGTCATGAGTACGGCTGGTAACCGTGGCGTCAATCCGGGCATTCCGGAATGGCAGGTGGAATCTCAATATTCGATTCCTTACCAGAACAGCAAAAACGGCAACACCGTTGAGCTGGGTGTCGAGCAAGCCAAGTTCACGCAGAACAACATGGATTTTCAAACCAGCCTGACATTTCTCAATATGAAATTCAACGGCTTAGCGAAAGCGATTGAGGGACGTTAATCATGCCTTTTACTGATATTTATTCGATTGCCGGTTCGGCGATGACCGCGCAGACCGTTCGTCTGAACACGGTCGCGAGTAACCTGGCGAACGCCGATGCCGTGTCGGCCAATCCGGACGACGCCTACCGCGCGCTGAAACCGGTCTTCGCCACGGTGTACAACAAAAGCCAACTGGCAACCGGCGATAACGTGTATCCAAGTGCAGAAGTGCGCATCGTCGACGTGGTGCAGAGCGCGGGTCAGGCGGAAAAGCGTTTTGAGCCGCACAACCCGCTGGCCGATGGCGATGGCTACGTGTACTACCCGGATATCGACGTGGTGGCGGAAATGGCCGACATGATGTCCGCGACGCGCAGTTTTGAAACCAACGTTGAAGTGCTGAGCAACGTGAAAAGCATGCAGCAAGGGCTGCTCAAACTTGGGCAGGGTAGCTGATGAGCATTGCACAATACACCGCCTTGTCGGGTGATACGTCCGGCAGCGCAACCACCACCAATACGGGCATCAGCAGCAATGGTTTAGATGCCAACGATTCGACCTCGCTGCAAAACGAATTCATCTCGTTGATGGTGGCGCAGATTCAAAATCAGGATCCGCTGAACCCGCTGGATGGCACCGAATACGTGGGTCAGCTCGCGCAGTTTTCTCAGGTGCAGAGCATGGAGAACATGTCGAGCCTGATGCAAAACAGCATGGTGCTGCTTGACAACATGCAAGTGCTGTCGACCGCGGGTCTGGTCGGTCAAACGGTCTACGTCTCCGGGAACGAATTTGAACTCACCGACGCGCCGCAAAGCGGCAAAGTGGAACTCGATTATGCGTCCAGCCAGGTCAATCTGGTCATTGCGGATGAGTTCGGTCAAACCACCAAGCTGCCACTGGGCGCCCATCCGGCGGGCGATGTCGATTTCACCATCGATCCAGAAGCGCTGGGCCTGAAACCCGGCAACTATAGCGTCAGCGTCGAAGTGCAGGACGGTCAGTCGTCACCGAATGTATTGCTGGCCGGCACGGTTGAACAAGTGCGCATTCCAAGCACTGGCGGTTCGGCCATGGTGAACATTGCCGGTGTCGGCAGCGTGCCTTTCTATCAAATCACCCAATTTGGCGCCTAAACCCAAACAAGGAAACAGAGGTTAATTTATGAGTTTTAATATTGCTCTCAGCGGCTTGGATGCAACCAACACCGAACTGAACACCATCAGCCATAACATTGCCAACGCATCGACTTACGGTTTTAAAGGCGCGCGTACCGAATTCTCTGCGGTGTACAACGGCATGCAGCCGGGCGGCGTGGAAGTGGCGTCGATTTCGCAGAACTTTGATAAGAATGGCTCCGTAACCGGTACAGGCCGTGCCATGGATTTGGCGATCAACGGCAGCGGCTTTTTCGTCACCAAAGACAGCATGGGCCAAACGCTGTATACCCGTTCGGGCGTGTTTGGCACGGATAAAGACAACTACGTGGTCGGCAACACCGGCGCCAAGCTGCAAGGTTACAGCGTGGATGGCAACAACAATCTGTTGAGCGGTTCGGTGGGCGACATCAAGATCAGCACTTCATCGCTGTCCGCCAAAGCGACCGACTCGCTGGAGTTTGTTGCCAACTTTAACGCCAGCGCGGACGCGATTGACCAGACGGTGTACCCGTTTGATCCGGCCGATCCGAATTCATTCAACTCCTCTTACACCTCCAAAGCGTACGACTCGCTGGGCAACAGCCACACGGTGACGCAGTACTTCACCAAAACCGCGGACAACACCTGGGAAGTGAACGTGCAGGTGGACGGCGCGGCGACGGCAAGCGCAACAGTGCCAGTGACGTTCAATACCGACGGCACACTGAGCTCACCTACCGGCAGTTTTAACGTCGCGTTTCCGGCCGCAGGCGCCAATGCGATGAGCATTGATGTCAGCCTGACCGGCAGCACCCAGTTTGGTGCCGATTTTGGCGTCAGCACCAACAACCCGAACGGTTACACCTCTGGTGAGCTGGCAGGCGTGCGTGTGGAAGGCAACGGCATGGTTTACGCCACCTACACCAACGGTGAATCACAGTTGCAAGGTCAGGTGGTGCTGGCGAACTTCGCCAACCCACAAGGTCTGGCCAAAGTGAGCGGCACCGCGTGGACGCAAAGCTTCAGCTCTGGTTCGCCGACGGTCGGCGTACCGGGTACCGGCACACTGGGCGATTTGACGCCGGGGGCACTGGAAGGATCGAACGTTGACCTGACCAGCGAACTGGTGAGCCTGATGACCGCGCAGCGTAACTATCAGGCCAACGCCAAAACCATCTCGACCGAAGACAAGCTGACTCAAGCGCTGTTTAACGCGATCTAACGGAGCCGACGATGGATAGTTTGCTGTTTACCGCCACCTCCGGCGCGAGCCGGGTTCTCAAAGCGCAGCATGTGCGTTCGAACAACTTATCGAACGCCGATACTGCGGGTTTTCGTGCGGATATGGAACGCGTGCGCAGCGTGCCACTGCAAGGTTCGGGGTTCGATGGCCGCACCATGGTGGTCACCAACTCGGCCGCAACCCGTTTCGACAGCGGTGATGTGGTGAAAACCGGACGTCCGCTCGATGTGGCCGTGATGGGCGACGGTTACCTGACGGTGCAAACCCCGGAAGGCGGCGAAGCCTACACCCGCGCGGGCAACATCGCGGTGGATGTGAACGGCGCGCTGAGCATCAACGGCTTTGCGGTCATTGGCGAGAACGGCGCGTTAGTTCTGCCGGATTTTCAGAAAGTGGAAGTGAGTGAACGCGGCCGCATTTCGGTGATTCCGCCGGGCGGCGGTGCGGAAATTGAAGTCGGTACGCTCAAGCTGGTGAAAGCCAACGACAACCAGCTGCAAAAAGAGAGCGACAGCCTGCTGCATACGGTCGATGGCGTGCCACTCGCGGCGGACAACAGCGTGCAACTGGCACCGGAACACATCGAAGGCAGTAACGTTTCCGCGATTGATGAACTGCTGAATGTGATGTCATTGACACGTAACTTCGAAATGCAGATCCGCATGATGAAAACCGCAGAAACGTTGGCGCAAGCCGGAAACAAATTAATGAGCGCGCGTTAAGCGCTCGACCAATAAGGAGAGACTCCGATGCATTCAGCATTATGGGTAAGCAAAACCGGGATGGCGGCACAAGACACCAAAATGACCGCCATTTCCAACAACCTGGCGAACGTCAATACGGTCGGCTTTAAGCGTGACCGCGTGGTGTTTGAAGACCTGTTCTACAGCATTCAGCGTCAGCCGGGCGCGCAGGTCGATCAGGTCAACGAGCTGCCAACCGGTGTTCAGTTGGGGAGCGGTGTACGCGTGGTCGGCACCCAGAAAGTTTTCACTCAGGGCAACACGCAAAATACCGGTCAGGACTTGGATCTGGCGGTGATGGGGCAAGGCTTTTTCCAGATTGAAAACTCAGACGGCCAAATCATGTACAGCCGCAACGGCCAGTTCCACGTCAACTCGGAAGGCTTGATGGTGAACAGCCAGGGCCTGCCGCTGCAACCGCAGATTCAGGTACCGGACGATGCGATTTCGCTGTCAGTCGGCGTTGATGGCACAGTGACGATTACCACGGCCGCTGACTCCACACCGCAGGAACTCGGTCAGATCACGCTGGCGAAGTTCATCAACCCGGCCGGTCTGGAAGCGCTGGGCGGTAACTTGTTCCGTGAAACCGAAGCCAGTGGCGCAGCCGATGAGCTGATTGCCGGTGAAGATGGCGTCGGCAGCATCAAACAAGGTGTGCTGGAAGGCTCCAACGTGCAGGTGGTGGAAGAGATGGTCGACATGATCACCACGCAGCGCGCCTACGAAATGAACGCCAAAGTGGTCTCGGCCGCCGATGACATGCTCAAGTTTGTAGCGCAGTCGGTGTAAGGATGAATCAAGCGATGAAGGAAAGAGTGATGGCAAAGTTGAGCAAAGTCGGGCTTCTGAGCGTGCTGATTCTGGCCGGATGTGCCGGACGGGACGAATTCACGCCGCCGTCTCCGGACGAAGAAAAATACGGCCCGCCAACGCTGGACTACTCTCTGCCTGCTGCCCAGTCGGGCAGCCTTTATCGCCATCAATACGCGATGACCCTATTTCAGGATCGCCGCGCTTACCGCGTGGGCGATGTTCTGACGGTGTTGTTAGCGGAAGAAACCCAGTCGAAGAAAAGCGCCGATACCCAGTACGGCAAAACGTCCAGTGTCGGCCTGAGCGCGCCGGTGGTCGGTGGGAAAACCTTCGACAAACTGGCGGCCTCGATTGACGGCGACCGCAGCTTTGACGGCAGCGCGTCCAGCTCACAAGGCAACAAGCTGGAGGGGGCGATCACTGTGACGGTCAGCGAAGTGCTGCCCAACGGCGTGATTCGTATTCGCGGCGAAAAATGGATTCGCCTCAATCAGGGCGATGAGTTCATCCGCCTGACCGGCATTGTGCGGGTGGACGACATCAGCCGCAACAATCAGGTCTCTTCGCAGCGCATCGGCGATGCGCGCATTACCTATTCAGGCCGCGGCGCACTGGCAGACAGCAATGCGTCCGGCTGGCTCACTCAATTCTTCAACAGTCCATGGATGCCATTTTGATGAAACAACGCAACACCTTCTTCACCACGGTTTTGCTGGCGCTGACGCTGGGGCTTGCAACCACCGCCAAGGCGGAAGTGGAAATTCCGATCATGGATTTGGTCGATGTGCAGGGGATTCGTGAAAACCAACTGGTGGGTTACGGTTTGGTGGTGGGCCTTGACGGTCAGGGCGATCGCAATCAGGTCAAATTCACCGCGCAATCCATCACCAACATGCTGCGCCAGTTCGGGGTGCAGATTGATGAATCCACCGACCCGAAACTGCGTAACGTGGCCTCGGTCAGCGTGACCGCGACCGTCGATCCGATGGCCGGTCCGGGTCAGACGCTCAACATCGTGGTCTCCTCAATCGGTGACGCCAAAAGCCTGCGCGGCGGCACACTGCTGCTGACGCCACTGCGCGGCATCGACGGGGAAGTGTACGCCGTGGCGCAGGGTAATGTGGTGGTCGGCGGCGTGTCGGCCGAAGGTCGCAGCGGCTCAAAAATTGCGGTCAATACACCGACATCCGGCCGCATTCCGAATGGTGCGACGCTGGAGCGTGAAATCCCGACCGACTTTAACGATCGCGACACCGTGACGCTCAACCTGCGCGAGCCAAGCTTTACCACCGCGAAAAACATCGCGCGTGAAATCAACGACACCTTTGGCCCGGAAGTGGCGGTTGCCATCAACAAAGGCCGCGTCGAAATGCGCGCGCCGAAAGATACTCAGCAACGCGTAACCATGATGTCGATGCTGGAAGAGATGAGCGTGATGGAAGGCCGCAAGCCAGCCCGCATCGTGTTCAACTCGCGCACCGGTACGGTGGTGATTGGCAAGAACGTCAAAGTCGGCCAGGCGGCGGTCAGCCACGGCAACCTGACGGTGAGTATCACCGAATCGCAACAGGTCAGCCAGCCGAACGCGTTCGCCAGCGGTGATACCCAAGTGGTCGATCAATCCCAAATCGACATCAATGAAGACAACGCGCAGATGGTGATCTGGCCGGAAGGCACGGAACTCAACACCATCGTGAATGCGGTCAACAGCCTCGGGGCAACACCGACCGATTTGATGTCGATTTTACAAGCCTTGCATGAAGCAGGGGCGCTCAACGCAGAGTTAGTGGTCATCTAAGGAGCTGAGATGAAGATTGATACGGGAAGCGACAGCAGTTCAGTAAATTCAGTGCTGTATCACGACAACAACGCGCTGGCGAACATCAAGAACGCCGCCGACAAACACGCCGCGCTGGAAACCGTGGCCGGTCAGTTCGAGGCAATGTTTCTCCAACTGGTGCTGCGCCAGATGCGCAGTTCCAGCGATGTGATGGCCGATGAAGACAGCCCGTTTAACAGCAAGCAGCAGGGCGTATTCCGCGACATGTACGACGGCCAGTTAGCGATTGAGATGGCAAAAAAGCAGCGCTCCGGCATTGCCGATATGCTGGTCAAACAGCTCAGTCCGGTGGTCGATGGTGCGGGCTCCAATGTGGTTGAACTGGCCGCGGCGGCGGAACGGGCATCACACAATCGCAGCGCCGCCCCCAATCCAGTTAACAATACCGCCAATGCGGTCGCCTCTCTTTCTCAGGAAACCACCAAAGTGGCGGTGACGAATGCTTTTAGTCAGCCACTGATTAGACCTTTGGAGCGATAACGGACATGAACCTCGTCAACATTGCCTTAAGCGGACTCAACGCTAACCGTGTCGCACTCGATGTGACGGCGCAGAACGTCGCCAACATCAATACGCCGGGATACAGCCGCCAACAGGCGCTGATGGCCTCAGTCGGTGGTGCGAAATACGACAATCTGAGTGCAGGCATGGGGGTAGAAGTGACCAGTATTCGCCGAGTCACCGATCAGTTTCTGGTGAAGCAAACCTGGTCGACCGGCAGCGTTGCGTCTTACGCGTCGCGTTACACCAGCAGCATGAGTTATCTGGAAAACACGCTCGGCGCCGATGGCTTTAGCCTCTCTGCCGGGCTGGATAACCTGTTTGCAGCGCTGCACGATGCAACGTCCAAACCGGAATCGGTGCCGCTGCGCCAACAAATCATCAATGAAGCGGAAGCGCTGTCGCGCCGTTTCAATACGCTGACCGAGTCGATGTATAACCAACACAAAGACATGAACGATCAGCGCACGGCCGCCGTCGCGCAGGCGAACAGCGTGATGGCCAACATCGCCGAAGTGAACAAACAGATCGTCGAGCTGAAAGGCACCGGCGGTAACCCGGCGCAATTGATGGACACTCGTGACGCGCTGGTGGGCGAACTGGCGAAAATCGTCGAAGTGAAAACCACCGATCAAGCCGACGGCAGCATGCAAGTGACCCTGACATCCGGCCAGCCGCTGGTGATGGGCAGTGAACACGGCACGCTGAAAGCGATTCCCGATCCGAGCGATGCCTATCTCGCGACCATGCAAGTCGAATTTGGCAAGCAGAGCTTTGCTATTCCTGGCGATCTCGGTGGTGAGCTGGGCGCGATTAACGAATATCAAACCGACGTGCTCAAACCGTACATGACGGCGCTCAACGACATGGCGCAATCCATGGCCGATTCGTTCAATACCGAACTGGCGCTGGGTTTGGACCTCAATGGCCTGCCGGGTAAGGCACTGTTTAGCTACGATCCGGCCAACCCGTCATCGAGCCTGACCATCACCGATATCACGCCGAACGAACTGGCACTGTCGGGCGACGGCAATCCGGGTAACAGCGACAACCTGACGGCGCTGATCGCGATCAGTAATCAGGCATTCTCGATCAGCGGTTTTGGGTCGCTGTCGCTCAACGATGCGTTTACCGGCATGGTCGGTGAAGTGGCTATCAAAGCGCGTCAGGCCGATTCTGATTATCAGGCCAAAAACAGCATGAACGAACAGGCGGTCGCTGCGCGTGACAACATCAGCGCGGTCAACAGCGATGAAGAAGCGGCCAACCTGATGACGTTTGCCAACGCACACAACGCCAACATGAAAGTAATCAGCACCGCGAATCAGCTGTTCGATTCCGTACTGCAATTATTCTAAGGAAAGGCCATGAGAATCAGCGATACCCAATTTAGCCAGATGATGCTGCAAAGCTTGCAGCTCAACAACGCCGGCCTTGGCAAAGTGATGCAGCAGATGTCGACGGGCGATCGCCTGACCAAGCTTTCGGACGATCCGATGGCGTCGATCAAACTGCTGAACCTTGACCGTGAAGGCAGCGCGATTGAGCAGTATCAGGCCAACATCGCCAACGTGAAAACCACATTGTCGAGTCAGGAAGTGTATTTGGATTCCGTCAACGAAAGCCTGAAAAGCATTCGTGAACGGGTGTTGTGGGGCGCCAACGGCACCATGACCACCGACGATCGCGAAGGCATCGTGACGGAGCTGAAAAGCCTGCGCGATTCGATTGCGTCATCATTCAATGCGCAGGACGAAGAAGGCCACTTTCTGTTTTCCGGCACTGCAACCAGCACCGCCGCGCTGGATAACTCCGGCGGCAGCTACGTGCTGCAAGGCAACAGCGACAAGCGCGTGGTAACGGTGGCCAAAGGCGTGACCATGGAATCGAACATGACCGCGCAGGACATTCTTGATTTGGGCGGCGGCAGCAATGTGCTCAACACGCTGGATGCGTTGATCAGTGAGTTTGAGGCTCCGACCGCGAATTTTCGTACCGAAGTCGACAATACGTTAGCCGCCGTCGACAGCACACTCAACAACGTGTTGGCGGCGATGACCGAAATCGGTGGCCGTCACAACAACCTCGACCTGCTCGACAGCGCACACGGCGACAACAAACTGTTTGTCGACAAAGTCACCAGCGATCTGTCGGCGCTGGATTACGGCGAAGCCTCGGTACGTTTAAGCAATTACATGGCCGCGCTGCAAGCGACGCAGGCGAGCTATGTGAAAATCGACGACCTGTCGCTGTTTGACCGAATTTAGGAATTTTCAGTATGGCAATGAGCACAGTGGAAGTTCGTCCACACGGCATTCGATTGACCGGACAGGAGCAGGCCAGCATTACGCCGTCGCGTTCCTCCGATTCGGCCCGTTTACCGGCCAGACAAACCCGTGCGCTTCAGGCTGACACCACGTCAGCCTATTCTGTTTCTGGCATCCTGCTGACTCAAGGGCAACAACAAGCCACTTCGGTGCAAATCGCTTCTAAATCGCTGCAATTTGTCGGCAAAGAACTCACCACCATCAAACGGGGTCTGACGCAGGCGATGACGCAAGGCGCCGACAACGTGCCGAACCTGAAAGAGACATTAACCCGTTCCAAAATGACCATTGAAGCGGTGCTGGATCAGGCGCGGTTTGATGGTCAACGCGTGGTGGATAACGAGCTGAATCTGAAACTCGACCGCGCTGATATTCGTCGCTTTTCGATCCCGGGGCTGAACGTCAACCGCCTCAAAGAGAAAGCCGAGCAGATTCGTCTCGATTTCCCGCAAGGCAATTCGGTGATGATTCAGTTCGATGGTCAGTCGGATGGCAGTAAAACGGTCAAAATGTTGGATCGCAGCCTGATCCCGCTCGGAATGCGCGCCAGCGTGACGCAAGATGGCAACATTGTGTTTGAAGCCAAAGAGTCGGCGTACAAACAGATGAAGCAAAAGGTGATGGTGACAGGGCAAGGCCACCGTTTCCCGGCCGGGCAAGCCAACACACTCAACCTCAAATCCGAACCGGACGGCATTGCCGAGCTGCGTTTTGATTTAAGCTCGCGTGATGGCATCAAGCAGGGCATTGCCAAGGTCAACCAGCATTTGGCGCAGGCGCAAACCAGCCTGGAGCAGGCGCGCCAATACCACAGCGAACTCAATACCCAAATGCAGACACTGCGCAGCCAGACGCGTTTGCTGTCGAGCGAGCAAACCACGGAGAAACTGACGCAGTTTCATGCGGCAGCGGATAAGTTTTCGTCGACTTATCAGGCGCTGAACGCGCAGGCGAATGTGCGTCGTCATACGGTGGTGGCGTTATTGCGGTGAGTTGCTGATTTTTTGTGGATGTTTAAGGGAGAAGGCCATCGTTTGATGGTCTTTTTTTGTTTTTGGAAAAGGGGATTTGTTGGTAATGGTTGGTGATTTGGGGTTTATTGAGTGGTTTGTCGCGTTTTAGCTTTAGGGGATATATGAGGCTTGCGGTGTGACGCGCCAGTCACTCTTTGCTGGCACAAAGAGTAACCAGAAAGTGCCTTGGGTTTGTTGTCGTAGGCCGGGATGGTTTTAGGCGTTCCCGACGCCGAAAACCTAAAAATTCATCCATGAATTTTTCCCTGTTGATAGGCGAGTCGGTAGTTTCTTTGGTGTTGCAACGTGTTTGATACCTTCGGCACGTTTTTGAATGTAGGGTTTTGATTAGTTTGCATTAGTGGTTGATGATGTACGTCGTTTTGTCCGATGTTAAATAGACTGATTCTGTGTTTTTTGAGGGTTATACAGATATGGTCTGTTTAATAGCGGCTGTTAACCCAATTTAGGTAACTATGAAGTACTTTAGTGATTCAGAAAGAGGCGCTTTGCCTCAAACAAAAAATGAAATTCCGCACAATGTGTGGCTTGGACTGACCGCTTATATTCAAGGTCTAATTGACACTGGGTGTTTTGGTGAGAGGTTTCCTGAACTTTGCCCTGATGGTCAAGGTTGTTATGGAACTAATGAAAAAATGTTTTCATCAGCACTTCAAGCGGAAATTCTAGAGATTGAATATCCTTTTGTAACAGAGCAAGAAGAAAACCCAGATAGTTGGGTTTCTAAAAAAGTACCATTCACACCTAGCTATCTAGATGTACTTGATCTTATTCAGTTCTGTTATATCAACGTCAGTAAGCCAGTGATGGGTCAATATCATCAGTTTTACGGTCATCATCATATTGCTTCATTTGACATTCAAACTGCACAAGATGAATTCTTAAAAAAGATAAATACCATTTTTACTCGAAACGGTTTGGCTTATGAGTTACTTGGGGATGGTCAAATTGTCAGAGTTGTGAGCAGCTCACTTACTTCAGTTATTCAGAGGAATCAAAAAACGTCAGAGCAAGCACTGAATGATCTACTTGATCATGCAAATAAAAAAATTTGCAACCCTGATGTGCAGGTTAGATATGAAGCTTTGAAAGAGCTCTGGGATGCGTTTGAACGTATAAAAACGGTCTCTAATCCAGAGAATAAAAAGCAATCAATGACTATTTTGCTAGACAGTTGCTCGTCTGATACAGAGTTTCGGGCTGAACTTGAAGAAGAAGCTAGAAAACTAACAAGCATAGGAAATACGTTTTTCATCCGTCACTCAGAAATGAGTCAGGTCAAGCTTTCTGACAGTGACCATATTGAGTATTTATTTCATAGGCTTGCAAGTTTTATGTCACTGCTAACGAAAAAATTGAGTTAACAAACTGTTCAAGAGGGATTCGCAACGCGTGGCATTTTCACTATGCGTTGGTTTTAGTGTTTAAAGTGGTATGCTGCGGCTTCTGTAGTTGTTGATTCATAATCGGAGTTTAAATGAGAAGAATATCTTTAGAGTCGTTAGAAATAGATAAACCTTCTACCGTATTCATTGGTGAAAATGGAGGAGGTAAAAGTACAGTACTGCGACAGTTACTCGAATACTTCAATAGTCAAGGTAGAAGTATAATTGCTATCTCAAATTGTATTAATGATAAGTTAGACATTGCTTCACGCAATGTTAATTATATGTCAGCTAAGCAAGGTGAAAGCATTCACAAAGAATTCATGTATGACTGTCTTTCAAAAATCGATGAAAATATCTCTCGCTCGTTATCAAGAGTATTAGATTATTGTGGTTATACTGAACAAATTGGAGTTGAGATATCTTGGGGTGTTGAGGCTTCAATCGGCAAGGATAATTATGTCAGAACCTTATTTGACATTTCAAAAAATGAAACGCTAATTTGGATTCCAATAGATAGTACACTTCCTAATTATAAAGTTATGACTATCATTAAAGAATTCTTTTCAAATATTCATTATCTAATTAAAAATAGTATTGTGTTGTCAGTGAGTTTTTTCCTTAAAAAAGAAAGTCACGTTGTTAACTTTAATCAAATAAGTTCAGGAGAAGCAAGTCAGATATCTACGTTAGCTTTTATTGCCTCCAACTTAAAGAAAAATTCAGTAATATTAGTTGATGAACCTGAAAATAGCCTTCATCCTAAATGGCAAAGAGAATATATAAATAATATAGATAGTTTATTTTATCTATATGAATATAAGTTATTCATATCCACACACTCTCCTCTAATGATTAATAATAATTCCAATGTATATGAGGTCAGTAACTTTAAACTGCATAAAAAA
Organism: Vibrio sp. LQ2; assembly: GCF_023920125.1. Classification (NCBI taxonomy): domain Bacteria; kingdom Pseudomonadati; phylum Pseudomonadota; class Gammaproteobacteria; order Vibrionales; family Vibrionaceae; genus Vibrio; species Vibrio sp. LQ2. Next base: position 252,213 of record NZ_CP085308.1, read on the forward strand.
CCTAGTACTGAAGGTGGGATTGAAAAAGTTCTTTGGCAGTATTTTGACATTGTAACTCCAGAAAATGAATTTTTAACTAGGTATCTATCAAATATTTTAGATCAATATAAAGATCGCATAATAAGTTCTCAAGGAGCGAAAGATAAGCTTTATGAAATCCGTAATGCATGTCTTGACGATCGACAAGTAAATGTAATTAATGATCTTATTTTGATGATTGAAAACGGTATTATAGGTTAATTGATGGCGGATAAATTCTTTAATGACATAAAAAAGGCAATGTTATCTTCAAACCCTTGGAGTTCACATTATGCGTCTGGATTTAAAAAGTATATAAAAGAAAAAGTTAACATAAAGCAGGGTAATTATTGTTGCTATTGTTTGAGAGATTTACTAAGAGAAACTGAAAGAAATAAACATATAGAACACATACTCCCTAAATCAGAGTTTCCTGTGTATACATTTGACCTTACTAATTTGGCAATTTCTTGTGTAAGATGTAATTCTGATAGAAAACATTCGGATATTAGCTTTCTCACAAGAGATATAAGTAAGTTTAGAAGCCAATGGAGTAATTCAGTATATAATAAAAATTTATATCGTTTTGTGCATCCAAACTTAGATAATATATTATCACATCTTAAAAGAACTGTTTTTACTAATGACAATAGAATTTACTATAGATATGAAATTAGAACTGGAAAAGGTGAGTTTCATTATAATTACTTCGATTTAAAGTTTTACGAACTACAAAGCATAAGTGAGAATCAAGGGATAAAGACAGATCTAGAATCTAAAAAATCCAGAGAGTTAATCGAACTATTATTTAAGAAATACTTATAAACCGATACTTAACAAACAATTTAAGATGGATTCCCAACGCTTGGCATATTTTCTTCTACTTCAAACTTAGTGTTTATGCCACAATGCTTTAGATTGGGTGGTAGCGTTGCTCACCTCCTAATTGGGCGTTATAAGAATTCAGTTGGTAAGGTAATAATATGTCTCACTATATAAAAAATATAGAAATTCAGAATTACAAATCTTGTAAAGAATTGACAGTAGTTTTGACACCATACACTCCTTTAGTCGGTTACAACAATGTCGGTAAATCGAACATTCTTAGTGCAGTGGAGTGGCTGGTAAAAGACAAACTGTTAGCTGAAAGTGATTACAATGATGTCAATCTACCCGTTATTATTGAAGGTGAAGTTGTTGGCGTAACCGAAGATGTACTGCAACGTCTAAATGAGGAGCATCGAGAACCACTTAGACCATATATCGAAAATGATGTGGTTAGAATAAAAAGAACTCAGCCGGCCAATGCAACCAAAAAAACAGAAATTAATCTCGAAATTTTCAATTTCGAAAAAGGGCGATATGCTCGAAACCCAAGAGGTATTTGGAATGCTATAAAATTATTGTTTCCAGAGCCTATTAAGGTTGGAGCTATGGAGAATGCCGCTGAAGATGCGGGAAAGGCAAAAAGTACTTCTACTATTGGTAAGTTATTAAAAGAACTTAGTACCTCATTAGCAGAAAGCCATGCTTCTGTTGTTAACAGGCACTTAAATGCAATTAGCCGCCGAATGGGTGCGGACGGAAATCGACGCTTGGATGAATTAGCGGAAATTGATGATTCAATAAACGAAAAGGTAGAGAACCTATTTCCTGGCATTAGTTTAAAACTTCACTTTGATGTTCCCGACTTTAATGAAATTTTCAATGCAGGTACAGTAAAGGTGTATGAAAACGATGCTGAAGGACGAGACGTTACCTCTTATGGTCATGGTGCTCAACGTTCGGTGCAGATGGCACTCATACAACACCTCGCTGAAATCAAGCAGAATGCTGAATCACCAACAACAACGCTGTTGTTGATAGATGAACCAGAATTGTATTTACACCCTTTTGCTATAGAACAAGTCCGTGAAGCTCTACATGTGTTGTCGCAAAATGGATATCAAGTACTTTTTAGCACTCACTCAGCTCAAATGATTACTGCTGAACGCGCACAGCATACTTTATTCGTTCGCAAAACTCATGCTCAAGGAACACATATCAGAACACCTTTGAGAGATGCGTTGGAAAGAGCGGTTCCAAATGCAGAAGCACAAGCAGGTCACCTGTTCGCTTTAAGTCAATCAACACAAATCTTGTTTGCAAATGAAGTTGTTCTCACGGAGGGAAAGACAGAGCTAAGATTGCTCCCATTCTTGTACAAGCAGCTAAAAGGGAGAACTCTCGGTCAAAATAATGCAGCACTCATCGAAACGGGCTCTGTAGATAATATCGGCAAAACGATGAGCATATTGCATGAAATGGATCTTCCTTCGAAAGCTATTGTTGACTTAGATTATGTTTTCAAAGGCGCAATACATAACAACTATATTGACAGAGATGATGAGGACTTAGTTGTCTTGAGGGATCTGTTGCAAAGCTTATGTGATGACAATGTTATTGAGATGCGCGGTGACTTGCCCAATGCAAAGCATTGTGCAGTGATGGCTCAAGATATACGAAGTCATGATGCGATAAATTCTCTACACAACAAACTACGAGCAAGGAATATCTGGCTTTGGAAGTTAGGGGCTATTGAAGCCCACCTTGGCCTGAGAGCAAAAAATGAGCATGAATGGGCTAGGTTTAAGGCTAATGCTGAGAATCCCGAAGTTGGCCTAGAGCAGGCTTGTGTTGATTTTATTGGTGTGCAGGAGTTGGTTGAGTGGCTTGAATAAATTCTTATAACAAACTATTCAAGAGTGATTCCCAACTCTTGGCATTTTCACTACACATAGGGATTTCTCTTTACAGTACAGTCACTAGTCCTGTATTTGTCTCCTCAATGAAATCAGCTTTGTCATTGAATCCCTTTTCACTAGGGAAAAATTCATGGATGAATTTTTAGGTTTTCGGCGTCGGGAACGCCTAAAACCGTCCCGGGCCACAACCAAAAATCCAAAGGCATTTTCTGGTTACTCTTTGTGCCAGCAAAGAGTAACTGGCGCGTGACAAACCAAGCTTCGTGATTCGATGATGCGAAAACGCGTCAAACCTCAATCACCCTTTTCAAATTCAACCAAAACGCATTCGATAGAAACACAAACGCGACACACAATACCCATCAAACCCTTGCGTTCAACGTGATTGCTGTCGCGTGCATCATCACTTACATGATTTCACTTTTACTCTTCATCAGCTGATATTCATCCACCGCTTTCACCACGTCGGTGCGGTTAATGTATTTGGCGATAAAGTAGGGCGGGATAAAAAACACCAGCAGGTAGAACGATTCATCGAACAGCAGGGTGGCGACTTGTGTCTCGTGATTGACGTAAGCCAGCAGTGCCAGCAAGTCCAGCAATACGCTCAGCAGTGCCAATACAGTTGAAACGATTAAAATCAGGCCAAGCAAATCTCTTAGAAACATTTTCGATGCGGTCATGGTCACTCCCCCAAAAACGTAAATCCAAGTTAAATTACTCCCACTTTTTATGTGGTTTATTAATCGAGATCACATTTTGATTCTAGGCGGTGAAAAGTAAGTTTGACCAACTGACAGCAAAATAAACTTTACTCTAAGCCTTTACACAGAAAGCGTTAACGTCGGTTTGGTGTGAGTTTGTATTCAGCCGAAATTCTACTCGCCATCAAGTTTGTCATCGTAGCTCTTTTGTGCCTTCAGTACCGCGTCCATATTACTTTCCGCCCAGTGCGCGAGGGCAGCCACGGCGTCAGTCAACGTCGTGCCGAGTGGCGTCAACGCGTATTCCACGGTCACTGGTACGGTGGGAAAAACGGTGCGGCTGACCAACCCATCGCGTTCGAGCTTTTTCAGGGTTTGAGACAAGACCTTTTGCGAAATGCCCTTGATGTCGCGTTTGAGGTGGTTAAAGCGCACCGGTTCGCCGCGCAGTTTGTCTAAAATCAGCAGGGCCCACTTGTCGGCAATGCGATCCAATACCGCGCGGGTTGGGCAGCGGTTCTCATAAACGTCATACGCAAAATCCATCATTCTTCCTCTATGCTCAAACCACAGGGTGGTTACCTCAAGGACACCTTGTTACCCAAAAGTGCCTTCTTCACAACGTCAGCTCGGGAGTATAGATTGTTTACAAAGTTTCTATCAACTACATAGTTTCCAAAATATACCTAGGAGAACAGAATGAACAAAGTATTGGTATTGGGTGCCTCTGGTCACGTTGGTCAACCGCTGGTGGCAGAGTTGCTGGCAAAAGGGGAACAGGTCAAAGCTGCGTCGCGCAGTGGTCAAGCGTTTGGTGCGGCTGAAGGTGTGGTGTTTGATTTTGCTGACCCAACAACCTTTGACGCCGCGTTCGACGGCGTTGACCGCGCTTATGTGATGCTGCCAGGCGGTTATGTGGAATCAAAAGCTCTGCTCGAGCCCGTGATTCAGGCTGCGGCTGAGCGCAATGTGAAGGTGGTATTCCAAAGCGTACTCGGTGTGGATGCCGATGATTCCATTCCTTACCGCCAAGTGGAAATCGCGCTGGAAAACTCCGGTGTACCGTATGTGATCCTGCGTCCGAACTGGTTTGCCGATAACTTCCATACCTATTGGAAAGCGGGCATCGACCAAGGTGTGATTGGCGTTCCGGCAGGGGAAGGCAAATCGAGCTTTATTGATGTGCGTGATATTGCCAGCAGCGCAGCGGCGGCATTAACCACAAATCGTTTTGACAATCAGGCGTTCAACCTGACCGGTCCAGAAGCGCTGAGCTATGCGCAAGCCGCGCAAAAAATCAGTGCGGCGCTCGGTAAGCCAGTGGCTTATCAGGCGATGGAAGAGGGCGCGTTCTGTGACCTGCTGAAATCGGTGGGTGTCCCTGCCGACTACGCGGAATTTCTGACCTCGATTTTCTATCCGGTGCGCGAATGCTGGACGGCTGGCGTGAGCGATGCGGTTGTCACTCTCACCGGCAAAGCGCCACGTTCGCTGGATGAGTACATTGCCGATCATCTGGCCGAGCTGCGCTGAGCGCGATGAATCAGAAAAAAAGCAACGCCAGCATCATGCTGGCGTTGTCGTTTCAGGGGGAGGTGAGTCAGTCACGACTTACTGCTTTTGCAGGTTATACAGCGCGGCCATATCGCCAGTGATTTTCTCGCCGTTGATGTCGAGTTTCATCAGCATGTTTTCACCCACGAAGTACTGGTTAGGCGTTTCTGAGCCATCTTCCAGTGTGATTACGCTGCCTTTGGTATCCCAGTGGAATTTACCGTTAGAGCTGAACTGACCGCCGTCTTCTTTACCCTGATACACCTGAGTCAGGGTGTAGGTTTCATCTTCGTTCAGCGTCAGAGTGTAATCGATGCCTGCGCAATCAGCGCAAGGCAGCGTGCCTTTGTAGGTACCTTGCCAATCGAGGCTGTTGAAGGCGTTATGACCAGCATCTACCGTTTCTGCAATTGTGCCAGCGGCAGCAGATACGGTGTCGGTCACGGTTGAAACTGCGTTGCTGACTGCGGTTGGCAGTGTATCCACGGCGGGTTGAGATTCTGCTTGCGTTGCCGCTTTCTCAGCCGTGTCACAGCCCGCTAAAATGAAAGTCAGTGCACTTAGGGCGAACATCGCTTTTTTCATCATCTATCCTTATCTATCGAGTTTTCGTGTGGACGTTGTTGTTGATGAGTATTATTCAACAGAGAAATGTCAGACACGTCAGTCCGCCGTCATACTTTCGGGGGATGCTGTCAGAAAGCGGTTATAACTCCGTAGGTTAAATCAGAAAAAAGAAATACAGGAAGCAGATGAACGCCAGCAGCGTCGCCGAAAGCGTCGGATAGATGATGTAGGATTCCTGCTTGCTGGTGCGCTGAAAGCAGAGAAAGCTGAGCAGAATGTTGTACACCATCAGCAGCAGACTGATGCTGGTGCCCGCGTGCAGCGTCAGGCTGGTGAGTTGCAGCAAAAACAGCCCCAGCAGGCAGTAATCAATGACGATCAGCCAGAGAAAGGCTTTTTTCAGTCCGTCTTTGTGGGCATGTTCGCCGGGATGCTGATACATAACGTGCTCGGTAATAAAGAAGTCCATGGAACCGGGAAAGCTGCCCGAGGCTCAGGCTTCGGGCAGAGTACGCGTTATAACTGTTGGTCGGGCTGCTTTTTTGTCTCGACCGGGGTTGAATACTGAATGGTTTCCTGACGCAGCACTGGTTGATTGAACTGCGCTTTATCGCGCGCTTTGTCCAGCTCACCGTCCTGCTGATTGCCAAAGAAGGTCTCCAGCACCTGCGCAGCTGGCGTGGTCAGGACAAACAGTTCAATGCGGCGGTTTTCACTACCATCCGGCTCTTCCGGGTTGAGCAAGGCTCGGTCCGACATGCCGGTAACCTGCAACACGCGCTGTTCCGGCATGCCGCCGGCCACCAACGTCTGGCGCGCAATGTTGGCACGGTTGGCCGATAGCTCCCAGTTCGTCCGATTGCTGAAACGCTGCTTAAACGCGGTGGAGTCGGTGTGGCCGCTGATGATGAGCGGATTTTCCACCCGCTGAAAGACCGGGGCCAGAGCCAGCAGAAGATCTTCAAAAAAAGGTGTCAGCTCGGTTCCGCCACGACTGAACATGTGCTGTTTGTAGTCGTCCTGCAGCACAATGCGCAGCCCTTGCGGTGTCACGGAAACGTGCACGTTCCCTTGCGCGCTGATCTGGCGCATCATCTCTTCAATCACTTTGGCCAGAATAGTCAGCTGTTCCTGGGTATCGAAGTTACCGGGAATGATCGCATCTGATTCCGGGCCATTGCCGTTGCCGTTATAGAACGAAGTCACGGTATGGTTGGAATCGTGCTTGCTCGGTACCGACGATTCCGAGGCTAAATCGATAGGAGAGATGCTCTGCGAGGTATCAAACGGGTTGCCGTAGCTGCGATCGAACACGCTGGCGCTGTGCAGATGCGCGACAATCGCTTTACGCTCTTCTTTATTCACCACCTGCATCACCCACAGCACCAGAAACAGTGCCATCAGGGCAATCATAAAATCGGCCATGGCGACTTTCCAGGCACCGCCATGGTGAGGCTCGTCGTGACTGCGGGTAGAGCGCTTGAATACGACATGCTCCTGTTTTTGCATTATCCCTCCTGCTCCGCTAGCCATTTCTCCATGTCGTTGAAGGTTGGTTTAATGTCTAGCTGAATATGCTTACGCCCTGCGTCAATTGCCAGCAGTGTCGGTTTCTTCGCCACGTAGGCCACCAGAGTGGCACGCACGCATTCAAAAGCCGACATGTCGCGTTTGACGCGCTGAGCCATGGCGTTACTCGCCGGATCAAGACAGCAGTAACAGCCAAAGATGCCGATAAAGGTGCCCACCAGTGCCGCGGCAACGTGGTAGCCGATGAGGGCGATGGAACCATCGATGGCTTGCATGGTGATGATGATGCCGCCTACCGCCGCCAGAATACCAAAGCCCGGCAGTGCTTCTGCGGTGCGTTGCATCGAACGCGATGGCAGTAGCAGGTCGGTCTGAATGGCGTCGATTTCTTGTTCCAGCAGTCCCTCAAGTTCATGAGGCGACATCTGGCCCATCGCCATTAAGCGCAGGTTGTCGGTAATGAACGAAACCAGACGATAATCACGCGCAACCAGCGGGTAGCGGGCAAAAATCGGGCTCTGTTCCGGGTTTTCAATGTGCTTATCGAGCGACTTAAATCCGCCGCTGCGTACGGTTTCCAGCAGCACTTGCAGCACCGCCATCAGCTCCATGTAATACGCCTGTTCATTTTTCGGTTGTGACAGAATCATGCGTAGTTGGCGGCGCATCTCTTTGAGCACCTGCGGCGGGTTACCGATGATCAGTGAGCCGAGCGCCGCCCCGGCGATAATGAGAAACTCCGCCGGTTGCCAGATTGCGGTTAGGCTGCCGCCCGCCCAGACGTAACCGCCGAATACACACATCAGAACAATGATGGCACCAAGAAACTTTTGCATAAGTGGCTCCTAAGAGGACAAATATTGGTTGAGTTGTTTGAGCGCCTGTTTGTGTAGCTGACAGATGCGAGGCGGCGTCAGATCGAGCACGAGCGCGATTTCGTGTAAGTTGAGTTCGTGTTGATAGAACAGGGTCAGGAGCAACTGGTCACGTTTTGACAGCTGGCCGAGCGCCTGTTCTAAACTGCGGCGTATATGCTCCTGCGTCATGCCGTCGTAATGGCCGTCGGCAAATTGCTCGACGCCATTTTCAATCAGCTGATCCAGGCTCTGCATTTCCCCGGCGAGTGACGCGTTCAGGCGCGCGTAGTAGTCCTGCTCATCGGTGCCAAGGGCAGCGATGATTTCGTTGTCATTCGGCTGACGGCCCAGTTTACGGGTCAGGTCGCGGGTCACGTCGTTGAGCTCGTGCGCTTGCTGACGGGTTTTGCGTGACCGCCAGTCCAGGCGGCGCAGTTCATCGAGAATCGCACCGCGAATACGGCACACCGCAAACGCGGGAAAGTTCGGGTCGTCAATGTTGCCGTAACGGCGCCCGGCTTCCAGCAGGCCAATCAGGCCAATTTGCTGCATATCTTCGATGCTGCAATGCGTGGTCGCGTGCACCCGCAATTGGTTAGAAACCCGCTTCACCAGATGTTGATACTGGCTGAGCAGGCGGTTTTCGTCGATCGGCAGTGTCGGAGAGGCAACCTCGTCCGACACGTCATACCCTTCCTGGTATTGCATATCCAACATAAGCGCGTCCTTACTGCACGACGTATTTGGTCAGCAGCACATCGTCGATGTCGCGCAGAATGTCGGTTTTCTCAAAGGCGTTGAGAATGGTCAGCTTGACCTCGTTTTGCAGGTGCTCAATCGCGCCATCCTGCTGCAAATCTTCATAGGTTTTGTCGCTGAACAGTTTGATCAGCGAATTGCGCACCACCGGCATGTAATCACCGATGTTGGCGATGCGTTCCGGATGACGGGTTTCGACCGCAATTTCCAGCATCAGAAAATGGTTCTGATTTTTGCCTTTCACGCTCAGCACCACTTTATCCAGCGAATGAAAGCTCGGCGCTTTCGGTGACTGGTTGGTTTCGCTTAAAAACGCCAGCGGCGAGTTTGCCAGCCAGTCTCCGGACGGTTGCTCTTGCTGCGCGCTCTGCTGCTTGAGATACCAGATGCCGCCAAACACGGTTCCCGCAGAGACGAGGGCGCTGGTGATGATCATCATGATAAACACGGTAATAAGTTGCTGTTTGGTCATAACCTTTATTCCTCGTTGAAACCTTAGGCGTGAGTGCTGAGCCAGTGCTCAGACAGAGAAGAGGTAAACGGCTCGTCGGCAGAGTCGCGCGCCGCGAAAATGGTGCTGGCAGCGGCGTCATCGTGAGACGATGATTGGCGCTGGCCGCCCTGATCGGAGCCGACATTGACATCGACGTGCACAAAGTTCTGGCTTTGCAGTTCGGCGCGCAGGCGATCAGACACCTGCATCAGCGCTTCACGGGTCGCCGAGGCATTGGCGTTGATCTGCACGCTGAGGCGATCGCCTTCCACGCGTACCACCAAATCCAGCTTGCCGAGATCAGGCGGATCGAGGCGGATCTTGGCTTCCTGCAGATTTTGCTGCGCTTGCAGCGTGACGCGATCGTGCAGTACTTGCAGCATCTGCTCGCCCCATTTGCCCGCTTGGGTATCAATGCGCACGCTGGCCCATTCCGGCGCATTGACCACCGTGGTCGCGGTGTTCGACGCGTTAACCTGAGTTTGCGCTTGACCGTTGCTGGCCGCACCAGATGCCGGGTTGATGACCTGATTGAGCGCCGCGTTTAACGCGCTGTCGAGAGTGACCGCCGCTTTGGCCGCAACGGGCTGGCTCTCGGTGATGGACGGCGCAGATTGCGCGTTAAGTAGCCCCGCTGCCGGTTGTCCTGTTGCCGATGGCGCCGCAGAGTTTGCGCTTGGGTTCTGCGCCGCGGCAGTATTCGCGGTGTTTACGCCGCTCACGCTGTGGCTCTCGGCAAACCCTTTGACCAACTGAGCCTGCGTTGGGATAGGTTGATTGGCGTTCAGCAGCGCGACCAGCGCGGTCAGTTCGTCTTGTTCATCTTGGTGTTGAGTCGTCAGCTCCGGCTCTGGCTGCTCGTCGCTGAATGACGGCAACGACCGGGCAGGCTGGCCAAGCGTAAAGCTGGCCGATCTGCTGGCGTCCGCGTCGCCAAACGAACGCGCCTGATGAATATCCGGCGCCGCATCCGATTTGCCGCTGGACGACGATGAACCAGCCTGTGAGGCTTTGCCGGGTGAAGCATAGCTCGCTGCCGAGTAATTAGAGGAAGACGTCATCGCTTGCATGTTAACCCTCCATGGTCATGGCGAGCTGATAGGCAAGGGCGCGCTCTTGCTGCGCGCTGACCTGTGCCATTTCCGATTCCAGCTCAGAGGTCGCGGCTTGCAGCGCTTCCAAAGCGGCCTGATGCGCCGCTTTTGCTTTGGCGATTTGTGGCGCCAGTTGAGTGTCGCGCAGAAACGGCTTGTGGTATTGCAGCAGTTCACGCAGCTCGCTGTCGTAGCGGGCGAGCGCGCTCCAGTCCTGTAATTTTGTCGCGATGGTGATCCGCTGAGAAAGATGGCGGAATCGCTCAGGGGAAACCTTATGCGTATTGACCAAAATTCATCCATCCTTCTTTTATGTTGCCCATGACTGTTTCAACGGTGCTCAGGCGCTCCACATCGTTCTGCACGCTGGCCTGATACAGCTCAACCTGGCAGAAGTCATACAACTGGTGCAGGTTGGCCGCCAGCTCGCCACCGCTCTCCATATCGAGCGCGCTGTCGAGGCCGATCAGAATGTTCATGCACTTGTTAATGCCCGCGCCTTTTTCTGCTAATCGCCCCACGCTGATGTGGCCGCGAATGCGTTCAATCTCGTTCAGCAGGCCGTCAATGAGCATGACCACCAACTGATGAGGGGTCGCGGCGGCGGCTTGTGCATCTAAATCGACTTGTTGATAAGAGTCGTAGCCCGAGTCCATTAACATAAAACTTCTCCTCGCCAGACTTAGCCGAACATCGACATTGTCTGGTTCATCTTGGTAATTAATTGGTTCATTTGAGTGAACTGTTTCAGGTAGCGGTCATACGCCATGTCGTATTTGCGCTCGAGTGCCGTCTGTTTGTCTTCAATGCGACTGATGTTCTGTTGCAGCGCATCTTTACGTGACTTAAACAGGCCGTTAGAAAATTGCAGGTACGGGTCAAGCAGCGAATCCAGGCTGTCGAGCAGATTGCCATCGCCGTTGAAGAAAGATTCCAGCGCCGCGGTATTGGTGGTTTGTGCTTCTTCAAACTTGTCGGCGTCGATTTTCATCGTGCCGTCGCGGCTGATTTCGATGCCGAGATCGCTCAGGCGCATGCCTTCAAACTCGCCACGGACTAACGTTTTCAGTTGGCTCTCAATTGAGCGAATTGTCGGGTCGCTCGCCAGCACACCGCGTTGAGAATCTTCGCCGCCAATCGAGGTGTAAGAATCGATGGTTTTCATCAGGCTGTTGTAGGCCTCGATGATCTTATTCATCTGCTCTTTGGTGCCTTCCTGATCCGCACCGACGGACAGGCTCAGTGGCGCTTCGCCACTGGTTTGCGCTTTGGTCACGGTCAGATCGACGCCGTTGATCACGCCTTCAAAGGTGTTGCTGCTGTTGGTCAGTTGCAGGCCGGTGCCTTGGGCGCCAAGCCAAATCACGGCATCTTGCGGCGCGCTGATCTCGTTGAGGTTGGTAAAGGCATCTTCAAACCACGTCTGGCCGGTGCCGGAGACGGAAACGTTGACCGAGTTGGCCACACCGGTTTCGGTGCTCGACAGCATGAAATAGGTTTGGCCGTTCGAGCGCACCAGCGTCGCGTTCACGCCCGGGTTGTTGCTGTCGTTGTTAATGGCCGACACCAAATCCGCCACCGTCGCAATTCCATCGCCATCGCTGTCGAGGGTCGAGAGATCCAGCGTCATGGTGGTGCCATTGATGGTGAAATCCATGGTGCCGGTGGTTGGTACTTGCGTGGTGGAATCCAGGTTAGCGGGCATACTGGCCGACACCTGATGCGCGGTCGCAACCTGTTCAACAAACACCTGATAGCTGCCCGCCAGCGCGTTGGCGTCGGCCGTCGCGGAGAAGTAACCTTCTTGCGATACGGTGGCGCTGTTTTTCACGATGCTGCTGGTGGAACTGTTCATTTCAGTGATCGCCGTGCGGAAAGCGCGCAGTGCGGTTTCCACTTTGCCCAGTGCGGTCAATTGTGACTGGTACTGGGACGATTGCGTGTTCAAACGCTGCTGAAATGGCTGCACATCGTATGTAGCCAGCTGTGTTGCCATGGTGATTGGATCTAATGAACTCATTCGGGCGCTCCCTGTTGCTCAGTCTGCTTACCTTTGCGCTCACACCTGACGTAGCGGTAGCGTGCTCGGGTTTGATAAACCTGTCGCTAAGTTCGCAAGATGTGTGCCATTGATTAAATGTATATAAAACAATAGGTTAGTTAATTAATGGGCGAAAAACGGAAGCGGTGTTTCCTCATCGGCAGTTCCGCTTTTCCTCAGAAATCAATTCCTTGGAAATAAGGGTTTCTCAAAGGGGTAATGCGACCATTTGGGCGAGGAAATTAAGTCAGGGAAGGCAAGAAAAAAGGCGCCGGCTATGTTGTCGGAAGGAAGAGGACAGGCGCCACGAAAAAGTAAACGGAAAAAAGCCTCCCGACCAGCGGGAGGCAAATACAAACGTACAGATTGTATGGCGTAAGTGCTTAGCGCAGCAGTGAAATTGCCATGCCAGGAATCTGGTTAGTCTGAGACAGTACTGTTGTACCTGCTTGCATCAGCATCTGGTTCTTCGTCATGTTTGACGATTCAACCGCGAAGTCAGCATCAGTGATACGGCCTTTCGCTGCTGCGGTGTTTTCAGACACGTTAGCCAGGTTGTTGATCGTGTGGTCCAGACGGTTGATGTTCGCACCCAGTGTTGAACGTACGGTGTTGATGGTGTCAAACAGACCGTCAATCACAGTGATTTCAGCGTTTGATGCCGCGTTCGTTGTCAGTGCACCTGTTGTGGTGAAGTCAACTGCCGCTAGGTTAGTTGAGATATCTACAGTCAGAGTTTCTGCTGCTGACGCACCGATTTGGAAGTCCACTGCTGCAGCCAGTTTGCCGCCTTGTAGCAGTTGCTGACCTGCACCGTAAGTGGTTTGCGTCAGGATACGTGTTGCTTCTGCTTCCAGCTCTTGGTATTCAGAATCCAGCGCTGCCAGTTCAGTGGTACCGTTGGTGCCGTTCGCGCCTTGAGTGGCAAGGTCTTTCATGCGGTAAGCGATGTTAGTCAGCTCTTCCAGTGCGCCGTCTGCTGTTTGCAGCATAGAGATAGCGTCCTGAGAGTTACGCATCGCTACTGACATACCGCGAGTTTGTGCTTCCAGTTTGTTCGCGATAGTCAGACCCGCTGCGTCATCCGCTGCAGAGTTGATGCGAAGGCCAGTGCTCAAACGTTCCATCGCAGTAGTCATCAGGTTGTTTGTGCTGTTCAGAGTGTTTTGCGTAACTAGCGATGCGTAGTTAGTGTGCATAGATAAAGCCATCTTAGTCTCCTTGGTTGTCGCTATCTTCAGGCTCTTCGGGATATTCCCTGCTCACTAACTAGAGGCGGATGGTTGCTGGCGAGAATTAATCAAAAATTTAAAAAAATTGAGAAAAGGGCGAAAAAGGGAGGAATAAGGTGAAGTCTATTCCAGAAATCACCCTATTTTGAGGGGCAAGCAAGGCGTTACCAGCTGTCGTTATCCGCTTCATCGAAGGTTTTGAAGGACAACGACGTCGGAATATCGCTGAAATAACCGAAGTAATAACTCGCGCCGAGCAGTTTGTACTGGTTCAGTTCGGTCTGGCTGGCGACGCGGCCGGCGACCCATTTAAAGCGGTGCTGACGCAAAAAGCGCACGATAGGCAGAAAGGCACTGCGATCTTCTTTGTTCTCCAGCGACACCGCGAGCTTGAGCATGTCCGGCTTATAGCGCGCAATCTGCTCAAAGTTTTCTGCCGCGGTGTAGAGTTCAAACCACAGCGCGTACGCGTTCTCGCGAACCTGCTCAACCAGCTCATCCAACCCAGAGTGCAGCGGGTTGGCAAAGTTGATCTGCACCGACGGCACCACGTGGGCAAATGCGGCGCGATGAAATTGCAATATCTGGTCGAGAAACAGCGCGCCCGCTGGCCACAGCAACGCATCGGCACGAATCGGCACGACCACGTTGCTGATGAGATCCGGATGAAATGTTTCCATCTGAAAACGCGACTGACGCAGCGCCAGATACAGGCTGTAGAGATCGAGACAGAACGCCATCGGCTCTGACAGCTCAAACTGATACACGCTCTGTTCGCCCTGACTGCCAAAACGCAACGTGAGGTGCTGATATTCCACCTCGCCACTTTGCGCCTCGCGAATCGCCTGACAGGCGTGGCGAATGTCGTTGCGCTGAAATGCGTCAAACACCAGCGCGTCGTCCTCCGTGACGATGTGCTGCTCAATAAGGTCGCGCAGATAATGGTACAGCGCTTGATGAGATGAGAGATTAGCCAAGGTTTCCTACCACGTTGATCTGTTTGTTTTCAGGAATTTCGTTGTACGACAGCACCGCCAGTCCGTGCGAGAACGTCCGCGCGTAGCGGGCAATCAGCGGTCGCAGTTGCGGCATCACCAACAGAATCGGTGCCATGCCTTGCTGTTTGAGCTGCTGCTTAATCAGCGGCAGGTTTTGCTGGAACTGGCCGAGAATATTCGGTTCGACCGGGAAGCTGTCCAGCATCACGCTGCCGCTCGCCTGTGCCTGATGCAGCGAGGTCATCAGCATTTGCTCCAGTTCGTCGGACAAGGCATACACCGGAATCTCGTTCTTCTGCCCTGCCAGCAGGTTAATCAGCGTGCGGCGCAAGGCGCAGCGTACATCGGCGGCAAGCAGAATCGGGTCTTTGGTGTTTTCCGACGATTCAAGCATGGTGTTGGCGATGGTGCGGATGTCTTTCAGCGGCACCTGATCGAGCAGCAGCTGACGGTACACTTTGAGCTGCTGCGCCGGGCGCAGCGCAGCGGCCAGCGCTTCCGCCAGTTTCGGCGCTTGCGCAGTCAGGCGCTGATTCATGGCATCGACATCGTCGTGGTTAAACAGCTCCGCCAGATGCGTTTTCATTACTTTGCTGATGTGGGTCGCCACTACGGTGGCATCATCCACCACCTGATAACCCATGTTCAGTGCGCGCGCTTTCTGCGGGTGTTCAATCCACACCGCCGGCAGGTTGTAGGCCGGATCGCTGCCGAGAATGCCGTCGATGTCGCCATAGGTTTCACCCACGGCGATCGCCATCAGGCGGTCGGGTTCGATAAAGCCCTGTTCGACCAGTTCGCCATTGAGCGAAATGGTGTATTGGTTGGGCTTGAGGCTCAGGTTGTCGCGAATCGCCACTTCCGGCAGCAAAAAGCCAACCTGCTCGGAAAGGTTGCGCCGCACACCGCGAATGCGCTGCGTCAGCGGCGCGCCGTGATCTTTATTGACCAGATGCACCAGACGATAGCCAAGCGCCAGCGACAAGGTCTGCACGTGAGGAATGTCTTCCCAGCTGAGTGGTGCGTCGCCTTCGTTTTGCATCGCCTGCGAAATCGCTTCGACTTCATCGAGCGAGGTGTCGACCACCGGGCTTTTGGCCTGCCGCCAACCGGCAAAGGCCAGCGCCGCCGCAAAGGTGAAAAACGCCAGATGTGGCATGCCCGGCACAATACCGATCACCACCATGATGCCCGCGACGGTAAACAGCGTGGCCGGCGTGGCCAGCAGTTGCTTGTGCATGGTCTGCGACATGTCGTTGTCGCTGTCGTTAATGCGCGTCACGATAATCGCCGCGGCCGTTGCCAGCAGCAAGGATGGGATTTGCGCCACCAGACCATCACCAATGGTCAGCAGGGCGTAGGTTTTAAACGCTTCTGAGGCAGGCAGGCCATGTTCGAATACGCCAATGCTGATCCCGCCGATGATGTTAATGAACAGAATCATCAAACCGGCGACCGCGTCACCGCGCACAAATTTCGACGCACCGTCCATCGAGCCGTGGAAGTCCGCTTCGTTCGCCACTTCGCGGCGACGATCGCGCGCGGTGTCTTGGTCAATCAGGCCGGCGTTGAGGTCGGCGTCAATCGCCATCTGCTTGCCCGGTAGGGCATCGAGTGTAAAGCGCGCCGAGACTTCGGAGATCCGTTCGCCACCTTTGGTGATCACCACGAAGTTGATGATCATCAGGATGATGAACACCACCATACCGACTACGTAGTTGCCGCCGATCACCACTTCACCGAACGCCTGAATCACTTTACCGGCGGCATCGCCGCCGTTGTGACCTTCCAAGAGCACGATACGGGTAGATGCAACGTTGAGCGTCAGGCGCAGCAACGTTGCGACCAGCAGGATGGTCGGGAAGATGGAGAAATCGAGTGGGCGTTTGGCAGTGGTGCTGACCAGCAGCACCAGAATCGCCAGGACGATGTTAAAGGTAAACAGCGCGTCCAACAGGAGCGGTGGCAGTGGCAGAATGACCATCGCCAGTACCATCAGCAGCACAATCGGAATACCGAGGTATCCCTTGCCGGAGTTTTGCCATTGTTTTAACCGGTTGAGCATGGTTATCAGTCCTTCATTCAATGCAAATCAGTGCTGCAGATGTTTCGGAATCGAAAAGTGTGGCAGTGGCAACGGTTGTTCACCGCTGCCACTGCGAAACGCTTTCAGCTGCAGGACGTAGGTCAGAATATGGGCCACCGCCACATACAGCTGGCTGGGCACAGCCTGCTCGATGGCAGTGGTGTAGTAAATCGAACGCGTGAGCGGCGGCGAGTGGATAATTTCCACCTGGTTGTCGCGCGCGAGGCGCTGAATGTGCAGCGCGGTTTCATCCACCCCTTTGGCGACCACAAACGGCGCGTCTGACAGTGCCGGATCGTATTTCAGCGCCACGGCGTAGTGGGTCGGGTTGACGATCACCACGTCGGCTTTGGGCACCATTTTGTCGATGCGGCGACGGGCGAACTGTTGCTGAATCTGGCGAATACGCTGTTTGATTTCCGGGCGACCTTCGTTGTTTTTGTATTCCTCTTTCAGCTCTTGCTTGGTCATTTTGAGCTCTTTGAGGTGTTCCCAGCGCTGGTAAGGAATGTCAATCACACCAAACACCAACAGGGCAAAGCCCATCAGCAGTAAGCCTTCAAACAGGATTTTCATGATCAGGATAAAGCCCTGATTGAGCGGCAGCCCCTGCATGCCCAGCATGGGTTGCAGATGGTTATCGAGATAGCCGTACAGCACGGCGAAAATGACGCTGACTTTGAGCGTTGATTTGACCAGTTCAACCAGCGAGCGGGTGGAAAAAATCCGGCTGATACCGCTGATCGGATTGAGTTTGCTCAGCTTTGGCAGCAGGTTGGCCGGGCGGAACAGCCAGCCACCGAGAATCATGCTGCTGGCGAGAGTCACCACGATGATGACCAGAAACATCGGCATCAACAGCTCAATCACCATACCGAGGCTGTGACCCAACTGTTCAATCATCTGCATCGGGTTGTCGAGATCGGCGCGGGTCAGCGATAGGTTATAGCGAAACACGCCCGCGATGGATTGCCAGACGGCGGGCAGCTGGGCGTAGAAGTAGATGGCCACGGCGAGAAAAATCACCGCGGTGGTGAACTCTTTGGCGCGGGGAATCTGGCCTTGCTCGCGCGCTTTTTTGACTTTTTGCGGCGAGGCCTTCTCGGTTTTGTCCTGAGACGAAGCTTGATCGCTCATGCGCCCCCCGCCATAAACTGATGGAGAAAGCGCAGCGTGTCATGCACCAGCGAGCCGTAGCGTCCCGGTACACCGGAGACGGAAATCAGCACACTGAACAGGCCGAGTAACATGGTCATCGGAAAGCCGAGTGCGTAAACGTTCAGGCTGGGGGCGGCGCGGTTCATGACACCAAAACTGATGTTGGCCAGCAGCATCGAGACGATGGCAGGCAGCGCCAACGCGAGTGCCGCCGAGAACATCCAACTGAAAATGTTGACGATGCCTTGCAGCGACAACATGGTGATCCCGGAGCCGACCGGCCACACGGTAAAGCTCTGGATCAGTACATCAATCACCACTAAGTGACCTTCCAATGCCAGAAACAGCAGGGTGGTGAACACCAGAAAAATGCGGCCGAGAATGGCGACGGACAGGCCGTTCACCGGGTCGTTCATCATCGCCATGCCAAGACCCATTTGCAGCGAAACAATCTGGCCGAGCATGGTAAACACGGTGAACAGCATGTGCAGAATCAGGCCGAACATCAGCCCCCACACCGCCTGCTCAAACGCGAGAAACAGCGACGTCATCGACATCAAATCGACTGCGGGCATCGCGGGCATCAAAGGCGCGGTGATCACGGTGATGGAGAGGGCAAGCAGACTGCGCACCCAAACCGGGATCAGTAGGTCACCGAAAAACGGCATCGAAACAAACACGGCGCCGATACGGAAAAAGGGCCACCACAGTTGCCCTAACCAGCTGGAAATCTCGGCAAAGCTCAGCTCCATCAGCCAATCATCCCCGGAATGTTATGGAACAGAAAATCAAACAGTTCCATGAACTTGCGTAGCATCCAGTGACCGGCAAAGATGACCATCAGCAACGTCACCATCAGGCGTGGCAGAAAGCTCAGCGTCTGTTCGTTGATCTGGGTGGCGGCCTGAAAAATCGCAATGCCGAGGCCGACAATCAGACCCGGCACCACCAACACACCGACAATCAGGATCACCATCCATACGGCGTTGGAAATCAGGGTCACGACAGTTTCTGGAGTCATACAGCGTTCCTTAAATGTGCCGAGTCACGCTACTGCGCGAAGCTGGCCGAGAGGGTGCCGACCGTCATCGCCCAGCCATCGACCAGCACAAACACCACCAGTTTGAACGGCAGCGAGATGATCAGTGGCGAGAGCATCATCATCCCCATCGCCATCAACACACTGGCGACCACCAGATCGATGATGAGAAACGGAATGAACAGCATGAAGCCGATTTGAAACGCGGTTTTCAGCTCACTGATGACAAACGCCGGCAGTACCACGGCAAACGAAATGTCGTCGACGTTCTGATCCAGCGGTTCGTTAGCAATACGCAGCATCTGCTCCAGCGAGCTTTGCTGTGTCTGCGCCAGCATGAAATTGCGCACCGGTTTTTCCGCGACGGAAAACGCCTGCATCAGCGTAATCTGGCCTTGGTCATACGGTTTGAACGCATGCTCATACACATCGCTCCACACCGGACGCATGATGAGCAGCGACAGCGCCAGCGCAATGCCGACCAAGACGCGGTTGGGCGGGCTCTGTTGCAGGCCTAGCGCCTGACGCAAAATCGCCAGCACCACGATGATGCGGGTAAAGCTGGTGGCCATCAGAATGAACGCCGGCAGAAAACTCAGCGCCGTCATCAGCAGCAGAATTTGCAGCTTGACGCTGTACTCTTCCTGAGTGCTGCCGTCGGACACCGTGAAAAGGGTCAGGCCGTTATCGGCCGCCAGCGACGGCCATGCAAACAGCATCAGCACGAGCGCCAGCGCGCCAATCCAGCGCAGGGAACGCGGTTGAGTCATGACAAAAACCTGTTATTGGCCCACAGCGGTGAGGGCGCTGTCGAGCACGTCAATCAGGCGCAGGCCGTACTTGTCGTTCACCACCACCACTTCGGCGTGACCCAGCAGCGAGCCGTTCACTTTCACATCCAGTGGCTCGCCGTTGAGCTTATCCAGTTCAATCACGCTGCCTTCGCCCGCTTTCATCAGATCGCCGAGCGCGATCTCTTTGCTGGCGACTTCCAGCGTGACGGTGACCGGAATATTGCGAAAGAAGCTCAGGTCACGTTCCACTTTTGGCGCTGCCTCAACCACGGTTTCTGTTTCCAAATCTTCCAGATGAAAATCATCGAAATTGAGCTCTTCGCCATCAAAGCTTGCATTGTCTAGAGCGTCACTCATCTTAGGGATTCCTTATCTTGGTTTAAAATCAACACCAGTTGTCCTTCCTGCTCGGCAACCCGGCCTGAAAACAGGCGCTCGTTACCGATACTGACCGGAACAGTGGAGAGTAAGTCGATGGGGAGAATGTCATTGGGTGCCAGATTCAGCACATCGCTGAGTGGCATGGTTTTCTTGCTCAGCAGTACATTGAGACGTACTGGGGCGTCTTGCAGCGAACGGTGAAATTGCTCACTCAGTTCGGCATTGGGTTGCAGATCCAGTTGGTCAATCAGGGTTTGCACCAACTGGCTTTCAAAAATCAGCGTCAACACTCCGCGCTGGTCAGCATAACGAAGTGACAGTTCGGCTTTCAGGCCGACGCCGCTGCCAATGTCGCCGTCGTGTAGTTGCCACATCTCTTGCGGCGCGACCCACTGAGTGGTCACTTTGCCGATGCGTTCTTGCAGACGACGGTCGCTGCTGGTCAGCACACTTTGGCTGCGTTCAATGTTGGCGCCGTAAAAGCGATCGGCCAGTTTGATCAGCATGCTGCTTTCAAGGCGCACAAACAGCGAGCCGCCGTTCTGATGACGAAACTGGGTCATACAGCTCTTGTCGATGTCTGAAGGCTTGAGGCTGTGCAGTTCCACCGATTCCAGCTCCACATCGATATGGTGCGTGGTCAGCCAGTTCTGCAGCTCGCTGGTCAGGCCGTTACAGGAGTCGGTGATAATGGTGTCCAGTTTTTCCCGAATAACATGAATCGGCTTTCCTAGTAGTTCCACGTTTAAGGTCTTCACCTCGGGAATAGGCGTCTGGATTTGATTTTCCATTTATATTTTACCGTGCGTTGACAGAGAGTGTTTTCTTTGTGGAGCACAGTCTACACAGAATTTTTTATTTATTTTTAGTGCCTAATTATAACTTTGTGACGTTAGTTCATATGTTGATTTGAACCGCCAATTTAGTTCTTCAATAAAAATACGAAAGCGGTTAGGTTGGTCGCTAAATAATTATAGATATAAATGAATAAAAAATGATCAGCCTAATTTATAGGCTGTTTTTTCGTGTTTAAGACGGCGAATGAATCGCTGCAGAAGACGTCACGGAAGATAACTTTTTGTATTAGTTGGTTGTTTATTCATCAGTCTCAGCGCGATTACTGCTTGATTTACAAAGGCTTGTAACGTGGTGGACATTGAATCAGATTGGGACATCAATATGAAAATGTATGCCAGTTATGATAATTCGGTGGCATATTTAAATGACAGGAAAGTGTCAATAGAAGGTAAAAAATATTTCTATCACCAAGTGTTAAAAATATGTTCAATTACTTCTTGCGCTTTAGGTTTATTTCTAACTATGCCATCTTTTGCTGAGCAAGAGATAAAAGTTCCTATGGATTTGTCATCTTGGATATATAAAGGTGATGTATTTAATTGCAATTTGATGCATACGGAAGTTCCGCATGGGAAGTTTTATTTCCGCTCAGTCACAAATAATAAAATATCCTTTGAATTTCGCTTTAATAATAGCCCGGTAACTTGGCAGCAGGCAGACCTGTCTTTGCTTACTCCGCCGTGGATTGTGCCGCAGCAGGCGACCCCGATTAGTGAGGGGATTCGCCACCAAGGCAACCGCTTCTCTTTTTCGACCAATATTGATGCGTTACTGCACGCGATAGACCAAGGGCAGTGGCTACAACTGTCGCTGAGCGGAAGCACCCCTTCCGAGTCGCAGCGGGTCACGCTGCCTTCCATTCGCGTGCACAACGTCATCACTCAGTTCAAAGCTTGTCAGCAACAGCTGCCGGCGATCACCTTTACCGAGGCGCGCGATACTTCTCTCCATTTTGCTTCGGGTCAGCAGTCGCTGAGCGCTGCTCAGCAACGCACACTGCGTGACCTGATTTCTTATGTTGAGCGTGACAAACGGGTGACGCATCTGCTGATTGACGGCCACACCGACAATGTCGGTTCGCGTTTAGCCAACCTGAATGTATCGCGCAGCCGTGCCGATCAGGTTGCCGCGGTGCTGGAAAAGCTTGGGGTCGCGGCTGACAAAATTCAGATTCGCGCTCACGGCTCGCGGTATCCCGTGGCCAGCAACGAGACCGAATCCGGCCGTGCCCAAAACCGCCGCGTGGAGATCCGCTTAGTCCGTGACGACGAAAGCGTGGTGGCCGCCACTCCTCCAACCAACGACTCAATGAAGGTTCAGTAATGACGAAGTCAGATATTTTGTTGGTTGAGCCAAACGAACTTCTAGCTCAACCCGTCATCGATGTTTTGATCGAAGCCGGCTACCGCGTGCGCCATGCACGTACCGGCCGCAGTGCGTTATTACAGGAGGCCGCCGCCATCACGGTGGTGAGTGCCAACTTACCGGACATGGGCGTGCGTGAGTGGGTCGCGTGTCATCAGAAGCAAGCAGGCGCGGGGGTGGCAATTGCGATTGTCGATCAGGATCAGGGCATTCTGGCGGCAGAAACCATGAAAGCGGGCGCGACCGATTATCTGCTGCGTCCGTTTGAATCCAACCAGTTATTGAATCTGCTGCGCCGCGTGGAAGCGCTTGGTAAACCGATGGCCAACATCGTCGCTGAATCCTGGCGCAGTAAGCAGGTGCTGCAACTGGCGCATCGCGCCGCCTGCACCAGCGCCAGCGTACTCATCACCGGCGAGTCCGGCACAGGTAAAGAAGTGCTGGCGCGTTACGTGCACCAACAATCTAACCGTGCAGACGGTCCGTTTGTGGCGGTCAACTGCGCCGCCATTCCGGAGTCGATGCTGGAAGCGGTGCTGTTTGGCCACGTCAAAGGCGCCTTTACCGGCGCACTGGCGTCGCAAAGCGGTAAGTTTGAAGAGGCCAACGGCGGCACCATTCTGCTCGATGAAATCGGCGAAATGTCACCGGCAGTACAGGCCAAGTTGCTGCGTGTTTTGCAGGAGCGGGAAGTGGAACGGGTGGGCAGTCACAAAGCGATTCAACTGGATATTCGTGTGATTGCCGCCACCAACAAAGACTTGCGCGAAGAGGTGCAGAAAGGCCAGTTCCGTGAAGATCTCTATTACCGTCTGGATGTGTTGCCTTTGCACTGGCCACCGCTGCGTGAGCGCAAAGAGGACATCCTGCCGATCAGTCAGTTTTTTATCACCAAATATCAGGATGGCAGTAGATGCCATCTGTCTCAGGACGCGCGCGTGGCGCTCAGCCAGTACCATTGGCCGGGCAACATTCGTGAGCTGGAGAACGTGATTCAGCGTGCTCTGGTGATGCGTCACGGCGACTACATCACTGCGCAGGATCTGATGCTGCCGGTGGAGTTCCAGTCACCTTCACAGCCTGTGGTATCTGATGCGGCCTTTGGTCACGTCGAAGCGAAGAAACAGGCGGAATACCAATACATTCTGGACAAACTTCGTCAGTTCGGTGGTAACCGGACGAAAACGGCGAATGCTCTGGGCGTATCGACCCGCGCACTGCGCTACAAATTGGCGGCGATGCGTGAACAGGGCATCGACCTTCAGTCAGTACTAGGCTCAGCCGCCTAAAGGAGAGGTAAACATGGCAAATCAACCTATCGGTAATGCAATGTCCGCCGAGCAGTTAATGCTCACCAAAATGGACGCAATGCGCGTACAGGCGACGCCGGATTTCGTCGTCAGTGCGAACCCGCTGGACGTCAAAGCGGTCAATCCGCCTCTGTCGTTTTCATCGGCCATGACGCAGGTTCTGGATGTGGTGAACCAGCATCAGGCGGTCGCCAGCAGCAAAATGACCGCGGTGGAAACCGGCAAGAGCGACGATCTGGTCGGGGCGATGATCGCTAGCCAGAAGGCCAGCCTGTCGTTTAACGCGCTGATGCAGGTGCGCAACAAAGTGGTTGCGTCGTTTGAAGACATTATGAAGATGCCGGTGTAAATCATGTCTGAACTTACTACTCAAGTGGCGGGTGCCAGTGGCATCAGCCCGAATGGCTCTTCGGTCAGGGGCATGGACGATGTCAGCCGTAAATTGAAACAGCTGTGGTCAAGCAGTCAGCGCAATCTTGTGCTCTCGGCGGTGCTGGCGGCGATTGTGGCGGCGCTGATTGTGGTCGCGCTGTGGAGTTCTTCGCAGAGTTTCCGTCCGCTGTATGGTCAGCAAGAGCAGTTTGATGTGGGCGACATCGTCTCGGTGCTGGAAGCTGAAAGCATCAGCTATCGCCTGCAGGAACAGAATGGCCAGGTTCTGGTGCCGGAAGGGGAAGTGGCGCGCGTACGCATGCTGCTGGCCGCCAAAGGCATCAAAGCCAAGCTGCCGACCGGGCTTGATTCACTACAAGAAGACAGCTCTCTCGGCACCAGCCAGTTTATGGAAACCGCCCGTTACCGCCACGGTTTGGAAGGTGAGTTAGTGCGCACTATCATCGCGCTTAATGCGGTATCGAACGCGCGTGTGCATTTGGCCATTCCTCGTCAAACGCTGTTTGTGCGCCAGAACGGCGAAGCGCCGTCGGCGTCCGTCATGCTGGAACTCAAAGCGGGTGAAGACCTCAAACCGGAGCAGGTGGAAGCGATCATCAATCTGGTGGTGGGCAGTGTGACGGGCATGAAGCCGGAATTCGTCTCGGTGATTGACCAGTATGGCCGCTTGCTGAGCGCCGACGTGGCGTCGGGCGATTCGGGCAAAGTGAACGCCAAATACCTTGATTACCAGAAGAACCTGGAGAAGCAGGTGATTCAGCGCGCGGCAGACATGCTGACGCCGATTGTCGGTCCAAGCAACTTCCGCGTGCAGGTGGCAGCCGACATGGATTTCAGCCGTGTGGAAGAGACGCAGGAAATCCTCGACAACACGCCCGTGGTGCAAAACGAGCACACCGTTCAGAACAACTCGATTGACCAGATTGCGCTCGGCATTCCGGGGTCGCTGAGCAACCAACCGCCAGTGACTGGTGAGAAGCCGACTCAGGACAGCCAGAACTCGAACGCGCGTTCTGAAATCAACCGCCAGTACGCCGTGGGCAGCAGTGTGCGCCGCACGCAGTACCAGCAAGGTCAGGTGAAAAAACTCAACGTTTCTGTGCTGTTGAACTCAGCGGCTGCGCCGAATGGCACCGGGTGGAGCGACCAAGAGAAGACAGAAATCTCCGCCATGCTGATGGATGCCGTTGGCATCAGCGCCGCGCGCGGTGACAGCCTGAGCTTGATGAGCTTTAACTTTACGCCGATCGAGATTGAAGCGCCGCCAAGCATTCCATGGTGGCAGGATCCGACCGTGCAGCAGCCTCTGCGTTACGTGATTGGCGGCATGCTGGGCATGGCGATGATCTTCTTCGTGTTGCGTCCGCTGATCATGCATCTCACCGGTGCGGATCGCCGCAGCCAAGAGCTGGAGTTTGCGCTGCCGCCAGAAGAGCCTTACTACGAGAATCTTCAAACCCGCGAAGAGCGTGAACGTGAAGAGGCGCTTAACCGCCGCTTGGAAGAGAAAGGCATCAAAGCATCCAGCGGTCTGGACGTGAGCAGCGACATGTTGCCACCGCCAGGATCGCCGTTAGAAATTCAACTGAAACATCTGCAGCTGATTGCCAATGAAGAGCCAGAACGCGTCGCAGAAGTCTTGAAACAGTGGGTAAATGTGAATGAACACAGCACAGTCAACGCAGAACCAAGAGCTTAATCATGTCGAACAGACCGCACTGGTCCTGCTCGGAATGGGCGAAGATGCCGCGGCGAAAGTGCTGCGCCATTTCAGCCGCGATGAAACGCAGCGCGTGACCAAAGCGATGGCGCGCCTCAGCGGTATTAAAAGCGACAACGCGAAAAACATTATTCAGCAGTTCTTTGATGATTTTCGTCAGCACAGTGGCATTCGTGGCGCGTCAAAAGAGTACTTGTCCAACACGCTGCGCAAAGCGCTGGGCAATGATCTGGCCAAAGGCCTGCTTAACAATCTGTATGGCGATGAGATTCGCAACAACATGCAGCGTCTGCAATGGGTGGACGCGGAAATGCTGGCGCGTTTTATCAGCAACGAACACCCGCAGATGCAGGCGATTTTCCTCGCCTATCTGCCGCCTGACAGTTCGTCTGCGGTGCTGAAATGCCTGCCGCAGGATTATCACGATGAGCTGCTGTACCGTATCGCGCGTCTGCAGGATATTGACCATCAGGTCGCCAACGATCTCAATGAGCTGATTGAACGTTGCATCGAACAGGTCTCGGTGACGCAAAGCGCGCCGCTGTCCGGTGTGAAGCAGGTCGCGGATATCATCAACCGCTTTGAAGGCGACCGCGCCACACTGATGGAAATGCTCAAACTGCATGATGAAGATGTGGTGAGCGAAATCGAACAGAACATGTTTGACTTTATGGTGCTCGGCCGTCAGCGCGAAGAGACCATGGACCGTCTGGTACAACAGGTACCGATGGAGCTGTGGGGCATTGCACTCAAAGGGGCGGAGATCACGTTGCAACAGGCGATCAAACGCTCGATGCCGCAACGTATGGTCAAGGCGCTGGAAGACGATATGCAGGTGCGTGGTGCGGTGGCGCTCAGCCGGGTTGAGCGCGCGCGTCAGGACATCATGCAGATTGTGCGTGAACTGAGTGAAGCAGGCGAAATCGAACTGCTGCTTTATCAGGAACCGACGGTGGAGTAAGCCATGTCAGCAGAAAAAATTATGCGTCTGCCTACGGGCAGTTATCGTCTGCACCGTTTCCCGCCACTGGCTCAGCCAGTGAAGGCACCGGACGACCGGTTGCTCGATGACGAGTGGCAGGACACGCAGGTGGATATTCAGCAGCAGCTCGAAGCAGGTTTTCAGCAAGGGTTGCAGCAGGGCTATGACGAAGGTTTGCGTCAGGGGCTGGAACAGGGCAAGCAACAAGGCATTATTGACGGCCAGAAAGAGGGTTTTCAGAAAGGCTTTGTCTCCGGCGAACAGTCCGGTAAGCAGCACTTTTTGGAAGCCGCCAAGCCGGTCAACGAACTGTATCAAACCCTGTCGCGCTGGCAGGCGGAACGCGAGCAGCAGCAGCGTCATATCATTTGTGAGCTGGTGCAGAAAGTCGCGCAGCAGGTCATTCGTGCCGAACTGACGCTGATGCCGCAGCAGATTTTGTCGCTGGTGGGTGAAACTCTCGATGCGATGCCGGGCAAAGCGGAAAGTGTGACTGTGCATCTGAATCCGCAGGATCTGGACCGCATTCGCGACATCAATGCCGATCTGCCGAAGAACTGGAAACTGGTGGCGAACAAAGAGCTGCCCGTGGGTGGTTGCCATCTGGTCACGGACGATGCCGAAGCCGATGCCAGCTGTGACTCACGCCTGCAAGCGTGCATGGACAATGTGAAACAGCATCTGCTGGATGAAGTCACCGCAGGGCAAGAGGTGGCGGATGAGTAATCCGCACAGCGGCGGAATGCTGACTGACCGCCTCAACGATGCCATCGCGTCGCTCGATTCTGTGCCGGTGGCGCGGGTGACCGGGCGACTGGTGAAGGTGAACGGCCTGATGCTGCAAGCAGTGGGCTGCCGCTTCAAACTCGAACAGCGCTGTCTGGTCGAAACAGCTGAAGGCGACATGATCGAAGCACAAGTGGTCGGTTTTGACCACAATGTCGCTTATTTAATGCCCATTCGCCGCTTGGGTGGTCTGTTTGCGGGGGCGAAAGTGGTGCCGCTGGAAGGCGACAGCACGGTGCAGCTCAGCAGTCAATGGCTCGGCCGGGTAGTGAACGGGTTAGGCGAAGCACTTGATGACGGCGCGCCGCTGCGTGGTGGCGACCGCGTGTCGCTCGAACCCAAGCCGATTAACCCGCTCAAACGCCGCCCGGTGGACACGCCGCTCGATGTCGGCGTACGCACGATTAATGGCCTGCTGACGGTCGGCAAAGGTCAGCGCATCGGCCTGATGGCCGGCAGCGGCGTGGGTAAAAGTGTGCTGATGGGGATGATCACCCAGAACACGGAAGCGGACGTGATTGTGGTCGGGCTGATTGGGGAACGTGGCCGCGAGGTGCGTGAATTTATCGAGCGCAACCTGACTGAACAAGCACGCCGCAAAGCGATTATCATTGCCGCTCCGGCGGATGAGTCGCCATTGATGCGACTGCGCGCGACGCTGCTTTGCCACCGCGTGGCGGAATATTTTCGCGATCAGGGTAAAGACGTTTTGCTGTTGATGGACTCGCTGACCCGCTATGCGATGGCGCAGCGTGAAATTGCCTTGTCGCTTGGCGAACCGCCTGCATCGCGCGGGTATCCGCCGTCGGTATTCAGCGTGTTGCCGCAACTGCTTGAACGCGCGGGCAACAGCGATAACCCGGATGGCAGCCTGAGCGCGATTTATACGGTACTGGCCGAAGGCGACGATCAGCAAGATCCGGTCGTCGATTCAGCGCGCGCGATTCTCGATGGTCACGTGGTGCTGTCACGTCAGTTGGCCGAGCAGGGGCACTATCCGGCGATTGATGTCAATGCCTCGATCAGCCGCTGTATGTCGGCGGTGACACCGGAGGCGCACGTCACGGTCGCCAATCAGTTTCGTCAGCTTTACGCCAACTATTTGCAGGTCAAAGAGCTGCTGCCGCTCGGCGGTTACCAGCCGGGGCAGGATGCGGAGCTGGATCGCGCCGTCGCTATGTATCCTCATCTCAAAGCATTTCTGCAACAGTCGGCCAAAGAACGTGTCGATTACACCGCAAGCCTGACCCAACTGGCTCTGCTGTTTCAAATGCCGTGAGATAAGCCATGAAAGAGAAGATTCGCGCCGTCGGCAAACTGCAACAGGTCGAAGAGAAAACCCGCGACCGCATCGGGCAGCAGCTCGATTCGATGCGCCAGCGGCATCAATATCTGCAAGCGCAGCTCAATCAATTGGCGAGTCTTAAATCCAGCGCTGGCGATTCAACGCTGCACGCGCCAACGCTCAACAGTGCGCTGCTGATGAACCTCAATCGTGTCGACCACATGCTGCAAAAACTGCTGCGTCACCATGAGCAGGAACAAGCGGTGATGGAGGCGCGTTGTCATTCGGTGCAACAGGTGCTGGAGAGCAAACACGCGCGGGTCAAAGGGTTGGAACAGGTGCTGGAGCGCTGGCGCAAAAAGCAGGCTTTTGAGCGCGCGCGCAAAGAGCAGAAGCAGATCGAAGATATCCTCAATGCGCGCCATCGTAAGCGCGCATTGTGACTCGAACGGGGCGGCGAACGGGAGCTTACGCCAGTTCGCCGGTGGCCTGAAACGTTTCCAGCTTGGCCAGATACGGTGACAGATCGGCGATATTCTCCGCCAGCCAGGCTGGGTTGTAGTAGGTATCCAGATAACGCTCACCACTGTCGCACAGCAGCGTCACAATAGAGCCGGTTTCTCCGCGGCGTTTCATCTCACTCGCCAGTTGCAGCGCGCCATACAGGTTGGTGCCCGTGGAGGCGCCTGCTTTACGGCCGAGAATTTTTTCCAGCCATTGAATGGTCGCAATGCTTGCTGCATCCGGCACCACACGCATCTCATCCACCACATTCGGAATAAAGCTTGGCTCAACACGAGGGCGGCCAATGCCTTCAATTTTGCTTCCGCACTTGAGCGTCAGGTTCGGATTGCGGGTTTGGTAAAAATCGTAAAACACCGAATTCTCCGGATCGACCACACACAGCTTGGTGTTGTGCTGCTGATAGCGAATAAAGCGGCCAATGGTTGCTGACGTGCCGCCCGTTCCCGGGCTCATTACGATCCAGCTCGGGATCGGGTGATCTTCCATCTTCATCTGATGAAAAATGCTGTCGGCGATATTGCTGTTACCACGCCAGTCGGTGGCGCGCTCGGCGTAGGTGAATTGGTCCATGTAATGACCATTCAGCTCTTTGGCCAGACGGCGCGACTCGTCATAAATCTGATCGGAGCGGTCGACCAAATGGGCTTTGCCGCCGTAAAACTCAATCTGCTCAATCTTCTTACGCGCGGTGCATTTAGGCATCACGGCAATAAATGGCAGACCGAGCAGGCGCGCAAAGTACGCTTCAGACACTGCGGTGCTGCCGGAAGACGATTCGATGATCGGTGTGTCCGGACCAACCCAGCCGTTACAAATGGCGTAGAGAAACAGTGAACGCGCCAAACGGTGTTTGAGCGAACCGGTCGGGTGGGTACTTTCATCTTTCAGATAGATGTCGATGCCAGCCACGCACGGCAGGTCGAGTTTGATCAGGTGCGTGTCGGCAGAGCGTTGAAAGTCGGCTTCAATTTTGCGAATCGCGCTGTTAATCCATTGATGGTCGGTGCACATAGGTCTCTCCATGAGCGTGAATCCCAAACCCAGCGAAAGGTCGCACAACGTTTGGGAAAAGTGAATTCGGTATGGGAATAATTTAGCTGTAAGAGGAGAGAAAAACTTTGCTAATTTGCCTGTGGTTTTGTAGGTTTGGAGAATAATTTTCTCCCGAATGGGGTTAAAAAATGCAACTCGACAAAATTGATCGTCAGATCTTGGCAATTTTGCAAAAGGACAGCACGGTGTCGCTCAACGATTTGGCGGAAGCGGTCAATCTCACCACCACGCCTTGCTGGAAGCGACTGAAAAAGCTGGAAGAATCCGGCATTCTCAGCAAACGGGTCGCGCTGCTTGATCCGGAAAAACTCGACTTGTCCTTTATCGCCTTTGTGATGGTCAAAACCAGCGACCATTCGCACGAGTGGTATCGCCGTTTTGTGGCGACGGTGGATGAATACCCGGAAGTGATGGAGTTCTACCGCATGGCGGGGGAGTACGATTACATGATGAAAGTGCTGGTCAAAGACATGAAGCACTTTGACCAGTTTTACAAAAAGCTGGTGAACAGCGTTGGCGGGCTGAATAACGTCACATCGACCTTTGCGATGGAATCGCTCAAGTACACCACCGAGCTACCGCTTTGACGCTCAACGACCTGATACCAGCGGTTAAGCGATATCAGGTCGTTGAAGATATGGCTGGTGTTTAGCCGAACAGCCAAGCGAGCAGCAAAACCACGGCCAGCAGTACCGCGAATGCTTTGAGTAGCGGTTTGATGTCAGTGCTGCCGCCATTGGGTGGTTGATTACAGCATCCCATAATGTCCCCTCCTGAGTGAATGTCGGTAGCACTGTAAAGCCTGACCTTGGGTGAAGGTAAAGCGTCGCTGCGAAAAAACTCAGGCGTTTTTAAACCGCATCACGCCTTCTTGCACCGCTGTGGCGACCAGGTGGCCTTCACGGTTATAGATTTCCCCGCGCACTAAGCCGCGTGTGTTGCTGGCGGTCGGGCTTTCAATCGCATACAGCAACCATTCGTCCATTTTGAAAGGACGGTGGAACCAAATCGAATGGTCGATGGTGGCGACCTGAAAATTGGGCGTCATCAGCGTCACTTCATGCGGGTGCAGCGCCGTTACCAGAAATCCCCAGTCTGAGGCGTAACCCAGCAGGTATTGGTGAATGAGCTGATTGTCTGGCATCTCGCCGTTGGCGCGGATCCACAGGTACTGTTTCGGTTCGGCCTTTTGTGGTTTGAGCGGATTGATAACGGTCACCGGACGCATCTCAATCGGCTTTTCGCCGCAGAATACTTTCTTCACTTTTTCTGGCAGCAGGTGAGCAATTTGCGCCGCCAGTTCGGATTCTGACGCAAAGTTTTCCGGCCCCGGAACATCCGGCATGGTTTTCTGATGCTCAAAGCCCGGCGCTTCACCGTGGTAAGACGCGGTGAGGTAGAAAATAGGGCGGCCGTTTTGAATCGCTTTCACACGGCGCGTGCTGAAACTGCGGCCATCGCGCAGGTTTTCAACATCGTAGATGATCGGTTTTTCAGGATCGCCAGGGTAGAGGAAGTAACTGTGAAAAGAGTGCACGGTACGGTCAGATTCAACCGTGTAGCGCGCTGCGGACAGCGCCTGACCGATCACTTGGCCGCCATACACTTGCGGCAAACCGAGGTTTTCGCTTTCGCCGCGGTAGAGACCCTCTTCCAGTTTTTCTAGCTGCAGCAAGCTCAGCAGCTCTTTTAATGGTTTGCTCATGGCTCCTCACCTGATTGGTTATGTTCGTTGTTATTTTGTGAGTTACGTCAAATAACTGTCAAGACCAACTGAGGGTCATAGCAGTTTATGAAACGGATCTTATAATAGCTGCGATTACCTTAATTCAAGTGAGGCACTATGAAAAAGGCACTACTTCTGGCGTCATCGGTTCTGTTAGGTTCGGTACTGGTGGGTTGCCAGACTTCTGAGGACTCAACGACCATGACACAAACCACACCCGCAGCCATGAAGACGGTAACGGGTACTCTCGCGTATCGTGAGCGCATTGCGCTGCCAGAAAATGCGGTGGTGACAGTAACGCTGCAAGACGTTTCTCTGATGGATGCGCCAGCGAAAGTGATCGCGACTCAAACTTTTGAGACGAAAGGCAAGCAAGTTCCGTTTGCGTTTGAACTGGCTTACGACAGCGCCCAAATCGACGCGCGTCATACCTACAGTGTCAGCGCTCGTATCGAGCTAAACGGCAAACTGCGCTTTATCACCGATACCCATTACGGTGTGATTACTGATGATAATAACACTAACCAGGTTGATTTGAAGCTGGTTGGCGTTAGCGCAAACTAATGCTTTGAGAGTGACGATAAAAAGCAATGGCAGCCTAAGGCTGCCATTTATATATTCTGAGTGAGATCTTTCCCTGACTGCTCACGGCTATCCCTTCCGCAACTAATCGTTCCCGCTGCCTGTCCCAATCAGGGCCGGTTAACGAAATCTCCCCTTTACTGTTGATGACCCGAAACCACGGCAGTTTGCTGTCTTTGGGTAAATTTCCCAGCGCTTTGCCGACGTGGCGCGCATAACCGGGATAACCCGCCATACGTGCGATTTCGCCGTAGGTCGAAACTTTCCCGTGTGGGATTTGGTGAATGACAGCAAAGATCTGTGCCAGAAATTGGTCCATAATGACAGTGTCCTAGTTCAATTGTTACCACGGATAGGTATAAGGAGCTGGAATTGGTATTCTCCGCTTTTCAATTTGTAATCACAACGTTATTGGTGATGGTGTGTGCCCGGGCGCTCGGTCTGAGCGAGGGCGATGTTCCATTCATCACCTTCGTCATCCCTGCTCTCTGGATACTGCCGCGCGGTGGGATCACGGGTTTCGTTTTGCTGGCGGGGATGGCCGCTTACGGCATTACGCTTCCTTATCAGCCGGCCTCTCTCTCGGTCAGTATGTGGGTACTGTTCCCTATGATGATGGTAGCGTTTTCACGTGGCAGCAATAAGGGCATCATGGCGATCAGCGCGCTTATCGTGATCACGCTGCAAGTCGGCATTATGGTGACGCAAGCGGCGGGTAAATTAGACGGTGAACCTTGGATGACGGTTGTGCAGCTTGCTGCGGTGGTCGTGATCTGGTGGTCGGCATCGAGTTGGAAACCGAGCCATAGCCATAGCTGGTGGGCATTGGGACTGATCATTCCATTGTGGGTGGCGGGTCTGACGTTTGCTGCGGTGATTGCGCTGTGCCTGACCGGTCTGGTGGCTGTGATGGAGAGCCTGTCACAAGTTAAATCGTTTAGCTGGAGTAAGCTTTTGTGCTGGACGCTGCCTTCCGTCAGCTTTATGGCAGTGGTGCTTTCGCCGGACATCGACGTACCTAAACCTGTGTTTGTGGTGTGGATCTGCTTGCTGACGACGGCCTGGATGACCGACTACATTCTCAAAAATACCGAAGAGCAGCCATTGTAAACGTATGCACAGAAAATCGAATCCAGTGCAAACTTATGAAGGACATTGAAATAAGTCCTTATGCATACACGCTGAGATTCGGTATTATCAGCAATTACTAAAATTACAATTCTATAAAAAACAACGTCAATGTTTAAAACGCTAGCAATTCGGGGCTGGATGCTGCTGTTACTGTATTTTCTCGCAGTTCCGGCACACGCCGAGCCACCGCATAATGAACAACCCTATTTAGTCGCGACCGAAGCGGACGATGTCGTCACGCGCGTGTTATTCGATGCGATTGCCTACCAGTTCAATATCGACATTCAGTACGTCAACTACCCAAGTTTTGATGCGATTTTAAAATCGGTCGAGTCCGGTGAAAGCGATTTCGCCGCCAACGTCACCTACACGGAAGCGCGCGCGAAACGGTTTGATTACTCGGCGCCCACCAATATCGAATACACCTACCTTTACAGCTATACCAACGCCACATTGGATGAAATTAAGCGTATCGGCGTGCCGAAAGGGACGATTTATGGTGAGCTGATTCGTGAGAATTACCCACACCTCACACAAGTGGAATACGACGGTTTCAGCGAAGCGAAAGTGCTGCTGGAAAGCGCGCAAGTCGATGGTGTGGTCGATGCGATCAACCAACTCAAACCGATGTTAACGCGCGGCCTGGACGCTCAGCTGTTGAACGATCGCATTTCGATTCAACCTGTCTCGCTGATTGTGCCGAAAGGCAAACATGGTGAACTGCTGCATGAGTTCGAGACATTCATTCACTCAGCCAAAGTGCAAAAATTGCTGCGTGAATCGATTCAGAAATATCAGTTCGACATCCGTAAACAGGCGCTGCGTCAGGCGGTCATCGACAGCGGTGTCAACCAGCAACGTCCGTTGCGGGTGAAGCTCGAAAACCTGACTCAGTTTGCCAGATACGGCAATGATGGGTCAGTGAAAGGCATCAGTGCAGACGTAGTATTCCAGGCGTGTGACATCTTGCTGCTTAAATGCGATTTGGTCAGCGCAGCGGATGAAACCTGGGAAAGCATGTTCACGGACATTCAGGACAAGCACATCGATATCATTGCGCCGATTTCCATATCCGAGCAGCGCAAAAAAATGGTCTATTTCAGCGAGAGCTATTACCACCCACAAGCGGTGATGGTGAAACGCGAAGGCTATAAGGACAACGTGTACAGCAATGTCTCGGAGCTGGTCGTAGAGCGCATTGGCGTGATCAAAGATGACTTCTTTGAAGAGCTGATGCAGCGCATGCTGCCTAACAAAGCGCTGATCACCTTCTCTAATCAGGAAGAGCAGATTCAGGCATTGCTCGATAAGCAAGTCGACTACATCGTGCTGAGTAAGGCGAACTTTAACCAGATTTTGCGTGATGCGGATTCACTGTTGCCAATCGTGGAAGATTCGATGATCGGCAGTTTCTATGCCTACGATATTGCGATTGGTTTCCCTAAGAACCAAGTCGGTGCCGCGCTGGCACCGCTGTTTACGCGCGCAATCAAAATTATCGATACCCAGAAAATCATCAAAAAATACGATTATCAACCGGACTGGCGTGCAACGCTATTGACGGAAAAGCGCTTCGCCCGTCACAGCCAGTGGTTGTTTATCTTACTGGTGCTGTTTTTGTTGAGTGTGGCGCTGTATCTGAATTTTCAGTCCAACACCGATAATCTCACCAAACTGCGTAATCGCCGTTCGTTGTACCGCCGATTCCGCCGCGGTTTGCCGGGCAAAACCACGCTGGTGTATCTGGATATGAACCAGTTCAAGCCGATTAACGATAACTACGGCCATGAAATTGGCGACAAAGTTCTCAAGCAGTTAGCCGCGCGGATCAATCAGGTGTGGAAAGGAAAATCGTACCGCATTGGGGGCGATGAATTCATTCTGGTTGGTGAAGCGCGCGGGAATGAGTTACAAGCCATTATTGATCAGCTACAAAGCTTCCTGTTTATCTGTACCGAGCGTGATGTCAGCTTTGATGTGACGGTGGCGGTGGGGATCTCTACTGAACGTGAACGCTATATGTCGCTGCAGGAGGTCCTGCATCAAACGGATATCGCCATGTATCAGGAGAAACGCAAACGCCCGCTGGCAAAAGCGGAACGTCCGGCTAAAGAGCCGATGGAAGTGAAATAAACAAATTGCTCAAATGGTGGGCAGTTGAAGGTAAATCAATGCTTTTCGCCCGATTTGGGGTTGCAATAGCGGGGGCGATACCGGATAATCCTCACCACTCTTCGGCAGCAAGCTGAAGTGACCTATGGGGGCCCTGGTCCTCCCGCAACACTAGTTCGTGAATCTGGTCAGGTCCGGAAGGAAGCAGCCACAGCGAATGACGTGTGTGCCGGGATGTGGCTGGGGCTTCCACCCATCTTGCCGATGAAAGCATAAAGCGTCCCAATAAAAGCGTAAGCTGTCCTTTTTAAACCCATTAAGTGTCCTAAGCTAAATTTGGTTGTTTTATTACAACGTTATGGGACAAGTTATGTACGTTCGCAATCTTCGCAAACCATCCACAACAAAAACGTTTATAAGTTTGCGAGTTCTAAAATCGAAGTGTCATTTTGTGTGAAAGTTCTTTAGAACGAGATTGTTGTTATCATCTCGAATACTCTAAGGACGTTCTTTCATTCCGATCACAACCCGAAGGTTTCTATTATTCTTCAGGTCACAAGCGTTATTCCTATACTCCTGATTTTCTCTTCCGAAACCAAGATGGTTCAGAAGACTTCCTTGAAGTTAAACCTCTGGATAAAACCTTCTCTGCAGATTTCAAACGTTCCTTCGCTCTAAAGCGTATTACCGCAAAGCAACAAGAAAATTATTGGTATTAGTCACTGATAAGCAGATACGTAATGGTGTGTATCTAGAAAACCTAAACTTAATACATCGGTAATCGAAATTAGTAACAAGGCGCCCAATCGAGCGCCCTTGAGTTCAGAGAGTTGTTCTGCATCTGCCTTGGTAAGGTAGATTGCATCGATACTGATGCAAATTCTTAGTGATGACCGAAGGCACCTGGTAGAGATTAGCGACGTCTTCATCGTAGTTTTCCAAACCAAGGTCACAGGCGTGAACCACACCATCTTTAAAATCCCACTTTCTCAGTGCATTTGGGTAGTCACAACCGACCAACTCCATAGCTTTCGGGAGAGTGGTCGCAACTAATGTTTTTTGGATGGGGCCGTGGCAGAACCAAATGTCCTTTTGACCACTCTTCGGCTCTTTGAGCGTCCAGCAGTAGGCAATCGCCTCTTTGAAGTCTTTAGTTCGTGCTGTACTTATAGGTTTAGCATTCGCACCGGTTTGTTGGGGTGGGTTAGCCTGAACGGTTGTCCCGTTGGTTGACGGTTGACTTGAAGCAGCAGACGCGACAGATGGTGCCGTCGTTGTTTTATTTCCGGCTTGGGTAGCATTTTTCATCGTAGCCAGAGTCTGCTCTCTCTTTTCCATGCGATCCATGTAAGTCGGTTGGATTTGCGCGTACTGCTTACTCAGGTTCGGTCGGGGAACATAGTTGTTAGTATTCGATTGGCTGTATGTAGGCAGTGTTTTAACGCTAGTATCGAAGTTTGCCAACCCTTGGCGGATACCTGCGCTGACCGCTTCACTATCTCGTTTCTTCTGTTCTGCAACCATCTGGTTGTAGGCTTTAGATGCTTCGGAACTCTTATCTCCTTTGGCTGCTAGGTAAGCAAGTGAGGTATTAACACGCTTAATGGACGCAGCTGTTCGGGATAAATCCGCTTCCTGAAACTGTTCTGGTGTCTTGTGCAGTGAGTCCATAAAGCCCTCACACTTTCTCATCGAAAGGTAGGATGATGACTTAAGGCATGGGTGACTCGATTCAAACCCGATGACAAAGGTAATCTGCTCTTCAACGATTGCGGTTTCAACTTCGTTGGGAAGGTTTTTCCACGTTCTGTCGATCGTCAATATCGTTGAGCCATCACCAAGGACATAC
The DNA here is from genome assembly GCF_023920125.1 of Vibrio sp. LQ2. Lineage (NCBI taxonomy): Bacteria > Pseudomonadati > Pseudomonadota > Gammaproteobacteria > Vibrionales > Vibrionaceae > Vibrio > Vibrio sp. LQ2. The sequence continues at coordinate 289,939 of NZ_CP085308.1, forward strand.
CGCCAAGAGCGAGTTTGAGTGCTGTCCCAACCTCTTCTAAAGTAGTAACTCACCACGTGTCCACCCGCGACGATAGGGTAGTGCTCCTTCAGAACTTGATCGAACGTATCGATACCGCGTGTCATTGCTTCAAACCAATCTCCTGAACGTCCCCAGAAATCCCATTGTGTGTTGAACGTAAAGCGGCATGAATTACCTTTCCACGCTTTGGTGGAATCTAGGCAGTACTGTTCCATACGGTTGATAACGTATTGAGAGGATTTGGTCATCTCTTCAGGCGTCTCCGTGGGTTCATCACTGTGCCCCCAAATTGCCTGATGCATCCCATAAGTGCAGCCCGTTAACATTGCGGTGAGCAATAGTAACGCTGGAAATAGAACCTTATTGGTCATCTTGTGAGCTCATCATGTCATTGTTGTTATTGACAGAAAGTATAAATCAGGCAAATCAATAAACAATTATGCATTGGTTTGAATCGGATATGATTTCTGTAGGCCGCAGCCAAACCAGGGACTCCTGAAGGTGGTGAATTTGAAAAGTTAGCTGCATTAGTTGAAGAGTATGAGGAAAAACACTTCCCATTTAATAACTGTAATCCACTTTTGCCCCATTCCGTGTTTTGGCTCGTTAGCTCAATCAAAAATTCCCACTCCTGCTGCCATACAAATTCTTATCTCTTTGCCTATGTTTGGCCTTACCAGAAATCGACTAACAATGTATGGGTATACAGTCATATTTTAATTTAGGTGTTTTGGTATGATTTTAAGACAAGAACAGTGCGCACTAACTCCAACCGCAATAAATAAAATTCAATAAAATCCATTAACTATAGTGACTGACTTTTAGTTAATAGGTTTGGAAAAACGCGCATGCGCGTTTTTCCAGATGGTGTATTTGGCAGAAAGCTGATAAGTTCTTTGCATACAGATAGTTAATCGTGCGCGTTTTCACTGGTCTAACGTGATAAACGCGCATGCGCAATAATAAAATGTTAGGGGTATAGGAGAAGGAGTTTGGTTAAAGAACTAGCGATCATTTCCAATGTGGTAGGTTCTGCATATTTTATGGGCGGCATGCTGCTGCAACACGACAAAGCTAAAGAGCTAGTGGAAAGCATGGATAGAGGATTTAAAGGACTGCTTTTAGAAATAAAAGAGAAGAGGCCGGCAGAAACGATACAAATGCTGCTTAAAATATTCGGGAGCATAACAGGAGCAGCTTTCCTCGGAATCCTGCTCATGGGTTTTCTAAGGATTCATTCGCAAGAGTTAGTATTTGCTCTCTCCATTACCTTTCTTATATCTGGAATTTTGTCTGGTTCTTTATTTTGGGTTCTGAAATACAAAGAGGTTTTGAAGCAAGTTGGACAATGGTTGTTGTTTTTTGGTGGCGGGTCACTCCTATTCCCTGTGATGGATGTTCTTACCAACGCAGGAATAACTAATGTCGTCTATTCAATGTTGCAGGCTAGTTTTTCGCCATTGCTAGCATTACCTAACGGCAATGGGCTTATCTACGAAGCTTCTGTTGTAACTGGGTTTTACGCCGGTTTTGTTATCATTTTTTATTCTATTGCTTGGCTTTATGCTGCGCCGACTGCATTTGCTGCTTGGCTTGTCGTCGCAACTCCAATATATGGTGCCAGGGTTATTAATAGAGCTTTTCCTCAACAACCTATTGCGGTTATATTTTTTGCTCTTTGGCTGTTTAGTGTTTTTTACTTTGCATATGCGAGCCCCCCCTAACAAGGCGCTCGTGTGGGACGCTTGCTTCGCTGCGCGCCCCACAGCTTGGCGTTATGTGAATCGAGGAATTTATGAAGCGTAGAGATGTAAAAGATCATCATGAAAAAAGCGTTATAGATAGCTTTCAAGCCTATTTAGCTAGCAATGGTGCCACTCTAACGGTGGTCGATCGTCCGGATCCACCAGATGCTATTGTAGACATCAACGGTGCTCGCTCATGGGTAGAAATCACAGATGCTTTCACGAGTGATGCAGTAGCCCGCAGTATAACTTCAGCTCCTGCCGACGATGTACCTCATTGGGCGTGCGGAAAAACCGTAGCTCTAAACCCAGATGAATCATTTGAAGAAATACTAACTAAAGTCATCAATAAGAAACTTAGTAATAGGCAGTTACAAAGCATTGCTTCAAACTCGGGTAAGGGTATTTTACTTGTTGGTATCTATTCTGTATTTCATGATGACTCTGACTTTCCTAGGTTATTGGAAGTAGCAAGAAGTGCGCTTACTAGTAACTCAATGTTTAGTAGCGTTTATTTGTATTCATGGGAGCATGGATTTCATAAGGTGTGAATATTCACATAACAAACTGTTTAAGAGTGATTCGCAACGCATGGCATTTTTACTATGTGTTGCGTTTAGTGTTTAAGGTGGTATGCGGCGGCATCGGTATTGCGTTGCTCACACCTTAACAGGGCGTTATAAGCACTGAGGATAGCAGAATGAATCAATCAGTTTGGGAAACTGTAGATATAGATGTTCCTTGGATATTTATCCCACTACATCATGACGATGCAAGAAAAATTTATTTCTGGATAAAACGTTGGGGATATCCAAAAGATAAAGATGAGCTTTTAGCTACAGAATGCGAAGGAGCTATACGTGCCGCCTTTGAAAAACTTGAACTTCAGTTTGACACTGAAACTTTAGGTGAGATTAAGATGGAAAATATGCGGTTATATTCTGGGAGTGATGGTATAGCTATACCTGAGTCATGTTTTATAAATCCAAGTACTAACTTAACGCGTCTTGATAACCCGCTAAAACCATTAAATACGTAAGTCGTGCTTATAACAAGTTGCTGAAATTCGTTCGTAAACCCACTGGGACAATTACAAGTCGGCTTGGCGCTTCGCGCAAGTATAGCCAACTGGTAATTGCCTCTTAGCAAAGCGTTAAGCGTCAATAGGAGAACAAATGAAAGAAGTGATTGCTGAGAATGTGATGAAGCAGATTCGCCAGTCTGGGGATGAACTAGTTGAACGAATTCGTGCAGTTCATGGTCGGTATTGGGCTAGTAGAACAGATTTAGTTAAAACCATTCTTGGTCTAACTTCAGCGATTTTAGTCGGTACTATTTCGTTTTCTGGGTCACTCTCTGGTGCTGGTAAAGAATCACTAGAGTGCACTTGGATTCTATATCTGTCTTGGTTAGTATTTTTCTGTTCAATTTGTTCGGGCACGGTGTCACTTTGGCACTTATATAAACTTGAATCACTTCATGCTGTCTTCTTCAATAAAACAGATGAGATCGAAGAAAAAGTAAAAGCTATCGGTGTGAAGAAAACTGAAAAAGAGCTGGAGTCTGAAATCTTAAAAATAGTTGGTGAGGCAGTTAAACAAAGCGTATCTCCAGCTACTCCGTCAGATAAAATCTCGCACTATTCGTTATTTATTCAGATAGCCAGCTTCCTTATTGGCTTATTCGTCTTTATGATCTTTGGTGTGGTTCAAAACGCTTAACAATCTGTTTAAGAGTGATTCGCAACGTGTGGCATTTTTACTATGCGTTGGTTTTAGTGATTAAGGTGGCATGCGGCGGCTTCGGTATTGCATTGCTCACACCTTAACAGGGCGTTAATTGGCTGGAGGAAAATAAGTGCCATATGATTTAAGTAAAAGATTGGTTGTTGGACTATCGTCCAGCGCACTATTTGATCTTCAAGAGTCAGACGAAATATTTCGCAATGAAGGAGAAGAAGCTTATAGGCAATATCAAAGAGAAAAACAGGATAGTCCATTAAGAAAGGGGGTTGCATTTCCATTTGTTCGTAGATTACTTAAGTTAAATGAATTGCGTCCTCAAGATCCTCCTGTAGAAGTAATTTTATTGTCACGGAATGACCCAGATACTGGATTAAGAGTAATGAATTCCATAGAACATTATGATCTAGGTATTACGCGAGCAGTGTTCTTGCAAGGTAAATCACCTTACGTTTATATTCCTGCATTTGAAATTGAATTATTCCTATCAGCAAACTACCAAGATGTAAAACAAGCGGTTCTTGCTGGTTATCCAGCAGGGCAGATACTAGAAGGTGATATCAAGGATGATACAGAGGATCTGGAGCTCCGTATCGCATTCGACTTTGACGGTGTTATTGCAGATGATGAAGCTGAGGGTATATATCAAAGTTCAGGCCAACTAGCTGATTTTCATTCGCACGAATCAGAGTTAGTTGACGTACCGCATAATCCTGGTCCGCTTAAGAATTTCTTGCAGCGGATTTCGGATATACAAAAACTTGAGTTTGAGCGGCAAAAGATGGATTCCAGCTATTTACCTATGTTGAAAGTTTCAATCGTAACAGCGAGAAATGCCCCTTCACACAAACGTGTTATCAACACAATGCGAGCTTGGGATATTGCTGTTAACGAGGCATTTTTTATGGGTGGTGTTGAAAAGTCGAAAGTGCTGAATATATTGAGGCCTCATATCTTCTTTGATGACCAGAAGTTACATTTGAAACCCTCATCATCTATTCTTCCTTCAGTTCATATACCATTTGGTGTTACAAATGAGGACAAAGCCAATTAACAAACGCCTCAAGAGGGACTGTCACGCGCAGCGTATCCAGTCCCATTGAGCCGCAGTGGTTATGGTTGTTGTGTTTGTGTTTGTGTTTGAGTTTAGTGGTAGTGCGTTGCCAGCCCCTTAGGCGGGCGTTAATCCATAGAAATTTTTATCCGAAACTGACGAGTTAGAGCTAAGTCTTTAACTCGAAAATGTCCAAAAACGTGTTTAGACAACAGAAAACTACCAACATCCACTAATTTGGATAATGTTAAGCAAGTTGTATGACTATGCAGCTAGATTCTGAACAAGAAGCACCTGTTTTAGGCAGGTGATTCCTGTATGACAGTCGCTACATTCCATAGCGAAACGTTTTACCTATATTGACCATATCACGATGTACAGGAGCTAATGCGTTGGCGTAAGCAGCAAGCAGCTTCATGGTATATTCGCTGCGAGCATGCAGATGCTGGTCGGTACATATATGTTCTGCTGTCAGAATCTCTTCGCAGTCACGAAAAATAAGATGATCCGGCAGAAAACACGCGTGATTGTTTTTGTTACCCGTCATGCGTAATTCACTGATCGGATAGACACCATTCACGCTGGCTGAAACGCTCACCAGCAGAGCGGCTTTGTGCGCTAATTCTTCGTCGGTAGTCAGCATCAAAAAGTTCTTCAATGCAGGCGTCGCCATGCCGTGCCATTCAGGGGTAATAAAAATAAATGCATCCGATCTCTGAAGAATTTCAGCAACTGGTTTCCATTGTTGCCATTCTTCACTGTCCTGCCATACCCCTTCATTCCACAGCGGTAGATCCAATTGGTGTAAGTCGAGAACAGTTGCCTTGTCAAAATGGGGCTCAGCCAGTGTTTGTAGGTAATAGGCGACATTTTGGCTTTGAGATTGCGCTCTTTGACTTCCTGATACGATAGTAATGTTCATATTAATTCCTTTTTAAGGTCTGAAGTTGTAGTTGATGATCGGTTTGTGCGGATGAGCGAGGCGCAGCCAGCACAATTGAAAACAAAATGGCTAACGCTCCGAGTAATTGGGGCCAAGTCAGGGTTTGATTTAGGATTAGATATCCAAGAAAACAGGCAGAAACACTGCTTAGAAAGCCGAGAAAAGAGACGGTCACAGGAGGCAGTTTTTCGATTCCGCGAAACCAGAGAAAGTAACCCAAAATGGCACCAATCAAGCTCAAGTATCCATAGCCTAGGTAGTTGATAGACGTAAGTTGGGTTGGAATGCCTTCCAGCCAAAGCGAGACAGGCAACAAAATGATGCCGCCAAATAACAGCTGCCAACCTGTAAATCCAAGCATTGTCATGCCCGTTGGACGTCCCCATTTTTTTGTCAGCACCACACCTAAAGCCATGCTCAGCGTTCCAAGTATGGCGGTCAACATACCTTCTATATTGAGTTCGGCTGAACTGTTAAGTACCAGCAGACCTACGCCGAGAATACCTAATCCACTGGCGACCAGTTGTTGTGAAGAGAAGCTAGCACTCAAAAGGTACCAACTCATGATCATGACAATCACCGGCTGGATAGACATCACCATCGATGCCATGCCTCCCGGTAGGTAGGTTGCCGCGAAAAATAAGCAATAGAAAAATAGCCCAATGTTCAGAAAACCTAGCACTGCTATACGAAGCCACCACAATCCAGTTGGCCACGCTCGGCTAATAAGCACCAGCAATACACCAGCAGGCAGCGAACGAATTGTTGAAGCAATAAGCGGACTTTCTGGTGGCAGCGCTTCCGTTGTCACTATATAGGTACTGCCCCAGACAATAGGTGCAATTGCGGTTAACGCTATTGTTTTAATTTGCTGAATCCTGTTCATAACTCACCTTGACCAAGTAGTTAATCATTCTAAAAAGTATCTCTTTGAAAAGATACTTTTTAGAAAGTAATGGAATTATGATTTTTTATCAAGTATCTTTTTTGAAAGATATTTATTAGAGAGATAAAAATGTCATCAGACACAGTCGATAAAATTCTTGCTCAATGGCTCGTTGTCAGGCCGGATCTGGATTGCTCAGCTATGGGGGTTGTCGGGCGATTGCGTCGAACCAGTGCTGTATGGAAGAAGAAGTTGGATTCGGTTTTTCAAGAGTACGGGCTGAGCAGCATTGAGTTTGATATTTTGGCCACCATGCGCCGCAGTAATGCTGCAGTCACTCCTACTGAGTTGTATCAGACTCTGATGCTTTCCTCTGGAGCGGTCAGTACGCGTATTGAACACTTGGTGAAAAGTGGCTTTGTCCAACGTATTGCCAGTGAAGAGGACAGACGCAGCTGTAAAGTTATTCTGACTCAAAAGGGGATTGAGTTGGTGGACACGGCATTGAATGCACATGTTGCCAATATGGATAATATGCTGAGCGTACTGAGTAGCCAAGAACAAGAACAGTTGGCAAATTTGTTAAGAAAGATACTGTTAGCAGAGCAATGACGAACAGTTGCTTTTTGGACTTTCAATATTCCTTTATTCACTCACTGGCTGTTAATGCCGGTTTGCGATACTAAAAACTATTCGAAACGATGTGAGTTGAGCTGAAGGTCTAGCAAGGTTCTGTCCAAACTCTAACTAAAATGTGGCTATTAAGTTGGTGACTAGGCATATCTTCTTGGTCGAAATTCCTCCTGACTCTGGAAACTTACCATGTCTAACGGGCTCAAAATTCGCAATTAAACGGTCATTTATCCCAATTTACGCAATTGCCCGACTTTTATTGAACGTCGCCCTTGCTCATTTGCGAAATCTAACCAATGATTAGTCGTGATGCTTTCTACTATACTTCGTAGAGCGTTGATAACTCGGGCTATTCTTGCCGATATGGCGGCTCGAATCGCTGTTTATTTAGTCCCCAGATGAAGATTGGAAAAATGAGTACAGGTAAAGTTAAGTGGTTCAATAGTGACAAAGGTTTTGGTTTCATTACACCGGATGACGGTAGCAAAGACCTATTTGTTCATCATTCGGAAATCAAGATGGAAGGCTATAAATCACTGAGTGATGGCCAAAAAGTAGAATTTGAAGTTGGCAAAGGCCAGAAAGGACCGTGTGCCACTAACGTTAAGCCTTTATAATCTTGTAAAGGATGAACATTTTCAGCAGCAGACCCAGCAGCTTGGCTCTTGGGTCTGCTGTTTTTCAAGTTACGCTATGACATCTTACGATGTGTTTGCGCCGTAAACCGAGTCATCGTTTCCGATGATATGAAAAATTTAAAGACCTCTTTCTAGCTCCGAAAAAGTAGAAAAAACCTCCGTTCTCGCATCTCTGATACCAGTTAGTCGCTCTGAATCGCCCTTGGTAGAGTAGATTGCATCGATACCGACGCAAGTTCTTCGTGATCATCGAAGGTACCTGGCGGAGATTAGCTACGTTTTCAGATGTGCCTAATGGACGCCGTTCCCCGAGATAAATCAGTTCTGAGCTGATGCTAAGATGCCCATTTAGACGCTAAACTTGTTTGGTTCCTTGTATCGTCGAGCGTTCACTTGACGTACTTTGGGAAAGACTAAAAATGGCAGTTGTACTGGAGCTGATTCGCTACTTTATGACGCTATATGAGTGATCAAAAGTCAGGAGGATTTTATGGCAAGTAAACATCAAGGTTCGTGCCTTTGTGGTGAAGTAAAGTATGAGCTTTCAGGTGATTTCCAGTCCTTCTTCTTGTGTCACTGTACGCGTTGCCAAAAAGATACGGGGTCTGCTCATGCTGCTAATCTGTTTGCTAAAGGGAACACGTTAACGTGGTTGCAAGGTGAGAGTTACGTTAAAACTTACCAGCATCCAAATTCAAGGCATACAAAAAGCTTTTGCCAGAAATGTGGGTCTGCACTTCCCTCGATTGCTGAAAGTTTTAACCATGTAGTGGTGCCTGCAGGTAGTTTAGATAGCCCAATCTCAATTGAGCCAACCGCTAAAATCTATGTTAGCCGCCGTGCAAACTGGTCTAAAAATTTATGTAATGCCCCCAGTTATGATGAATTACCTGAGCAAATTAAGAGCTAAACATAAAAGCATGTTTTAGACTTCATCACGCTCAGCAGTTTATCGCTCAGAAATGCCTCTTTCCAAGTTGGATCATTTTCCTGTCATCTCTTGAGGTTGGGGAGTTGGCCTACTTTTTCCAATCAGCTAGTGTCTATTGAAGTGGTACTTATCGATGCCCAATGAACGTGAAATGTGGGTAATTTTCGCCTCGGCGATGAGCGGTTCGTTGATCGGCACTGGGCGCATCATTTTTATCGCCAAATCGACGGTGCCGTAACTTACTCCCGCTTCGAGCATGGAATGAACCGCGCAACCTGTGACCGAATCCAGAATGGTGGCCGTAAAGCCGCGCGCTGGGCATCATCGCCAGCATTGAAGGCGCCGTGGTTCTGTGCCGAGCGCACCAGAGTATTTTTCCGCTAGACGCGATCGTGGATTGTCTGCCGAAACTGATGGAAGCGGCGTAAAGGGGCTTGGGTTGCGGCGCGATGGATTCCTTATTGAACACTCAATGTCATTTGTCACTAAGTATCAAATGTTGCTGATTATTATGTTCATCTGATACTTTCAGGTCGGCAATTGTCGTGATGCACGCTTACACTTAGTCAGACCAACTAAGGAGAACAGCAATGAGATTTTTCATCAACAGCATCATGACGGTCAGTTTACTGGCCGCGGGTTCCGCTCAAGCCTTTCAATTGACCAGCAACGACATTCAGGAAGGCCACCCGATGGCAAAAACCTTTGAGTATGCCGGGTGGGGATGCGATGGCGACAACCTGTCACCACAACTGATGTGGAAAGATGCACCAGCAGGCACTAAAAGCTTTGCCATCACAGCGTATGACCCGGATGCTCCGACAGAAAGTGGTTTCTGGCACTGGATTGCGTTTGATATTCCGGCATCGGTCAATGCCGTGCCGCGCGGTGCCAATATCGCAAAACTGGGCGGTAAAGAAGCGCGTATCGATTACGGGGTAGCAAGCTTTGGTGGCGCTTGTCCGCCGGTCAACGACGGTATGCACCGTTATCAATTTACGGTTTGGGCGCTACCGCAAGCATCACTGCAATTGGATGCCAACACGCCGCCTGCCGTATTTGGTTTTACCCTCAACAGCATGGCGCTGGGCAAAGCCAGACTGACCGCGACGTATACGCGTTAATAAATTCAGCGAGGGAATGGATGAATCATCAGTATCAAATCACCGTGTTTCGCGCCGGACAACAGCAGCCGCTGCGTAATGTTCGCATCCACTCCCCGAGTCTGATTCAGATCACGGCAGGCAGTAAACGACTCTTTTGGCAGGATGAAACGAGTGAACTGGGCGCGACTCAGGTCTTGCTGTGCAGTTCAGGCATGTCGCTGAGTTTTGAAAACATGCCACACAAAGGGCGGTTTTCATCGCGCATGTTCAGTTTTTTCTGCACGCCGCCGCATGCCATGCTTGAATTGAGTCTGCGCAATGCCGATCAAGGCACCTCGTTCATGCTTTTCCACGATGCTGCATTGCGCGACACGCTCAATGCGCTCTATGCGTTTGACCGCCAAACACTGAGCGCCGAAACCCAGCAATATTGGGTGCTGGGCTTGTATCAGCAACTGGCGGAGCGCGGCGTATTGCATCACCTCTTTGCCACTTCGCAGGATTCACTGACTCAAAAACTCAGTCGCTACTTGTCGCATTCGCCCAGCCACGACCATCTGCTGGATGACGTGGCCCGCCACTTTGCCATGAGTCGCGCTACCATGATTCGAAAACTGCGCCAAGAGGGCGTTCAGTATCGTGAAGTGCTGGCTGAAGTGCGTTTGAATCACGCCCTTCGTTTAATACAAGAAGGGCACAACAACGTGGCGCTGATCGCAGGCCTGTGTGGGTATCAGTCGGAAGGCCGCTTCAGCCAGCGGTTTAAAGACAAGTTTGGTATTTCGCCCAAAGGGTACGTCAAAACCTTGGATGGCAATGAAACGAGTGCTGTCACCAGCCGATTGCAGTAAAGTGTGAGATTCACTCCGCTGCATATGCCCGCAGTTGGGTACTTTCCTGTCGACCATTGACTTGAGGCCACATGCATTACTTACGTGTTGAACCCGATGACATTCCGATGTCACTGTTGTTGGAAGCCGATCCGTCGCAGCAAAACATCGCAACGTATTTGCAGGACGCGTGGTGCTTTGCCGTCACGCATCACGGCACCGTGATTGGCGCGTGCGTGGTGAAAGCGCTGGATGAGACCACCGCTGAGATTTTTAATGTGTCGGTTGCTGCGCCATTTCAGCAGCAGGGTATCGGTTCTGAGCTGCTGCGGTTTGCGTTGCATGAGCTGAAGAATAGCAACGTGCAGCGTGTTGAGCTGGGCACCGGCACTTTTGGTTATCAACTGACCTATTATCAACGGCTCGGTTTTCGGGTGGACAGCGTGCTGAAAGATCACTTTCTCAAGCACTATCCGGAGCCGATTTTCGAGCAGGGCATTCAGCATCAGGACATGTTGCGCTTGTCCTTGGATTTAAACTGACCTTCTATTTACTGAATCTGCGCGATTTCAACTGGAGAACAAGACGTGATTTTTACTCCCTTATCTCAACCGATTGAACATGGCCCGGCGCTGTGCGACGCGCTGAAAGACTTCCTCATCGCCCATAAAAGCACCTTTCAGGAAAAGCTGATCCCGGATCTCTCTTACATCGATGACATGGCGCACAACGTCAATGGCATCGAGATTCAGTCGGTGCATCATTTGGCGAAGAACCGCTATCAAATCGAATACAGCTACGATTGGGATCTGTTTCTGGGGTGTTCGGACATCAATCAGTCTGGCACCGGCCACGACCACATTCGTTTTACCCTCGACCCCGAAGGCCAAATCAACATGGAATACCTGTTCCCTGATGAACTCGACACTAGCGACGAACTGTGATGGAAGACAACACTAAGATTTGGCGAGAATATTACGAACAGGCCATTTCACGTCCGCATCTCCGGCGAACAGAGTTGGCGGTCAAACTTAATCAATCCCGCGCGCGTGTTGCGGTGGATTGTGGTTGCGGCACCGGGAGCGATATCCAGTATCTGGCGCAGCAGGGATATCAAGTGCACGGATTCGATGTGAATGCCGATGCGACAGCGCTATGTAAAGCAAGGTTTGCGGCGAATGCGTTGGTTGAGATTGAGCAGGCCGCTTTTGAGTCTTTCGACTACCCCAAAGCGGGCATTGTGATTGCCAACTCCAGTTTGTTCTTTGCCAACCCTGACCAGTTTCAGGAGACCTGGCATAAGATCGAAGCGTGTTTGGAAGCTGGCGGCGTGTTTGCTGGTGATTTCATGGGTGAAAAAGACAGCTGGGCGAACAACTATCGCAGCCCGACGACACCCCTCACCGAGTCGCAAGTGATGTCTCTATTTGCCCATTTCGATGTCGTCAGATTCTTTGAACGTGACGAAAGCGCCAAAACCGCATTGGGCAGAATGAAACACTGGCATACCTATTCCGTGGTGGCGGTGAAGCGTTCTCTCGCATGATTCGAATGCCAAACAACCCGATTTTCTAGCCACCATGTCACTTTAGAACGAGGAGAAGAGATGACACCTGCACCGATTAAACCTGAGATCAGCTTTGATGATTTTGCCAAAGTGGACATTCGCGTCGGGCGTATTGTGGAAGTGTTGGACGTTCCCAAGTCCGACAAGTTAATGAAACTGATCGTCGATTTTGGCGATCACACCCGTTCAGTATTGGCAGGCATCAAACAGGAAAGGGCCAACCCGAAAGAGATTGAAGGCAAGCAGGCGCTGTTTGTGGTCAATCTGCCCGAGCGCAAAATGGCGGGCGAAGTTTCTCAAGGCATGCTGTTTGATATTGGCTACGAAGACCGGCTGACACCGTGCCTCGCTTGCCCGGAATCGGAATTACCCAATGGCGCCAGAGCGGGCTGATATTGAGAGAAAAAACGCACCCATCGGTGCGTTTTTTTTAATCGCAGGTTGCGATGTTTACAGCGTCACTTTTTTCACCATGCCAGCTTCGGCGTGGCCGGGAATGTTGCAGGCGAACTCGACGTGGTTATCGCCTTGGAAATGCCACATCAATTGCTTGGCTTTGCCCGGTTGCACGGTCACCGTGCTGCCGGAATCATGCATGTGTTGGCCATTCATGGAGCGCATCATTTCGCGGTGCGTCAACTGTTCTTTGGCGGAACCAATCGAGAATTCGTGGTCGATTTTGCCGGTATTCATGATCACAAATTGCACTACGTCGTTGGGTTGAATGTCGACCTCTTTTTTAAACGTGATCTTCATGTCGTCAGAAAGTAGCACATGTACCACTTTTGTCGGTTTGGATCCTGTGGCGGACATGCCAACGTCCGACATTTCGCCCATGTTCATCATACCGGAGTGGTCCATCCCTTGTTGCGGCATCTTGTCTGAAGACATCATGCTGTGATCCATTCCGGATTGCTGGCTGTCGCCGTGTGTCATGTCAGCCAGTGCCAGTGGGGAAGTGAGGCTTAGTGCCAAAGCTAATACAGTGATTTTCATGATCTATTCCTTTTCAGTAGTGGTCGTCGGTTGAGTTTCACGCTGTTTCCACAGCTTAAAAATGGCGGGCAGCACCAGCAGAGTCAGCAGCAGCGCGGATGCCATGCCCCCAATCATGGGCGCGGCGATGCGTTGCATCACTTCAGAACCGGTGCCTTCACCGTACATAATGGGAATGAGGCCGATGATGACGGTAATTACGGTCATCATGACCGGGCGCACGCGCAGCCCGGCGCCTTCGCGAATGGCGTCATTGAGGTCTTGAAGCGTCAAAGTGGCTTTGCGTTCTTGAGCCTTGAGCTTGGTGTAATGCCAGGCTTGATTGAGGTAAACCAGCATGATGACGCCAATCTCGACCGCGACACCAGCCAGAGCAATAAAGCCCACACCGACGGCGATCGACAGGTTGTAGTTAAGCGAATACATCAGCCATAAGCCGCCGACCATCGCCAGCGGCAGGGTGGCCATGATGATCAGCACTTCACCCACACGGCGGAAGCTGAAGTAGAGCAGCAGCATGATGATGGTGAGCGTAATGGGCACCACCACACTGAGGCGGTCTTTGGCGCGCTCCATGTATTCATATTGCCCTGACCACGCCAGCGAATAGCCCGCAGGCAGCTTGAGTTGATCGGCCACCACGCGCTGCGCTTCGGCCACGTAGGAGCCGAGATCGCGCCCTTCGATGTCGACAAACACCCAGCCATTGGGACGAGCATTCTCGGTTTTGATCATCGGCGGGCCATCTTCGTAACGTACGTCAGCCACATCGGCAAGCGCAATACGTGCGCCGTTGGGTGTCACCAATGGCAGGTTTTGCAGTTTGACTACCGAGTTGCGGTAATCCTGCGGGTAGCGCACGTTGATCGGGTAACGTTCCAGCCCTTCAATCGTCTCGCCGACATTCATGCCGCCGACCGCAGTAGCAATCACTTGCTGCACGTCTTTGATGTTAAGCCCGTAACGCGCTGCGGCACGGCGCTTGATGTCGACCGTGACATAACGGCCGCCAGCCACACGTTCGGCATACACCGATGCCGTACCTTCCACACCGTTAAGAATGGGTTCCAGTTCTGCGCCAATGCGTTCGATGGTCGCCAGTTCCGGCCCGACGATTTTGATGCCAATCGGAGTTTTGATCCCGGTCGCCAGCATGTCGATGCGGGTTTTGATCGGCATTACCCAAGCGTTGGTGAGGCCCGGAAACTGCACCAGATTGTCGAACTCTTTGCGCAGCGATTCCGTCGTGACGCCCTCACGCCATTCGCTGCGTGGTTTAAGCTGTATCACAGTTTCGATCATGGTCAGCGGCGCGGGATCCGTTGCGGTTTCGGCGCGGCCGATTTTGCCCCACACGGTGTTCACTTCCGGTACGGTTTTGATCAGCTTGTTGGTTTGCTGCAACAGCTCGCGTGCTTTACCAATTGAAATGCCCGGATAGGTGGTCGGCATGTACATCAAATCGCCCTCATCCAATGGCGGGATGAATTCACTGCCGAGCTTGCTGGTCGGGTAGTAGGCCGATGCCATCAACGCCATCGCTATCACAATCATGGTTTTCGGATAACGCAAGCTGAGGTTGAGCAGCGGGCGGTACAAGCCCACCAGTGATTTGTTCACCGGGTTCTTGTGCTCAGGCAGGATCTTTCCGCGAATGAAATAGCCCATCAGCACCGGAACCAATGTGATGGCAAGACCTGCCGATGCCGCCATGGCGTAGGTTTTGGTAAAGGCGAGCGGCGAGAACATCTTGCCTTCTTGACCTTCCAGTGCAAACACAGGCACAAAGCTGAGGGTGATGATCAGCAGTGAGAAGAACAGTGGTGGGCCGACTTCCTGCGCCGCATCACCAATCACCTGCCAGCGGTTTTTGTCGGTCAGCGGCGTACGCTCAATGTGCTTGTGCACGTTTTCGATCATGACAATCGCACCGTCGACCATGGCCCCAATGGCAATCGCGATGCCGCCGAGCGACATGATGTTGGCGTTGATGCCTTGCCAGTGCATCACGATAAACGCAGACAGAATGCCGACGGGCAGGCTGAGCGCAATCACCAGTGACGAACGAATGTGGAACAGGAACAGCGCGCACACAACCGCGACCACGATGAACTCTTCCGCCAGCTTTTTCCATAGGTTCTCGACCGCAGAATTGATCAGTGTGGAGCGGTCGTATGTTGGCACAATTTCCACCCCGCTCGGCAGACTGCCTTGCAGACTGTTCAGCTTGGCTTTGACGTTGGCGATCACCTGACTGGCGTTCTCGCCAAAGCGCATGACGATGACGCCGCCGACGGCTTCCCCTTCACCATTCAGTTCTGAGATGCCACGGCGCATTTGTGGGCCAAGGGTAATGTCGGCGATATCGCCCAACAGCAGCGGCGTACCTTTGCTGGTCACTTTGAGCGGAAGCGATTGAATGTCTTCAATCCCGGTCAGGTAGCCAGTGGTGCGCACCATGTGCTCGGCTTCGGCCACTTCGATCACTGAGGCGCCCGTTTCCTGATTACCGTTTTGAATGGCGGCATTGACCTGTTGCAGGGTCAGGTTGTAGGCACGCAGTTTGGCGGGATCGATCTGGATCTGATATTGCTTGACCATGCCACCCACCGTCGCAACTTCCGACACCCCAGCCACGGTTTGCAGCTCGTATTTGAGGAACCAGTCTTGCAGGCTGCGCAACTGCGCCAAATCGTGTTGCCCGGTTTTGTCTTGCAGCACGTAGCTGTAGACCCAGCCGACGCCTGTCGCGTCGGGACCGAGTGTGGGTTTGGCGTTGGCTGGCAGCTTAGGTGCTACTTGGCTGAGGTATTCGAGTACCCGTGATCGCGCCCAGTACATATCGGTTTTGTCGTTAAAGATGATGTAAACGTAGGAATCACCAAAGAACGAATAACCGCGCACCGTCACCGCCCCGGGCACGGCCAGCATAGCAGTGGTGAGCGGATAAGTGACCTGATCTTCCACTACCTGCGGCGCTTGGCCGGGGTAACTGGTTTTGATGATCACCTGCACATCGGACAGATCGGGAATCGCGTCCACCGGCGTTTGCTTAACGCTGAACAGGCCACCTGCGATGAGCGCAATCGTCGCGACCAACACCAGAAAGCGGTTGTGCAGCGACCAGCGAATAATGGCGTTGATCATGATTGACCTCCGAGGTGCTCAATCGATTTCAGCACATAATCGGTGCCATTTTTCTGCACTAGAAACCGAACCGGCTGACCTTCCTTCAGCCCGCTGAGGTCAACGTCATCACCGACGCTGAAATTCATTTCGCCCGCATCCCAACTCCACTCGGCAACCGGCAGATGTTTGAGGGTGATCATGCCAAAATCGGCCATCAGCATACTGATTTCACCCGTCAGCCACAGTTCGCCAGGAATAACCGTGTCACCGATACGGTAATCGACCACTTGGTATTGGCCGTCATCGCCTTTTTCTAGCGCGAATTCGATCGCCTGTCCGCGACTGAAAGGTTCTATTGTCAGGCTATCGGCCAGAGTGAAATTCATCGTCATACCCGGCCAGTTCAGCTCCGCGACAGGCTGGTGGCTGATGGTTAACATGCGCGTTTTTTCCATCACATCGGTCACTTCACCTTTGGCCCAAATCGCTTCGCTGGCGGCTTGCAGGCCATCGATGCGCGACAAATCGGCCGTTTGACTAGATTCTGAATCGAGCAGGAAGTGCGCTGAAGTGACCACGCGGCTTTGTTCATTGAGCCCGTGACGCACCTCAATGCGATCGCCCGCTTCACGGCCGACTTCAATGCGCGCTGAGCGGTACTGACCCTTACCTTCGGCCAGCACCACTCGGCTCATGCCGCCAGAATGGATCACCGCCGACTTTGGAATGGTTAATACCGCGTCTTCTGTGACCGGTTGCAGCGAGATGTTGGCGAACATGTTGGGTTTGAGAGCGCCCTGTGGATTGGCAAACTTGAGGCGCATACGCAGCGTGCGGGTTTGTGGGTCGAGAATCGGGTAGACGTAATCGACTTCACCCTGCCATTCGCGTCCCGGCATCGCATCCAGCGTCATCATCGCTTTACTGCCTGCGGTCACCCAGTGTGACTGGCGCTCAAACACTTCGGCATCGACCCAAACATTATCCAGCGGACCAGCACTGATCACCGCTTGTGCCGGAGAGAGATAGCCGCCTTCACGAATATTCAGGCTGGCGATGATGCCATCGGCTTTGGCTTTGATGTCGACGGACGACGAGGCTTTGCCGCGTTTAAGGATGGTCTGAATCTGCGCGCGGTCGACACCGAGTGTCACCAGACGCTCGGTCGCACCTTTCACGAGCGCGCTGCGTCCGGTGCGATAGGCATTGAGCAACTCTTCTTGTGCTTTCACTAATTCGGGCGAGTAAAGGGTGAACAGCACGTCATCTTTACGCACGCGATCGCCGACCGCGTTGACGTAGAGCTTCTCGACCCAGCCTGCCACCCGCACGTTGGTTTGCCATAAACGGCTCTCATCAAAGGCGATGTAGCCAACGGTTTCAATGCTGGGTGACAGTGGCTCGCGCAAAGCTTGTGCGGTTTTCACGCCAAGGTTGTTTTCGACCGACGGGTCGATGGTCACCGTGCCCGGTTTCTGGTTTGCGGTTTCTTCGGCATACACCGGAATCAAATCCATCCCCATCGGTGATTTACCCGGTTTGTCGCGTTTGTAGTTTGGATCCATGGGTGCAACCCAATACAGCGGTTCTTTGCTGCCTTCACTGGCGGCGCTGTTCATTGCGTTATGTTCGGCGTTCATGCCCGCGAGATAAGTTTGGACACCTACGCCCAGAGCTGCGCCGATGGCCAGCGCGATAATCGCTATGTGACTGTTTTTCATCGTTTGTCCTTATTCCTGCTCGGCAGATGGCAGGGATAGCTGTGGCTGACTGACTTGGTATTCGTAACTGCTGAGCAGCGCCGCGAGGTTGTTGTTGACCAGATTGCGATCGGTGAGCAGGCGCTGATACTCGAGTTGCAACGCCAATTCATCCGTACTGGCCGAAATCACGTCGTTAAACTGCGCGGTATTGTTCTGATAGCCGCGCTCGGTGGCCTGAACACGCGCTTTGGCTTGCGGTAGCAAGGTCGAGTTGAAACGCGCCAAACGCTGAGCTAGGTTGTCGCGATCGACGCGTAGCGCATTCACTTTGGCGTTCATCTGACGGAGTAAGGTGTCTCTTTGCGATTGGGCTGCGCCGACCTGATACTGAGCGGCCGCGAGGTTTCGGTCTTGGCGGTTGCCGGTGAACAGCGGAATATCCAGGGTCAGATAGGCACTGACCAAGTCCGATGCAGGCTCACCGCGCATGTTATTGGCTTGGCGATAGGCATACATCACTTCCACCCCAAACTGCGGCGAGTAGGCTTCGCGCGCAATATCCACCTGAGTGCGACCGGCTTCAATCGATGAATCTGCCATGCGCACCGCAGGGTGACGGCTCAGATCGCTGTAATAAGCGTTGTCGGTCGACGGGTGAGTGAGGGTTTGCTCCAGCTTAGGCCACGGCAACTGGTTCGATGCCTGAAGGCGATGGGCTGAAAGCAGCCAGTCTGAACCGAGCCATTCGGAGAGCTGAGCGGTCAGGCGCTGCTGCATCTGCGCGTTAGCCTGTAACTTCTCGTCCAGGCGCGAGACCTGCAGCTGCGCATTGAGCAGATCCTGCGCTTCGCTTTTGCCAATCGCGTAATTGGTTTGAATGAAATTGACCATCTCATTCATCAGGCTGCGATTTTCCAGCAGAATGGTTTGCGCCACCTGCTGATAGCCCAGTTCAAGCCACAATTGGGTCAGCGCGTTGGCGACTTCAAGCTCGCGACCGACGACCTGAACTTCGACGCCTTGTGCCTGTTGCGTGGCTTTTTTGTTTTGCAGATCGAGCGTGTCACCCCGCTCAAACTGCTGCATCAGGCCGACGGAAATGTTGGTCATCGCATCTTCATCGAACTTGAAGCTGTCGACGGGCAGACCGGTGACGCCCATTTTGAGTTTGGGATCCATTAAGGTCGCACTGGCACGACCCGTTTCGCGCATCGCTTGCGCTTGTGCGTAATACTGACGACGAATTCCGTCGTTCGACAGCGCCGTCTCAATAAGTTGAGACAACGCCTGTGCTGGCTGAGGTGATGGGCTGGCAGGCGAGGTTTCGCTCGCCATCGCCAAAGAACTCACCCAAGCCGCCGCGCTGACAGACAGCGCCAAAAGGCATGGTTTTAATTTCACGTTGTTCATCCACAACTGAGCGCGTAACGCGCACGAAAACTTCTCCGCCTGTTACCTGTTCACAGGTAGTAGGGGCGGAAGCCGAGATTCGAGAGTTGGGATTTAAGCGCTGGGGGGCCGATAAAGGGTTTGCGTGCGGTGAATAACATCACCGACAACAGAACGTTGGTATTGCGTTTGAGTGGTGACAAGAGAAGCGACAGCCGAGGGGAAACCCATAAGAGCTAACGCATTAGTGCAGGTCGTATCACAGCAGCTGTGCACCATGTCATGGCTGACATCGCACTGACTGGTATTGGCTTGCATGAGCGTCTGCATTGCATTATCGGCATGATGCTCGGTGTGTGTGATGACCGAAGCCTCTGTGCAGCGGGCTGGCATGCTCGTTTGTATTTGCGTCGCCATCGCGACATTCATGGCTGGCGAACCTGCAACAAAGCCTGACATCAGCAGTGAAGCTAATGTCAGCAGCGTTATCCAGGTTGTCGTCATGAAGTTCAGGCGCATACAAACCAAATTTAAACAGACAGAATTACATCAAAAGTGCTGTGACTATAATCCTTACCCCTAGGGTAAGGTCAAGCTAAATGACCTAATTCATAGACTTATCGCGCGGTTGAAATGCTGATGTGTGGGCAGAAACACCGAGACTTCCAGCCCGGTGACCTGCTGCTGGTGATCTTTATTCCGCAACACGATTTTACCTTTCAACCGTTTCAGAATGGTGCTGACGATCGATAGCCCCAGCCCGGATCCCGGCTCCGAATGGTTGTCACCGCGATAAAACGGTTCAAATACCTGGCTCAACGCCTGTTGTGGAATGCCCGGTCCGCTGTCACTAACTCTGATTTCAACGTAGTAGTCGCGCTGATGGACGGAGATATCGACCGTACCTTGCGCTGGTGTGTAGCGAATGGCGTTATCGACCAGATTTTTCAGCAATGTGTACAGATCGATCGGCGCGAGGCGGAGCGTGGCATCAGTACTGGAGGTCAGCCCGACATCGACCCCTTTGCGCTGCGCGTAAATTATCGTATCCGCCAGCACCGAACGCAGGGTGTCTTGTACGGAACAGGGTTGCTCCGGCTCGCGGCCGTTTTCCTGCATTCGGGCGTGGGTCAGTAACTGTTCCAACAAATTGCGCGCGCGATTCAATCCATCTTGCAGGCGGCTGATTTTTCTCTGCTGCGCGGGAGTAGATTGCGGAGAACCCAGACTTTCCGCCTGCAAACTCAGCGCCGTGAGCGGCGTGCGCAGTTCATGCGCGGCGTTAGCAATGAAACGTTTCTGCTGCTCCATGGAATGGTACAACCGTGCCAGAAGGGAGTTGATGGACATGACAAACGGTTTTATTTCCAGCGGCACGGAATCCATGTCAATCACGCATGGCTGCTCGGTGGAGAGGCGATTGATTTTGTTGGCCGAGGCGCTGACGGGCAAAAAGATGCGGTTGATGAGCAGATTCGTCAGGATGAGCAGAATTGGCATCAGAAACAGGGTCGGCAGCAATGAGTAAAGCGCACCTTCACGGGCAAATTCGTTGCGTAAATCGATATCCTGAGCGAGGGAAATTTTCTGGCCAGCATCGGTCGTCAACACATACACCCGCCAGGTGCGGCCTTTGTCGCGCAGAGTCGTAAACCCTTCTGCCATACGTGGGGTAAAGGCGGAGTTTGAGTTGGCATTATCCTCATTAAGCACGCGCAGAAAAATGCGCGCGTCTTTGTCGATTTCAGACAGCTTGAGATCAAACGGCTGGCTGGCAGAAATCAAACCCTGATGATTGATCAGCGCGCCAAACTGACGCAACTGATCATCTTGCAACTGATGCGCTTCATAAAAGGAGAAGGTGAACGACAACCCGGCACTGAACACGGACATCACGATGATGATCAGCGACATCCAAAAGGACAGACGAGCTTTAACCGAGCGATTCAGCCATTTTTGGAGACCATCCATCCGACACCTCTGACGTTAATAATGTATGTTTTGCAACCCAGCTTTTTGCGCAGCGAACTGATGATGAATTCAATCACGTTGCTCTCGACTTCCTGATGCCAGCCATAGATACGCTCTTCTAAATCCGAGCGCGACAAGATGGTCCCCGGCCGTTGTAACAGAGCCTGCAACACCGAGAATTCCCTTGCGGTCAGGCGAATGCTCTCGCCGTTGACGTCCGTTTCGTGGGTCGCCGGATTGAGGCTGATGACGCCATTGGAGTAAATGGGGCCTGAATGTCCGGCTTTACGTCGGGCGACCGCTTTGATGCGCGCGATGAGTTCACCCATCTCAAATGGCTTGATGAGGTAATCATCGGCACCGAGATCGAGTCCTTTGATTTTGTCTTCGGTGGCATCCTGCGCTGTCATGATGATCACGCCTGCATGATTTCCGCTTCCACGCAGATGTCGCAGCACGTCAAAACCGTGTTTTTGTGGCAGGCCGAGATCAAGCAGCACCACCTCGTAATGGTGGGTGTCAGCGGCCAAAGTGGCGCTTTTGCCGTCTTTGACCCAATCCACGGCAAAGTGTTGTTCCTGTAATTCTTGCTCAACCACTTCGCCAATCATGTGGTCATCTTCGACCAGCAATATTCTCATTGTTTCTCCGCGCAGTAGGGGGATTTTGGCTAAGGCTAGCGCTGTAAACTTAGCGTTGACTTAGTCAGCGGGTGCTAAGCCATTGCTAAGTATTGTCTATTACCCTTGGGGGATTGAATTTCTTATCAAGACTCGATGTTATGGACAGTTTAAATCAACAATTATTCCTGCTTATCAACGCAGCTCATCAGCCCGGCTCTTTTTTAATGAGTATAACCAAGGGCATTGCGGAAATGCCTTTGGTTATTGTACCTGTGTGCCTGCTGGCGCTGTGGTTTACCAGCTCGCGTGGCAAAGCGGTTGCATTTCACGCCGCATTGGCGACGGTGTTGGCGCTGACGACGAACCTGCTTATTTCGCTGCTGTGGTATCACAATCGTCCGTTCGCGGATCATCTTGGGCTACAACTGATTGCCCATGTAACTGACTCTTCATTTCCCAGCGATCATGTGACACTCATGGCGGGCATTGGTTTCGCTATCGGTCGGGATAAAACTTATCGGCTGCTCGCCGGAGTGATTTTAGCCCTCTCGGCGCTGACGGGTTGGGCGCGAGTCTATGTCGGCGTGCATTATCCGTTCGATATCCTCGGCGCGTACTTAGTCAGTGGGGCTGTGGTTTGGGGCTATTTTCAATGGCTTTCCGCGCGGTTTACACCTCTGTTGAATGGTTTGATCAACATAGAGCACGCAGTGTTGCATCGGGGGCGATAAGTCGCCGACCAGTTTTACGTACTGAACCGGACGCCAAGCAAAATAAAAGCAGCCATCAGGCTGCTTTTTTAACGTGAGGAGTCTGTCCAAGATTAGGCGGCTTGCGGCAGAACCTTCGCCGATTCCAGTGCTTGCAGAATGGTGGCTGCGTCAATGTTGTCTAGGTCTGTCACATGGAAACAGCGCTCGCCCAGCAGGCCGTAAACCGCGGGATCTGTGTGCGTGTACAAACCAATACAGCTTGCGCCTGCGGCGTCGGCCAGGTGCAGTGGTCCGGTATCGCAACTGATGAAACCATCGGTGTGACGCAGGAAGCACGCCAGTTCACGCAGGCTTTTACTGCGGTAGGTTTGAATATTGCGGCACAGTGGCGCTTCGATTTCCGGCCCCATGATTTCAATCCAGGTGATAGGTTGATGATGAGCGCGTTCGAACTGACGCAGAATATTGAGCCACTCGACATCCGTGAGTTTTTTATCGCCGCGCGCACCACGGAAGAAAGTCAGGCACAGTGATTCATCATCGGCCAGTGCGCCCTTGGCTTCAAACCCTTGGCGACACTCTTCCTCGCTGATGCTGATTTGATGGCTGTTCCATGGGTTGACCAGTAACTCTGAGCTGTGCAGTTGCGGCAGCAGGCTTAAGTTACACAGCGCGGCATGCGAATACACCTTGTGCACCGGGAAGGTGTGAGTGAAGGCGTTGTCGTAGCGGCTGGTGTAGGAAATCTTATTGCGCGCACTCATGAGCGAGCAAAGTACGGAAGATTGCGCCGACACACTCGGTGACAGGCAGAGATCAAACACGCGCTTTCTCAGGCTGCGCACGGATTTCACACACTGCGACAAACTGGAAAACGACAGATTAGCAAACTCAAAGGTTTCAATCCCCATATTGGCAAACACATCTTGCTGCCAGCGTTTATTGAGCAGCAGTGTAATGTTGGCATTCGGGTAGTGGTGTTGAACCTGACGAATAAACGGGATCAGGAATACGGTGTTGCCAACACGGTCATTACTTCTGACGATCAGAATTTCCTTAACCTCATCGGCGGTAATCAATGACGACTGAGAATAACGGTGGTTACCGACAGCAGACAGCATCAGATTCGCGATGTTGGACATCTTGTTCTTACGGTAGCGATCAAATTTACGTAAGTGATTTTTGATTCGCAGTTTTGGATTCTCACCGACCATTTGCATCATAACCTTACCTCCAATTACCCAAATGAGACTGAATTAAGTCTCTCCATCATATTGGGCGTTACTTAGCGTTGGCTTAGGATGAGCACGGTGAATGAAAAAATGATGAAATTATCAGAAATATTTTTTGTTTGATTGTCTTTGGTTGTTTTGTGAACAAATTCAACAAGCTGGCGTGTGGTTATTCACCACAGACGGCAGCTTTGTAATTACTGGTTGAACCCGAAGCTTAAAAGATTCAGAATGCCGGACTTTCGTGGTCACATTTGGCTGCGAATCTCCTTTCTATTAACTATTGAGAATCAACTATGGGTTTTACCTCGTTAGGTCTGTCTGCACCAATCCTCCAAGCTATCAAGGAAAAAGGTTACGAAACGCCTTCTCCAATTCAGGCACAAGCCATTCCTGCTGTGCTACAAGGCAAGGATGTGATGGCCGCGGCTCAGACAGGTACAGGTAAAACCGCCGGATTTACCCTGCCGATTCTGGAACGCCTGAGCGGAGGCCCGCGTGTACGTGGCAACCAGGTACGTGCCCTGATCCTGACTCCGACCCGTGAACTGGCGGCTCAGGTACAAGAGTGCGTGTTTACCTACAGCCGTCATCTGCCGCTGAGCAGTGCGGTGGTGTTTGGTGGCGTGAAGATCAACCCACAAATGCTGCGCCTACGTAAAGGGGCGGATGTACTGGTAGCGACGCCGGGTCGTCTGATGGATCTGTATAACCAGAACGCGGTCAAATTTGACCAACTGGAAGTGCTGGTGCTGGACGAAGCCGACCGCATGCTGGACATGGGCTTTATCCGCGATATCCGTAAGATTCTTGAACTACTGCCAAAGAAACGTCAGAACCTGCTGTTCTCGGCCACCTTCTCTGACGAAATTCGCGCACTGGCGAAAGGTTTGGTGAACGATCCGGTGGAGATTTCGGTCAACCCGGCGAACTCGACGGCAAAAACCGTTGAGCAGTGTGTGTATCCGGCGGACGTGAAAAAGAAAGCACCGATGCTGGTGAAACTGATCAAAGACGGCAACTGGCAACAAGTGCTGGTGTTTACCCGCACCAAGCGTGGCGCGAACAAGCTGGCGGCGTTTTTGAATGAAGAGGGCATCAAAGCTGCTGCGATTCACGGTAACAAGAGTCAGGGCGCACGCACGACGGCACTGGCTGAATTTAAATCCGGTGAACTGCGTGTACTGGTGGCAACTGATATCGCCGCGCGTGGCATCGATATTCCACAGCTTCCACAAGTGGTGAACTTTGAACTGCCAAATGTGGCGGAAGACTACGTACACCGCATTGGTCGTACGGGCCGTGCTGGCGAAGCGGGTCGTGCCATCTCGTTGGTGTGTGCTGTTGAAGCGCCGGATCTGTTCGGCATTGAACGTCTGATTCAGCAAGTATTGCCACGTGTGGAACTGGAAGGCTTTAAACCAACCAACGCAGTGCCGGAATCTAAACTGGATACTCGTCCAATCAAACCGAAAAAGCCAAAGAAACCGAAAAAGCCAGCCGTGCAGGGTGAAGGCAAAGCGCAAGGCGACAAGCCTGCGGCCAATGGTAAAAAACCAGGTCAGGCAAACGCCGGGGCTAAACCAGGTAAGCCACGCCATGGCAATCCTCAGGCGAAGAAAGAACAGCCTGAAGGCGCGAAACCAAAACAGCGCAACGGTGCGCGTTCGGGCAAAGCGGGTGAGCAGAACTCAGGGGCTGCGAAAGCGAACAAGCCAAGACGCCGCAACAATGGCAATGGCGCGCCACGCGCTCGCCAAACTGCAGACGCCAATCGTTAATTCGATTCAAGGCCAGAAACAAAAACGCCAGATAGTGACTATCTGGCGTTTTGCTATTCAGGGCTCTGGTTAAGGCTGGTACCAACCTTTTTGATACGCCATGCTGCCGAAGTTGGCGTAGGCATGCGCTTCCTGAGCCAGTGCTTCATCCGGCTGAGTCGGTGTGAGGTTTTCACCGTCCAGCAGGAAGGTCTGCGGCGCTTTATCCGGCTGGAAGACAACGGCTTTGCCCTGTTTGAGGTAAGCGAAGTTCTTGTCGTATTGAAGCAGGGCACGTGGCTGAGATTCTGTCAGCGGCTTGGTAAAGTCATTGCCCAACATCGGGTGTTCACCAGAGGCACCAATCAGGGACAGCAGCGTCGGGCCCAGGTCAATCTGGCTTGCCAGACGATCATCCACTTTGTGCGGAACATCGTTACCGAAAATCACCGCGGGAATGTGGAAGTGGCGCACAGGTACCAAACTGGCACCGTACACACGCGAGTCGTGGTCTGCCACCACCACAAAAATGGTGTCTTTCCAGTATTCCGACTGCTTGGCTTTCTTCACAAATTCGCCCAGTGCGTAGTCAGAGTATTTCGCCGCATTGTTACGGGTCTGCTTATCGCTATCGTACGGAGTAATTTTACCGTCCGGGTAATCGAAAGGTGAATGGTTCGATGAAGTGAACACCAGACTGAAGAACGGCTTACCTTGCTGATGCAGTTCGGTAAATTCTTTGTTGGCCTGATCATACAGATCTTCATCCGACGCACCCCAAGAGCCGGTGAAATCGACTTTGTCGAAATCGCTGCCCTGAACGATGTCCTGAAAACCGTTACCAAGGAAGAAGGTTTTCATGTTGTCGAAGTGCGCTTCACCGCCGTAGATAAACTGGGTGTGGTAACCCTGATTGCCCAGGAAACTCGCCAGAGTAAAGAAGTTCTGCTGTGATTTACCCAGCTTCACCACTGCACGCGCAGGTGTTGGCGTAAAACCGGTGACCACCGCTTCGATACCGCGCACCGAACGTGTACCCGTGGCGTAGAGGCGAGTGAAGTTCCAACCTTCATCCATGATTTTGTCGAGGTTTGGTGTCAGCGGCAGGCCGCCGAGTTTACCCACATAACGGGCACCCAAGCTCTCTTGCAACAGGATCACCAGATTCTTTTTACGACCCGGGAAGCTGGTGGTATGCATGGTTTTGGTCGGCGCATTCGGGTCGGCAAAATCCGCGTTCGGGTTTTGCAGCGTGCGGTGAATTTCACTCAGCAGCGCTTTCTGATCCATTGGACCGTAAAAATCGGAGCTCGACATTTCGCTCTTTGCTTGTTTCCAGGCAAAGGCCACGGAGTAAGCCGAGTTGAGACTCAGGTCATTCAGTAAGTGGTCGGTAGAGAACGCCACCAACGCTGGGTTGATTGGGCGGTGTTCCAACGTGCCGCGAGCGCCAAGCACCAACAGACAGGTCAGAACCAACTGCATCGCAATTTGCGATACCAGCGCACCTTTCACATCTGAGCTCCACACCGCGTCAAACGCTTTACCCAACAGTCGGGCGGCAACGAACAGAACAACGAATGTCACCAGAATCTCGGTTTTGTAGCCGGAAACCAGCATCGAAAACACTTCTTTCGGATAGATCAGATAGTCGATGAACAGACGGTTCGGACGCAGATCGTACTCAAGAATAAAGGTGGGGGTGATCAGTTCAAAGAACAGGAAAAGCAGGCTGCCGCCGACCAAATAAACTTTAAGTGGCAGACGAATATAACGGGTTGCACGTAGCAGGGTCGCTGCAATCACCAGCAGCAAAGCGGGCGCAAACAGATAACCAATTGAGGAAATATCGATGCGCAGGCCACCGATAAAAATCTGGCCGAAGTCGGTAGTGGAGAACACACGCTCGCTTTGCCATACCGAAAGCATCAGGCGTGAGAGGCTCAGCAGGACCAGATCAATCAGCGCAAAGCACAGCAGCGGCAACAGAGCGCCGAATTTAAACTTCGAACGTTCGCCCGTCAGGACAGAAATCAGCGTAGCCATAACACAGTACCCCAAACGGCCAGTGAACAGGCCATACTCAGCAGCACCAGCGCAGAACCGATGTTCTTCGCTACGCCAGATAAGGTGTGATATTCCAGACCCACGCGATCCACGACGGCCTCAATCGCCGTATTCACCATTTCAGCAAACAGCACGAACACCATGCTCAGCATCACCAGCAAGGTGTGCATGGCTGGCAAATCCAGCCAGAAGGCAAAAATCGTCAGTGGAACAAAGAGCATCAACTCCTGTTGAAAAGCGGCTTCGTGCTTACAAAGCCATTTAAATCCGTTAAAACTGTGAACAAAGGTATAAGCAATACGGTGAACACCAGTACGCTTAATGATTACTTCTTGTTGCATTTAATGAGTACTCTATAAATCTGGACTATGAATTTAATAGGCAGCTTTGCGTAATATCCAGTTCTGGATTCTGAACTTGTGAACGCACTCCATATAAGCCGAGCAAGCTATGGAACAAGTTGTCGTGCGACAAGGTGCTGTTCTGCGCTTTGTCTTTGATGCACTGAGTACTCAATCCTTTCTGCTGTGCATATTTCTCTGGCATCCAAAGTAGCCAAGGCACATGAGTCTGTTCTTTTGGTGCAATCGCGTACGGTGTGCCATGCAGATACAGGCCGCTTTCACCCAGAGATTCCCCGTGATCTGAAATGTACGTCAGCATTACGTTGTAATCGTTCGACACGCTTTTCAGCTCGTTGATCACTTGTGCCAGCACATAGTCGGTGTACACCAGCGTGTTGTCGTAGACGTTGACGATCTGTTTGTCGTTACAGTTTTCGATGTCGCTGCGGTTGCAGGCAGGTTGGAACGGCGCTTGAGCATCCGGGTAACGCTGCCAATAAGTCGGGCCGTGGCTGCCAATCGTGTGCAGAACCAGCAGTTTGTTATGAGAGCCGTCGTCGATGAATTTCTTCGCATCGGTCATCATCGCCACGTCAAAACAGGTCGAACCGTTACAGTCGTTGTTTTTCAGGGACGCATCGATAGAGATGTACGGCAGTTTGTCGGCCACGCCTTTGTCACCGCCATCGTTATCAATCCACAGCACATCAACCCCAGCGTGTTGCAGCACGTTCAGCGCATTGTCCTGCGCGGCTGCGCGAGGTTTGTTGTACGTGTCGCGAGTCATGTTCGAGAACATGCATGGCACTGATAACGCCGTGTAAGTACCACAGGAAGAGACGTCCTGAAACGCAATCAAGCCCATGTCTCTGGTGTACGGGTTGGTGTCGCGGTTGTAACCGTTGTACGCAAAGTTCATTGCACGGGCTGTTTCACCCAGTACAACCACCATCAGAGTGGGTTTGCCGTTTGGTGCTGCGGTCACTTTGGCATCTGAGCCAAGCGTCTGATAAGCCAGTTTGGTTTCGAAGTAGGTTTTATTCAGGTATTTCGCGCCGTTGTACAGGTGCGCCGGAATGATCATCTTATTCAGGTAATGGTTGTTACGACCCACCGAGGCGTAATCTTTGTAGCTGGTTCCGGCGACCAGACCGATGCCCGCGACCGCAATCAGCACCACGCCCACGCGAGAGACGATTGCGCGCGTCCAGGTACGGTATGGCTTGATGCGTACCATTGCGAGGAACAGACAAGGCAGTCCGCCAAAACCCAACAGGTAAAGCACCGTTGCTGAGTTGAGATAGAACGAAATTTCAGACGAGTTAGTTTCAAACACGCTTTCCATCATGGTGGTGTCAAACAGAGTCTGGAAGTTCACTTCCGCATACAACGCAGCGGCAGACGTCAGTACCACAAACGCCATAAACGGTTTGAAGAAATACGGCCAGGCGAACGCTGAGAAAATGATAATGAAAGCGCAAGTCAGCAGCAGAGGTGCCGTATACGCAAACAGCGGATTAGAGACATCCGCACTTAAATGAAAAATAGTTTTCAGCACGGGATAGTTCATCACCGTACCAAAGTACACTGCGAATACGACAATGAGCGTGGTCATGCTCATCGGAATACGAGGAAAAGTAAAACGGCTGAAGTTCGACATCAAAAAGAACCCGAAAGTGAAACTGTGGACGCATGATGCAAATCTAAACTTAAGATTAGCTTAAGACTCTTTAAGTTTTTTCAGGGTTTACAGCTTTGCAGTGTCACTCACGTTGCGCGTGTTGCATATTAAGAAATCGAACAGCATTCTGTGAAACAAAACATTAATATTTGTAACATAAGTGTTGTTATTGGTGCGTTTTATCAATGTATTCAGGGTTCGGTCCCATGGCTGAGTGAATGCTGCTTCTTCAGCCATGGGGATGGAGTGCTATGGTTTTCCCGGCTCGTTTAACCAACCGCGAATCATATTTTCGTTGGGTACACTGCCTGCGTGGATGACCTGTTCATTCTCAACCACTGCCGGGGTCGACATCACCTGATAGTGCAGAATGGCGGTGATATCCGTGACTTTTTCCACACGGACCTCAATAGCCAGTTGATTGGCTACCTGTTCAATCAGTGCCGCGGTTTTCTGACAGTTGGTGCAGCCAGAACCTAATACTTTGAAATGTCGCATGATAAAACTCCTTAGAGCAAAATGATGAGGTTGAATAGCCAGCCGATCAGAGTAAAGGCCGCCAGCAATAAGCCGAATAACAACGCCAGCAATCGCCACTGCATCACCTGTTTGAGCATGACAAATTCCGGCACGCTGGCGGCGACGGTACTCATGCAAAACGCGAGCGTAGTGCCAAGCGGCAGGCCATTGGTCAGTAAACTTTCCATCACCGGGATGATGCCAGTGGCATTGGAATAGAGTGGAATGCCCACCAATACCGCGGCTGGCACCGACCACCACTGACCGCTTCCGAGGTTGTCAGTGAGCCAGCCTGCGGGAACAAACCCGTGTAAACCAGCCCCGACACCAACGCCGATGATGACCCATTTCCACACCCGGCTGACAATCGCGCGTACTTCGCCCTTGGCAAACTGGTGACGCTGGTTCAGTGTCATTTGGATTGCGTCGCTCGACGCTCTGGTTGTGGGCGCGGAATGACCTTGGGTCAGTGCATCCGAAACAAAGGGTTGCAACCAACGATCCGCGCGGATTTTATCCAGCAGCCAGCCACACAAAATGCCAATGGTGATGCCGATGACGACATACCACAGGGTCAGCTTCCAGCCGAGCAGACCCCATAGCAGCACCACGGCCACTTCGTTAACCAGTGGCGATGTGATCAGAAACGCCATCGTGATCCCCAAAGGGATTCCCGCTGTGGTGAAACCCAGAAAGACCGGAATGCTGGAGCAGGAGCAGAACGGCGTTACGGCACCAAAAACGCTGGCAGAGCCATAAGCAAGAAACTGATGTTGCCCCGCAAGGTAATCGCGCACCCGCTCAACATTCATCGATGCGCGCAGCAGGGCAATGAAATAAATCATCACCAGCAGCAGTGCAAAAATCTTGCTGACATCCTCAATGAAAAAGTGTACCGCCTCGGCCAGTTGCGTGCGCGGTGACAGTGCCAAGATAGAATAGGTCAGCCAGTCGGCGAGAGCGGTAAAAAGCGCAAACATGTTGTTTCCTTGTCCTAGTTGTTGGAGAAAAACTCATCTCACAGACAAGACGGCGCAGGCCGGAAAAAGACGCAAAAATAAGTGATTATTTTAGGGGGGAAGGAGTAAAGCAGCAGATTTTGTGGTTGTCATCAAAGCGGATGTGACAGTGCGTCTTCAATTGATCACGCAGCTTAGCGCGGGCGCGCTGAATACGGGATTTTACGGTGGAGAGCGGTAACTGCTTTTGCTCGGCAAAGGCTTGTTGACTGAGGCCATTGAGATCGCAGGCCTGAAGAATTTCACGGTCGTCCTCGCTGAGCCGCTCCAGCGCGGTGGGTAGACACTGTGTCAGCCCGTCAACCGCTTCAGGTTCATCAGTGTTTGCTGTTAACGTCGGTATGGCGGCATCGCACAGTTCATCATCACGCTGATGGCGGCGCCACTCATCGGTGAGCGCATTGGCGGCCACGCGGAACAGCCAGGCTTTCTGATGTTCGATTTCACAAAAGGACTGATTCATTTGCAGTGCTTTGAGAAACGTTTCCTGTAAAACATCCACCGCCAGATCGCGATCGCCACAGCGTTTCACCAGCCAGCGAAACAGCATCTGTTCGCTGCGCGACCAGGTGGTGAGCAGACAAGGAACCGCGCCGTTGGTGTTCATCGCATCACCTTGGCCAGTTGGCCGTAGACGTAGGCAAGTTCGGCCACGGTACTGGCGGCAAACTTTTTCATCAGATTCGCGCGATGCACTTCGACAGTGCGCTGCGCAATGCACAGCTCGTCGGCGATACGAATGTTGCGTTTACCGGCAATCAGCAGTTTGAGGATCTCTTTCTCGCGTGTCGTCAGCGATTCAAATGCGGCTTTTGCTGCCAGCAGATCCAGCTTCGATGCTGACTGTTGCAGCCCTTGCGTGATGGCGGCGGCGAGTTCGTCGCCTTTGACGGGTTTTTGAAAGAAGTGAATCGCGCCCGCTTGCAGCGCATCCACCGCCATCGGTACATCGCCGTGACCGGTCAGATAGATGATCGCCAGCGGGCTGTTGGCCTCGTTGAGCCGTTGGTGCACTTGCTGGCCGCGCAGCTCGGGCATGCGGCTGTCTAAAATCACGCAGCCAGGTTTGAGCGGATTGATGTGGTCGAGAAACGCCTTGCCGCTGGCAAAGGTGGTGACGTGGAAACCGTGCTCTTGCAGCATAAATTGCAGAGAATCACGCACCGATTCATCGTCATCAACCACATAGACGGGCAGGTGTGGATTCGATTCACTCATTCATGCGCTCCTGAATTTACGCCCAATAGGGCAGAGAAAGGCTGACGATGCAGCCGTGTGGCTCGACGGACATTAGGCTGATTTGCCCGCCATGGCTTTCCATCACATCGCGACAAATGGCCAGACCCAATCCGAGGCCATGCGCTTTGTGACTGACAAACGCTTCACTCGGGGTGCCGTGTTCCAGTCCGGTGCCGTTATCGACCACGCGAATGTACAGCGTCTCGGGCTGATAATCAGTATGTAGCGCGATTTTGGGCTGATAACTGCCGGATACTTCACGCTCTTGATACAGCAGGCAGGCGTCGATGGCATTGCTGAGCACATTCACCAGCACTTGCTGCATACCGACGCGGTCTGCTTCCACGGCAATGACGTCGCCTTCGCTACTGCGGCTGATCGCCACCTCGTATTTTTGCAAGCGGTAGTGCATCAGCTCCAGTGTCTCGTCGAGCAGGGTTTCGATGTTGCACGGCTGCTTTTCAAGGCTGCGTTTTTTGATCAGGTTACGCAGCCGATTGATAATCGCATCGGCGCGATCGACCTGCGCCTGAATCTTCTCAAACACCGGCGTGATCTCTTCTGTCGGGCGCTGTTTTGCCACGCGCAGCAAACCGCCTTCACTGTAGTTGCGAATTGCCGCCAGTGGCTGATTGATTTCATGCGCCAAGCTGCTGCCGAGTTCGCCCACAATTGCCACGCGCTGCGCGTGTTCCAACTGTTCGCTTTTCTCTTTGAGGCGCAGCTGCGTTTTCTCCAGTGCTTGTTGGCTTTTGCTAAACCGGTATTCGAGCCAGAAGTGGTAGGCGTTCAATACCACGACGACGATAAACAGCGCCCAAGCCCACTCCTGATGAAAACGCAGCCAGCGGATCGCCTCTTTCCACCACGGCTCCTGCAATGGATGCAGATCGAGCGCCTGATAGAGTTTATCGATGGACAGCAAGCTGACGGGCGAGGTCCAACCGGACGCACCAGCGGCGATGGCGGCCGGGCTTCCGGCAGGCATGGCAAGCAACGCGCGGGTGACTTGTTTGGCGAGAGGCGCCGATGCGCGGTCGGTTTTGGCAAACGACCAATTCGGATAAAGGTGAGTTGATACCTGACAATGGAAATCTGCGTTGGTGTCGACGTTGAGCACGCGATAGCGATTGGCCTCCAGCAGCCCTTCACGGGTCATGGTTTCCAGCAAACACGCGGGTACGACCGCCGCGTCGACAAACCCATCACGCAACTGATAGAGGTTGGCGTCAATCGGGAACCCTAAAAAGCGCACGTTGGCGAAAAAATCATTCGGATGAAAGCCAAGTTCTAACACCTGATAGCGCAGCGTGAGGTAGCCACCAAAAGCGCGCTCGGAGACCGCGGCCATCGGATGTCCGGCGATATCCGCCAGTTGCTGATAAGGGGAATCGGCCCGTACCACCAACGCCGAACCGATGGCGTAGTTAGAATGGCTCGGCGCGCGATTAGTGAGCGTTGCCATCCACGACAGTTCGTACTGCCTGCCGAGGCGCACCGCCTGACCGGGGTTGGTGACGATAAAGTCCATGCTCTGCGATTTCACCGCATTCAGCATGCCGTTTAAATCGAGCGGATGCAGCACAAACTCGGCATCCGGAATGTGTTGATTGAGCCATTCGATGGTTGGTTGCCAGCGCTGCTCCGCGGCCAGATTGCCGCGAATCGCCAACACTCCAACATCAACGACAGGCTTGATTTTGGAAGACTTAACTTGATTGGCCGCCTCTTGCGCCGCGATGCTTTGCGCGCTCAACAAGCACAACCCCAGCAGTATGGGGAACATCAAACGGCGAACTAACGAAGTGAACATGTGGTCTTCATCCCTGAATGCATCAATTGGCGACTAGGATAACAGCAACCCGTACCACGCCCCATTTGTTTTAGATCAATGAACCGCCGGGTATGTGGAAAACCACAATACCGACCGCGCGGCGCATTGCTGACAATCAACTCACCCAACCAACTTCAGTAGGTGAGTGATGGATTACACCAAACGACGTTTTCTCAGCGCGGTGACCGCTGGTGCTGCGTTAATCCCGGTGACCGGGATTGGCACGGCAACGGCCAGCACCGTGATACGCAATAACCAAGCGCCGGACCGGAAAGGTCAAACAGGCAAACGCTATGCGATGTTGATTGACCTGCGCAAATGCGTGGGCTGTCAGGCCTGCACGGTCGGGTGCAGTGTTGAAAATCAGATGCCTATCGGCCAGTTTCGTACCACCGTCAAACAGTACGAAGTGACCTTAACGGATGGCTCGCAGGCGACTCAGCAGGTGAAAGCGTTCACGCTGCCGCGCTTGTGCAACCACTGCGATAACCCACCGTGTGTAGCAGTGTGTCCGGTACAGGCCACTTTTCAGCGTGAGGACGGCATTGTGATGGTGGACAACAGTCGCTGTGTGGCGTGTGCCTATTGTGTGCAGGCGTGTCCTTACGATGCGCGGGTGATCAACGAACACACCCTGACGGCAGATAAATGCACCTTCTGTGCGCACCGTCTGGAACAGGGCTTGCTGCCGGCGTGCGTGGAAACCTGTGTCGGCGGCGCGCGCATTATCGGCGACTTAAACGATGCAACCAGCCAGATTCGCCAGTTGATGGCGCAGCATCAAGGCGAACTGAAAGTGCTGAAACCGGAAGCCAATACCCAGCCGCATGTGTTTTATCTCGGCATGGATGAACGCTTTACCTCGCACATTCAAGGCAAAGCCGCCATTTACGAGCCGCAAGGAGGCCACGCATGAACATCACCGAAGTGTTGGTTCCGTCGCAAGCGATCGCCTGGTTACCGTGGGCGGTGCAGTATTTCTTCTACATTGGCTCGGCGTACGCCGCGGCCATACTCTTTTTGATTGCGTTGCTGTTTGAAAGGCGCAGCAGTCACCGTTTGCGCGCTGCGCTGGCACTCACGTTGGCAATTGGCGCCATGGTTGGCCCGCTGGCCCTGACCGGCGATTTGCATCAACCCGGCAGAGCGTGGCACTTCTACGCTTACATCACGCCGTGGTCGTGGATGTCGCTGGGCTCGCTGTTTCTGCCGCTATTTTCAGCGTTGGCGGTGGCGACGGCTTGGCTTTATCTGCGCGTCGATTTGATTGCGCTGCAGCAAAGCCGCGGTTTGGTGTTGCGCTGGGTTGGTCAACTGTCGCTCGGCCAGTGGCGCACCTCGCGCCGTTTAATGCTGCTGGTGGCGACGCTGACCATGCTTTCGGGGCTGTCGATTGCGCTCTATACCGGCGCGGAAATTGCCGCCGTGAGCGCTCGTCCGCTGTGGCATCAACCCGCCGCGCCGCTGTTGTGGTTTGTCACCGCGTTTCTGGCCGCCGTGGGTTTTAGCCTGTTTGTTTATCTGCTGGTGCCGAAAGCCATTTCGGCGCAACTGAGCAGCTTTGATCTCAGTTTACTGAAGAAAACCGTGTCGCTCAGTGCGGTGCTGGCGCTGATTTTAGTGCCGATTTGGGCGGCCAATAACCCAACGTTTTCGCTGTATGAAAATGCGCAATGGACGCAGCATCTGGCACTGCTCACCGCGGCGCTGCTGGGCTGTATCGCATGGGCGTTTTTCAGCCTGCACGACCGAACCCGCGGGTTGGGTTTGATTGGCATGATGGCACTCAGCCTTGTCGCCGCTTGGTTGGTACGCTGGGTCACTATGATGCAGGTACAGACCATTCCTAAGTTCGATGTCGGGCCTTATCCGTATGAATTGCCTTGGGGCGCCAATGGCGCGCTCGGCATCGCGGGCATGTTTGGTTTGTGGCTGGCGCTGGCACTGCTGGGCAGTGAGCTGGTGCAACACCGCGCGCAAACCCATCCCTCATCCGTACTGACACACCACGAGTAGGAGAAACAGAACATGGACAACAAACGCCGTCAGTTTTTGAAGTCGGGCCTTGCCGTCGGTGGTGTGGGCGCATTTGCCGCCGGTTACGCAACCACCACCAAACACATGGTGGAAGGGATTGTGGAGGGTAAAGCCGGGCAGGCCACCCGCGATCCGCATCATGGTAATTCGCTGGAGCCGGAATACCGCGTTAATCGCAACGGCAATCTGATCCCCAATCCGAATCAGCGCGTTGCCCCCTCAATGTGTTTTGGTTGCTGGACGCTGTGCGGCCTGCGCGTGCGCATCGACAATCGCAACGATGACATACTGCGCATCAGCGGTAACCCGTATCATCCACTCTCACAGCAAAATGCGATTCCGTTTGCGACGCCGGTCAAAGACGCTTATCTGAGTATGGCGGGCGAAGCGGGGCTGCAAGGCCGTTCAACGGCGTGCGCGCGCGGCAATGCAATGCTGGACATGCAAAACAGCCCTTACCGAATCACGCAGCCGCTGAAACGGGTTGGCAAACGTGGTGAAGGGCGCTGGGAGCCGATCAGCTACGAGCAGTTGATTGAGGAGATTGTCGAAGGGGGCGACTTGTTTGGCGAAGGGCACGTTGAGGGGTTGCGTGCCATTCGCGACCTCACCACGCCGCTGGATACCGACAATCCGGAATATGGTCCGAAAGCCAACCAGTTGCTGGTGACCAATGCCAGTAACGAGGGGCGGGATGACATCATCAAGCGCTTTGCGTTTAACAGTTTCGGCACGCGCAACTTCGGCCATCACGGCTCGTATTGCGGCTACGCGTTTCGTGCCGGCAGCGGCGCATTCCTCAACGATTTGGATAAATACGCTCACCTCAAACCGGATTTTGACCACGCCGAGTACATTCTGTTTATCGGCATGTCACCGGCGCAGGCGGGTAACCCGTTCAAGCGTCAGGCGCGCCAGCTTGCCAATGCGCGTAGCGAAGGCAAACTCGAATACACCGTGGTCACGCCCAGCCTGCCAGCGGGGTCGTCGAGCCTAGCGGCGGGCGATCGTAACGATTGGCTGGCAATCAAACCGGGCACCGATTCTGCGTTGGTGCTTGGTATGATTCAGTGGATCATCGCCAATCAGCGCTACAACCAAACATTTCTGGCTCAGCCGGGTGTGGCTGCGATGCAGCGTGCCGGCACGGCGCACTGGTGCAACGCGACCCATTTGGTGATCAGTGACGAGCAGCATCCGCGTTGCGGCAGTTTTTTGCGCGCGTCGGATGTCGGGTTGCCGTTTGACGGTGAAGCGCGTTCAGACAGCGATCCGTATGTGGTGGTGAGTGCAAGCAGTGACGAGTTCGCGCTTAATACCGAACCACACGAAGCGGCGCTGTTTGTCACGCGCGAGGTGATGGTGGCGGGCAAGCCCGTCACGGTCAAATCGTCGTTGCAGCACCTCAAAGAGCAGGCGTTTAAATACAACCTAGCCTATTACAGCCAGCAGTGCGGAATCAGCGAGGAGCAAATCATCGCGCTGGCACAGCGCTTTACCAGCTATGGCACCAAAGCGGTGGTGGACACCCACGGCGGCAACATGCACACCAACGGGTTTTATAACGCGTTCACCATCATGATGCTCAATGCGATGGTGGGAAACATCAACCGCAAAGGCGGCGCAATGGCCAAAGCGGGCGGTTATCCGACGTCGGGAGACGGCCCGCGTTACAACTTCAACCAGTTTGCCGGCAAAGTCGCACCCAAAGGCATTTTCCTGTCGCGGAGCAAATTCCCGTATCACAAAAGCAGTGAATACCGGCGCCGCGTAGCGGCCGGAGAGTCGCCTTACCCAACACGTGCGCCGTGGTATCCGATATCCGCGCCGCTGCTGACCGAACACTTGTCGGCGGCGATGGACGGCTATCCGTATCGCATCAAAGCGTGGATCAACCACATTGCCAATCCGATCTACGGGGTGCCGGGGCTCAAAGCGCTGCTGGAAGAAAAACTCAAAGACCCGAAACAGTTGGGGCTGATCGTATCGGTCGATGCGTTCATCAACGAAACCACCACGCTGTCGGACTACATCGTGCCGGATACCGTCACGTACGAAAGCTGGGGCATGGCCGGGCCGTGGCATGACGTGCCCGTTAAAACCGTCACGGCGCGCTGGCCGGTTGTGGCGCCGCGCACGGCCAAAACGGCGGATGGGCGCTCGATCTGTCTGGAAAACTTTTTGATCGACGTGGCAAAGAAAATGCAGCTCGGCGGTTTTGGTGACAATGCCATTGCCGATGCTGATGGCAACTGGCACGGCATTCACAGTGCGGAAGATTTCTATCTACGTTCGGCGGCCAACCTGGCGTATGTCAAAGGCGGCGTACCGGAAGTGACGGCGGAAGACATTGCGTGGTCAGGGCTGGAGCGCCTGATGCCCGCCATGCAGCAGGCATTGACGGTGGACGAAATGAAGCGGGTGGCGTACATCTTTGCGCGTGGCGGGCGGTTTGAGGATGCAACCGAAGCCTACAAAGGCGACACCATGAAATACAAATGGGTCAATCCGGTTGCGATATGGAACGAAAAACTGGCGACGTCGCGCAATACCATGACTGGCGAACGCTACAGCGGCTGTCCGACCTGGTATCCGCAAAAACTGGCCGACGGCACGCCGCTGGAAGCGCGTTATCCGCCGCATGAATGGCCATTCAGTCTGACCAACTTTAAATCCAACATTCACAGCGCAGTGTCGAATTTGTCGCCCCGTCTCAACGCGATCAAAGGTGACAATCCGGTCTACATGCATCCACGCGATGCCAAGGCGGCGGGGATTGAAACGGGTGATCGGTTTGTGATTGAAACCCCGAGTGCGCAGATAACGGCGGTGGCGATGGTGCTGGAGGGTATTCGCCCCGGCACGCTCGGTTTCGAGCACGGCTTTGGTCATACTGAACTCGGCGAGCGGTCGCACTGGATTGGCGACAAGCAGCAACCGGTCAGAATGAAGCGCAGCGATGGCGTCAACATCAACGATATCGGCTTGATTGACCCAACCCGGCAAAGCCCGGGCGTGCTGCTCGACTGGGTGGTCGGCGCGGCGGCTCGCCAATCCCTGCCAGCGCGGATTCGCAAAGCGTAGGAAACCCTGCACACCACACCGGCGCAGTAGACTTAAGCCACTGCGCCTTTTTTCCACGGTAAATACGTATCGGTGGTCACTCGGCTTGCTCGGTAAATATGTGGAAATCCACAATAGCTGACGTTAGTGTCAAAGTTGACAATAGGGAGGAGAGCAATAAAGTCATAGTGAGTCAGCATGTCCAAATTATTTTCCGCCGCGGCGCTGTTATTGTTTGCCGCGACCAGCGGTGTCCACGCGGCTGCCATGCCTGTCCAAGGCGAAGTCTGCGTCAGTTGTCACGGCGCCGACGGCAAAGGCCAGCCCAATGTGGCGCCGATGTTAGCCGGGCTGGATAGCCAATACCTGCAAACCCAAATAGCACTCTTTATTTCTGGCGAGCGCCAGAACCCGATGATGACGGCGATGGCGCAAGGGTTGAGCGATCCTGCGGTGCGCAAAAGTGTGCTGGATTACTACTCAGCACTGCCGACGTACCAATTTACCCATCTTGAACAGCGCGGCGATCAGGCCGACATCAGCAACCCCTATCGCAAGCTGATTTATCAGGGAGATTGGGACCGCAACATTCCGGCGTGTTCAACGTGTCATGGTGCTAGTGGAATGGGCGTAGCGACATTCCCGCGTTTGGCCAGCCAGCATGCCGATTACCTGAAAAATCAGCTCCACAGCTGGAAAAACGGTACGCGTCAAGGCGACCCGCTCAACATGATGGCGACCATTGCCGGCAAGTTGACGGATGATGAAATTGAGAATCTGGCGTTTTACTTCGCGTCGTTCCGTTACTGATTGCTGCAGGAGAGCTCATGAAATTTGCATTTTCCCTTTTAACGCTCAGTCTGTTGCCAGCGCTGGCTATAGCTACGACAGAGCTGCCTGATCGTCAGACAGAACTCCCCGCGGTAAAGAAATCGTCGCAGGCCGAGTATCTGGTGCCGCGCGATTTGAGCACGATTCCCGACGATGAATTTGGCCGTCAGGTCAAACACGGTTATTCGCTGTTTGTGAATTCACAGCAGATGCGTGGCCAGTATGTCGGCAACGATCAGAACTGCGTCAACTGCCACATGCAGGCGGGACGTAAACCGAACGCGGCGCCGCTGTGGGCGGCGTACATGGCGTATCCGGCCTATCGCAAAAAGAACGACCGGGTAAACAGCTACGCCGACCGCATTCAGGGCTGTTTTCAGTATTCGATGAATGGTAAGCCGCCTGAGTACGATTCACCGGAGCTGGTGGCGCTGAGCGCTTATGCGTACTGGTTGGCGATAGGCGGTTTGATGGATCAGTATGGTCTTGGCGATCAGCCGGTTCCGGCGCTGGATGCCAAGCAGCTACAAACGGGTGGCAAAATTGAGTCGTTCCCGCTGCCGGACGTGATTGCCAAAGCGCTGCCGGTCGAGAAACGTGGCAATCTGGCCGGGCGTGGCTATCCGAAGCTCGCCAATCCAGAGCAAGCACCGTCGCGCGAACGTGGCGCAGACGTGTATGCCAAAAACTGCTCAACCTGCCATGCGGCAGACGGACAGGGCATGGCCGATGCAACAGGGCGTTCTTACATTCCGCCGCTGTGGGGCGAGTATGCCTACAACTGGGGCGCAGGCATGCACCGTATCAACACGGCGGCGTTTTTTATCTATGAAAACATGCCGCTGGGTAAGAGCGTTCAGCTAACCGTGCAAGAAGCGTGGGATGTGGCGGCGTACGTCAACAGTCACGAGCGTCCGCAAGATCCACGATATAAAGGCGATCTGGATGCCAACCTCAAGCAGTACCACGCCCATGATGGCTTCTACGGCAAAACAGTTGAGGGGTATCGCTTGGGCAGCAAAGCGTTTCCCAGCGGTACGGTCAACTAAATTAAAAAGCGCTCATTCGAGCGCTTTTTTCTCTCTTTCAACCACCAGATCTGCTGGTGGATTTTTACCGCTCAGTGAACGCGATTCGACCATTGCGCACCAGAGCGCGGCGCACGTTTTTGCACAATTTGCCAAATCGGTTGAGTTCGTCGAACGAGGGCGGTAAGCCGCGCTTCACCTGGTGTTGCCAGTAGCTGAGTTCGCTGTCGACCAGTTCCATCAGTTTTTTCGGGCAGCCGACACAGGTATTGTTTGGGCCGCAAACAAAGGTGTCTTGTTTATACAGCGGGAATTCCTGTTGCACCGCGTCGATGATCTGCTGCATAGCGGTGAGGCGGTCGGGTTTGTTGGACATGTTAACCCCTTGGAATAAAGAGGCTATTTTAATGGTGAAGCGGTAGACATCACCACACCACTTAAGGGGCAAACTGGCGGGATTGAGACATTAAACTCGTCAATAATAAACAGCCGCGCAACGTGCTTCTCTCCTAACCCTTTAGTTGAATAGCCTTGCTGAATATGAGATTAATCCCGCGTCAAATATTTGATATTTCAATGATGTAACTGAGGCTGTGGTTACATTACATCGGCGATAGCCACAACATTTCTGCTGTCAATGAATTGACCCGCTTTTATGAACGACGTTACTATTCAAATTATTACTAAGTCGTCTATCCTGAAATTAATTTGCTCGCCCAACTCACGTGAGCCGATTATCGGTGGCTGTTTGGCGGCAATGAATACTTAGATTCTCA
Source organism: Vibrio sp. LQ2 (assembly GCF_023920125.1). Taxonomy (NCBI): domain Bacteria; kingdom Pseudomonadati; phylum Pseudomonadota; class Gammaproteobacteria; order Vibrionales; family Vibrionaceae; genus Vibrio; species Vibrio sp. LQ2. The sequence continues at coordinate 331,989 of NZ_CP085308.1, forward strand.
ACATCGGTCTGTCGAAAAACCAATTGCGTAGGATAGGAAGCGTTGGAAAGTATGCCATTCACTGACAAAAGCTCGTTTGTCAGGACGACACAATCTCTGATACTGGCTTTGGTTTTAGGCCTGTTATGGATGTTGTCGCGCCGAGACTTTGTCACTTTTCACGCAGTTATTGAACTCTCTACGGTATTTGTCTCCGGACTGATTGCTCTTGCTGGCTATAAAGCGTCGGCAAAAAGTGACGCACGCCCGTTGGCGCTGCTCAGTTCACTCTATCTGTGCGTGGCGTTTGTCGACCTCGCGCATATGATGAGCTACAAAGGATCACTGTTTGCTGAAGGTCTGGGCGCGAACCCGCCGACGCAATTCTGGGTGCTGGCACGCTTGGTGGAAGCGGTCGGACTTGCTGTGGTGTTTATCTGTCCATTTCAGTGCCGTTACGTGCAGCACTACATCAAAGCCCTGGTGCTGGTCACGCTGGCTGGGGTGTGCGCGATTTATCCGCTGGAAATTTTCCCTCAGGCTTTTATTGAAGGTCAGGGACTGACGCCGTTTAAGATCTACAGCGAATATGCGGTGATCAGTTTTGTGTTACTGGCCGCCATAGGGGTGTGGTGGCGACGCGAAAGCTACCCGGCAAGTCAGATGAAGTATCTGCTGATTTCTTTTGCGCTGACAATGTTGGCCGAATTCTGCTTTACCCAATACGCGTCAGTGTACGGCGACGCCAATGCTGCCGGCCATTTGATTCGACTGGCGTCCAACTACTTTCTTTACCGCGGCATCATTGCCGACAAGAATGTTGCCCGCAACACGCTTTATCACGCTAACCCACTGCATCTTACTATCGTTGTGCTGGCTTGCATTATCTGGCTGACGATTGCGATCAGTCTTCGTTATATCGAACACGAAGGGAAGCAACGTGACGATCTCTATCTCTACAAACAACGTTTGCAGGGGCTGGCAATCACACTCGACGCGACACTGGAAAGCAAGTTGCGGCTGACAGACAGCCTCGAAGCGTTTGTGATGTCGCGCCCCAATTTTACTGACGAAGAGTTCACCACGTTCGCCAACCGTGTGTTAGAGAAAACGCCTTACATCACCAGCTTGCAACTCGCGCCGAAAGGGATTGTGACTTATGTAACCGATGTGGATCGCAACCAAAAAGCGCTTGGCCACAATCTGCTGCAAGATCCAAAACGCAAAGCAAGTGTCTTGAAAGCGATTTCTGGCAGACGCACCATCGTCGATGGCCCGTTAACTTTGCTGCAGGGTGGTCAGGCTCTGATTGCTCGTGCACCGATCTATCTGCCATCGGAAAAGGGGGGGCCGCGCAATACATTCTGGGGCTTTTCAACGGTGTTGATCGATATGGAAGCCTTGTTGAAATCGGCGATCATCACCGAATTCTCCAAAGAGTTTTCCTTATCGGTCCGCGCCATCAACCCGGTTGGCGTTGTGAATGCGCTGGTACTGGGGGATATCGATACCGATGCTAACCCGGTATTGCAAACCGAGATTCAGTTAAGCAACAGCCGCTGGGTGCTATCGATGGCTGGCCGCAAAGACGCGTACAGTAACCACACCAGCTTTATTTTGTCTTCTTGGTATTGGATTTATCTGTTGTTGTCGACAGGTGTGATAGCGATTGGTCTGTACCGCATACTGAGCCACAAGCTGTATGTCAGAAAGGCGGTCAAGGCGGCGACGCAGCATTTGCAGCAGGAAGTGGAACGCCGCCAGGAAGTCGCGGAATTGGAACGTCGCCTCGCAACGCAGGATGATCTGACGGGCATGACCAACCGCCGACACTTCTATGAGTTGGCGCACAATCACTTCGATACAGCAGTCGCGCATCAGCAGCCGTTTACGCTCTATTTCATGGATCTTGATGGCTTTAAAGCGATCAACGATACCCATGGGCACGCCGTTGGCGATCAGGTGTTGAAGGTTGTTGCCCAGCGCCTGAAATCGACGGTTCGTTCCAGCGACATTATGGCCCGTTTTGGCGGCGATGAGTTTGTGGCGATTTTGCCAGATACCGACGACGAACATTTCCATAAATCGCAGCAGATCATCGATGCCATCGGCCAGCCTATTGTCATTCACGGTCAAAGCCTGCGGATCGGCATCAGTATCGGCGCGGCGGTGTATCCGAAACACGGAGCCAGTGTTGAGTCGTTGTTGGTGGAGGCAGATAATGCGCTCTATCAGGCTAAACGCCGGGGCAAAAACTGCCTCGTCGTCGCTTAAAGCCGTGGCTTAAACTTTGCCCATCTGCTGACGAATCAATTCCCCTAAGCGAGAAATCGCCCGCTGGCGTTGCTCGGTCAGTTCAAACGAGCTGTTGAGGCGAAAACAGTGGGCAAACTGCTCGCCTGGGCTGAACATTTTCCCCGGCGCGATGGTGATCTTTTCTTGCAGCGCGCGCTGATACAGCGCCATCGCATCCATGCCTATCGGCAGTGCAACCCAGATAAAATACCCCCCATCGGAGTCGGTAATACTCACTCCGGGCGGAAACGCCTGATGAAGCTGCTCCAGCATCGCCTTTTTTCGTTCGTGAAGTTTGCGTCGCAGTTGGCGCAAATGCTGTTCGTAATTGCGCGTGGTGAGGTAGTTCGCCAGCGCAAGTTGGATCGGCACACTGGTGGTCAGGGTGCTCATCAGTTGCAGTTTTTGAATTCTCAGGGCGTGCTGACCAGCGGCAACCCAGCCGATGCGAAAACCGGCGACTAAGGATTTGGAAAACGACGAGCAGTGCATCACGTTGGCGCTGCGATCCCACGCTTTAGCGGGCAGCGGCGCTTCCTTACCTGCGTAAAGTTCGCTGTAGACATCATCTTCAATCAAGGCCACCTGATAGCGGCTAAGTAGCTGCACCAGTTGTTGTTTTTTCTCGGCGCTGAGCGTAAATCCGAGCGGATTTTGCAGCGTGCTCATCAACCAACACGCTTTAACCGAATGCGATTGCAGCGCACGTTCAAGGGAGTCGAGGTCGATGCCGTGCTGCGGATCGGTGCGAATGAAGAGCGCTTTCAGCCCCAAGCGTTCAAGGGTTTGCAACGCGCCGTAAAAGGTGGGCGATTCCACCACCACCCAATCGCCGGGACGCGTCACCGCTTGCAGACTGAGGTTGAGCGCCTCCAATGCGCCTGCGGTGATCACGATTTCATCCGGTGAGATGTTGATGCCGCGGGCGGCGTAACGTTTGGCGATGATTGAGCGCAGCGTATCGTTACCCGGCGGCAGGTTATCGAGCGCGCTGGACACCGGCATGCTGCGCGCGGCTGCCATCAGCGATTTATTCACCTGATGACGTGGATAAAGGCTGGGATCGGGATAGGCGTGACCGAAGGTGACCATGTGCGGATTGCGTCCCGCTTGCAGTACATCAAAGATAAAATCGTTGATGTCGATCTGCTCCATCGATTCGATGGCGCGCGGCACGTTGCTGCTTGTCGGAGCCGATTGTGGCGACACGCAGTAACCACTGCGCTGGCGCGATTGAATCCAGCCTTGCGATTCGAGCACTTGGTAGGCATGCAGCACCGTCATCAGGCTCAAACCCGAGTGCTCAGATTGCTTGCGCAGCGACGGCAACTTATCGCCCGCCTGCCAGATGCCTGCGTCAATTTGGTGCTTGATCTGCTCCACCAACTGTTCGTATTTCGCCATTACTTATTCCTTTTATTGACACTCGGAATATAACACTTGGTTTTATTAACTGTTATAGAAAAGCGGCGAGTTTCTGTATCTGTTCGCAATTTTCGTGGCGACTTACCATGCCGCCACAATTAAAAAGATACTGGAAGGAAGTTATGTTCAGTCTCGACGCTTTCATGCTTGCTCGCATTCAATTCGCGTTTACTGTCTCGTTTCACATTATTTTCCCCGCTATTACGATTGGTCTGGCGACCTATCTGGCGGTGCTTGAAGGGCTGTGGCTGAAAAGCCGCAATCCTGATTACAAAACCCTTTACCATTTCTGGTCGAAAATCTTTGCGGTCAACTTTGGCATGGGCGTGGTCTCTGGTTTGGTGATGGCTTATCAATTTGGCACTAACTGGAGCGGTTTTTCGGACTTCGCCGGATCGATCACCGGCCCGTTACTGACGTACGAAGTGCTGACTGCATTTTTCCTCGAAGCCGGATTTCTCGGCGTGATGCTGTTTGGCTGGAAGCGGGTGGGGGAACAATTGCATTTCTTTGCCACCTGCATGGTGGCGCTTGGCACCATCATTTCCACTTTCTGGATTCTGGCGTCCAACAGCTGGATGCACACGCCACAAGGTTATGAAATTGTCGATGGCCGAGTGGTGCCAGTCGATTGGCTGGCAGTGATCTTCAACCCGTCTTTCCCATACCGCTTGCTGCACATGGGCGTGGCGGCGTTTCTCAGTACCGCCCTGTTTGTCGCAGCTTCGGCGGCGTGGCATTTAAAACGCGGCAATGCCAGCAGCGCGGTGCGCAAAATGTTTTCCATGGCGCTGTGGATGCTGGTGGTGGTGATGCCGATTCAGATTCTGATTGGCGACCTGCATGGCTTAAACACATTGGCACATCAGCCTGCGAAAATTGCTGCAATGGAAGGGCATTGGGATAACAGCAATGGCGAACCGACGCCGCTGATTTTATTCGGCATGCCGAATATGGACACAGAGACCACCGATTACGCGCTGGAAATTCCTTATTTGGGCAGCCTGATCCTCAATCACAGCCTGAGTAAACCGATTCCGGCGCTGAAAGAATTTGCCAAAGCAGATCGACCGAATGCCACCGTGGTGTTCTGGGCGTTTCGCATCATGGTTGGGCTCGGCATGTTGATGTTACTGCAAGGGCTCTGGAGCGTGTGGCTGCGTCGGCGCGGCACACTCAATCAACATCGTGGCTTTTTGCGATTGTGTATTTGGATGGGGCCGAGCGGGTTAATTGCGATTCTGGCGGGGTGGTTTACCACCGAAGTGGGCCGTCAGCCGTGGGTGGTTTATGGGCTGCAACGCACGCGAGATGCAGTGTCCGCCCATGGTGATTTGCACATGAGCATCAGCCTGATTGGGTTTGTGCTGGTGTATGGCGCGGTGTTTGGTTTTGGCTATCTGTATATGATTCACCAAATCAAGCAGGGGCCGGATGCTGCGCATTCACCTGAACATGAACAGCCGTTTTTGTCCGGTCGCATTTAATTCAAGGAGCCTGAGATGGGATTTGATTTATCAATCGTGTGGTTTGGCATCATCGTGTTTGCCACGCTGATGTACATCGTCATGGATGGATTTGATTTGGGCATCGGCATTTTGATGCCGATGGTGACCCGCGGCGAGGCGCGCGACACCATGGTGAACTCGGTCGCGCCGGTGTGGGACGGCAACGAAACCTGGTTGGTGTTAGGCGGCGCGGCACTGTTTGGCGCGTTTCCGCTCGCTTACAGCGTGATCATTGATGCGCTGACCATACCACTCACGCTGATGTTGGTGGCGCTGATATTTCGCGGCGTGGCGTTTGAGTTTCGCTTTAAAGCGTGGGCGCATCATCGCGTGTTTTGGGATCGCGCCTTTATGGTCGGCTCGATTGCCGCGACCTTCTGCCAAGGCATGGTGGTGGGCGCCGTGATTCAGGGCATTGCGGTTGAACATCGCCACTACGCGGGCGGCGCGTTTGATTGGCTGACGCCGTTCTCGCTGTTTTGTGGCTTAGGCTTGGTGGTGACGTATGCGTTGCTGGGCGCGACCTGGCTCATCATGAAAACCGAGGGCCATTTACAGCAGCGATTCTTTGGCATGGCGCCGCGTATTCTGACGATGCAATTGGCAGTGATGATCGCGGTAAGTGCGTGGACGGCGTTGGCGCAACCGAGTATTGCCACGCGCTGGTTGAGTGTGCCGAACGTGTTGTGGCTCTCTGCGGTGCCGCTGGCTACTGGTTTACTGGCTTGGGCGGCCTATCGCGCATTGGCGCGCCATGCGGATCGCCTGCCGTTTGTCGCTACGCTGGGCATGGTGCTGCTGGGCTTTGTTGGTTTGGGTATCAGCCTGTGGCCGAACATCATTCCGCCGTCGGTCACGTTGTGGCAGGCTGCGTCACCGCCGCAAAGCCAAGGCTTTATGCTGGTGGGCGCACTGTTCATCATTCCCTTCATTTTGATGTACACCTTTTGGAGCTATGCCGTGTTCGGCGGCAAAGTGAAAGACGGGGAGGCGTACCATTGAACAGACCACATCAGGCGTCTGAGACGTCCGCGACATGGAAACAGTGGTTGTGGCTGGCGGGCATTTGGTGTGTCAGTGTCGCTACGCTGGGCATTGTCGCGACGCTGTTTCGAGCCTTGATGACCGCTGCCGGTCTCAGGGCTTAACCGAAGTGTAGAGCTTACTTTTAGCTCTTTGTCCCCGGCAAGAGGCTTCGCCGGGGACTTTTTTATGGGAAAAATCTTCCTGTCAGCTCTAGCTGAGCAGAATGCCGAGGAAGATCAGCGCCATGCCGCTGATTTGATACAGATGCAAGCTCTCGCCGAGCAGCGCGATGGAGAGCAACACGCCAAACACCGGAATGAGGTGAATGGATAACCCGACTTTAGCCGGCCCCAAACGTTCCACGCCCGCAGTGTAGAGCAGATACGCCAGCACCGAGGGCACAATCCCTACGTAAGCCAGCGCGAGCAGCGTGTGATTGTTCCAGTTCGGCAAGGCGCCGGAGTGCGCTTCCCACAGGTAAAACGGCAGCACCACCAACAAGCCAAGGAACATCTGCACCGACATCAAACCAATCCGGTTGATTTCTTTGGGCATGCGCTGAATCACCAGCGTGTAGAAGGCCCAACTGACCATTGCCAGAAACACAATCATATCGCCCTGATTAAAGCTCAGTGAGGTGAGTACCGACCACTCACCGCGCGAAATAATGCTCAGCACGCCGACAAACGAAATGCTCATCCCCAGCCACTGTTTGGCGCTGAGGGTGAGTTTAAAAAACAGCGAGCCAAACAGCATGATCAGCAGCGGAATGAACGAGTTCAGGATCAGCGCATTACTGGCGGTGGTGGTTTGCAAACCAAGATAGATAAACGAGTTAAACGCCGCGACTCCGGTAATGGAGGCGATGACAATCCGCGTGCGGTATTGCCAGTAAAGCCGCCATTCACGGCGCAAGGTTTTGTAGGTAAACGGCAGCAGCACCAGACTGGCAATCAACCAACGATCAAACGACAGAGTGAGCGGGGGAATATCGCCGCGCACCGAGCGGCCGACAATAAAGTTACCTGCCCAGAAGAGCGGTGGCAGCGCAAGCAAACAGAGCGTCACCCACAACGTGCTTTTCGGGCTGGATTTAAGGCGGTTCACAAGACTGGTCATGACTTCCTTTTCATTTTTCTTATGAGGGAATCATGACGTTACTGGCAAAGCTCAAGAAATGCCATCGCAAACGTGGGGTTTGTCGCCAGAGAGTGATACCGATTGGATCTGAATGTGGTTTGAGAGCAAAAAATAACCCGCACTTGGCGGGTTATCGGAAAGAGTGATTGTGGTGCTTATACGCCTGCACGTTTTAGCAGACCCGCCATCAGCGGAGAGCTGGATTTGACTTGCTTCGATTTGTTCTGGAAGCTGCGAGCCAGCTGGGCATCGTCGATGTTTTTCGCGATGTACGCCATGGCATGGTAAAAATCAGTGCCCGATTTCACTTTCGCTTTGTCGTTCATTGGCGCTAGCAGTTGAACCATAGCGGTGCCCGTCATTTTTTTCTCAGTCGCGTACTTTTGAACAGAATCCAGTAGCAGATCCAGATCCGCCATCGATTCTGCGCTTTCAACGCCTTGTTTTTGCATCTCTTTACGGTTGCGTTTGCGCAGCTGCTTAATCACGAAAGCAGGTTGGTTCATTTTTTTGAAACCAAAGTAGCCAGCAGCCAGAACCAGGACGATACCGCCGATCACATAGCCCCAGATAGAGGAGCCGGAAGATTCGACAACAGGTTGGATAGAGTCAATGCTCGTCGTTAGGTCAGACATAATAAAGATCCTTAGAATGGGGCTTCGAAACAGAAGCCTAATACTTAAACTGGCAGGGAAGAAGGTGTATTGCGGTGAATCAAGAATTCATGAAAAGCACGTTTTCTGCCTTATTTCCCCATTTATTGGGCTTTTTATCCCTTAAAGCAAGGGGCGTTTATCCACGAGTCCTGTTTTTCTGTTTAATAAGTGGAATAGATCACGCAAAGGTCACTATTTGAACATAAAAAACGCGCGATTTCGAACCGAATTTTTCCGTCCGTGAATCGCCGCAGCTCAATGAAATCAAGGTTTGCCACTGTACCGCTGGCGATAAAGTGTGCCATGATGCATACCTTGCCAAACGCGCATAATTGAAAAATCAGGAGCTTATGTGGTCACTATTCGAGAAATGGATATCTCAGATTACGATGCAGTCATCGCGATTTGGAGTGAAACTGAACATTTATCCCTGCGTGATGCCGATTCACGCGACAGCATTGCGGCTTACCTGACCCGAAATCCGGGTTGTAGCTTTGTTGCCATCAAGGAAGATATGATTGTCGGTACTGTGCTGGCCGGCACCGATGGTCGCCGTGGTTATCTGCAACACCTGGCGGTCAGTAGTCGCTTGCGTGGCCAAGGGATTGGTGAACAACTGGTCAGCGCGACCGTCGATGCTCTGGCGGCTCTGGGTATTAATAAAACTCACCTGTTTGTGTTTAACACCAATGAAAGCGCGCAAGGTTTTTATCAGAAATTAGGCTGGTTTGCGCGCGACGAAGTGCGCATGTTTTCGTTCAACAGCTCAACGAATCTCAATGTGTAACTGACCGGTTGGCAAACGAAACAAAGGTCACACTAGGTGACCTTTGTGGTTTTAATTCGTCGTGATTGGCTGCGCGGAGCTTTTGACCGTCAAGGTTGGAATGAGGGATTAGTGACGGTGTTTGCGCTCGTAAACCCACTCTTCTTCGTAAGTGACCTTTTCACGTTTTGTCCAATGGCCGGGTTTATCCTTCCATTTCGCCTTCTTTTTCCAGTTACCCGGATGTTTCCATGGGCGTTCGTCTTCATGGTAGTAGTGATGCACATCATAGTGCTTCACGCTTTCCCGGTAATAGCGTGTCGGGCGGCAATCGCCAGTGCCAATACTTAAACCATCCACTTTGATCTGCAGACAGTCTGCTTCCACCGTGACTCCACTTTGACGCACAGAAACATCAGCCTGCGCCATACCGAAAGGCAAACATGCGGCGCCCATTAATAACCATTTATTCAACATACGATAGTCCTGCTTGGTTCCATCAGTTGCTATTAAAGAAGTGAATCAGGAAGCCCGCAAGCTATCGGTGGCGCTTATGACGGAATTCTGACTGGGCAGACACCTGAGGTTTGAAATCGCGGGTTTGCCATGGCTAAAGTCAGGGTAGAGAAAAGTTTATTTTTCCTGAAAACAACGGGTTGCATAGTGAATGACGTGCATTCGAGTTGACAACAAAAAAGCTTCGCGGATGCGAAGCTTTTGAATCGGCAGAAAGTAAACGCGTTACTTATTGCGTGTTTCCAGCGCGTATTTGCCAGGCCCCATCAGCATGATGGCGATGGCAACAAACAGATACACGCCAATACCTTCAGCGGCCCATGCTCCCACTTTATTCAGGGTAAACAGGTTGTCGGAATGCATCAGCCAAATCACGACCAAACTGGTGCCGATCCACACAATGCAGGACAAGCGGGTCAACACGCCGAGAATAATCAGAATAGGCACGACAACTTCGCCCAGATAGACACCGTAAGCAAAGAATGCAGGTAAACCATGCTTCACAAACAAGCCCTGAATGAACTCTGTACCACCGTAGATTTTATGGATGCCGTGCAGCAGGAACATTACGCTGAAACTGACTCGCAGAATCAGCTTGCCCAGGTCATCTTTGTCCAACAATGAATCTAATCCGTTTAGTAGCGCTTTCATAATGATTTTCCCGAGTGGTTTTTTATTAACTTAGCATCGAATTACGAAATAGTTGCACGCTCGCTGTTGGCGATGATGAACAATTATTTCGAATAACTTTGTTGATGCGAATCAATTTATTGTTCCGGTAATTATGGTTGCAAAATTGATGGTGGATAGAAAAAGAGAGGTGAGTAAGGGTAAATAATGTTAATAGTTGATTTTGCTTCAGAATGTGGCGAGTTTTAGTGTGGGTTGTATAGGCTGAAATTGGTAATGAAATATCTCGAAAGGGAAAGTCGGGTTGGTGGAAAATAACGTTTAAACGCGAAAGGAGAAATTCGTTTAAACGTTATTTTTAGTCATCCAAGGCTATTTTTGCATATTGTCACTAGCCGTTGCTTTGGGCGGTGGCGTCCAGTGACGTTCGGTATCAAAACGACGATCGGTGCGGTCGAACGCCATTTCAGCTTTCAGGCGCTCTTCCAGTTCAATAAATAGCTTGATGTAGTTGTTGTCCATCCGCTCCTTACCGAAAGTCTCCGCATTCCAGGCGGCGTATAAGCCATCGGAGTGCGTACTTTCCACTTTCTTGTAGATATTTTTCTGGTGTTCGACGAAGAAGGGGTGAAAGCCCAGAGTCTTCATTGCCGCTGCCCCCACTTCCAGTGCAGAGTGATAGGTTTCCGAGACCGCCATATCGACCCCAGCCTGACGCAGACGATAGCCATGGCCACGGTCAAACGCCCGAGCCAGCACTTTGACATGCGGGTAGGTGTGTTTGACGTATTTGACCAGCTCAACACTGCTCTCCTGATTGTCGATCGCCACCACCAGCAGGCTCGCTTCCTCAATGCCGGCGGTATGCAGCAGGTCTGGGCGGGTCGCGTCACCGAAGTACGCTTTGGTTCGGATACGACGAAGGTTATCAACCTGCACCGCCTGATGGTCGAGCACCACAGTTTGAACGCCATTGGCAACCAGCAGACGATTAACAATTTGGCCGAAACGGCCGATACCTGCGATGATCACGGTGCCTTTTTCGTCGATAGTGTCGCTTTCACGTTCGTTGGTCACCTGCTCAAACCGCGGCAGAATCACTTTGTCGAACAGTATGAACAGCCCCGGAGTGAGGAACATCGACAGCGCGACCACCAGAGACAGTATCTGCGCTAAATCGGCAGGCAGAACATGACGTTGCTGCGTGAAGGTTAACAGTACGAAACCAAATTCGCCCGCCTGCGCCAGACTGAGGGTAAACAGCCAGCGGTTGCTGCCTTTGATACGAAAGATCAGCGCCAACAGATAGAGCACCAACGCTTTGAGTAACATGACACCGAGGGTGGCGCCGATGATGATAAAGAAGTGGCTGAACAGAATGTCGAATTTGATGCCAGCGCCCACGGTGATGAAAAACAGCCCGAGTAACAAGCCTTTCAGCGGCTCGATGTTGGCTTCCAGTTCATGGCGAAATTCACTGTTGGCGAGGACAACGCCAGCAAGGAAAGTGCCCAGTGCCGGAGACAAGCCCACCACATTCATCAACGTTGCGATACCGACCACCAGCATCAGTGCCGTGGCAGTAAAGATTTCGCGTACACCCGCGCTGGCTACGAAACGAAACAGCGGGCGGCTGAGGTAGTGACCGCCCACCACCACGGTGGCAATTGCTGCGGTGATCACCAGACCGTATGCCCAGCCCGGCAGATCGGCGATCAGCGTCAGCTCATCGTGATGCGCGGCGGCGGCATTGGCCGCTGTTTGCGCTTGCTCAATCAGCTCAGGCAACGCCAACAGCGGAATAAAAGCCAGCATTGGGATGACGGCGATGTCCTGAAACAGCAGGACCGAAAACGCATTTTGACCACCTTCAGTCCGGTTGAGGCGCTTTTCGTTAAAGGTTTGCAGCACAATCGCGGTTGAAGATAGGCAGAAAATCAAACCGATGGTGAGCGCCACAGACCAGGTGAGGCCAAACAGTAAACACATGCCCATGGTCGCCAGCGTGGTGACGCCAACCTGCAAACCACCCAGACCGAGCAGGCGTGTACGCATCGCCCACAGCATTTTCGGTTCCAGTTCCAGACCGACCAGAAACAGCATCATCACCACGCCAAATTCGGCGAAATGCTGAATGGTGGATGTTTCATCGCCAACCAGTCCGACGACCGGACCGATGACCACGCCTGCCATCAGGTAACCCAATACTGAGCCGAGGCCAAAACGCTTGGCAAGCGGCACCGCGATCACCGCAGCGACAAGATAGATGAAGGCCTGAATAAAATAACTGGTCATGCAGAGTGTCTCAGCTCCATAGGGCGGAAGTATTGATTGAGTGTCGACAGTTCGCCGGCGCGTTCGATATCGATGCGATCATCGCCTAAGGCCTGCAGAACCTGCATGTACCGTTTGATGTGCGCGTTGAGACGTTCGTCGTCGCATGCGGCGCGGGCATCAAACAGCACCAATGGCGCGAGATACTGCATGCCGGTCATGCCGGCCATCTGCTCAATAGGGCGCAGCAGTTCACGCACACTATAGTGATTATAGCCACTGGCCTGATAACTCTCGGATTTTCCGCCCGTTGACGTGATACACAGCAGCGTTTTACCGTGCAAAGCCGTGCCGTCCTGACCATAGGCAAAACCATACTCCAACACCAGATCCTGCCACTCTTTGAGAATCGACGGAGTGGAGTACCAGTACATCGGGAACTGGAAAATGATCACATCGTGTTCCAGCAGACGTTGCTGTTCTTTGTCGACATCAATATTGAACGTCGGGTATTCGCCATAGAGGTCGACAAGGGTCACGTTGCGTGCGTAACGGGCGGCTTTAAACAGGCGTGCGTTGACTTCACTCTTGTGCTGACAAGGGTGGGCGTAGAGGATCAGAATACGTTGGCTGGTCATAGAATCTTGGCGTGTGGTTGAGCGTGTTAAAATAGTTATCCAATTCGTCACTGCATTCAAATGAATATTGGCGTATGCATAAGAATTTACACCTATTTGATCTCAGATGTGGCAGGGGAAAGCCCGGTCAGGTAGCCCAAATGTAAAAGAAATAACGAGATATAAAATAAGTTGTATAAATTCTTTTCTTTATGTAAGAAAAGCGAGACAATGATCACTCTTTGTCCTCCTCCTAGAACATCCTGTTTGCATATGACTCAAACCGCTTCGGCGGCGAATGACAATTCGCGCCACAATCAATATTTACGCGTTTTTGCGCTGGGCTTCAGTGCCTTTATTTTTAACACCACAGAATTCGTTCCGGTTGGCTTGCTGACCGATATTGCGAAAGACTTCGATGTGCCGCTTGCCTCGGCAGGTTGGATGCTGACCATTTATGCCTGGATTGTGGCTTCGATGTCTCTGCCGATGATGATGCTGACCAGTAAAATGGAACGCAAAACGTTGCTGTTGAGTGTGTTCACGCTGTTTATTGTCAGCCACGGTTTCTCCGTCATTGCGTGGAACTTTGAAATGCTGGTGGCGAGCCGGATTGGTATCGCGTTTGCGCATGCGGTGTTCTGGTCGATCACGGCGTCGATTGCGATACGCGTTGCGCCTCCGGGCAAGAAAACGCTGGCACTGAGCGTACTGGCAACAGGCACCTCTTTGGCGATGGTATTGGGTGTGCCGCTGGGGCGGATTATCGGGCAGTGGTTGGGCTGGCGCGTGACGTTTGGTGTCATCGGTGTGACGGCATTGCTGATCATGTTTGCGCTGTTCCGTTTGTTGCCAACCTTGCCAAGTTTGTTCTCAGGCTCGATGAAAAAACTGCCGGAGCTGCTGCGTAAACCAACGCTGCTCGGTTTGTACCTGTTTATCTTCCTGCTGTTCACCGCGCACTACACCGCGTATAGCTACATTGAACCGTTTGTGAAAGTGGTAGGCCAAGTGAGTGAAAACTTCACCACCTTCCTGCTACTCCTATTTGGCGGTGCAGGTATTCTGGGCAGTGTAATTTTTGGCTACTGGGGTGAGCGCGCCAACACCAAATTGCTGGTGAGCAATACTGCCGTGGTCATGTTGTGCATGGTACTACTGCTGCTTTCGGCCAGCAGCCCATGGGGTGTGAGCACATTGTTGTTGCTGTGGGGGACAGCATTGATGATCGTGTGTCTTGCGATGCAAGTTAAGGTGCTCAATATCGACACCAATGCATCCGATATGATCATGTCGATGTTCTCCGGGATCATCAACTTGGGTATTGGCGCTGGTGCGTTGATTGGCGCTAAAGTCATTCATTTCAGCTCACTGGAAGCGATTGGTTATGTTGGCTCCGGCTTTGCGCTGCTGGCGCTGTTGCTGATTGTGACCTTGCTGAAAAAATTCCCATCGATTCGTTGATGGTTAAATGCGAAAAAGGCAGTCCATGTGGCTGCCTTTTTTATTGTCCGCGAAAGGCGAGAGCAGGTTGCAAAACCATCACAACGGCATGAAAAACTCGAATCCGATTCCAAAATGCATTCATTTTTATCATGACAAATAATAATGAGAATGAATATCGTTTACATGGTGTTGGTGAGTTGCTAGTATGCAGTCAGCTTAACGCGCCGCCTTGTTGTGGCTGAAGTTTTGAAGTGTTCTGGGAATATTTCAAAACAACAAGGCGGGCGCGCTAACAACGTCAGCATCTAAAAAAGAGATCTGTCCAACCCGAGTGGCCGCGAAGAGCGCGGTCAGTTGGAATGGTCGAGGTTCACAAGAATTAAGGATTCGGATTAATGGCAATCCCAAGAATTGCAGGTTACTCACTGCCTGCCAGCGAACACTACCCGCTCAACAAAACTCAGTGGCAGGTTGACCCCGCCAAGGCTGTGCTGCTGATCCATGATATGCAGGAATACTTCGTTAACTTCTTTGATACCACTCAGTCGCCGATGAGCGACATCATCAACAATATTCAACGTTTGAAAGCGGCGGCTAAACAAGTCGGCATTCCTGTGGTGTATACGGCGCAGCCGGCCAATCAAGATCCGGCCGAGCGTGCGCTGCTGACCGATTTCTGGGGGCCTGGACTACAAGAAGAAACGGCGATTCTTGCAGCATTAGCGCCAGAAGCAGATGACGTGGAATACGTGAAATGGCGTTACAGCGCATTTAAGAAAACATCGCTGCTGGAAGATATGCAGGCGCAAGGCCGGGATCAACTGATTATCTGCGGCGTGTACGGTCACATCGGTATTTTGTCGACCGCGCTCGAAGCGTTCATGCTGGATATCAAACCGTTCGTGATTGGCGATGCGATTGCCGATTTTAGTCAGCAGGATCACATTCATACCCTTAACTATCTGGCAGGTCGCGCTGCAAGTGTGCAGACACTGCACGCGGTGGAGCAGACGCTTGCCCGCAAGCCATCACTGACGCTGGATCAAATGTGTATCGATGTGGCTGAAGCGCTGTCGCTGGATCTCGATGAAGTCGATGTGAACGAGAACCTGCTGTTCCTCGGCTTGGATTCGATTCGCGCCATGGTGCTGCTGGAGAAGTGGCGTCCGTACGGTGTGAATGTGACGTTCGCGCAACTGATTGAGAAAGTGACGTTGCAGGAATGGTGGATGCTTATCGGTGAACCGACCACGCGAACGGAGGCGGAACCTGCCATGGCATAACGTCATGGTGGCCAAACCGGTTGATGGGCTTTGCGAGTTTACCACTGGCAAAGCCCTTTTTTATGGGGCAACGAAATCCGCACGGCACCGGCGAAGCCAATGCTGCTGATATGGCGGTATAGAGCGAAAAAAGAGGCATGAAAAAGCCCGGGTCAACCGGGCTTTTTTGCGTGCGTTGATTGCTTAGCTGTACAGCGCGCGCAGTCCTTTTTTGTCGACTTTGCCGACTGACGTTTTCGGCAACACATCGATGAACTGGATTTGATCCGGCAGTTTGAAATCCGCTAAGCCTAAATCACGCAGAAAGCGTTTTAGCTCCAATCCTTTCACCTGATGTCCTTCGCGCTTGACGATCACCGCGCAGCTGCGCTCGCCCAAATAATCATCCGGCACCGCCACCAGCGCCGCGTCGTGCACCGCCTCGTGGCGCAGCAGATAGTTTTCAATCTCTTCTGCCGCGATTTTTTCGCCGCCGCGGTTAATCTGATCTTTGTCCCGGCCAGTAACAATGATGTTGCCTTCCGAAGTACGTTTGACCAGATCGCCAGTGCGATAAAAGCCGTCTGGCGTAAATGAGCGTTCGTTGTGCGCTGGCGCGCGATAATAACCGCGAATAGTATACGGCCCTTGCGTGAGCAGAAATCCCTCTTCGCCGACGGCGACATCGCGCCCGTCTTCATCGACCACGCGCACTTGATCGTGCGGTGAAATCGGGCGGCCTTGGGTGCTTGCAATCACCTCATCACTGTCGTCAAACCGAGTGTAGTTCACCAACCCTTCGGCCATACCAAACACCTGTTGCAGGCGGCAGTGAAGCCGGCTTGGCAGTTCCCGCGCCGCGGTTTCGCTAAACTTAGCGCCGCCAACCAACAGCAGTTCCAAGCTGGAAATGTCGTGCGTGGCCTTTTCGGCGAAATCCATCCACAGCAGTGCCAGTGGCGGCACCAACGCAGACACGGTGACACGGTGACGCTCAATCATCTCAAACGCATGTTGTGGCGTTGGATCTTGGGTGGGAATCACGCAGCCACCCGCCCAGAACACGCCCAACGCGCCCGGAGAGCTGAGCGGAAAGTTATGCGCGACCGGCAGCGCACACAAAAAGCGCGTCGTATGGTCGAAATGACAAATCTCCACACTGCCGGTAACACTGTAGGCGTAATCATTGTGCGTGCGCGGAATCAGTTTCGGTGTGCCCGTGGTGCCACCCGACAGCTGGAAAAACGCAACATCACTGGCGTCGGCATCCTGCTCTTGCAGCGCAGGTTGACGGCATTCATCAAGCGCCACGAACCGGTGGTCGTCCACCGTGACTTGGCCGCGAACAATCACATGCTCAATGGTCGGGCACTGTGCCACGATGTTGTTTGCCAATGTCTGATAATTGAAGCTGCTCGCCTCGCCATCAATCAGATACGCTTTGGCATCGGCGTGCTGACAGAAGTAGCTGATTTCCATTTGGCGATGCGCGGGCAGCGCAAGCACCGGGCGCACGCCAATTTGCAGCAGGGCGAAGAAGCACTGATAAAACTCGGCAATATTGGTCATTTGCAACACGACGTTGTCGCCGCGCTGCAAACCGAGCTGACGAAATCCCGCTGCCAGTTGTGCCGCGCTGTTGACCAGTTCGCGATAGCTGATCGCGCGTTGGCCACACACAATGGCCTCGCGCTGTGCAAACTTGGCTTCGGTTTCCAGCAGGTAATCCAACAGCGTTTTATCTTGCCAATAACCCAGCATGCGGTAATGGTCGGCCAGCTGCTGCGGCCAAGGGGTGTAATCTAATTCTCGTTGTGCGTTCATGGGGCGTCCTAGGCGGTGAGGAGTTCGTTCAGCTGAATGCCAGCGGCGGATAAAATGGTACCCATCTTGGCGCCGGTTTCATCCAGTTCACTTTGCGGTACAGATTCGTGGACGATGCCCGCACCGGCGTATACCTTCATTTGGCGTTTTTGCACTTCGGCGCAGCGGATGGTCACCACCCATTCGCCGTTTCCACGCGAATCGCACCAGCCCACCATGCCGGTGAAATAGCCGCGATCAAACTGTTCAATGTTACGAATCGCTTCATAGGCATTGGCGCGCGGATAGCCGCATACCGCCGGCGTCGGGTGTAAATCGGCCGCAATCTTCAGCACATTGAGGTTGGCGTCGTTCGCTTGGCCTTCAAGCAGCGTCGACAGATGCAGCATGGTTTGGGTTTCGATTACCGATGGAATCATCGGCGCATACAGGTTGTGGCAGTACTGACTCAGCACGCGTTCTACCTCTTCCACCACCAAGCCGTGCTCGTGCAAATCTTTTTGCGTGTCGAGCAGCGACAGGCGTGAATCGTCGTTTTGTGCCTCACTGGCTGAGCGCGGACGTGAGCCAGCCAACGGGTTCGACACCACGTAACTGCCTTTTTTCGCCACCAGCAGTTCAGGGCTTGCGCCCATCAGCTTCACGCCCGGCAAGGTGTCGGCGGCAAAGGTGTAGCCTTTGGCATTGATCGCAAGCAAGTTGCGTAGCAGGCCCGGCAGGTGAATGTCGGTGTCGGTTTCCACTTCCACTGCACGCGATAGCACCGCTTTGGCGAGGTTAGTGGTGGCGAACAGATTGAGCAAATCGCTCACGCCTTGGCGGTAATGTTGTCCAGATGGGGAGGAAATCACCTTGGCCTGCGCCGCTTGGTTGGCCGCCGTGTTGGCGGAGCCGCGTGTGCTGCTGGAGACAAACAGCTGCTGCGGAATCACAAATCGGGTCGAATTTTCTTCACGAAATGGCACGATGCCAAACAGCACCGGGTTATCCGATTCGTGCTGTTTTGCGGCTTGCAGCATGGTTTGCGCTTGCTCTGCCAACTGAGCAAAGGGTATAGGCTGGTGGATTTCTTGCTCGATGCCGATACCCAGCATCGTATTATTAGGAGAAGCGAAGAAAAACGGCGCGCGTTCAAGCTGATCGCTCAGCAGTTCGCTCTCCATTTTTGTATAGCCAATCACTTCACGTTGCATTTTGAATCCCTCTTTTACTTTCTGACGTGACTACTTATTTTCTGATGTGACTCAGCGGTCGGCCGCGTCATGCACAGTGGCCCACCACCGAGGTAGAGATCATTTGCCATTTCATTGGGCAATCGATACAGTTATAACACTTTTAATGATAACGTTTATCATTGTCATTTGATAATAAATATCATTATTGATTAAAGGTCACAGTTTTTACCGTGGTTAATTCACAGTTCAGTCAGTAAGTGCTGGCTATATTCATGCTAAATAAAAGGTTATAACGATGGATTTGTCATTAAATGAGCAAATGGTATTGGTTACCGGAGCCGCGAGAGGGATTGGTTTAAGTGTTGTAGAACATTTGCTGGCGCAAAACGCGCGCGTGGTGGCCACCGATGTGCGTATCGAAACCCTGTTGAGTCACACCGAAGTGTTGCGTGCCCGGTATGGGGAAAAACTGCAATGTGCCGAGCTGGATGTGACCCAGACGGATAAAACGGCGGCCGTCATTGGGGCGCTGCAGCAGCAACACGGTCCGATCGATCATTTGGTCAGTTGTGCGGGTATTTTGCATTTGGGCGCCATCAACGACATGCCGTTTGCTCAGGTGCAGGAGACGTTTATGGTCAACACCTTTGGCATTCTGAGTGTGATGCAGGCACTCAGCCCGTCGATGAAAGCGGCCAAACGCGGCGCGATGGTGGTCATCGGCTCGAATGCGGCCAACACGCCGCGTCCGAATATGGGCGCGTATGGGGCGTCGAAATCGGCGCTGCACATGCTGGTGAAGTGCATGGGCATTGAGCTGGCACCATTTGGTGTGCGGTGTAACATTGTCAGCCCGGGCTCCACACGCACCGACATGCAAATGCAGTTGTGGAACGAACATTATGGCGAAGCCAATGCCATCGCCGGAGATGCGGGAAGCTATCGCCTGGGGATCCCGCTGCAGAAAATCGCAGAGCCAGCAGACATTGCCAAAACCATTCTGTTTCTGCTGTCGGATGCGGCCAATCACATCACCATGCACGATTTGCGCGTCGATGGCGGCGCGACGCTCGACAATTGATGATCTTTCACACAAATAAGCCCTCTCCACAAATAAGAAAACCCCGCATTCGCGGGGTTTTTGTTGTGCGTGATATTGCCGAATCAGGCGACGGTGGAATAGCGCTGCGAGAGCACGCCATTCATTGCTTCCGCCAACGTATCCAACAGTTTAACTGTGTTGTCCCAACTCAGGCATTCGTCGGTAATCGATAGCCCCGGCTCCAAGTCCCCGTTCCCCAGGCTCTGATTGCCTTGTTTGAGAAAACTTTCGCACATCACGCCAGCAATGCAGGTTTCGCCCGCCAGCAATTGCTGCGCGATATCTTGCGCTACGCCGAGTTGATTGTGCGCTTTTTTCAGGCTGTTGCCGTGGCTGCAATCAATGATCAAGCGCGGATTGAGGCCGCTTTCCTCCAACTGTTTCGACACCGACACCACATCATCGCTGTGATAGTTGGGTACTTTGCCGCCGCGCAAAATCACGTGTCCGTGCGGGTTACCGTGTGTCATCACCAAGGCGGGGGCGCCTTGAGTGCCTGCTACGCTCATCACGTGCTCGGCCTGCGCAGCGTGAATCGCATCAATCGCGATGGACACGTTGCCATCGGTGCCGTTTTTAAACCCGATCGGGCAGGGCAGTGCGGACGCCATTTGGCGGTGAATTTGTGACTCGGTGGTTCGCGCGCCGATTGCGCCCCAGCAAATCAGATCGCTGATGTACGGATAAACGGTGGTGTCGAGAAATTCAGTCGCCGTCGCCAGTCCTAAGTCGGTCACGTCACGCAAAAACGTGCGGGCCACACTCAGGCCTTTTGCCATGTTGTGTGCGCCATCGAGGTCGGGATCAACAATCAAGCCTTTCCAACCGGTGCGCGTACGCGGCTTTTCAAAATAGGTGCGCATCACAATCAGCAGTTGGTCGGCGTAATCGGCTTGTACCGCGGCGAGTTTACGTGCGTATTCAAGCCCTTGCTGAGGATCGTGAATCGAGCATGGGCCTACAATCACCAGCAGGCGCGGGTCCTGACCCTCCAGAATGGCGGCGATCGCTTGGCGGCGTTGGGTAATCAGCGCTTGCTGGGTGGCGCTGGTGGGAATTGAGCCAAGCAGTGTTTCGACAAACGGCAGTTGGCCGACAGTGGATGAGCGTATGACGTTGTTAAGGATTTGCATTCGTCCCCCTCAAGACGGGCAGTAAAACGGGCGGAATCATCGTTGTTATATTTTGCAAATGATAATTATTATCAAATTTAATGTTGGCGATTATCGGCAACGCTCGGTTTTGTTGTCAAGCGGCGATTCACGCTGAAATGTGATGTTGAGTCGAGAAAATAGGGGGAAGCGGGCCAAACAACGAATTTTTAACACAATGATTTTAATAACCTTTGCTGGCGTGCAGTGATGCCAATGCTGGTTGTTGTAAATGATAATTATTGTCATTATGTGTATTTAATTGTAACAATAATGGTGACTAACAAATAATCAAAACACAACAAGAGGCGTGTTGAAAACATCATGCACGAGATGACAACGTTACAGGCGGCCTATTGGGTAGGCAGGCAATCCACCACACCAAGGGCTGGCGATGCGGCCCATTTGTATATCGAATTTGAAGGGAAGGGAATCGATGAAACGCGACTGGCCGCCGCGGTTCACACGCTCTTTGCTCGCCATGAGATGCTGCGCGTCACGGTCAGCGAGGACGGCCAATGGTCCGTCGGTGAACTCAACGAATTTCATGCATTGCAGGTGTTGGATTGGCGCGCGCTCGACGCTGCGGATTGCGACGAAAAACTTCGGATCATGCGTGAGCGGAAAACCCATCAAAAGCTGGCATTGAATCAAGGGCAAGGCGCAGAGTTTGTTTTAACTCAGTTACCTGACGATCGCTTTCGTTTGCATGTGGATGTCGACATGATTGCCGCAGATGCGCAAAGTTTTCGTCTGATGATAGAAGCGCTGGTTGCGGCTTATCATGGTGAACTGAGTGATGCCCGCAGCGCGCCATTTGCTGAGTTTCAACATCAAATGACGACGGCTGCTCAGCAGGCATTAGCAGCGCGCGATCGCCGTTACTGGCGAGCGCTGCAAAGCACGATTGCGCCTGCGCCCAAGTTGCCCGAGCGTGATCCCGTTAATCCAGATTCGGCTGCTGTGCATACTGAGCGCTTGGCGTTTGAACTGTCGGCTCAGCAGCGCGCGCAACTCGAAGCGTTGGCCGCCCAACATCACCTGAGCCTGAGCGCTGTGTCGCTCGGTGCGTTCAATGCGCTGTTGGCGGATGCCCTTAAACAGCCAGCGTTTCGTATCAACGTGCCGCTGTTTTATCGCCCGCAAGAGTTTGACGATACGGTGGGGGATTTTGCTAATTTAACGCTATTTAGCGCTAATTGTGCGCCGAACGTACCACTTTTAACGCTGTTTGAACAAACCCAACATCAGTTGATGGCGTGCTTGGAGCATCGTCATTACAGCGGCGTTAATGTCATGCGCGATCTGTCGCGCCAGCAGGGCTCTCTGCAAACCTCGCCTGTGGTGTTCACCTCGGGCTGGGACATCGGCGGCGATCTCTATTCTCAGCGGGTGCACGACACGCTGGGCGACATGGTGTGGGCCTGTTCTCAGGGCGCGCATGTGCTGCTGGACGCGCAGATTGTGCCTTACAAGCGCGGCGTTCTGATCAACTGGGATGTGCGCACGGACAGTGTGCCGCGCGAATTCTATCAGTCGCTGTTCACCCGTTATGTAGCGCTGTTGAGTGAGTTGGCTGAGCGCGCCGAACGTGTGTTGCAGCCATGTACTATTAAGGCGACAAGTATTGAGACGACAAGTGCGTCCAGCAGCGCGCAACGCCCTCACCAAACACCACTGAATGGATTGCAACAGGCGTATCTGGTTGGGCGCAGTGAGCACTTACCTTTGGGGGGCGTGGCGATGCAGGATTTTCGTGTTTATCGCGGGACCGTCGATGCTGATCAGTTGCACGCGCGTTTGGTGGAACTGGTGGACACACTGCCCGTGCTGCGCACTCGCATCGACGACACTACGCTCACGCAATGGGTGAGTGATGAGCGAATCGTCAACTGGCAGCATTGCGACCTGCGTGATCGGAGTCGGGCGCAGGCATTAAGCCTAGCAGAGGCACTGATCGAGCAGGTCTCGCACAGTCGGCATGATTTATCGTGCTCACCGTGGAAAGTCTGGCTAGTGTCGCTACCCGAAGCTGAACCGGACACGCTGGCAACTGACGCTTTTCGCCACATTGTACTCACCAGTTTTGATGCGCTGATTTCCGATGGCCATTCCATCGCCTATCTGTTGGCTCGCATGCTGGAAAATCACCCCAAGCCCGTCGCCGCGCCCCCTGCGTGGGGTGCCATGAGCGAGGTGCCAGCGAAGCCTCTTTCTCAGCAACACACCACTCAACAAAACGTCACTCAGCAGCAAGAAGCCAACGCGCGCGAAACGGCGCAAGCTTACTGGCGCGAAAAGCTGGGCAGTGTGACCGAACCGATGGCGCTGCCGTGGCAAGCGCCGCTTCATACCCTTTACCAACCGCGTTACGCGCGAGAAAGCGTCACGCTGAGCCGCGACGAAACGCGCGCGCTGCTGAAATTGGCGGCAAGTGAACGACTGTTTCCGAACAGCGTGTTGACAACGCTGGCCATGCACACGCTCGCGAACTGGTGTCCGGGTACGCCTTTGTGCATCGGTTTGCCGGTTGCGCCGCCCCCGCTGGCCGGAGAGTTGACCAATCGCTCCAGCTTTATTGCGCTGACCTACGCGCTGGATGAAGCGGACTTCGCTACGCAAGCTCGGCGTGTGCAACGCGATGTAGCCGAAGGCATGGCGCATCTGGCGTTTTCGGGCATTGAACTTAACCGCCAATTGATGAGCCAGTTACCAGCGCGTACCATGCCGCTGCCCGTGGTGATCACCAATGGATTGGGGTGGGAAACGCTGCGAGCCGACAATACGTTGCAGCAGCATGATGGGCTGACCCAAACGCCGCAGATCGCGCTCGATATTCGCCTTGCTTACGACGCACATAAAAATCTGGTCATCAGCGCCGATTATGTCACGCAAGCGTTGAGTCAGGCGCAGGTGGCCGCGTGGTTGACCAGTTGCAAGCGAGCGGCGCTGAGCATGATTGAACGCCAGAGTTTGCAGTGGGTGAGCCGCGAAGCGCTGGATTTAAGCCACTATCACCGCAACACCGAAGACTCGGATGACGGGACGGCGCCGTTTTTGACCACGCTGGCGGAGCGCCTGTGGGACATGCCGAGTCAGCGCACTGCGCTTTTCTGCGGTGAGCAGCGCTGGACCTATCAGCAACTGGGAGAGCAGGTCGCCATCATGATGGCCCATCTGCAGGCGCGCGGCGTTAAAGCTGGCGACGTGGTGGCGATTTGCCTGCCTCGCAGCGCAGCACATGTCATCGCAACACTGAGCTGCGCGTTGTCGGGCGTTATTTGGGTGCCGATTGATGCCGCCAGTCCGCCGGAGCGCAAAACGTATCTGCTGTCGCACTGCCAGCCGGCGCTGGTGATTGTGACCAGCGACGATGTGGAAAATGCTGAACACCCGCATTGTGTCGCGATGCGTGAGTTGCTGCAGCCAGCGCTGAAAGCGGCGCGCTTGCCAAGCCAAGAGGTGCTGCGCGCGCGCAGTCACAGTGAAGCCCCCGCTTATTACCTCTACACCTCTGGTACGACGGGGCAGCCCAAGTGTGTGGTGCTTAACAACCGCGCGACCGCCAATGTGCTGCATCACACGTTAGCGACGTGGCAGGTGAATGAGCGTGACGTCATGCTCTCGGTGACGCCGCTGCATCACGACATGTCGGTGTTTGATCTGCTGGGGTCGTTGTGCGCGGGCGCTGCCTTGGTCATTCCGGAACCTGAGGCCGAAAAGGATGCGCTGCACTGGAACACCTTGGTCGAGCGGCACAGCGTTACGTTGTGGTGTTCGGTGCCCGCCATTTTGGAGATGCTGCTGGCCTGCCAATCTACTTCGCAGGGGCAATCGCTGCGCTTGATTGCGCAGGGCGGCGATTACATCAAACCGCAGACTATTCAGACGCTGCGCGAGCGTCTGCCTAACGCACGCTTGTTCTCGCTTGGCGGGCCGACGGAAACCACCATCTGGAGCATCTGGCATGAGCTTGAACCTGAGGATGGCGTTGTTATTCCTTACGGCGCGCCGCTACCGGCCACGCAATACTACGTGGTGAATGAGCAGCACCAACACTGCCCGCAAGGTGTGGTGGGGCGCATCGTCACGGCGGGCGTGAATCTTTCGCTGGGGTATCTGGTTGATGGCGAGGTGGTTCAAACCGATTTTATTAACATCGAGACGCCACACGGTGAGCGTGTACGCGCGTTTAAAACTGGTGATCTGGGCTACTATCGCGACGATGGGCGTCTCATCTTCGCTGGGCGGATTAACGGTTACGTCAAAGTGCGCGGCGTACGCATCTCGCTGCCTGATGTGGAGAAAGTGCTGATGACTGTCGCGAACGTGCAGGATTTAGCCGTGATTGATTTTAACGATCCGATCTCCGGCGATGTTGGTTTGGCGCTGTTTTATGTCCCGGTTGACGGCGCTGTGAAAAATGCGGCGCAGTGGCGTGACATCGTGGGGCAGCGGCTGCCCGCATCGCACCTGCCGCAGCGTTTTGTGCCATTGGAGCGCTTTCCGCTCTCTGCCAATGGGAAGAAAGACAAACGCGCGCTCTTGGCCATGCTCACGGCCGCGAATGAATCGCCGCGCAATGCGGCGGCTAACGTAGCGGCGCCATTCGAGTCTTCCCGCGAGTCTCAAACCACTTCGCTGACGCCAGAAAAAACGGCGCCTTGGCAGTCCATCGTTGATGTCTATCAGCAGGTACTGGGGGAGCGCGCCGCTTCATTGACGGAACATGCCGATTTTATTCAGGTTGGCCTAATGCCATCACACGTGAAAGCTGTGGCGGAGAAACTCAGCCAAACCTTTGGCAAATCGGTGCAGCCGCGCCAGCTCTTGGGTTGCAAGAACGCAGGCCAGGTGTCGAAACTGCTCGAACTGAGTTGATGTGCTGTCCGGTGAGTTAACGAAATGACTTCGACCTGTCGAAATAACAAAGCCGCTCGTTGAAGCGGCTTTTTTTTTGACGATGTTTTGGCGAACGTGTTCGCGACCTTTTCACTCGGGTGCTTAGGGCTTAGGCGTGATCAATCGCGTCATACAACGCTGAAATGGGTTGGTCGAGGTAGCGCTCGTTCAATACCCGCTGCATGAAGGTCATCACGCGTTGCGCGTGCTGATCAAACTCGTCATGCGGGTGCGCGGCAGAATCGGCATCCAAGCTCAGCACTAAGCCATCGGCATTGGTCTGCCCACGGAAGGTAAGGTTAAACCCGTCGGCCGGTCCGCTGGTGATGACATGATGTTTGACCTGACAGCCAGCAAATTGCGGCGGATCGAACGGCAGCACGTTGACAAAAGGCGAGAAGAAGTAACGGCTGTTTTCTGTCACGCCTTGATCGCGGGCTATCTGCTCCACACGATAGCGGCCGCGCGCGTAGAGTTGGCGCAGCGTTTTGCCGGTCTGCGTCAGGTAATCACGCAGCGATGTGTTCTCCTCCACCTGCACATACAACGGCAGAATGTTGACCAGCAGGGCAGGCATGTAGGCGCCCACGCTGCCCCAGCGGCTCATAAACGGGATCCACAACGGCATTGCGTTGCCTTGGCCCAAGTACGCGTCGGCCAAATAGCGATGCATGTAAAGACCTGACAACGTCACCAATAAATCCGGCCAGCCCATGGTGACTTGGTGCGCCAACTGGCGAATGTCGTGGCTCATTGCGGGCGTTAGTTCATGGGCAACGTGCAGCGTTTCATCGCCGTAATCATCCTCCTTGTTGAGGACGGTCAGTTGCGCTGGGTTCGACAGGTAATCGCGCCAGAACGCTTTGTCTTGCTGATAGCGCACGCTGGCTTGATAGCTCTGCTCTTCATCCAAGAAACTGACGAACGCGTTAAACGGTTTGCCCGCATCGGTGCGCTCCAAATAGTGCTGATACAGTGTGGCGCAGCGCTGCTCAAACAGCGTCATGCCAAAGCCATCCATCACAATGTGATGCGCGCGAATGTACCACAGGTAATGATCGTCGCTCAGTTTGATCAGCCATTGCGCGGACAGCGGATCGCGCAGCAAATTGAGACGCGCATGCACATCGCCATCCATGAGTGCCTTGGCATCTACTAGTGGCTGCGAACTGCTACGCAGATCTTTGATCTCCACCTGCGGTATGCGCGCCGGATCGTGGGCTTGCAACGGCGTTTTGCTGTCGTCATCGAGTCGAAAACGCAGCGCCAGCACATCGGTTTCTTGCGCGGTTTGGGCAATGGCGCGGCACAGCGCCGCTTCATTCACCGTGCCTTTGAGTTCAATGTAGTGAGCGACGGTCGAGAGGGGCTCATCCGGGTGAAGGGAAAATTCTTCCCAAAAATCGAGCTGGGGCAGAGTAAGGGGCATCCAATGAAGAGCCGAACCAGTAACTGACATGTAAAAAGCCTTGAATTATTGTTGTGATAAGAAAAAGGCGCAAGCCGTGAAGCTTGTGCCTTTTCAAGAGGAGTTTGCGTGAGCGCCTGTTCCTTCGGGATTCTAGGGAGGAGAAAGAACAGCCACTCACGCAAATAAGTTTAGCGTTAAATTTGATAATGGCAATTATTATCATTTGCATCAATGTCAAAATTTGACCCAATCACAGCCCTAAGTGATCGCGCAGTGTGCGCCCTTGGTAGTCGGAACGAAACAGTCCGGCTTGCGATAATCTTGGTATCAGTTCATCAAAGAACAGATCGACCGATTGCCATGAGCCGCCCGGAACGGCAATAAAACCATCCGCCGCGCCCGCGTTCACGCGTTCTACGATGGCGTTAAACGCATCATCAACCGTGCCAATCACAATCCAGTGGGCAGACCCAATCACTTCCGGGCGCTCGATCAGCGTGGCCACGGTGGGCGATTCGCGCTCAATCAAACGACGCAATAAGTTTGAATGGGTTTGGCTGCGTACTTGATACTCTGGGTGGGGCAGCATATCGGCCGTGATGCGCTGCTCAGGGGCGAACTGGCTGAGGTCAAGGCCGAGCGCTTCTTTGACGTAAGCAAACTTGCGCTTGTTATCGATATTGGCGTGCGTTTCGCGGTGCAGCGCCTGCGCTTCTTCCCGCGTGTGGGCCAGATAGAGTGACAACCCCGGCAACACTTTCACCGCATGGGCAGGGCGACCGTGTGCCAACGCGCGGCGACGCAGATCATTGCGCAGCTCAACGCCAGCATCGATATCGGGCGTGGCGGCAAAAATCGCATCGGCGATACTGGCGGCAAATTGGCGTCCGGATTCAGACGCGCCGGCTTGAAATAGCGGTATGTCGCCGCCGGGGCGCTTGGGCACATTGAGCGGCCCTTGTACGTCGAAGTAGTCACCGTGATGGGCAATGGGCTGAATCTGGTCAATGTCCGCGTACTGGCCACTTTGTTTATCGGCTTTGATGGCGCTGCTGGGGTAGCTGTTCCACAGCTGAAGTACCACGTCGGTAAACTCGCGCGCTTTCTGGTAGCGCGCTTCGGACGGCAGCATGGTCTGCTGGCCAAAGTTCTGCTGGCCGTCAATCGCAGTGACGATGTTCCACCCGGCACGTCCTTGGGTCACCCAGTTGAGCGATTGTAACTGACGCGCCACCACATAAGGTGGATTGAAGGTAGTGGACGCAGTTGAAACCAAACCGATGTGGGTGGTTTCACGTGCCAATGTGGCCAGTAGCACCATCGGATCTAAGCTGCTAAAGCCGGGTTCGGTGGCGACAGCGTGTGTCGCGAGAAACAGGGTGTCGGGGCGAAACAGGAAATCCAGTTTGGCGCGTTCGGCGCGCTGGGCCAGCTCGACATACACATCGGTGTCATACATGCGTTCGACACCGCTGTCGTCGCGGCGCCAGCCGTTCTTGGTGAGCCAACTGATGGCCAAGGCCATGCCAATGCACAAAGGTTGGGGGGAACTCATCACGGGTCCTTCTAAATTGGGCTGTTGTTGCGAATGGATCGCGCTGGGGCCAGATTACTCAATCCAGCACCACTCAGTGTGATGCTGCGGATCATGCGTGGCGTTTTTCACGCTCACTTCTTGAACTTATGGGGAACTTGTGTGTAGCATGAGGGCTCACTCATGTGTGTCGGAACCGGATTGCGCACTCGCATGTCGGTCTCGTGTGAAAGATTCCCTTAGTCAGAGCCATCACCTCGCTCTGTGAAAATTCCCATAAATTTCAGGTATAAACGTCTTTTTACGCGATATTGAAGTCTATTAATGTAATGAGAATCACAATGATAATAAATATCATTAGAAAATTATTTTTGTTCACGCTCCTCGTCAGTAGCGCCGTACAGGCGCAAGGTTGGCCGCGCACGTTCCTTAATGCTGACGGTTCCTCCACCTCGTTGAACGCGCCCGCGAAACGTATTCTTTCTACCTCCGTGTCCATCACCGGCACTCTACTGGCGGTCGATGCGCCGGTGATTGCCAGTGCCACCACGACCAGTGGTGACTACTTTGCGCAGTGGTGCTCGGTTGCCGAGCAGCGCGGAGTTGAACGTCTCTGGCCGGCGGGCAGTGTGGATCTGGAAATGGCGTATGCGTTTGAACCGGATTTGATCATCGTGTCGCTGGGCGGTGCGGATTCTGCGCTCGGTCAGTTGAATGAGCTGCGCCAAATCGCACCGACGGTGGTGCTTGATTACGGCGGCCAAAACTGGCAACAACTCGCAGAGAAAATTGGCGAAGTGGTGGGAATTGAGCAGAAAGTGGCCACTAAAATTGCTCAATTTGATGATTATATCGCGCAAACTCGCGCGGCACTGACGCTGCCGAAAGGGCAGGCGAACATCATCAGCTATAACGGCCCTGGGGTCACCAACCCCATCGCCACGCCACACGGTTCACACGGCATGTTGCTGAAATCACTCGGTTTTGATATCGAAGGTCCCAATCCCGCTTGGCAAACTGGGCCGAGCCGACTCAACGATTTTGTCCGCGCTCACTACGAACATCTGACCGAATTGACCGCGCCGACCACATTCTTATTTAACGCCACCGATGCCAAAGTGCCGCAGTTTTTAAATGATCCGGTGCTCGCCAATTTGCCATCGGTAAAAACCGGTCAGGTGTATGGTTTGGGGGCGAATTCGTTTCGCATTGATTATTTCAGCGCGCACGAAATTGTGGACGGCATTCGCGCGCGCTTTGCAGCGCCCGTTGCACCATGATCTCTTGTGCTGCTGATCGAATGAACCTTCGCCGCCACGATCGAGCCAAAATATGGGGCATTGTGGGGCTGCTGTTGGCGTTGCTTGGCTGCGCCTCTTTGAGTGTGTTTATCGGCACGCGTTTTGTGGCGCCTGCGGTGACTTGGCAAGCGCTCACCGCCTTTGACCCGACCCAGAGCGAGCATCTGCTCGTGCACTATTTGCGCGTGCCCCGCACGCTACTGGCGGTGGTCGTGGGCGGCGCGCTGGGTGTGGCGGGGGCGATGATGCAGGCACTGACGCGTAACCCATTGGCGGACCCGGGCATTCTTGGGGTAAACGCGGGTGCGACGGTGGCGATCGTCAGTGCGATTGCGCTATTTGGCATCACCGATGTGTTTGGTTACATGTGGTTTGGTTTGATTGGTGCCACCATCGCTGGTGGCGCGGTGTATCTGCTGGCGGGGCTGCGCCGTGGCATCAATCCGGTGCGCGTGGTGCTCGCTGGTTCGGCGCTATCGGTGGTGCTACTCGCACTCACGCACATCATCACCGTCAACAGTGACCAAGAGGTGTTTAACCAGTTTCGTCACTGGGCGGTCGGGTCATTGCAAGGCCGCGGATACGATGTGCTGTGGCCGGTCACTCTGTTGGTGGTGTTCGGACTGGCGCTGTCCATGGCGCTGCGCCAAGCGCTGAATACTGTTTCGTTGGGACAAGATTTGGGGGAAGCGCTGGGTGCCAATCCGCAGCGAGTGTGGATTCTGGCTTCCAGTGTGATTGTGGTGCTTTCAGGCGCGGCGACTTCGGCCGCTGGGCCGCTCAGTTTTGTGGGGTTAACGGCGCCGCATCTGGCGCGTTTTCTGGTTGGCCCGGATCACCGTTGGTTGTTGCCATATTCAATGCTGATCGCGGCGTTACTCACCGTGGTGGCGGATATACTTGGCCGTGTGATCGGTTATCCGGATGAAATCAGTGTGGGCATTATGGTGGCGCTGATTGGTGGGCCATTCTTTGTGGTGTTGGTTCGAAAATGGAAGATCGCGCAGTTATGAATCGTTGTTCTCAACCGATGTATCAAGTCTGGCGTCGTGGCGGCTGGTCGCTGCGCTATTCGGCGGTGTCGATGGGGTGGTTATTGCTGCTGACGGTGTTGGTAATAGGCCTTGCTGCCTACGCACTCACGATTGGTCGCTACACTATCTCGATGCCGGACTTATGGCAAGTACTCAGTGGGCAGGGCAGTGCGGTGCAGGAGCGGATCGTTTGGAATATTCGTCTGCCGCGCATTGTCACCGCAGTATTTGTGGGGGCGGCGCTCGGCGTTTCAGGCGGCATTTTCCAATCGGTATCGCGCAATGCGTTGGGGTCGCCAGATGTGATTGGTTTTACCACTGGCGCAGCGACCGGTGCGATTGCGCAGATTGTGCTGTTTGAGCAAGGGCCGGTGCAGGTGGCATTGGCGGCGATCCTCGGTGGGATTGTCACCGCTTTGATGGTGTATTTTCTGTCGCGCAAAGCTGGCGTGGTCGGTGGTTATCGCTTGATCCTGACCGGGATCGGTATTGGTGCGGTGCTCAGTGCGCTCAATGGGTTGATGTTGGTCAAAGGCAACATCGACAACGCAGTTACCGCCAATCTCTGGCTGGCGGGATCGCTGCATGCGCGTACGTGGTCGCACGCCATTCCGGTCATGGTCGGTGTCATCGTGTTGGTGCCGTTGATCATGCTGCTGGCAAGGCAGCTTTCCCTGATGGAAATGGGCGACGATCTGGCGACGCAGTTGGGCATTCGTGTTGAGCGGGTGCGCTTGGTGATGTTGTTGGCGGCGGTGATTTTGGCGGCGATTGCGACGGGGTCAGCAGGGCCGATTGCATTTATCGCCTTGGCCGCGCCGCAGTTGATCAGCCGTTTGTTACGCACCTCGCAACTGCCGGTGTATGGCTCGGCGGTGATGGGCGCGCTGCTGATGGTGGTGGCGGATCTCATCACGCAACTGCAACCGCTCAATCTGACACTGCCGATTGGTCGCATGACCGGTATTGTCGGTGGTTTGTACCTGATCTGGCTGCTCACACGTTCACCAAAACTGTGATGATTTGTTGCGTGACGTTCATTCACAGAGGTTAACGCAATTAAACTATATTATTGATAATTAAATTATTTATAGAGCTATTCTTCTTGATTAGGTGATAAGTAACAAAATAATGAAAATT
Source organism: Vibrio sp. LQ2 (assembly GCF_023920125.1). Taxonomy (NCBI): domain Bacteria; kingdom Pseudomonadati; phylum Pseudomonadota; class Gammaproteobacteria; order Vibrionales; family Vibrionaceae; genus Vibrio; species Vibrio sp. LQ2. The sequence continues at coordinate 364,103 of NZ_CP085308.1, forward strand.
ATTATCAAATGTAAATGAGAATCCTTTACATTTGATTTTCTCAGTTCTAAAGTAGGCTCCCTGTTTGGTTTGGAATGTAGTCAAACAGAACAATCCACGTCGCTGACTTGCAGGCTTTTTCTCCTCGCAGTGGGCTTAAACCTGATCTGCAAACACGACGTGAGTGTGTGACGTTTATGCTGACGAAAGGAGAAAAAAATGACAGCATCACACCTTGTCCGACAAAACAAACCGTCTACAACTCTCAATACAAAGGTTTGCATTTTGTCGGGCATGATCATGAGCCTGTGCCACGCCCCTTTGGCGCTGGCTGAAGACACCAACGCGACCCAGCCTTCAGCGGTTTCCACCATCACTGTGTATGGTGAGAAAGTGGCGCGTTCGATGCAGGAAACCAGTGCCAGCGTCGAAGTGTATGATGAAAGCAAAATCGACTCGATGCCCAATGCGACCGATGTGACCGACCTGCTGCAAAACACACCAAACATTGTCGATGTGGGTGTCGGCAACGATGTGCCGGCGATTCGCGGTATTGACGGTTCTGGCGCGGCGCGCGGCGCGAACGCTTTCCTCAACGGTACGCGTCCACGTTTGAACGTGTCACTCGATGGCCGCTCGCTGACTTACAATGAACTGGCGTTTGGCCCGCAATCGTTGTGGGACTTGCAACAGGTCGAAGTGTATCGCGGCCCGCAAAGTTATATTCAAGGCCGAAACGCCATGGCGGGTGCCGTGGTGTTGCAATCGAAAGATCCAACCTATCAATGGGAAAGTTCAGTACGCGGCTCGTATGGTGAGCAGGGCTACTCTCAAACCGCGGCTGTAGTGTCTGGCCCGATCATCGACAATGAACTCGCGTTCCGTCTGTCGATTGACCGCCAAACTCGTGAAAGCTTCGTTGATATGCCATCGTACGATCCGGTTGGCGACCCGCGTGACGTCGAAACCATCACTGCACGCGGTAAGTTGCTGTATGAACCTTCCGCCATTCCTGGACTGTCTACCAAGTTGACGCTGAACCATTTCGACAGCAAGGCGCCGCAAAACGAAGCGTTGATCCCGTCTGCTGAACATCAAAGTGCGCGTTATGACGAACGTCGCCCGGTATTCGAAACTAAAAATACCAGCGGTATCTGGGATTTTGAATATCAAACGGCAGGCAATTTGCGCTTTGAAAACCAAATTGCCTACACCGATTTCACCATCAACCGCCGCACGGCCACCACGTTGCCTTACGCCAATATTGATGGTGCGGAATTCCATGTTGAACCAGTGTTGCACTTTGCCACTAACGATGAGCAGTGGCGCGGTTTAGCGGGCTTGCGTTACTACCACTCCTCGCAAGACGAATATGTTTACCTGTTTGGCGGCAGCACGTTTGACGACAAAACCGAAACCGGTTCAGCATTTGCGGAAGTCACTTACGCGGTATTGCCAGCGGTTGATTTGACGCTCGCCGGACGCCTGGAAAGCGAACACCGCACCCGTAAGGGCGGCAGTTCAACGGTGGAAGTCGATTTTGACGAAACCTACAACGTGTTCCTGCCAAAAGCGGATGTGGCGTGGAAGCTGAATCGTGACCACACGGTCGGTGTTATGGTCGCCAAAGGCTACAACGCGGGCGGCGCGGGTATGACCTTTGATACCCCTTACACAGCATATACCTACGATGAAGAGTATGTGTGGAGTTACGAGATGTACACGCGCCACCGCCTGCTGGATGGCAAAGTCGAGCTGACATCGAACTTCTTCTACAACGATTACGATGATCTGCAACTGCCGTTCTACATCAGTGCGCGTACCACCAAAATCATCAACGCCGAGAAAGCCCAGACTTACGGTGCCGAATTCAGCTCACGCTGGTTGCCAATCTCGGATCTGGAACTGTCGGCAGCGGTGGGCTTGCTGAAAACCAAGATCAACAAGTTCAGCGATAGTGAATACGAAGGCAATGAACTGCCACGTGCGCCGTCTTACAGCATGAACTTTGGTGCGGATTACACCTTCTTCAACGATTTCGTGTTCAGTACGACGGTTAACTACACCGATACCTACTACTCGTACTACGACAACGATGAGATGGGTAAGATCGATGCAGATTGGATCACCAACGTGCAGCTGGCTTACAACTTCAGCATGGGCCGTGCAACGCTGTTTGCGACCAACCTGTTCAACTCTACGCAACCAACCATGATCACCGACAACGATGTGTATACCGCTGTGACCCAGCAACCACGTCTGGTGGGTGTTTCTCTACAACTGGACTTCTGATGTCCCCCGGTGCCCGGTAGCGGGCACCGCTATTTTCACCCTCTGGCGAGTGAAACCGTAGTTGGCAACCGCGGACCAGAGAATCTTTGCTAACACCCACGGAGCTCAACAATGGTCGATGCAAAACAACTGGTGATCAACGAAGTGACCCAAGCGCTCGCGCTGCCTTCTCATGCCTTCAATTTTGACACCAACCTCTACGAAATGGGCCTGCATTCACTGCTGATCCTGCGCCTGAGCGAACGTTTCAGCGCCGAGTGCGGCAGCTATATCGGCTATCTTCCTCTGGCATCTCGACCGACATTAAATGAGTGGATTGCGCTGGTTCAGCGCGCCCTTAAATCCCCAACCGATGACCACTCTCAGTCACAAGGAACGAATCATGAGTGAATACCATTCTTTTGCGCCTCAGCGCTCGGCAGACAGCGCCGCACAGCCGCACCAGCTCAGTGAATTTGAGCAGCAGGTGTGGCTGCACCATGAGCAGTGTGGCGACAGTTCGCATCAATGGCTGAGTGCGTTTCGTTTGAGTGGCGACGTGCATCTTTCTCTGTTGCTTGAAGCGCTGGAGTCGATGTTGCAATCACTGCCAGACCTGAATGTGCGCTACCAGCTCAATGATGAGTTTGACCTGATCAAGTTGTTCTCTACGTCGCCCGGTCAGCGAGTGGAGTTGGTGCAGGTCGCTGACCGAACCGAAGCGGTGCAGCATTTGCTTAACTGGCAAAACGAACGCATCGATTTAGCCTTCGAACCGCCGATGCAATTTCGCTTACTGCTTGGCGATGAACTGATTCTGGCAGCTCGCCACCACCGTATTCTCGCGCACAACATCAACTGGCAGACGCTGCTTAACTCACTGAGCAGTTTTTATCAGGGCGAACTCAATGCCGAGGCTTGGACGCAGTCACATCAAACTGAGTTGCCGTTGGCGCATCCGCTCTATTCGCGCGAGCAACCTTTAAATTCGGCCTACTTATGGCTCGCAGCCGGAGAGAGTTCAGCGCGCAGCAGCATCGAATGGTTGGGCAGCGAACGAATCAAAACCACCCAGCGTCGCGCAGAAAAAGTGCGTGTATCGCTGCCGGTGCATGCGTTAACGCAACTGACCGAACATAAAGGGGCGCAGGCAAGTCTTGATCACGGCGTGATGCTGTGCGCGGCCGTCACCGAGTTCGCCCGCTTCATCGCTCGCCTGAGTGGTAAAACGCAGCAAACGGTGTTTGCGCCCAAACAGGTGGTTCAGCGCCATCATGAACTCAACGGCAGCGTAGTGCAAAGTGGCTTATTGCGTCTCACGCTCGATACCGCCAATCAACCTCGGAAGACATTGTTCGATAACGTCGAAAACCAATGGCGAGCCGGTGAATCGAACGCTTGCGGTCTCGCTAACCCCGATGACTTGGCGATCTTGGTTACCTGGAGCGTCGATCCGGCCGTGCATCTGCGCTTGGGAAAAGTACAGACGGAAACCGTACGTCTGGCGCCGCTGCATTGTGATTTTGACCTGGTACTGGCACTGGGAATCAGCTGCGACAACAAGCTGCTGCTGGAATTGACCACCGGCGAGCGTCTCTCGCCTTATATCGCCGGTTGGCTGCTGGAGCAGTTTACCGCTTCGCTCGGCCATGACATCAATATTGCCGTAACGACGACACCAACGGAATCGGTGGTGAATGAGCTCACTCCGCAGCGCGGCGAACGTGAACGCATTGCGGCGTTGATCGCCGAAGCATTTGGCGCTGCACTCAACAGAGCCAACTTCTCGATTCATGATGATTTCTTTGATTTCGGTGGCCACTCGCTGATCGCCACGCGCGTGATTGGTCAACTTAAAACCGAGCATCAGGTCGAAGTGCACATTAACGATCTGTTCAGCCAGCCGACGGCGTGGGGATTGGCAGAACACGCGATTTCGCACAGCCACTCGCTTCCTGTTCAAGCGCAAAATGAGGTGCAACCGATGCGCCATCACGCGCCGCTGTCGTTTGCGCAGGCATCGTTGTGGAAAGCGTACGCGGCCTTTGGTTACAACGAACTGTTTAACATTCCGTTTGCGCTGCGCTTTTTAGACCCAGTGGATGAAACGCTGTTTGGTCTGGCGTTTGAAGATGTGATGCGCCGTCATTCGGTGCTGCGGACTCGCTTTGTGACCGAGGGCGACACCGTTGAGCAACACGTGGTGCCGGAAGCTGAACTCAGCCAGTATCGCTGGTTCTGGCGCTCGGAAGACACCGGCAACGTCGAGCGACAAACCGCGCTGAATCAGGAAGCATCCCATGTCTTTGATTTGAGTCGTGAGCTGCCCGTCAGGCTGCGCTTTGTGCGCGATCCAAACTCGGCGCTGCAATATCTGTCGTTCCTGTTCCATCACGTGGTGTTGGATGAGTGGTCGGTGAACGTGCTGATGGATGATTTGCGTGAGGCGTATCAGGCACGTGCATCAGGATCCACGCCGCAGTGGCGTGCGCAGCCGCTGCCGTTTAGTGAATACGCCGCTCGCCAACATGAGCGGGGCTTTGATGAGTCGCATTTAGCCTACTGGCTGAAGCAGTTTGACGGTGTGCTGCTGAATGCGCCGCTGCTGCCAGAGTTGCAAAATCAGCCGAATGCCGAGCCGTCCGATGCCGGCGGCTGGGTGGAATTTAAACTCGATACCAACGTGGCATTGGGACTCAATCAGCTCGCACGTCAGCAGGGCGCGTCGCTGTTTAACGTGGTGTATGCGGCGATTTCGCTGGCGCTGAAAAAACTGGGCGCGCCAAGTCAACTGATTGTCGGCACGCCGGCCTCCGGGCGTCTGGATGCGGAATTCTTCGATACCGTGGGCTATTTCACCACGCTGGCGATGCATGTGGTGCATTTTGATAGCGCCGAGTCGGTGGCAGAGCTCATCGCACAGGTGAAAAACACCATCAACGAATCGTTGGATTATTCCGATGTACCGATTGATTGGGTTGAAGATGCGTTGCTTGGCGAGCGAACCGACAAACATCATCTGTTTGAGGTGATGATTCAACTGCATGCCAAAAACAAACTGCACGGCGAACTGGTGAGCGCGCAGCAGGCGGTGCGTTTTGAGCAGGTCGACCCGGAGAAAAGCGAGTCGGCGCTTGGGCTGCAATTTGAAGTGATGGAAGAGCGTGTTGGCGGTGAAGACCGAGTGCGCGTATTGATGAGTTATCGCAGCGATCAATATGGCGATGCGCAGGTGAAAACCCTGACCGAAACCACGCAACGCATGTTGGCACGTTTTGCCGAGCCAAACGCTGAACAAACCTTACTGTGCGAACTGGTCAATGCTTAACAGTGAATGGATGACAAAGGAACACGCATGAACACCGAAGTTGAAGCGCGCCTGACGGGCAGTAACCTGCGATTAGGCTACGAAGGGCACACCGTGTTTGATGGCATTGATGTACGCATTCCTGATGGCAAGTTTACCGTCATTGTCGGTCCTAATGGTTGCGGGAAATCGACCTTACTGCGCACGCTGTGCCGCTTGCTCAAGCCCAAAGCAGGGCAGGTCTGCCTCGATGGGCACGACATTCATGGGCTGCCGACCAAAGCGCTGGCGCGCCAGTTAGGACTGTTGCCACAAAGCGCCACGGCGCCCGATGGCATTCGTGTGGTCGATTTGGTGGCGCGCGGGCGTTATCCGCATCAGGAATTGTTTCGCCAATGGAGTCTGGGCGATGAACGCGCGGTGCGCGCGGCCATGCAGGTGACGGGCATTGACGCGCTGGCCGAACGCCAAGTGGATGAACTTTCGGGCGGTCAACGTCAGCGGGTGTGGATTGCCATGGTGCTCGCGCAGCAAACACCGCTGCTGCTGCTCGATGAGCCGACGACGTATCTCGACATCGCTCATCAGATTGAGCTGCTGGAACTGTTTCGCGATCTCAACCGCAACAGCGGCCACACGCTGATCGCGGTGCTGCACGATCTCAATCAGGCGTGTCGTTATGCCGACCACATGATTGCGATGGCACATGGCAAAATCATCGCGGAAGGCAATCCGAGCGAACTGATCAGCGCTGACTTGGTGCGTGACGTGTTTGGCCTGGAAAGCGTGATCATTGAAGATCCGGTCAGCCACACGCCGTTGGTGATTCCACGCGGTCGCAAACGGCATGAATGAGTCTTTTCTCAGCGCGCCGATGCAATGTGAGTTGGGCGGGTATACGTTGCATTTGCGTCAGTTTGAGGTGGCGCGTTATGTCGCGCCCCCGTCGGCATCGCATGAGCGCATGCCGTATGGGTTAACGCTGCCGGAGGATTTACAGCGCGCGGTCGCCAAGCGTCAAGCGGAATTTATCGCGGGCCGCGTTGCCGCGTGTGACGCGCTGCAAGCGGTTGGCGTTCCGCCGCAGATGCTGGTAGTGGGCAAACATCGCGCGCCGCGGTGGCTGCAAGGTGTGGTGGGCTCGATTTCACACAACGAAAACCTCGCGCTGGCGGTAGCGCAGCGGGTCGACAGTGACGTTGACGCGTTGCTGCTTGGCGTGGATGTGGAAAGCCGGATTGATAACCGTTCACTGCCCGCCATTCAAAGCACGATTGCGACGGCGCAGGAAGCGGCCATTTTGGCCCGAGTATCTCTCAATGCCGCGCAGCGCGTCACCACGCTGTTTTCGGCCAAAGAGAGCTTATTCAAAGCGTTGTATCCTCGCGTGGGGCAATACCTTGATTTTCACGATTCGTGTTTGCTGACATGGGATGAAGCGAATGGGCGATTGACGTTGCAATTGGTGCAGCGCGCTGCGGAACTGGCTGGCGGCGCATGGGTGTTTGAGGTGCATTATCTCTGGGATGAACAGCGCGTCATCACGCTGGCGCAATGCCACGCGTCATCCTGAGTGAAAACAAAGAAGCGAGCAGGGCGCTCGCTTCGATTTATTCTTAACTCACTCACTTTACCGCGCGGGTTGATTCGCGTCTCACCAATTCGCCGCAGTAGGTCTGATGCTGCGGGGCCTGTTGCTGTTTGTTGGCGAGAGCAATCGTCAGTGCTACCGAGTCCTGAGTCAGTTTGGTGATCGGCAGAGAGACGGTCGACAGGCTCGGAATGGCATAAGCGGCGGCTGGTTCATTATCAATCCCAATTACCGACACATCGTGTGGCACCGACAGGCCCGCATCGTGCAGCGCCCGAATCGCACCAATCGCCATGTCATCATTACAAGCAAAAATGGCGCTAAACGTGCAGCCATGCGCCAGCAATTCTTGCGCTGCCTGATAACCGCGCTCCAGCGTATTGTTGCCTTCTGCTACCCATTCGTTTTGACATTCAATGTGATGTCGAGTGAGCATATCCTGATAGACGCCAAAACGTAATCGGCCCGTTTCACTTTGCAGTGGCGAGGTGATACATGCGATGCGTTGATGGCCCAAATCCAGCAGATGCTGCATGGCAATGGTCGCCAACTGGCACTGGTCAAGGCCAAAACTGGGAACAGAATCGATAGAGAGTTGACGGTTGATCACCACTAAAGGGACGGCAATGGAGTGTTGCAGCTGGTCGAGGTCATCCTGTGACAGATGACGGCTGTAGAGCATGATGGCGTCGCAGCGTTGGTTGGTCAGCGTCGCGACGGCTTCTCGTTCACCGTCTGCGGTATCTTTGCTGTTGACCACCAACAGCTTTTTGCCCGCCTGCTGCGCGCCTTGTTCGGCGTGATGCAGCACGCTGCCGAAATAGCTGCTTTGAAATTGTGGCAGGATGAGACCAATGGAGTGAGAAGTATTGGTGGCCAGCGCTTGTGCCAGCGCATTGGGCTGATAGCCCAGATCGCTCATCGCCTTCATCACGACCTGACGGGTGGCTTCTTTCACCTGTCCGCTGCCGTTCAAAACACGTGACACTGTCGCTTTCGATACACCTGCGGCTTTACATACATCATTGATTGTGGCCATCGCTGCTCCTTAATTAAACCATCCGGCGAGAGCAAAATTCCCTGGCCGGATGGCGAGTTTAGCGAACTTCACCAGCAGATTGAAACAGTTATCTGCTGGCCAGCCGGGTTACAGGCTTTCGCCGTTAGTCGCGATCACGTTCTGATACCAGAAAAAACTCTTCTTCTTCGAACGCGCCATGTCACCGCTGCCATCATCATGGCGGTTGACATAAATGAATCCGTAACGTTTTTTGTATTCGCCGGTGGTGAACGAGACGCAGTCGATACAGCCCCAAGGAGTGTAACCCATCACCTCGACACCATCGTAACTGATCGCTTGTTTCACCGCCTGAATGTGCGCGCTCAGGTAGTTGATGCGGTAGTCATCGTTGATGGTGCCATCGGACTCCACCTGATCGACGGCGCCAAGGCCATTTTCGACGATGAAGATCGGTTTTTGGTAACGCTCGTACAGCTCAGACAACGCAAAGCGCAGGCCATCCGGGTCAATCTGCCAACCCCAGTCTGACGCCGGTAGGTACGGGTTCAAACGGCTGCCTTCAAACAGTGAGGTGGTTTCTCCTTCCTCATCTTTTTGCGCGGAAACGATGTTAGTCATGTAGTAACTGATGGCCAGATAATCAGCGCAGCCGTCACGCAGAATCTGATCATCGCCGTCTTGCATCTCCACCTGAATGCCTTTGCGTTGCCACTCTTTCAGCAGGTAGCTTGGGTAGTAACCGCGCACTTGAACGTCGCTGAACAGGTATTTCTCGCGCATCAACTCTTGCGCCAACAGCATGTCTTCCGGACGGCAGGTCGCCGGGTAGAGCGGCATCATGTGGATCATGCTGCCGATCTTAAAGTCCGGGTTGATCTCATGGCCCAGTTTGACCACTTTGGCGCTGGCCAGAAATTGGTGATGCAGCACTTGGTACATTACTTGTTCCGGATGTTCATGATCGGCGTAGATCATGCCCGAATTACAATATCCCCAAATCGGCAGTTTCCAGTTACGCTGATTGTTGATCTCATTGAAGGTAATCCAGTACTTCACTTTGTGCTGGTAACGCTGCATTACGGTTTGGCTGAATTTGACGAAGAAATCCATCACCTGACGGTTTTGCCAACTGCCGTATTGCTTGACCAAATGGTTTGGCATTTCAAAGTGCGACAGGGTGATCACCGGCTCGATGCCGTATTTCAGCAGTTCATCGAACAGGTCATCGTAGAATTGCAGGCCCGCTTCATTAGGGGTTTCTTCATCGCCGTTCGGGAAGATACGTGTCCAGGCAATCGAGGTACGAAAGCACTTAAAGCCCATTTCTGCAAACAGCGCCACATCGCCTTTGTAGTGACCGTAGAAATCCACCGCTTCATGGTTAGGATAAAACTGATCTGCTTCCACGGTGTCGGTGATCACGCGTGGTACTTCGTGTGCGCCTTTGGTCAGCACGTCAACGACGCTGACGCCTTTCCCGCCTTTGTTCCAGCCGCCTTCAACCTGATGCGCTGCGACAGCGCCGCCCCACAGAAAATCGTTTGGAAAACCTTGTTGTGACATTTCGTTACCCCTTTGTGCCGTGTTCTATTGGTGTTGATGAGGTTGTCGCGCCAGCGAATCCACCGACCCCAACTATGAACAAATCTGAATCAATCATAGTCAATTTAAGCGCATTCTAGATCAGTAAATTTTAAAATGGAACCGGTTTCTGTAACCGGTTTCAAATTCCAATGAACATTGGAGGTTTGTGAGAGATGAAGGTGGTTTGAACGTGAGGGCAATGGAGCGGAAGCAATAAAAACGCCGCGTCATACACGCGGCGTTTGGGTATCAGATGGCTTGCGGTTTATAGGGTTTGAACTTACTTATGGTAAATCGAACACCAAGGCTTTCACTGGCAAGTCACTGTCGTTGCGCAGTACAAGCTGGCTTTCGTCAGCGATTTTTGCGCCATCACCCGGATTCAGCTCGACTTGGTTGATGCTCAATGCGCTGTCGATTTGGTGCACATACACGCGGCGACCTTGCGGCACGTCGTAAGTCAGCGAGCTATGAGGCTCCAAAATCAGTTGCAACAAGCGCGCATCCTGTTTGATGTGCAACGTGCCATCTTCACCGGTTGGAGTGGCGATGGTGGTCAGGCCCGGCTGTTGACCAAAGTCTTTTTGCTGATAACCCGGTTCACCGCCAAAGCGGTTCGGCTGAATCCAGATTTGCAGAAAGCTCAGTGACTCGGTGTCGGAGGCGTTGAACTCGCTGTGGTAAATACCTCGACCAGCGGACATTAACTGGAACTCGCCCGCGGGCAAAGTTTTGACGTTACCAGCGCTGTCTTTGTGCGCGATAGTGCCGCTGAGCACATAGCTGATGATTTCCATGTCGCGGTGGCCGTGGGTTTCAAAGCCGGCACTGGGGGTAACTTTGTCGTCGTTGATCACGCGCAGATCTGAAAAGCCCATGTGCTTCGCATCGTAGTAGCTACCAAATGAAAAGGTATGTTTGCTATCCAACCAGCCAAAGTTTGCGCGGCCGCGTTGCTCTGCTTTTCTTACTTCAATCATGCTCTGCTCCTTCGACTTGGCGGACCAAATCGTTCTTGATATTGGGGAAGGGAATGGCTGACTCCCTCCGGCTTGATACGAAGTCTAGCCCTTTCGGACAGGCGTCAACAGCCGCGCAGCTTGTTGTGGTCATTCAATAATTTCGAACAAGCGAAGCCGGGCGATTTTGTTCGATCAGCAAACGCAGATCGCGAGCGGCCTGTTGTGGGTCAGGCGCATGACTGATGGCCGACACCAACGCGATACCTTGCACGCCAGTTTGAGCGACAGCCCCGATATTGCTGGTATTCAAGCCGCCAATCGCCACCATGGGCAAACGGCTGCGTGCCATCGCCCAGTTCAAACCATCCAGCCCCCAATGCTTGACGGTATTGGTTTTGGTTGGCGTGGCGAAAATCGCACTGAGCCCGAGATAATCGACCGGAAGCGACTGCGCTTGTTCAAATTGTTGCTCGTTTTCGACTGACAGGCCAATCAGCTTATCTGGGCCGAGCAGCTGGCGCGCCAGCGTGGCGGGCATGTCGCTCTGACCCAGATGTACGCCGTCGGCATCCACGGCCAAGGCCACGTCAACGCGGTCATTGATGATCAGGGGGACGCCGCTGCCGCTCAGCACCGCTTTCACCGCCGCCGCGCGTTCGATAAAAGTCCGCACGTCGCCCTGTTTTTCGCGTACTTGAACCAGCGAAACGCCGCCTGCGATCGCTTGTTTGACCACATGGCACAGGGTGCTCAGATCTTGCTGGTCATCGGTGACCAAATAGAGTGTGTAGGGAGTCATGCTATCGCCTCGCTGACGTCTTCAAAACGCAGCAGTTGCAGCAGCGTTGCTTCATCGAGTTGATGCAACGCATCGAGCAGTTCCATTTGCAGACTACCCGGGCCTTTGGCGCGGCGTGCAGCCAGTTCACCAGCCACCCCCATGATTGCGGCGGCCGTTAAGCCCGTCAGATCGCCTGCAGCGGCACAGGCACCCGTAAGCGCGCTCAGGCTGCACCCCATGCCAGTCACCAGCGGCATCAACTTGTCGCCATTGCTGAGCTGGCACACGTGCGAATCGGTGACGATGAAATCCTGCGGACCGGAAATCACCACATTGGCTTGATAGCGATTCACCAAGGCTTTGGCGGCAGCAATGGCGCTGTGGCTGGAATCGCGCGCGTCGACGCCTTGGCCTTGTGCCGCTTCGCCGGCCATGGCCATCACTTCCGATGCGTTGGCGCGAATGATGAGCGTATCGGCTTTGGCCGCCAGATTGCGCGATGCGTCAGTGCGCAGGCGACTTGCGCCGCAGCCCACCGGATCCAGCACCACAGGTTTGTGGTTGCGGTTGGCCGCTTCAATCGCGTATTCCATGCGTGCCAGCCAGATTTCATCTAACGTGCCAATGTTGATCACCAGCGCGCCGGCAAACTGCATCAGTTCGTCCATTTCCTGACGGGAATGCGCCATGATGGGGGAGGCGCCCGCAGCCAGCAACGCGTTGGCGCTGTTGTTCATCACGACATAGTTGGTGATATTCACCACCAGCGGTTTGGTGGCACGCAGAGTGCGGAAGGTATCAGCGATCAATAGTGTATTCATGCGATCTCCTGGGCGGAAGTTGGTTGAGCATTCAAAGCAAAGAAATGGTGAACCGGGCCATGGCCGCGGCCAATATCCAGTTCATCGGCATGGGCGATGGCTTGCGAAATGTAGGTTTTCGCTAATTGAATCGCGTCAGTCAGTGCAACGCCTTGGGCCAGATATGAAGCAATCGCCGAAGAGAGCGTGCATCCGGTGCCGTGCGTATTGCGTGTGGCAACTCGCTCGGCGCGAAAAGTGTGGTGATCGCCAGCGCGGATGAGCCAGTCATCGCTGTGGGTGGCCGACGCCAAATGACCGCCTTTGAGCAGTACCGCTTGGCAAGGCAGCGCACGCAGCGCAGCGAACTGTGCGGCCAGATCCGATTCAGTTTCGGCCAGCGGCAGGCCGGTCAGTGCGGCGGCTTCCGGCAAGTTGGGGGTGATCACGGTCGCCAGCGGCAGCAGCTCGGTTTTGAGGCTGCTGATCGCCTCGGTTTCCAGCAGCAAATCACCGCTGGTGGCAACCATGACCGGATCGAGCACCACAAACTGAGGCTGATATTGGCGCAGTTTACCCGCGACCGCTTGGATGATGGCGCTGTCAGCCAACATGCCGATTTTGACGGCGACGACGTTGAGGTCGCTGAACACGGCGTCCAGTTGGCTTTCGACGTGAGCAATAGGAATGGGCAGAATGGCAGACACGCCGAGCGTATTTTGCGACGTAATGGCGGTGATCGCGCTGCACGCAAAGCTGCCGGTGGCAGAAATGGCTTTGATATCGGCTTGAATGCCCGCACCACCGCCGCTGTCTGAGCCGGCAATAGTGAGAACGATAGGGGTGTTACATTGAATGTCTGATTGAGGCATTTGGGCTCCTAATCTCCGACAATCAGGAACCGGTTTAGCACAGTGGAAGTCAACCGCTGGTGGCTAAACGGCTGCCGGGCTGGCAGCCATACGCTTGGTGATAGTGCCACTTTTCAAAGCGGGAGCATCACGAAACGTAAATAGTTCCCTACGTCAGTGCTAACTGAATCAGGTTCTACGGGTCTCGCGCCGCTGCCGCAGGGCAGTGGGGGCGATCTCAGCCTTGTGGCTCCCCGACTATAGGCGTCGATGATAGCAGATGTGTGGCGCTCGGAGCTAGGCTCGTGTGACATTGCCGCTGAACGTGCAGGAATCAGCGGCAACGGGCAGGTTAGAGGCGAATGATGTGGTGACAGGTTTTCTCCAGTGCCACTTTGTCGTGGCTGATCAGCACCAGCGCGCAGCCCATTTCCTGCGTCAATGTGGTCATCAATTGCAATGTACTGGCGGCCGTCACGGGGTCGAGGCGTGAGGTGGGTTCATCGGCAATCAAGAGTTTGGGTTTCATCAGCAACGCGCGCAAAATTGCAAAGCGTTGCAGCTCGCCGCCGGACACTTGAGTCACTTTTCGTTCCAGCAGCTGCATCGACAATTTGAGCTTGGCCATCAGCGGCTCAATGCGGGTTGGTTCGATGGTGTGGCGTTGACACAAATCGCTCAGCAGCGTGTGCAGCGTTGCACTTTTCGGCAGCGCACTTGGCGGATCCTGATACAGCTTGAGCACATCGCCTGTCGCAAACGGTGTGGTGCGCCGCAACGTGCCGCCGGTGGCGCGTTTGAGGCCGACCAAAATGTCCGCCAGCGTGGATTTGCCACATCCGCTGTCTCCGCTGATGCCCAGAATTTCGCCCTGCGCAATGGAAAAATTGAGCTGCGCAAACAGCGTGCGATCGCCGTAATGCATACTCAGGTTCTCTACGTGCAGCATCGGCTCACCAACTGTCGGTAGCGATGCGCTTGGCCAGAAACGTGGATCCGCGGCGATCAGTGCTTTGGCGTAGTCCGATTGCGGCGCGCTCAGCACTTGTTGCGCAGGCCCTCGCTCTTGTACCACGCCTTTTTTCATCACGATGATTTCGCCGCCCAATTGCTGCGCGACTTCAATGTCGTGCGTGATGGTCAGCACAGCGCCGCGCTGTTTATGGCTCAGCAACTGCGCGATGATTTGGTCGCGGCGGCTGACGTCCAGGCCTTTGGTTGGCTCATCGGCAATCAGCAGTTCACCACCGGCTTGGGTCGCGCACAAATAGGCCACGCGCTGTGCCATCCCGCCGGATAACTGATGCGGGAATTTCGCCATGTCGTCACCCAGTTCAACGCCCTGAAATGCCGCTTGGGTATAAGTGTGCGCTTGCGCGGGATCGCCATTGACCACCTCGTGCACTTCGCGCACCTGTTCGCCCACCGCCATCAATGGGCTCAGGGCGTACCACGGCTCTTGTGGCAAAACGGCCAGCTTTTTGCCCCACAACTGTTGGCGAGCGTCGTGGCTGAGGTCGCGCTGCGCGTCGCCAAACAGCGTCACGTCGCCCTGCATGATCAGCGTTTCCGGCAAGGTGCCGATAATGGCGTTGGCCATCAGGCTTTTGCCCGAGCCGGTTTCGCCCAAAATCGTGACCGCTTCACCGCGATGAAGCTCAAATGACAGCGGCTCAACCAAGGTTTGCTCACCGGCTTGAATCGACAACTGTTCGACGTTCAATAACACACTCATGCCTGCTTTCCTCGTGCCAACAGGTGAAAACTCATCACTAACAAAAACACCACCACAATCGGTTGAACCAGCACCCACGGCGCCTGTTGGTAATAGCGGAACAGCTCGACCATCATCAAACCGAGTTCGGCCGCAGGCGGCTTAAGGCCGACGTACAAAAAGCCAATGGAGGCCAGTGCCAGAATTGCGTTGCCAGCGCCAAAGCAGCCGAGGGTAAACAGGTCGGCGCGCAGCTCCGGCCACAGGTGGCGTTTGAACTGATACCAAACGCCAAAACCGTACAAACGCGAGGCTTCGATTTCGGGTGAACGCAACAAGCTCAAGGTGCGGCTACGCACGACGCGGAAATATTCCACCCACAACATCAACGAGATGGCGAGATAAAGGATCAAAAACGAGCCCGGCACCATGGCGCCAAACAGCAGCACCAGAATCAGCCCCGGCATGGCGAGTAACATATTGACCAACCACGAGAGCGATTTATCCCACCAACCGCCTTTCCACGCGGCGGTCACGCCAGCCAGCAAACCCAAAGCGGCCGAGGTGACTACGCTCACTACCGCCATCAGCAGGGAGGTGCTCACGGCGCTCGCTAAGCGGGCGTAGTTGCTGCGGCCATAATGATCGCGTCCCAGCGGCTCTTGCCATGAGGGCGAGGCAAAGGCTTGCGCCAAGGATTGCTGCGCGGGATCGCCGCGGTAAATCAGGGCTTCAAAGGCAGCAAAAACCACCAACGCGGCGAGAATGCTCATGCCTGCCCATTGACTGCGCGAGAACTGTTTCATGCCATCACCGCCTTGGTCGCCAAACGCTGACGTGGGTCGAGCCAGTACTGCGCGACATCGACCAGCGTGTTGATGGCCACAAACAGCAGTCCCATCAACAGCGCCGCGCCTTGAATCATGGGAATGTCACGACGAAAAATCGCGTGCGACAACGCGTGGCCGATGCCCGGCCATGAGAACAGCGATTCAATCATCACAATGCCTTCGACTAAACTGACGGCCTGAATGCCGACAAATGCCATCACCGGCAGTGCAATATTGAGCTGCGCGTGACGGGTAAACGCTTGCTGATGGCTCAGCCCTTTTAAGCGCGCGAATTGAAAATAAGGCGAGTTCAGTACCTGATGCGTCGCGTTGCGAATCATTCGACTCGACATCGCAGCCATGCTCAGCGCCAGTGCCAATGCAGGCAGCACCAGATATTCGACGCTGCCAAACCCGGCAACGGGGAACAGGTTGAAATGGAGTGCAAACACCAACACTAACAGCAAACCAATCAGAAACACCGGCTGTGCCTTGATGATGATGGAACCAAACAGCGCCGCGTGATCGCTCCACTGATTGGCGCGGCGACCGCAATACAGCCCGACCGGAATGGCGATCAGCAGCGACAGTGCGGTCGCGGCCGCAGCCAGTAGCAAGGAATGCCCCAACTGGTGCGATAGTGCGGCGATCACCGGCTCACCGCTGACCAGAGAATTCCCGAGATTAAAATGCAGCAGGTCCCACAACCAGTTGAAATACAGCTCAAATCCAGAGCGATCCAGCCCCAATTCTGCCTGCACCGCTTGCGCAGCTTCGGCGTTCACGTAGTCATAACCGTAACGCCCTGCGGCAATGCGGTAGGCGATGTCGCCCGGAATCAGCCGCATCAACACGAAGGTCAACGTGCCGACCGACCACGCCACAAACAGCGCCTGGTACAAACGGGATAGCAAAATCTTAGTCATGGAAACGCATCTCCGACACGCGGTAATTGATTTCAAACGGGTCGAATGAGAAGCCGTCGATGTGGCGATTGACCGCGACAATCTGGCGGTAATAGGTCACCGGGATCAGTGGCATTTCGTCAGCCAGTACCGTGGCGGCTTGCTGTGCTAACTGGCGATACTGCGCCGGGTCGGCTTCGCCAGAGAGTTGTTCGAGCAACGTGCTAAAGGTGTTGGATGACCAGTGCATCGGCCCCCAGTCGGATCCTTTTTCGGTCGCAAAATCGTTCATCAGTAGCGGCAGGGGATCGGCCAAAGTGCCGAAGTTGCGGGCGATGAGTGCCATCTCCAAGCTGTTGTCGTGGTGCTTGGTTGGAATGGCGCTGGAGTTATCAATCGAGATCTGCACATCGATGCCCAGTTCGCGCCATTGGGCTTGCAGTGCGGTGGCGATGAGCGGCAGCTCCGGGCGGTCCGCGTAAGTCACCAACTGCACGCGAAACACCTGGCCGTCGCGTTGCAACAGCCCTTGCGCATTGGCATGCCACCCTTGTGCGCTCAGCAACGCTTTCGCTTGTTGCAGCTTGTCCGCGTGCTGATTGTTGACGTGAGCGGTACCGGGTTGATGATCGCGCTGCGCGATGTGCCATGCACCCAGCGCGGGCGAAAACAGTTGGTAGGCTTCAGAGCCTGGCAGGCGCAGCACCGATTGCGCGATGCCTTCGCGATCCAGAGCCAAACTCAGTGCCTGTCGCACGGTTTTGTCATTCAGAAACGGGTGCGCGTTGTTGAGTTTGACCAACACCGTGCGCGGCATCGATTCCACATGCAGGTCGATATTTTTTGCCGCTTGCAGTGTGCTGATGCTGATGGGGTCGAGGGTGTAGACCAAATCGGCTTGACCACTTTGTGCCAACAAGGCGCGGCTTTCTGAGCGATGGCCGGCAAGGTATTCCACCGTCTCGATATGGGCAGGCGTACCCCAATAGGCGTCAAAGCGTGTCACTTTAGCTTTGTGCGGCGCTTGCAGGGTTGCAATCTGATAAGGCCCGGTGCCTTGTAATTGAATCACTTTGCCGCTGGCGTCCATCGAGCTTGGCGCGATAATCGCGGTGGAGTAGTGCGCCAGCACTGAGGGCAGCGCGCGGTAAGGGCGATCCAGCGTGATGACCACGCGATCGTTCAGCGCGCTGATCGACTGAATCGGTACTTGGCGAATCACGCCCGGTTTGGCGAGCGCGATATTAAGCGACTGCGCTGCCGCCTGCGCGCTCAGCAGTGTGCCATCGTGAAACTGCACGTTCGGCCGAAGGGTGAATGTCCAGCTCAGGCCGTCATCACTTTGCTGCCAGCTTTGTGCCAACAGCGGGTAAGGTTCGGCGTCATCGTTGATGCCAACCAACGATTCCACCACTTGTAGACGGGAGAACACAAACCCGTCTTTCGACAGATCCTGACTGTTGAATTCAAACGGGCCAGAAATAGAGAGTGTGTCGTGCGTCGTGGCAGAAGGTTTCCAAAATAGAGTCGCGCCCACGCCCAACACCAGAGCGAGTATCAATAGCTTTTTCATAATTCCATGCTGAAATGTTATAACATAACAATATTGCAGCATGAGAATGGTTCTCATGTCTAGTGCAAATTGAACGTTAGCAGGAAAATATGTCCCGACCTGAGCGTGGCATCAGGCCGGTTTGAGCTGAGAAAATCAGGCGGAATAGAGTGTCAGGAAGGTGTCGACTGCGCGCAGGGTGGTGGCTTTGAGTTCTGCTGGCTTAGGTTTTTCAATTGCACCTAAGGCGAACGGTTCAATGTGCTCCGCCGACAGTAATGCTTTGAACTGCATTGCAGCAATCCAGGTATCGCAGGCCTTCAAAGTGCCTTTTTTCACCTGACTGTCGATGTAATCGCTCAGGTGTGTCCAACCACATTTCGGACCATTTTCATAAAAGTGACGGCCAATCGATGATCGGTCAGCTTCGTGAATCGCCATGCGGTAAATGGCCATGGCATCCGGCGTCAGAACTGAGCTCAAAAAATTGTAACCAAATTCTAAAAGCGAAGTGCGAATTTCACGATTCGGGTCAAGAGAGAGGAAAGATTGAGCAATTTGTTCGGTCGCTGAAGACTTCATGACCGCACAAAAGATCTCTTCCTTAGAGCTGAAGTAGTTGTACAGCGTCGCTTTGGATCCACCCAGTTCCTTGGCAATATGGGACATGGAGGTTTGTTCAAACCCTTGCTGTGTAAAGGAATTTTTCGCAATTTCCAAAATGGCCTGTCTTTTTTCTTCGCTTTTTACTCGCATGAACTCGTCTATTCCCGTGGAAAATTGTGGATAAGTTTCTCTTGACGATCCAAATCTGTCAAGAGTATAACTGTACGGTACGGTTTAGTTATAAGGTTTCCAAATGTGAAAAGCAGTGCCAAACGCCAAGGGATAGTGCGCAAAACAGTCCCTTATTTCTCCATGACATTACTCAGCACGCTGATTCTGGCGGGCTGTTCTACGCCTAATCACAGCAGTGAACTGGGCACGGTCGCCGATGCGGCCGACCTTCAATCGCAACAAACCTTTGCCAATCATGCCGAGATGGACTGGCCATCGGATCATTGGTGGGAGCGTTATCAGGATGCGCAGCTGAATCAATTGATCAACGAAGCCTTTGCTCAATCACCAACGTTGCAAATTGCCATGGCGCGTATGAAAAATGCGCAAGGTATTGCTCAGCAAGCAGGCGCGGCGCGTTCGGTGAATGTCGGGCTTTCTGCGTCGGCGACAGAGAGCAAAGTGAGTTATCAATATCAGGCGGCAATGCCACCGCACGGTTGGAATGACTACGGTTCGCTAACTCTTAACTTCCAGTATGACTTTGACTTTTGGGGTAAGAACCGAGCGGGAGTTGCCGCAGCGACATCTGAGCTGGCAGCGGCGGAAGCCGAAGGGGTATCGGCACGGCTGATGCTCGCTACCTCTATCGCCAATGCCTATGCCGAACTGGCGCGTCTGTATGCTAACCAACATACGGTGGAAGCGGCGCTGGATGTGCGCAACAAAACTGTCGAACTGCTGCAAAAGCGTTATGAAAACGGGCTGGAAACCTTAGGTTCTGTCAGTCAGGCCAGAGCAATTGCAGCCAGCGTTGAAGCGGAATTGCTGGGCCTGAATGAATCGATTCAATTGCAGAAAAACGCACTGGCCGCCTTAGCGGGTCAAGGGCCGGATCGCGCATTGACGATTCAGGAACCCCAGGTGGCACTGAATGCTCGTTACGGATTGCCAACGGATGCTGGTATCGGTTTGCTCGGGCATCGCGCCGACATTACCGCCGCGCGCTGGCGTGCCGAAGCGGCAGCGCAGCGCGTGGGCATTGCCGAAGCGCAGTTTTATCCGGATGTGACGTTGTCTGCGTTTATCGGCTATCAGGCGTTTGGTCTCGATAACCTGTTTAACAGCGGCAACGACGCGGGCGGTATTGGTCCGGCTATCTATTTGCCGCTGTTTACCGGCGGCCGATTGGACGGTCAATTGACGTCGGCACAGGCGAGTTATCAGGAAGCGGTCGGCGGATACAACGCCACGCTCACCCAAGCGTTGCATGACGTAGCCGACGTGGTGACCAGCACCAAGGCATTGGATATGCGCATCGCCAAAACAGAGGAAGCGGTCGAGCAGGCGCAGCGCGCGTTGCAGATTGCCAGCAACCGTTATCAGGGTGGCCTCGCTACTTACCTTGACGTGCTGGTGGCAGAAGAGTCGCTATTGAATAACCAACGAGCGCTGGTGAACTTGCAGTCACGCGCGTTCAGTTTAGACCTCGCTCTGATCCATGCTTTGGGCGGCGGTTTTCAATCAACACAGTCTTGATTCGGTTTTAAAAAGGTTTCTATTCCATGAGTTCATCAGACAATACCAATACAGAAACAACAGAATTTGATGCTGCGCGAGCCAAGCAGTCGCGTAAAAAAGGGTTTCTGGCACTGGCCACCGCAGTCATTCTGGCGGGTGGCGGTTACGGCGCCTACTGGCATTTTATCGGTTCACGCTATGTGTCGACCGACAACGCCTATGCGGCGGCAGAAATTGCCGAAGTGACCCCGGCGGTGGGTGGCATTATTGCCAGCGTGAGCGTGGTCGATACCCAATACGTCAATAAAGGCGACGTGTTAGTGCAAATCGACGATACCGATGCGCGTTTGGCGCTCAGCCAGGCGGAAGCGGATTTGGCGCTGGCTACGCGCCGCGTACGTAGCTACCTCGCCAATGACGAAGGTTTGACTGCGATGGTTGAAGCGCAGGAAGCGAGCGAGCAACGTGCCGAGGCACAACTGAAAGCCGCGCAGGCCGATTTTGCGCGCGCTAAGATAGACCTCGCGCGCCGTGAAGACTTGGTGCGCAGTGGTTCGGTGTCCGGCGAAGAACTGACCAACGCCAAAACCGGTTTCCAACAAGCGCAGGCCAACCTGAATGCAGCGAAAGCGGCGATGGCACAGGCACAGGCCACCAAGCTGTCGACTATTGGTTCACAAAAAGCCAATGCCGCGCTGACCGATAACACCACGGTCGAAAACAACCCGGAAGTGCTGTTGGCGAAAGCGCGTTACGAACAGGCGCAGATCGATCTGGAACGCACCGTGATTCGCGCGCCAATCAGCGGCATCATCGCCAAGCGTCAGGTTCAGGTGGGCCGCCGTGTTCAAGTCGGTATGCCGCTGATGACCGTGGTGCCAGTGAACAACATTTATGTCGATGCCAACTTCAAAGAAGTGGAACTGCGCAACGTGAAAGTGGGGCAGCCAGTAACATTGACCGCCGATCTGTACGGTGACGATGTCACTTATCACGGTGTGGTCGCAGGATTTTCTGGCGGCACGGGCTCAGCGTTCTCGATGATTCCGGCGCAAAACGCAACGGGTAACTGGATCAAAGTCGTGCAGCGTCTGCCGGTGCGCATTGAACTCGACCCGAAAGATTTGCAGTCTCATCCGCTGCAAGTGGGCTTGTCGATGATCGTCACGGTGGATACTTCCGCTGACACCAATGAGCAGGCGATTGCTCAGTTCCGCGCAGCGAAAGCGTCAGAGCAAGGCTAAGGTGAAGCCATGAGTCATTCCTCTGACAATGAGATCAAACCTTTGTCAGGTGGGGCGCTGTTTCTCGGCGCCCTATGTCTGGCGATGGCGAACTTTCTCGCCATTTTGGATACCACGATTGCCAACGTGTCGGTCTCGAACATTGCCGGCAGCTTAGGCACTTCAACCAGTCAGGGCACGTACGTGATCACCTCGTATGCGGTGGCTGAAGCGATTTCGGTTCCCTTAACCGGATGGCTTGCGCGGCGTTTTGGGTCGATTCGCGTCTTCGTTACCTGTTTTCTGCTGTTTGGTGTGTTTTCGTTGCTGTGTGGCATGGCGACCAGCATGAATATGCTGGTGATGTTCCGCGTGTTCCTCGGCTTTGCTGGTGGTCCGCTGATGCCGCTGTCACAAACGCTGATGATTCGTATCTTCCCCAAAAACAAGAGCCACGCGGCGATTGGTATCTGGTCGATGACCACCTTGGTGGCGCCGATCATGGGGCCGATTTTGGGCGGCGTACTGTGTGACCAGTTCAGCTGGCCGTACATCTTCTTCGTCAAAACGCCCTTTGCGATTGTGGCGGCGATTTTGTGCTGGAAGCTGCTGAAGAAATTTGAAACTCAAACTGCCCATTCGAAAATCGACAAGGTCGGTTTGGCACTGCTGGTGGTGTGGGTTGCTGCACTGCAACTGATGTTGGATGAAGGTAAAGATCACGACTGGTTTGAATCGTCACGTATTGTCACGCTGGCGGTGATTGCCGCGGTGGGCTTTGTCGCTTTCCTGATTTGGGAGCTGACCGAGCGTAATCCGGTGGTGGATTTGAAAGTGTTCCGGCATCGCGGCTACTCCATGAGCATGGTGACCTTGTCACTGGCGTTTGGCGCCTTCTTCAGTATCTCGGTATTGACGCCGTTGTGGCTGCAAATTTACATGGGTTACACCGCGACCATCTCGGGGCACGCGACGGCGACCATGGGCATATTGGCGGTGTTTCTTGCACCGATCATCGCCAACTTGTCATCGAAATATGATCCGCGGCCGTTTGTGTTTGTCGGCGTGATGTGGCTCGGTTTCTGGACCTTTATGCGCAGTTTCAACACGGTTGATATGACCTTTGAGCAAATCAGTTGGCCGATGTTTGTTCAGGGGATTGGTATGCCGCTGTTCTTTGTGCCGCTGACGGCGATTGCGCTCGGCAGTGTCAAAGTCCATGAGATGGAATCGGCGGCGGGGTTGATGAACTTCATCCGTACTTTATCCGGCGCGTTTGCCACCTCGATGATCAACACCTCCTGGGAGCACGAGTCACGCTACGTGCATGCTGAATTGGCGGGCTTGACCGACAAAGCAGGTGTGGCGACGCAAGCGATGCAAAACGCGGGCATGAGCGCCGATCAAACCCGTTCGGCGATGGACTGGATGCTGCAAGGGCAAAGTGTGATGGTCGCGACCAACCAACTGTTCTTTGTGATCGCGGTAATTTTTGCCGTTGCTGCGTGCATGATCTGGTTTGCGCCGAAACCGAAACACGCGGTGGACCCGTCCGCGGCGCACTAAATAACATGCATTAAACGAATTAATCCACGGGGCTGTTTGTCAGGAATTGGACTCTCGTTGGCTTTCAGCCCCCCTTTTTTAATTTGCCTACCTAAATCGAACTCACGGTTGTTGAGTTATTAGTTGATAATACTTCTCATTAACTGCGAGTTTGTGCGACACTAAGCCCTCTGTTTTTGAGGTGTTTTGCTGTCATGACTCGTCCTTCTTTATCGTTTAATCGCCTTTGCAAACTGCTGGACTACATCCATGCGCATCTGGATCAGCCGTTGTCGCTGGATGATTTGGCGCAGCAAAGCTGTTGGTCACGCTGGCAATTACAGCGGGTATTTCAGAGTGAAACCGGACTGACCGTGGCTAACTACGTGCGTGAGCTGAAACTGAGCGAAGCCGCCGAAAACCTGATTGGCGGCTCAGAGCGGGTGATTGATATTGCGCTCGCCAACGGTTTCAGCTCTGAAATCAGCTTTAGCCGTGCGTTTCGGCAGCATTTTGGGCTAAGTCCGCGTGACTATCGCAAGCTCGGTCGTCGCACCGGGCTGCGCAAACCGTTGCAAACCACGCAGCGCCCACCTCAGGTAAGCCAAGCGCCGCAACTGATGCAGTTGCGGGTCGAATCGGCTGAATCGGAAACCTTTTATGGCCTTGCGACGCCGATTCGTGGCTTGCTGGCTGCAGAGCCCGATTTTGCTGAGCAGGTGCCAAGTTTGTGGGCGCAGTTTTCGCCGCTGATTGAGCATCAAGCCACGCAGCCACTGACTGGCGTGATTGACGTGACGGCTGCCTCTGGCAACGACCATGCGTTGATCTACTGGGCAACCAGCGCGCACCCGGTATCGGGTGCCGATCGCGTGACGGTGCCTGCGCAAACTTACGCAGTCGTGAAACATCGCGGGCCGATTGCCTTGCTGCCACAAACGCTGGCGTGGTTTATCTTCGACTGGCTGCCGCAATCGAACTATCGCGGTGTGGATGGGTTTGAACTGGAGCGTTACCCCGATGGCTACGACGGCACGGCTTTGAATGCTGAGATGGAATACTGGCTACCGGTTGAAATTGCCTGAGCAAACTTAACATGCTCCAAATTGTTAACTTTTCGACCTGCACTTTTCATAAAATACAAATGATAGTTATTCTCACAAAAAGAAAAGCAGGGTAGTTAAACATCATGGATTTGAATCCACACACCACATTTTCGCCGATCGCGCTGGCGATCCTGTCACTTTTGATGCCCACCACCAGTGTTGCCGCCGATGAGCCAAGTGGCTCAGAAACGGAAACGGTGACCATTTTAGGTCAGACTTATCGCAACACCGCGACCAAAACGGCGCTGGCGCCGGAAGAGACGCCGCAAGGTATCACGGTGATTGACGGCGAACTGCTTGAGCAGCGCGGCGTGACATCGGTTGGTCAGGCGCTGCGCTACGCACCTGGCGTGGTGACGGAAACCAAAGGCGGTTCGGTCACCATGTACGACAACTTCTACATTCGTGGTTTTCAGGTCGACCAAAGCTATTACGACGGCTTGGTACTGCAATACCTCAAAGGCTGGAACTTGCAGCCACAGATTGACCCGATTGCGATGCAGCAACTGGAGATCTTCAAAGGGCCAACATCGGTGTTGTATGGCGCGATGCCTCCGGGCGGCATGGTGAATGTGATTGCTAAAGCGCCGCAAAAGCAGCGCAGTACCGAGGTGTCAGCCTCCACGGGTTCGCGCAATTTGCAGCAGGTGACGCTCGATACCACCGGGCCGCTGAGCGATGCACTCTCTTACCGTTTGATTGCCAAAGCGCGCAAACAGGACGGTCAGGTCGATGGCACTGAGGAAGAGCGCTATTTGATTGCGCCGTCACTCGACTGGCAAGTCAGCGACAAAACGCTGATCAATCTTAACCTCTATTATCAGAACGATCCGTCGATGGGCATGAACTCGGCCTTGCCCGCGTCGGGCACCGTGACGTCCAACGCCAACGGTTCAACGTCCTCCTCGACCTATGCTGGCGACACCAACTGGAGCGCATTCGAGCGTGAAATTCTGATGCTGGGTTATAAAGTGCAGCATCAGTTCACCGACAACTGGGCGTTCTTACAGAACCTGCGTTACACCGACGCGTCGCTGAGCCAGAAAAACCTCTATCACAGCAGTGGCGGTTTTGATGAAACCACGGTCGTACTGACGCGCAACATTTACAGCACCGATGAAAGTTACAACGGTTTGGTGGTCGATAACCAACTGTCCGGCGTGATCAATTGGGGCAGCGTGGAACACAATCTGCTGTTCGGTGTTGATTACCAACGCCTGAAAGGCGACTCGCTGTATACAACCTACGCCACCACCGACAGCGATTTTTACAGCTTTAACCTGTTCAATCCCAACAACAATTTGCTCGATAGCAGCACAGTGTCGGCGCAGTATGCGTACGACTACGATATCGCAATCAAACAGCTTGGCGGTTATTTCCAGGATCAACTGCGCTGGAATCGCTGGGTGCTGATTGCCGGCGGGCGTTTCGATCACTACACCAGCGAAAGCGTGGTGTCCGGTTACAGCACCAAAGCCGACGATAACGCGTTTTCTTATCGCGTTGGCGCGCTGTATCAGTTTGATTCCGGGTTCGCACCGTTTGCCAGCTACGCCACCAGTTTTTCACCAGTGGCGGGCACCGACAGTCAGTTCGGTCAGCCGTTCAAGCCGGAAACGGGCGAGCAGATGGAAGTGGGCGTGAAATATCAGTCGGCGGACTTGAGCAAGCAGGCCAGCGTGTCGCTCTACCACATTGTGAAAAACAATGTAGTGGTGACGGACCCAAGCTCGGCTAACTATCAGGATGATATTCAGGTGGGCGAAGTGCTCTCTCAAGGCGTGGAAGTTCAAGGCCGCTGGTGGCTGATACCAAACTGGGACATCGCGGCAAGCTACACTTACGCCGACGTCGAAGTGACCAAAGACAGCGCCAATGGTTTGCAAGGGACTACGCCGATTTATGTACCCAAACACAGCGCCACACTGTGGAGCACTTACCAAGTTGATGAAGGGATGTTGGGCGGCAGCAGAGTGAGCGGCGGCGCGCGCTATGTCGGCGAAATGTACATGGACGCGACCAATACTCAAGGCAAAGTGCCGGATTACACCGTGGTTGACCTGTCACTGGGTTACGATCTCGGCCGCGTGAGTGAGCGTCTGCAAGGGGCGCGTGCGGATCTTATCGCCAGTAATCTGTTCGATCAGGAGTACTACACCTGCTACAACAACATGAACTGCTGGTATGGCGCGGAACGCACCATCGAGCTGAAACTCGGTTATCAGTTCTAATCTGCCAATCTCAAGCGCCCGGTTTTGGCCGGGCGTCTTGCATTCGGTTAACCCGGTCTTAACCCACGTTCCATTACGCTGAGCACGACAAAAAAATTCGTCGGCTTTGACCTGCCTTTTTCTTTGGCATCATTCAGTTACGCTATGATGTAAAGCAGAGCGCAAGAATGAGCGTCACGCGCGCCATTCGGCCTTGCACAGTGACCTTCAGGTCGAAAGATTCAGCAAAGCCCTTATCCGTAACAGCAGTAGGTAAAAAGGAATGTTAAAGGCGTTATTGGTGGAAGACGATATCGATCTGGCCACCGCTTTGATTGACTATATGTCTCTGGAAGAGATCGAATGCGATTTCGCCGCCGACGGACAAGTTGGCTACAACCTGATCATGGCAAATCGCTACGACGTGATTGTACTCGATCTCAATCTGCCCAAAATAGAAGGTTTGGTGGTATGCGAGCGTATTCGTGAACGCGGAATTGAAACACCGGTATTGATGCTGACCGCGCGCGATACGTTGGACGATAAACTGCAAGGTTTTAGCCATGGTGCGGACGACTATCTGGTCAAACCGTTTGCGATGGAAGAGCTGATGGTGCGCATTCAGGTGTTGGCGAAGCGCCGCAGCGGACAGGTGTCGAAATTGCGTGTCGCCGATCTGGAACTGGATATGGCGCAGCGCAAAGTGACGCGCGCCGGGCAGGAGATCAAACTCTCGCCGATTGCGATTAAAATTCTCGAATTGCTGATGCGTGAATACCCATCGGGCGTATCACGGGAAAAAATTGTCTTGAATGTGTGGGGTGATGAACAACCGGACAGCAACAGCCTCAAAGTACACATGTTCAACCTGCGTAAACAGATAGACAAAGAGGGATTAGAACCATTGATTCACACTCTTCCCGGTTACGGATTCGCCATACAACGGCAGGGCAATGATGAAACTGCGTCGTAGCCTGAAAATATTCTTTGCCTGCGCGGTGATGGCGATGGGCACCATCACGGTGCTGAGCTATTCCACTCTCGCCGCCAACTACTTCGAGCAAGGGCTTGATGGCGGTATGCGTATGACCATGGTTGAAATCGGCCGTCACGCGCAACTGGAGAACGGCAAGCCTAAGATGATTCTCGGCTTTCAGGTCGCCCGCCGCTGGCAGGACGTACAACCCGCGATTCGCGAAGTGTTTGCCGTGCCCGGTGAACATCTCGACTTTAGCAAACGTATCGACAGTTCGAGCTGGTTCTCGGTGCCGGAGCGCGCGCTGTTTCTGATGCGTTACGATCAGGGCACGACCGAAACACTCTACATTTCGCGCGTGATGGATGACTTTACGCACGCCAAAATTGACCATGGTATGCCCAAAGGCAAGTGGCCCCATTTTGTCAAACTGATGAGCTACGGCGCGCTGGGTATCGCGCTGTTTGCGTTATGTATGTATTTTCTGATGCAACTGGTCGCCAAACCAGTGGAGAGACTGGGTCGCTGGGCGAAAAACCTGACCCCTGCGCAGCTCAATGAGCCGCTGCCGGATTTTCA
Organism: Vibrio sp. LQ2; assembly: GCF_023920125.1. NCBI lineage: Bacteria > Pseudomonadati > Pseudomonadota > Gammaproteobacteria > Vibrionales > Vibrionaceae > Vibrio > Vibrio sp. LQ2. The sequence continues at coordinate 392,188 of NZ_CP085308.1, forward strand.
GTACAACGAGTTGAACCGTCTGGCAGATGTCCTGCGCAATAGCGTGTCATCGGTGGAAGATTCATTGCGCCGTGAACAGAAGTTCCTCGCTCATGCCAGCCATGAGCTGCGCACACCGATCGCCGTGGTGCGCAGCAACGCTGAGTTGCTGGCTAAGCTGCTTGATAAACCGGACAGCCTGGACAAGCAGAAACAAGTGGTGGAACGGATAATACGTGCAGGGGTTACGATGACCGACCTGACTGAAACGCTGTTATGGCTCAATCGCGGCAACGAGAGTGAACCACCGCTGAGTGAAGTGGAGCTGTGTACATTGGTTGAACACATCAGTCAGGAACTGAGTTATCTGGTGCAAAACAAAGAGGTAGAGGTGGAAGTGCATCTCTCTCCCGGTCAGTTTTTACTGCCCAAAACGCTGTGTCACATTGTGTTGAGTAACCTCATTCGCAATGCCTATCAACACACGTTGTTTGGCAAAGTGCTCATCACTCAGCAAGGGGCTCAGGTGACCATTTCCAATCAGGATCACAGTGGCAGTGATGCTCAGGATACACTCGGCTTTGGTCTGGGCCTTGAGCTGACCAATCGCATTATTCGTCACTATAAATGGCAGTATCACACCATTGAACGCGACAATGGCCGCGAGGTAACGATCAACTTCCTCTGGCAATAAAAAATGCCCACTCAATCGAGTGGGCAAAGCGTAATCGTTATAGGGGGCACGTATTACGCTGTAGCGCGAACGCCTTGTTTTGCTTTTTCACGCATGCCCAACATCAGAGTCAGACCAAACGCAACCGCAAACGAAATCACCATGCCCACCACGTAGTAACCGATTTTCTCCGGGTTGATGGAGATGATGCCTGGCAAACCTGCCGCACCCAGTGCATGCGCTTTGACGTTAAACAGAGTAATGAACGCACTGGCAATCGCAGAACCTGTGATGGCGGCGATGAACGGGTAACGCAGTTTCAGGTTCACACCAAACATCGCCGGTTCCGTAATGCCCAGCAGTGCGGTAATGCCCGATGGCACGGCAATGCCTTTGAGCTTGATGTCTTTGGTGGTAAAGCCGACCGCCAGCGCTGCGGCGCCTTGTGCCACATTTGACATGGCTGCAATCGGGAAAATGAAGGTGCCGCCAGTGGTTGCGATATCCGCCAGCAGCTGAGTTTCAATCGCAATGAAGCTGTGGTGCATGCCGGTAATCACGAACGGAGCATAGATAAAACCAAACAGCGCGCCGCCGATAAAGCCTGCCGAATCGTACAGCCAGTTGAGGCCGTCACCCAGCATAAAGCCAACATCACGCGTGATTGGGCCCACTAAGGTGAACGTCAGGAAACCGGTGATGAAAATCGCCAGCATCGGTGTCAGCAGATTATCGAGCACGGACGGAATCACTTTGCGCAGACCGAGCTCAACTTTGGCTAAAATGAAGGCCGAAACCAGCACTGGCAGAACCGAGCCTTGATAGCCCACTTTCTGAATTTCCAGCCCGAGAATATTCCACGTCGGCACAGTGCCAGCCACGGTCGCACTACCAAAGCCCCAACCGTTAAGCAGATCCGGGTGAACCATCAGCATACCCAGTGCCGCGCCAAGGAACGGGTTTCCGCCAAATTTGCGTGACGCAGAGAACGCCAGCAGAACGGGTAAGTAAACAAACGGGGCGTTGGCGAAGGTGTTGATCATGCTGGCCAAATCCGCCAGACCGGGGTTGGCATCAATCAGCGATTGACCATCAATAAACAAGCCTTTGGCGGTCAGTACGTTGAACAGGCCCATGAGCAGACCGCCCGCAACGATGGCCGGAATGATAGGCACGAAAATATCGGATAGGCCTTTTACCGCGCGCTGCACGATGTTCTGTTTTTGCGCGCCAGCGCTGGCGACATCGTTGGTCGACATATCGGCCATGCCGGTCAGTTTCGCCATTTCGGCATACACCTGATTGACGATACCTGAGCCAAAAATGATCTGGTATTGGCCCGCGACCTTGAACTGGCCTTTGACGCCATCCAGCGTTTCGATTGCGCTTTCATCAATCTGTGATTCATCTTTCACTGCCAGACGTAGTCGTGTTGCGCAGTGTGCCAGCGCCTGGATGTTGGCTTTGCCACCCAAGTGCTCGAGAAGTTGTTTTGCTATGACTGGATAGTCCATAACTCACCCCGGTTCTTGTTACTTGTCAGTATACCCGTCCTGTCTGAAGTTGCGCGGTGTCGGCCGCTTCAATGTGTCTGGGTTTAGTTGTGTACTGCTTTATGATTATATTTTTGGGAACGTTTGCAAAAGCGATTCTTGTCAATTAATTCCGCTCGGTCAAAAGATCGTGATGAATTCTGTGAGAATGATCGCCAAAAGCAGGATCGAGAAACAACAAAACAAGGGTAAAATCACGCTAATGCCGGGGTTGGAATCGGGTATTTCTGCAATCAATCCCAATTGGAAGGTGAAATAGGATGCTTTATGGCAAGTTTGCATGACGTCGCCAGGTTGGCTGGCGTGTCAAAGTCGACCGTCTCTCGCGTAATTAATGATGAGTACGGCGTAAAAGAGTCGACCAAAATCAAAGTGTTAAAGGCAGTTTCTGAGTGTGGTTACGTCGTTAACCAGGTGGCGAAAGATCTTAAATCACAGAAAACTAACCTGATTGGTGTGATTGTGCCGCGGGTATCGTCCCATGCGACTGCACAAGGCGTGGATGGCCTGACGGCGATCTTCGAACAAGCGGGCAAACATGTATTGCTTGCCAATACTCATCAGGTTCATGCAAAAGAACTTGAATATATTCAAATATTTAACCAAAAGCGTGTCGAAGGGATTGTGTTCTATGCCACCCATCTGGACGCGCCGCTCGTTAAAGCGATTCAGCAATCGGCGGTGCCGGTGGTGCTGGTGGGACAGGACGGCTCGCTGCACAATATTCCGAGTGTGGTGCACGATGATACGCGCGTTGGCTTTGAAGCGGGCAACCGCTTAGTGCAAGCGGGCTGCGAACAGATCGGTTTTATCGGCGTGCAGAGTGATGACATTGCGGTGGATGTCCAACGTTCACAAGGTCTGGAGCAGGCTCTGGCGTTTCACAATAAGCCGCTGCTGTTTCATGTGCGTGGCGATTTTTCGATTGAATCCGGCTATCGTCTGGCGAAAGAGCAGATCAAATCATATCCGCAAATGGATGGCCTGTTCTGTGCAACCGACCGTTTGGCCGTCGGCGCGATCAAAGCGCTGCAAGAAGCTGGCGTAAAGGTTGGTGAACAGGTGAAACTACTCGGAGTCGGCAATGACGAACTGGCCTATGTCAGCACACCTTCGTTATCGACTTTTAATTATGCCTTTGATAAAGCTGGAGAAAATGCAGCAAAGATGCTTCTGGAACGCATTGCCGGACGCGGCCAGGAGATGAGTAAAGTTGTGCTCACTTTCCAGAATGTAGCCCGCGAAACCTGCTAAAACTCACGTTCACATTCCTCTCTGCTGTTGCCGGGTTTCTGTGCCCGGCTTCACACTCAACCGGATTATCCCTCGCTTTATTACGGAAAAACTTGCCTAAACGATGTTTGTTTTATATTTTTGAGAACGTTCCCGAATTTGATATTAGGTAAGTTCATGTCACTACAGCGACTTATTGATCTCGCGGGCGGGGTCGATAATATTCAACGAATTTTAGCCCCGGTAGGGCGGGTGACGGTGGCGGTGCGTGATGCTGAGCGTGTTCATCCGCTGCCGCAAGAGGTGAGTGCTGAGTCAGTACTGGGCGAGTGGCAGCTGTGTATGGCGCGCGGTAGCGACATCACCGATGCTGATCTCGCCGAGCTTGGTCTGGCCATCGCCAGTGCGCAGCGTCAGGCCGCTTCAGCGTATTTGCAGCCGACGCCTTGTCCGTATCGCCCACAGTGGCACATTTCACCGCCGCAGGGATTACTCAATGATCCGAACGGCTTTATCTATCACCAAGGAGAGTACCATCTGTTCTATCAGTGGTATCCGTTTGCCTGTGAGCACAAAGACAAATACTGGGTGCACCTGAAAAGCCAGGATCTGGTGAACTGGACGTGGCAGTCCATTGCCTTAACGCCGTCGGATTGGTTCGACAGCCACGGGGTATTTTCTGGTCATGCTGTCAGTGATGGTGACGATTTATGGCTGTTCTACACCGGTAACACGCGTCTTGGACACGACCGTCAACGCCAGACAATGCAGTGTGCAGCGCGCCTCAATCAACAGAATCAGTTTGAAAAATTAGGCCCGCAGATTCGCACGTTACCGCCGGGCGTCACGGAACACATTCGCGACCCGAAAGTGGTGCAACGCCAGGGGCGCTGGCATATGTTGCTCGGTGCACAGACTCAAGATTTGCAAGGTCGTCTGGCCGTCTACCATTCGACGGATTTGCAGCACTGGCAGTTTGATAAGCTGTATGGCGAAGAGTTGGCGCCCTACGGTTATATGTGGGAGTGCCCGGATTGGTTTGAAATGGCCGGTGAGCAGTTTGTGGTGTTTGGTCCGCAAGGGATTCATGCGGATAATCCGCATCACACCATCGTTCATCACAATCGCATCTTTCGCATTCATCAGGATGACAACGGCGGCTTTCATTTTCTGCAAGGCTGGCAACTCGATGCGGGATTCGATTTCTATGCTCCGCAATCGATGCAAACCGCCGATGGCCGCCGCGTGATGTGCGGCTGGATGGGATTGCCGGACGAGGTTCAACACCCAAGCTGTGACAATGGTTGGATTCATCAGTTTACTGCGCTGCGCGAGCTGAGTTGGCACAACGGCAAAATCATTCAACAACCTATTGCAGAACTGGCGCAATTGCGTGGTGAGGCTCGCGCACTGACGCTCAACCAGCAGCCGCTGGATCTGGGTTGCAAAAGCTTCGATCTGGAAGTGACACTGCCTTGGGGCAGTGAACTGCGTTTACTGCACAATGATGAGCACGCTGTGGTGCTGACTCTTGACGGCGAGCAAGGCGTGCTGCGGTTTGACCGAAGCCACACCCAGATTCGTCAGGGCGATACCATTCGTGAACTGCCACTGACATCAAGCGAGGTGAAGTTGCGCATTCTGGCGGACAACTCATCGCTGGAAATCTTCATCAATGATGGTGAGCACGTGATGACCGGGCGCGTATTTACGCCGTCAAACGCGACGCATATTTCGCTGAATCATGCGGTAGCCAGCGCCACGTTTGCCCCGCTCAACGCCATGCAATGGTCATTTGCACCGCGTTAATCATTACGTTGGTGATTTCACCGCATGCTAAAAAGCCACCGCCAAGGTGGCTTTTGTCTTTGCAGACCAAGGTAACGATCAACGGATAAAATTTACCGCAGGCAGGCACTCAAAACCGGGTTTGGCAAAAAGATAGCCTTGCATCAGAGAAATACCCGCTTCCTTGAGCCATTGATATTCAGCCAGCGTTTCAATCCCTTCAGCGAGCGGCGTAATATTGAGTTCGGCAAACATCGCCAGACAATGGCGCACAATGGCTTGGCGCGCGAAATCGCTATCGATGCTGCGTATCAGCGCCATATCAAGTTTGACGATGTTGGTTTGAAAGTCAGCTAACAAATTTAACCCCGAATAGCCGGCACCGAAATCGTCAATCGCCGTTCTAAACCCCAGCGACTGATAGTATTCAATAATGCGTTTGATATGACGACTGTCGGAAATTTGCTCGCCTTCGGTGAATTCAAACATAATGTTCTGGGTGGGAAACTGATAAGTTTTCGCCGCCTCCAGGGTGGTGCGAATACAGCGTTCCGGCTGGTAGACCGCATTGGGCAAAAAGTTGATACTCAGTATGCCGTCAATACCCAGCTTCGCGGCAAGAGAAATGGCCTTAATGCGGCATTGCTGGTCAAAGAGGTAGCGATTTTCTTCGGTTACATGTGCTATCACCACAGGAGCAGGCTCATTGTGGAGACCTCGCACCAGTGCTTCGTAGCCAAATACACGTTGCGCCTGACAGTCAATAATAGGCTGAAATGCCATGGTAAAATCGAAGTCCAACGCACGCTCTGCCGCGCATTGCTGGCAGACTATTCTTTCACAATGTTCTGATTTTTCGCCCATTACATCCACCTAATTGTAAACCCAGCCTAAAGGTTAGCTGGCTCCTTTAGGCTCTGCAACTGACGGCTTGCTATCTTAAACGCAACAAAAAACCCGGCCGAAGCCGGGTTGATGGGAGGTGTGGTTTAGAACCAGGTTTCCATTTGCAGGGCAAAGACGGTTTCGCCGCCACTGCCCATGGTGCTGGCATCGCTGTCGAGGCTGACGGCGTAATCATCCAGCGCGCTGCTCCAGTCGACATAGCTCACGGCAAAGCGAATTTCCGGGCGGTCAAAGAAGCCCGCTGACGTCGCCAGTTTGAAAGTCGGGGCTATCGTCGCTTTGTAGAAGCTGCCTTTGGCTTTATCGACGCTGTTGTCCAGATCCATGTACTGGTATGAACCTTCGTACACCATTTCAAAGTTTTGGGTCAGTTCCTGCGCGAGGCGAACGTTGACCGAAGCCCATTTGAATTCGTCATTGGTTTTGATGCGGTCCTGACTGTATTCCGCCATGACGGCCGGGGCGATGCGCCAGTTGTCCGCAAAGCGGGTCACGCCGTAGCTGAACAAACGCATGGCTTTAGCGTCATCGTTCAGGTCGCCGTTTGAGCCGATGCCTTTCAGTTCAGCACCCAAGCCCTGACCGATCAACACGCCGGATTTGGAGAAACCGTCGCTCAGGCCATAGAAACTCTCACCATGGTAGGCAAACAGCGCGTGTACACCGTTTTCTGCACGTTTGCTTGGTGAGGCGCTGTCGGTGTCGCGGCCTTGGTTATCCGACGAAGTCATGCCGCTGACCATCAGTTGGAAGTTGCCAAAACGGTTATTCATGGTCGCAATGTAGTTTTCCACGTCGGTGCTTGAGCTGTCGATTTCACCAAAGTCTCGGCCGTAGACAGAGAAGTTGGCTTTCCAGCTGTCGGTAAACTGAACATCGTAGATGCCAGCGCCGGTACCAGAGAGAAACACAATGTCAGAGTCAAAAAAGTGGATGTCAAAGTTATCGCGGTCGAAGCGTTTACCGGCCCACAGGGTCGAGTGCTCAAACGCACCGGAGAACGAGCTTAAGTTCGCCAGTTCGGCATACACCTGACGCACGTTGAGTTGGCTGTCGTCTGCGGTCCATTCGTTGTTGGTTTCAACGCTGTCAGCCAACATGATACGAAAGCGGGCGGTCGAACCGTCATCAAGCGTTCGGTTGTGAATCAGGTTAGCTTCAAGATAGTTGTCGTCTTCCAGACCAAGGCGGCCAACTGGTGCACCCAGTGCACCGGCGGCGGTCATGTAAGGGCCAGTGCCTGTTGCGCCATTGAGATTGTCATTGATCAAAAGGCCTGCGCGCGCATAGCCGTGGAACTCAAACGAAGACGCGGATTCTTGCGCCTGCTGCGCGGTTTGCTCAGTTTGTGCCAGGCGCGATTCCAGATCATTGATACGCGCTTCCAGCGTCGCAATATCAGAATCTGCCCAAACGGTTGTGGCAGGGAAGAGGGCTGCGGCAACGGCCAGCGTCAATGCTTTAGTTTTCATTATTCTGTTTCTCCACATTGGATGATAATTTGATAGTTTTGCAAACGTTCCCAAATAATCACGAGGCAGCGTGGATGTATGAGTAAAAATTATCTGGCAGTGTTCAAATATAAATGACCTAACACCTGAAGAATCATCACTCATTGTGTGGGTTGGACTATATCTAATTGATAGGGAACGATCCCGAAAAAATATTGAAAACTTTTAGCTGATTCACGATCTGAATAAGATTTGTGATCTGGGTATATGTGCTAAGTCACGTTCTATTGGCGATAAAAAAGGCGAGCACGAGGCTCGCCTGACGGACACATTCAGAGTTATTCGCTAAGGAAGTGTTGCAACGCCGCTAAATCGGGCAGGGCTGTCATCGCGCCTTTTTGCGTCGTGGCGAGGGCTCCGCAACCATGGGCTAAGTGGATGGCTTGAGCAATTGCATCGTTTGATTGCCAGTGTTCACTGACCGACAGTTGATACAACAAACCACCCACGAACGCGTCTCCCGCCCCCGTCGTATCCACCGGTTTGACGACTTTGCCGCTCACCAGCGTTTGGCTGCCTGAAGTTACCACCAGAGCACCTTTGGCACCTTGAGTAATCACAACCAGAGGCAGTGACAACGGCGCTAACGCCAGCAGGCCTTGCTCAATCGAATGGGTGCCTGTCAGTAGCATCAGCTCATCTTCGGAGAATTTCACCACATCCGCCAACGCCACCGCGCGCATCACCACTTCGGTAAGCTCTTCCGGCTTGGCCCACACTTCTTCACGCAGATTCGGGTCAAAACTGAAAAAGCCGCCCGCGTGTTTGACGCGCTGAATCGCTGCAAAGGTGCTGCTGCGGCTTGGCTCATTGGCCAGAGCAATCGAGCAGACATGTAACCAGTCGCCGGTATGAAACGTAGGAATATCTGTGGGTTGCAGGAATTGGTCGGCGCTTGGCTTGACCATAAATGTAAAGCTGCGTTCGCCGCTCTCGTCCAGATCCACGACGACGGTCGACGTGCGTTGCTCGTCGTCCAGAACCAGATGCTGGCAGTCAACCTGCTCGTGGTTCAACGTTTGCTGCATAAAACGGCCAAGGGGATCGTTCCCGACCCGACCGAAAAATGCGCTGTTGCCGCCAAGGCGCGCAATCGCCACAGCCACGTTAGCAGGTGCACCACCCGGACATTTCAGGTAGTGTGCTTCACCGTCAGGAATTAAGTCGACGACTGCGTCGCCAGTGACCCATACTTTGCTCATCGTATCTCTCCATAAAATTTGCCTCAGTGTAATCCAAGTGCTGCTGATGAACAGTGCCAAAGCCGCTGCGCCTGATGTTGTCATTCAGATTTGTGATCAATTAGGGAGAAATAAACAGATCAGGAGGCATTTTGATTTTAAATTCGGTATCGTTCCCAGTTTTGCGTCAAAGCGATGAATCCGATTGACGGCCAACGCAACTCGGCGCACACTGCGCGCGTTTTCGATCTTGTTTTTCGGAGTCCCGCATGTTTGCTCTTCCTCCTATGCTGATCACGATTGGTTTGTTGCTGATCAGTAACGTCTTCATGACATTTGCCTGGTATGCCCATCTGCGTGAGCTTGGCCATAAGCCGTGGGTGATTGCTGCGCTGCTCAGTTGGGGTATCGCGCTGTTTGAATATCTGTTCCAGGTGCCGGCAAACCGCATTGGTTACACGGTCATGAACCTAGGCCAATTGAAAATCCTGCAAGAAGTCATCACGCTGTCGGTGTTTGTACCCTTTGCGCTGATTTACATGAAAGAGCCGTTTCGAATGGATTTCGTCTGGGCGGGATTGTGCCTGCTCGGCGCCGTGTTCTTTATCTTCCGCCCGCAGATTGTGGAAATACTCAGTCGGGCGGTGGCGTAAATCTTTTTTCCTGACGAAAAATAGAGACAAAAAAGCCGTCCAGAGGGACGGCTTTTGACCATTTGCGAGTGCGCTATCGGCGTTACTCGGCGTGGCGTTTAAAGATGATCGAGGTGTTGATGCCACCAAATGCGAAGTTATTACTCATGAGGTAATCGACTGTCATCTCACGGCCAGTGCCTGTGATGTAGTCGAGATCGCCGCATTGGGGATCGAGACTTTCCAGATTAAGCGTCGGGTGGAACCAGCCAGTGTGCATCATTTCGAGGCTTAACCACGCTTCAATTGCGCCGCAGGCCCCCAGCGTATGACCAAAATAACTCTTCAGCGAGCTGATTGGCACTTTGCCCAGCGCATTCGCGGTGGCGTTACTCTCGGCAATATCACCGCGGTCGGTAGCGGTGCCGTGCGCCGACACATAACCGATTTTCGCCGGATCCAATTGGGCGTCACGCAGCGCCATTTCCATGCAAATCTGCATGGTTTCCATCTGTGGTTGCGTCACGTGTGCCGCATCACAGTTGCTGGCAAAGCCAATGATTTCCGCATAAATTTTTGCCCCGCGTGCTTTGGCGTGTTCGTACTCTTCCAGCACCAACGTGCCGGCGCCTTCGCCAATCACCAGACCATCACGTTCGCTGTCGTATGGGCGTGGCGTGGTCTTCGGCGCGTCATTTTTCAGGCTGGTGGCAAACAGGGTATCAAACACCGCCGATTCAGTCGGGCACAGCTCTTCACCGCCGCCAGCCACCATCACGGTCTGGTAACCATGTTTGATGGCTTCGTAGGCATAACCAATTGCCTGACTGCCAGAAGTACAAGCGCTGCTGGTGGGAATGACGCGGCCGCGCAGACCAAAAAACAGTCCTACGTTTACCGCAGTGGTATGCGGCATCATCTGTACGTAGGTGGTCGCAGTAATTGCTTTGGTGGTTTTCTCATTCAGCATGACACCAAACGCGCCGATGGCGTCGGTACTGCCGGTCGATGAACCGTAAGCAATGCCCGTCTGGCCGTTGGTCAGAACGTCGTTGCCAATCAGCCCGGCCTGAATCAGCGCGTTTTCGGTCGCAACGGTAGCCAGTTGTGAGACGCGGCCCATACCGCGTACCTGCTTACGTTTGTAATGTTTCGGCAGTTCGAATCCAATAACCGGCGCCGCCAGTTTGGTGTTCAAACCTTCATACTGTTCGTAGCTCGGCATGTACTGGGTAGCGTTCTGACAGTCGCGCAGCTTAGGCTCAATGGCCTGCCAGTCGTTACCAAAAGCAGTAATACCGGACATCCCGGTGACAACAACACGACGGCTCATAGCAGACCTCCGTTGACTGAAATAACCTGACGGGTCACGTAGCCCGCAATATCCGACATTAAGTAGCTGACCAAACCGGCCACTTCTTCGGGTTCACCCATACGACGCAGAGGAACCTGAGGCAGGGCATGCTCTTTGACGTGTTCGTCGATCATACCCGTATCAATCAGGCCCGGAGCCACGCAGTTGACGGTGATTTTGCGTTTAGCCAGTTCGAGCGCCAGTGCTTTGGTTGCGCCTATCACACCCGCTTTCGCTGCGCTGTAGTTCGTCTGGCCACGGTTGCCCATAATGCCGGACACTGAAGCAAGCGTGACAATACGGCCACCTTTGCGCAGTTGCACCATCGGCATCACGCACGGGTGCAGCACGTTGTAGAAACTGTCGAGGTTGGTGTGAATCACGCCATCCCACTCTTCTTCGGTCATGGCCGGGAACGCCGTATCACGGGTGATGCCAGCATTGTTCACCACGCCGTAATAGGCGCCGTGTTGTTCAATGTCGTGTTCAATTTTGCTGCGACACGCGGCTCGATCACTGATATCAAACTGAATCAAACGGCCCTGACCGCCGTTTTGTAAAATAGTGTCGAGTGTGTTTTGCGCGCCTTTTTCATCGCCCATGTAATGCACAACAACGGTAAAACCATCTTTTGCCAACTGAATTGCAATGGCCTTGCCGATGCCTTTGCTGGCGCCGGTGACGAGAACTTGTCGGGTCATGCGTGACTCCTGATTTTCATTTCTTGTAGTTTTTCTTCTGATGGCACGTACACATTAAGCTGGCACTGTGCCACTAACTGGCCCTGATGCTCAAGACGGGCGGAGAAGACGGCCATGCCGTTATCTTCCATCACCTGTTCGGCATGAATATCCAACGTTTGTCCCTGAGTGAAATGATCGCACTCTGCCTGATAGCGGCGACTGCCGAGCAGAAATCCGATCGGTGGTACGGTTCCTTTTTCAAGGGCATGGAAACCGGACCACGCGGCGATAGACTGAGCCATAAACTCAATGCCGACATACGCCGGAATGGTTTGCGTCTCTTTATCAAAGAACATCAGGTGATCGCCGATATCCACCTGACAGTGAATCGACTCAGCACCAATGTCGAGAGCACGATCGACCAGAATCATCGGTCTGGCGTGCGGAAGCAGTTGCTCTATGGCTGGGTATTCACGCATTGACGTATCCAAAAATCAAACTGATGTTGTTGCCTCCAAAGGCAAACGAGTTACTTAAAATGGCTTTTCCATGCAGCGTTTGGTCTGATTCGACCAAGGAGACTTCAATGTCTTGCGCTTTGTTGTGGCAACGCTGTTGTGGCAGCGGCAGATCGTAACGCAGCAAATGCCAGGCGATGGCGGCTTCGGTAGCGCTGGCGGCACCGAGCGTATGTCCGGTTAACGGTTTGGTGGAACTTACCGGAACGCCGTCGCCAAACAAACGGAATATCGCTTTGCTTTCCATACTGTCGTTGAGCGGTGTGGCGGTGCCATGGGCATTGATATAGCCGATGTCCTGTGGGGTTAAACCGGCATCGTCGAGCGCCTTTTGCATCGCATCAAACGCACCGACGCCTTCAGGATGAGGCGCGGAGATATGGTGTGCGTCGGAACTGTCGCCTACGCCGAGCAGGGCGATGTCGCTCGGTTCGCGGCAAAGAAGCATAAACGCGGCCGCTTCGCCGATGTTGATACCACTGCGCTCAGCGCTGAATGGCTGGCAGAGCGAGTTTGACAGCGCTTCCAGGCCATTAAAACCGTTGAGAGTGAGCTTACAGATGGTATCGGCGCCGCCGACAATCACTGCGTCGACCAAGCCCGCTTTGAGCATCCGTTTGGCGCTGATAAACACGCGGCCACTGGAGGAGCAGGCGGTGGAGATAGCGTAGCATGGACCGGAGATCCCAAAGTAATCCGCAACGAACTCGCTGGTGTTGCCAAGTTCTTGTTTGCGATAGTGATAATCAGCAGGGAAAGCACCGTGGTCCAGCTTCTGGGCGTAGGCGTGTTCGCCATCCGAAATGCCTGAGGTGCTGGTGCCAACAATCACGGCGACCCGATCAGCGCCAAAGCGCTCGATTGCGCTTCGCACGCTGAGTTCAATTTGCTGTAAGGCTGACAACGCCAGTTGGTTGTTGCGCGAGTCATGACGTGCCAGTGTCGCCGGAATGTCAGGTAATGTCTCCGTGACCCGGCCGATGATGGTCGACGTCCCTGTGTTAAGAATTTCATCGTCGCGCAACATATGCGCGCATTGACCGCTGGCCAACGTGTGATGAATTTGCGCTGCTTCGCGCCCCATAGCGGAGTGAAAGCCACAGTCATGAATGAAAATTGGAAATGAAGAATGGGAATTCATCATGGCTTATCTACTGTTGTGATGCTGTTTGTGTCGGTTGAAGAGTCAGCGTCTGAATCGTGATGTCGTAGTTCAGAGGCAGATTCTTAAAATGAATATCGCCGCTAAGCGGAGTGTCGCCGGAGTAGGTGATAGCCAGAATAGTTTCACCCTTTTCATTGATCACAGTGCGCTGATTAGCGTCATCAATAATTCGCCACCTTACCTTATTTAGCGGGGCTTCCCAAGCATTTCGCGGCCAGAGCGTGATCATCAGGTTAAATAGTACCTGTTCCGGCTTTGGAACGGTGTTCTCTAAACCGGACAGCACCTGAGTCTGAATCTGCTCGCCATCGTAATCGAGAGAAAGAATGCGTGTGCCCCACGAGGAAAAGCCCGCCAGCAGCACTTGTTGATCACTGACCTGAAGCTGCACTGGTAACTGCTGACTTTGACTGTGGCCACTTTCGTTGTGCCAGGTCGCTGAAATCAGCTGACTGGCGGTAAACGATTGACTAAGTTGAGCCGGCTTAGGCAGTTCTACCCAAACATCCGGGCTGATTTCGACTTGTGTCGCGCTGATTTGGGGTTGCAAACTGCAAGCGCACAACCAAAGACTCATCAGACTGGTCAGTAACCACTTCATGATTTTGACTCCGAAGGTGGTGGTGGCTGAATCGCCAGCGGCGAGAGCAGCCAGGCAATAAAAATGCCGCTTAAGGTGGTGACACCGAAGCTGTGAATCGCGTGAGTCTGGCTCAGAGCCAATAGACCAAACGACAGCAGAGTGGTTATCGCCGACAAAGTAATCGCGAGCAACGTGCTATGGCTGCGAGACTGCTCGGCAAAAAACAGTGTGTAGTCGATACCGATACCAATCACCAGCACTAAGGCCAGCAGGTTAAACAGGTTGAGAGCCGAACCCGTCAGCACAGTAACCGCCAGTCCGACCATGCACGCAATCACACAGGGGAACAGAATGCGCAGCGTGTGTCGCCAGCCGTAACGCCACATCAGCAGCAGGGCGATTCCGGCCAAGGCTGCCGCCAGCAGCTCCATTACTTTGACTCGGTACTCGCCAAACAGCTGCGAGATTTCGGCTGCTTTATCGAGATAAGCCAGATGTGCGTCATTGGCAGCAAACGCCTGAATCACATCGGCATGCTGCACGCCTTTTAACATGATGACCGCGGCGACCGCTTCGCCAATCCGGCCAAGATAGAGAAACTTCACTGGCTCAGAGACACTTGCGCTCAGATAATCACTCAGCGATACGGGGATAAATGAGGCGCTCAACGTCGGCTCGCTAGCCAATCGTAAGCTTTGGCTCAGTTGCGGGGCAAAGCCTTGGTAGAGTTGCTCAACCAGCGCAAAGTCGCTTTGCTGGCGCTGCTGTGACGCCAGATATTGATGCAGGCTCTGGTAACCCTGTAACACCTGATCCTGTTGCCAGTTTTGCAGTGTGTCATCGAGCTGTTCGAGTTTCTGCATCAGAGCCTCGTCATCGTTGGCCGAAACCACCAACATTTGCTGTGACGAGTTCATGCCAGTGACCTGACTGACCCGCGTTTCCTGCTGCTTTAATGCCTGAGGCATGGCTTGCAGTTGACGAATGTCGTCATCGTAGTGCACCTGCGTCAGAGCGATGGCACTGAGCACCAGAAGCGTTGAAGGCAGAGCGATGCGTATAGTGCGACCTTGCCACCAATCGAGCCATCGACTGAGCAAGCCCATGGCGGGCAAATGACGAGAGGGCGTTGGCGCGCGCGCCAGTAACGGATACCAACTCACCACGGTAGCGTAGGCGGCCAGCAAACCAATCGCGGAGAAGAGCGCCAGTTGCTGCAAGCCCGGGAATGGCGCAACGAGCAAGCCCAAATAGCCAATTAAACTGGTGATTAATCCCAGCGTGATGGCGGCAAGAATGTGTTTGAGCCCGGCAACGCTGTCCCAACGTCTACCGGCAGCCAGACGATCAGTCAGATAATGGAACGCGTAGTCGATGGAAACGCCAATCAAGCTGGCGCCGAACACCAAACTGAACAGATGCACCTTGCCGAAAATGGCAGTGGTCGTCGCTAAGGCAACCAATAATCCGACCGATACCGATAGCAAAGCCAGCAGCAGTGGCGCCGCGCTGCGAAACACCAGCATAACCAACAGCACAATGCCGAGCAGCGACACGCTGCCGATGGTGCTGATTTCAGATTTGGCGCTGCGGGTCCCGAAATCTGCGTAGAACACCACGCCGGTGTAAGCCATCTCGACCTGATACTGCTGCTTGATTGCTTGTTGCCACTCATTCACCTGAGCCACGATCTGCTGAGCTTGCAGGCTATAAGGCGAATCAGTCAGTGAGGCGGTGAGCAGTACGTACGTCTGACCCTCTTTTTGTGTGGTCAGGAAACCTTGGTGCAATTGAAATTGGGTCGACAACTGATTGAGGTGACTGAGGTAATCACGAAACAGCAGAAACGGATCGCTGGCGAGCTCCTGTCCGGTCACGCCGGAAAAGGGATTGTAGAGCGCCTGGATGACGCTTTGCACCTGCTGTTCTGGTGCCGTGTTGAGACGGTTACGTTGCGCGTCAGTCAGAAATTGAAAACGGTGCTGAAAGTAATAACTCGCCCAGGCTTGCTGCTTGGCTGCGTCAATCTGTCCGGTGACTTCAGTCAGTTCACTCTGGTGACGGAGCTTGGTTTCGAGGTCACGCGCGGCAGCGAACAGTGACGTGGAATCCTTACCAGTCAGAACAAAAGCGACTTTATCGCTCATACTGTCAGTCACTTTATCAAACGCGGCCTGAGCGAGCGGGTTCTGCCGTGACTGCGGCAGCAGCTTCATGATGTCGGTTTCAATCGGCGAGCTAGCCGAAAAGGCCCATTGTTTCACGAGCAATGCTGAAGCTAGCACAACCAGCACCAGCCAGAAGAAGGCGAGGCGCGAAGAGGCAATGGAGCGGGAGCTTGGCAAGTTTGGCATATTAAAACTCAAACTGCGCTTGTTCCGCTTGGCTTAACGTTTGCGGCTCGTGCGTTTGCGCGCTGAAGCGGATCTCGGTGTTATCACCACGCACTTCCTGCAGTGACAGAGCGTTGATATCGTCTTGACCCTGCAACGTAATGTGTTTAAACACCGCGTTGAGCGGAGCGCCTTTCGGAGTCAGAACCAGCGTCCACTGCTCATCCTGAACAGAAAAATCGAGGTCAAATTCAGATTGCAGTTGCTCGGTGTCACCGTGGAACACCGACAGGAAAATATGGCTGAAATAGAATGCCATCGGGTTCTCTTTGGCGGTGATGGTTTGCGGCGCTTGGCCGGCAAACGTCTGGCGCAATTTGTCTTGCGTCAGCACCAGATTGACCGGAAAAGGTGTACTTTGTTGCCACAACAGGCCATGCGCTTTATCAAGCAGAAATGTGCCCTGCGAAGAGAGTGGCTCGGCAAACATCTCAATTTTACGGCTTTGCGTGAAGTCACCGCGCACAATCTCAAAGCGTTGCAACTGAGTCTGCAGCGATGCCAGATCAGTGACCTGAGCTATGGCTGTTGAGAACAGACTGGCGGCACTGAGCGCCAGCAAGGTAAGTAAGCGATACGTCTTTTTTGCCATCATGCCAGACACTCTCCGGTTTGGTGCCAGTGGGACACTTTGTCGGTGAAAACCGTTGGGGAGACGAAACACATTTCTTGCGTTTGTCGTTCGACCGCAACTTGAGTGGTGTGCGCTTTGCACATACGTTGACCGCTTTCGGCATCAAAGATGACGTAGTCAATACGCAGGCGATTTTCCCATTCAGTCAGGCGAGCATGGACGCGAATTTTATGGTTAAACGGTATCGCTTTCACGTATTTAACGCGCGTATCGATAACCGGCCACATGTAGCCGGAATCGTTCATCGCCAGATAGCCATAGGCAATTTTATCCAACAGCTCACGGCGTGCTTCTTCAAAATAGCGGAAGTAGTTGCCGTGATACACCACGCCCATCGGGTCGGCGTCCTGAAAAGAGGTGACCAGTGTCACCTCAGTTTCCAGCGGGAAAGTCACATCACTCATACTTTCTCCTCAATGATTAATACAAGGCCCAGTGTTGGGTCTGAATGCGTTCGATGAACAAGCGCAGATCGGCTTCTAACGGGCGATCTTCTACCACAAATTCAAACTCACTCTGCACCGCGTCAACCATCTGCTTCAGGCTGTGGCTCATGTGTTGCTCATCCAGTTCCTGATGACGTTTACGCAGCTCAATCGCCTGTGTGGCCGCCAGCAGTGAAGCCGCCGCCACCTGTTCGGTCAGTTGCAGAACACGTAAACAGTCGCGCGCGGCGATGGTGCCCATGCTCACTTTGTCCTGATTGTGACACTCCGTGGAGCGGGAGAAAACGCTCGCTGGCATGGTGTGTTTCAGCGCTTCTGCTGTCCAGGCTGAGATGCCAATTTGTACTGCTTTAAAACCGTGGTTAATCGGTTTACGTGCACCTTCTGCTCCGGTGAGGTTAAACGGCAGGCTGTTGTTGAACTTGTAGTCCATCAGCTGTGCCATTTGGCGATCCAGCAGATCGGCCAGGTTTGCGACACCAGTTTTTAACGTGTCCATCGCCATGGCGATGTGGCCGCCGTAGAAATGACCACCATGCAGCACGCGTTCGTTGTCGCCATCGATAATTGGGTTGTCGTTAGCGCTGTTGAGTTCATTTTCAATCAGCTGACGCAACCACGGCAGAGCATCTTGCACTGTACCAATGACGTGCGGTGCGCAGCGCAGCGAGTAACGATCCTGCAGACGGTCGCTATTGCGTGGTGGACGTTCAGCCTGAAGGTCGTCACGCAGCCAAGCGGCAATTTGTTGTTGACCAGGATGAGGTTTCACCGCAAACAGCGCTTCATCAAAGTGGAAGTCGTTGCCGTGCATGCCCACCGAGACCAGCGCCGTGATTTTGGTCGAGAGCTGTGCCAGATATTCGGCGCGTTTGTACGCCAGACACGCCAGCGCGGTCATTACTGACGTGCCGTTCATCAGCGCCAGACCTTCTTTGGGTTTTAGCTTGATCGGGGTAATACCCAGTTCGGCAAACACGTCGCGGGTTTCGCGCAGTTCGCCTTTGTACAGTACATCGCGCTCACCGATGAGTGTTGCGGCAACGTAAGACAACGGCGTCAAATCGCCGCTGGCTCCAACCGAACCTTCCTGAGGAATGCGCGGCGCGATATCAAAGTTAATCAGATTGATCAGTTGATTGAGCACATCGTGCGACACACCAGAAACACCTTGTGCCAACGAACACAAACGCGTGGCCAGAACTGCGCGCGACTGCTCATGAGTCAGAATTTCACCCAAGCCACAACCGTGGAAACGGGTCAGGTGCAGCGGCAGTTCTTCAACCAGACTAGGTGGAATGGCCACGGTACACGAGTCGCCGTAACCGGTCGTCACGCCGTAAATCACGCCTTCTTCTTTCAACAGACGCTCAAGAAACGCCACACCGCGATCGATGCGCGCTTTGTAGGCGTCAGAATCGTTAATTGCCGCCTGTGCGCCATTGGCAATAGCGACCACATCTTCGATGGTCAGGCGCTCCGCGCCAAAGAGAATCTTATTGTTGTTGTTCATCGTCATGGTGTTGTTTGCTTAATGTCCAAAAGTTGAAAAAATTGTACCACTGTAGCGGTGCATTCAGCGTGTGGTGTTGCAGGCGCTCAGCATAGCGCTGAACCACTTCTTGCAGCGCGGCTTGTCGGCGTGCCCTTGGTAGCTCAATACCATCGCTGAAATGTTCGAAATAAACGTCAAAATGCGGTGTTTTTTGTGTGTCGTCACGCAGACCAAACAAGAGGTAAACCGGCGCTTTTAATACGGATGCCAGCATGAATGGCCCTTGCGGGAACGGTGCAGGTTGACCTAGGAAATCGGCCCAGACCACGCGGCTCTCTTTGCTGGTGGAGGTGCGATCGCCGACAATCACTACCCATTCGCCCTGCTCAATTTTCTGTTGTAGCAGAATGGCGGTGTCAGGGCCGAGTGTCGAGACCTGAATCAGGTTGAGTTCGGAGCTCGGATTGATGGCTTTCATCACCGCGTTGAAGCGTTCAGCATGTTCGGTAAACACCAGAGCATTGATCTTGATGTTGGCGTGACGACGGCCGAGCGCGCGACACAGTTCGATGTTGCCAAGATGCGAACCTAAAATCAGCACGCCTTGCTGCTTTTCCACCATCGACTGAAACTGCTCCTGGCCATGAATGGTCAGGTTGTCGGCACTAAAATCTCCGCGCCAGGCCGCCAGCTTATCGAGCATGGTTTCGCCAAATGAAAGCAAATGCCGATAGCTGTTCAGCTTGGCAGGCAGCGTGATGTGGTTGCTGTGAGCGTAATGGGTCAACTGTTGCAAATAGTGCTCAGACGCGCGGCGTGCCTGTTTGCCCGTCAGGTAGTAATAAGCCATTACCCCTCTGAGGATCAGTTGAAACGCGCCGCGACCCAGCAGGCGGTAAACCCACATCAGTGTTTTGATGCCAAGTACCGTGCCGCGCTCCTGACGTTTTGACCAGTGAGCGTCGCTGCTTGCTTGGCGACGTTTTTTTCTGGCCAGCAGTGCCGGAATTCTTGGCAGCATGCCAAAGAACAAACGGGTATGCATCCAACTGATTTTGACGTTGTCCCACAGCGCATCGAAGTGAGAAATGCCGCCTTCCGGGTAAATCACCCGTGTCTCGACGAAATCAATGTCGACACCTTGCCAGTACATACGCACCAGAATTTCGATGTCGAAATCCATGCGGCTGCCAATATCAAAACGGCTTAGTACCTCGACGGTTTTGGCCACAGGATAGGCGCGAAAACCGCACATACTGTCTTTGATAGCAAACGACAGCGTTTCAATCCATACCCAGATATGCGTAGCGTAACGGCCATAAAGTCGCGCTTTTGGTACGCTCTCGTCATACACCGGTTGGCCGGAAATGAGATGCTGCGGATTGGCCTGAGACGCTTCAATCAGTGTAGGCAGCGCTTCAATATCGTGCTGGCCATCAGCATCAATCTGGATCACGTGGCTAAAACCAAGCCAGTGCGCCTGACGGATGCCCGCCATCACCGCGCCGCCCTTGCCCTGATTGACTGGCAGCGTCAGCAGATGCACGTTATCGCGTTGCGCGGCTTCACTCAGCGCGGCTTTGGTTTCCTGATTACTGCCGTCATCGACCAGCAGCACCGGAAACTCAAAACGAGCCAGCGAATCAAGCACCGCGGCTACGGTTGAGCCGTGGTTGTAGCAGGGGATCAAAAAGCAGGGATGATACGCGGGAGCGAAGGAATTCTCAGTCACTGCGTTCTCCCAGTTTCATTTTGCCCGAGGAATGCACCACTGGGTGACCATCGCGTTCGGAGCGATATTGAAACGCCAGTTTTTGTTTGTCGGCATCCCAGTTCAGGGTCAGGGTGACTTCCATATTTGGCAAAATCGGCTCCTGAAACTTGATCACTTCCATCCCTTTGAACTGGTCGGGCGTCGACAGCAGTTCGCAAGCATAGAAAATTGCCCAGTCGATCTGCGATACGCCCGGCAGCAGAGCAAACTGTGGGAAATGGCCGGAAAAATCCAGAATGTCGGCATCCACCCGCAAGGACAATGTTGCCTGCGATGGTTGAATGTCGGTAGCCAGTAACGTCGGTTTTCTTTTGATCATAGTGCTCGTTATCTAATCGCGAGTCTGCGCGTCGGCAAACAGTCGCTCGATTTCGGTATTTTGTCTTTTGCCCTGACTGTTGAGCGGAATTTCCGTGACGATGCGAAAGCGGCGCGGCACGGCAATCGGTTCAAGCCATTGGCGCAGTTCGTTGCGCAGCAGCAGCCAGAATTTACCTTTGCCCAATGTTGCGACGCTTTGGTGACCGTCTTGGGTCAGCACAATCGCCGCCAGCAATACGGTGCGTTCACCTTCGCTGGCCGGGATCACGGCGCACTCATCAATATAGCTAAGTTGCTCTGCACGTTTTTCCACTTCGACCAGAGAAACCCGCTTTTCTTCCACTTTAATGATGCGGTCAGTCCGTCCTTTGAGCACAAAGTGGCGTTCATCAACAAATTCGCACTCATCGGCAGTTTGATACCACCCTTGTGGATCGACATGCGCAGAACGCAGGCGCAGACAGTTTTCTTGATTGAGTGTCGCTTCAACACGCGGAAACAGCTTCCAAGGTGTCACTGCATGGGCTTGTTGACGATGCGCGATACCGCCCGTTTCCGTACTGCCAAACACTTCGACGGGCAGCGAGCCAAATAGTTCGTGGGCGTGGACAGCCGCAGAGTGGGGCAGTGGGCCGCCGGATGAAAACGTCATGCGCAGAGTGTTTGCCTGATGTTCTTCCGATAGGCGTTTTAATAACGCAGGGCTGCTGATTAACGCCACGTCAGGGCTTGCGTGAGCGCTCACTTGCTCTGGGAACTCCAGATTGTGACGTGCAAACGGTCGGCCTGCGCACAAAGGCCATAACAGGCGAAACAGTAAGCCATAAATGTGCTGATGCGATACGGTCGATTCAATTCGGCACCCTGACAGGGCTTCGCCCCACAAAGACTGCAAAATGCTGACTTCGACATCCAGTTGACGCAACGTTTTATGAATCGCTTTTGGTACGCCGCTCGAACCGGACGTAAACAGGGTCAGTTTGGTCTCATCAAGAGCAAGCGGAGCAAAGTCGAAATGCGGCGATGGCTCCGTCACTTTGCCTAATTCGATATTCGGGCAGTTGGCGATATCGTTCAGTTCACTGTCGTGCAGCAAAAGATCAAAATGGGCGCTCAATTCAGCCAGCGCCTGAGGCTGATAATTACCAGGCAGCACTGTGGATTTTCCACTATGACACAGAGCAAAAAAGCCGACGGCGAACCAGTAACTGTCACGGGCGCACAGGGCGACGGTTGGTTGCGGGTAGCGATTCAGAAGATGTGTGTAATCACTCACATTCTGAACAAACTGCGACCAGCCAATGTGTTCATCGCCCTGAAAGGCCACCACGTTCTTGTCACGTGATGTTAGTAAGAGTTGTGACAGGGAACAGAAAGGAGTGTTGCTGTGATTCATGCTTTATCAGTCCTTGCGAACAGTTATTCTGGCAAACAGTTTGGTGTTCAATCGTGTTGACGAACAGAGCGGCGAACCAGCCATTCAATGGTAAACAGTGCGCCAGCCAGGCAGTAACTGATAAGACCGTTGTACAGCGTCCAGATTTCCAGCGGCAAAAAACAGGTGTACAGCGCTGTGATTCCATTGAACAGGAAAAACAGACACCACACCTGCGTGACTTTGCGCGTATATCGCACGCCACTGGCAGGTAAATCGGGTTCTTGTAAACGGGCCAGACGTTCAATCAGGGTCTGTGGTTGCTTAAGGCTACTGGCAAAAAACAGCAGCATGCAGGCGTTAACCGCCACCGGGTAGAACATCAGCCACCCTTCTTTGCGAAACACCACGCCCAAAATAATCAAAGTGATCCCAATGAGACCACTAATTGCAGCTAACTGTTTGAATTCTTTTAGTTTGGTTCGACTTGCTGTGATGATGCGTAAAGCGAACATCACAGCAAGTAACAGCCCAATGACACTTAATCCAAGTTTATCGATGCCATAATAGACAGCGAAAGGGTAAGCGAGCAGAACAATTGCAGACAGGGCTGTCAGCAGTTGGCGCATCAGGCGTCCTTGAGCAGTTCGGTTACCGCTTCAACCACGTCTTCAACAGTGCGTACGGCCTTAAACTCTTCCGGCTTAATTTTCTTGCCGGTAACTTTTTGCAGATGAACCACCAAATCCACGGCGTCAATGCTGTCCAGATCCAGGTCCTGATAAAGATGCGCGTCTGGCTGAATGTCGTCGGCGTCGATCTCAAACAGCTCTACCAGAGCGTCTTTAACCTGATCAAATACTTGCTGCTTATTTGTGTCTGTCATAGCGATGTCTATCAATTAGTTACTGGTTTGAGATGAGATGTAACGAGCCAGATTGGCGACGGATGAAAAATGTTGGCGAGTGTTGGTGTCGTCCGCGTCAATCACAATGTTGTATTTCTTTTTGATCGCTAAGCCAAGCTCAAGCGCATCAATCGAATCTAGACCTAAACCATCTCCGAAAAGAGGAGCTTCAGTATCAATATCATCAATGCTGATGTCTTCTAGATTCAGGGCATCGATGATCAATTGTTTAATGTCGTTGTGTAGTGTTTCCACTGGGACCTACTTTTTTTGTTATTTATCAACTGGAAAAATCACTTCAGCTAAATGTCGATTTAATCGCCTAGCCGCCGAAGTTGGATTGTTAGTTTGCTCTATAAAGGGCGCGACCTCAACTTTATCCTTAACTTCTATCAGGAAAAATGGACGTGTATCGGGAACCTGATACCACTTTTTCTGTTTCGTCAGAAAGCTGGGTGTCACTGTAATGTGAATGACGCGTAAATCGCGTTCAGTACGAATCGCAATCTGCGCTGCGCCGCGTTGCAGTTTGGACTCGACTCCCGGCGTGGTGCGGGTGCCTTCCGGAAAGACCAGCAGCACATTACCGCGCTCAAAACGCTCATCGCACAGGCTCAGCAGATCATCCGGCGTTTCGTTAGGAATATAGCCAGCCGCTTTGACGATGTGCTTCATAAACGGATTGGACCAAATGGCCGATTTCACCAAGCAGTCGCATTGCGGTAACTGCGAAGCTATCAGCACATAGTCAATCAGGCTTGGGTGGTTGGCGACAATCAAACAGTTGCGGTCCTGCTTGAGGATCTCCGCTCCGTCAATTCGATAATCAATCGCGCCGGTGGCCTTCATTAACTTACAGAAGAAGTTGAAGGTGGCACGAATCACTTTTTGTACCCGATATTCTCGTTTAATTTGCTCGCGCGTTGTCAGCCGAATCAACGGAATGATGATAAAGCTCAGGGTCAGGCCGCCAAGGCCAAACACGCTGAAACAGAAACCGGTGGCGAATATTCGCCAATACTGGCTGATGATTTTCATTTCTGCTGCCATTGCCAAGTGTTGCGCTCGCCCTGAACCAACCACTGTGTTTCACTAGCCAGATAATGTTTCAGCACGACCAGTGCCTGAGGCAGGATATCGACCTCTGAAGTTGCTGCCAATCCGGTCACGTTCCACTGGTCGCCCGCAGAAAGAACCAGCCCCAATGCGTATCCGCTGAACTGCTTGTCTTCAAATTCCTGATAGGCTTGTGGCAGGGGAAGATCAAAATCGACCAGCAGCACACGTTGCTCAGGATGCTCACACAGATACAACCAAGCTTCAGTCAATGCGCTGTGAAAAGTGTTGTCTCCCGCCACAATCGAGGTGACCGGAATGGCTTGTTTGCTGGCGATGGTTGATAGTCCGGCTGCCGTGTTGTGCACCGACTGCGAAAAGTTCATCGGAGAGGCTTCTTCGCCGTGTAGAATCTCTTTCACCAACTCGGCACTGCGATGCAGTTCACCATGACGGCTGGAAAATACCAGATAATCAACCGCATGCTCATTCATTAAAGAGAGTGCCGTTTGAACCGCTAGTTTACTGAGCGGACTCATGCGGCGGCGCATCATTGGCGGAATGAGTCCGGCTTCAATCGGCCCTTCTGGCCAGATTCCATCCTGACTCCATGATTTCCATTCATCGCATTGATGAATTCCCTGCGCGTTGGCTGACCAGGCGTCGATATTGAACGACATGAATTGCAATTGATTTGACATAAACGATTGATTTGTTGCCGAGGGGATTAAATACTATGGCCGACTTTTCATTTTGCTGAAAATAAGGATAAGCCATGAAGGTAATTAAATTAACCCTATCAGTTTTATTAATATTTTTGTTGGCTGCTTGTGGTCGCGTCCAGCCTGTTCTGAATGTGGAGAATACTCCAGTTGCTTATAATCTTCAAAGTGATCAAATTAAATTAGCAATTACTCAAGCAGCACTTCAACGCGGCTGGGTTATTCAAGAGGTCGAGCCCGGCCTTTTGGATGCCAAAATTAGTGTGCGTAACCATTTCGCTGAAATTCATATTCCTTATAACGAAAAATACTACTCAATTCTTTACGTTAGGTCAGAAAACTTAAAAGCGGACGATGGTAGCATTCACCGCAATTATAACCGTTGGGTCAACAACTTAAACGTCGATATTAAGAAACAGCTTGCGCAAGCTGCGGCGGCTCAATAGGTGAATTTCCGAACACACTAATAACAGCTAGGTTCTCTTGATGGAACAACTTGACCCCTTTAACGCTCTCGAAGCGAAGACTGAAGCCCAAAAACTTTCATTTGCCCCGATCGTATTCCATACCGCAAGAACATTGCGTGATTTGGGGATTTTAAAAGCACTGGATGAGGCGGGTGACACGGGTTTGTCCGCACAGGCAATTCATCAGCAGACAGGCGTATCCGAGTACGGCGTAAAAGTGCTGCTCGACATGGCGATTAGCGCCAACATCGTCTTGTGGACTAAACCGCACTATCGTCTTGCTAATTTGGGCTTTTTCCTGCTGCATGACGGCATGACCCGCGCCAATATGGATTTCACCGCTGACGTCTGTTACGCCGCGATGATGCACTTAACGGAGGCGATAGAAGAGGGCAAGCCTGCGGGGCTGAAAGAACTGGGGGATTGGGAAACCATTTACCAAGGGTTGTCACGCCTGCCGGAACAAGCCAAACAGAGCTGGTTCCAGTTCGACCATTTTTACTCCGATCGCTCGTTCCCGGTTCTGTTGGAACGGGTGTTTGCCGACAAGCCGAAACATCTGGTCGACATTGGCGGCAACACCGGAAAATGGGCACTGCAATGCTGCCGTTATGATTCAGAGGTGCAGGTAACGATTGTCGACTTACCACAGCAACTGGAAATGGCGATGCGTAATGCGTCCGAGCAAGGATTTGCCGAGCGTATTCATCCGTATCCGGCCAATATGCTGGACAAAGCGCAAGCGCTGCCGGAGAAAGCTGACGTATGGTGGATGAGCCAGTTTCTTGATTGCTTTTCACCAATGGAAATTCTCAGTATCCTGCAACGGGTACGAGCTCAGTTAACCGAAGATGCCGTGGTATATATTCTCGAACTGTTTTGGGATGCACAAAAATATGATGCGGCGTCATACAGTCTGAATGCGACTTCACTCTATTTCACCTGCCTTGCCAACGGCAACAGCCGTTTCTACCGCAGTGATGACTTCCTTGAACTTATCGAAGCGGCGGGGTTGGTCATTGAAGAACGTACCGACAATATTGGTTTAGGCCATACCTTACTTAAACTCAAAGCAAAGTCAGAATGACAGTAAAAACAATGAATATTCAGCAGCGTCAAGTGGTTATTATCGGTGCAGGCCCGTCAGGTTCGACGGCTGCAGCACTGTTGCTCAAGCAAGGAATTGATGTGCTGGTGGTCGAAAAAGCGCAGTTTCCGCGTTTTTCCATCGGCGAAAGTTTGCTTCCAGCGTGTATGGAAGTGGTAGAAGAAGCGGGCATGACCGACGCGGTGCAAGCTGCGGGATTCCAATTTAAAAATGGGGCGGCGTTTCGCAAGCAAGGCGTGTATACCGAGTTTGATTTC
The DNA here is from genome assembly GCF_023920125.1 of Vibrio sp. LQ2. NCBI lineage: Bacteria > Pseudomonadati > Pseudomonadota > Gammaproteobacteria > Vibrionales > Vibrionaceae > Vibrio > Vibrio sp. LQ2. The sequence goes on from NZ_CP085308.1 coordinate 418,902, forward strand.
ACCGATAAATTTACGCCAGGACCGGGCACGACGTTTCAGGTCCAACGCGCCAGCTTTGATAAAGTACTGGCTGACAGTGCGGCAGAACAGGGTGTGGAGATTCGTTACGGTCATGAAGTGCTGGCGGTAGCTTTTGAAGGTTCAAAATCTTGGTTGACGATTGCAGACGAGTTGGGCCAACCTTATCAGGTAGAAGCGGACTATGTATTGGACGCCAGTGGATTTGGCCGAGTATTGCCAAAATTGCTCGAGTTGGAAGAGCCATCTTGCTTGCCGCCACGTAAAGCGATTTTTACTCACGTGGTTGATCATATTCAGTCCGAAAGCCTGCCTTATGACCGCAATAAAATTCTGATTTCCGTTCATCCGGAGAACAGCGACGTATGGTACTGGTTGATCCCATTCTCTAACGGTACATGCTCTTTAGGTGTGGTTGGTAAGCCCGCGTTCTTTGAACGTTATTCGCTGGACAAACTCACCGCACTGCAACAACTGGTGGGTGAAGAGCCTGGCCTGGCAGAGCTGCTCAAGCAGGCGGAATACCCAAATGCGGCTGGTGAATTGCGTGGTTACTCTGCGAACGTGAAGCACCTTGCTACCCGCCATTATGCTTTGCTTGGCAACGCCGGCGAATTTTTGGATCCGGTCTTTTCATCCGGTGTAACAATTGCCATGAAATCTGCGCAATTTGCGGTGCGCTGCGTGCAGCGTCAACTGAGCGGTGAAACCGTTGATTGGCAGCAAGAGTATGCCGAGCCGTTGATGGTGGGCGTGAATACGTTCCGCACTTATGTAGAAGGGTGGTATGACGGTTCGCTTCAGGATGTTATCTACTATGACAAGCCCAATCAGCGTATCAAACAGATGATCTGTTCTATTTTGGCTGGCTATGCCTGGGATACTCAAAATCCGTATGTGAAAGATTCCCGCCGCCGTTTAACCAGCCTCGCTGAACTGATTCGCGACGCTCAATAATGCTTAATTGCAGCGCCCAACGATACAAAAGTGGGTTGCTGCATATTCCCGTTTCCTGCCGAAGTATCCTTTCAATATTTATGCACTGGCTGCGCCGAAGAAGTGCAGTCCTGATCATCCTAGTGCAAGAGGTGATTATCTTCACAAATCCTGTCATCTGACGAGTGGATCATCACTTTCAATTAGACGCCTTGTACACTAAATGTTAAATTTTTGAGTAATTTCTAGCATAAGATTCTATAAATGCAATCTTAGTTAGATGAAATGGCACTATGGTCTACGCGTAAGTTGTTCTTTGTTCTAATAATCTAGCCTATAGAACAAGCTTGAAGTATTACGCTAATTATTGAAGTTGGCTCAGAATATATTCAGTTTTTGCTACAAATTTATGGCAAATTACTTCGATGATTGCTAATGTGTGCCGCATTCTCTGTGAGGGTTTAGGTTTTTTTAGTTTAGTTTTTGCACTAAGCAACCTGAGTGCTAGCCGTTTCGTTCTAGATGCTCTCCAGAGAAGTCATGGATGCAAAATGAAAACTTGGAGTTTATGCATGTATAAAAATAAAATCACACAAGCCCTTCTTCTAGGCGCTAGCCTTGCAGTGGCAACCACTTCTTTCTCAACCATCGCTGCTAACGTTCCAGCAGGCACCAAATTGGCGGATGTACAAGAACTCGTACGCGGTAACGGTACTGAAGTTGCGTCTATCGATCCGCACAAAACGGAAGGTGTGCCTGAGTCAAACGTTATCCGCGATTTGCTAGAAGGCTTGGTGAACCAGGATGCAGCTGGCAACACTATTCCAGGTGTGGCTGAAAGCTGGGAAACGACAGACAACAAAACCTTTATTTTCCACCTGCGCAAAAATGCAAAATGGTCTAACGGCGATCCTGTGACTGCTGAAGACTTCGTATACAGCTTTAAACGTGCAGTTGATCCAGCAACCGCGTCGCCATACTCTTGGTACCTAGAGATGACGACGATGGAAAACGCTGCTGACATCATCGCAGGGAAAAAAGACAAAGAAACTCTGGGTGTGAAAGCATTGGATGCAAACACACTGGAGATCAAACTTGAATCAGCGGTTCCATACTTTGTGAAAATGATGGGCCACACTACTGTGAAACCAGTTCACCGCGCAACGGTTGAAAAATGGGGCGATCAGTGGACCAAACCTGATCACTTCGTCGGTAACGGTGCATACGTTCTAGACAAATGGGTTGTGAACGAACGCATGGAACTGAAACGTAACCCGAACTACTGGGACAACGAGCACACAGTCATCAACAAAGTGACTTACCTGCCGATTGAAAACCAAGTTGCGGAAATGAACCGTTTCCTATCTGGCGAAATCCAGATCACCAACGAACTGCCACTTGAGCACTTCAAACGTCTGCAGAAAGAGCACCCAGAGTCAGTTCAAGTACAAGGTAACCTGTGTACTTACTACTACGGTTTCAACAACCAAAAAGCGCCTTTCAACGATGTTCGTATCCGTAAAGCACTGTCTTACGCGATTGACCGTAACATCATCACCGACGCGATTCTTGGCCAAGGCCAGAAACCTGCTTACTTCCTGACGCCAGAAATCACGGCAGGATTCCACCCAGAAATGCCAGCTTACGGCAAGATGACTCAGAAAGAGCGCATTGCTGAAGCGAAGAAACTTCTGGCTGAAGCGGGTTACGACAAATCAAACCCTCTGAAATTCACACTGCTGTACAACACTTCAGAAAACCACAAGAAGATTGCAACTGCGATCCAATCAATGTGGAAAACCACACTGGGTGTTGACGTAGCGCTAGAAAACCAAGAGTGGAAAACCTTCCTGGATACTCGTCGTCAAGGTAACTACGACGTGACTCGTGCAGGTTGGTGTGGTGACTACAACGAAGCATCAAGCTTCCTGTCACTGATGCAGTCTAACAACAGCTCAAACGACCAGAAATACCACAGTGCAGAATACGATGCAGTGATGGAAAAAGCGATGAACACCACTTCAGACGCTGAACGTGAAGGGCTGTACGTTGATGCTGAGAAACTGCTGGCTCGTGATATGCCACTCGTGCCTATCTACCAGTACGTTAAATCACGTCTAGTATCTCCGACTGTTGGCGGCTACCCAGCTGGTAACGCGGAAGATAAGATCTACGCAAAAGATCTTTACATCAAAGCTCAGTAATTCCTGAGCATTTAAAACTATAAATATATAGACACTGTATGTGCAGCGCACATACAGCGTCTTTTCATTTTCTATTGTCACAGACTGAAAGAGTGAGTTTATGATTAAATTCATTGCAAAAAGGATATTTGAAGCGATTCCAACCTTGTTGGTGCTGATCACAATATCTTTCTTTCTGATGCGTTTTGCACCAGGTAACCCATTTTCTTCTGAGCGTCCTTTGCCGCCAGAGGTAATGGCCAACATCAACGCGAAATACGGTTTGGATAAACCAGTATCTGAACAGTATTTAACGTATCTGACCAACATCCTGCAGGGTGACTTTGGTCCGTCATTCAAATACAAAGACTATTCGGTGAACGAGCTTATCGCGAGTGCGCTGCCAGTGTCTGCCAAAGTGGGTTTTGCGGCCTTCATCTTTACCGTCATTATGGGGGTAGCGGTTGGCACCATTGCGGCACTAAGGCACAACACCTGGATAGACTATACGATCATGTCGACAGCCATGCTCGGGGTGGTCATGCCATCCTTCGTGTTAGCGCCGGTACTGATTTACATCTTCTCCATCAACCTTGGCTGGTTTCCGGCGGGTGGTTGGCAAGATGGCTCCTTCCACTATATGGCGCTGCCTGTGATTGGTATGTCGCTATTGTACGTTGCAACTTTTGCGCGTATTACCCGTGGTTCAATGATTGAAACACTGAACAGTAACTTTATTCGTACCGCACGTGCGAAAGGCCTGAGCTACAGCTACATCGTGATTAAACACGCGCTGAAACCAGCAATGTTGCCTGTTGTATCGTACATGGGCCCGGCATTCGTCGGCATCATTACAGGTTCAGTGGTTATCGAGACGATTTTTGGTCTGCCAGGGATTGGTAAACTGTTCGTTAACGCTGCCTTTAACCGTGATTACTCTCTGGTTATGGGTGTAACGATCCTTATCGGTTTCCTATTCATTCTCTTCAATGCGGTTGTGGATATTCTGCTCGCGTATATCGACCCTAAAATTCGCTACTAATTGGACACGGATATTATGTTAACCAAAAAAGAAAACTTAGAAGCGATCGAAAAGTTCACTGAGAACCTGGAAATTGAAGGTCGCAGCCTATGGCAGGATGCTCGCATTCGTTTCATGCGCAACAAAGCGGCGATGGTCAGCTTGTTCATTCTGTCTTTAATTACACTGGCCGTTATTTTTGTGCCGATGTTCTCTGCTTACACCTACGAAGATACGGACTGGTACGCAATGCACGCAGCGCCAACGGCTGAGCACTGGTTTGGTACCGATGCTTTGGGTCGTGACCTATTGGTGCGAACTCTGGTGGGTGGCCGTATCTCTCTGATGGTCGGTATCATGGGCGCGCTGGTGGCGGTCCTGATTGGTACGCTGTATGGCGCTGCTTCTGGTTTCATCGGCGGCCGTACTGACCGTGTCATGATGCGTATTCTGGAAATTTTGTACGCAATACCGTTCATGTTCCTGGTTATCGTACTGGTGACCTTCTTCGGTCGTAACATCATTCTGATTTTCGTTGCTATCGGCGCGATTGCCTGGCTGGATATGGCGCGTATCGTGCGTGGCCAGACTCTGAGCCTGCGCAGCAAAGAATTTATCGAAGCGGCCCACGTATGTGGTGTTAGCAAATGGAGAATCATTACCCGTCATATCGTGCCTAACGTACTGGGTATCGTAGCCGTTTACTCAACGCTGCTGATCCCAAGCATGATTCTGACAGAATCTTTCCTCTCATTCCTTGGTCTGGGTGTACAGGAACCAATGACCAGCTGGGGCGCACTGTTACAAGAAGGTGCGAACACAATGGAAGTCGCGATTTGGCAGCTTCTGTTCCCGGCCGCATTCATGGTGATTACCCTGTTCTGTTTTAACTACGTCGGTGACGGTCTGCGCGACGCGCTGGATCCAAAAGACAGATAATCAGAAAAGAGCAAGATTAAGGAAGCAATGATGAGCTTATTAGATGTCAAAGATCTGCGCGTCGAATTTACCACGCAAGATGGTATCGTAACCGCAGTCAACGATTTGAACTTCTCACTTAAACAAGGTGAGACACTGGGTATTGTCGGTGAGTCCGGTTCGGGTAAATCTCAGACGGTATTCGCGATCATGGGCCTGTTGGCGAAAAACGGTAAGATTTCGGGCAGTGCAAAATTCGAAGGTAAAGAGATTCTTAACCTGCCTGAGAAAGAACTGAACAAAGTTCGTTCCGAGCAGATCGCGATGATCTTCCAAGACCCGATGACGTCTCTGAACCCATATATGAAAGTCAGCGATCAGCTGATGGAAGTATTGATGCTGCACAAAGGCATGGGCAAGGCGGAAGCGTTTGAAGAATCAGTGCGCATGCTGGAAGCGGTCAAAATCCCTGAAGCACGTAAACGTATCACCATGTATCCGCACGAATTCTCGGGCGGTATGCGTCAGCGTGTGATGATCGCGATGGCACTGCTGTGTCGTCCGAAACTGCTGATCGCCGATGAGCCAACTACCGCACTGGATGTGACCGTGCAGGCGCAGATCATGGATCTGCTGAACGAGCTGAAGCGCGAATTTAACACGGCAATCATCATGATCACTCACGACCTCGGTGTGGTTGCAGGATCGTGTGACAAAGTGCTGGTGATGTACGCGGGTCGTACCATGGAGTACGGCAGCGTTAACGAGATTTTCTATAACCCAAGCCACCCATACGCGGAAGGTCTGCTCAAAGCGATTCCTCGTCTGGATACAGAAGGCGAAATTCTGCCAACCATTCCTGGCAATCCGCCAAACTTACTGCGTCTGCCTGTTGGCTGCCCTTATCAAGAGCGCTGCCATCGTGTGATGGACCGTTGTAAGCGTGAAGCACCGATTCTGACTCCATTTGGTGATGGTCGTCAGCGTGCTTGTTTTTCTGATTGGGAGACTTGGACAAAATGAGCGCAGATAAACCATTACTGTTAGATGTAAAAAACCTGAAAGTTCACTTCAGCATCGCGGCTAAATCGGGCTGGCCATGGACTAAACCATCTACCCTGAAAGCGGTAGACGGCGTTAACGTGCGTCTTTACGAAGGCGAAACATTAGGCGTTGTGGGTGAGTCCGGCTGTGGTAAATCCACCTTTGCCCGCGCGATCATCGGTCTGGTTCAGTCAACCGAAGGTGAAGTGGTGTGGCTGGGTCAGGATCTGACTCGTATGCAGGAAGTGAAACGCCGCAATACGCGTAAAGAAATTCAGATGATTTTCCAGGATCCACTGGCTTCTCTGAACCCGCGTATGACGGTGGGCGACATTATCGCGGAACCATTGCAGACGTTCTACCCTGAGCTGTCTAAGCAGGAAGTCAAAGATCGCGTTAAGGAAATGATGGCTAAAGTAGGCCTGTTGCCTAACGTGATTAACCGCTACCCGCACGAGTTCTCAGGTGGCCAGTGTCAGCGTATCGGTATCGCTCGCGCGTTGATTCTGAAACCTAAGATGATCATCTGTGACGAACCTGTATCAGCGTTGGATGTATCGATTCAGGCTCAGGTGGTCAACCTGCTGAAAGAGCTACAGAAAGAACTGGGCCTCAGCCTGGTGTTCATCGCGCACGATTTGTCAGTGGTAAAACACATTTCTGATCGCGTATTGGTGATGTACTTGGGCAATGCGGTGGAACTGGGCGAAGCCGATGAACTGTTTGCTAACCCTCTGCATCCATACACCAAAGCGCTGATGTCGGCGGTACCGATTCCGGATCCAAACCTGGAGCGCGCCAAAGTAATTCAGATGTTGGAAGGTGATTTGCCGTCGCCAATCAATCCACCATCCGGTTGTGTATTCCGTACTCGTTGCCCGCAAGCAACCGCGGAATGTGCGAAGACCAAACCACAAATTGAAGGCACAGATACGCATTCCGTATCCTGCTTGCACGTTAGTGCGTAAATTCAGCCTGTGACGGGCTTAAGCGCGGCTCCTTAATTGGGTCGCGCTTTTTTTGTGTTTATTTCTCGCTCCAAGTTTTGCGTTGCTCTCAATTCTCAAAACGCCGATCCAAGTTTGCCATTTGTAAAATATCAACAATACTCAGGTTATTGAAAATAATAATGAAAGGCGCAAATGGTGAATCGTAATTCGTTATGGGAAACCTTGATCGTCAAACTGACTTTCTGGTCGCTGATTGTCTTTAGTTTTAATGTCTTTATTCCGCGCAACCAACTGTTGTTTATCTATGACTCTAAACGCTTAGTTGTCAGCCTGTTGCTCATTTTATTTGCGGCAGGATTGGTCATGTCGGCACGTATTCGCCAGCCTGTGATCAAAGTTTATCAATCGCTTGAACAGCCAGTTAAAGGATTGGTAGTGGTGTTTGTCGTATTCAGTATGATTGCCACTGCATTGAGTCACTATAGTGTCAGTGCGCCAAGCCAATGGTTTTATCTGGTGGGCTTGTTTTTACTGCTGGGACTGTTCAATTCCTATTTTCAGTCTTCCCGCTCAGTGTTATTCAATTTAGCGATGTTGCTTAATGTCTTGCTATTTTTGAGTGTCGCAGTGGCGTTCTGGACGCTTCTCTTTCACCGGGTACCAGTCGGCACGACAACCTTTTACGGATTTTCTAATCCCCGATTTATTAATCAAGTGCAAGTCTGGTTAATTTTGCCTATGGCATATTTAGCTGTGCGTGCTTTGCGAAGAAAAAAATCTGCCTTCTTGCCATTGCTTTCGGTTTCAATGGCGTTTTCAGTCTGCTTTACCCTCAACGGCAGGGGAGTCGTTCTGGCCGTATTGTCCGGTTTTATTCTGATGTCACTAGTGGACAGGGAGTTGTGGCGTCAATGGATCAAGACGCTGCTAATCGGCGCCTTTTTTGGGGCGTGTATTTCATTTGTATTTTTGAATCCACTGCCGTCGTATCTTCTTGGTATTGAAAGTGAAGCCATTTTATTTCGCACTACAACGTCAGACAGGCTGGCGTTGTGGTCACAAGCATTGAGTATTGCATCATTTTGGGGGAATGGTGGTGGTGCCTTTGTCTGCCACGACTTCAACTTTGGTCGCCCCCATAATTCAGTGTTAAACGTGTTAGTCCATTGGGGTTGGGTATCGGCTGTTTGCTATGTTGTGTTGTGCTTTTTACTGCTGTTTAAGGTTGCTACGGCTGCTTCCCGCGTCACTAAAGTGCTGGGCGCGAGTGTATTGACAGGGCTACTGTATAGTTTGGTTTCCAGCGTATTGGATTCGCCGATGAGCCAACTGCTGGCCATTATCTCATTGGCGGCATTTTGGGCATCGTTAAAGCCTAAGTTGTCCGCAGTAGCACCATCGCTACTCAGTCACGTGATAGTGGTGATGTTGGCGTTAGGCGTCATCACAACCTGTAGCTATCGTCTTTATGACCGATGGGTGCATTACCCTCAACAGCCCGGTGAGATTGTTGATGTAAAATCGATCGGGATGAAGACCCAGTTTTGGGTCGGTTTTAACTGCTTAGAGAACCCTGATATGCCTTAAAGGCTGGTGTTGCACCTAGTTCAAATTTTTCGAATAACTAAGCCAGAACTCTCCGGTTATATCCTATTTTTCAATATCTATAATGGACTTAATTAAAGCATTACTTGAATTAGAACGAGGTGAGTCATGGGTAAACTGATCGAAGGCGTGTGGCAAGACGTTTGGTACGACACGAAAAGCAGCAGCGGACGCTTTGTGCGTGAGGATGCGGGCTTTCGTGGGTGGATCGAAAACAAAGCAGATGCACAGTTTGCTCCGGAATCAGGTCGTTATCATCTGTACGTGTCTTTGGCTTGCCCATGGGCGCATCGTACCCTGATCTTCCGCTCATTGAAGCAGCTTCAGGAACATATTGATGTGACCATCGTCTGTCCGGATATGATGAGCGAAGGCTGGAAATTTGGCATCCCAGAGCCGTTGTTTGGTCATACAAAAATGCACCAGATTTATACTCAGGCTAAATCAGATTATACAGGCCGTGTAACTGTCCCGGTGTTGTGGGATAAGAAAACTCAGACCATCGTGAGTAACGAGTCCTCAGAAATCATTCGCATGTTCAACTCTGCATTCAACGAGCTGACTGGCAACGATGACGATTACTATCCTCAACACCTGCGCCCGTTGATCGATGAATGGAATACGTTCATTTATCCAAACATCAACAATGGGGTTTATCGCTGCGGCTTTGCTACCACACAAGAAGCGTATGAAGAAGCGTATGATTCCCTGTTTGATGCTTTGGATAAAGTGGAAGCGCATCTGGCTACTCATCGTTATCTGGCGGGAAGTGTAATTACTGAAGCCGACTGGCGTTTGTTTACCACGCTTATTCGTTTTGATGCGGTTTACGTTGGCCATTTCAAATGTAACAAGAAGCGTATCGCCGACTACCCGAATCTGAATGGCTACATGAAAGAGCTCTATCAGGTAGCGGGTGTGAAAGAGACCACGGATTTCTACCACATTAAGCGACATTACTACTTCAGTCACACAACCATCAACCCAACACAAGTGGTGCCGGTTGGTCCTGAACTGGATCTGGAATCGCCACATGGCCGGGAAAAAATGTAACCCGCATTACGTGAAGAAAAGCGCAGCATCTGGCCGCGCTTTTTTATCTCCCTTTTTCAGTGCACTGAAAGATAACCACAATTTTGCCTCGCTCACGGATTAACCGGGTAAATCGCATACACTAAAGGTAAGTGATGAGATAAGGAGAGGGCGATGGACTTAAACGAAATTGTCAGCGGCCAGAGTGTTGTCTGGAATCTTCTCGTCGCACTGCTACTTGGAGCGATCGTCGGTACGCAACGTGGTTGGGTGGCTCGCAACAATGTTGAAGGCAGTCGGGTCGCGGGTATTCGCACCTTCTCGTTGGTCGGTCTTTACGGTGGCTTGTCTGCGATACTGGCTGCTCATTATTCTCCGCTGTTGCTTGGCTTTGCGTTACTGGCGCTGGTGGTATTAGCCAGCATCGCGTTTGTACTCAAGCAACGCAAAAGTCAGGACATCAGTATCACCGGGGTGGTCAGTTTGCTGGTGACGTTTGTGCTTGGTAGTCTGGCTGTGTCTGGGGAACCTGTGCTTGCGGCCGCAGCGGCGGTGATCACGGCCGTGGTATTGGATAACAAGAAAGAGCTGCACGAAGCGTTGCAAAAACTGCAAGAGTACGAGTTAGACGCGGCGCTGCGTCTGATGTTGATTTCTATTGTCATGTTGCCGCTTCTACCCAATCAAAGCTACGGGCCTTGGCAGGCACTCAATCCGTATGAGATTTGGTGGATGGTGGTGCTAATCGCCAGCATTTCCTTTCTCGGCTACTTTGCGATTAAAATTGGTGGTGCGAAACGCGGGGTGTTATTTACATCCGTGTTTGCTGGTTTCAGCTCTTCAACCGCTCTGACTTTACAATTTTCCAATCTGTCGCGCGATCAGCCCACTATCAGCCCACTCCTTGCTTCGGGTATTCTGCTTTGTTGCGGTACCATGTTTCCGCGTTTATTGATTGTGGCTTCTCTGATCAATACCGAATTAACCCCGATTCTCTGGCCTGTCATTGCCGTAATGATGATTGGGCTCTATATTCCGGCCTGGTTTATCTGGCGCTCGACGGATGTAGATTTTAATGAAGACCAGTCGGCCAATCATAAAAACCCGTTAGCGCTGCAATCTGCACTCTGGTTTGGTGTCATTCTGGCCATTATCATGCTGCTCGCGCATGCGCTGTCAGATTGGTTTGGGCAGGCGGGGACACTAGCACTGTCTGCGGTCTCCGGTATTACGGATGTTGATGCGATAACGCTGGCTTTAGGCCGGCAAAGTACTCACTCGCTGGATGCTTATACCGCTGCGATGGGGATCATTATCGCTGCTTCGGTCAATACGTTGGTAAAAATGGGGATGGTGATCAGTATCGGGGATCGAGGCTTGTGGGTTAGGGTTGCACCAGCGATGGTGCTGTCGGTTGTCGCGGGCGCGGTGACGCTATTGATACTGCATTGAGTGTGAGATAGCGATTGACGGGGTAAGAGATACAAAAAAGCCTTCGGAGTCCGAAGGCTTTTTGCTTAGCACTAAGAGCGATTATTTCTGCTCTTGGTCTGCCTGAATCGCAGTCAGAGCGATGGTGTAGACGATGTCGTCAACCAGCGCGCCACGAGACAGGTCGTTAACCGGCTTGCGCATGCCTTGCAGCATTGGACCGATTGATACCAAGTCAGCTGAACGTTGTACCGCTTTGTAAGTGGTGTTACCTGTGTTCAGGTCTGGGAACACGAATACGGTCGCTTTACCCGCAACTGGAGAGTTAGGTGCTTTAGAAGCCGCTACGTTTTCCATGATTGCTGCGTCGTACTGCAGAGGACCGTCGATGATCAGATCAGGACGTTTTTCCTGAGCAAGACGTGTTGCTTCGCGTACTTTATCAACGTCTGCACCCTTACCAGATGTACCGGTAGAGTAAGAGATCATCGCTACGCGTGGGTCGATACCGAATGCCGCTGCAGAGTCTGCAGACTGGATTGCGATTTCAGCCAGTTGTTCAGCGGTTGGATCCGGGTTGATTGCACAGTCACCGTAAACCAGTACTTGATCAGGCAGCAGCATGAAGAATACAGACGATACAATCGATGCATTCGGTGCTGTTTTGATGATCTGGAACGGAGGTACGATGGTGTTTGCTGTGGTGTGAACCGCACCAGAAACCAGACCGTCAACTTCGTTCGCTTCCAGCATCATGGTGCCAAGGAATACGGAGTCTTCCAGTTTTTCACGTGCCACAACTTCAGTCATGCCTTTCGCGCCGCGCAGCTCAACCAGACGAGCAACGTAGTTTTCACGAACTGAATCTGCATCGATGATTTCAACGCCAGCGCCCAGCTCAACACCTTGCTGTGCTGCAACACGACGGATTTCATCTGGGTTACCCAATAGCACACAGGTCGCGATACCGCGTTCAGCACAGATGGCTGCCGCTTTAACTGTACGTGGTTCGTCACCTTCCGGTAGAACGATACGTTTGTTGGCACGACGGGCAAACTCAGTCAGTTGGTAACGGAACGCTGGTGGGCTCAGACGACGAGTACCTTGAGTACCTTCAGTCAGAGTATCAATCCAAGGACCGTCGATGTGGCTTGCAACGTGGTCGCAAACAAACTCGATACGCTCTCGGTCGTCTGCCGGTACTTCCAGGCTGAAGCTTTGCAGGTTCAGAGACGTTTGCCAAGTGTTACCCTGAGCTTTGAAGATTGGCAGACCAGTGTCGAACGCTGGTTTACACAGGCTAACGATTTCTTTAGGAATATCGTAACCGCCAGTCAGCAGCACAGCACCGATTTCAACACCGTTCATTGCTGCCAGAGAGGCTGCAACGATAACGTCAGGACGGTCCGCAGATGTCACAAGCAGAGAACCTGGGCGGAAGTGTTCAATCATGTGCGGGATTGAACGCGCACAGAAAGTGATGCTCTTGATACGACGAGTGTTGATGTCGCCTTGGTTGATCACTTCAGCGTTCAGGTGTTTCGCCATGTCGATGGCACGAGTTGCAATCAGATCAACGTTCCAAGGCACGCAACCCAGCACACGGATTGGGCTAGTGTTGAAGATCTGCATCACTTCAACATTGGCTTGTTTTGCGCCATCTGCATCATCGAAGATTTCAGACAGGTCTGGACGAGTACGGCCAGCTTCATCAACCGGTGCATTCAGCTTGTTGATGATGACGCCTGAAATGTTTTTGTTCTTAGTGCCGCCGAAGTTAGAACACGCAACTTCAATGCGCTCTTTCAACTGCGTTGGGTTGTCCGTACCAGGTGTCGCAACGAACACAATTTCTGCGCCCAGAGTTTTCGCGATTTCCGCGTTCACTTGGTTAGCAAATGGGTGTTTGCGAGTTGGAACCAGACCTTCAACCAGAGTGACCTCTGCAGTGTTGATTTGGTTGTAACGCTCAACCACTGTTTCCAGCAGAACGTCCATTTTTTCGCTACCGATCAGAGTTTCTGCAGACGACATAGACATTGGCTCACCAATTTTCATGTCGCTGTTACGACCCACGATAGTGGACGTCAGATCTGGTTGGTCACCGCCGCTGCGAGGTTGTGCGATTGGTTTATAGAAAGAAACGCTTACACCTTTGCGCTCCATAGCGCGCAGAAGACCCATGCTCACGCTGGTCAAACCAACGCCAGCACTGATTGGGATAAGCATAATAGTACGGGACATTCGTAAAGTACCTCAACACTATTGATTGCAATCTAAGGGACTTAGATTGAAAGGAACAAAGCCCAACTGCGTATTCAGAATGAATAGGAGTTGAGCCCCTATAAAACACTGGCTAACTTCGCAGTTAGCCAGATGAATATGATTAGATGTTAGTCAGACGTGCAGTGTCTTCAGCAATAACCAGCTCTTCGTTGGTAGAAATTACCATCGCTGGAATACGGCTGTTTGCTGTGGTGATTACACCTTCACCACCGAAGCGTGCTTTCAGGTTTGCGTCGCCGTCTACTTCGATACCGAAGATAGCCAGACGGTTCAGAACCATTTCACGGATTGGTGCAGAGTTTTCACCGATACCACCAGTGAACACGATAGCGTCCAGACGGCCGTCCATGCTCGCAGTGTAACCAGCAACGTATTTTGCCAGACGGTGACAGAATACATCCATCGCACGAGTTGCTTCTTCTTTAGCGCCGTAGTTGTCTTCAACAAAGCGGCAGTCAGAAGTCACTTCAGTCAGACCCAGCAGACCAGACTCTTTAGTCAGCATCTTATTGATGTCGTCAACTGAGTAACCCAGAGTGTCGTGCAGGTGGAAAATGATCGCAGGATCGATGTCACCACAACGAGTACCCATAACCAGACCTTCAAGCGGAGTCAGACCCATAGAAGTGTCTACAGACTGGCCGTTCTTGATGGCACAAACAGAAGCACCGTTGCCCAGGTGGCAGTTGATGATGTTCAGTTCGTTTGCTGGTTTACCCATACGCTCAGCCGCTTCACGAGCGATGAACAGGTGAGAAGTACCGTGTGCGCCGTAGCGACGGATACCGTGCTCTTTGTACAGTTTGTATGGCAGAGCGTACAGGTACGCTTCTTCTGGCATAGTTTGGTGGAAAGCAGTGTCGAATACCGCAACGTTCTGCAGAGCCGGGAATGCTTTTTGTGCTGCTTTGATACCCACGATGTGTGCTGGGTTGTGCAGAGGTGCAAAGCTTGCTGCGTCTTCGATACCTTTCAGAACGGTTTCGTCGATCAGTGCTGATTGAGTGAACTGCTCACCGCCGTGTACAACACGGTGACCGATGGCTTTCAGTTGCTCTGCCAGTTCTGGCTTAGAAGCAAGAATAGTTTCAACGATGAAAGTCAGAGCTTCATCGTGTGCAGCGCCTTCACCCAATTGTGCTTCGTGCTTACCATCAAGTTTCCACTTGATTCGTGCTTCTGGAAGGTGTAGACATTCAGCAAGGCCTGAAAGGAACTCGTCGCCATTTTGTGCATCGACAATAGCGAACTTCAGTGAAGAACTACCGCAGTTTAAAACTAAAACTAGCTTAGACATGAGTAACTACCTGTAATAATCGGTTAGGATAAAAATTAATCACAAGAATAGACGACCCACCAAAGAGTGCGTACTAATCTTGGTCAATAAAACTTCAATTTCCGTATAGTAAGACGTGACAGTGTCAGTGAAATCGTCGGTGCGTTCCGTGCAGCATTCGCCTCGGAGTTGCCTAAATTGTAAATAACGGCAACAATGAGATTGAGAGTCCGCAAAGGATAGCGATAATGGGCCAATATAACAAAAAAAATTTGAAACAATATTAGCTTTTGTCAAATTTTTACGCCATTTGTTGAATCATTCAACTATTTTTTAGTGAAATGATCGCCAGACAGTGAGGGGAAATGGTATGAGTAATAGAGCCGGAATCGTTCACAGCCTAAAAGATGGTCAGAAGTACATGGATACCTGGCCGATGCGAAAAGAGTTGAACCTTCTGTTCCCGGAGCAGCGCATCATTAAAGCAACCCGCTTTGGTATTAAAGTGATGCCTGCGGTTGCCGCAATCAGTGTGCTGACCCAGATGACATTCCACAATGTGCAGGCGATGCCACAATCCATCATCATCGCCCTGTTTGCAATCAGTTTGCCGCTGCAAGGTATCTGGTGGTTGGGCAACCGTGCCAACACACAGCTGCCACCAGCGCTCGCGAGTTGGTATCGCGAGTTGTATCAGAAAATCGTTGAAACCGGATTTGCACTCGAACCCATTAAGTCTCAACCACGTTATAAAGAGCTGGCGATGGTGCTCAACCGAGCGTTCCGTCAGTTGGATAAGGCCGCGCTCGAACGCTGGTTCTAGTTCCTCTGAGAGGCCGTTTTGATTAGTTCAAGACGGTCTTTTCTTCAAGTGAAAAAGTGCAAATAGTGAACTCCTCTTGATTTTGCGCTGTATACCATATTCCCATCTCTCTTTTTGTTACTTTCCTGTTAACTCTTGCTTCCCTTTCCCCAAACTTACTGGTAATAATGTCGTTAGCTGCACACTCTGTGCGCGATAAAAACAAACACAACACAACATCCAAAATAATAATGCTTAAATCAAGGAGTTAAGATGAAAGCAGGCAAAGCTATAGCTACCGCCGTTCTAGCCGGAGCTGCATTACTCTCTTCACACACTGTTCTGGCCAATGTCGCTAAAGTGGCTGTATCGCAAATCGTTGAACATCCTGCTTTGGATGCGGCTCGTCAAGGGCTTCTGGACGGTTTGAAAGCGAAAGGCTATGAAGAAGGCAAAAACCTAGAATTTGACTTCAAAACCGCTCAAGGTAACCCAGCGATTGCCGTACAGATTGCACGTCAATTTGTGGGTGAAAACCCAGATGTATTGGTGGGCATTGCCACACCAACTGCTCAGGCATTAGTCGCTGCGACCAAATCTATTCCCGTCGTTTTCACAGCAGTCACTGATCCTGTCGGCGCCAAACTGGTGAAGAAGATGGAACAGCCGGGCAAAAACGTTACGGGTCTGTCTGACCTTTCTCCGGTTGAACAACACGTTGAGTTGATCAAAGAACTGATGCCAAATGTGAAATCGATTGGTGTCGTTTACAACCCGGGTGAAGCGAACGCGGTTAGCCTGATGGAGCTTCTGAAAGTGGCCGCGAAGAAAAATGGCGTGCAGCTGGTTGAAGCAACAGCGCTGAAAAGTGCGGATGTACAATCTGCGACTCAAGCGATTGCTGCAAAATCTGACATCATCTATGCACTGATTGACAACACAGTTGCGAGTGCTATCGAAGGCATGATTGTGGCCGCAAATCAGGCGAAAACGCCAGTATTTGGTGCTGCAACGTCATACGTTGAACGTGGCGCGGTTGCGAGCTTGGGCTTCGACTACTACCAGATTGGTGTACAGACTGCGGATTACGTAGCGGCGATCCTTGAAGGTGCTGATCCAGGTACTCTGGATGTGAAAGTAGCGAAAGGTTCTGATCTCGTCATCAATAAGACGGCGGCTGACAAGTTAGGCATGACCATTCCTCAGTCCGTTCTGGACCGTGCGACCAGCGTAAAATAATAGATTAATCATGCCGGTATGACGCCATGCCGGCATTGTTAAGCAGAAAGGGAGTTTGTATGTCTGCTTTTGCATTTTTTGGGGCTTTGGAAGTAGGCCTTATTTACGGGTTGGTTGCTCTGGGTGTTTATCTGACATTCCGAGTTCTTGATTTTCCCGATTTGAGTGTGGACGGTAGTTTCCCGATGGGAGCTGCGGTCGCCGCAACCGCTATTGTTTCAGGCATTAACCCTTGGGTGGCAACGGGCATGGCGATTTTAGCCGGCGCTGCGACAGGCTGGGTAACCGCTTTCCTCACCGTTCGATGTGGCATCCTGCATCTTCTCGCATCGATTCTTACTATGATTGCTGCGTTTTCCATCAATATCCGCATTATGGGCCGACCAAACCTGGCGCTTCTCGGGGATGACACGATTCTCACGCCGTTCGAAGCCATGGGCGATTCCATGTATATTCGCCCGTTAGTGGTCGCGGTACTGGTATTGATTTCGGCGCTGTTTGTCGTTCGTCTGTTGAACAGTGATTTTGGTCTGGGTCTTCGTGCTACGGGCGTCAACGCGCGTATGGTTGCGGCGCAAGGTGCCAGCACCGCATTTTACACTTATTTCTGTCTTGCTTTGTCGAACGGTTTCGTTGGCTTTGCCGGTGCTCTGTTTGCACAAACCAACAGTTTCGCTGACGTAACCTCTGGTGTCGGTACGATCGTGGTCGGTCTGGCTGCGGTAATTCTGGGTCAGACATTGATCCCGGGGCGAAAAATTTGGGTTGCAGTCACGGCGGTGATTGTAGGCTCGGTGTTGTACCGTCTTGCGGTGGCTTTTGCACTGAGTACTGGCATGTTTGGTTTGCAGGCATCGGATCTGAACCTGGTAACCGCGGTGCTGGTGGCACTGGCGCTGATCATGCCGAAAATGAAAAGGAATCTGAAATTAAAAAAGGGTAGTGCACCTGCTCAGAAGATAGCGGTATCTAAGCAGGGTAAGTCGTCAGGAGAAGCAGTATGATCCGTTTAGAAGATATTCAAGTTACGTTTAACCCTGGCACTATTCTGGAAAACCGAGCGTTGAGAGGCGTATGCCTGGAGGTGCCTGAGCATCAGTTCCTGACCGTTATCGGTTCGAACGGAGCGGGTAAATCGACACTGTTGGGCGCCGTTACCGGGGAAACGCCAATGGTAGGTGGCAAAGTCCTGATTGATGAAACGGACGTAACTCGCCAGAGTGTGGACCAACGCGCCAGTTTATGTGCGCGCGTTTTCCAGGACCCGTTGGCGGGGACTTGTGGCGCTCTGACCATCGAAGAAAATATGGCGTTGGCCTATATGCGAGGCAAACGCCGCAGCTGGACGCATGCACTCTCTTCCAATCGCCGTAAGCTGTTTCAGGAACGTATCAGTATCCTCGGGCTTGGGTTGGAAGACCGTTTAGGTGACAGCATTGGCCTGCTTTCCGGTGGCCAGCGTCAGGCCGTGAGTCTGGTGATGGCAACGCTATCAGACAGCAAACTGTTATTACTTGATGAACATACAGCGGCACTGGATCCGCGTATGGCGGCTTTCATCATCGACCTGACTAAAAAGATCGTGAAGGAGTTCAACCTGACTGTCATGATGGTCACGCACTCGATGAAAGATGCGTTAGCCTGTGGCGATCGCACCGTTATGCTGCACCAAGGACAAATCGTTCTTGATGTGGCAGGTGAGCAGCGTGCCAATATGCAGGTGCCTGACTTGCTTGAAATGTTCTCTAAAGTGCGTGGCGAAGAGCTGAGCGATGATAGTCTGTTGCTGAGTTAATCAACCCGTACAACATAAAGCGAGCCTCCCGTTTGGTGTTCAATCAACGGGAGGTTTTTTATTTTGTTTTGGTCCATAGTCACTGTGGGTAGCTGCATGTCTGCATCTATCCGCTAGCCAGCATTTGATAACTGTCACTGATGGAAGCACTGAAGAAGCAATGATTGGTTTATAGTATTGCTGTGATTCTGCTGTATCATATCCACCCATGTGTATATAGTGAGCAGGTCGCTCTCCGCTCAATCTCAGATTACTCAAATGAAGCCAAAGAAGAACTACAGTAAAAAAAACGCAATCTTGGGACCGTTTCTCGTCGTATTGGTGATGCTTGCTGCCATGATTTACTCCTACATGCAGGTCTTGAACAACGATATTGACGATGAGTATCACAGTGTGGGAGCCATGCTGCAGCGCGCGAGCAAAATCGTGGTGGCTCTCGATTACGGCTTCACCAATTATTTTGAATCGCCGCCAATTCTGTCCTCCGGTTTCAACCAAGGGATCAGTGATGGTCTGTGTCGTATCACCCCGAAAGAGTCGCTGATCATTTCCAATAAGAAAGCGAACTCTTCACCGCCTATCAGTATCAGCTACATGTTGGTCGGGGATGAGTCCTTATGTGATGAACACCATCCCCTGTATCGTTCGATGCTGCGCAAAGTGTCGCTTGCGCCAATCATCTCGTTTTTGCATGACCTCGATGATTACATTATTGGCGTGCACTACATTGATAACCACGGTTATGTCATCTCAGCTCCGGATAGCGTGATCAAAGACATCTCTAAAGAGCAGCTGGTCACCGTCAAGTTACGGGAATTCTGGCAGGAAGCGTCAAGCCACCCCGATGTCATCAGTGTGGTTGGGCCAAGTGCGTTCAGTGAGGTGCTGCACCAGCGCAACAATATGACCCTAACCATGCCCGTCTTTCAGGGTAATGAATTTCAGGGAGTGGTTGTGCTGGACGTCAGTGTCGACAAGCTCATCGGTAGCGACTCACGTTTGCAGGGTAAAATTCAGTTGGTGAGAACGGCAGACCTTCCCGTCGATGGCTCGGCTTATCAGCCTTATCGTCTGGAAGCCAACTACGTCAATCTCGATCACTATCTTTACTACGAGTGGAATTGGGCCGCGGAAGCGAAGCAGTTTTTAGCGGAGAAACAGTCAGCGTTGATTGCGCTGCTGCTGGCTTACATGGTGTCAGTGGTGGCTCTGTTCTACTTCAACACCCGTATCGAAAAATCCTACTACGAGAATCTGGCGTCACGCGACCCGATGACAGGGTTGCTGAATAGACGGGGAATGAAAGAGTTCCTGACATCGCAAAAACATCGTCGTTATCTGTCTATTGCGGTGCTGGACATCGATAATTTCAAGTCTATTAACGATACTCGCGGCCATGACGTAGGAGATGACGTGATCTGTTACATGGGCGAGCGTATTGAACACAGCATGCGTGATACCGATGCCGTTGCACGCTTTGGCGGCGAGGAATTCGTTGTATATCTGACCAGCGAAGATGCAGCGCAGTTAAAGATCGTTATGCAGCGAATCAAAGATGCCATTACCAAGGATTCCAAACAGGTTGTGCCGAATGGTTTCACCATTTCAGGCGGAGTAGAAGTCATTGAAAGCGACCCGGACTGGAGTTTCGATGAGCTGTTCAAACTGGCAGACGAGAAGTTGTATGAGGCGAAAACCACAGGGAAAGATAAGCTGGTGTTTTGACACCAGCTGTTAGATTTAAGCAAGCGTGTCGCGGTAACGCTGAAAATGGCTCACGATAGGGTCGACTTCTGTCATAGTGCGGATTTCACGGAACAGATCGGCTGCTTGTGGGTAAGATTGGCGTAGGTAAGAGAACCATTGTTTTACACGATTCGGGTAGTATTTACCTTTGTCACCACGCACTTCATACGCTGAGTATTCCAGCAGCAGATCCACCACCTCATGCCATGACATTGCGCTGTGGTTGTGTTTGACGATGTTGCCCAAGTTAGGCACGTTCAATGCGCCGCGACACACCATCAAAGAATCCACGCCTGTCGTTTCAATGCACGCCTGACCGTCGGCATAATTCCAGATTTCACCGTTTGCAATAAGAGGAACGGTGGTTTTCTGGCGAATCTGATCAATGTAATCCCATTTGATCTCACTGGCTTTGTAGCCGCCCGCTTTGGTTCGGGCGTGTACGGTCAGTTCATCCGCACCGGCTTGTTGTACGGCGTCGACAATCTCAAAACAGTCATCCGGGTTTTCCCAGCCAAGGCGAATTTTAGCGGTGACCGGAATATCAGAAGGAACTGCATCGCGGCACGCTTTGATCACCTGATAAATCAGTTCAGGGTGTTGCAGCAGTGCCGCGCCACCTTTGCTTTGGTTAACCATTTTAGCTGGGCAGCCGAAGTTCAGATCAACCCCACATGCGCCAAGTTCAGCGGCGCGTACCGCATTTTCCGCCATCCAGTGTGGCTCTTGACCCAGCAACTGAACTTTCACGGGAACACCCGCTTTGGTGCGCGAGTCTTGTTTCAGCTCTGGGCAAAGACGGTAAAACACATGATCCGGAAGCGGCAGATTGATCACACGAACAAACTCGGTGACACAGAAATCGTAATCGTTAATCTGTGTCAGCATTTCACGCATCAGGTGATCCAGCACGCCCTCCATCGGGCCTAAAATGACTCGCATATTCTGTTTTTGTCTTCGCCAAATAAAATTGAGGCGAGATTGTAGTTGGAAGCGGGCGCAATGTCACGAAGGCTTATGGCGTGACGGTCGGACTCTCGGTTGTGACACTGATCTCGCCAGTCAGAGGGGAGTAATAGAGTATCGGCAGATTATCTTCTGCGCCGTAACCGGAGGTGTAGTAGTAATAACATTCGTTACTGCCAGTGTACCAACTCACGATGTCGCTATCGGAAGGCAACACATAGCCCGTATCCATTTGCGAACGAATCGTCAGGTCGGTATTGAGGAGCGCTGGCCAGAGTGCCACGCAATCCTCGCCGCGAATCGAGTTGCCTTCGTTGTACGGGATTTGATTAACGGAAATCGGATAGCCCGTTGTTGAAGGATAGATGTCGCCTTGACCATAACCAACGGCTTGAGAAATAGCGGGTTCACCGTCAACCAGCCATTGGGCATTGTACATAGTCACCGAGGTGCGGAAACTGGCAAAAGCCGCGGCGGCGCGTTTTTCGTGCGCATCTCTCTGAAGGTTAAAGAAGCGAGGCGCCGCCGTAACGGCCAGAATGCCGAGAATAACAATGACGACAATCAACTCGATTAAAGTAAAGCCAAAGTGACGTTTCATAGTGAGTTATGGGTTGTTATTTGAATTATTCTGAAATAATGCTCTTATGAATAAATTTTTAAAAGAAAAATATGTTGCCCCGATGATTTTCCCCGTCAAACTCGCCAAATCGGCAGGCTGGGGTATAATGCTCGGCTAACCAGTCATTATGATAAAAGAGATTTCATGAGTTACCAGCTAGTGAATTTGGCTCAGATTGAGTGCAATGAATCCCCGTTGTTTATTGAAGGTGCCGTGTACGCGGCCAACCTGGCGACTCAGCCGCTGGATCCAGAGATGTGGATCCCGGTGGTATTCGGTGAACAGGCACCCGCGTTGGAAGCGGTCATCGTGGCTCAGATTCATGCCCAATATCACCAGCTCAAACGCAATGAGTATGCTTTGTTGGCTTTGCTTGCCCATCAGGAGATGTCGCGTGAAGCGGCGTTGGCCGATTTCGCTGAAGGCTTTATGAGTGTGTGGCCGCAAGTCGAATCACAATGGCAGTCGGTCAGTCTTTCCGATGGTTCTATGCGTATGCTTCAAGCTCTGCTGACCACGCTGATGTTGGCGATCGACGAAGAGCAGACGCACGCTCAGATGAGAGAAGCCGGTTATGAATCACTGCCAATGCTGGCTAATATGATCGAACAGCTCGATTTGATGGTGCATGAGGTCGCGTTGGCGGCAGACGAAGCGATGCTGGGTAACAAAGCGCAAAGCGTCAACCCGTTCAAGGAGATTGGCCGGAACGACATTTGCCCGTGCGGTAGCGGTAAAAAGTTCAAACAGTGCTGCGGGCAGTAACTTTTCCGGCAAATAATCGAACTTTTCCCACACAGGATTGACACAATAAGGAAGCGAAAAGCCTATAACTTCCTTATCCCCAATTGCTAGGAGCAGTAACAGAATGAAGAAATGGTTCGCACTGTTTTTTTGTAGTTTTTCCGTATTCGCGACGCCAAAAGAGACGCTCAGCGAGCGTTTGGCGCTGGCCGATGGCTTCAGTGCCAAGTTTGAGCAGCAGGTTGTCAGCCCCGACGGTGACGTCGTCATGGAAGGCAATGGTCTGGTCGATATTGCTCGCCCGAGTTTGTTCCGCTGGGAGACACTGGCGCCGGACGAGAATCTGCTGGTGTCGGATGGTAAATCGCTGTGGTATTACAGCCCTTTTATTGAACAGGTGACCATTTACAATCAGGAACAAGCGACCGAGCAAACGCCGTTTGTCCTGCTGACCCGTAATCGCGCCAGTGACTGGGATGCCTACCAGGTTGAAGAGAAAGGCGATGTTTTTACTCTGACGCCAACAGCGGTCGATTCGAATCAGGGTCAGTTCCAAATCACCATCGACAGCAAAGGCGTGGTAAAAGGTTTTAATGTTATTGAGCAGGATGGACAGAAGAGTCTGTTCACGTTTAATGATGTGAAACAACAAAAGCCGCAGGCAAGCCGCTTTAAGTTCGATGTTCCTGACGGTGTGGAAGTCGACGACCAACGTAATTAAATCGGGTTACACATACCCGGTAAGTGAGTACCGTGAGCAACTACAGTTTTGATTTTGCCGGGGACGAAGATTTTCGTCCCCTTGCTGCGCGAATGCGCCCACAAACCGTTGAACAATATATTGGTCAGCAACACGTTCTTGGTCCGGGTAAACCGCTGCGCCGGGCGCTGGAAGCTGGCCACATTCATTCGATGATTTTGTGGGGCCCACCCGGCACAGGTAAAACCACTCTGGCAGAAGTTGCCGCGAACTACGCCAATGCGGAAGTGGAGCGCGTCTCGGCAGTCACTTCAGGCGTGAAAGAGATACGCGCCGCGATAGAGAAAGCACGTGAAAACAAGCTTGCAGGCCGGCGCACCATACTGTTTGTCGATGAGGTCCACCGCTTCAACAAATCGCAGCAGGATGCTTTTCTGCCACACATCGAAGACGGCACGGTGACTTTCATTGGCGCCACTACTGAAAACCCCTCTTTTGAACTCAATAACGCACTGCTGTCCCGTGCGCGCGTGTACAAGCTGACGTCACTCAGCCAGACGGAAATTCGTCAGGCGTTGGATCAGGCCATTGAAGACACCGAGCGAGGTTTGGGTAAACAAGCCGCGCAGTTTCATGACAATGTTCTGGATCGCCTGTCCGAGTTGGTCAATGGTGATGCGCGCATGTCGCTCAACTATCTTGAACTGCTGTATGACATGGCAGAAGAGAACGAGCAGGGCGAAAAGCAGATAACGCTCAGCCTGCTAGCGGAAGTCGCGGGCGAAAAAGTGGCGCGTTTTGATAACAAAGGCGACATTTGGTACGACTTAATCTCAGCGGTACACAAGTCGATTCGTGGTTCGAATCCGGATGGTGCACTGTATTGGGCGGCGCGCATGATCTCAGCGGGCTGCGATCCGCTCTATATCGCACGTCGCCTGCTGGCGATTGCTTCTGAAGATGTCGGTAATGCCGACCCGCGCGCCATGCAAGTGGCGATGTCGGCGTGGGACTGTTTCACTCGGGTTGGTCCGGCAGAAGGCAATCGTGCGATTGCCCAGGCCATTGTCTATCTCGCTTGCGCGCCAAAAAGCAATGCGGTCTATACCGCCTGGAAGCAGGCACTGAGTGATGCACAGAATTTGCCCGAGTATGAAGTGCCCGTGCACCTGCGTAATGCACCAACCAGTTTGATGAAAGATCTTGGCTATGGCGCAGAGTATCGTTATGCCCATGATGAACCCGGCGCGTATGCGGCGGGTGAACGCTACCTCCCTCCTGAAATGACCGGAACTCGCTATTATCAGCCGACGAATCGGGGCTTAGAAACCAAGATTGGTGAAAAGTTAGATTATCTGGCGGATTTAGACGCAAAAAGCCCACAAAAGCGCTATGAAAATTAGCGGCTTTTCGTTATCGTTGACGGGTTAAATTTCTATACGCGTGGCTTTGATTAAAAAGGAAGCACACGCGTTTTTTCGCAACTCTTAAAGCATAGGATTAGCAATGCTGGATTCTAAATTACTTCGTACTGAGCTGGATGAAACAGCTGCAAAACTGGCGCGTCGCGGTTTTAAACTCGACGTGGACACAATTCGTACACTTGAAGAACAACGTAAGTCCATTCAAGTAGAAGTTGAAAATTTACAATCCACGCGTAACTCCATCTCCAAGCAAATTGGCCAACTGATGTCGAAAGGCGACAAAGAAGGCGCGGAAGAAGTGAAGAAGCAGATCGGTACTCTGGGTGACGATCTGGACGCGAAGAAAGTGGAACTGGATGCGATTCAAAGCCAGCTTGACGCGATCACTCAAAGCGTGCCAAACCTGCCTGACGATTCTGTGCCAGACGGTAAAGACGAAAACGACAACGTTGAAGTGTCTCGTTGGGGTACACCCAAAGAGTACGATTTCGATGTGAAAGATCACGTTGACCTGGGTGAAATGGGCGACGGTCTGGACTTTGCGAGTGCAACCAAAATTACTGGTGCACGTTTTGTGATCATGAAAGGTCAGTTCGCTCGTCTGCACCGTGCTATCGCGCAATTCATGTTGGATCTGCATACTGAGCAACACGGTTACACTGAATTGTACGTGCCTTATCTGGTCAACTCAGACACGCTGTTTGGTACTGGCCAGCTACCAAAATTTGGTAAAGATCTGTTCCATACTGAACCTCTGGCAGAAAAAGCCAGCGATGAAGAACCTCGTCGCCTGTCTCTGATCCCAACTGCTGAAGTGCCGGTAACGAACCTGGTTCGTGACACCATCACTGAAGAAGCGGATTTGCCACTGAAAATGACAGCGCACACACCATGTTTCCGTTCTGAAGCGGGTTCATACGGTCGTGACACGCGTGGTTTGATTCGTATGCACCAGTTTGACAAAGTTGAGCTGGTTCAGATCACTAAGCCTGAAGACTCAATGGCAGCACTGGAAGAACTGACGGGCCACGCTGAGAAAGTTCTGCAACTGCTTGAGCTGCCATACCGCAAAGTGGTTCTGTGTACTGGCGACATGGGCTTTGGCGCATGCAAGACTTACGACTTGGAAGTTTGGGTTCCGGCTCAGAAGACTTACCGTGAAATCTCTTCTTGTTCAAACATGTGGGATTTCCAGGCTCGTCGCATGCAAGCACGCTTCCGTCGTAAAGGCGAGAAGAAACCTGAACTGGTTCACACGCTGAACGGCTCTGGTCTGGCGGTTGGTCGTACCATGGTTGCGATTCTGGAAAACTACCAGCAAGCTGACGGTCGCATCGCAATCCCAGCGGTACTGCAAAAGTACATGGGCGGCGTGACTCATATCGGCTAAGCCAATCTGAGTGAACAGGTACAAAAAAACGGAGTGTGTGAACACTCCGTTTTTTTATGTGCTGAACACAGCAAGGCAACATTACTTTCAGCCGCGTTGCCCAAAATGGTCGGGAGGCGGGGCTGAGAGCGCTTGTTAGCTCTCTGCTTTCACTGTGGCTTGTCGCGGCTGGTGTTTGAGGAACACGGCAACGATGGCAGCAATCGCCAGTGCAAAACAGTAGTAGGAGTTTGCGACGATTTCCAGCGGTGACAGCTTAAACACAGAGCCAAGCAGCAGCACCTGAGCGCCATAAGGCAGAATGCCTTGTACCACGCACGAGAAGATATCCAACAAACTGGCTGAGCGGCGGGGTGAGACATCGTTCTCCTCAGCTAACTGACGAGCCACGCTGCCTGAGACAATAATCGCGACGGTGTTGTTCGCGGTGCAGCCGTTCACCAGCGAAACCAGTCCGGCAATACCCAGTTCACTCGCACGGCTGTTCGCGTGTTTTGAGTGGCGTGAGCCAAAGGTATTGATCAAACGGCTGACCAGATTAGTCAGAAAAGCCAGTCCGCCTTGACGACGCATCAGTTCGCTCAATCCACCAATCAGCATAGACAGCAGGAAGATCTCCTGCATGTTGCCAAATCCGGCGTAGATATCCTGAGCCAGATTGGTGAGCGCGTAGCCATCGACCGACGCCAGACCCACACCGCCTGCAAGCAAAATACCGATAGTCAGGACCACAAAGACGTTCATCCCAGAGACAGCCAACACCAGAATCGTGATGTACGGCAGCACTTTCAGCCACTCAATCGGGCCGGCTTGCGGCACTTGTGTCGCGGTACTGTGGTAAGCGAACACGACCAACGCAATCAGCGCGGCCGGCAATGCGATACGAACGTTTTCTTTGAACTTGTCTTTCATTTCGCAGCCTTGCGAGCGCGTTGCCGCAATAGTGGTGTCCGAGATGATCGACAGGTTGTCACCAAACATTGCGCCGCTCAGGACGACGCCGGCAGTCATTGGTAAGCTCATTCCGGCCGATTGCGCAATGCCAAGTGCAACCGGTGCTACCGCAGCGATGGTCCCCATCGAGGTACCCATTGAGGTGGCGATGAAGGCGGAGATCAGAAACAAACCAGGCAGAATCATGTTGGTTGGAATGGCTGACAAACCGAGGTTGACGGTCGCATCCACACCTCCAGAAGCCTTAGCAACGGCGGCAAAGGCACCCGCCAGTAAATAGATCATGCACATCGCGATGATGTCTTGATGGCCGACGCCATGCATAAAGTGCTCAATAGAGCGGCTGAGCTTATCTTTGCTCAACAGAAAAGCGATGATGATAGCAGGCAGAATCGCAATCGGTGCAGGTAATTGATAAAAGGCAAACTCAACGCCTTGCAAAGACAAGTAAGTACCTACACCAATAAACAGTGCAAGAAAGATAATCAGTGGGATCAGCGCGACCGCAGACGGTGCAACTGTTTTTGTAGTGTGCTGGGAACCGGACATGTAAACGACAAACTTAAAGATAGAAAGGCGTGAAGACTAATCGCCTCGCTGATGAATGTCAACGTCTAGACGTCTAAATGGCTGGTCAAGGTTTGTCCGTTGTTGTCAAACCTGTGGTTAGTTGGTTGCTAGAATTGGTGTTGAATTTCAGGGCAGTCTGCACTTCACTGGTGCAACGAAAACAGACGTATGTTGCTAACTTATTGAAAAATAAAAGCGCAAAAGTTGGTATAAGGTTTGCTCTGTCTATATCGATTAAAGATATTTGTTAATACCTAGGCAAAGGCGCCTTACTTCTCGGAAGTAAGGCGCTTTTTATTTGCCTTGAGCACAAGGAAGTGATGATGACTCAAGCCAATATTCTCACAACGTGTCCATACTGTGGCGTCGGGTGTGGCGTGTCAGCCAACCGCGAGACGATCGTTGGGGACAAAACACACCCGGCGAATCAGGGCGCGCTGTGTGTCAAAGGTTCTGCATTAGCTGAAAGCCTCAATATGCCCAGTCGTTTGCTGTATCCCAAACTCAGAGGCCAAGAAATCCAGTGGGATGCGGCAATTGACGATATTGCCACTCGCATTCATCAGGCAATTGAGCAGCACGGACCGGATTCGGTGGCGATGTATGTCTCAGGTCAGATCCTGACTGAGGATTACTACGTCGCCAACAAGCTGATGAAAGGCTACGTTGGCAGCGCCAACATCGATACCAACTCCCGTCTGTGCATGTCGTCGGCGGTGGCCGCGCATGTTCGCGCTTTTGGCGAAGATGTGGTTCCCGTTAATTACAATGACATCGATCAAACGGACCTACTGGTGCTGGTGGGCGCCAACACGGCCTGGACGCATCCGGTGCTGTTTCGTCGTATTCAGCAGGCCCGTGAACGTAACTCCAGACTCAAGCTGGTGGTGATTGACCCGCGGCGCACCGTTACCGCTGAGCAGGCTGATTTGCATCTGGCGATCGCAAATGATGGTGATGTCTTGCTGTATAATGGCCTGCTGCGTTTTATGAAAGACAGCGGTACGCTTAACCAGACGTATATTGACGAGCACACGCAGGGTTTTGAGGCGTTATTAACGGAAATTTCCGATGAGCGTTACCAGCTCAGTCATGTCAGCCGAGCGCTGGATGTTGACGAAGAGGCGCTGCGCACGTTTTACCGCTGGTTTGCTTCCAGCCCGACGGCGTTGACGCTGTTTTGCCAAGGCGTGAACCAGTCTGTATCGGGGGTGGATAAAGGCAACGCTATCATCAATGCACATCTGGCGAGCGGTAAAATCGGTCGCGAAGGCTGCGGGCCATTCTCGCTCACTGGTCAGCCCAATGCGATGGGCGGACGCGAAGTCGGCGGGCTGGCGAATCAACTCGCTGTGCACCGCGGTTTTGATGACATCGCCTGCCAGCAAGTACAGACGTTCTGGCAATCGCCAACCATCGCGGATAAACCGGGCTTGAAAGCGCTGGATCTGTTTGATGCCGTCGAAGCTGGTCAAATTAAGGTGCTGTGGATCATGGCTACCAACCCGGTTGTCTCGTTGCCAGACAGCGACCGTATCCGTAGAGCTTTGAAACACTGCGACTTTGTGATTGTTTCAGATATTACCGCCAGCAGCGATGTCGCCGAGTATGCTGATTTGTTGCTGCCTGCGGCGGGTTGGGGTGAAAAACAGGGCATGGTCACCAACTCCGAGCGCCGTTTGTCGCGTCAGCGCGCCTTTCTTGCCGCGCCCGGAGAAGCCAAACCGGATTGGTGGGCGGTGAGCCAAGTCGGGAGTGCGTTATGTTCACGCCTGAACATCGCTGACGGGTTTGCGTTTCAAAGCGTAGCGGATGTGTTTCGCGAATACGCGGGGCTGACGGGCATCAACCGGGGTACGCCCTATCTGCTCGATCTGTCGATGTTTGCCACGATGAGTGACGATGAGTATGAGCGCTGGACGCCGGTGCAATGGCCGCTGACACGCAGTGCGCCATATCGCGACGGCCAGTTTTCAACGCCATCCGGACGTGCCAATTTTATCCCCGTTGAGCCTCATGAGGTGCCAAGCGGTGAGTGGTGGCTCAATACCGGGCGTCAGCGCGATCAATGGCACACCATGACCCGCACCGGACACATTGCCAAACTGGCAGCGGCAGAAGTCGAACCGACGCTCTACGTCAACAAACTTGCGGGCCAGTCGATTGGCCTCAAGGAAGGGGAAATCGCCGCGCTGCGCAGTGACAGCCAAACTCAGTGCGTGTTCGCGCGCGTGGCGTTTGATGAGGGGCTGAAAGGAAAGCAGCTATTTATGTCCATGCACTGGGCCGGGCGTTACAGCGCGCACTCTCAGGTCAATCGTGCCGTGCTGCGCGCGGCCGACCCCATCTCCGGTCAGCCTGCGTTTAAGTCGGCTCACGTGCATCTTGCGCCCGTCACCATGCAAAGTTACGGCCTGTATGTCGGCGCGTCCCGCACGCTACCAGAATGTGATTATGTCAGCTATCAGCAGGAAGAACGCCTTGGTGTGACGCGTTTTGCCTCACTAACGGAGCTGGGCAAAGGTCAGTTTGAATTGCTCAGCGGCGAGCAGGTGCTGCGTTGGGATCTGCCGCAAGGCTGGATGATGGTCATCGGGCGCGCAAAAGCTGATACACCTGCGATGGAAGTGACTGGCATCCTGATGGTCTCCGCCCAACCCGTCGAGCAGGAGTACACCGCGATGGTGGCGCTGATTGGCAAGCCATTGCAGCTGGGTTCTGTGCTCGCACTTGCCGGGGAAACCGTAACCAGCCAGTTGGTGTGCAGCTGCTTTCGCGTCACGGACAAACAGATTCAACACGCGATGGCGCAGGATGGCTGCGTGACGCTCAACCTGTTACAGAGCAAATTGAAGTGCGGCACGAACTGCGGTTCCTGCCTGCCGGAAGTCAACAAATTGCTGGCCAGCCGTTCTGTGCTGGTGATGGCGAAACCTTAATCTCAGGAGTCGAGCCATGAAAACCGATTCAACCCCACGATTTGCGCGCAGTCCCCGCTCTGACGCGACCTCCTTTACGGTGCATGACCGCTTCTATCAGAACAGCCCAAGCGCGCCGAAGACAAGCCAACCTGCTGGTCAAAAAGGCTTTGTGTTTCTGGTCGGCGCGGGGCCGAGCGATCCGGACTTACTCACCGTCAAAGCCGTGAAAGTCCTGCAACACGCTGATGTGGTGGTCTATGACCGCTTAGTCGGCCGCGATATTCTCGAACTCGCCAATCCCGATGCGCAGATGGTGTATGTGGGTAAACGTTGCGGACAGCCGAGTATGACACAGGAAGCCATCAGCGCGCTGCTGGTCGATTTCGCTCAGCAAGGTAAACAGGTAGTGCGGCTGAAAGGCGGCGATCCGTTCATCTTTGGTCGCGGTGGTGAAGAGGCGCTGGCGCTGGTCAAACATAACATTGCTTATCAAGTGGTACCGGGCATTACAGCCGCTATCGGTTGTGCGTCAAGCGCGTTGATTCCGCTGACACATCGAGAGGTCTCGCGCAGCGTGACGTTAATCACCGGCCAAGTCGTCACGGGTGCATTGCCTGCCTGGGCGGGTTTGGTGAGCAGCGGTCAGACGCTGGTGTTCTACATGGGGCTGGAAAAAGCAGACGCGATTGAACAGGGTTTAATGTCCGCGGGTCTCAGTGGTTCAACGCCGGTTGCTGTGGTCGGCCAAGGCTGTTCTGAGCAGCAAACGGTCGTGACCTTTGAGCTCAATCAGCTCACACAAACAGCAAATGCACTCAAAGGTCTCAGTCCGGCATTGATCATTATGGGAGACGTGGTAAAACTTCGGGAGCAACTGATGCAAACGGCGCACGCGGTGACCCAGTCACATTCGCAACCTGCACGCGCCCCGGCTTATTAAGAGGACTCATGAGCACAATTCTGGACTGTATTCGTACTGTCGGCCGCGGTGAGCGCGGCCGCAAACCGCTCAGTTTTGAGCAGGCATTTCAGGTGATGGATGACTACCTGAACGGAGACGTGGGCGATGATCAGATGGCGATGCTGCTGATGCTGATCCGAGTGCAAAACGAAACCAATGCTGAGATCGCCGGATTTGTGAAAGCGTTTCAGTCCCGAGTGCCGAGTATTGGCGCGGAGATTGACTGGCCGTGTTACGCCGGAAAACGTGCCGCGGCGGGTAAACCCTGGCATCTGCTGGCCGCCAAAATCATGGCTGACAACGGACACAAAGTACTGATGCACGGCTACAACGACAAACCGGCGTCACGTGAGCATGCAGAAGCTTATTTGGTCGCGTGTGAGGTTCCGCTTGCCAAGGATGCAGAGCAGGCCAAAGCGCTGCTGCAACAAGGCAACATTGCGTATCTGCCGCTGCGTCATTTTGCACCGCAAGCCGAGGTGATGATTGGCTGGAAAAACCGCTACGGCCTGCGCACGCCGATCAACACGGTAGTGCGGGCGCTGAATCCTGGCGGCGGTGAAATTGGCCTGCGAGGCAGTTTCCATCCTGGTTTTCAGCAACTGCACGCAGAAGTTGAGCACGTGATTGGCAAAACCGCCCATGCGGTTATCTCATTTAAAGGCCAGTCCGGTGAGTCGGAGTACAACCCGAAGGTGAGCCAGACGGTGTGGCTCAGCCAGACCGATGGCGTGCACTCTTACTATTGGCCTGAGCAGTTTGTCTCAGACATCGCGCTGCCTAACACTTGCCCACTGGGTACACCGCAAGAAGAGTGGGTCCAGATGGCGAACAGTGTCGTTGCGACCATGACCGCTGTCCTGTTTGCGAAGACGCTCGATCGCGATACCGCGATGGCGACGGCCTTTCGCTATTGGCAAGCCTATGTCGACACGCACTGATTTACCCCCGCGTTTTTCTCCTCTGCCACATCAAATGGCGGATTGACGCAACCAAGTCATTCAACTATCACATCGTGAAGTTAACGTGCGTCGCTGCTCCTGAGCGCTTCTCTGTAACAAGAGGGCGCCGGGAAGGTCGTGAGCACTTTTGGGTGTACCGATCAATCTAGCCCTAAAGAGTTATAAATTGTCAGATATTAACTTTATATTATTGTTATTATTGAACTAAATTTCGCACCTTCAACATGGCGCACTCCTTGCAGTTTCATTCCATAGAGTTTGAACACAACAAGGAATGGCTATGTCTCTCTCTCACTCTTCTCAATCCATTGTGGTGTGCTGTGACAGCGTCAGCGATCAGGCCGGGATCAGTGCCAAACTTGCGTTGCACTACGACCAGATCCTGCTCTGCCAACTGGCTCAGTTGGAGCGCATGATCGACAAAGAATCTTCACCCACCGTGGTGGTGTCGTGGCGTCAACCGAGTGCAGAGCTGCGGCTCATTGTTGAGTTTTGTTCCCAGCGCAAGGTGCCGCTTCTGGTGATTCTTAAACAGCTTCAGGTGAACGATATCAATCGCTTACCGCAACATCACGATTTCGTTTTGTTGCCTTTTGACTCGGCGTTTGAGCTCAAGCCCTGGATTGATTATGCCAAGCAGGTGCGTGAGACCAGTATGGCGATGGCGCAGGAAATCGAGTCGTTGACGCAAAAACTGGAAGAGCGTAAATGGGTCGAAAAGGCCAAAGGGATACTGATGCGTCTGCATGGTTTGGATGAAGATAAAGCGTATCGCGCACTGCGCAGTAGCGCGATGCAATCGAGCCTGTCACTGGCGCAGGTGGCGAAGAACGTGATTCACACTATGGAAGGTCTGGGTGTTTGATAATACTTTGGGGTTAGGCGGAATTCTTATCACTGGTGCACTTTGCACATAAACAAAGCACGAAAACAGTAAATATCTCAGAAGTTCAACTTAACCTATTGATAAATAATAACTATAAAAACTGGCATGTAACTTGGATTGTCATCTTCAGTAACGGAAATGACGTACATCCGACAATTTGGAATAAGCCGCAAGGCTGCTGACCCACATCATCAACGGCGGTGATGACGGAAATAGCAAAGGCGCTACTGCTCTGAGAAGCAGTAGCGCCTTTTTTGTGGCTTTTTGAATCAAGCAAGTTTTGGAATCAGACAGGATTTGTAATCAAGGAAAGGGAGTATTGCGATGCAATCGAAAACACCATGGATGCGCAGCTTACTGTTGAGCGCTTCACTGCTGAGCGCCGGAGCCTATGCTCAGGTGGGTGAGCCAGAGTTGGAAGATTTGAAGTTCGGCTTTATCAAACTGACGGATATGGCACCACTTGCCGTCGCTTATGAAAAAGGCTTTTTTGAAGACGAAGGACTGTACGTCACGCTCGAAGCACAGGCGAACTGGAAAGTGCTGCTTGATCGCGTGATTGATGGCGAACTGGATGGCGCGCATATGCTGGCGGGCCAGCCGCTGGGTGCGACGATTGGTATCGGCACCAAAGCAGAAGTCATCACGGCGTTCAGTATGGATCTTAACGGCAACGCCATCACCGTTTCCAATGATACCTGGGAGCAGATGAAGCCGTTTTTGAGCAAAGAGAGCGACGGCAAAATCGTTCACCCCATTAAAGCGGATGCTCTGAAACCTGTGGTGCAGCAATATCGCGACCAAGGCAAACCTTTCAACATGGGTATGGTGTTTCCGGTCTCGACGCACAACTACGAGCTGCGTTACTGGCTGGCGGCAGGCGGTATCAATCCGGGTTACTACGCACCGCAATCGGGGGACAACAGCGGCCAGTTGAAAGCCGACGTCCTGCTCAGCGTCACTCCGCCACCACAAATGCCAGCGACTATGGAAGCGGGCACCATCAAAGGCTACTGCGTGGGTGAACCGTGGAACCAGCAGGCGGTGTTCAAAGGCATCGGTGTTCCGGTGGTCACGGATTACGAGATCTGGAAAAACAACCCGGAAAAAGTGTTTGGCGTATCAAAAGAGTGGGCGGAGAAATATCCGAATACGCACATTCGCGTGGTGAAAGCCTTGATTCGTGCAGCGCACTGGCTGGATGAAAACAACAATGCCAACCGCAGCGAAGCTGTCGCGATGCTGTCGAAAAGTCAGTATGTCGGTGCCGATAAGGAGGTGATCGCCAACTCCATGACAGGCACCTTTGAGTACGAAAAAGGTGACAAACGTGAGGTGCCGGATTTCAACGTGTTCTTCCGTCATAACGCAACCTATCCGTACTACAGCGATGCGATTTGGTATCTGACTCAGATGCGCCGCTGGGGCCAGATTGCGGATGCCAAATCGGACGACTGGTACATGAATATCGCCAAAGAGGTCTACCGTCCGGATATCTATCAGCAGGCGGCGGAATCTCTGATTGAAGACGGTGTGATGAGCGCGAAAGACTTTCCGGATTTCAACCATGAAGACGGTTTCCGCGCGCCACAGAAACACTTCATCGATGACATCGTCTACGACGGCCATCAACCGAACGCTTACCTCAACAAGTTCGCTATCGGTCTGAAGGGTAACGACAAAGTATAAAACACGGGGTCTGGTGCTTTGGGTCAATGCCACACGGCTGCACCAGACCTGCCTTCACAGGGACGAGACGCAATAGCGCAAGGAGTTTGCTATGTCGAGCAATGTAATTTCACTGATCCCCAGTCGCGAAAAAGTGGTCAGCCGCAGTAAAGTGATGCTGATGCCTCTGATTGGAATCCTTATCTTTCTGATGTTCTGGCACCTCGCCGCCAGACAGGTCGAAACGTCACTCGGTACGCTGCCAGGACCGGTGCAGACGTTCGCCCAGTTCAGCAACTTGGTTAATGAACATTTCAAAGAGCGAGAAAAAGAGCAGGCTTTTATTGAACGCCAGGAGAAGCGTAACGCTGCCAAATTGGCCAAAGACCCCAATGCAGATGTCCGCATTCGTCCGTACACCGGTAAACCGACATTCTTTGATCAGATCGGGACCAGCCTGGTCACGGTGGCGGCGGGGTTTGCGCTGGCGTCTTTGATTGCGATACCGCTCGGTATTGTACTGGGGCTCAACCACGGACTGTATCAGGCATTCAACCCCATCATTCAACTGCTGAAACCAGTATCGCCACTGGCTTGGCTACCGATTGTCACCATGGTGGTGAGTGCGACTTACGTCAGCGATGACCCGATGTTTGCCAAATCGTTCGTCAACTCGCTGTTTACCGTGGCGCTGTGCAGCTTGTGGCCCACGCTGATCAATACCGCGGTTGGCGTCACCAGTGTGGATAAAGACCTGATTAACGTGAGCAAGGTGCTGCGCCTGTCGTGGTGGCAACATATTCGCACCATCGTGTTGCCCTCAGCGATTCCGATGATCTTCACCGGGCTGCGGTTGTCGCTCGGGATTGCCTGGATGGTGCTGATTGCCGCAGAGATGCTGGCGCAGAACCCGGGTCTCGGCAAGTTTGTGTGGGATGAATTCCAGAATGGCAGCTCTGCGTCGCTGGGGCGAATTATGGTGGCGGTGATTGCGATTGGCTTTATCGGGCTACTGTTGGATCGCGGCATGCTGCAACTGCAAAAACATCTGTCTTGGAACAAACAGCAAGCGCTGCGTTAAGGAGAACGGCCTATGTCCAAAGCATTTTTAGATTTAACCCAACTCGGCATGCGCTTTCCCACGCCACAAGGTGAGTTTGTCGCGCTGAAAAACGTCGACCTGCAGATCCAAAAAGGCGAGTTCATCTCACTGATTGGCCACTCAGGTTGCGGCAAGTCAACCGTTCTTAACCTGGTCGCGGGCCTTTACATGCCCACCGACGGCGGAGTGATTGTGGATGGACGCGAAGTCGACGGCCCTGGGCCAGAGCGCGCGGTGGTATTTCAGAACCATTCGCTGCTGCCGTGGCTGACGGTGTACCAAAACGTTGAGCTGGCGGTAAAACAGGTCGCCAGAGGACAAAGCAAAGCCCAAATTAAACAGCAGGTTGAACATTATCTCGACCTGATCCAAATGGCGCACGCCTCGGATAAGAAGCCGGATGAGATCTCGGGTGGGATGAAGCAGCGCGTCGGTATTGCCCGCGCGCTGGCACTGCAACCGAAAGTGTTGTTGATGGATGAACCGTTCGGTGCACTCGACGCCTTAACCCGTGCTCGTTTGCAGGATGCGCTGATGGAGATTCAGGCCGAGCTGAATAACACCGTCATCATGATCACCCATGACGTGGACGAAGCGGTGCTGCTGTCGGACAAAATCGTCATGATGACCAACGGTCCGGCTGCGACGGTCGGCGAAGTGCTCAACATTGAACTGCCGCGCCCACGCAATCGCGTTCAACTGGCGGATGACCCGACGTATCAGAAATATCGTCAGTCGGTACTGCGCTTTTTGTATGAGAAACAATCGAAATCTGAAGGTCGTCAACCTGCTGCTGCAACGGTCGCCAAAACTGCATAAGGAAACGCAAAATGATGGAACATATTGTCATTATCGGCAACGGAATGGTCGGTCACCATCTGGTTGCTAAGCTGGTGGAAAAACAAGCCCACCTTGAAAAACGGATTACCGTGATTGGCGAGGAGCGTTTTATCGCTTACGACCGCGTACAACTGTCGTCGCTGTTCTCCGGTAAATCGCATGATGATCTGATGCTGAGCAGCGAAGAGTGGTATCAAAAACACGGGATCAATCTGATCCTGGGTAGCCAGGTCACGGCCATTAACCGAGTGCAGAAAAGCATTATTCTGGATGACGAAGATGTGCTGGGTTACGACTCCCTCGTGCTGGCAACCGGTTCTTATCCGTTTGTGCCACCCGTGCCGGGTTCAGAGCGTGACAACGTCTTTGTCTACCGTACTTTGGACGACCTGTCTGCGATTCGCAATGCGTGTGAACATGCTCGCACGGGGGCAGTGATCGGGGGTGGTCTGCTGGGATTAGAAGCGGCCAACGCGCTGCGTCTGCTGGGATTAGAAACGCATGTGATCGAATTCGCGCCGCGACTCATGCCGGTTCAGCTCGATGATGGTGCGGGTGGTGTGCTGAAACAGAAAATTGAGCAGCTAGGCCTGACGGTGCATACCTCAACGGGTACTGAGCGCATCATTGACGGCGAAAGCGCCAAGCATCGCATGGTATTCAAAGATGCAGAGCCGCTGGAAGTGGACGTGATTGTGTTTTCTGCCGGCATTCGCCCGCAGGATGCGTTGGCGCGTCAGTCCGGTTTAGCGGTGGGCGAACGTGGCGGCGTTGTCATTTCCGACAGTTGCCAAACCAGCGATGAGAACATCTACGCCATTGGCGAATGTGCCCTGTGGCAACAACGGATTTTTGGCCTGGTGGCACCGGGGTACGCGATGGCGCGCGCCGTGGCTGACCAGTTGATGGGACAGAGTGGCAGTTTCACGGGTGCGGACATGAGTACCAAACTCAAACTGTTGGGGGTGGATGTGGCCTCGATTGGTGACGCGCAGATGCAAACCGCGGGCGCGCTGGAACTGGTGTTGCAGGACACGGTACAGGGAACCTACAAAAAACTGATCGTCGATGCGAGTGGTACCCAATTACTCGGCGCGATTCTGGTGGGTGACAACAGCGACTACGATGCGTTGCTGCAGGCGTATCTCAACCAAACCGTGCTGCCTGATCATCCGGCGCACCTGTTGTTTGATACGTCGATGCTGAGCGGCGAAGTGTCGGACGACACCATGATCTGTTCGTGCCACAACGTCACCAAAGGCGCGCTGGTGGCTGCGATTCATGCTGGCGCGACCGAGCTCAATGAACTCAAATCCGTCACCAAAGCGGGCACGGGCTGTGGCGGCTGTTCCAGCATGGTAAAATCGGTGCTGGACGCTGAACTGGTGGCCATGGGCGTGGAAGTGACCAATCATATTTGTGAACACTTTGAATACTCCCGTCAGGAGCTGTTCCACATTTGCCAGGTTGAAGAAATCAAAGATTTCGACACCTTGCTGGAGAAACACGGCCACGGCTTGGGTTGTGATTTGTGTAAACCGACCGCGGCTTCGGTATTTGCCTCTTTGTGGAACGAGCACATTATGGAACCGAAGCTGAGTGCGCTGCAGGACTCTAACGATGCCTTTATGGCTAACCTGCAAAAAGACGGTTCCTATTCCGTGGTGCCACGCGTGCCGGGCGGTGAAATTACCCCGGACAAACTGATTGTGCTGGGGGAAGTGGCGAAGCAGTACGATCTGTACACCAAAATCACTGGTGGTCAGCGGGTCGACCTGTTCGGCGCGCAAATGGAGCAGCTTCCTGAGATCTGGCGCACCTTGATTAACGCCGGCTTTGAGACCGGCCATGCGTACGGTAAGTCGGTGCGAACGGTGAAATCGTGTGTCGGCTCAACCTGGTGCCGCTATGGGGTGGATGACTCGGTTGGGCTGGCGATTGAGCTGGAGAATCGCTACAAAGGTTTGCGCGCGCCGCACAAACTCAAGTTTGCCGTCTCGGGTTGTACACGCGAATGTGCTGAAGCGCAGAGCAAAGATATCGGTGTCATTGCGACCGAAAAGGGTTGGAACCTGTATGTGTGCGGTAATGGCGGTATGCGCCCCCGTCATGCCGACCTGCTGGCTTCTGACTTAACCAAATCGCAGCTTGTGACCTTGATTGATCGGGTGTTGATGTTCTATGTCCGCACTGCTGACAAGCTGCAACGCACATCGGTGTGGCTCGACAATCTGGAGGGCGGTCTGGATTATCTCAAACAGGTGGTGTTGGACGATTCGCTCGGACTGTGCGAGCAACTGGAAAGTCAGATGCAACGAGTGGTCGATACCTATCAATGTGAGTGGAAAAGCACGCTTGAAAATGAGGACAAACTGCGTAAGTTCCGTCCGTTCATTAATCACGAACAAGGCAGCGTGAGCCTGCCATATCAGCGCCTGCGTGGTCAGCGTATTCCGGTTAGCGAGGAGATATCATCATGAAACAACAAGTGTGTCATTTGAGCGAGCTGACGCCATTTCAAGGATGTGGCGCGTGGATTGGCGATCAACAAGCAGCGCT
Organism: Vibrio sp. LQ2; assembly: GCF_023920125.1. NCBI lineage: Bacteria > Pseudomonadati > Pseudomonadota > Gammaproteobacteria > Vibrionales > Vibrionaceae > Vibrio > Vibrio sp. LQ2. The sequence continues at coordinate 458,453 of NZ_CP085308.1, forward strand.
GTTCTATCTGCCCGGTGATGAGCCACACGTGTATGCGCTGCAACACTGGGATCCCATTGGCAAGGCCTATGTGATGGCTCGCGGTATCGTCGGCGATGTGAAAGGAGAACCGTGCGTTGCCTCGCCGCTCTACAAACAGCATTTCAGCTTACGAACAGGGCAGTGTGTTGAACAACCGGACGTAGCGCTTAAGACTTGGCGCGTGCTGGTGGAAGAGGGGCAGGTGTACGTGCTGCTAAGTGAAACGGCGCTCGCTTGACAAATCAAACAGTTAACTCAAAAACCTGGCCTCAGTCGCCAGGTTTTTGTTGTCTCCGTGAATGACGGGTTCTTTTCTCGAAAAACACCGCTCAAACGCGCCATTGAATCTGACTCAATCAGTCGGCATCACTCAAAAAACATTCCGGGGATTGGAGTGCCGCTTCCACCGCTTGAATCAGTTGATCCAGATGCTGTGGCTCACTGATAAATGGCGGCATCATGTAAATCAAGCGACCAAATGGACGAATCCACACGCCATGCTGCACAAACAGCGCCTGAATCACTTCCATGTTGACCGATTGATGCGTCTCAACCACACCAATTGCCCCGAGCCAGCGCGTCGCTTTGACTTGCGGGTAGCGATTGAGCAGCGGCAAACGCTCGGCAAAGCCCAACTCAATCTGCTTCACCTGTTGCTGCCAATGTTCTTCTTCAATCAGGCTCAGACTGGCCGAGGCGACCGCACACGCCAGCGGGTTGCCCATAAAGGTTGGACCATGCATAAAACAGCCTGCTTCGCCGCCGCAGACCGTATCAGCGACTTCCTTGGTGGTCAGTGTGGCCGATAAGGTCATGTAGCCGCTGGTGAGCGCTTTTCCGACACATAAAATGTCCGGCTGAATGTTCGCATGTTCACACGCAAACAATTTGCCGGTGCGACCAAAACCCGTGGCGATCTCATCGAGGATCAGCAGCACGCCAAACTCATCACACAGAGCGCGTACCTGACGCAAGAACTCCGGGTGGTAAATGCGCATGCCACCCGCACCCTGCACAATAGGCTCAAGAATGACGGCTGCGATCTGGCGATGATTCTCGGTGAGTTGATGGCGAAAATCTTCGATATCGCGCTCATCCCACTCTTCCCAGAAGCCGGTGTTGGGCGATTCAGCAAACAGATGCTCAGGCAGAAAACCTTTGTACAGCGTGTGCATTGAGTTATCCGGATCAGTGACCGACATCGCAGCAAAGGTATCCCCATGATAGCCGTGGCGCAGGGTGAGGAATTTCGGGCGCTGTTCGCCTTTGGCGTGCCAGTATTGCAGCGCCATTTTCAAACTCACTTCCACTGCCACGGAACCGGAATCGGCGAGAAATACATGTTTAAGATTATTCGGCACCAGAGAGAGCAAGCGCTGGCATACCTCAATGGCTGGCTGGTGGGTGATGCCACCAAACATGACGTGAGACATCTTATCGATCTGCTGATGAGCCGCGGCATTGAGACGGGGATGATTGTATCCGTGAATGGCTGACCACCAGGAGGACATGCCGTCGACCAGCGCTTTTCCATCTTCGAGATAGATGAAAACACCGTCAGCATGCGTGACCGGATAGCAGGTCAGAGGTGTTAGGGTTGAGGTGTAGGGATGCCAGATGTGCTGGCGATCGAAGGCTAAATCCATGACAATTCCGCAATAAAAATTAGGTTATAAAATAATCAATTGTAAACTATTGATCTTTCTTATTGTTGACAGTCTAACGTGTGTCAGTAGACTAGCCAAGCATAATCCCCATGCCACAGGGCGTTGCGGAGCATTGACGACTTTGGTTCGCCAGCCTGAAACACCCGGTCACTTGGGCATAAAACTAATAACACCAACAAGGATTACACGTGGAAATTCGTCATAACTGGACAGTGGCTGAAGTCAAAGCACTGCTTGAAAAACCGTTTATGGATCTGCTGTTCGACGCTCAACTCGTCCACCGCCAGCATCATCCGCACAACCATGTTCAGGTGAGCACATTACTCTCCATCAAAACCGGCGCGTGTCCGGAAGATTGCAAATACTGCCCGCAGAGCGCGCACTACCGCACCGATGTCGATAAAGAGCGTCTGATGGAAGTAGAACGCGTGCTGGATGCTGCGCAAAAAGCCAAAAGCTCAGGCTCAACCCGTTTCTGTATGGGCGCGGCGTGGAAAAACCCGAAAGCGCGCGACATGCCGCTGCTCAAAGAGATGATTTCCGGCGTGAAAGGCATGGGACTGGAAACCTGTATGACGCTGGGCATGTTGACCTCTGATCAGGCTCAAGAGCTGGCGGATGCGGGCCTCGATTACTACAACCATAACCTGGATACCTCGCCGGAGTTCTACGGCAACATCATCACCACGCGTACTTACCAGGATCGTCTCGATACGCTGTCCCATGTGCGTGATGCGGGCATGAAGATCTGTTCGGGCGGTATCATCGGCATGGGCGAGAGCACCAATGACCGCGCCGGCTTATTGGTGGAACTGGCGAACCTGTCTGTGCATCCGGAAAGCGTGCCCATCAACATGCTGGTGAAAGTCAAAGGCACGCCGCTGGAACAAGTGGATGATGTCGAACCGTTTGATTTTGTGCGCCTGATTGCCGTTGCGCGCATCATGATGCCGCAGTCGGCGGTGCGCCTGTCTGCGGGCCGTGAAAAGATGAATGAACAGATGCAAGCGCTGTGCTTTATGGCGGGTGCAAACTCAATTTTCTATGGCTGCAAACTGCTGACGACTCCCAACCCGGCGGAAGACAGCGACATGCTGCTGTTCAAAAAGCTAGGCATCAACAGCCAACAAGTGGCGCAAAAGCCCGATGAGATTACTGAAAACGAACTGCTGGATCGCGTGGTAGAACGCGTGGCCGCGCGTCCAACAGCGGATGACATGTTCTACGATGCCAGCCTTTAATTCGCGCATTCATCAAGCCCTTGCTGACCGCGAGCAGCAGGGGCTGCGTCGCTCGCTACAAGTGCTGGATCGCAGCAATCAAACGCTGCTGGCGCAACGCGGGCAGCGTTATGTCAATTTTTCCAGCAACGACTATCTGGGGCTGGCGAGCGATGCGGCCTTGGTTCATGCCTGGCAGCAGGGGCTCAGCCTGTATGGTTGCGGCAGTGGCGCGTCACCTTTGGTGACCGGCTTTAGCGAGGCGCACCAAACCTTAGAGCGCACCTTGTGTGAGTGGCTCGGGTTTGAACGCGCGGTGCTGTTTGGCTCTGGATTCAGTGCCAATCAAGCGCTGCTGTTTACCCTACTGCAAAAAGGCGATTTGCTGCTGCAAGATAAGCTCAATCACGCGTCGCTGATGGAAGCGGGCCTGTTGTCTTCGGCGCAGATGAAGCGTTTTCAGCACAACGATGTCGCTCATTTAACCCGTTTGCTGGATGAGCAGGTTGCCACGCTGGTGGTCACCGAAGGCGTGTTCAGCATGGATGGCGACCAAGCACCGCTGGCCGAGATTCAAGCCGCATTGGGTAGCAATGCCTGGCTCGCGGTGGATGATGCGCACGGCGTGGGCGTGTTGGGTGAGCGCGGCGCGGGCAGTTGTCAGGCGGCCGGAATCAAGCCGCAGGCGCTGGTTGTGACGTTTGGCAAAGCGTTTGGTTTGTCAGGCGCAGCGATTTTGTGCGACGCCGCGCTGGGGGATTACCTTACTCAGTTTGCTCGTCATCATGTCTATTCCACGGCGATGCCACCGGCGCAGGCGCATGCGTTAACGCACGCTGCCGGCATGATTCAAGGCGAGGCATGGCGGCGGGACAAACTGACCGAGCTGTCTGCGCTTTATCACGAATTGCTGCGCGATGTGCCGGGATTTGTCGCGACGCAAACGCCAATCAAACCGTTCGTGCTCGGTTCTGCGCAGCGTGCATTGCATGTCGCCAGCGCGATGCGTGAAGCGGGGTTATGGATGACGGCGATTCGCCCGCCCACGGTGCCAAGTGGCAGCGCGCGGCTGCGAATTACGCTGACTGCTCATCACACACCGCAACAAGTTCAGCAGATGGCCGACACCTTAAAGCAATGTGTGGAGGCGTCTCATGAGTGAAATGGCGCAAGCGTTGGGCGCAGTCGTCAGTGACAAAGCCGCGATAGCCCAAGCCTTTGGCAAAGCGGCGCAGAGTTATGATCGTCACGCGGCATTTCAACGCGATGTTGCCCAGCGTCTGCTGGCGAAATTGCCGGACAATTTAAGCGGCTGGCACATTCTCGATTTGGGTTGCGGTACCGGATATTGCTCGCAGGAGTTGCAACGCCGAGGCGCGCGGGTGACGTGCGTCGATCTGTCTCCGGCGATGTTAGCGCAGGCCAAGCAGCGCTGCGGAATCGACAACATGCGCTATATCGAAGCGGATGCCGAAGCACTGCCGTTTTCTGATGCAACATTTGACTGCGTATTTTCCAGCTTGGCACTGCAGTGGTGTGATGACTTATCACGACCACTTAAAGAGATTCGTCGCGTTTTAAAAGTCGGCGCAAGCGCTTATTTTTCAACACTTCTTGATGGTTCTTTGTTTGAATTGCAGCGATCATGGATGAAAATTGATGCACATCAACACGTCAATCATTTCATCACGCTCAATCAGGTAAAAATTGCGTTAGCGCAAGCTCAGTGCGAGAAACATCACATAGACTTACCCACGATAACGGTCTGGTATGACACGGCGTTCGCTTTAATGCGCGATCTCAAAGGGATTGGCGCGAATCATGTGAATGGTCGCTCGCAAGGGCTTACCAGCCGCCGAATGCTCGCACAGGTTGAGCAGGAATATCAGCTATATCGCAACCATCAAGGTCTTCTACCTGCAACGTATCAGGTTTGTTTAGGGGTTATACATCGATGATAGATGCTTTTTTTATTGCGGGTACGGACACCGATGTGGGCAAAACGGTCGCTTCTAAAGCGATCCTACAAGCATTAGCTGCCAAGGATTTGTCGACAATTGGTTACAAACCAGTTGCCGCGGGATGTGACAAAACCGAGCATGGTTTTCGTAACTCGGATGCACTGCACTTGTTGCAAGCGGCATCGAAGAAAATGGATTATGACGACATCAATCCATATGCATTGGAACTGCCAGCGTCACCGCACATTGCAGCCAAGCATGAAAATGTCACCATTGAATACAGCGTGCTGAGTGAAAAACTCGCTAAGCTGAAAGCCAATGCCGACATCGTTCTGGTTGAAGGTGCTGGTGGCTGGCGTGTGCCAGTTTCCGACACGGATTGCCTGTCGACTTGGGTTAAACAAGAAAAGTTGCCTGTTATTCTGGTGGTCGGCATTAAGCTAGGTTGTTTAAGTCACGCACAGTTGACCGTCGAAAGCATTCGCGCCGATGGTTTGAATGTGGTGGGGTGGGTCGCTAACCGAGTAAATCCGGGGACCGAGCATTACGCGGACATCATTGAGATTCTGGAAGCTCGCATTGGTGCGCCGAAGCTGGGTGAAATACCATACGTTCCGAGCGCTAAGCGCCGCGAACTCGGTAAGTATATTGATGTGACACCGCTCGTTGGTGAAGTCGTTACGGCTTAACAGAAGTTAAAAAGCAAAAGGGCTGCACACGTGCAGCCCTTTTTTCATTCTCGCGATTATTTCTCTTGGCCAATACCCATCAGAGATTGCTGAGTGTCCGCGATCTGTTTTTGAATCATTTGCTCTGAACTGATACCCAGTTGCTTCTTAGCTTCTTCTTCAGTTAAGCCTAAGTGACAGCAAAGTAAATCAATCGCCATTTGGTAGCTATGCGCTTCAGCCATGATGGTTTCCTTTGTTTTCAAGTTGAAATCCTTCGACCCATGGAATGTAGATGCTTTAAGTATTAGCCTCAATAAGACCAAAGTCTAAAACGCGACTCATCGGATCTCTTGTCCGATGGTCCATCTTTCCAGACATTAAATGTTTCAATTTACCGCTTAACCTTGAATATTAAATCTTAGACACTATGTATTAGAAAACCCTCGAAGCCTCTCAGCTACTGTGCTTAAAGGTTTTGAGATAACAAAAAAGATTCCGTTCGGAGAAAGGTAATGAAGCGAGTATTGTTATTCCTAGCAACCAACCTAGCCGTTGTGCTGGTGTTGAGCGTTGTTTTGAATATTGTGTATGCCGTCACAGGTATGCAGCCAGGCAGTTTGTCTGGTTTGCTGGTGATGGCTGCGGTGTTTGGTTTCGGCGGTGCATTCATTTCGCTTCTGATGTCGAAAGGAATGGCGCTGCGTTCAGTGGGCGGCGTTGTGATTGAAAACCCGCGCAATGAAATGGAACATTGGTTGATGCAAACCGTGAGCCGTCAGGCGCAACAGGCGGGCATCGGCATGCCAACGGTGGCAATTTATGAATCACCGGATATGAACGCGTTTGCGACGGGTGCGAAGCGTGATGATTCTCTGGTCGCGGTATCGACGGGTCTGCTTCATAACATGACGCGTGATGAAGCGGAAGCGGTGCTGGCGCACGAAGTCAGCCACATCGCAAACGGTGACATGGTCACGATGACGCTGATGCAAGGCGTGGTGAACACCTTCGTTATTTTCTTGTCGCGTTTTATCGCGAATCTGGTTGCTTCGCGTGATTCTGAAGACGGCGAAGGCAGCAACATGATGGTGTACTTTGGTGTATCGATGGTGCTGGAACTGGTATTCGGCTTCCTGGCAAGCTTCATCACCATGTGGTATAGCCGCAAGCGTGAGTTTCATGCCGATGCTGGCGCGGCGCAACTGGTCGGTAAACACAAGATGATTGCGGCGCTGGAACGTTTGAAAATGAGCTACGAACCACAACTGGAAGGTTCGATGATGGCGTTCGGTATCAATGGTAAACGCACCATGACTGAGCTGCTGATGAGCCACCCACCGCTCGATAAGCGAATTGCTGCACTGCGTAATTCGTAATGTGATTTTGATTAAAGCCAGCTTTCGAGCTGGCTTTTTTGTCTCTGCGATTTCTCTATCTCTTTCAAAGCGCGCGCTTTTTGTTGCTGCCGTTTCTGATCCATTTTGTACCTTCATGCGTAAACCTTTTTTACAAAAGTTATACAAAAAAAATTTTGTACAACTTTTCAATTTGCACTATCTTACAGTTAAGTTGTACGGAAATAATTTTTGTACAACCAATGCGAGGTCAGCTCATGGATGTACAAACCGTTGCGCGGTTCTATTCTCAGCTCAACAAACATAATCTGCACACGCTGCAGGATATTTACCATCAAGACATTGTGTTTGAAGATGCCGCTCATCGAATAGAGGGTTTTATCTCCCTGTCTGACTATTTCGCTAACCTCTATCAAAACGTGGAACGGTGCGACTTCACTATTCATGAACAGCATCAAAGCCAAAGCAACGCCTTCCTGACCTGGACTATGCATCTGCAACATCCGAAGCTCGGCAACGGGAAACTGGTGAATGTGCAGGGCGTCAGCCACCTTCGTTTTCAGGACGGCAAAGTGATTTATCACCGTGACTATTTTGATTTGGGCGAAATGTTGTACGAGCAATTGCCGCTCCTTGGCAGCGTGATTCGTTCAATCAAGCGGAGGCTTGGCCAATGAGTGGCGTACTTATCACCGGAGCAACGTCCGGCATTGGCCGACAGTTGGCACAAGACTATGCGCGACTGGGCTGGCAGGTCATTGCCTGTGGGCGTAACGAACAGGTATTGAGTGAATTGAGCGCGTTGTACGCGTCGATTACACCACTGCAATTTGATTTAACCGACCTCGATGCAACGCACACCGCACTCAACTCATTACCCTTTATTCCAACGCTGTGGATTTTGAATGCCGGCGATTGCGAATATATCGATGACGGTGAAATGGATGCCAGACTCATGGCGCGAGTGATGCAGATTAATGTGCTGGGTATGGCCAACGCCATTGAGGCCATTCAGCCTCACTTGTCTAAAAGCCATCGCGTCGCTTTGGTCGGGTCGATCGCCAGTGAACTGGCATTGCCGCGCGCAGAAGCTTACGGCGCCTCGAAAGCCGCGGTGGCATATTTGGCGCGCACCCTGCGACTCGATTGGGCCAGCAAAGGCATTAATGTCACGTGCGTGTTCCCTGGTTTTGTCGCTACGCCGCTGACTCAGAAAAATACCTTTGAGATGCCGATGATCATCTCGGTGGAACGTGCATCTCACGCGATTCGTCACGGCTTAGAGAAAGGCGTGGCGAATCTCTATTTTCCGGCTCGTTTTACCTGGGTCGTTCGTATGTTGGGCATGTTGCCCTATACCTGGCAGTACCAAATTGTTAGCCGGCTTTTTCGCACACAGAAGGATAACTCATGAAAATTGCGATTATCGGAACGGGAATTTCAGGGCTGACTTGCGGCTACTATCTGCATCAGCAGCACGACATTACTCTGTTTGAGGCCAACGACTACATCGGCGGCCACACCGCAACGGTCGATGTGGATGTCAAAGGGCTGCGCTATTCTGTTGATACCGGATTCATTGTGTACAACGATCGAACCTATCCGAATTTCATCCGCATGATGAACGAAATCGGTGTGAAAGGTTTACCGACGCAGATGAGTTTTAGCGTACGCAACGATTCGAATGGATTGGAATACAACGGCCATACACTCGCAACGCTGTTTGCGCAGAAACGCAACCTGCTGAAGCCGAGCTTCTATCGCTTTATCGGCGAGATTCTTCGTTTCAATAAACTGGCCAAAGCCGAAGCGGATAATGCGCAACAGAACCTGCAAACCTTAGGGCAATTCCTCGCCCATCACCGGTTTACGGACTATTTTTGCCACAATTATATTCTGCCGATGGGCGCAGCGATTTGGTCTTCATCACTCGCCGATATGCGCGCTTTCCCGCTTATGTTCTTCCTGCGCTTCTTCGTCAACCACGGTCTTCTGGAAGTCACCGACCGGCCACAGTGGTACGTGATTGAAGGAGGTTCACGCGCTTATATCGAACCACTGACGAAGGGATTTGCGGAACGCATTCGCCTCAACACTCCGGTTAAGCGGGTTAAACGCTCACTGTTCGGTGTGGATGTTGAAACTTCACATGGCATTGAAACATTCGATGAAGTGATTTTCGCCTGTCACAGTGATCAGGCACTGGCCATGCTCGAGGACCCAAGTCAGAGCGAAACAGCGGTTCTGTCGTCGATGGCTTATCAGGCTAACGAGGTGGTGTTACACACAGACAGTCGCTTGCTGCCAAAGCGTAAAGCGGCGTGGGCATCCTGGAACTATTGGCTGAGTGGGCAAAGTGGTGAAGAAATCAAATTGCCGTCGCTAACCTACAATATGAACATTTTGCAGCACATTGAAAGCGACGAAACGTTCTGTGTCACGCTCAACAGTAGCGAAAGCATCGATCCTGACAAAATTCTGCGCCGCTTTATCTATCACCATCCCGTGTTTACTGAGCAGTCGATTCGTGCCCAGCAGCGCAAAGCAGAAGTCAGTGGTGTTAATCACACCTGGTTTTGTGGTGCTTACTGGCATAACGGTTTTCATGAAGACGGTGTGAAAAGTGCGTTGGATGTGGTTACGCAATTGCAGTCCAAGGCTGCGCGGGTCGATAAGGGCGCAGCATGAGCACCAGAAATTCCGACTTGGCAAACAGCGCGTTGATGGTGGGTCATGTTCGCCATCGCCGCTTTACGCCAGTTGAACATGCGCTGAACTACCCGCTGTTTATGCCGAATATTGATTTGGACGAATGGCCAGTATTGCAAAAACGCGTATGGGGTTTGGGCGAATGCTGGTGGCATTGGGCACGCTTTCGCCGCGAGGATTATCTTGGTACCGGTGATTTGAAAACTGCGGTTCAGGACAAAGTGTTTGAGCTGACTGGCGAGCAGATAAGGGGCAGAGTGCAAGCTGTGGTGCACCTGCGCTATCTCGGCCTCTATTTCAGTCCGGTAAATTTCTACTATCTTTATGATCAGCAAGGCGTTTGGCGTTATCTGCTTGCAGAGGTCAGCAATACGCCCTGGAATGAGCGACATTATTACGCCGTTCCGGCAGAACGCGGTGATCAGGGGGAAAACTGGACGCACGACAAAGCCTTTCATGTGTCGCCGTTTAACCCGGTTGAGCAGATTTATCAATGGAAGCTTAAACCGCTGTCTGATGCGTTGATGGTGCACCTTGAGTGCCATCGGGATCAAAAGGAATTTGATGCCACGCTGGCTTTAAAAGCGCAGCCTTTTACCACAAAAGCTCTGATCACATTGCTGATCCGAACGCCGATGATGACGGTAAAAGTGTTGACCGGGATTTATTGGCACGCTCTGAAATTGTGGATAAAAGGCGCGCCATTCTATTCGCATCCCAAGTATCGCCAGCATGAGGCAGATAAGAATAACAAGGAGAATTCTCAATGCTAAATTCGTCTTCACTAGAAATGCCCAAATCAATGACGGCGTTGCAGAAAGGTGCGCGCTCCGTGGCACTGAAGTCGCTACAGTTGATTAAGATTGGCAGTTTGACGTTAGAAGAGGCGTATGAAGGCCATGATGTGACGGTAGAACATTTTGGTTTCGCTCATGAAGGTCAGCCTCAGGCTCATATTCGGGTTACTCATCCGGGATTCTACGGCCGTGTACTGAAAGGCGGCAGTATCGCCGCTGCCGAGGCGTACATGGATGGTTGGTGGGACAGCCCGAATTTAACCGCGGTGACAGAGCTTATGGCCCGCAACCTGAGCGCGTTGGATCAGTTGGAAGCGCAAAGCAGTTTTGTAACTCGTGCGATGAACAAAGTGGGTCATTGGCTAAAACGCAACTCCATTGTGCGTGCCAAGCAAAACATCGAAGCCCACTACGACTTAGGCAACGACCTGTATCAGACGTTTCTCGACGAACGCATGCTCTATTCCAGCGCTTTGTATCTCAGTACCAGTGATTCTCTGGAGCAGGCGCAGATTCAGAAGATGGACCGTTTGTGTCAGCAATTGCAGCTCACTGCGAATGATCACGTGATTGAAATTGGCACTGGCTGGGGCGCGATGGCGATTTACATGGCGCAACACTATGGGTGCAAAGTGACCACAACGACCATCTCTGAGGAGCAGTTCGCCTATGCAGAAGCGGAAATCACCCGCCTGGGTCTGGAGGCGCAAATTACGTTACTGAAACAGGATTATCGTTTGCTTGAGGGGCAGTTCGATAAACTGGTTTCCATTGAGATGATTGAAGCGGTCGGCAAAGCGTATCTGGCGTCTTACATCGAGAAATGTCAGTCGCTATTGAAACCGGGTGGCTTAATGGCCATTCAGGCGATCACGATTGCTGACCAACGTTACGATTACTACAGCAACAACGTCGACTTCATTCAGAAATACATTTTCCCCGGTGGCTTTTTGCCGTCGATTACTGTGCTGACGCAAATGGCGACGCGACACACAGACTTCATCGTTCGCGATGTGTTTGACATTGGTATGGATTACGCCAAAACATTGGCCGACTGGCGTTTGCGTTTCGAAGCTGCGTTAAACACCGTGCAAGCGCTGGGCTACGATGAGCGTTTTGTCCGAATGTGGCGTTTCTACTTGTGTTATTGTGAAGGCGGCTTTAATGCCCGCACCATCAGCACCATCCATATGACGTTGCAACGAGGTCAATAATGCGTCGCTTCCTGCTGATTTCGCTGTGGTTTGAATTTATCTGGCTATTGGCAGTATTGGGGCAGGAGCGGTTGCAATGGATAACGATCGGCGTTGTCACGGCCACGATGGCCTTTACTGCATTGCGACTGACTGTTGCCCTTGAAAGGGTGATATTAATTGCCACCTTGGGCATAGCATTGGACTACGCAAATCTGTATGTCGGGCTGTTTTCTTTTACTTTTCTGCACCTTCCGATTTGGTTGATGGGATTGTGGTTTGCCTTTGCCTGGTTTGCCAGTTTTGCCGTTCCGGCAGTGAGCCATTTGCCCAAATTTTTCGTATCAATCGGTACTGCATCCGGCGGAGCGTTAAGTTATTGGGCCGGTTATCGTTTTGGTGCAGTGCAATTTGAGCTGTCTGTTTTTTGGTCAGTGTTGGCACTGTTCTTGGAATGGTTTGTGTTGTCTTTATTACTGATGAAGGTATTTAGGAATGAAAACGCCACTCGTAACCGCTCAACTCTACCTGATGGCCGTCCTATGGACCGCCACCGCTAACAGTGCTGAAATCAATGGGAAGCCTTCGGCGCAATGGACGGATTGGCCTGTTGTCGGTCAGGCCACTTTGTCTTGGTTCTGGCTCGATATCTACTCGTCACAATTGCGTACACCTGATGGGCACTATCAACAAGACAGCGATGTGACCCCGCATCCCGTGGCTCTGGAGATCAGATATTTGCGCGATATCAGTCGTGATCAACTGCTGGAAGCGACGCAAGATCAATGGCACAAGCTGGGGTATAACGAATCCAGCAGTGACCAATGGTTAGACGCACTGACCAGCATGATTCCTGATGTGAAAGCGGGAGAACGCTTAGTCTACGTATCGGACGGACTCAGCGGACAAATGTATTACTTCACTCAGCAGGGGAAGCAACGTCTGCTCGGCTCGGTGGCGGATGAGCAGATGAACGATGCGTTCTTGTCCATCTGGTTGTCACCCAAAACCGAATACCCGAAATTACGTAATCAGTTAATAGGAATGAATCGATGAGACACTCTCTGAAGGCGTGGTCGCTGGCTCTTCTTATGCTCCTTGTTGGCTGTTCGGCAGAGCTAAAAGATTACCAGGCCAGTCAGCCTGCGTTTGATCTGTTTGGCTATTTTCGCGGTGAAACCCGCGCCTGGGGCATGGTGCAGGATTACAGTGACAAACAGACCCGGCGCTTTCAGGTGGTGATTCAGGGCAACGTCTCCGGCGATACGCTCACCTTAATAGAAGATTTCGTATTTGATGATGGCGAAGAGAGCCAGCGAGTGTGGACCATTACTCGCACTGGTGATGGGCATTATCAAGGCACAGCGGATGATGTGATTGGTGTTGCAACAGGGCAGGAGATTGGCAACGCGCTGCAATGGCAATACGATTTCCTGCTCAAAACGGATGACAGCGAAGTGACGGTCAGTTTTGATGATTGGCTGTTCCGTCAGGACGACAAGCGTCTATTTAATGTCACCACCATTCGCAAATTTGGTTTGGAAGTGGGTAAAGTGACGCTGTTTTTTGAAAAGGATTAGACGAGAGATATCAGTTTCACGTTTAACATTTGCCGCAAACAAAAAGGGAGCCGAGGCTCCCTTTTCAATTTTTGTCGTTTTCGCCGCTAACGCATTACAGCTGATCAGTCAGCTCAATGGCGTAACCGATGTAGCTCGCTGGCGTCATCTCTTTCAGACGTACTTTTTCGTCTTCAGGCAGTTCCAGACCGTCGATGAAGTTACGCATCGCTTCGCCGTCGACACGTTTACCACGAGTCAGCTCTTTCAGCTTTTCATAAGGCTTTTCGATGCCGTAACGACGCATCACAGTTTGTACTGGCTCAGCCAGAACTTCCCAGTTTTTGTCCAGTTCAGCCAGCAGAGCGTCACGGTTCACTTCCAGCTTGCTGATGCCTTTGAGCGTTGAAGTGTAAGCGATGATCGCGTAGCCCACACCCACACCCAGGTTACGGAGTACGGTTGAATCCGTCAGGTCACGCTGCCAGCGAGAGACAGGGAGTTTCTGCGCCAGGTGGCCAAAGACTGCGTTCGCCAGACCAAGGTTGCCTTCAGAGTTTTCGAAGTCAATCGGGTTAACTTTGTGCGGCATGGTTGAAGAACCGATTTCGCCTGCAATGGTTTTTTGCTTGAAGTGGCCCAGTGCGATGTAGCCCCAAACGTCACGGTCGAAGTCGATCAGAATGGTGTTGAAACGCGCCACGGCATCAAACAGCTCTGCGATGTAATCGTGAGGTTCGATCTGAGTGGTGTATGGGTTCCAAGTTACGCCCAGAGATTCAGTGACAAACTCTTCGCTGAATTTGTGCCAATCAACCGTTGGGTAGGCAGACAGGTGTGCGTTGTAGTTACCTACGGCGCCGTTGATTTTCGCCAGGATCTCAACGTTTTCGATTTGCTTGTATTGACGTTCCATGCGGTAGGCAACGTTTGCCATTTCTTTACCCATGGTTGATGGCGACGCAGGTTGACCGTGTGTACGAGACAGCAGTGGAATATCGCGGTATTCCACTGCCAGTGCTTTGATCGCATCAATCAGGTTGCGGATTTCTGGCAGAATCACCGTTTCACGCGCTTCCTTCAACATCAGAGCGTGAGAGGTGTTGTTGATGTCTTCAGATGTACAAGCAAAGTGAATGAATTCGTTTACCGCGTGCAGTTCTGGCATGCCAGCAACTTTCTCTTTCAGGAAGTACTCAACCGCTTTTACGTCGTGGTTAGTGGTACGTTCGATTTCTTTGATGCGTAGCGCGTCTTCTTCACTGAAGTTGGCGGCGATATCGTCCAGGAACTGGTTTGCTTCTGCACTGAATGCTGGTACTTCCTTGATCGCGTCGGTGGCAGCTAATTTTTGCAGCCAACGGATTTCAACGATAGAGCGGTACTTTAGTAGGCCAAACTCGCTAAAGATGCTGCGTAGTGCAATTGTCTTACTTCCGTAACGGCCGTCTACTGGTGAAACAGCAGTCAATGCTGACAGTTCCATGGTGTTCTCCTGAATTGAGTTTCTAAATTTCGTGTGCTTTATACCAATAACAGTGGCAATTGTCACGAATATTGCGCAAACGTTTGCGCTAAAGTTGTTGTGGTCAAAAATGTGTCTGAGGCGCAAAAAAGTAGCTCGCGATAGATCGCGAGCTTACGAGGACTTGATTACAGTCTGGCTAATAAGATTTTCGCCTGTTCAATCATCTTCTTGCGCCCGAAAATCAAATGACGTCGTTTACCACCCACTTGTCGCCACAATACGGCGCAGCGAATACCGGATAGCAGAAGAGCACGCACTTTTTGCTGATTCGCCGTTTGTTGCAGTACCGCTGGGGTACCCGTTACCTGAATACGTGGGCCAATAGGGCTAATCACATCCAGATAAACGCTGGCTAGGTTGCTGATCATTTGATCATCCAGCAAGTCGAAATGTTCGACCTGACGTTCAATCATCTGAATACGATCGCCGAGCTGCGACATCGCGTCACGGCGGCTCGTTAGTTTACGTTCTAAAGCCATCAGGCTGATGATGTAGCGAGTCACTTCGCTGCCAGCAGGTGTACTGTCGATGCCATTGACCAGACATTCGAGGCCGACTTTCAGGTTGGCCTCGCTACCGAATACATTCAGCGTATTCGATGGGTTCGTCGACAGAATAGCTTTAAGTGAAGTTTCAAACGCGTCTGAATCACAGTAACCGTTTTTCGCCACTTGCTGAACCAGAGCGACAGCCTGGCAGATCCCGGCGAAAGCGATGGTACGGTCATAATTTGTGTTAGCCACGTATATACTCCTAAGGTTGACTAGCTGAATGAACTAAGACAGTCGTTCTTCAATAATGCCGCCGCCAAGACACACTTCGCCTTGATAGAATACGGCAGACTGACCTGGGGTAACCGCCACTTGTGGCTCGTCAAACATCACTTTGATGGTGTTGTCATCGACTGGGATGACTGTACACGGGATGTCCGTTTGACGATAACGTGTTTTCACGGTGCAACGAGTTGGCTCTGTGATTGGGGTGCGATCAACCCAATGCAATTGAGAGGCGATAAGACCATTTGATTTCAACAATGGATGATCCGCGCCCTGAACAGCAATCAGCACGTTACGTTTCAGATCTTTATCAGCTACGTACCAAGGCTCTTCAGAGCCGTCTTTGGTGCCACCGATGTGCAAACCTTTACGCTGACCCAGCGTGTGATACATCAGGCCCTGATGCTCACCAATCACTTTACCTTCAGGCGTTTCGATTTTACCCGGTTGCGCTGGCAAATAGCGAGACAAGAAATCGGTAAATTTGCGCTCACCGATGAAACAGATACCGGTCGAATCTTTCTTCTTCGCGGTGATAAGTCCTTGTTCTTCCGCGATGCGGCGAACTTCAGGCTTTTCCAATTCTCCCACTGGGAACAGGCTGCGATCAACTTGCTCGTGGCTTAGTGTATAAAGGAAGTAGCTCTGATCTTTGTTGCTGTCGAGGCCTCGCAACATTTGCGGTTTTTCACCGTTTTGCGGGAAGGTGCGACGCACATAATGACCCATCGCAATGTAGTCTGCATCGAGAACTTCATCAGCAAATTCAAGGAAGGCTTTGAACTTAATTTCTTTGTTACAAAGGATGTCCGGGTTTGGCGTACGACCTGCTTTGTACTCAGCCAGGAAATACTCGAACACGTTGTCCCAGTATTCCGCTGCAAAGTTGATGGTATGCAGATGAATACCCAGTTTGTCACAGACTGCCTGAGCATCCGCCAAATCTTCCGCCGCTGTACAGTATTCTTCGTTGTCATCTTCTTCCCAGTTCTTCATGAACAGGCCTTCAACCTGATAACCCTGCTGTTGAAGAAGATAAGCTGAAACGGATGAATCAACGCCACCTGACATACCGACTATGACTTTCTTTTGGCTGTTTGCGTTGCGGTTCTCTGACATGACTAAACACCACTTGATTAACTAGGAGGCAGATTCTAACAGAAAGATTTTTTTGAGGACAGATCCGCGACCGCAATCACACTTCCTTGCGATGCTATTTGATGCTCTTTCCGCCAGTGGCGAAGCGCTGTACAAAAGGCCCAATGAAAAATGACCGAAGGGAAGGGGATAAATATTGACTGCTTTCCTGCGACAAATATCGCTGAGCAATTCGCCAATATAAACATAGCTGCAGAATGTAATCGTTCTTATTTATGGCGTTGATAAAAATATCCACGTTGCAATCGTTTGCTATAATTGTGTGAGTTGCCGCCTTATAGGGTGCGAGGTAGAATCGCGCATCCTTTCATTCCCAAGCCCAAACTGACGTTATGAAATTTCCTGGCCAACGCAAATCCAAGCATTATTTCCCTGTTCACGCGCGCGATCCTCTTGTGATTCAAGCACAAGAAAGCAAAAAAATGTCGCGCACTCATATTATTGGTATCGACCAAACTCTGGTGGATATTGAAGCGAAAGTCGATACTGACTTGATTGAGCGTTATGGTCTGAGTAAAGGGCACTCGCTGGTCATCAGCGATGAAGCGGCTGAAGCACTGTACAATGAGTTGAAGTCTGAACAGCTGATTACCAATGAATATGCGGGTGGCACTATCGGTAACACACTTCATAACTATTCTGTACTGGCTGATGATCGTTCGACCTTATTAGGCGTAATGAGTCAGGATATTAAAATCGGCAGTTATGGTTACCGTTATCTGTGTAATACCTCCAGCCGCATGGATTTGAATTACCTGCAGGGTGTCGATGGCGCTATTGGCCGCTGTTTCGCTCTGATTACTGAAGACGGTGAGCGCACGTTTGCGATCAGTGAAGGTCAGATGAACCAACTGAGCCCGGAAAATATTCCTGAGAAGATTTTCAAAAGTGCTTCAGCGTTGGTAATTACCGCCTATTTGGTGCGTTGTAAAGAAGGCGACCCGATGCCGGAAGCCACCATGCGCGCCATTGAGTACGCGAAAAAATACGACGTTCCTGTGGTACTGACGCTGGGTACCAAGTTCGTGATTCAGGACGATCCTAAATTCTGGCAGGATTTCCTGCGTGACCACGTGACGGTTGTCGCGATGAACGAAGATGAAGCGGAGGCTCTGACGGGCGAGCGTGATCCTCTGGCTGCGTCAGATAAAGCGCTGGACTGGGTTGACCTGGTTCTGTGTACCGCAGGTCCGGTTGGCCTGTTTATGGCGGGTTATACTGAGGATTCAGCGAAACGCGAAACCTCTCTGCCTTTATTGCCTGGCTCGATTCCAGAATTCAACCGCTATGAGTTCAGCCGTCCTGCCAGCAAAATCAGCTGCATTAATCCTGTTCGTATTTATTCTCATATTTCTCCTTATATGGGTGGTCCGGAGAAAATTAAAAACACCAATGGTGCCGGTGATGCCGCTTTGTCTGCTCTACTGCACGATATGGCAGCAAATAAATACCATAAAGAAAATGTTCCGAATTCAAGCAAACACCAGCATGAATTCTTAACCTATTCTTCATTTTCTCAGGTTTGTAAATATTCAAATCGCGTGAGTTATGAGGTGTTGGTTCAACATTCGCCACGTTTATCCCGTGGACTGCCAGAGCGTGAAGATAGTTTGGAAGAAGCGTACTGGGAACGCTAATTCTTTGTTTAAGAAAATGCCACCGTGAACGGTGGCGTTTTTTTATCTGCAGTTTGTTGATGGGTAATTAGAGAACGACGTTCTCAATCTAAAAGTAAAAGCGCTGAATTTTTTAGACAACAATGACTTAAAATGTCAGAAAAATCTGAAAGGGCGATAAGACCTTTCTGATTATATGCAACCAATTATAGTCAGTAAGTTTAATATAACGTTTGGTCTGCTGAGATAATGGTATTATATCAAAAATAAAAAAAGCTCCGTGAAGGAGCTTTTTTACTTGGATCTAAGAGCACAAAGGCTTAGAGAGCGAACTCTTCCAGTGATTTACCTTCGTCCAGAGCTTTCTGGATAACAGAAGGTGTACGGCCTTGACCTGTCCAGGTCTTTTCTACGCCGTTGTCCATGTATTTGTATTTCGCTGGACGAGGAGCGCGTTTGCCTTTTGCTTTAGTTTTTGTTTCACCAGCAAGAGCAGTAATTAACGCGTCAACATCAATGCCGTCTTTTGCAATTTGTTCTGCAATTGCTGCCAGTTTCGCTTCCTGAGCTTCGCGTTCTGCGCGTTCTTCTTCTTCAGATTCTTTACGCTCTTGAACAACGATAGTTAATTTATCCAAAGCTTCTTCTAGCTGCTCCAGAGTCAATTCGCGTGCATAAGCGCGCAGGCTGCGAATATTCAATAGAGTTTTCGTAACTTCCGACATTACCGTTTCCTATGAAATAAAATAATTAACAGTTCAATACTAAACCTAGGAATTTATTCTGGCAACATTGAATACAGAATATTAAGCAAAATATCTGTCAAAACTTAAATGCGCGACATTCACTATTATTGTGCAATCCATTCATCCATAAGTTAATTAAGGTTTTAGCGCCAATTTCAGTTAAATAGATGGGTGTTTTTTCTTTCATTATATATATGCAAAGTGATATCCATTGCATAGCGATATGAAATGAGTATCAATGGATGTAAGTTCAATGTGACATTGTGTGGGCGAATTAAAATAACAGGATATGTTGCATTGACAATCTTGATAAGTACAATAGCGCCCACCTAATGGGAAGTACGACGTGAGATTCGGTTAATTTGTATTAACTGCCACTTATGTCCTACTTTCGATGTAGAGGCGCGGTATCGAATAGTACTCATGGTTGGGGTGATGCCAATGAACCATGATGAAAGGTTTTATCGCCGAAGTCAGTTCGCACATCAAAGCGGCTGGCTGGGGTTGTCAGCGAATAGGGGCAACACTGCCATAGTCTATATTGTTGTTAAACTATGGAGCGCTACTGTAGGGTTGGGTGAAGTGTTCGCTTCCCTTTCGCTTAGTTCAACATAAATTGCGTGCAGCGTTGCGTGGTTTGTCTGCAGTAGATCTCTAGCCATTTATTACTGGTTTTTGAAGATCATGAATGTAATTGATTTTGCTTCCTCTCCACTATCTTTACTTCCGCCGCTGGTGGCTCTTAGCCTGGCTATTGTTACCCGCAAAGTATTGGTATCTCTCGGTGTAGGTATTTTATTAGGTGCGTTACTTCTTGCTGACTACTCTGTCGGTGGGGCATTGAGCTATGTTGGTTCTAAAGTATCGAGTGTCTTTGTTGAAGACGGCGGTCTAAATACTTGGAACATGAGTATTGTTGGCTTCCTGCTTCTGCTGGGTATGATGACGGCGTTGCTGACACTCTCTGGCGGCACTCGTGCGTTCGCTGAGTGGGCTCAGGTTCGAGTGAAAAGTAAACGAGGCTCTAAACTTCTGGCCGCTTTCCTGGGCGTATTCATTTTTGTTGATGACTACTTTAACAGCCTGGCCGTAGGTTCTATTGCTCGTCCGGTTACTGACCGCTTTTACGTGTCTCGCGCTAAACTGGCGTATATTCTGGATTCGACCGCAGCGCCAATGTGTGTGGTGATGCCAGCATCAAGCTGGGGTGCCTACATTATGACCATCATCGGTGGCATTCTGGTGTCACACGGTATCACTGACTATTCGCCACTGGGTGCGTACATGCGTCTGGTACCGATGAACTTCTACGCGATCTTCGCTCTGTTGATGGTATTCGCGGTGGTCTGGTTCAAGATGGACATCGGCCCAATGCGTCAACATGAAATTAATGCGTCTCAGGGCCGTGGTTTCGACAGTGACGATGATAGTGACTCTCAAGCGGCTCATGATCTCAATGAAGAGCTGGATATCCGCGAAAGCGAGCACGGTAAAGTGTCTGATCTGATACTGCCTATCGTTCTGCTGATCATCGCTACTATTGGCGCGATGCTCTTCACGGGTGGTCAATCACTGGCCAGCGATGGTATTACGTTCAACGTGCTTGGCGCATTTGAAAATACTGATGTGGGTACTTCACTGATTTACGGTGGCCTGGTTGGTTTGGCTGTGGCTTTGTATACAGTTCTGAAGCAGCGTATTGGTTTGGGTGAAATCGCGAAAACACTGTGGATCGGTGCGAAATCGATGTTCGGTGCGATTCTGATTCTGATTTTCGCCTGGACAATCGGTTCTGTTATCGGCGACATGAAAACCGGTGCTTACCTTTCATCCATGGTGCAAGGCAACATCAACCCACACTGGCTGCCAGTGATTCTATTTGCTCTGTCGGGCATTATGGCGTTCTCGACCGGCACTTCTTGGGGCACATTCGGCATCATGCTGCCGATTGCAGGGGATATGGCTGGTGCTACCGATGTAGCTCTGATGCTGCCAATGCTGAGTGCTGTGCTGGCAGGTTCGGTATTTGGTGACCACTGTTCACCAATTTCAGATACCACGATTCTGTCTTCAACTGGTGCACGTTGTAATCACATCGATCACGTATCAACGCAGCTTCCTTACTCTTTGGCGGTAGCTGGTGTTTCTGCGGTAGGTTTCGTGGTGCTGGGTATGACGGCGTCAGTGATGTTGTCGTTTGCCGCAGCGAGCGCAGCCTTCATCGCGGTATGTTTTGTTTTTGTCAGTCTGTCAAAAGCGAAAATGACCAGTTGCGAAACGGCTTAATCGTCGAATTCCAAATAAAAAACTCCGCCCAGGCGGAGTTTTTTATTTCTGCAGATTGTACTTTTTCAAAAGTCGGTAAAGAGTGGTGCGAGATATTCCCATATAGCGGGCTGCGGCACTCATATTGTGTTTATGATCGCTGATGACCTGCAATAAATAGTCGGAATCAATCGTATCGGAAGCGGGCAGCATTTGACGGTCGATAATTTCTAATCCCAAATCTGCAATAGTGATGTTCTTATCACCACACATAATGATCGCTCTTTGGATCACGTTGCGCAGTTCCCGCACATTGCCCGGCCAAGAGTGGCGGCTGAGATAATCCAGTACCGGTTTGGTCAGATGTTTTTTCTTACCATCGCTTAACACATTGAGGAAATACTGAGCGTAGCCGGTGATATCGACTTTGCGCTCACGCAATGGGGGAATAAAGAGCGGCAAAATATTGAGGCGATAATATAAATCTTCCCGGAATCCGCCTTGAATAATGTCTTGCTTCAAATCCACGTGGCTGGCCGCAATAATGCGGCAATTGACCACTACGCTGCTGTCTGAGCCCAGACGCTGCATCTTTTTGGACTCAAGAAAGTGCAGCAGATGAATTTGCAAATCTGGTGGCATATCACCAATCTCATCGAGAAATAGTGTGCCGTTGTGCGAGCGTTGGATGTAACCAATATGGTCAGAAATAGCGCCGGTAAATGCGCCTTTTTGGTGGCCAAACAGTTCAGACGCAATCAGACCACTGGCGATGGAACCGCAGTTCACTTCAATGAATGGGTGATCACGCCGCGCAGAGAGTTTATGTATCAGTTTGGCACACAGACCTTTGCCCACACCGGTTTCACCTTGGATAAGGACTTCAGCGTCACTGTTGGCGTATTTCAAAATCTTGTTGCGCACATCTGCCATGCTGGAGCTCTCGCCGATCAGTTCCAGCGTGTTGTAAGCTGCGGCACACAATGAATCTACATGAGCACTCACTTCACTATACCAAGGTAAAATGACCTCTTTAAACTTAGCGTAACTTAAGGTCTAGACCGTGTCTTACATTTAAGAAACCACAAAGGCTTACTCATCTTTATGTGATGTGACGCATATCTTTGTCAGTGACTTGCGCTCAAATATCACTTTTTGATGAAATTGAGGAAGTGGCCGCTAAGAAAATCGGATGAGTTCCGTACTAATACTTTATTCGTTTCTTCGGGTTGGTGATGGAGACCGCTTCGGTGTGGATTCATCAGGTGAAAAAAATATAAATTAGCGGTTGCAAATTATCTCCAGCTTGGTTAGTGTTGAAAGCAATCCAGTTAACCAACCCAAAGTTGTTAAGTATGCGTAATTTTGTAATGAACATTCATCATCACCATCATCCCTAAGTTGTCTTTCGGGAGATGTACGCATACCCGGGAGGCAGGACGCTCCCGGTGGTTACATGAAAATATTTACAGATTTCAGACCCTCGGGAGACCAATCTCTCGAGGGTTTTTTACTATTTGGCTTTTATAAATCTTAAATAAATTCAACAAGTTATTAAGGAAGAATGTAATGCAAACACAACGCCTAAGAATCGCAATTCAAAAGAAAGGTCGCCTGAGCAAAGAGTGTCAGGAACTGCTGAAAAAATGTGGTGTGAAATTCAATATCATGGGTGAGCGCCTGGTCGTGCACTCACTAAATATGCCGATTGACCTGTTGCTGGTTCGTGATGACGATATTCCTGGCCTGATCATGGACGGTGTTGTGGATTTAGGTTTCGTGGGTGAAAACGTACTGGAAGAAACCCGTCTTGATCGTAAGGCTCTCAACCAGCCGAGTGAATTTGTTTCTTTGCGTCGTATGGATTTCGGAGGCTGTCGCCTGTCTATCGCCATCGATAAAGAACTGCCATACAACAGTCCACAAGATCTGCGTGGCAAACGCATCGCAACCACCTATCCGCAACTGCTAAAAGCCTACATGGATGAGCAGGGCATTGACTTCACTACTTGTATGCTAACCGGTTCGGTGGAAGTGGCACCACGTGCTGGCTTGGCTGACGCTATTGCTGACTTGGTTTCTACTGGCGCAACTCTGGAAGCGAACGGCCTGAAAGAAGTGGAAGTCATTTACCAGTCTAAAGCGGTTCTGATTCAGCGTAGCGGTGATTTCGCGGCTGATAAAGTTGAACTGATTGAAAAGCTGCTGGCTCGTATGCAGGGCGTTCAACAAGCAAAAGAATCGAAGTACATCATGCTGCATGCTCCGGTCGATAAACTGGCGCAAGTGAAATCCCTGTTGCCGGGTGCTGAAGATCCAACCGTTCTGCCTCTTTCAGCAGATAAAACCAAGGTGGCCGTGCACATGGTGAGCTCAGAGAATCTGTTCTGGGAAACGATGGAACAGCTGAAAGCATTAGGCGCAAGTTCTATTCTTGTTCTACCAATCGAAAAGATTATGGAGTAATCGCGATGAGAACTGTTGTTTGGCAATCGTTGAGTGAGACTCAGCAAGATTCCATTCTGGAGCGTCCAGCCATTGCAGAAGGTGCCAATATTACTGCTGCCGTTTCGGAAGTGATCGCGAAGGTGCGTGCAGAAGGCGACGCTGCGCTGCTGGAGCTGACTGCAAAGTTTGACCGTGTGACACCAGAATCGATTCGTGTCACTCAAGACGAAATTGACGCAGCGTCTGAACGTCTTAGCGACGAGATGAAACAGGCACTGGAGCAGGCTTACACCAATATCGCAAAGTTCCATAAAGCACAGAAACCGCAACCAATTAAGGTCGAAACCATGCCGGGTGTGGTGTGTGAGCAAGTGACACGCGCCATCAATAAAGTGGGCCTTTATATTCCGGGTGGTAGCGCACCACTGCCGTCAACAGTATTGATGTTGGGTGTTCCGGCGCAAATTGCGGGTTGCCGTAAAGTGGTGCTGTGTTCACCGCCGCCGATTGCCGACGAAATTCTGTATGTAGCCAAGCTGTGTAAGATTGATGAAGTCTATAACGTTGGCGGCGGCCAGGCGATTGCGGCCATGGCTTACGGCACCGAAACCGTGGCTAAAGTCGATAAGATTTTTGGCCCGGGTAACGCGTATGTCACCGAAGCTAAGCGTCAGGTGAGCAACGATTTCCGCGGTGCGGCGATTGATATGCCAGCAGGTCCGTCAGAAGTATTGGTTATTGCTGACGATACCGCTGACCCAGATTTTATCGCTGCTGATTTGCTCAGCCAGGCAGAACACGGCCCAGATTCTCAAGTTGTGTTAGTGACGCCATCACCAGTCGTTGCCGACAAAGTGACCGACGCAGTGCAAAAGCAACTGAAAGAACTATCACGTTCCGGTATCGCTGAAAAAGCGCTGGCATCAAGCTTAATCATCATTGCTGAGTCACTGACTCAAGCGGTATCGATTTCAAACTTCTATGGTCCGGAGCACCTGATTGTTCAGACCAAAAATCCACGTGAGTTGGTACCACTGCTTGACAACGCTGGTTCTATTTTCCTGGGTGACTGGTCGCCAGAGTCGGTTGGCGATTACGCATCAGGTACCAACCACGTACTGCCAACCTACGGTTATACCCGTACGTACTCAAGCTTGGGCTTGGCAGACTTCAGTAAACGAATGACAGTGCAAGAGCTGAGTGCAGAGGGTCTGCAAACTCTGGCTCCGACCGTTGTGGCAATGGCAAATGCGGAAGGTCTGGATGCACACAAACGTGCCGTGACCATTCGAGTAGAAAAGTTACAGAAGGCTTAATCATCATGGAAAAACTCGCACGTAAACAAGTTCAGGCATTGACCCCGTATCTGTCTGCACGCCGCATTGGTGGTAGTGGTGATGTGTGGCTGAATGCCAATGAATCACCATTTGATAACGAGTACAAAACGGATTTTGCCCGCCTCAACCGTTACAGCGATTGCCAACCTAAAGCCTTGATTCAGGCTTATGCCAATTACGCTGGTGTAAAACCAGAACAGGTTCTGACTTCGCGCGGTGCTGATGAAGGCATCGAGTTGTTGATTCGTGCCTTTTGTGAACCGAATGAAGATGCGATTTTATTCTGTCCGCCGACATACGGTATGTACGCCATCAGTGCCGAAACCTTTGGTGTAGAACGCAAGAAAGTACCGCTTACCCAAGACTGGCAACTTGATCTGCCAACTATCGAAGCCAATCTGGACAACGTGAAATTGGTGTTTGTGTGCAGCCCGAACAACCCAACCGGAAATCTGGTGAAGCGCGAAGACATCATCTCATTATTAGAGATGACCAAAGGCCGCGCGATTGTGGTGATGGATGAAGCGTATATCGACTTCTGCCCGGAAGCGTCCACCGTTGACTTACTGGCTGAGTACTCGAATCTGGCGATTCTGCGCACATTGTCGAAAGCATTTGCGCTGGCCGGGCTACGTTGTGGTTTCACGCTGGCAAACGCTGAACTTATCAACGTTTTGCTGAAAGTGATTGCCCCTTACCCAGTGCCGGTGCCTGTGGCGGATATCGCGGTGCAGGCGCTGTCTGAAGCCGGGCTGGCACGTGCCAAATTCCAGGTGCTGGATTTGAATGCCAACCGTGCTTACCTGCAGGTTGGCTTGCAGATGATTGACGGTGTCCAGGTATTTGAAGGCTGGGGCAACTATTTGCTGGTGAAATTCCCGGATGGCGACGCGCTGTTTAAAGCAGCATGGGAACACGGCATCATCTTGCGCAATTCACCGATTGAAAATTGTGTGCGCATTTCGGTGGGTAACCGTGAAGAGTGTGAGAAAACGGTCGCGTTTATTCGCAACTACTACCAGTAATTAAAAGTTATGACAGGCAGCGGGTATCGCTGCCGTAAGAAAAGGACATTCCCGTGAGCAATCAACAGAAAATTCTTTTTATCGACCGTGATGGCACCTTAATTGTTGAGCCACCTGTCGATTTTCAGGTCGACCGTTTAGACAAACTCAAACTCGAACCGTATGTGATTCCGAGTCTGCTGACTCTTCAGGACGCGGGCTACCGTCTGGTCATGGTGACCAATCAGGACGGATTGGGGACTGACAGCTACCCACAAGAAGATTTCGATGCGCCACACAATATGATGATGGAGATTTTCGAATCTCAGGGCGTTAAATTTGATGACGTGCTGATCTGCCCACACTTTGAAAAAGACAACTGTTCATGCCGTAAACCAAAATTGGGCATGGTGAAAGAGTACCTGCAAGGCGGCAAAGTTGATTTCAAACACTCCGTGGTGATTGGCGATCGCATGACCGATCTGCAATTGGCAGAGAACATGGCGATTCGCGGTATTCAATATAATCCGCAAACCATGGGCTGGCGCGAGATTGTGAAAGACCTGACCGTCAAAGCGCGCACAGCAGAAGTGGTACGTAAAACCAAAGAGACCGACATTCTGGTTGCGGTGAATTTGGATGAAACCGGTGGCAATCAAATCGAGACAGGCTTGGGTTTCTTCGACCACATGCTGGATCAAATTGCGACCCACGGCGGCTTCCAACTCAAACTGAAAGTCGTGGGTGACTTACACATCGACGATCACCATACGGTAGAAGACACCGCATTGGCTTTGGGGCAGGCACTGAAAGAGGCTCTGGGTGACAAACGTGGCATTGGTCGCTTTGGTTTCACCCTGCCAATGGATGAATGTTTGGCGCAATGCGCACTGGACTTATCGGGTCGCCCGTATCTTAAATTCGACGCAGATTTCAGCCGCCCACAGGTTGGCGATTTGTCGACTGAGATGGTGTATCACTTTTTCCGCTCTTTAACCGACACCTTAGCGTGTACGCTACATCTGTCATCGGCGGGCGAGAACGATCACCACATCATCGAAAGCTTGTTTAAAGCCTTTGGCCGCACGCTGCGCCAAGCGATTCAGGTGCAGGGCAATGAACTGCCGAGCAGTAAAGGGGTGCTGTGATGAGCCAGAAAGTTGTCATTATTGATACCGGTTGTGCCAACGTCTCTTCGGTGAAGTTTGCCATTGAACGTTTGGGCTACGACGTGTCGATTTCGAAAGACCCAGAGGTCGTGCTCGCGGCAGACAAATTATTCCTTCCTGGCGTCGGTACGGCCAGCGAAGCGATGAAAAACCTAGAGCAGCGCAATCTGATCGAGCTGGTCAAGAAAGTTGAAAAGCCGATGCTTGGTATCTGTTTAGGCATGCAACTGATGGGTAAACTGTCAGAAGAAAAAGGCCAGAAAGCCGATGAGATTGTCGATTGTCTTGGTCTTGTCCGTGGCGAGGTCCGCCTGATGCAAACGGGTGATTTGCCACTGCCGCACATGGGTTGGAATACCGTGTCGGCCAACGCTGGCAATCCGCTGTTTAAAGGGATCGAAGAGGGTGAGTACTTTTACTTCGTTCACAGCTTTGCCATGCCCGTCGGCGATTACACCATTGCGCAATGTGAGTACGGTCAGCCCTTCAGCGCCGCGATTCAAAACGGCAACTACTACGGTGTGCAGTTTCACCCAGAGCGCTCTTCAAGAGCAGGCTCTAAGCTGATTCAAAACTTTCTGGAACTGTAAGGATTGACGTCTGGCGACAATGTCGTCAGGCAGGAATAAGGATTTAGAATGATCATTCCCGCATTAGATTTAATTGAAGGTCAGGTCGTTCGCCTTTATCAAGGCGATTACGGCCAAGTGACCGAATACAAAGTAGACCCGGCAGAGCAGTTCAACCTGTATCACCAAGCGGGTGCAAACTGGCTGCATTTGGTTGATTTAACCGGCGCGAAAGATACCTCAGCGCGCCAACTGGACTTAATTGCCAAACTCTTGGCGAGTACGCCAGCCAATATTCAAATCGGCGGCGGTGTGCGCAGCGAACAAGATGTGATTGACCTGCTGGAAGCGGGCGCGCAACGGGTGGTCGTGGGTTCCACCGCGGTCAAACAGCCGGAGCTGGTGAAAGGCTGGATGAGCAAATACGGCGCGGAGAAAATCGTGCTGGCGCTCGACATCAACATCGATGACAACGGTGTCCGCAGAGTTGCCATCTCCGGTTGGCAGGAAGATTCAGGCGTGACCATTGAAGCGCTGATTGAGGACTATCTGACCGTTGGGCTCAAACACGTTCTGTGTACCGATATTTCACGCGACGGTACGTTGGCCGGTTCAAACGTGGGCTTGTACGTCGATTTGTGCAAGCAGTACCCACAAGTGCAATTCCAGTCATCCGGTGGCATTGGCAGCTTAGCGGATATCGAAGCACTGAAAGACACTGGTGTCGCAGGCGTTATCGTAGGCCGCGCGCTGCTGGATGGCAAATTCACCGCTGAGGAGGCATTCGCATGTTGGCAAAACGCATAATTCCGTGTCTTGATGTCCGTGATGGTCAGGTGGTGAAGGGCGTTCAGTTTCGTAACCACGAAATCATCGGTGACATCGTACCGCTGGCAAAACGTTACGCAGAAGAAGGCGCCGATGAGCTGGTGTTTTACGATATCACCGCATCAAGCGATGGCCGAGTGGTGGATAAGAGTTGGGTGGCTCGCGTTGCAGAAGTGATTGATATTCCGTTCTGCGTGGCGGGTGGCATTAAATCCGCAGATGACGCGGCGCGCATTCTGGAGTTTGGTGCCGACAAAGTTTCCATCAACTCACCCGCGCTGGCCAATCCGCAGCTGATCACCGATTTAGCGGATAAATTTGGCGTTCAATGTATCGTCGTCGGCATCGATTCCTATTACGACAAAGAGACGGGCAAGTATCAGGTTTACCAGTTTACTGGCGATGAAGCACGCACCAAGGCTACTCAATGGGAAACCAAAGATTGGGTGCAAGAAGTGCAAAAGCGTGGTGCAGGTGAAATCGTGCTGAATATGATGAACCAAGATGGCGTTCGAAATGGCTACGATTTAGAGCAGCTCAATATGGTACGTGCAGTCTGTAAAGTTCCGCTGATTGCCTCTGGTGGTGCGGGCGCGATGGATCACTTTGTGGACGCGTTCAAGTTGGCGAATGTCGACGGCGCTCTAGCCGCATCGGTATTTCACAAGCAAATCATTAATATCGGTGAACTCAAACACTATCTAAAACAACAACAGATCGAGGTAAGACTATGAGCCAAGCAGTAACGACAGCGCTCTCAGACCGTATTAACTGGGACAAGGTCGATGGTCTGGTGCCGGCGATCGTTCAAGATTTTGCATCCAGCCAGGTGCTGATGATGGGCTACATGAACCAAGAGGCGCTTGCGAAAACAATAGAAACCAATCAGGTGACATTTTTCTCCCGTACCAAGCAGCGCCTTTGGACCAAAGGTGAGACGTCGGGTAATGTGCTTGAACTCAAGAACATTGCACTTGATTGCGACCAAGATACTCTGCTGGTCAAAGTGAATCCGATTGGCCCGACGTGCCACACCGGCACAACGACGTGTTGGGATGGTGACGCGCAAGAGGAGTCGCAAATGGTGTGGCTTCATCAACTTGAGCAGCTACTGGCTGCCCGCAAGAGTGCCGACCCAGAATCCTCTTACACCGCTAGCCTTTATGCGCGTGGCACCAAACGCATTTCGCAGAAAGTGGGCGAAGAAGGCGTTGAAGTCGCGCTTGCGGCGACGTCGGGTGATAAGGCGGAGCTGATTTGTGAATCGGCAGACTTGATATATCACCTGCTGGTATTGCTACAAGACCAAGGGCTTGCCATGAACGATGTGATTAACAAGCTCAAAGAGCGTCACAAGTAATAAAGAAAAACGCCCCTGATTGGGGCGTTTTTTATGGGAAGTCGGCGCATTAAATCTCAATGTGTTTCCACTTGCCGGGCTGGAGGTCGCCCAGAACAATATCGCCCATCGAATAACGGATCAGACGCAGAGTCGGAAAACCGATATTGGCCGTCATGCGACGCACCTGACGGTTACGTCCTTCGATAATGGTAATAGCGAGCCAGGTTGTCGGAATAGCGGCTCGAAAGCGCACTGGCGGATTACGCTCCCACACTTCAGGTTCAGGCATGATTTCAACGATAGCAGGTAATGTCGGGCCATCTTTCAATTCGACACCGTTTCTCAGTTTATCCAGATCCGCTTCCTGGGGGGCTCCTTCCACTTGCACCCAATAGGTTTTAGGCGATTTGGACTGCGGCTGAGTCAGCTTGGCTTGCAGAATGCCATCGTTGGTCAACACCATCAGACCTTCACTGTCGCGGTCCAGGCGGCCAGCGGCGTACACATCTTTGACTGGAATAAAGTCGGCCAGCGTTTTACGCCCATCGCCATCGGTAAACTGACTCAGCGTATCGAAGGGCTTGTTAAAAATCACAACCTTACGTTCTTGAGGTGAAACTCTCGGTTTGTCGGTACGTGAACGCACCGATGACGCAGGCTTATTTGAACGTGCAGAACCCGGGCGTTTTGCCTGTTTAAAATGAGATTTGCCTGTGGGACGAGAAGAGGGAGAAGAAGCTCGCGGTGAGCGGGATGACATGTTAAGTACCTTGCAAAAATGTGAATGAGTTGTGTTTGAAAGTTTTCTGGCTGTCGATTTTAGGCTATCATTTGCGCGCCCGAAAACAGGATTGACGAACAAGATGATAGACTATTATCTTGCTTTTGTTTAATTATAACTGCCTTCACTCACGGACTAAACCGAACACAATGAATGTCGTTCGACCTGAGACTTGAAAGAGTGGGATTATCGTGCACAAGTTTGAGGATGTAATACTTACTTGAGTACGGACATTCACACAGTGCTGTTTCATCCAACGGTGCTGTTAGAACAAATAGGGAAAGTTCATGCCTACAGAAAAACCTACAATTATTTATACCATTACTGACGAAGCACCGGCGCTTGCCACGTATTCATTACTGCCAATCATTCAGTCATTCACGGCATCGTCAGGCATCAATGTTGACACGCGTGATATTTCGCTAGCAGGCCGTATTCTGGCCAACTTCCCTGAGCATTTGAAAGAAGAACAACGCATTGGCGACGCACTGGCTGAACTGGGCGAGTTAGCTCAGACGCCAGAAGCGAACATCATCAAACTGCCGAACATCTCAGCCTCTATTCCTCAGCTGAAAGCCGCGATCAAAGAGCTGCAAGACAAAGGCTACGCGCTACCAAACTACCCTGAAGAGCCAAGCACTTACGAAGAAGAAGCGATCAAAGCAACGTACGACAAAATCAAAGGCAGTGCGGTGAACCCAGTGCTGCGTGAAGGTAACTCAGACCGCCGCGCGCCAGCATCAGTGAAGAACTATGCGAAGAAAAACCCGCACTCAATGGGCGCATGGTCCAAAGATTCTCAATCACACGTTTCAAGCATGGAAGATAAAGACTTCTTTGGCAGTGAGAAATCGGTGACGCTGAGCGGTGCAACTCAAGTTTCGATTGAATTTGTTGGCAATGATGGCTCAACCAAAGTGCTGAAGAAGCCATTCGCACTACAAGATAAAGAAATCATTGATACCAGCGTACTGAGTAAAAAGGCGCTGATTGAATTCTTCGAAAAAGAAATCGCGGACGCGAAAGCGCAGAACGTTCTGCTGTCGCTGCACATGAAAGCGACCATGATGAAAGTGTCTGACCCAGTGATTTTCGGTCACGCGGTGAAGGTCTACTACAAAGACGTCTTTGCGAAATACGGTAAAGTGTTTGAAGAGCTGGGCGTTGACGTGAACAACGGTTTGGGTGATGTGTACGCGAAAATTCAGACTCTGCCAGAAGCGCAGCGCACTGAAATTGAAGCGGCGATTCAAGCGGTTTACGAAACTCAGCCACCACTGGCGATGGTTGATTCTGACCGTGGTATCACCAACCTGCACGTACCAAGTGACATTATCGTTGACGCATCAATGCCAGCGATGATTCGTTCTTCTGGTCAAATGTGGGGCCCAGACGGTAAACAGAAAGATACGAAAGCGATGATCCCGGATCGTTGTTACTCGGGTGTTTACCAAGCGGTGATCGAATTCTGTAAAGAGAACGGCGCGTTTGACCCAACCACCATGGGCAGCGTACCGAACGTGGGTCTGATGGCTCAGAAAGCGGAAGAGTACGGCTCACACGATAAAACGTTCATCCTTGATGCAGACGGCGCCGTGCGCGTTGTCGATGCTGAAGGCAATGTACTGCTTGAGCAAGCTGTGGAAGCAGGCGACATCTTCCGTATGTGTCAGGTAAAAGATGCGCCAATCCAGGATTGGGTGAAACTGGCGGTAACTCGCGCTCGCGCATCAGGCGCGCCAGCGGTATTCTGGCTGGATGAAGCACGTGCGCATGACGCAGAGCTGATCAAGAAAGTGAACCAGTACCTGCCTGAGCACGACACAGCCGGTCTGGAAATCAAGATCCTGTCTCCGGTTGAAGCGACTAAGTTCTCACTGGTTCGTATCAAGCAAGGTCTGGACACTATCTCGGTAACGGGTAACGTACTGCGTGACTACCTGACTGACTTGTTCCCAATTCTGGAACTGGGTACGTCAGCGAAAATGCTGTCTATCGTTCCACTGATGAATGGTGGTGGTCTGTTTGAGACTGGCGCAGGTGGCTCGGCTCCAAAACACGTTCAACAAGTTCAGAAAGAAAACCATCTACGTTGGGATTCACTGGGTGAATTCCTGGCTCTGGCCGCTTCTCTGGAGCACCTGAGCGTGGTGACTGGCAATGCGAAAGCGCAGGTTCTGGCGGACGCACTGGACAAAGCAACGGGCAAATTCCTGGATACCAACAAGTCACCATCACGTAAAGTGGGTGAACTGGACAACCGTGGCAGCCACTTCTATCTAGCGATGTACTGGGCAGAAGCTCTGGCTGAGCAGACTGCAGATGCGGATCTGGCAGCGGAATTTGCTCCAATCGCGCAACAGTTGAAAGACAACGAAGAGAAGATCGTTGCTGAACTGAATGGCGCGCAAGGCGTTGCGGGTGATTTGGGCGGTTACTACCTGCCTGAATTTGAGAAAGCGGCACCACTGATGCGCCCGAGTGCAACTCTGAATCACATTGTTGACCGCGCATAAATACACAGACAATAAAAAACCCGCCAGCTGGCGGGTTTTCTTTTTTCAGTCCGGTAGAGTTTACTGACTGTGTATTACAAATGTTTTGGCAGCGATTATTTTGCTAATTGACCTTCAATCGGTACGACGCTGCTCGCGTGGTAACCTTTAGGTCCTTGTTCAACCTCATACGATACCTGTTGGCCCGCCTTCAGTGTGCGGTAGCCATCCATTTGAATCGTTGAGTAGTGTGCAAAAATGTCTCCATCTTCACCCTCAGGACAAATAAACCCAAATCCTTTGGCGTTGTTGAACCATTTCACTGTACCTGTAGCCATGCTATACATCCCTCATGCATTTTGTTACTGATGTTGTTGAAGAGAACACTCTCTTTTCTCCATCGAAGAGCTCTCCAAATAGTGAATAGCAATTCAGCCGCTGCCAAATTTTTAGTCACTAATTGACCAATGTAGTCAATGATTGAACACAGTCAATAGTAAAAACGTATAAAGATATAGAGTTTTATAAGTAAATCACTTTTGTTGCCATCTTGCGTCAAGTTGGCACTTGTTTGATTGCAACTTCGTTAACTTTCCTATCTATCCGTGGCATTTTGATAAAAATGCTATTTGCAAATAGCGAAGCATATTGTGAGTGCGTTTGCATAATGGTGGCGTCTTTTTGAACGTTTGCTTGTGTGATGAAGCTGAATAGCAATGTTTTATTTGCAGCGATACAATTGCTGCATTAGTCTCTAAGTAAGGGTTGTTTTTCACCTGAACTGACAGCATGTTACGTTATGAAACCGTGCTGATAGAAGGGACTGGAATGTCTAATTTGTTTGAGAAACAGTCTGAAATACGGCCGTCATGAGTAAAAATTTTGAATGGGTAACTCCAGGCTCAGATTTACTGGAGCGAGAAGAAACAGCAATTAAGCCGCCGGCTATGTATAACGTGGTGTTAAACAACGATGACTACACACCGATGGACTTTGTAATCGAAATCCTGGAACGTTTCTTTTCGATGGATATTGAAAGAGCAACTCAAGTGATGCTGAAAGTGCATTACGAAGGGAAAGCAATTTGTGGCACATTTACTGCAGAGGTTGCAGAGACGAAAGTCGCACAGGTGACAATGTACTCAAGGGAAAATGAGCATCCACTGCTGTGTACCATGGAGCGAGCTTAGCACTTGCGACGACAATGTGGTTGTTCCTTAAGGAGGCCTTATGCTTAACAAAGAACTAGAGTCGAGTCTAAATGGCGCGTTCGCTCGGGCGCGAGACAAAAGACATGAATTTATGACCGTCGAGCACCTCCTACTTGCATTGTTGGAAAACGATGCAGCGAAGGAAGCATTACTGGCCTGTCAGGCAGATATCGACACATTACGTCGTGAACTTGACACTTTTATCGACCAAACAACCCCTCTCATTCCTGAAAATGATGAAACTCGCGAAACACAGCCAACGCTGAGTTTTCAGCGCGTGCTTCAACGCGCGGTATTCCATGTGCAGTCATCTGGCCGCAGTGAAGTGACTGGCGCCAACGTGCTGGTGGCGATCTTTAGCGAGCAAGAGTCTCACGCTGCATATTTGCTGAAGAAAAATGATATCAGCCGTCTGGATATCGTGAACTACATTTCCCACGGCATTACCAAAGCATCCAGTTCTGGCGATGAGCCATCGTCCGATTCGTTTGGCACAGAGAGTGGTGAAGACGTCAGCTCTGATGAACGTCTGGAAAGTTTTGCCACTAACCTGAATCATCTGGCGAAACAAGGTCAAATCGATCCTCTGATCGGTCGTGACAAAGAACTGGAACGTACGATTCAGGTGTTGTGCCGCCGTCGTAAAAACAACCCGCTGTTAGTGGGTGAAGCTGGCGTTGGTAAAACTGCCATTGCAGAAGGCTTGGCGTGGAGAATTGTAGAAGGCCAGGTGCCTGAAGTGATTCAGAACAGCGTGATCTACTCGTTAGACATCGGTTCGCTGCTGGCTGGAACAAAATACCGTGGTGATTTCGAAAAACGTTTCAAATCCATCCTGAAACAGTTGGAGAAAGAGAAAGACGCCATTCTGTTCATTGACGAAATCCACACCATTATCGGTGCAGGTGCTGCGTCTGGTGGACAGGTAGATGCGGCAAACTTGATTAAGCCTCTACTGAGCAGCGGAAAGCTACGTTGTATTGGTTCAACGACTTATCAGGAATACAGTAATATTTTCGAAAAAGAACGCGCGCTTTCTCGTCGGTTCCAGAAAATTGATATCGTCGAGCCTTCATTAGACGACACCACCAAAATTCTGATGGGTCTGAAGCCGAAATACGAAGCGCACCACGATGTACGTTACACCAAAGAAGCGTTGCGTGCCGCGGTAGAGTTGTCGGCGAAATACATCAACGAACGTCATCTGCCAGACAAAGCGATTGACGTGATTGACGAAGCCGGTGCACGTGTTCGCTTGATGCCAGCCAGCCGCCGTAAAAAAACGGTTGGTGTTGCAGAAATCGAAGCCATGGTTGCCAAAATGGCGCGTATTCCGGAAAAATCAGTCTCTTCATCTGACAAAGATATCCTGAAAAATCTGGATAAAAAGATGAAGATGTTAGTGTTCGGACAAGACAACGCTATTGATGTTCTGACCGAGTCCATCAAACTAACTCGTGCAGGTCTGGGGTCGGACAATCGTCCGGTCGGTTCGTTCCTGTTTGCTGGCCCAACTGGGGTCGGTAAAACAGAAGTGACCGTCCAGCTATCTAAGCTGCTGGGCATCGAACTGCTGCGCTTTGACATGTCGGAATACGGCGAGCGTCATTCGGTCAGCCGTTTGATCGGCGCACCTCCGGGTTATGTGGGATTCGATCAGGGTGGTTTGTTGACCGATGCCGTTATCAAACATCCACACTCAGTCGTACTGCTGGATGAGATTGAAAAAGCGCACCCGGATATCTTTAACCTGCTGCTACAGGTGATGGACAATGGCACACTGACGGATAATAACGGCCGCAAAGCTGACTTCCGCAATGTGATTTTGGTGATGACCACCAACGCTGGTGTCGCGGAGACGGTGAAAAAATCGATCGGTATGATTCAGCAGGATCATAGTCATGATGCGATGGCGGAAATCAAGAAGGTGTTCACGCCAGAGTTTCGTAACCGTCTGGACCACATCATTTGGTTCAACGCGCTGGACGAGCGTGTGATTCATCAGGTTGTCGACAAGTTCATCGTCGAGTTGCAAGTACAACTTGATGCGCGTGGTGTCTCACTGGAAGTGTCGGAAGACGCTCGCCACTGGTTGGCAGTGAAAGGCTATGACCGTGAAATGGGCGCGCGTCCGATGGGCAGAGTGATTCAGGAACAGCTGAAGAAACCACTGGCCAACGAGCTGCTGTTCGGTTCTCTGGTGGATGGTGGTACGGTTAAAGTGGACCTGAACGAAGATCAACTCACCTTCAAGTACATGGGTACACGAGAAGAAGTGGTTCATTGATCTCACGGCACAAACAAAAAAGCGCACTCAGAGTAGTGCGCTTTTTCTTTGCTGTTCATCCTGTCTCTCAGGCAACAAAAACGGAGCTCAAAGCTCCGTTTTTGTTGCATTCGAAAATCAGTGATTAACGAGCACGGAAGACGATGCGGCCTTTAGTCAGGTCGTATGGAGTCATCTCTACAGTAACTTTGTCACCAGTAAGAATACGAATGTAGTTCTTACGCATTTTACCAGAGATGTGAGCTGTTACTACGTGACCGTTTTCTAGCTCAACACGGAACATTGTGTTTGGAAGAGTATCAAGGACCGTACCTTGCATCTCAATTACGTCTTCTTTAGCCATTTAATCCTCTTTAGAAATTAGGCAAAAATTAACGGCCGCATTCTGCCGTTAATCAATCAATATGTAAAGTTGGGGCGTATTCTACCCTTGCCAACGCTGATTTACTAGCCTTTGATGAGGCTGGAAGCGCACTTTGTAGTTCATGGCAGGACATTCATCGATTTGATATCCCAAATAAAGCCATTGTTTACCCATTTGTCGACAAAGCTCCAGTTGGGTCAGCACACCGAGTGTGCCCAGCGAGAGTGGGTGGTCCGGGTCAAAGAAGGTGTAAAATGCACTGGCGCTGTGAGGAAGCAAATCGGTAATCGCGATCGCAACCAAGGTATCATGATGATAAATATGCAAATAGCGTGTATCGAGCCACTCAGAATGTGCGAACTTATCAAACTCGTCTTTGCGCGGTGGGTACATGGTGCCGTTGCGATGGCGCGCTTTAATATAACGTGAATAGAGCGCGAACCAGCTTTTGTCCATATCGCCCTTAAGTTCCCAACGACACTCGCGGTGCGTTTTAGCGAGCAATCGCTTCTGACTTTTGGATGGTACAAAATCTGCCACAGAAACCCGCAGAGCTT
Source organism: Vibrio sp. LQ2 (assembly GCF_023920125.1). Classification (NCBI taxonomy): domain Bacteria; kingdom Pseudomonadati; phylum Pseudomonadota; class Gammaproteobacteria; order Vibrionales; family Vibrionaceae; genus Vibrio; species Vibrio sp. LQ2. Next base: position 496,087 of record NZ_CP085308.1, read on the forward strand.
CGCAGGCACTGCAGGTATCACAATGGGGCTTGTAAATCGTATCTCCGCTGCGGCGAAAACCGTTGGCCAGCAGAGTTTCATAATTTTCTGGCGATTGCATCTGAGTGTCGATAGCGACCGCGACGCGTTCCATACGGTCTTTGAGGTAGCTGCACGGATGGTTGTTGGTGAGACCAATACGAATATGCTGCAGATCGGAACTCATACTTACTCCTCAGCAGATGCTTCAACCGGGCAAGTCAGCCATTGAGGTTGAAAACAACTTTCTGTTACACGCTGTTCTTTTAAAGATAGCAATGATTGCATGAATTTGTCGCGGGATAATTCCTTTGCACCCAATGATTTAAGGTGCGGGTTCATCACCTGGCAATCAATCAACTGACCTTGATTGGTTTTGAAATGATGGCAGAAATACCACAATGCAATTTTTGATGCGTTGGTTGCAAGGCTGAACATCGACTCGCCACAAAATAATCGGCCTACTTCAATACCATACAACCCACCAATTAAGGCGTCCTGGTGCCACACTTCCACCGAATGACACTTTCCTGCACGGGCAAGCTGAGTGTAGGCCTGACGCATTTCTTCATTCAGCCAGGTCTCTTCCGGAGAACGTACCGCCGCGCACATATCAATGACATCAGCGGTCGCGTGATTAATACTGACAGTGTATTGGTGTTTGCGTTGAAACTTTTTCACACTTTTTGCCGGAATGAAGGTCTTAGGATCAAACACAGCGCGTGGCGAAGGGCTCCACCATAGAATAGGCTCATCAGGACCATACCAAGGAAAAATGCCGCTTTGGTAACCTTGGTAAATCCGCTCGGGATTGAGATCGCCCCCAAACGCCAGCAGGCCATTAGGTTCTTTCAGCGCAGAGTAGGGAGAGGGAAAATCAAAGTTTCCCGGTGCCAGTTCGGTGAGATATATCGCCATAGCTTCGTTAGTGTCCTAGTAACCCAAGCAGTTTCCCAACAACATTCATCTTCAAGGAGATAAAAATGAAACGGTGGTTTTTGATCTTATTGATTTTTCCTTTGTTTGCCAATGCTGCCTATCAGCGAAATCAGGCTCGCCCAGTGAATGAGGTGGTGTTCGGCCAGGTTGAAACGGTACGCTACATCTCTCAACAAGATATCGTGCATTCAAAGGCGAATGGTTGGGAGACTCTGCTTGGCGCCGTAGTTGGTGGGTTGATTGGCAACCAGTTTGGGGATGGGCATGGTCGAGAAGTCGCGACGGCGATTGGTGCGGTGGCGGGCGCGGGCATTGCTCGTTCCAATGCCAACCAAACCTATCATGTAGAGTATCGTCTGGTGGAAATTCTGATCAAAACTTCAGAAGGGAAGTTGATTGACGTGATTCAGGATGTCGATAGTCAGATGTTGTTCAGTTCCGGTGACCGGGTACGTATTCTGTATTTTGACGACGGAGTAAGAGTGGATAAGGAGATGTAGCCAGGTCTGTACGGCTTTCTGCTGGTGGCTATGGTGTCGGCAGAATTTCATTTTAAACCGCAGATTAGCACTGGCTATCCCCATAGAATTTGGTTAGTCTGCGGATACGAAGAATTTTCACTGCCCTAAATAAAAACAGGAATAGTGGCGGTGCAAGGAACACAACTTTAATGGAAAGCCTCACGTTACAACCCATTGCAAAAATTGACGGAGAAGTGAACCTTCCGGGTTCCAAAAGTGTATCAAACCGCGCTCTGCTGCTAGCTGCGTTAGCCAAAGGTACGACGCGTCTGACCAACCTACTCGACAGTGATGATATTCGCCACATGTTGAATGCCCTGAGCAAGCTGGGCGTGGTGTATCGTTTGTCAGAAGACAAAACCGAATGTGAAGTGGAAGGGCTCGGTAAGCCGTTTACCGTCTCTGAGCTTCAGGAACTGTTCTTAGGTAACGCAGGTACTGCTATGCGCCCTCTGGCCGCTGCGTTGTGTCTGGGAGAGGGCGAGTTCATCCTGACGGGTGAGCCGCGCATGAAGGAGCGCCCAATCGGCCATCTGGTTGATGCTTTGCGTCAAGCTGGTGCGCAGATCGAGTATCTGGAAAACGAAAACTACCCACCATTGCGTATCACGGGTACAGGTTTAGAGTCGGGAACCGTCTCAATTGACGGCTCGATCTCCAGTCAGTTCTTAACTGCTTTTCTGATGTCTGCCCCTTTGGCAAAAGGTAAAGTAACCATCAAGATTGAGGGTGAGCTGGTATCGAAACCCTATATCGACATTACTCTGCACATCATGGAACAGTTTGGCGTTCAGGTGATCAACAACGATTATCAGGAATTTGTCATTCCAGCTGGCCAGTCTTATGTTGCTCCAGGTAACTTCCTGGTAGAAGGGGATGCATCATCGGCGTCTTATTTCTTGGCCGCGGCCGCGATTAAAGGTGGCCAGGTAAAAGTGACCGGTATCGGTAAGAACAGTATTCAGGGTGATATTCAATTCGCTGAAGCGTTGGAAAAAATGGGCGCACAAATCGAATGGGGTGATGATTATGTTATCGCTCGTCGCGGCGAACTGAATGCGGTGGATTTGGATTTCAACCATATTCCTGATGCTGCAATGACCATTGCTACTACGGCCCTGTTTGCCTGCGGCACTACGGCGATTCGCAATGTATATAACTGGCGAGTGAAAGAGACAGACCGACTGGCCGCAATGGCGACTGAGTTGCGTAAAGTCGGTGCAACGGTGGAAGAGGGTGAAGATTACATCATCATTACGCCACCGGAGCAGTTGATTCATGCCGCGATTGATACGTACGACGACCATCGTATGGCGATGTGCTTCTCTTTGGTTGCTCTGAGCGATACGCCAGTGACCATTAATGACCCTAAGTGTACGTCAAAAACCTTCCCGGATTATTTTGATAAGTTTGCACAGCTGAGTCACTAAAGTGATTGAAATAAAAGCCTCTTAACGAGGCTTTTATTATTTTTGTACAGTAAATTCTTTGGACAGCTGGTGGGCGAGATATTTGAACATATTAAATACCGCCGTTGTTTTCGCCGTAGGCAAACCTTTGTCGTCCAAAAAGTAGTTGCCTTTGAACACCAGAACACCTTCTTTCTCTTCCACGCTCTCGGCCCGCATGCCCTCTATATAGCTTTCGTGCTCCTGAATCAGTTGGTTGGCGATCAGCAACAGATCAAATTCACTGATGGCTTTTTTCTCATTCATTGTACTTCTCCTCAGGTTGGAACTGGCTCCAGTTTAGAGCTGTGACACGTAAATACCATGATCAAAAGCAGCTAAAGTCGCATTCTCGTTGTTAAGCAATTTGTGATTTGTTCCATATTTCACTCGTTTGCGGTCGCACGGGACGCACAGTCACTTTAGTATGTGCGGGTTTTAGAACAGAGAATACGCTTTCGTCGAATTGTCGAGCAAATAAATGGTTTTTTAAAAAAACAAGTTGATCTTCTCTTTGTTCGGCTCGATAGTAAAAAAAGAAGCAATATTTTAGAACGTCAATGCGATCGACTGTTCGCATAGTGATTAAGGACATTTGAATCAAATTATGGGTAAATCACTCGTTATAGTGGAGTCGCCAGCCAAGGCCAAAACAATCAATAAATATCTTGGCAAAGACTTTATTGTGAAGTCTAGTGTCGGTCATGTCCGCGATCTGCCTACTGCCGGTCAGAGCAGTACTACACCAACCAAGAAAGCGGCCGCTACGTCGACTAAAAATTTGAGCGCAGAAGAGAAAGCGCGCTTAAAGAAAGAGAAAGACCAAGCCGCGCTGATCAAGAAAATGGGTGTCGACCCTTATCATGGCTGGGAAGCGAATTATCAAATCCTACCGGGTAAAGAGAAGGTTGTTGCCGAACTACAGAAATTAGCGAAAGACGCAGACAGCGTTTATCTCGCAACCGATTTGGACCGCGAGGGAGAGGCTATCGCTTGGCACCTTCGTGAGATCATCGGTGGCGATGAAGAGCGATATAAACGTGTTGTGTTTAACGAAATTACCAAAAACGCTATCCAACAGGCTTTCCAGCATCCTGGCGAGCTCAATATGGATGGTGTGAACGCTCAGCAGGCGCGTCGTTTTATGGACCGCGTTGTGGGCTTCATGGTGTCTCCGCTGCTGTGGAAAAAAGTAGCACGTGGCCTTTCGGCAGGGCGTGTTCAGTCTGTGGCTGTGAAATTGCTGGTTGAGCGCGAGCGCGAAATCAAAGCGTTTGTGCCAGAAGAGTTCTGGGACATCCACGCAGACACCAAAACGCCGGGTAAAGACGATTTCCGCCTGCTGGTGGCACAAAAAGATGGCGTCGCATTCAAACCTTCCAACGAAACGGAAGCGAATGCGGCGATGTCGGTGCTGCAAAAAGCGGCTTATGAAGTGTGCAAACGCGAAGACAAGCCAACCAGTAGCAAACCATCGGCACCATTTATTACTTCTACACTGCAACAAGCGGCGAGTACCCGCCTTGGTTACGGTGTGAAAAAGACCATGATGCTGGCGCAACGTTTGTATGAAGCAGGTTACATCACCTATATGCGTACCGACTCAACCAACCTGAGTTCGGAAGCGGTTGATGCGGTTCGTCAGTACATCACCAGTGAATTTGGCGAAGCTTATCTGCCAGGTAAACCAAACGTGTACGGTAGCAAAGAAGGGGCTCAGGAAGCGCACGAAGCGATCCGTCCTTCAGATGTCGCGATTAAGGCTGATGATCTGGAAGGTATGGAAGCGGATGCCCACAAACTGTACGCTCTGATTTGGAACCAGTTTGTTGCCTGTCAGATGACACCAGCTCAATACGATTCAACCACAGTGAGCGTGAAAGCTGCAGAATACACGCTGAAAGCGAAAGGCCGTATTCTGAAGTTTGATGGCTGGACGCGAGTTCAACGCCCTCTGGGTAAAAATGAAGATCAGATTCTTCCAGCCGTTGAAGTTGGTGAGACGCTGTCCCTGGAAAAACTCGATCCAAAACAACACTTCACCAAGCCGCCAGCTCGTTTTACTGAAGCGGCACTGGTCAAAGAGTTGGAGAAGCGTGGTATTGGTCGTCCTTCGACTTACGCGTCGATCATCTCGACCATTCAAGACCGTGGCTACGTGAAAGTGGATCAGCGCCGTTTCTATGCTGAAAAAATGGGCGAGATCGTAACCGACCGTCTTGATGACAGCTTTGAAGATCTGATGAACTACGATTTTACCGCACGCATGGAACAGAAACTGGACCAGATTGCGGAAGGTGAAACCAGCTGGAAAGGTGTACTGGATAACTTCTTTGAAGATTTCAGTCAGAACCTAGAGCAGGCAGAACAAGATGAAGAGCACGGTGGTATGAAACCAAACCACATCGTGATGACCAACATTCTGTGTCCGACTTGTTCACGACCAATGGGCATTCGTACTGCGTCAACGGGTGTTTTCTTGGGTTGTTCCGGTTACGCTTTGCCGCCAAAAGAGCGTTGTAAAACTACTATCAACCTGGGCGATGAAGAAGGCATCATCAACGTTCTGGAAGAGGATGTTGAAACAGCGGCTCTGCGTGCTAAGAAGCGTTGTCCTATCTGTGAAACCGCGATGGATGCGTACCTGATTGACGATAAGCGTAAGCTACACGTGTGTGGTAACAACCCTAACTGTGACGGCTATATCGTTGAACAAGGCGAATTCAAAGTGAAAGGCTATGATGGCCCGGTTGTCGAGTGTGACAAGTGTGGTTCAGACATGGTGCTGAAAAACGGTCGCTTTGGTAAATACATGGACTGTACCAGTGAATCTTGTAAGAACACGCGTAAGATCCTGAAAAACGGTGAAGTTGCACCTCCTAAAGAAGATCCGGTCCACTTCCCTGAACTGCCATGTGAAAACTCGGATGCGTACTTTGTTCTGCGTGATGGTGCATCAGGTCTGTTCTTTGCGGCCAGCAATTTTCCTAAATCGCGCGAGACTCGTGCGCCACTCGTGGAAGAGCTAGCCAAGTACCGTGATCGCCTGCCAGAGAAGTATCAATATCTGGCCGAAGCCCCATCTCAGGACCCAGATGGCCTGAAGGCGGTGGTTCGTTTTAGCCGTAAGAGTAAAGAGCATTACGTGCGTACCGAAACGGATGGTAAACCATCAGGCTGGACCGCGCTTTACAACGATGGTAAGTGGGATATCACTGACAAGCGCAAAAACGCGAAATAGATAATTCAATTGTTAAAGGCAGCCTCAGGGCTGCCTTTTTTATATCCCAAAAACTTTGATCTAGTTCTCCGTATCAAAAAATCACAACTTTTAAGTGATATTTTTCATTTTAATTTTTTGAGAAAGTGCCAGCAGCTGTCTGTATGAATCATCAATTAGCATGAATGGCTGGGTATGAAACTAAGGATACGCATTTGTTCGATGAACATGCTGCTTGCACTGTTAGTGAGTGCGGCGGGTGTTTGGGCTGCGTATTATATTCTTAAGCAGGTTGAAGCCGATATTCTGGCGCAAACTGCGACTCTGCTTGCTCGCTATGACAGCCAAAAGGAACTGGCCCCAGTTCTCGAACAAGTACGTTCCGTGCGTCAGTTGTCTCAGGAACCTGCATTGATGATGTGGGCAAAGGACAGCGCGAATCAGGCACTCCAGCAGCATGTCTCTCAGCTGTTGACTCGCTATCGCTCCACAATGACGGAAACTCGTCTGCATCTGGTACTCGACGCCAGCATGGTGACATCTACTACCTTCCCATTGGTGCAAAACGTCTCTTTTCACCACGCCTCACTGGCGCCGCTGCAAGCTCAGGATCGCCCGTATCTGCTTGCCGGACAGAATGAACCTGCATCCGCTCATCTGATAACAAATATCGAGTCTGATACCACGTTGCTTCGTGTGCGAAGCGTGATACAAGCAGGCAAGCAGCCCGTGGGATTTGTTGAAACGCAAACTAATCTGGCTACGTTAACAGGCATGAGCCCTGAGAAAAACGTCAACGGAGTAACCACGTTGTGGGTGGATAATCAAAATTCGATTCGCCACAACCAAGAGCGTACTCAAATAAGTAATCGGTTCAATAACTTCCCGAGAGTGTTGTTGGCGACTGGCATGAACCGCGATTCGATAGCGCAGATGAGGCAGGTGATGGAGAAGCAACGCGATGGCCAGGAGCCTTCATCGCTGTTGCTGCATTACCAACAACCTGCTGCGTTAGTGGCTCTTAATTACATTGCCGATTTGGACTGGCATCAAATCAACGTTATAAACTCGAGCCAATTTCCGGCGTTGCAGCGGCTTTATCCGTTCTATTGGCTCTTTATTGGCGTCGTCTGGAGCTTTTGCTTCCTGGTCTGTCTGAGCAACGAGCGTTTGGTTAATCGCCCGCTTGCCGAGCTAAATAGCGCTATGCAGCGATTCTGGCAACGTCGGTCGTCACAAGCGCTTCACTTCGTTGATAAACCCAATACGGAAATAGGCCAATTGATGACGTCAGCTGAGCAGTACTCCCAAGCGATACTCGAGGCGGGCAGACAAGTGGAACATCAGGTTGCAGAGCGCACTTCGGTATTGGATCAGCTTTCTACTTCTGATCCGTTGACTTTGCTGCTCAATAAGCGAGGGATGGAAGCGGAGCTGCGCGCTGAATCAGCCCGGGCTCGTCGAGAGCAGGGCGCGTTTGGCTTAGTGTGGGTTGATATTAGTCATTACCAGACGTTACAGGCATCGTTAGGCAGCAAAGGCGTTGAGGAAGTGTTACGCCACGTCGCGCATTCCATCCAACTCAGCATTCGCGAATATGACGCCGCATGTCGTTGGGGAGAAAACGAATTCCTTATTCTGGTTCGTAACGATAGTGAACAGAGTCTGCGCGCGCTGGCTGAGCGATTATCTCAGCAGTGTGAGCAACCACTTCAACTGACTGGTCAGAACCAAGTGCTGTTAATTTCCCTTTCAATCGGCGCCACTTTAGTGGCAGAAGATACTGATATTAAAGAAGCGCTGGCGCGGGCGGACGGCGCACTCTACTTTGCTAAGCAAGACCCAAAGCAGAATATTCACATCTGGCAAGCGTGTGACACGGATGTCGCATAAATTTTCTCACTCTGCCTCCTTCTGTCACATTTCGTTACTACAATGCTGATGGAATTTTCGTCACTTTAAGCCAAAAGGGTGAAGGAATTGTTAGGTTTTATGTATTAAGAAGCCCCTAATCTGTGAGCGGGATTAGGAGTTAGCAACGTAACAGGCATTTCTATTAGAGAATACTTATTCTGAAATTGTATTCCCTGTGTGTTTGGATAAAGTAATAACCAACTGATTGCATTTTGAGTATGACATTGTGCTTGCTGCTAGCAGTTGCGGTCAGTGAGAAAGGAACGTGTCGCCATCCCCCCATCCCTCAATGTGGCGAACGGATATATGACAATAATGGAGAATAACAATGACTGGTGTATTAGGAATGATCTTGGCTGGCGGTGAAGGTTCTAGGCTGATGCCGTTGACGGAGTCCAGAACCAAACCTGCGGTCCCGTTTGGTGGTAGCTATCGGTTGATAGACTTTGCACTGAACAACTTTGTGAATGCTGATTTGATGCGCATTTACGTATTAACCCAATTTAAATCCCAGTCGCTCTATCTTCATATGAAGAAAGGGTGGAATGTCTCCAGTATCCGTGACCGTTTTATCGACTGTATTCCAGCGCAGATGCGTGATGGTAAGCGTTGGTATGAAGGCACTGCGGATGCCATCTATCAAAACCTGAGATTTGTCGAAATTTCAGAAGCAGATCAAGTCTGTATCTTTGGTTCTGACCATATTTACAAAATGGATATTCGCCAGATGCTTGATTATCACCGTCGCAAGGAAGCACGCCTGACGGTATCCGCGTTGCGTATGCCCTTGTCGCAAGCATCTCAATTCGGCGTGATCGAAGTGGACGATGAAGGTCGTATGGTCGGTTTTGAAGAAAAGCCGAAAAATCCTAAAGCGATTCCGGGCGATCCTGAGTGGGCGCTGGTGTCGATGGGCAACTACATTTTCGAAACGGAAACGCTGTGTGAAGAATTGCGTGAGGATGCCGCTTTAGAAAACTCCAGCCACGACTTTGGTAAAGACATCATTCCGAAGATGTTCCCGCAAGGTGGCGTGTATGTGTATGACTTCTCAACCAATAAAATCAAAGGCGAGAAGGAGTCTACCTATTGGCGCGATGTCGGTACGATCGAGTCTTACTGGGCTGCCCACATGGACTTGCTGGAAAAAGAGCCGCCATTCTCGTTGTACAACCGCAGTTGGCCTTTGCACACTTACTATCCGCCATTGCCGCCAGCAACATTTATTGATGTCGGCGATAAAAAAGTGACGATAACCGACAGCTTGGTTTCCGGTGGTAGCTACATTCAAGGTGCTAAAATTTATAAATCAATTCTGGGATTTCGCAGCAATATTGCTGCTGGCTCTTTGATAAGTGAATCTGTTATCTTGGGTGATGTGAAAATTGGTGCAGGATGCACAATAAAGCGCGCAATTATCGACAAAAATGTTGAAATCGCTCCGGGTACGATTATTGGCGAAGATTTAGAACTAGATAGACAACGCTTCCATGTATCCGACGAGGGAATTGTTGTCATAGCAAAAGGAACAAAAGTTGGATTCTAACATTGATCATCTTAATGTTTGGTTTGTCGTTTCAGAAGCTGAAGGACTGGTTAAAAGTGGTGGCTTGGCGGATGTAGCCAAGGCACTGCCAAAAGCTCTGGTAGAACTTGGTCATCAGGTAGCGCTTGTGCTGCCTGGTTATCGCTCCATCGCAGATAAAAATTCTGCTCCTGTGATTCTGGAAACGGAACTGACTCACTGGCCTCATATTCGTTACCAGGTTCGTCAGCGCGAACTGGATGGAGTGCCTGTCTATCTCATCGACTGCGACCCGTATTTTGACCGTCCTGAGCTGTATGCGGAAAGCAATCAGGCTTATCCCGATAATGGCGAACGTTTTGGTTTCTTTTCCGCCGCCTGTCTGGATGTGTTACCAAAACTCAATATCAAACCCGATATTATTCACGCCAACGATTGGCACACGGGATTGGTGCCATTTTTGCTCAAAACCCGCTACCGTGAAGACCACTACTTTGACGGTGTAAAGAGCGTTATTACGATTCATAACGCGATGTTTAAAGGCATATTCTCCTACCATCAACTGGAAGTGATTCCGGAACTGAATCTGTCTGGTATGGAGTTTTTGCAATACGGGCATGACCACATCAGCATGCTTCGTGCAGGGATTGCTTTCGCCGACAAAATTAATGCGGTCAGCCCGAACTATGCATCGGAGCTGTTAACGCCACTGGGTTCTCACGGTTTGGTGGATGATTTTGTCCGACGCGCCAGAGATCTGCATGGCATTATTAACGGTTGTGACTATACCGAGTGGAACCCGAAAACAGACAGTTACCTACCCAAAACATACAGTGATGAAGCGGTTTCGCTAAAACAGGGCAAGGCGGCGAGTAAAGCGCTGCTGCAGGAAGAATTGCAACTGCCGAAACGCGACATTCCTCTGTTTGGCATGGTGTGCCGCCTGACTCACCAGAAAGGCTTCCACTACATTTTACCTATCTTGGAACATTTCCTACGCAACGACGTGCAACTGGTCATTGTAGGAACAGGTGAACCCGAAGTTGCCGCGAAACTGCATAAGATTGCTGCAGCGCACTCGGACAAATTTGCCTTCGTTGAGGCCTACAGCAATCGCTTTGCACACTTAGTTGAAGCAGGCTCCGATTTTTTCCTGATGCCATCCGAGTTCGAAGCATGTGGTCTGAACCAAATCTACAGCATGGCCTATGGCACCTTGCCGATTGTGCGTGAAGTCGGTGGGTTAAAAGATACGGTGCTGGATTACGATAAGTACCCGAACGAAGCCACTGGTTTTGGCTTCCAGGAACCGTCTCCAGAAGCGCTGCTTATCACCATGCAACGTGCGTTGCTGTTTTATCTGCAACATCCAGATGAAATGCTAAAAGTGCAGCAGAGAGCGATGCAGAGAGATTTCAGTTGGCGAGAATCGGCGCTGGATTACATCAAAATGTACCGACTGGCGATATTTGATTGATTCGATACAACGGGGCGCATAAGCGCTCCGTTTTTTTAGCGACGTAAACGATCCACCAAACAGATTTTTACAACTAGAGTGCTATTCGCGTCTGGCTTTGTGGTAGTCTTTGCCACGTTATCAACTCGTAGCTCAGTGGTATTCATGTCTGACAGTCTGCTATTTCACAAAACCTTCGTACATCCTACCAGTCAGGAGTGGGTGGTCTTTGTGCATGGTGCAGGTGGCAGTTCGTCGATTTGGTTCAAACAAATCAAAGCCTATAAACAGCATTTCAACTTATTACTTATTGACCTGCGAGGGCACGGTAAATCCGGTGAGCTGATTAAAGGCTTGATGTCCAAACGTTATACGTTTCAGTCGGTTACTCAGGATGTGTTGCGGGTTCTCGATCACCTGAAAATTCACTCGGCTCATTTTGTGGGCATGTCGCTGGGTACAATTATTGTACGGAATGTGGCTGAGATATCTGCCGGGCGCGTACGCTCGATGGTGCTTGGTGGGGCGATTACTCGGCTTAACATCCGCTCGCAGGTATTGGTGAAACTTGGCCATTTCAGTCAGCACTTTATCCCTTATATGTGGCTGTATCGCCTATTTGCTTATATTGTGATGCCACAACGCAGTCAGAAAGAGTCCCGCCATCTTTTTATCCATGAAGCGCGTAAATTGTGCCAGAAAGAATTCAAACGCTGGTACACCCTGACCGCGGAAGTGAATCCGTTGATGCGTTACTTCAAGGAACGTGAGCTGGCAATTCCGACGCTGTATCTGATGGGCGAGCGGGACTACATGTTTATCCAACCGGTCAAAGAAATGGTCGCTGCTCACCAGCAGAGTGAACTGCATGAAATTCCTGATTGTGGCCACGTCTGCAACGTAGAGCAACCTGATGTGTTTAATCAGGTGTCTATTGAGTTTATTCAGCAGCAGATTCGCTCTTAATCTGCCAAGTCATCGGCTTTTCCGCAATTCCAGCATACGGCAAACTGACGCTCATTAAGCTCACCACAATGTGCACACTGCCATGGTGTTGAACGGGAACTGCTGGACGGGCTTTGATAATCTTCAATGATAGCTTGCGCCCGCTCATGCTGAGTCACGTCATACAACCAGATGTAAGGCGCAGTTTCATCATTCATCGGCAACTCACCGCGCAGACCAAACAAACCTTCTCCACGCACCTCACAGGCAATATTGGCTTGTTTTAGCAGTTCGCACAGCAAGTGTGCTTCCGTCGGATTGGCGGCTATGAATATTTTCATCGTTGTACCGTGTTGGCAGAGCGTCTGACCAGCCGGTTCATCACCCATTTCATGAGCAGTGGAAACACCCCAAGTAAGGCGAATGACAGCAACACCGATGGCGAGACAATGCCGGATAATGAATCAATTTGTGCCAGTTGTGTGCCGGCGTTTAGATACACCGCAGTGCCAGGCAGCATACCCAACTGGCTGACCCAATAGTAGCGGGCAACGTTAATGGGACTTAGGCCCATCAAGAGGTTTATCAGAAAGAACGGGAATACAGGGATCAGCCGTAATGACAGCAAATAAAACGCGCCATCACGCTCAACGCCTTGGTTGATTGCGTTCAGTTTGTCACCAAATCGTTGTTGAACCCAGTCTCGAAGCAGATAACGGCTGCTCAGAAAGGCTAGTGTTGCACCGATGGTACTGGTGAAAGAGACCAGCAAAAGACTGAGCCAAAAGCCGAACAATGCTGCTCCAAGCAATGTGACAACGGCTGCGCCGGGTATCGAGAACGCCGTAATCAAGACGTAGCTGACAAAGTAAATCAGGGCAGCAGCAAGCAAATGTTCGGCGATATAGTCCGACAACAGCGCTTGCTGAGCTTTGGCATTGTCCAGAGTGAGGTATTGACTGAACGTGAGCCCTAATCCAATGATCACGGCCAGCAAAATTAAGCCTAGAACTAACTTCTTACTCATCGATGTTTCTCGTTATACGGTTATCTAAGGTATACGTAACCAGACAGGGAAAAGCGATATTTTCTTTCACTCAAAGAAAAAAGCATCCGTGAACGGATGCTTTTAATGAAGTTGCTCTCAAAAAGGTTTACGACAAACGCTGTAACAACTCGTCGCGACGCGTCTGAGGGATAACTGACCAGTGCTTGCCCTCAATAGCGCCTTCAAGTGCCCACAGAAGCTCCAAGCCGACATCTGAAGAATGTGATTGTCTAACGGCTTTGTAAGCTTCTACGGCACCTTTCTCCTGCAGATCTTCCACCGTTTCGATGCCGGCTTTTTTCAGCATTCGTTCGGTTGCAAGGCGCAGGTTAGGGAGATCTTTAAGACGATCCGGCTTCGCTTGGGCTTGAGTCTCACGCTCATCTTTGGCCACTGCTAATGCCGCTTTCGCGTCTTCCAGAATTTTTGCGGTGTCTAACCAACAGTCTTCCGGCAAAGCGAAATACTTGGTTACAACGGGAAATCCGCGCTTTTTATAAACATAAGGCTCGTAGCCTTGTTGTTTGAACTTGGCTGTTGAAGCATCGTCGGCGCGAATGTGAAGTCTGTCGTTAACCACCAATGCGAACATTGTGTCATCAACAAAAATCCCAAAGCCACCAAACATTGAACGAGATTTAACGCGTCCAAATTGCTCAAAGAGCCGCATTGAATCTTTTAGTATTGGTTTATCCATGCTGTAAGTCTCGGTGTATTAATTAATACGCCACCAAAGTCAGGTCCGAGAAAATAGCAAAAGAATGCAGAGAGTATGTCAGTTAGGAGTCAACTTCTTAGTGTATGCATTTTTGCCATCGGTAACCCCGCTACCTACCCGAATTGGGTTTAGGCCGGAGGCTTTGCGTCCCACCTTTTCAGATGGTTTGCCCTGTGCGTGACATTTCCTTCAAAAAAAGGATAATCAAAAATTTGGATAAACATCACATTTATCTTGTGCAAATGTGATGTTATTCAAATATATATGTCCAACCATTGCAACTTGATTCATTGATTTTGAATCTAAATAGACAATTCAGACATGTTGATTTTCTGCAAAGTTATTGTTTTGTCAAGTCTTTTACTGTGTCGCGCTCTACAATCTCCGGATGCATCTCGAAGATACGGCGATCGTGCTCTTTATCTTTGATTCGTTCGAGTAATATTTCGAATGCGTTTTTACCTACACGACGTTTAGGTTGGTGGATAGTGGTTAGCGGTGGAGAGAAATACTCCGCCAGCTCAATGTTGTCATAACCGATAACGGACATATCTTCCGGAACACGGATCCCACGTTGTTGCAGGCGGCTCATTAAGCCAAGCGCCATCGTATCGTTAAAACAGAATACGGCGGTTGGACGTTTGTCCATGGCGATGATTTTATCTGCGGCCAGTACGGCGGTGTCACACTCGAAGTTACCTTCCAGAATCCAGTCTTCGCGGACAGGCAGGTTTGCTTCTGCCATCGCACGGCGGAAACCAGCAATACGTTCCTGACAGGCGGCTTTAACGAAATGGCCACTCAGACAAGCGATATCAGTGTGACCGCGGTCAGTCAGGTATTTGGTTGCCAGATAACCACCTTCTTCGGAGTTATCGATGATCTTATCAGCCTGAGAGGTCTCTGGACCCCAATCCATGATCACCTTAGGAATGTCAGAATGGCTTTCCAACATTTCCAGCAGTTCTTCGGTCAGGTCAGAACACATAACCAAAATACCGTCTACGCGCTTTTCCGCCAGCATGCGGATGTAGTCGCGTTGCTTTTCGTAAATACCACCGGTGTTACACAGGATCAGCGTGTAACCCTGACGGTAACAGTAGCTTTCCACACCATCGATCACTTCGGAGAAGAATAGGTTGGTGGACTGAGTGACCAACATACCAATCGTTCGTGTGGTGTTGCACTTTAGGCTTCGAGCTACAGCGCTCGGTGCATAGTTCAGCTCTTTAACAGCATCCATCACTTTTTCTTGTGTGGCTTCTGCAACAAATCGAGTTTTATTAATTACGTGAGATACGGTTGTTGTTGAAACGCCAGCCAGGCGTGCAACGTCTTTAATCGTAGCCATAGGTTTGTCCTGTCGATGACTGCTGAGCGCAACAAAATGCGTCGTGCTATCAGATTCAGCAGCGGTTAGGCTTGTACTGCAAGTGAAGCCTAAAAGTAGTAAAAACACAAAAACCGCTCGAAAACAGCGGTTTGCATCTTAAATTCATATTTTATCGTTTGCGGCCAATATAGTAGTCCGCAACGCGTGAACTCGCAACGAAATTCATCGGATGAGATCAAATGATCGTCACAAAGTTCGCGCGATATTCTTCAATTTGTGAGCATGATAGCGAACTATTCGTCAGTCAGATAAGCCTGATCAAGTTGCAGGAAAGCGACCAGAAGCTCGCTGACTGCGGCGTAAAAACCAAATTGATCAAGCGACTGGCAACGGGTCGCGAAAGTTGGTACCCAACTCAAGAGATGAGATTGGATAAATTCGGCCTGTTCAGAAAAGGCTTGTTCCATATGTGACTGTTTTTCCAGTTCGTTGGAGCGAATAATCATATGTCCCAAGAAATCCAACTCGACAGCCAAATGATCAGCTGGTTCGTTCAGTGAGTCGTGAATCGCAACGCCGTGCTGTTTCATCAAGTCAGCCATTTCTTGTGCCGGAGTATCGTTCAACAGGCCTGTTTTACCAAGGTAAACGGAGGCGTAGGGCAGGGCTGAATCCTTGTCTGATTTTAAAAACAGGTCGCAAAAGTCGGCCGCCAATTCAAGGCGGGCATCGTCACGGTCGAGCAAGCGGTTCAGTGCTTCCACCAGATGCGTCACCGCCGCTTTCAGTCCGGCGTTTTCACTCAAGCCAGTCAGAAAGGCACGAATTTCGGGTGAATGATATTGCTCGATCTCTTTATCACTGAGCTCTTTACTGAACAAACTCGACAACCACCAATAAATTTCGGCGCGCTTTTCGTTAAATGCTTTTACTTCTTGCATGGTTAGACTCCGGATACTTTCTCCCTATAAGTCTAAACAATAAACATGAATAGCAATAACGCAAACCATGAAAAAATATGAACAAATACGTCAGCAAATTAATAGCTTGCTCAGAGATTGCTTTGAATCAATAAACCCTGAGGTTTTTGGATTGCAGACTAGAATTATGACTGTTTATGAATAGAATTACGGAGTATTTCGAATGAGCATAAAGTGGTGTCAATGAGCTATCACATACTAGTTGTTGAAGACGACATCGTTACCCGCAGTAAGCTGGCTGGTTACTTTCAGAAAGAGGGTTATCAGGTAACAGAGGCTGAAAATGGGGTAGAGATGCGTCAGGCGCTCAGTGAACATGACATTGACCTGGTGATGCTGGACATCAATTTGCCAGGTGAAGATGGTTTGTTACTGACGCGAGAACTTCGCGGGCAATCAGATATTGGAATCATTCTGGTTACTGGACGCACGGATAGCATCGACAGAATTATTGGCCTCGAAATGGGTGCTGACGATTATGTCACCAAACCGCTTGAACTACGTGAGCTGTTGGTTCGCGTGAAAAATTTATTGTGGCGTATTTCCACTGCCTGCCACTGCAATCACGAACTCGAGCCGGACGACGACAAGCTCGTGCGTTTTGGCGAATGGACGTTTGATATCCAGCGCCGTTCATTAACTCGTAATGGCGAACCTGTGCGTTTAACGAAGGCGGAGTATGAGCTGTTGGTTGCTTTGTCGGCGTACCCTAATCAGGTGCTCAGCCGCGAGCGTATTCTCAATATGATCAGTCATCGGGTCGATGCGCCGAATGATCGCACCATCGATGTGTTGATTCGTCGTATGCGTGCCAAGATGGAGTTTGATCCAAAGAACCCGCAGATCTTTGTGACTGTACATGGTGAAGGTTACATGTTTGCAGGTGATTAAGCGTTGACGCTGAAAGAAAAAGACCCGCTTCAGCGGGTCTTTTTTTGTTTCTTCCCATGCAGTATTTACTGCAACGTGGTTTCGGCGTTATTGATCGGCGCGGTCTGTTCATGGCCGGCTACCCAGTCACGCAGTGACTGCCAAATTAAGCCCATACTTTCGTACCAGTAACGTTCTGTCTGCTCCAAATACAGCGCTTTGGGGGTGTATTTATCCCAAGGCTGACTGATATTGGTTTGAGCCAGAAAGTTGGTCGGTGCTGGAATAGGCTGTAAGCCCGCAGAGTGGAACTCATTTAACGCGCGTTGCATGTGACTGGCTGACGTCACCAGCACCAGTTTACGTTGCTGCACGAATGCCGCGGCCTGACGTGCTTCTTCCCAGGTATCTTTTGCTGTTTCCAGCAAAATAATATCGGATTTCGCAACGCCCAGCGCCAGCGCGACTCGAGCCAGCATGCGGGCATGACTGAACTCACTACCACCTGCGTAACCTGACAGGATCAGTTTCGAACCCGGATACAAACGCATAATGCGGATACCCTCGGTCAGACGCATTAATGCCGCGCGACTTAGTTCCGATGTCGGTGGAATTTGGTCGTCGACCACATGCCCGTTACCCAGCACCATCACGTAATCAATCGTGCCGTCAACCGGCAGGAAGGCTGTATACTGACGCTCTAAAGGCATCAAGAGACGACTGGACACAGGCTGGAATGAAATTAAGAAAATGCCAAACAGAGAAAATAAAACAACAAGGCATCCGGTTTTGCGTTTGGCGGTGAACATGATCAGCATCAGGCCCACAAATCCAATAATCAACAACGCCGGAAGTGGCATCAGTAAAGAGGAAACAATTTTTTTCAGCTCAAACATAAACAAATAGTCCGAAAAAACAGCACTTGATAATAAAAAGGGCTAAAGCCTCTTTATTCCTGCCATTCCTATGACAGAATAGCAGCACGATTGATTATCATAACTCAAGCCACTGTGACAGAAGATCGCAATTTCGACGATATTGCCCACAAATTTGCAAAAAATATATACGGTTCTGACAAAGGCGAAATCCGCCAAGTCATTGTTTGGGAAGATTTACTGCAATTGCTATCGCATTTTGGCGAAGCAAGCAAGCCTTTGCACGTTTTAGATGCAGGCGGCGGTCTGGCCCAAATGTCACAAAAACTGGCCAAGCTAGGGCACCGTGTCACCCTGTGTGATCTGTCTTCTGAAATGTTGCAGCTGGCAGAAAAGGATATTGCAAATCACGGTCTGCTTGAGCAGTATCGCTTGGTTCATTCACCGGTCCAGTCCATTCAGGACCACCTGTCAGACCCGGTGGATATTGTCATGTTCCACGCCGTAATGGAATGGTTGGCGGATCCGAGACCCGCGCTGGATAACTTGCTGGCGCAAGTTCGCCCGGGCGGTATGGTGTCGGTGATGTTCTATAACTATCACGGTCTGGTTTATAAGAATGCGGTTTGCGGTAACATTCCTCACGTTCTGGAAGGCATGCCTCACCGTAAACGTTTTAAACTTCAACCGCAGAAAGGCTTAATTCCGACGGACGTTTATCAATGGATAGAAGACGCCGGTTTTGAAATCTGTGGTAAGTCAGGTATCCGTTGTTTCAGTGATTACATTGGTAACATGAAAAATATGGGCGAATACCAATATGAAGATGTACTGGCTTTAGAACAAAAATTCTGTCGCCAAGAGCCGTACCTCTCATTAGGCCGATACATTCACGTATGGGCCAAGAAGAAACAATAACAGGAATAACAATGAGTGAGTTAACTCAGAACGCTGCAGAGCAGCCAATCGATGAATTGGTCAGCTGGGTCAAGCAGCATGATTTCTCATTGAACCTGACGACTGAGCGACTCGCGTTTCTTATCGCTATCGCGGTGCTGAGCAACGAACGGTTCGACGAAGAGCTAGGTGAAGGAGAGTTGCACGATGCATTTGTCATCGTGACTCGAATGTTTGAAGACACGGGTGAAGCGTCTGCATTCCGTGCTAATAACGCGATTAACGAACTGGTGAAGCAACGCTTGATTAGCCGCTTCACCAGCGAAGTCACGGACGGTGCTAGTATTTACCGATTATCGCCACTGGCAGTCGGCATTACCGACTACTACGTGCGCCACCGTGAGTTTTCCAAGCTTAAACTTTCTATTCAGCTATCCATGGTGGCGGATGAAATGGCCAAAGCCGTGGAATCTGCTCAGCAGGGCGGAACCCCAGGCCACTGGAAAAAGAACGTTTATGGCGTGCTGAAATACTCTGTGAGCGAAATTTTTGACCGCATCGACCTCAACCAACGTGTGATGGACGAACAGCAACAGTCGGTGAAGCAGCAAATTGCAGAGCTGCTGAACAAAGACTGGCGCGATGCGATCAACAACTGTGAAGCTCTGCTTTCTGAGACCTCTTCGACGCTGCGTGAACTGCAGGATACCTTGCAGGCAGCGGGTGATGAGTTGCAGACTCAAATTCTCGATATTCAGGAAATTGTGTACGGTGATGCGGAACTGGAATTCATTGAAGAGACGCTGTTTGCGTTGCAGATGAAGCTTGACCGCATTACCAGTTGGGGCCAACAGGCTATTGACCTGTGGATTGGCTACGACCGTCACGTACACAAATTCATTCGTACCGCCATCGATATGGACCAGAACCGCGCTTTCAGCCAGCGTCTGCGTCAATCGGTGAACGATTACTTCGACCAACCCTGGTATCTGACGTACGCCGATGCAGAACGCCTGAGCGATTTGCGTGATGAAGCATTGGTGCTGCGTGATGATGAAGTTACTGGTCATGTTCCGGCCGAAGTCGAGTACGAGGAATTTAAACAGGTCAATGATGAGTTGGCAGAGCGCATCGGTAATATGCTGAAAGTGCATAAAGACCAAGGTCAACCGATAGACCTTGGCAGCGTGCTGCGTGATTACCTCGCGACCCATCCGCGAACTCATCATTTCGATTTAGCCCGAATCGTTGTCGACCAGGCCGTGCGTCTGGGTTACTCAGACTCGGATTACCGAGCCATTCAGCCAGACTGGCAAGCGATTAACGATTTTGGCGCAAAGGTACAAGCAAATGTCATCGACCGATATTAATGAATACATGCCAGAGAATCTGGCCAAAGCGATTGTAAACCCGCTTTTCCCGGCGCTCGATAGCCTGCTGCGCGCAGGTCGTCATATCTCGAGCGACGACATGGACAACCATGCATTTTTGTCTGATTTTGAGCCGGAACTGGCTCTGTTTTATCAGCGTTACAACACGGAACTGGTGCGTGCACCGGAAGGTTTCTTCTATCTGCGTCCGCGCTCGACATCCCTCATAAACCGCAGTGTACTGTCGGAACTCGACATGCTGGTGGGCAAAGTGCTGTGTTTCCTTTACCTGAGCCCGGAACGTCTGGCGCATGAAGGTATTTTTACTAATCAGGAACTGTACGACGAGCTGCTGACCCTGTCGGACGAGAAAAAACTGATGAAGCTGGTGACGAACCGTGCCAATGGTTCAGACCTCGACAAAGAGAAGCTGTTTGAAAAAGTGCGGACTTCGCTGCGCCGTCTGCGCCGCCTTGGCATGATCATCAACATTGGTGAAACCGCAAAATTCCGCATTACTGAAGCGGTTTTCCGTTTTGGTGCCGATGTGCGTGTGGGTGACGATATGCGTGAAGCGCAGCTGCGTTTGATCCGCGATGGTGAGGCCGTGGTGCATACTCAGGAGCCAAGTCAGCAAAGCCTGCTCGACAACGACGAAGACACAGAACAACACGATTATGACGAGCAAACAGAGCTGGAAGGTGAAGCATGAGCATGATTGAAAGAGGTAAATATCAATCGCTGACCATGATCAATTGGAACGGCTTCTTTGCGCGTACTTTTGATATCGATAATTTGGTGACTACGCTTTCTGGTGGTAACGGCGCTGGTAAATCGACCACGATGGCTGCGTTTATTACCGCACTGATCCCGGACCAAACGCTACTGCATTTCCGTAACACGACGGAAGCGGGCAGCTCGCAGGCATCACGTGATAAAGGCCTGTACGGTAAGCTACAGCCGGGCGCATGTTATGCCGCGCTGGATGTGGTCAACTCGCGTAAGCAGCGTTTGCTGTTTGTGGTGAAGCTGCAGCAAGTGGCTGGCCGTGACAAAAAAGTCGACATCAAACCGTTTGTGATTCAGGGCTTGCCAAGCCACATCAAACCAACCGATGTGTTGATTGAAAGCGTCTCGGATAAACATGCGCGCGTACGTCAAATCAATGAAGTTAAAGATTCTGTGGCAGCCATCGAAGGGGCGCACTTCAAAGCGTTTCCGTCCATCGTGGATTACCACAACCAAATGTTTGAATTCGGTGTCATTCCGAAGAAACTGCGTAACAGCAGCGACCGCTCCAAATTCTATCGTCTGATTGAAGCATCGCTGTACGGCGGTATATCCAGTGCGATTACCCGCTCCCTGCGTGATTATCTGCTGCCACAAAATGGCGGCGTGAAAAAAGCGTTCCAGGATATGGAATCGGCGCTGCGTGAAAACCGCATGACGCTGGAAGCGATCAAAACCACTCAGGCTGACCGTGATCTGTTCAAACATTTGATCACCGAATCGACCAACTACGTGGCGGCGGACTACATGCGTCACGCCAACGATCGTCGCAATAAAATGGGTCAAACGCTGGCGCTGCGCAGTGAGCTGTTCAGCGCGCGTGAAACCTTGATTGAGCAAAACAGCTTACTGAACCGTGTTCACGAAGAGCTGGAAATACTGGTTGAGACGGAAGCGGCGCTGGAGCAGGATTACCAAGGCGCATCTGACCACCTGCAACTGGTGCAGAATGCACTGCGTCAGCAGGAGAAGATTGAACGCTACCAAGATGATTTGGAAGAGCTGAGTGTTCGTCTCGAAGAGCAGATGATGGTCGTCGAAGAAGCGCAAGAGCGCGTGATGATGACTGAAGAGCAGGCGACGATAGCGGAAGAAGAAGTCGACAGCCTGAAAACGCAGTTGGCCGATTATCAGCAAGCACTCGACGTGCAGCAAACTCGCGCACTGCAATACCAACAGGCTCTGAACGCGCTTACAAAAGCGCAGCAACTGTTGGGCGATGACACCATCAGCGCTGACAGTGCGCAAGCTTTGGTGGCGCAGCTTAAAGATCAGCAGGACGAACGCACTTCTGAACTGCTGGCACTGAAACACAAACTGGACATGTCCTCCGCGGCTGCCGAGCAGTTCGACAACGCGTTTACGTTGGTGAAAAGTGTGCTGGGTGAGGTTGAGCGCAACGATGCCGCCAACAAAGCACAGCAACTGATTCGTCAGGCGCGCGATGCAGAGCAAATCACGCAAAACGAACACCAATGGTACGCGCAGCAGCGCGATCTGGAACGTCGCATCGAGCAGCAACGCAACGTGCGCCAGCTGGCTGACAGCTACCAGAAACAGCATCAGGTTACGCTGGCAGATGACATCACGCTGGAGCAAGAGCGTGAGCGCCACGAAGAGTTGATTGAAAGTCTGGAAATGAGCCAGGAAGAGCTGCGTGAAAAACGCAGTCAGCAACGCCGTAGTGAGCAGGATTATCAGGCCGAAATCGCGCGTCTGGAAGCCATTGCGCCCGCGTGGATCAAAGCCAACGACGCACTGGAAGTACTGCGTGAGCAAAGTAGCGCAGAACTGGCCGACAGCCAGTCCGTGATGTCGCAAATGCAGCAGGTGCTGGAAGAAGAGAAAGCGCAGTCAATCGCCAAAGATAAGCTGGCTGAACGCCGAGCAAAATTGGAAGGTGAGATTGAGCGTCTGGCTTCTCCGGGTGGTTCAAACGACCCGCGTCTGAAAGGTCTGGCGGATACACTGGGCGGCGTTTTGCTGTCGGAAATCTACGATGACATTACCATCGACGATGCGCCTTACTTCAGTGCGATGTACGGTCCGGCACGTCATGCGATTGTGGTATCGGATCTGTCTGGCATCAAAGAGAAGTTGGTTGAACTGGACGACTGTCCGGAAGACTTGTACCTGATCGAAGGCGACATCGACGCGTTCGATGACAGCTCCATCAATGCCGAAGAGTTGGAAGGGGCGGTGTGCGTTCAGCTTAATGATCGCCAGATGCGCTATTCGCGTTTTCCGAAAATCCCACTGTTTGGCCGCGCAGCGCGTGAACAGCGTCTGGAACTGCTGCGCAATGAACGCGAAGAAGTGGTTGAAGAGCACGCGAAAGCGGCATTCGATTCACAAAAACTGCAACGCTTGTACAGCAACTTTAACCAGTTTGTGGCGCAGCATCTGCAAGTCGCGTTTGACGCCGATCCAGAACAAGCACTGCAACAAGTCCGCGATAAACGCAACCAGCTCAGCCGCACGCTGGCCGAACTGGACGGTCAGGAGCAGCAACAGCGCAGCCAACTGCAACTGAGTAAGCAGGCGATTTCTTCGCTGGATAAGATCGCGCCAAACATGCTGCTGCTTGAAGACGATTCGCTTCAGGCTCGCTTTGACGAGATTGAAGCCAAGATTGCACAACTGTCAGAAGCCAAATCGTTCTTGGCAGCGCACGGTAAAGCGATTGAACAGCTGGAAAAAATTGCGTCCGCATTGGAAGCCGATCCAGAGCAGTTTGATGCGCTGGAAGCGCAATACCAGCAAGCGGATATCGCGCTGCAGCAACTTAAGAAACAGATCTTTGCCTTGTCGGATCTGGTTGAGCGTCGTCACCACTTCGCGTATTCCGATTCTGTCGATCTGTTGAGCCAGAGCAGTGAACTGAGCGAACAGCTCAAAGCGAAGCTGGTGCAGGCAGAAAACCTGCGTAACCGCAGCCGTGAAGAGCTCAAACAAGCTCAGGCGCAGATGAACCAGTACAATCAGGTATTGGCATCGTTGAAGAGTTCTCACCAAGCGAAACTGGAAACGGTTCAAGAGTTCAAACAAGAGCTGCAAGATTTTGGTGTTCATGCGGACGAAGGCGCGCTGGAGCGTGCTCAACGTCGCCGTGATGAATTGCAAGAGCGTTTGCATGCGTCTCGTGGCCGTAAGAGCGAATACGAGCGCACGATCACTTCGACAGAGCTGGAAATGAAAGCGCTGGCGAAGCGCATGAAGAAAGTCGAGAAAGACTATAAAGATCTGCGCACGTTTGTCGTCAATGCGAAAGCGGGTTGGTGCTCGGTACTGCGTCTGGCGCGTGAAAACGATGTAGAACGTCGCCTGCACAAACGTGAACTGGCGTATTTGTCGGCCGATGAACTACGTTCCATGTCGGATAAATCCTTGGGTGCGCTGCGTCTTGCAGTGGCAAACAACGAAGATCTGCGTGATTCGCTGCGCCAGTCTGAAGATAACTCGCGCCCAGAGCGCAAAGTACTGTTCTATATCGCAGTGTATCAGCACCTGCGTGAACGTATCCGCCAAGACATCATTCGTACCGACGATCCGGTTGAAGCGATTGAAGAGATGGAAGTGGAACTGGCGCGTCTGACGGAAGAGCTGACACAACGTGAAAACCGCTTGGCGATCAGTTCTGATTCAGTGGCGAGCATCATTCGTAAAACCATTCAGCGCGAGCAGAACCGCATTCGCATGTTGAACCAAGGCTTGTCGAACATCGCTTTTGGTCAGGTGAAAGGCGTGCGCTTGAATGTCAAAGTGCGTGAAAGCCATGAGATTCTGCTGGCTGGCCTGTCTGAGCATCAAGCTCAGCATAAAGACTTGTTCGAAACTGCGCGCTACACCTTCTCAGAAGCGATGGCAAAACTGTTCCAACGCGTGAACCCACACATCG
The DNA here is from genome assembly GCF_023920125.1 of Vibrio sp. LQ2. Taxonomy (NCBI): domain Bacteria; kingdom Pseudomonadati; phylum Pseudomonadota; class Gammaproteobacteria; order Vibrionales; family Vibrionaceae; genus Vibrio; species Vibrio sp. LQ2. Next base: position 520,851 of record NZ_CP085308.1, read on the forward strand.
ACATGGGGCAGCGTTCGCCGCAAGTACTCGGTGAAGAGCTGCTGGATTACCGCAACTACCTGGAACTGAGTGTGGAAGTGAACCGTGGCTCAGACGGTTGGCTGCAAGCGGAATCAGGCGCACTGTCGACAGGTGAAGCGATCGGTACGGGTCAGTCGATTCTGCTGATGGTGGTGCAGAGCTGGGAAGAAGAATCCCGCCGTCTGCGTAGTAAAGACATCATGCCATGTCGTCTGTTGTTCCTCGATGAAGCTGCGCGTCTGGATGCCAAATCCATCGCCACGTTGTTCGAGCTGTGTGAACGTCTGGATATGCAGCTTTTGATTGCGGCACCAGAGAACATCAGCCCGGAAAAAGGCACCACCTACAAACTGGTGCGTAAAGTGTTCAAAGATCACGAGCACGTACACGTCGTGGGTCTGCGTGGCTTTGGTCAGACTGATAAGCCTAAAACGGATGAGCAGTTATTGGCTGAAGAGCTAAGCTAACATTCGAACTGGTTGACTGTGAACCCGTGATAAAGCGCCTTCCTTGTGAAGGCGTTTTTTTGTGCCTGCCATCGGTCAGCGACAGATGCAGGCTTCGTCATGCGCTGAGAATTGACTCGCAATCAATGTCACGGTGTTTGCTTTTCAAGCGGTTGAGATTTCAAATGCAGCGATTGAATTGAGGAGGTCAGGATGTACAAACTTGTCGCTGTGAGTTCAGGTTCAGGATTGATGTCAGGCGCAGTGGCGGGTGTGCTACCGACTTTTCAACTTGTCTGTTTTGTTGTTGGATTGACGCTGTTGAATCTGGGATACCTGAAGCGCTGAATTTTGATGACGAGATAAAAAAGGGCGCTTTGCGCGCCCCGATTCGTTGTCTCACAGGCCAAATTGCTTAGCGGCATAGGCCACGCGCTCCGCTGGCGTTGGCGCGATCAATGGTGTGCCCAAACTTTCAATATGATGCAAACGTGGCAGCAAGCCCGCACCGTTGGCAATTTGAATCGCCAAGCCCGGACGCGCATTGAGTTCCAGAACCATAGGACCTTCTTCTTTATCCAGCACCATATCAGTGCCGATGTAGCCAAGACCTGTCATTTCCCAGGCACTGGCCGCCAGAGTCAGTAAGCGTTCCCAGTGAGGAACCTGCAGCGTGTTGAGTTCTTTACCTGTATCTGGGTGATGCGTGACCGGACGGTTGAACTGTACAGCGCGCACAGCTTTACCGGTCGCGATATCAATTCCGACACCGACAGCGCCTTGGTGAAGGTTCGCTTTACCGTCTGATGCCGACGTTGATAAGCGCATCATCGCCATGACCGGATAACCTTTAAACACGATGATACGTACGTCAGGCACACCTTCGTAGCTGAAGCCATCAAAGCAGTCATCAAACTTAATCAGGTTTTCCACCACGGCCACATCGTTTTTGCCGCCAAGAGAGAAAAGCCCGGCCAGCGCATTACTGATGTGGCGTTCGACATCCTCTTTGCCGATTGTCGAACCGGATGGTTTGGTGTAGACACCATCTTTATGTGAAACCACCACCAGAATACCTTTACCACCGCTGCCACGGGCAGGTTTGATCACAAACCCCGGCCACTCTTTGACCATGTCGTGGATGCGTTTCACGTCACCCTGATTGCTGATCACGCCAATCAGTTGAGGGACGGTACATCCGGCCCGCTGGGCGATCAGTTTGGTTTTGAGCTTGTCATCCACCAGCGGAAATTTTGAACGATCATTGTAGCGGCCAATGTAGCTATGGTTTCGCTTGTTCATGCCCATGATCCCCTTATGGCGTAGCTTAAAAGGGGAGGTGTACTCAGAAAGAGAGAAAAACATATTAATCTCCGTCTGCTAGTGGTTTGAAGCGACGCAGCTCTGTAATGCGGTATCCGGTGTAAGTACCCAGAAGCAGAATAGCTGCCAGAACGATCAGTTGCAGGCCGATAAAGTTAAAGGTCAGATGCTGAACGTAAGAGTTTGTCATCGCCAGATAAATCAGTATTGCGGTGAACAGCGAACCACCACCCTGAAGAATGACTTCTTTCGCGCCTTCTTCTTCCCACAGAATCGACATGCGTTCGATGGTCCAAGACAGAATGATCATCGGGAAGAATGTGATGGTCAGGCCTTCCGTCAGACCGACTTTAAACGCGACAACGGTGAAAATAGAGATGATCAGGATAACCGAGATGATTACCGCCGAAATCCGGGCGACCAGCAATAAGTTGAGCTTCGACAGGTAGCTGCGAATGATCAAACCAGTACCGACAATCAGCAGGAAGCCGACAATACCCGTGGTTAACTGAGTCTGTACAAACGCGACCGCAATCAGCACTGGCATAAAGGTACCGGATGTTTTCAAACCGATAATCACGCGCAGGAATACGACGATGAGCGCGCCAATTGGGATCAACATGATAGTTTTGAACATCGCCTGTTCTTCAAGAGGCAGGCTGTGAATGGACAGGTTCAGCAGTCCATCCGATTCTACTTTACTGTTGGTTGCCTGCTGTGGTGTGACATCCTGAGCAATCATGCTGAAGTGCACCTGGCTGTTCTGACCGCCCACGACATCCAACAGAGACACATTTGATTCATCCCACACCAGCAGGTTTGGATGCGTCGGCTGAGTGCCGGTTTCCGGGTTAAACAGTACCCATTTCTTGCCGTTCCACACTTCGTTCATGTGTTGAATCGTTTGACGACGACGGCCGTCTTCCAGTTGAATAACACCAACAACTTTGTTCGGAACCTGCGCGTAAGACAGCAGTTTCTGAGCGGTATCCACTTTGGATTTGTTGTTCAGCAGCAGTGACGCATTCTGGCTTTCAGAATCGTTCAACGTTTTGATCAGTTCGCGGGCAAAGGTTACGTGATCGGCAGACAGGCGATTGGCGCGTTCAATGACAGCGACGGCGGCGGCTTCTTCCGGCCCATCAAACGTTGGCTTAACAATTTCACCATTCGGTGGAATCGGTGTGCTCTTAGCCTGTGGGTCTACCAAAAATTGCGCTTTGTAATAGATTGTCTGAGGACCACTGGCGTGACGGATTGACCATTCGGCGCGGCGGCCGGATTCGGTGGTGACGTAAGAGATGCCGTAACCCGGAGAAGAGGCGTTTTCACCGACCAGCGTGTAACCATCTTGGGTATGAGGAGCAGCGAGAGAGACTTTGGCTTCTTTACCCTGGGCGATGAACTCAATGCGAGCCTCTACATCCCAAACCTGACGCGTTTCACCCGGCGTCCAAGGTACTCCATAGCTTTGGTGGCGCATGACACTCAAAGTAATGCCAGCCGCTACCAACAAAAATATAGATAGATAAAACGGAACTCGTGACGTCATAAGTGGCCTTATTATTATTTGGTTTCTGTCTGAATATACTTGCGACTTACATCAACAACCGCGATGTCGCGGATAAACTCGCGGCCAAGAAGAATAGGATGGCTCATCTGTGAGCGGTCTGCTAGCGTGAACTGTGTTTTTTCGTGAATAGAGCCCAATTTTACCCACAATTCCACCACGGCCCGGCGTTCGGTTTGCTCACTGGTGGATTGGCGAATACGCACGTAGCGTAGGATCGGAGCTTCAATCCAACTGTTCTCGTCCTTGGCACCGGTTTCATCCGTAAGATGGAAACGAACCCAGTTCTTGCCGTTGCGCTCGAACTCTTCGATGTCGACCGCATTCAGCGAAGAGGTTGCCGCGCCAGTATCAATACGGGCATCAAAACCTTTCTTAATGGCATCAATGGTGACTTTTTCAATCTCACCGAGCACCACTTCGTGACGAGGCGTCGCTTCTACGATGATCGGCGGAGCGGCTTTAGGTTGTGCTTGAGTCGCAGGCTGGGGTTTTGCTGCAATAACTTTGAGTTCTTTGACTTCAGATTTGAGGGAAACGACCTGACTTTCCAGGCTATCGATGTAATCGAGCTGATTACTGATTTGAAGTTCAAGATTGGTGAATTTGTTGGCAAGGTTGGATTCGGACTGTTGAATCGCGTCCAGCGTAGCTTGATGGTATTCATCACCCTTCAATAATGTGCAACCGGAAAGCATGCTAAGTGCAACAACGGGTGCGATTCGCTTAAACATTTGCGACCTTATTCTTGGTTATCAGTTGATTTATCAAATTTAGCAAAGGATGCAGCAAGCATCCCGTGCTAGGGTAGTCTTATCGGCCTAAAGGCGAGTTAAAACTGTGTCAATTATGGCTTTTTAGCGACCAAAATCGCGCGGCGCGGTGCCGGGTAGCCTTCCACTGTCTTCGTTGGATCATTCGAGTCAATGTAGTCTGGCAGTGAATTATGAGTCATCCATTCGGTCGTACGTTGCTCACCCAGCGATGTCACGTTTTCATCGACAATACGAACGTCTTCAAAACCGACTTTTTCCAACCACACTTTCAGAGCGAGAGCCGAAGGGAAGAAGTACACATTGCGCATTTGTGCGTATCGGTCGAACGGTACCAGCACAGCGTTTTCATCCCCTTCGATGACGAGCGTTTCCAGAATCAGTTCGCCACCAGAAATCAGTTGATTTTTCAACTGGATAAGATGGTCGAGTGGAGAGCGACGGTGATACAGTACGCCCATGCTGAATACGGTGTCAAAGGCTTCCAGTTCCGGAAGCTGTTCAATGCCCAATGGGAGCAGGTGAATGTTCTGATTATTGCCCATTAATTTGCGCACCGCTTCGAACTGGATCAAAAACAGTTCAGAAGGGTCGATACCAATGACCTGATGCGCGCCTTCACCCAGCATACGCCACATGTGGTAACCGTTGCCGCAGCCCACATCCAGCACACTACGGCCTTTCAGAGGTGAGATGTGTGGCAACAATCGGTCCCATTTCCAGTCTGAACGCCATTCCGTGTCAATATGAATGCCGTGCAGGTGATAAGGGCCTTTACGCCACGGGTGGAACATTTTCAGCAGGCTTTCCAGCTTCTTCTGCTCGCCCAATGGCAGCGGTTCGCTGTTGCTCACGCTCACCGAATCTTTCAGGTCAATATTGTCTGGTTTGAAATCGGGGATTTTCTTTAAGGCACGTAACCAGCGGTCCATATCTCCATGGCTTTGTTCTTGCCAGTCAGACAGTTGCTGCGGCAGAATTTTGAGCCAAGGCTGAAGACGGGTGTCCTGGGCCAGCAGTGAATAAACGTTACCAAAGTCAAACATGGCGGGTTTCCTAAATAGCGACATCTGCGCCCTGACGTCATCAAAAAGGCAACATGAGTTCCGTCAGGGCAGGGAACACGTTGCTAAAACCAATTATTTAATGGCGAACATCGAGCCGAAGTTAAAGCACTGGAACCAGACTTCATAGCTGGAAAAGCCCAGCTGCTCAAAACGAGCTTTGTGTGTTTCGACAGAATCCGGACGCATCACGTTTTCAATCGCACTGCGTTTCTGGCTGATTTCCAGCTCGCTGTAGCCGTTGGCACGTTTAAAGTCGTGGTGCAGATCAATCAGCAACTCGTTGGCTACCTGATTTTCAAAGACAAACTTTTCAGACAGGATCAAAATGCCACCCGGACGCAGTCCGGCATAGATTTTTTCCAGCAGTGTATAGCGATCTTCGGGTGACAGAAATTGCAGCGTGAAGTTCAGCACCACCACGGAAGCATTTTTGATGTCGATGTTTCGAATGTCCGCTTCGATGATCTCAACCGGCGTATCTGAACGGTAAGCGTTGACGTGCAGCTTGCAACGCTCAACCATGGCCGCAGAGTTATCGACGCCGATAATTTTACAGCCTTCCTGCTTGATGTTGCGACGCATCGACAGGGTTGCCGCTCCCAACGAACAGCCTAGGTCGTACAAGTTACTGTGAGGCTTGGCAAAGCGCTCAGCCAGCATGCCAATGGCGGAAATGATATTGGCGTAACCGGGTACCGATCGCTGAATCATATCCGGAAAGACTTCGACCACACGTTCATCAAACGTAAAGTCTCCGATCTTGTCGATAGGGGCTGAGAAGATAGTGTCTTTGTTGCTCATGGTAACCTCACGGCGGTTAGCGTCAGCCTGAACAATGCATCAGGCTCAAGAAAAGGCGCGTATTTTATGAAAAATTTCGCCTTCTGTCATTAAACAGGCGGCCTTTCCTCCCGGTAAATTCTTAAGCCGTGGTGAACGCTGGAATCAATGCCTAAAACATGGCCAGTTGATTGTTACCATCCTGAGCCGGAAACGGCGCTAGGTCAGGCAGGGTCAGGGATGCCTGCAAAGATTGATAGAGCTTGACTGCCAGTTCTGGTGCGAAGTTATTGTCGGGAGTATGAATCATCACGTAAGGTTGCTTTCCTTCATTTATCCACTGTGGCAGCTTATGCAACCAGGGCGTGAAAAAGGGCAGGTTGGCATCCATATCCGGATGGCCGATAAAGCGAATCATCGGCTTCTCTGCTGTCGCAATCGCGTGCACCGGCACTTTGGGTTTTTTCATCTGCGCATCGATGATCACTTCATTGCACGGTTCGGCCGCAAACACGGGACGGCTATCCATGATGATGCGATCGATGCGTTCCTCGATTAACCACTGGTTGAGTGCACGTTCGGCTTCGCCTTTGGCAAAGTAGGCCAGGTGGCGCACTTCGACCCCAAGTGGGAACTCTGAAGGGAAATAAGCACGAAATTTTTTCAGCTGTTCGAGATGTTCCGGCCCAAAAGCGGCTGGCAGTTGAATTGTCCACATCCCGACCCGGTCGTGCAGCGGCTCCATCAGTGTCATAAACGCCTTTAACTCATCCTGACAGCCCACCAGCAGGTTTTGATGGGTAATGCTTTTGGGCAATTTAAACGTGAAGCGAAACGCATCGTGCGTGGCTGACTTCCAGTTCTGCACGGTGGACGGAGAAGGGGAAGCGTAAAAAGTGGTGTTGCCTTCCACGGTATGAAAGACTTGAGCGTATTTTGCTAAACGTTCCGCGGCTTGTGTGCCACTGCCATAAAAGCTGCTTTGCCATGCCGGATGAGACCACATGGTCAGCCCCAATCGAAGAGGAAGGTGGGTCATTGCGAAGTACTCAACTTTTCCATTTTTCGGTGATTTGCAAAAGGCAGGATACGACAGATTATCTCTTGACCCAAGTGACCTCGCATTTTGCGAACACTTGGGTATATAATCAGCGCCAATTTTGCGGGCTGAAGGCGCTTTAATCGCTGATTTGGCGGATTATTGTACTAAAAAACAGCGGCGCTTGATAAAACACAACAAATTGTATTCTGGAAGGTCGATCTTAAGCGCCTTTCAGCGTATAAATGGAACTTTGCGCTGCAGGTCGGAGCACGAATCTGCAGCTTAGAATTTGATGACTAATTAGAGATTGGGAATTTCATTATGCGTAGCCATTATTGTGGTCACCTGAACAAGTCCCTCGCAGGACAAACTGTAGAGCTTTGCGGCTGGGTAAACCGCCGTCGTGATTTAGGCGGACTGATCTTCATTGATATGCGAGATCGTGAAGGCGTCGTTCAGGTGGTTGTTGATCCCGATATGGCAGACGTTTTTGAAGTGGCAAACCAGCTTCGCAATGAATTCTGTATCAAACTGACTGGCGAAGTACGCACTCGTCCAGAGAGCCAAATCAACAAAGATATGGCAACCGGTGAAGTAGAAGTACTGGCAAAACGCCTGCAGATCATTAACCGTTCTGACGTATTGCCACTGGACTTCAACCAGAAGAACTCAGAAGAGCAACGTCTGAAATACCGTTACCTGGACCTGCGTCGTCCGGAAATGAGCGACCGCATTAAACTGCGCGCAAAAGCATCAAGCTTCGTTCGTCGTTTCTTAGATACTAACGGCTTCCTGGATATCGAAACACCAGTACTGACCAAAGCAACGCCAGAAGGCGCGCGTGACTACCTGGTACCAAGCCGTGTTCACAAAGGCAGCTTCTACGCACTGCCACAGTCACCTCAGTTGTTTAAACAGCTGCTGATGATGTCTGGCTTTGACCGTTACTACCAAATCGTAAAATGTTTCCGCGACGAAGACCTGCGTGCTGACCGTCAGCCTGAATTCACTCAGATCGATATTGAAACGTCATTCATGACGTCTGATGAAGTACGTGCCATCACCGAAAAAATGATTCGCGAAATGTGGCTGGAGCTGCTGGACGTGGATCTGGGTGATTTCCCTGTGATGCCATACAGCGAAGCGATGCGTCGTTTCGGTAGCGACAAACCAGATCTTCGTAACCCAATGGAACTGGTTGATGTGGCTGACCTGCTGAAAGAGGTGGATTTCAAAGTCTTCTCTGGCCCGGCGAACGATGAAAAAGGTCGCGTTGCGGCGCTGCGCGTTCCTGGTGGTGCGGCTCTGACTCGTAAACAAATCGATGAATACACGTCTTTTGTTGCAATTTACGGCGCGAAAGGTCTGGCATGGCTGAAAGTTAACGACCTGGCTGCCGGTATGGAAGGCATTCAGTCTCCAGTGGCGAAGTTCCTGACTGAAGAGATCGTTACTGCGATTATCGAACGCACTGGTGCACAATCTGGCGACATCATTCTGTTTGGCGCAGACAAAGCCAACGTAGTGGCGGAAGCTATTGGCGCACTGCGTCTGAAAGTGGGTAAAGATCTGGGCATCACCAACGACTCAACATGGGCACCGCTGTGGGTGGTTGATTTCCCAATGTTTGAATCGGATGACGAAGGTAATGTAGCAGCGATGCACCACCCATTCACTTCTCCTCTGAACATGACTCCGGAAGAGCTGAAAGCGAACCCAGAAGGCGCGCTATCGAATGCTTACGACATGGTTCTGAACGGCTACGAAGTGGGCGGTGGTTCTGTACGTATTCACGATGCGAAAATGCAGGCAGCAGTCTTTGACCTGCTGGGCATTGAAGCTGAAGAACAACAACTTAAGTTTGGCTTCCTGCTGGATGCGCTGAAGTTCGGTACGCCTCCGCATGCGGGTCTGGCGTTCGGCCTAGACCGTCTGGTGATGCTGTTGTGTGGCACCGAAAACATCCGTGATGTTATCGCGTTCCCGAAAACCACAGCGGCTGCGTGTCTGCTCACCGATGCGCCGAGCCTGGCAAACCCAGCGGCTCTGGAAGAGCTGGCGATTGCGGTTACCGTGGCAAAAGAAAAAGCAGAATAAGCGTTTTACAGGGTGGCTTAGCCACCCTTTTTTATTTCTTATCGCGCAATTGCGAAGCGAGTTAAGGCAATCACTACGCCAAGCCGCTTATAATTGCGCGAATTTTAGTTTTAGACAGGAAACAGCACTTTTGGCTCAGATGTATTTTTATTACTCGGCAATGAATGCGGGTAAGTCGACCACACTGCTTCAATCATCGTTTAACTATCAGGAACGCGGCATGACGCCTGTGATCTTCACGGCCGCGATCGACGATCGTTTTGGCGTGGGCAAAGTCAGTTCGCGAATTGGCCTTGAAGCGGACGCACACCTGTTCACCTCGGATACCAATCTGTTTGATAGCATTAAACAGCTGCATCAGAATGAAAAACGCCACTGTGTGCTGGTGGATGAGTGCCAGTTTCTCTCTAAAGAGCAGGTTTACCAACTGACGGAAGTCGTGGATAAATTGGATATTCCGGTTCTGTGTTACGGCTTGCGCACCGACTTTCTGGGGGAGCTGTTTGAAGGCAGTAAGTACCTGTTGTCGTGGGCCGATAAACTGATTGAGCTGAAAACCATCTGTCATTGTGGTCGCAAAGCAAATATGGTGATTCGCACCGACGAGCACGGCAATGCGATTTCAGAGGGCGATCAGGTCGCTATTGGTGGCAATGACAAATATGTGTCGGTGTGCCGCCAGCATTATAAAGAGGCGCTGGGTCGTTAAGACTGCGTTTGACAATCAAACATAAAAGGATGGGGCAACCCATCCTTTTTTCTTGAAGTTTAAGCGGCGAGTGGTTTCAGCGCCTGATATGCGGCTTCCACTTCTGGCGGGATCGGTTGCTCGATTTGGTAACCTTTTTCCGGGTAGTGTTGGATACGCTCGAAATCACCAATCAGAGCGCCCAGCACGAAATCCAGTGTGAGATCTTCGGTCAGGTAATCGAAGAAGTTGTCACCGGTTGAGGTAACCTGAAGCGATTCAATTTCGCCCGGCCACTGTTTCATAAATGTGGCGTAGGCTCTGCGTTCCATATATGGCTTTTGCACCAGAATGACTTTGCGTACCTCAATGCCTTTTTTCTTCAGCAGTTCATAAGTGAACTGCACGTTCTCACCACTGTTGGTTGAACGTGGCTCCAGCAACAATGCGTCCGAAGGCACGCCGCAATCTTTGGCGACCTGAGCGAACGTGACCGCTTCACTGTGTTCGAAAATACCGTCGGTAAAACGACCATGGCCACCAGAGAACACAATCAGCGGGGCCAGACCTTTGTGATACAGCGCGGCGGCGACTTCGGCGACTCGGGTATCATTACTGCCCGGGACGAAAATGACATCCGCGGCGTTGAGCTGATGTCCCATTTGCATGTATTGCCAAAGCGTTTCGAGATGCTGGTATAGATGTTTACTCATCGCCATTTAAGGCCTCCAGAGTGTGTGAATAGTGAAACTGATATCCCGCCTTCGCCAATTTATCGCTGACAATCAACTTGTCGGCAATCTCGACGACTGGCGGCAGAGCCTCGTCGGAAGAAACAGCTTGCAACGCGGCTTGATAGAATTCGGCTTTGCTGACAGTATGCGGCGTCGTCGCGTTGACCACATCATGATCAAAATGTTCAACCGCAAAAGCGACGGCACCAACAGCGTCTGCCTGATGCAGCATGTTGGCTGGCGCCAGAGTGCTGACTTGTTTCAACCTTGCGGCAAAACGGGCCGGGTGACGGCTTGGGCCAATCAGGCCGCTGCAACGGACGATCGCATACTCCAGCCCTGAGTCTATGACGCTTTGCTCGGCTTGCAACATCACTTTTGCGTTGGCTGAGAAATCGGGCTGAGAGAGGGCCAACGCAAGTGTCGCTTTTGTTTCGTCCATGGTTTCTGCTCTGTCCGGGTATACGGTAGTGGAACTGACCATCACCACTTTCTTGCAGTGCGCCGCTTTGGCTGTATTCACCAGTTGTTGCCACTGCGTGGCGTATTCTGCACCTTGTCCGCGTCGAAAACCGGGTGGAAAGCTACCGACCACAGTATCGCAATGCAATGACGCTAATGTGTCAGCGAAATGATCCGATTGGCTGAGATCGCAGATGAAACCGTCTATGTCGTGCTGTTTGAGTTCGTCGACACCTTGCTGCGAAGTACGGCTGGCACTGACCTGATAACCAAGCGACTGAAGATGCTTTGCCAGTGGCAGACCAAGCCAACCAGCGCCGATGATGGCGATATGCTTCATTGTGATTGTCCTTTAAACAGTTGGCGCAGCAGTTCACGAGTGCGCCGATGAATCGAATCCTGAGCGTATTGATGATGTTGAATGACATCGACATTGGTGTACCAGGCCAGTTGTTCGAACGCGACCGGAACCCGCACGAGTCTGCCGCTGTGCACTTCTGCGTGAGCAAGATGGGTGGGCAGCAAACACCAGCCAAAACCATGGATAGCTAAATCCAGCAACAAATAATAATTGTCAGCGTACCATACATCCGGGCTGTGTGGCTGATGAAAGCTGCTGGCGGTGTGGTTGCGGGAACGAATCGCAAGTTGCCTGTGCAGCCGCAGCGCATCAATGTGTGGGGCGACGGACTGGGCGAGGGCATGTTGACTGGAGACGTACACATCAAATTTAATTGAGCCGATGGACTCAAAATCCAACGTGTCCGGCAGCACCAGTTCACTGAAGATCAGCCCACATGTCGCACGGCCACTTTCAATCATCTCTATCACATCTTTACTGGAGGCGCTCAGACACTCCAGCTCAATGAGTGGAAATTCCACTTCGAGTTTGGCCAGCAAGGATGTCAGTCCGGAGAGCAAAATACCTTCATCGAGAGCCAGTGTCAGTTGCTGATTGCCTTCGTTCGAGAGACCTGTCGCTTGTTGGATGAGGCGCTTATGCTGCTGAACGGTGGCTTGCGCGTAAGGCAGTAACTTATGACCTGCGGGAGTAAGCACGGGGTAACGTCCCTGGCGTTCAAACAACTGGCTGTTACAGTCAATTTCCAGATTCATCACATGTTGGCTTATCGCCGACTGCACCTTGCCTAATTTGCGTGCGGCACTGGAAAATGATCCGCATTCCACGGTAGCGATAAAGGCTTCGAGTTGTTCAATACTAAACATATCGTTTTTACTGATGGTATCTAACTTATATCTATCGTAATACTAGATGAAAATAGCTCCATGTCCAGATGTGGAGCAACGGATAATGTCGAACAAAGAACGTTTATTTCATGCGGTAAGTTTTGAGCTGATTGCCTTGCTATTTGTGGTGCCGCTTGGCGCGTTACTGTCAGGTAAAAGCAGCGGTAGCTTGGCATTAATTGGTGTTGGCTTGAGCTTATTCACTGTGGTGTGGAATTATGTCTACAACGTAGGGTTTGATCGCCTGTTTGGGGCCGATCGCAGTCAGCGTGGGGCAAAAATCCGAGTGTTACATGCGGTGGGTTTTGAAGGGAGCCTGGTGTTTGTCACCGTGCCTGTGATCGCATGGTTCTTACAAGTCTCGTGGGCTACCGCGCTACTGCTGGAAGCCGGATTTCTGACTTTTTTCTTCTTCTATACGATTGCGTTCAACTGGTGTTACGACAAACTTCAGCCTTATCAGCGCTGGGTGGTTGCCACCAAAATGCAGTAGAAACAAAAAGAGCGCCGATTGGCGCTCTTGTCAGTTATGCGCTCAGCACGCGTAACAGTCGGTCGGCCTGCTCGGCCATCTCAATCCCTTCATTGGTCAGATAACCACCATCGGGCAGGGTGCACAGTCCTTTATCATATAAACGCTGAACGGCACCTTGTGCCGCTTCAGAGGCATCGGTGTGAACTTTGATTCCCGTCGCGGCACTGCCGATATCGAACTGGAGAAGCAGATTCAGTTCGTCGAGATGCTGTTGAGAAAATTTCATCGTAAGCCCTTATTAATGGTTGATTTAGGTTCACAATAGGCGGGCAAATTCAATCATGCAATCCCATAGAAACAGAAGTGTTATATCGAACTGTTATGATGATTTTTTCAGCAGATTAATAGAGGATTTCGAAATAAAAATATTCAAACTTATGAATATTATTCATAACAAAATCCAAACGACGACATTGTTTTCGGGCTGTAATGAATTATCTTTAATATCAATGCTATAAACCGTGTCGCTCTTTTGCTGATTTGTAAATAATACGAAATCAGATGTTTATCAATTTGACCGTCTCATGTCACGATAAAAACAAATTTGGTAAACATAAGAAATAGCCCTTGAATTAACGGGGAAATAGAGCGATTATCCGCCACTCTTTGTATTTGTATCGAAATGTAACAACGACTATGGACCTCAACCAATTCGACTCACTGCTGCCGCCGCAAATGGCAGAACGCGCCGCAGACACTGGTGTCAGCAAAGCCACTAAGCCGGCTTACAAATCTTTTCTTCTTGCTATCTCGGCTGGCATTCATATCGGTATCGCCTTTGTCTTTTACACCGTCGTCACGACCGGTGCACACGATATGCCTTACGGTGTGACCAAACTGCTTGGCGGTCTTGCCTTCAGTCTGGGCCTAATTCTGGTGGTTATCACAGGTGGTGAACTGTTTACCAGCACGGTGCTGACGCTGGTGGCTAAAGCCAGTGGTAAGATCTCCTGGATGCAGTTGGTCAAAAACTGGATAGTAGTCTATTTCGGTAATATGGCGGGATCCATTCTGTTGGTGATCATCATGCTGTCGACCAAGCAGTATATGGAAGACGGTGGTCAGCTTGGTCTGAATGCGATGGCGATTTCTCAGCATAAGTTGCATCACACCTTTATTCAGGCGTTTTCTCTTGGCCTGATGTGTAACATTCTGGTGTGTCTGGCGGTGTGGATGACGTTCAGCGCCCGCTCTCTGACCGACAAAGTCATGGTGATGATTCTGCCGGTAGCGATGTTTGTTTCTTCAGGTTTTGAGCACTGCATTGCCAACATGTTCCAGGTGCCGATGGCGATTGGTATCAAATACTTCGCTCCGGAATCGTTCTGGCAAATGACAGGTGCTGATATCGCGCATTACGCGGATCTGAACTTTATGACCTTCTTCGTGAACAACCTGATTCCGGTGACGCTGGGCAACATCGTTGGCGGCGGGGTATTTGTCGGTATGTGGTACTGGCTGATTTACCTGAAAGACTGATGCGATAATCGCGTGTTAACTGCAATTTTCACTGAAAACGCCACTTTGTGGCGTTTTTTGTTTTTCACGGTTATCCACATTTTCTGTGGATAACTTGTTTCAAAGGGAGTGAGTAACCTTAAATGAATGATTTTTGTTGCAAAAAGCGCACAAACATCGTGCGACAACTGCACTGGATTGGCGCGTGCCGTGGCCTCCATGCCAACAAGGCTTTATTCACTGTTTTCGTCAGTAAAACGGACTTTTACCCGTCCTTCTTTGCTCAAGGCCACGCGTAGCGTGAGATGAACCGATAAAGTCAGAGAAATATTCATCATCACGAAAATGGCGATCATGATCAGCAATTGATACTTAATAGCAATGAGAGGTGAAGTGCCGCCTAAAATTTGACCAGTCATCATTCCGGGGAGGGTGACCAAACCCGTTGCCGCCATCGACGCCAGCAGTGGCGCACTGGCTTTACGCAGTGCACTGCGTACAAAACCGCGCGAAGCATATATAGGCGATGCGCCCAGTGACAGGGCTCCTTCATATTCGCTACGTCGCTCTTTATACGCCGTAAACAGGTTCTGCAAGGCGACGATGTTGCCACTCAGACTGTTGCCCAGTAGCATCCCCGCAAGGGGAATCATATATTGCGCGCTGTACCATGGCGTGGGCTGCACAACTGCCACACACAGCAGGATAATGAGAGGAAACAACCCGACGGCTAAACCCGCAATAATCGGCCCGATGAGCAGTTTAACGGGCAGCTTGGCTTTCGACACAATCGAGCTTGCGCCGACGCCAATCATTACCATCAGCCACGCTAAGTTGACCCACAGATTGTTATGGGCAAACAGATATTCCAGATAGACCCCGACCAGAAGCAGTTGTAGCGCCATTCTGGCAACTGACCACAACATCTCTTTACCGATATCCAGTTGGTGGTAGGCGTTCACAGCCAGCGGGATGGCCAGCAACATGCTGAATAGCCCTAATTGCCACCACGAAATATCGACGACACTGCTCATATTTTTCTCCTCAATTTTTTCTGTTTAATTTAGCAGGAAATGGTCCGGTTTATCAGTGATGTTTTTGAAACATAACGGCAAAGAGTTGCTAACAAATGGCTCGATATTTCGAGTGAGAAGAGAATTATTCAAATTACTTTTAGCCATTTAAATATGTGGAAAGTTAATTTTTATGATCGATTTTTACATATTGGAAATAATATTATTTTTTCATAACTGTTCATATTCTTTAACACGATTTTTTAATTGAACACATCTCCGTTCTAACTCAAAAAAGCATTGAATAACAAGGGGTGAAAGCAGTAATTCGATTGAACCTTACTAATTTTATGGTTTAGCATTTTGCCTAATTAATAACGAACGAGTGGAAAGAAACAATTTCACTTGGTCAAAATACCTTCAATTTAAATAGGCAAATGTATGAGTGATGTTAATAAAGTTGAGGGCGTCGAAAAACGCTCTCTGGAGTGGAAGTCATTCCTCTTCATCACTGTAGTTCTGTTTCCGATTTTAAGTGTCGCGTTTGTCGGCGGATATGGATTCATCGTTTGGATGCTTCAGATGTTCGTCTTTGGACCACCAGGTGCGCACGGCTAATGGTCGTTCACCCTCTCCTCTGCTCAACGACATTTTAAGAGAACGAAACATGAAATCTTTGATAGTGAAAATGTGGCGTACCATGACGCGACCAGCAGTACACATCAGTTTGGGTGTACTGACCATGGGTGGTTTTATTGCCGGGGTGATTTTCTGGGGTGGTTTCAACACCGCGCTGGAAGCCACCAACACCGAGGAGTTTTGTATTAGCTGCCATACCATGCGTGACAACGTGTATGTTGAGCTGCAAGAGACCGTGCACTGGAAGAACCATTCCGGCGTACGCGCCACTTGTCCGGATTGTCACGTACCACACGACTGGACCTCTAAAATCGCCCGTAAGATGCAGGCTTCTAAAGAGGTGTTCGCTCAAGTCTTTGGCGATCTGGGCACGTCCGAGAAATTCGAAGAGCGTCGCATTGAGTTAGCCAAGCACGAATGGGACCGCTTCTCCGCCAACAAATCCCTCGAATGTAAAAACTGTCACAACTACGACTCGATGGACTTTGAGCAGATGTCACCAACGGCTCGCATTCAGATGAAGCAAGCGGCGGAGCGGGATCAAAGCTGTATCGATTGTCACAAAGGTATCGCGCACAACCTGCCGAAAAATATGGACAGCTCCGGAGGCTTGATTGGTGAACTGGAAGGCATGGCATCGAATACCGATTATGCCGACGGCGAAACGCTGGTCAGTGTGCGTCATCTGCCACTGTATGAAGATGTGCAAGCCCAAGTTGAAGCGGGTCTGCTCAACCCGGCATCGGAAGTGAAGGTGTTGGCTGAGCAAGGCGACATGATGCAGGTCGAAATCTCTGGCTGGCGTAAAGCGAAAGGCTTTGGCCGCGTGATTCAGGAAGATTTCGGTATGAACATCGCTGTCGGTTCACTGCTGAAAGACGCCGCGCTGTCGGATCAAATTGTGACGGTAGGCGAGAAGAAAGTCGACGACCTGACAGGTCTGCCTTGGGAACAAGTGACGGCCAAAGTGTGGATGAAGAAAGAAGCCATGCTCAACGATGCGCAGCCGGTGTGGGAAAAAGCGCGTGAAGCTTACAAAACCAACTGTTCGGTATGTCACACCCAACCTGATGAAGCGCACTTCGATGCCAACACTTGGCCGGGCATGTTCGACGGTATGCTGGCATTCGTTAACTTCGATACCGACAGTGAAGCCCTGGTACTGAAGTATCTGCAAAAACACTCTTCAGATTTTGCTGAAGGCCACCATTAATCTGCGTTTTACGGAGTAAACACGATGGCGATTACACGAAGAAGTTTTCTAAAAGGTGTGGCAACTACCAGTGCGGCGTCGATTATTGGCCCAAGCTTGCTGACACCAATCACGGCTCAGGCAGCCGAAACCACCGGTACCTGGAAAGTGTCGGGTTCACACTGGGGCGCGTTTCGCGCCCAGATCTACGGGGGCAAGGTTCAGGCAATTAAACCGCTGGAGACCGACAAACATCCGACCGATATGCTCAACGGCATTAAAGGCATTATTTACAGCCCGTCTCGTGTACGTTACCCCATGGTGCGTCTTGACTGGCTGAAAAAACATAAATACAGCGCTGAAACGCGTGGCAATAACCGTTTCATCCGTGTCACTTGGGATGAAGCGATTGACTTGTTCTACCGCGAGTTGGAACGCGTACAGAAGCAATATGGGCCGTGGGCACTGCACGCGGGTCAAACCGGTTGGAACCAAACCGGCGCGTTCCACAACTGTACGGCGATGATGCAGCGCGCGGTAGGCATGCACGGCAACTACATCACCAAAGTGGGCGACTACTCGACGGGTGCCGGCCAAACCATCATGCCTTACGTGCTGGGTTCGACTGAAGTGTATGCGCAGGGTACCTCATGGACGGAGATTCTTAAGCATTCCGACAACATCATTCTGTGGGCAAACGATCCGGTGAAAAACCTGCAAGTGGGTTGGAACTGTGAGACGCACCAATCCTTTGGCTATCTCGATCAACTGAAAGAAAAAATCGCCAAGGGCGAAGTGAATGTGGTTTCTGTCGATCCGGTGAAGAACAAAACTCAGCGTTTCCTGCAGAACGATCACCTGTACATCAACCCACAGACCGATGTGGCGTTTATGTTGGCGGTCGCGCATGTGCTGTACACCGAAGATCTCTACGACAAGAAGTTCATCAGCACTTACTGTCTGGGTTTTGATGACTTCATTCAATACGTGTTGGGGAACACCAAAGACAAGATTGAACGCACGCCGGAATGGGCGGCGAAGATTTGTGGCGTGACGCCGGAGTCCATTCGCGATTTCGCCCGTATGTTGGTGAAAGGTCGCACGCAGTTGCTGTTTGGCTGGTGTATTCAGCGTCAGGAACACGGTGAACAGCCGTACTGGATGGGTGCGGTGCTGGCGGCGATGATTGGTCAGATCGGCCTGCCGGGCGGCGGTATTTCGTACGGTCACCACTATTCGGGCATCGGCGTACCTTCGACCGGTTTTGCTGGCCCGGGCGGGTTCCCGCGCAACTTGGATCAAGGCGCAAAACCGAAATGGGACAACAACGATTTCAACGGTTACAGCCGCACGATTCCGGTCGCGCGCTGGATTGATGCGATTCTCGAACCGGGTAAGAAAATCAATCACAACGGCAATACCGTGACGCTGCCTGGTTTCAAAATGATGGTGATTTCGGGCAATAACCCGTGGCATCACCATCAAGATCGCAACAAGATGAAACGCGCGTTCCAGAAACTGGAAACCGTGGTCACGATTGATTTCAACTGGACGGCGACTTGTCGCTTCTCCGACATCGTGCTGCCAGCCTGTACGCAGTGGGAGCGAAACGACATTGACTCGTATGGTTCGTATTCCGGCAAAGGTCTGATTGCGATGCACCGCTTGGTGGATCCGATGTTCCAGTCGCGTACCGACTTTGAAATCATGACCGAGCTGACACGTCGTTTCGGCCGCCATGAAGAGTTTACGCGTGGTATGGACGAAATGGAGTGGGTACGCTCGCTCTACAACGACTGTAAAAAAGCCAACGAAGGCAAGTTTGAGATGCCAGAATTCGATGAGTTCTGGGAACAAAGCGTGCTGGAATTTGGCGAAGGTAAACCGTGGGTTCGCCATGCTGATTTCCGTAAAGATCCAGAGATCAACGCGTTGGGTACGCCGTCTGGCTTTATCGAAATCACCTCTCGCAAGATTGGTCGCTACGGTTACGAACACTGTCAGGAACACCCGATGTGGTTTGAGAAAACCGAACGTTCACACGGTGGCCCGGGTTCAGACAAGTATCCGTTCTGGTTGCAATCTTGCCACCCGGATAAACGCCTGCACTCGCAGATGTGTGAATCGGAAGCGTTCCGTGCCACCTACGCGGTGCAAGGTCGTGAGCCGGTTTACATCAACCCGATGGATGCCAAAGCCAAAGGCATCAAAGAGGGCGACTTGGTGCGCGTGTTCAATGGTCGTGGTCAGCTACTGGCGGGTGCGGTGTTATCGGACAGTTACCCACGCGGTGTGATTCGCATTGAAGAGGGGGCGTGGTACGGCCCGTTATCTGAGAAAGAAGGTGCGATCTGTACTTACGGTGACCCAAATACGTTAACGCTTGACCTCGGTACGTCAGAGTTGGCGCAGGCAACTTCAGCCAACACCTGTATCGTGGACTTTGAGAAGTTCACTGGCAAGGTACCGCCTGTGACGTCATTCGGTGGGCCAATCGAAGTCGCCTAAAGATGAAAGCCAGCTCATTGAGCTGGCTTTTTTACCAATGGTAAACCGCTATCGTATTTGTGCAAGATGGCGTCATATTCACCATTGGCTTTGATCGCTTCCAACCCACGATTGAACGCCTCCAGATACACCTGCGCGTTAGGATTGTCTCTCGCGACCATCACGTAAAGCGGACTTATCGAGACGGGTGGGTGGATGTAGGTAAACTCCTCGGGAGAAATGCTGTTTTCCACCATCGTCCATCGTGCCACTCGCGCATCCTCAATAAACAGATCGACGCGACCTACAAGAACCTTGCGGATGTTGGTGATGAGATCGCTGGCCGGAACGCGCTGAAACCATTTACTGGCCATAAAGTCGTCGTCGTAGGCATAGTGCTCCACGATGCCGACTGTTTTGCCCTTCAGATCTTCAAAATTGCCGAACGGTACCGGATGGTCTTTACGCGAAATCAGACTGATCTCGGTGTACAGATAAGGATTGGAAAAGCGCAATTGGGGTTCCCGGCTGGCGGAATACCAGGCCGCGATCACTATTTGATCCCGTCCGTGCTGAATCTCTTTAAAAGCGCGCGACCACGGGCGAATGTCCATTTCCAACTGATAACCTTGGCTGGCGTATGCGCGCTGCGCAATTTCAACCGAGATGCCGGGATAGTCTGAGGTGTCGATAATGTATGGTGGCCACACGTCCTGAACCGCATGAATAACGGGGGAGGCGAGCGCGTTGCAAGTTGCGAAAATCCAGACACCGGAGAATAAGAAACGAGTAAAGAGTGACAAGACATATTCCCAATCGAAATATATGAAGCAGAGTGTAGTTCATTTGCTCTGACGGCGGCGTATTTCCCGTATCGGATTGTGATTGCAATCACCGCCTGCTTTTTAAGCAAACGAGTCAGAGCGGTCTGCAATTCGTGACTTAGCTAACTTATGGCGTAAGCTGATAATAAGATACTCAATACGTTAAACAGATAAATATTTGAGGATGACATGACCCGGTTAACACTCCGTAATCTGAGAGATGTCGAGCTCCTGCAACCACTGGATGTCGGTGTGTCCGTGCACCACGATGAGCTCCGGTTCGATTACATTGGTCTGCACAATACGCCGCTCAGTGAACACTTTCCGCTGTGTCGCACTCAACTTGATGTAGAACCGGATGCCCGAATTCTTGGCGATGGTTTTCAAATGTTGGCGCAAACGGCGGGTACGCTCAGTCAACTGAGTGACGTAGGCCGCTGCCCGGACAATAATCTCAGCTATCGAATTTACGATGCGAATGCGCCAAAGCGCTTTTATAACTATCTGGTGGTGGAAAGCTCGAATGGCTATCTGCTGTTTGGCTTTTCTTCTTGTCACCGTTTTGCCGGGTATTTTGAGCTAAGCGAGTTTGATGGAAGTTACATTGTCACCGCGTTTGTGGATGGTGAACTGAGCGAGCCTCAATCCTGGTCGTCCAACCGCCTTGAATCGTTGGTGATGCTGGAAGGTGAATCGCTGTCGAAGCTGTATCACGATTACGTCGAATACATCCATCTGCATCACGAAAACCGTCCACATTGTCAGTCAGAGGCACCCGTGGGCTGGTGTTCTTGGTATGCCTACTATGCTGACGTGAGTGAACAGAATATTCTCGATAATGTCGATGTGATGCAGGATGAGCTGGAACACCTTGAATGGGTACTGCTCGATGATGGTTATCAGGCGTTTATGGGAGATTGGCTGACCCCGTCGGCCAAGTTCAGTGCCGGAGTACAGTCCTTGGTGGCCGAAATACGTCGCCGTGGCAAGAAGCCGGCAATCTGGATGGCACCATTCATTGCCGAGCCGGGATCTCAGCTGTTTCGTGAACATCCGGAATGGTTTGTCCGTCACACGGACGGCACTCTGCTCAAAGCTGAAGATGTCACTTATGGTGGCTGGCGTTGCCCCCCTTGGTACGTTCTCGACTGTTCTAATCCGCATGTGCAGGAACATCTGACGCGTGTGGTTCGCACCATGCGTGAAGAGTGGGGAATTGAGCTGTTTAAGCTCGATGCGAACTACTGGGGAACCCTCAAGGGCAGACGCTACCAACAGGGCGTAACGGGTGTGGAAGCTTACCGAATGGGCATGCAGGCAATCGCTGAAGGGGCTCAGGACGCCTGGCTATTGGGGTGCAACGCACCGATGTGGCCATCGCTCGGATTGGTGGATGCCATGCGCGTTTCTGATGACGTGGAACGTCATCCCCATCGCTTTAATCAGATCGCACGTGAGACCTTCTATCGCAGTTGGCAGCATCGCCAGCTGTGGCAGATTGATCCCGATTGTCTGACCCTCACCTCTTTGCCGAATCAAGCGACTGACCGCAGTGCGTATGAGTTTCATCGCAATGTGATTCTTGCCAGCGGTGGCTTGCTGTTATCCGGCGACCCGCTGCCCGAACTGACGGCTTTCACCAAGAACAGTCTGCACAAACTGCTGGCTCGTCACAGGCAGACGCAGGAAGCGGCGAAAATGACGTCGTTATCGCTGAATCGTGCTTTTTTAAAACTCAACGAAGTCAATGACCTGCACTGCCTGTTTAACTATGGCGGGGATGAATGTGAATTTACATTGATTGCCGACACACCAGTGCATTGGTATGACTTCTGGAGCGGCGAGCCGCTGAGTGAAGAGCCTTCTCAAGTGTTGATGATGACTCTGCCCGGTGGATTATGCAGCCGGGCAATTGTGACCGCATGCTGAAGAAAAGGGGAGCGCGGCTCCCTTTTTTACAGCTCGAACAGCCAGTAATAGCCGTAGCCAACCACGATGGCTGGCACTGAGGTGTAGAGCGTGGCGAACAGCGCCGCTTTGGGAGCCAGTGCGATGGCAGGGAATAATGCGTCGCCGTCGTTGGATATCGCATTCGCAAGCTGAGTCGACAGCGGCACGCTGCCAGCCAGATATAAACTGGTGATCAAAATCTGTGGACCACAGCCGGGCAACATGCCAACAACAATGCCGATTGCCGGCATCCAGATGCCCCAGTGCTGCCACTCCTGGCTTACTTCCCAGCCGGTAAAATGGTGGGCCAGTTCAAACGCCAGAAAAGCCAGGATCACCCACGCACTGACAAAATTGGTGTCCTGCGCGGCTTTTTGTAGCGGGTGTGCCTGACGGGTTTTGCAATCCTCACTCACCGCATCCTGATACGTATCCAACTCGCGGGTTAGTGCCCACAACAACATGCTCACCACCGCCAACAACGCCCCGAGCCATTCGATCGTCAGCGCTGGCAGGCCAAGCTGCGCGTTAATATCTATCTGAAACGACTGAGCGAATGCCACCACAGAAGCGGGCAGCAACAACCATTTCCAGAATGTACCTTGTAAGTTCAGTGCAGTTTGTGACAGGGGGGCGTCTGGTGTTCTGGTTCTCTCTACCTGATCTTGGTTTGCCGCTGGGCGCATGAAATCATCATTGTGCAGCGCATTGACAATCAGGCCAGTGATACAGCCAGTGACGATACCTATGCCAATCACACCAAGCCCGGTCAGAGGTTTACTCGCCAATAGCAGAAACGCGGCATCCCCCATGGTTGCCGTCAGCACCGCGACCAGTGAACCAAAACCGACTTTACCGCTGACGAACTGGGTGGTGACGACAATCGCGCCACCGCACCCGGGCAATGCGCCGAGTAATGACGCAATCACTACCTGAAGGTTACGTGACTGATGAAATGCCACGACGAAGCGGTTAGTGCCGTTCACCCATCGGGAAAGATAATGGTAAATCGCCAGCGTCAGTGCGACATAGGTGGAGACGGCCCAGAAGGAGTCTGACAGCGTCTGGACGGTCAGTTCACGGGTGTTATTACTCAGCAGCAACATCATTAAGGCGACGGGCAGCAACAGGCGTTTATAACCCAAGCGCAGTGGAATCCATTGCTGGGAAGCGGAAGAGAAGTCGGGCAGTTTAATTGAAAACATCATAGCCACCATGAAAATGCGAACAATTCTCATTATATGCAAATAAGAATGATTCGCAATAGGGTGGATTGCGATGAAACTCCATCTTTTTTGATTTAGCTCCATGCACAAATCATTGAGTTGAGTAGAGTGACTGCCTTTGTGAGTGATGCCCTCAATACGGGAAAAATAATAGGAAAGACAATGATTTTAGTAGTAGGTCATAAGAACCCGGACAGTGACAGTATTTGTAGTGCCTTGGTTGCCGCTGAGTTGTTGAAAGCTCGTGGTCTGGACGCGAAAGCGATTCGCCAGGGTGACATTAACCGCGAAACCCAGCACATACTTGCCTCTGCGGGGGTGGAACAACCGGAACTGCGCACCCGTGTTGCGGGTGAAAAAGTCTGGCTGGTGGATTACACCGATCTTGCCCAGGCACCCGACGACTTAAACGAAGCTGAAATTCTGGGTATCGTCGATCACCATCGTCTGGGTGATGTGATGACCGTTAACCCACTGGAAGCATGGATTTGGCCAGTTGGTTGCACCAGTACAATTTTGTTTAACCTGTTTAAGATGGAAGACGCGACGATCAGCCAGCCAATGGCGGTACTGATGATGTCAGCGATTTTGTCAGACACTGTCGGCTTTGCATCGCCAACCTGCACCCAGAAAGACAAAGACGCCGTCGCTGAACTGGCTCCGCTGGCGGGTGTTGAGGATCTCGATGGTTTTATTCGTGCGCTGCTGATTGCCAAGACGGATATTGACGGCCTGAGCGCCGCTGAACTGGTCGAAAAAGATCTGAAAGCCTATCCTTTTAATGGCCGCGATCTGGTGGTCGGTCAGGTTGAACTGGCAACCCTGGATCAGGTTAATGGCATGATTGATGCGCTGGAAGCGGATTTGCAGCGTCGCTGTGATGAAGAGCAACTGGCGTTGGCAGCGCTGATGCTGACTGACATCACCACAGCGCAAACTCGTCTACTGTTTAAAGGCGAATGGGCTGAGAAGCTGGAAAAACACTTGGTTGACGGCGAGCTGATGATGGAAAACACCCTTAGCCGCAAGAAACAGGGTTGGCCTTGGCTGCAAGGCGAACTGGCTTAATTGTTCAATTCGGGTATCATGCCCGGGTAAATTGACGGTTTGAACGCTCGCAGCCTGTTGCTGGGAGCGTTTTTATTTGGAGACCAACATGGCCAATGCATTGAGCGCGGAACAAATCGCGACCATTAATCAGTACGATCAAGAGCAGCGTTTTACTTACTGCATCAAAGAAATCGTAGCTAATCAACAGGTGTGGATTCTCAAAGATGAACACGGCTGTGTGATGCTCAATACCGAAGATGACGACTGCGTGCCTGTATGGCCAAACCGCGAGTTTGCTGAAGCATGGGCTACAGGTGACTGGGCTGAATGCGAAGCGGAAGCGATTTCACTGAATAAATGGCGCAGCCGCTGGACCAGCGGTCTGGAGCAAGACGATCTTTCTGTTGTGGTGTTTCCAAACGACAATGAGGAAGGCGTAGTACTGTTTCCTGACGAATTTGATATGGAACTGGAAAAACAAAACGCTCGCCGCTGATTACGGCATCCAGTCATACAATTCTGATGAATGTGACATTCGGACGGCCTGCGCAAGCACGCCGTCTTTTTTGTACCGTTTTAATATCGTTTTCACGATAGGCCGTACCTGCTGCTCACTCATACCCGTTTTGAGTTCAGGCTCATAAAGCAGTTTGAGCAGAATGACATCCAGCGGTGACAGCAGATCGTCCGGTGTTTTGTCATTGAATATCGATGGGTAAGCCTTTTCAGAATCGTTGGGTAACCCCATCACCTGCGTCACTTCTTCGACCACACACGCGAGTAATTTGCCGTGACTGCGCGCCTGATCCACCGGAATAACGACAGACGCAGACACGATCTCATGAGTGCTGCTACTGATTCGATAGTTGCCGAGACACACCGCACCATAGATGTGCTTTGCAGCCGCGGCGCCCATTTCACGTCGCACATCGTTTTTCCAATCGGATTGCTGAGTGAACACCCAAATCAGATTGGCCTCTTCACGCTTGGCAACACGCGTGACGGTGTGGCCCGTCATTGCGGCCAGATGATTAAGTTGCGCTAACGCGAGCGCTTCATGAAGATCACTATCCGAGACTTTGTGCTCGATCCAGACTTTGACGGGCTTGTTCCATTTAACCAGCGGTTTTGAACCTGCTGAATATTCGTTGCGCAGCGCAACCTGCACAAAAGCCTGCTCTACAAATGCCGGGTTTTCCCAGTTATTGGCGCTTTGCGCCAGCGGGGAAAACAGCAGGGCAGTAAGAACAGGCCAGATGCGCATTATTTAAAGCACGGCGCTTTGTTGAAGTGACTTTCTACCATACGTTGCGTGATGGGATGTTGCGGCTCAGAAAGGACTTCCAGCGTATCACCAAATTCCACGACTTCACCTTCGTGCATCACCATCACTTTATCGGTAATGTGCTTGATCACGCCGATGTGCTGCGACACGTAGATGAACGAGACGCCCATCTCTTCCTGCAATTCCAGAAACAAGTTAATGATCTGCGAGCGCATCGCCATATCAAGACCATTCAACGCTTCGTCTGCAATAATAATCGACGGCTGAAGAATCAGCGCGCGCGCCAGACAGACACGTTGTTTTTGACCAGTTGCCAGCATTTGCGGATAGAAATAGGCATGCTCTGGCAACAGGCCGACACGAAGCAGAGTATCTTTAACCCGCTTCATGCGCGCTTCCGGCGTCATGTTGGTGTTTCGTTTCAGTGGGCCTTCCAGAATGCGGCCAATCTGAATTCGCGGGTTCAGCGACGTATTCGGATCCTGAAAAATCATTCGAATCAGCTTACAACGAGTCGCGTAATCTTCATGTTCAAGGCGTTCACCGTTGACGCGAATCTCGCCGCTGGTGGGCTCAACCATGCCTGCCAGCATGCGTGCCAGTGTCGATTTACCCGAGCCGTTCTGACCGATAAAACCAATGGTTTGGCCTGGTTCCAGCGTGAAGCTGACCGGTTTAACGGCGTGCTGGACCTTTCTGCGGAACAGACCGGATCGGGTAATGAAGTCTTTGGATAAGTCTCTGACTTCTAACAGTGAATCACTCATTACTGCTGCTCCATGTTCAGCGGGAAGTGGCAGGCAAACTTATGAGTTTTCACCCAGCGGGTTTGCGGAACTTCAACACATTGACGCTGTGCGTAAGGGCAACGAGGGCCTAAGCGACAGCCGATCGGCAAGTGCTGCAGCGGAGGAATCGAACCCGGCAGAGACTGCAATTTCTCTTTGTGTGGAATCCAGTCACTGAAATCCGGCATAGCACGCAGCAGAGCCACGGTATATGGGTGTTTCGGCTCGGTCATGATTTTCTGTGTATCGGCAGATTCAACCGACTGACCACAGTACATCACCGTGATGCGGTTAGCCCACTGAGTGATGGTGGTCAGGTCGTGTCCGATCAGCAGAATCGACGTGTTGTTGACCTGATTCATGCGACTCAACAGACGCAGAATTTGTGACTGAGTAATAGGGTCAAGGTCGTTGGTCGGTTCATCGGCAATCAATAGTTTTGGCTTGGCGGCAATCGCCATGGCAATCATGATTTTCTGACACTCGCCGTCGGTCAGTTCATACGGATAGCTGCCCATCACGCGGCGGTGATCTTTGATGCCGACTTTGTGAAGTAGGGCAATGGCTTGGCGTTTACGCCAGGTAAAGCGCTCCCACCAGCGGCCTTCAAATGTCCGGAACGGGATTGACTCAATCAGCTGTTTGCCTACCTCTTCCGATGGATCAAGACAGGTTGACGGTTCCTGGAAAATCATCGCAACATCGCGGGCAATGACCCGGCGACGTTCACGTGGTGTGAGTTGCAGCAGGTCTATATTACCAAGACGCATACGGTCAGCGGTAATACGCCAGTTCTCTTTGCCCACGCCAACAATGGCCTTGGCGACCAAACTCTTACCCGAGCCTGATTCACCCACCAGACCACGGATTTCGCCTTCGTTCATGGTCATGCTCATGCGGTCAACCGCTTTCACCAGACCCTGAGGCGTATCAATCTCAATCGTGAGGTGACGAATATCGAGTAACGGCATTATTCGACTCCTGCATTTAACGCCTGACGGACACCTTCGCCCACCAGGTTAATCATTACCACGGTATACATAATTGCGATACCCGGCAGTGTTACTGTCCACGGCGCCAGATAAATCAGTTCTACTGAGTCACCCAGAATAGCGCCCCATTCGGTGCTCGGTGCTTGGGCACCCAGACCGAGAAAGCCCAGAGCCGTGATATCCAGAATCGCGATGGACAGTGCCATGGTCACTTCAGATGCAATGACCGGCAGCACGTTAGGTAAAATGGAATGCCACAACAGATACGAGTCATTTGCACCGTCGAGACGTGCGGCCATCACGTAATCTTTCTCTACTTCATTATGTACGGCAATGTAGAGCGAACGGATGAATCTAGGAATTAATGCCAGGCAAATAGCCAATAAAACGTTGAATTCACCAAAGCCGAGGAAAGCGACGAATATAATCGCTAGCAGCAGTGACGGAATAGACATCACGGTATCTAACAGGTGGTTCAAAGTACTCGACAGCAAACCTCGGGTCATGCCTGCCAGAATGCCGATGCCGCAACCAATCACCGTTGCAATCACGGTAATGATGATTGCCGCGCCGAAAGTGAGGCGCGAACCATCAATCAGACGTGACAGAATGTCGCGTCCCAAATCGTCCGTACCAAGGAAGTATTCAACGGTGCCGGATGGATCCCATGATGGTGGAATCAGCAATTCGCCCGATTGCATGTGCGGATCGTGTGGAGTAATCCAGTACGAGGTTAGGGTGACCACCAGAATCAGAATCAGGCACCATAAGCCAAACATCGCCAGATTGTTCGCTTTGTAACTGCGCCAGAAGCGCTCGAACTGAGTCGGGATATGCTCTTCCTGATAAACGTTATTTGTTAGCATACCATTCCTTCCTTACCAGCGGGTTGATCATCGCGCCGATCAGATCTGAGAGAATATTGGCGGTAAGTACCAATGCGCCGACCGCAATCACACCTGCTTGAATCGAAACGTAATCCTGATTGGACAATGCGTCTAACAGCCAGCGACCAATCCCCGGCCAGTTAAATATCGACTCGGTAATAATGGCGAGCGTCAGCATGCTGGATAACTGCACCCCGAATTTAGGAATGATGGGGGGAATGGCATTGCGCAGCACGTGTTGAATCACGATCTCGTAGTAGGAGAGACCTTTGATCCGCGCGGCGCGTATGTAGTTCTGGCCCATGATGTCAGCGACCGAAGCGCGCATCAGGCGAATAACTTGTGTGGTAGGTGCGAGAGCGAGAACCAGACACGGCAGAATCATGTGCTCAATCACGCTCTGCAGCGCGTAACTACGGTAAGCGCCTTCTGCCAGAAACGCGTCAATCAGAGCAAAACCTGTCACGTGTTCCACTTGGTAAAGCAGATCGTAACGGCCGGAAACCGGCAGCATTTCGTAGTGCAGCGAGAAGACCATAATCATCATCATTGCTACCCAGAACAGCGGAGCCGAATAGCCGGACATGGAAGTGAACGAAATGATGGTATCCAGCCATTTCCCCTGCTTCATGCCTGCGACGGTGCCAATCGGAATACCCACCAACAGTGACAAAATGAACGCAATCAAACACAGCTCAAGTGTGGCTGGGAAGACGAGAACCAGTTCATGGGCAATCGGTACCCCGTTTTTGTTCACCCCGAAGTTGAATTGCATCAGCTCGGTAATGTATTCCAGCCAGCCCTGCCAGAAGTCCTGAATTGCCCAAGGAGACTGGGGATCAAGGCGCAGCAGACTGTAGCCAACCATGGTCAGGATCAGCAGGGTGATCACGAACAGGTTAAAGCGGCGGATGGTGTAATTCAGCATTATTCCGTCACCCTCTCAACGATATTGAATGGTTCAACATTAAACGGGCTGAGACGAAAACCAGTCAGCGTTTTGTTGTACGCTTTAAACTGCATACCGTGAGCCAAAGGAATCACAGGAAACTCCTGATTCAAAATGTTCTGTGCCTGTTTATACAGGTTGAGACGATAGCGCGGACGTTCCACTTCCAGCGCCAGATCAAGCAGGAAGTCAAAATCACTGTTACACCACATCGCCACGTTCAGTCCGGCGCGGTTGGAATCACACGACAATAACGGGCGCAGGAAGTTATCCGGGTCCCCGGTATCGCCTGTCCAGCCCGTCAGGAAGAGATCGATGTGCGAACGTTCGGACAGCTCGGTACGATCCAGTCGGTCTTCCGGAATCAGATGCAGAGTTACGCCAATATCAGCCAGATTGGATTGAATCAGCTCGGCCGTTTTACGCGGACTCGGGTTATAAGCGCGTGGCTCTAGTGGTACGGACATACTCAGTTCCAGCCCTGATTCAAAACCCGCATCGCGCAGCAACGCCATCGCGTAGTTACGATCGTAACGAACCTGAATGCTGTCTTTCTGATACGCCCAGGATGTTGGTGGCAGAATGTTGTAAGCAATACTCCCCGTGCCGTAGTAAACCGAATCAAGAATGTTCTGTCGGTTGATGGCAAAGTTAAGCGCTTTGCGCACACGTACATCGTTCAGTGCCGGGTGCGAGGTGTTCACTGCAATAAACGCTACGTTCATTGCTGGCTTCGCGTTGAGGATAATATTTGGCTGTTTTTCGATGATTGGAATTTGACTCGAAATAGGTGAGCTGAGCACGTCACATTCGTTTCGCAGCAATTTCGCCAGCGTGCCTGTCCCGCGTTGGGAAATATCAAACACCACCTGCTGCATCTTCGCCGGGCCATTCCAATAGGCCGGATGACGGCGCAGGCGGATTAAGTCGCGAATCTGGAATTCATCGAGATAAAACGGCCCCGTCCCGACCGGGTGAGTATCAATCAGTGACTTTTCGTCACGTGAAGCGAGCTTCTGGGCATACTCGTCCGATAAAATCACTGCGTGGGTGGTGGAGATGTTGGAGAGGAAACTGTTGTCAGCACGGCTCAGAGTGAATTTGACGGTGTCATCGTCCAATGCCTGCACATCAACCAGAAGGTTGGAGAAATCAATGCCGGCAAACCAAGGGTAACTGCCGTTGCTCACGTAGTGGTAAGGGTTTGTGGTGTCGATAATGCGGCGGAAACTGAACACCACATCCTGCGCATTCATTGCACGAGTCGGCGTAAACCATTGGGTTGTCTGGAACTGAACCCCTTTACGCAGCTTGAATATGTATTCCGTTCCGCTGCTGTTTACCGTCCATTCGGTGGCCAGATTGGCAATCGGCAGATGAGTTTCAGGATCGAGTTTGAGCAGCGTGTCGTAAATCTGTGGGCTGAGAGCCTCAGAGGTGATGCCGCTATCGACGAGCTGAGGGTTAAACGTGCTCGGGCTTCCCTGACCACAGTAAACGAATCCGCTCTGGCGAATTTTGCTATGATCGATTTTCTCTCCACAACCTGCAAGCAGGCTGAGGCCGCATAATCCCAGCGTGAGTCGTAATAAAGTTTTCATATTGAAAATGAGTGTGAGAAACGAGGCAAATTCAGCGCATTTGTGCCTCAAAATCCCGCTAATTTACCATTCTTTGAGGTTTGAAACCAAGTGAAAAGGTTGATCTAACTAGCTAAATAGCCAAGGAAGTTGCGCTCATTCCTGTTGATCGTTCAGCAACTGGTATTTTCTTACCATGCCTCGAAATTGATGATAGCTCAAACCCAGCAGCTGTGCGGCCTGGCGTTGGTTAAACTTTGCACTGTTAAGCGCATGATTCAACAATGCCTTGTCCTGGTCTTCCTGCCACTGCTTGTAATCCATCGGTAGAGAAAACTCCGTCGCTCTGATAGTGGTTGAATCAGATTTACCTGTCTGAGCGATTGAGCTTGAGCGGCCAAACGGGTTAAACACCAGTTGATCGATGGGGAACTCTTCATTGCCATGTTGATAGACCGCACGCTCAATGACGTTTTTCAGTTCACGCACGTTACCCGGCCAGGCGTAGTTGAGTAATGCACTCACCGCGTGCTCGGTAAACCCGACAAACATCGGTAACGACAGTTCACGGCACATGCGAATCGCAAAATATTCGGCCAGCAGCAAAATATCTTCGCGGCGTTCACGCAGCGGTGGCAGATGAATGACATCAAACGCTAAACGGTCGAGCAGGTCAGCACGAAACTCGCCTTGCTCTGCCAGTTGAGGTAAATCTGCATTTGTGGCACACACCAAACGCACATTGGCATTTAAAACCTGGCTTCCGCCAACACGTTCGTACTGACCATATTCAATGACCCGTAACAGCTTCTCCTGCACCGCAAGCGGAGCGGTCGCCAGCTCATCGAGAAACAGTGTGCCGCCTTCTGCACGCTCAAAACGTCCCTGATGTCGACCTTTTGAGCCGGTAAAGGATCCTGATTCATGACCAAACAGCTCAGAGTCAATCAGTCCCTCGCTGAGGGTCGAGCAGTTCAACGCCACCAACGGCTGATCCCAACGTTTGGATAAATAGTGCAATCGTTGGGCGATCAGCTCTTTACCGGTTCCGCGTTCACCAATCACCAGCACAGGCCTTTCTATCGGCGCCAGGCGCGACACCTTATCCAGTACGGCGAGAAAAGCCGGAGATTCACCGATTAAATTATGCTGCATGATGCGCTCCTCGCGTTCAGTTATCGACTTGGCGAAATTTGCCAACAGTTAGCGAAATCGTTATTAGCATAGTGAAGCTTCAATCCATTAGCAATCTAAGTGACTGAAAAATAAAGAACGAAGAATTGGCACGATTATTGGAGAACTATCGACAGATAACCACGATGAACCGCGACAGGCAATTCGGAAAGTTAGCCTTGTGTGTAAACCACTTTGCCGCGTCGCGAATCTACAGTCATTAGAAGGAGCATCACCATGGGTATTTTTTCTCGTTTTGCCGATATTGTGAATTCCAACATCAGTGCTCTGCTCGATAAGGCAGAAGACCCGGAAAAAATGATTCGTCTGATCATTCAGGAAATGGAAGACACATTGGTGGAAGTTCGCACCAATTCCGCGAAAGCCATTGCTGATAAGAAAGAGCTGGCGCGCAAGGTGGATGCCATTGACCAACAAATCGAAGATTGGCAGGTCAAGGCCACATTGGCGCTGAACAAACAACGTGAAGATCTGGCACGTGCAGCCTTGATTGAGAAACAAAAATTGCAAAACCTACTCAAAGGTTTGCATACTGAGCAGACTTTGGTGGAAGAGACCATTGATAAACTCACTGGCGAAATTGCCAAGCTGGAAAGCAAAATCACCGAAACGCGCGCTAAACAACAAGCGCTGGCGATTCGCAGTCAAGCTGCCAGCAATCGCCGTGACGTGCAACGTCATCTGCACACCAGCCGCACGGATGAAGCGAT
Organism: Vibrio sp. LQ2; assembly: GCF_023920125.1. Taxonomy (NCBI): domain Bacteria; kingdom Pseudomonadati; phylum Pseudomonadota; class Gammaproteobacteria; order Vibrionales; family Vibrionaceae; genus Vibrio; species Vibrio sp. LQ2. The sequence continues at coordinate 553,861 of NZ_CP085308.1, forward strand.
GGCTAAGTTTGAGCAATATTCACGCAAGGTGGATGAGCTTGAAGCGGAAGCGGATTTGTATGCGCAATCCGGCAAAGGGAAGTCATTAGAGCAAGAGTTTGCCGAACTGCAAGCGCAGGATGAAATTGAACAAGAGTTGGCAAAGCTCAAAGAACAGATGAAACAAGACTAATAAACACCAGTTCAAGAATTTAGGAGCGAGCTATGGCCTCATTTTTCATTGCAGGACCTTTGGTTGTCTTTTTGATATTTGTGGCGCCACTCTGGCTGCTGCTGCATTACCGCAACAAACGCAAAATGGAAAACGGTCTGTCGCAGGAAGATTTCGATGCGCTGCAGTCGCTGTCACAAAAAGCCAAAGGCCTCGAAGCACGAATTGACACACTAGAGCGTATTCTGGATGCGGAATCACCAAACTGGAGACGCAACTATGAGTAGCCGAGAATTATATCGCGATCCGGTCAACGGTAAGTTGACGGGTGTGTGTGCGGGTCTGGCGAATTACTTTGGACTGGAAGTGTGGCTGGTACGCATTCTGGTGATTACAGTGGCCCTGCTTGGTGGCTTCGCTCTGGTCATCATTGCCTACCTTGCGCTGTCACTGATGCTGGAAAAACAGCCCGAACAATATCGCGATTCGTTACGCAGCCAGCAATCTCATACGCTTAAAAGCAAGCCTTGGGAGCAGGGGCAGACGGCTCAGGCGTTGCTACAAACGCTGGACCAAGACCTGACCAACGTGGAATCCCGCGTCCGTAAAATGGAGGCGTACGTGACCTCCGAGGCGTTTAAGGTCAATCGGGAATTCAGCAAACTGTAAGCGATATTCTCACTTCTGAGCGGTATTGGATGCCGCTCTCATTTCCCTGAATTTTCTGTGTCTTTTACGTAGCGATAACTCGCTGATTCGCCTATGTTTGATCTATTAATCATCATAGGTGATGAATATGCGTAAAACGATAACTTTTTTATTGGTTTCTTCTGCCTTTCTTCATGGATGCAGCAGAGAGCTCCCCCCTGTGCCTGAGCCGGATTCCCGGCCTGCTAAATTGACCACCGTGTCAGTCGGCAACAATGAATTTTCCCGTCAATTTCCTGCTACCAGTGAAGCTGGCGATCGCGCTGTACTTGCGTTTCGTGTCCCCGGACAGCTGCAGTCAATCGACGTCAATGCCGGGCAAGCGGTTAAAAAGGGTGATGTGCTGGCGCAAATCAATCCTGACGAATATGCATTGCTAGAAAAGCAAGCCAAAGCCAACTTTTTGTTGGCGGATGTGCAGTACAAGCGATATCAGAAGCTGCGTGAGGATAAGGTGGTATCAGAGCAGGATTTCGATCAGGCGCAAGCCAACCACAATTCTGCCAAAGCAACCTGGGAACAAGCTAAAGCTAATCTCAGTTACACCCAGTTGCAGGCACCCTATGACGGCACTATCTCCATCATTCCTGCGGAAAACTTCGAGTACGTTGCGGCAAAACAGGGTGTGATGAACATTCAGACCAATCAGATTCTGAAAGTGATTTTCTTGTTGCCAGACCACTTGCTCAACCGTTTTGCGCGAGGTGATGGCAATGATGTGCAGGCAACCATGGTCTTCGATTCCTTCCCCGATATGACTTTTCCCCTCCAGTTTCAGGAAATTGATACCGAAGCTGACCCTCAAACGGGGTCCTACAAAGTGACCATGGCAATGGAACGTCCCGCCGATGTTGGCATTTTGCCGGGGATGGCGGGCACGGTCAGAGCGTCGGTCGCAAAAGGCAGTGCTTCAACCGTGCCGCTGACTGCGCTGTTTGAACAAGACGGAAAACAGTTTGTCTGGCGCGTGGATAACGAGGGCATTGTCAGTCAGGTGCCAGTGGAGCTGAACGATAAACGTCAGGTATTAAGCGGGCTCAACGATGGCGATCGTATTGTCATTTCAGGCGTGAGCAGCATTCAGGCGGGCATCAAAGTTCGTGAATGGGTCAAAGAGCGGGGGCTATAACATGAAACAGTGGCAAACCTATCTTATGACTTCGCTGGTGTTACTTGCTGGCTGTGGGCATCCTGACTCTTCGCCGCGTGACATGACTCCCAAAGTCAAAGTCACCAATCTCGGAAATAGCAGCAAGGACAGCCTTTATTTCCCTGCGGTGGCGAATGCGGCAGAGCGTTCGCATCTTAGTTTTCGGGTGAATGGCGAAATTCGTAAAATCAATGTGAAAGAAGGGGACCGAGTGAAGGCGGGCGATGTGATTGCCGAGTTGGACCCGACCGATTACCAGCTAAATGTGGATAATGCCCAAGCGCGCTATTCGGTGATTGACAGTCAGTATCGCCGCTCCAGTCCGTTGGTGGAGAAAGGCTTACTAGCCAAGTCGCAGTTTGATGAAATTGCGGCTCAGCGGCAAATTGCGATGGCAGAGCTCGAACTGGCCAAACTGCGTTTGTCGTTTACTCAACTCAAAGCACCAGTGGAAGGGATCATATCTCGCGTTAATGTCGATCAGTTCGAAAACGTTCAGGTGGGGCAGCAAGTGGTCAATATCCACAGCCTCGACAATATCGAAGTGCTGATTCAACTGCCTGATCGTTACCATGCGACTCAACCGACCACCAAAGAACTGTCAAAGATCCGAGCGCTGGTCAGAGTGCCAAGCGGTAATGAATATGAAGCTCAGGTCAAAGAGTTTACTACCGAGCCGGATCCTTCAACGGGCACGTTCACTGTCACGTTGACACTGCCGATGCCAGAAAATGAATTGATTCTGGATGGAATGGCGGTAGAAGTCACGGCAAAGCAAGGGGTTGAACATCTAAATCCGACCGGCACCGCAGTGGTTCCGGTGGAAGCCGTTTTTAATGGCGACGGAGATGAGCTGAACCGCACGCAAAAATTTGTCTGGGTTCTGAATGCAGACAACAGTGTGTCGAAGCATTTAGTACGCCTGGGTAACGCCTCTAAAACTCAGGTACAAATTGTTGAAGGGATTACGGCTGAGGATTCGGTAGTGGTGGCGGGGCTTTCCCGATTGCGTGACGGAATGACTGTGAGTGTGGTGAAGGAGATGGTCCATGAGTGAGCAAAATAACAAGCCGCAAACCGATGATGAAATTCAAGGCGTGGCCGCTTACTTTATCAGAAATCGGGTGATCAGTTGGATGGTGTCGCTGATTTTTCTGATTGGCGGCACCGCTGCATTCTTCAATCTTGGCAGACTCGAAGACCCGGCATTCACCATCAAAGATGCGATGGTGGTGACGTCCTATCCGGGGGCAACACCGCAGCAGGTCGAAGAAGAGGTAACCTATCCGTTGGAAAAAGCGATTCAACAATTAACGTATGTTGATGAGGTGAATTCGATATCCAGCCGTGGCCTGTCACAAATTACCGTGACGATGAAAAACAAATATGGCCCGAACGACCTGCCGCAAATCTGGGACGAACTGCGCCGCAAGGTCAACGATCTGAATGGCTCGTTTCCCCCCGGCGTAAATATGCCTCAGGTCATTGATGATTTTGGCGATGTGTATGGCATCTTGCTCGCCGTGACTGGGGATGGATACAGCTACAAGGAGCTGCTGGATTACGTCGATTATCTGCGCCGAGAGCTGGAACTGATTGATGGTGTCAGCAAAGTCTCAGTCTCCGGGCAGCAGCAACAACAGGTATTCATTGAAATTTCCATGAAACGCATCAGCGCGCTGGGGATTTCACCGCAGACGGTATTCAATCTGCTGTCGACGCAGAATGTAGTGTCGGATGCCGGGGCAATCCGTATTGGCAGCGAGTACATTCGTATTCATCCGACAGGCGAGTTTGACGATGTGGATAAACTGGGCGATCTGATCCTCAATGAAGGTGGTTCGAAGGGGCTGATTTACCTGCGTGATGTCGCCGAAGTGAAACGCGGTTATGTGGAAGTGCCGAGCAATATCATCAACTTCAACGGCAAACTGGCGCTCAACGTCGGGGTGTCGTTTGCCCAGGGGGTCAACGTTGTTGAAGTGGGTGAGCGCTTTGATCGCCGCTTGGCGGAACTCAAGTATCAACAACCCGTCGGCATCGACATTTCTGCCATCTATAGCCAGCCGCAAGAAGTAGATAAATCCGTCAGCGGGTTTGTGGTCAGCCTTGGTCAGGCGGTGGCTATCGTTATCATTGTGCTGTTGTTCTTTATGGGACTGCGTTCCGGACTCCTGATCGGCTTGATATTGCTGCTGACGGTGCTGGGTACCTTTATCTTTATGCAGTATTTCAAAATCGACCTTCAACGAATCTCGTTGGGGGCGTTGGTTATTGCACTCGGGATGCTGGTGGACAATGCGATAGTGGTGGTGGAAGGCATACTGATAGGCACTCAAAAAGGCCGAACGCGATTGCAGGCTGCCACCGACATTGTAACGCAGACCAAGTGGCCGCTGCTTGGTGCGACGGTGATTGCCGTTACCGCCTTTGCTCCGATTGGTTTGTCACAAGATTCGACCGGTGAGTATTGTGGCACGCTGTTTACTGTACTGCTTATCTCACTCATGCTCAGCTGGTTTACTGCGATCTCACTGACCCCATTCTTTGCTGACATCTTTTTCCGTGGTCAGAAAGTCGCGCAAAGTGACAGCGGCGAAGAAACGGATCCCTATAAGGGTATGTTGTTTGTCGTCTATAAATCATTTCTTGAGTTTTGTATGAAACGCGCCTGGATGACCATGATTGTGCTGGTGATTGGTCTGGTGGTGAGTCTCTATGGCTTTACCAAGGTAAAACAAGCGTTTTTTCCGTCATCAACCACACCGATGTTTATGGTGGATGTGTGGATGCCGGAAGGGACGGACATTCGCGCGACCAACGATAAGTTACAGGAGTTGGAGCATTGGTTGGCGAAACAGGAGGAAGCGGACACGGTTACCACAACCGCAGGTAAAGGGTTGCAGCGTTTCATGCTGACTTATTCTCCGGAAAAAAGTTATGCCGCCTACGGTGAGATCACCACGCGGGCGAAAAGCTACGACAGTTTAGCGCCGTTGATGAAGCGTTTTCGCGAGCATCTGGATGCCAGCTATCCAGAAATTAACTACAAGCTGAAACAGATTGAATTGGGCCCTGGCGGTGGCGCTAAGATTGAAGCGCGTTTGGTCGGCTCTGATCCGACGGTGTTGCGAGGTATAGCGGCGCAAGTCATGGACATCATGTACGCCGATCCTGGTGCGTACAACGTTCGTCACGACTGGCGTGAACGCACCAAAGTGCTGGAGCCGCAGTTTAACGAAAGTCAGGCCAGACGTTACGGCATTACCAAATCGGATGTGGATGAGTTTCTGGCGATGTCGTTTTCGGGCAAAACCATTGGTGTTTATCGCGATGGTACGACGCTTATGCCGATTGTCGCGCGCCTGCCGGAAGCCGAGCGCATCGATATTCGTAATATCGAAGGGATGAAGATCTGGAGCCCGGCGCTGAGTGAGTACATTCCGCTGCAACAGGTCACCTTGGGCTATGAAATGTTGTGGGAAGATCCGCTGGTGGTGCGTAAAAATCGTAAGCGCATTTTGACCGTGATGGCGGATCCGGATCTGCTGGGTGAAGAGACCGCCGCTACTTTGCAAAAACGTCTGCAACCACAGATTGAGGCGATTGCACTGCCACCGGGCTATTCGCTGGAATGGGGCGGGGAATATGAATCGTCTCACGATGCACAGGAATCGCTGTTTCAGACCATGCCGATGGGTTATCTGTTCATGTTCTTAATCACCGTTTTCCTGTTCAATTCTGTCAAAGAGCCGCTGATTGTGTGGCTGACGGTGCCGCTGGCGGTGATCGGGGTAACCACAGGGTTGCTGGCCCTCAATACGCCGTTTGGCTTTATGGCGCTGCTGGGCTTTCTCAGCTTGTCAGGAATGCTGCTGAAAAACGGCATCGTGCTGCTGGACCAGATCGAGATTGAAATGCACTCGGGCAAAGACCCGTATCTGGCGGTGGTCGATGCGTCGCTCAGTCGTGTTCGTCCGGTATGCATGGCGGCCATCACCACGATTTTGGGTATGATTCCGTTGTTGCCGGATATCTTCTTCCGCCCGATGGCCGTCACCATCATGTTTGGTCTTGGTTTTGCGACCGTATTGACACTGATCGTGGTTCCGGTGTTGTACAGATTGTTCCACCATGTCAAAGTACCTGCTTGATGAAAGGTAATCCAAACGGCCTCTTCGGAGGCCGTTTTTGTCAGTGGCAGAAGGATAACAATGACAACACAAGATACTACCTGCGCGTGGGCGATGAACCATCCACTCGAACGTGAATATCACGATGCAGAATGGGGCAAGCCAGTGCACGACGATAAAACGCTGTTTGAATTTCTCACTTTGGAAGGGGCGCAAGCCGGGCTCAGTTGGATTACCATTTTGCGTAAGCGAGAAGGCTACCGTCAGGCGTTTGAAGATTATGATATTGCCAAACTGGCGCAGTACGACGAAGCGCGAGTGGAAGCTATCATCGCTGGTTATGATGTGGTTAAACATCGCGGCAAAATTGCATCGGTGTTTTCTAACGCTCGGGCAACGTTAGCACTGCAAGAGGAGTTCGGTTCTTTGGATGCCGCGTTGTGGCAGTTTGTTGATGGTAAACCCCAAGTTAATCACTGGGCAGAAATGAGCCAGGTACCGGTGTCGACAGAAGAATCCAAAGCGATGAGCAAGTTTTTGAAAAAGCGCGGCTTTAAATTTGTGGGTGAAACTATCTGTTATTCATTCATGCAGGCGATGGGGCTGGTGAACGACCATCTGCAAGGATGTCCAAAAAAATGAGGGAGTTTTGCTCCCTCATTCTCTTATGTGGTTAGCGGTTTTGCGCTTCAAACTCTTCAATGGCGCCTAATGCAAGTGTGCCATAGGTAAAAGAAGGGCCGCCCCCCATCAGAACGGCGACGTTGATGACTTCAACCAATTGAGCTTTGGTGGCGCCAGCTTTGAGTGAAGCGGCGACGTGAGCGGCGATACAACCATCGCAGCGAGCAGCAATGCCAATTGCCAACGCAATCATCTCTTTGGTTTTTACATCCAGTTCGCCCGGAGACATCGCGGCTTTATGCAGCTGCATGAAGGCGGAGAGGGTATCCGGGCTTTGTTGTTTAAAGCTGCGGCCAAGAGTGTTCTGATCTTTGAGAATGTCGCTGTAGGATCTCATGTTATTAACCATAAACTAAAGTAGTTATTGCTAATATAATGATTCAAATTAAAATATCAAGCCGAATTGTTTCCTTTTATTTTTTAGACGGTTAAGCTGTTGCGCACTATGAACATGGCTTGTTTTCAGCAAACCTATCCGTTTCATTAAACGCTACTCATGAGGTTCGTTCTGTTGCATTGTTTACGTCGCCGACAACTTGCGCCGTTTGCCCTGATGTTGATCGTCTGGGTCGTGGTGCTGTGTGCGACGAAAAATATGGGGCTGACTTTTGCTTGTCCCTATGCCCAAGTAAGCGAACACTCTGTTGAGTGGCAGGCTGCCCAGCCTGCGCCAACCGATACCGAACAACTCAAGCAAACCAGTTCTGCTTGCCATCTCTCCGGTAAGTTGCTGCAACATCATCTCAATCACCTGATTGACCTGTTTATCCCCCTGATCACGCTGGTTCTGCTCGTACTGGCAGCAAAGCCATTGTCTTGGTCATTGATCCCCAGATTCAGAGATCCCAAGGTGCCGAAACGGCGCCCTCATTTGCAATTGTGCGTTTTCCGAGAATGAGTTGAACGTTCACATCCGTTTGTGACTGTTATTAACTTATTGAAAGGAAAAATATGTACCGATTATTACAACCATTGGCTCAATGGCTATTCAGGCCATGGGCGCTTTTGGCGATGCTCTCATTCACCACAGCAGCCCAGCCAATCTCAACCTCTTGGATGACTGATCCGAACCATCCTCCCGTGTCTGTGCGTTTTGTGCTGACGGGACAAATAGACTCTGACACTCAGCAACTTGCCGGCTATTTAGACGTCAAACTTGAACAGCCATGGAAAACCTATTGGCGCTCTCCCGGAGAAGGGGGGGTAGCACCGGAGATCAACTGGCAAGGTTCGACAAATCTGGACACTGTCGATTGGCATTGGCCATTTCCGCAACGTTTCTCTGTTCTGGGAATCGAAACGCTGGGTTACCGCGGGGATACCATCTTTCCGATAACCTTGCGCGTACATGACCTAACGGCTCCCGTTGAACTGAAGGCCAATCTCAGCCTGTCGAGTTGTTCAACTGTGTGTGTCATTAACGACTATCCGTTTATGTTGGCGTTTACCCCAACGGAGCTTTCTCCTGAGCCTGACGCAATGCGTCGCTTTGCCGAAGCCATGAGTCGAGTGCCGCAAGCGGATGCGTCGATGACGGACGTGTCTGCGGTGTGGGATAGTTCGGCGCAGCAACTTGAGCTGACGTTAAACCGTTCTACAGGATGGTCATTGCCCGTGGTTCTGGTGGACGGACAATCCGCGGCCGTCGTCGACAGCAGTTTTATTCACCCTAAAACTCAGGTCGATGGTCAAATGCTGCGTGTGACTTATGACGTCACTCATTGGTTGGGGCAAGCCGATCTGAGTGGAGAACGTGTAGACGTCACTATCTCCGATCAGAACTATCTAAGTGAAATTTCGCTGAACGTTACCGACGGTACCATTTCGCCCCAAGCCCAGTGGCCGTTGGTGACGATGTTGCTGATGGCGCTTATTGGCGGATTGATACTGAATCTGATGCCGTGCGTGTTGCCTGTGCTGGGGATGAAGCTCGCCTCAATCGTGAACACACCACATCGAGAGCGGCGCAAAGTCCGAGCGCAGTTTCTCGCATCGAGCGCTGGGATTATCAGTGCTTTTTGGATGATCGCGCTGGGGTTGATGATCCTCAAAGCGAGTGGCGAAGCGGTGGGATGGGGCATTCAGTTTCAAAGCGACGGATTTCTAGCGCTTATGCTGTTGGTAACGACGCTTTTTGGCGCCAACATGCTCGGGCTGTTTGAGTTGCGTTTGCCCTCAACTCTCAATACTTGGTTAGCTGCGCGCGGCGGTAATGGTTACGTCGGGCATTATGTACAAGGGCTGTTTGCCACTCTGCTGGCCACCCCATGTTCGGCCCCGTTTCTTGGTACCGCAGTGGCCTTTGCACTGGCCGCCGATAACGTTACGTTGTGGGTGATTTTCAGCGGGTTGGGTGTCGGATTTGCGCTGCCTTGGCTAATCATCGCTCTGTTTCCGAGTTTAGCGACCAAACTGCCGGCTCCCGGGCAATGGATGAATCGGACTAAGTTGTTGTTTGGTGCAATGATGTTGGCAACCACGGTTTGGCTCGCAACATTGTTGACCGCGCACTGGCCGACGTGGGGTATTTTCGCTTATCTGCTGACGGCAGCACTCCTGCTGTTGTGGCGTGGCGCCCGTGTTTATGGAGGACGTCAGATAGGGATAGTGGCCTGTGTCAGTCTCTTGGGGCTTTCGGCTGTGTTAGTTGTGGGTAGTCTGACGGCGGAGAAATGGTCGACACCGTTGCCGCAAGAGCTGAGCTGGCAGCCACTGAACGCAACAATCATCGATGAGAGCGCTGCGCAGGGAAAAGTGGTGTTTGTCGATGTCACTGCTGAGTGGTGCATTACCTGTAAAGCCAACAAAATTGGTGTGTTGCTACAGCAACCCGTCTATCAGGCGTTGCAGGATGACGATGTGGTACGTGTACGGGGAGACTGGAGCTTACCAAATGCCAGTGTGACGCAATATCTGCAACAGAACGGTCGATTTGGTGTTCCGTTTAATATTGTTTATGGACCGGGAGCGCCGGATGGCATTGCATTACCGGTAATTTTAAGCGATCGCGCGGTGATGGAAGCCATACAGCAGGCAAGGGGAGAGCAAGGATGACAAGAGGGTTGAAAGAAGGTGTGGTATTCGCATTGCTGATGCTTGTAATTGCTACCGCTCTTGATTGGTGGCGCCAACCCGAAGCGCTGAAGAGCCAAGTTTTTACACCGACGCTGTATGACTTGCAGGGGCAGACGGTCGATTTGGTTGAGATGAGTCAGGATAAGCCCGTTCTGGTGTATGTCTGGGCCACTTGGTGCGGCGTCTGCCGGGTGACGACACCGATCGTTGAATGGGTGAGTGGCGACCATACCGTGCTTAGCATCGCGCTCACTTCTGGCAACAATGATCGAGTGCAGCGCTATATGACAGCACACGACATCACGTTTCGTACCGTGAACGACGAACGTAATCAACTGGGGCGAGATTGGCAGATTCGCTACACCCCGACTTTCATGATTGTCCGCAACGGGCAAATTCAATCAGTGACCAGTGGCTTTACTACGCCGTGGGGACTGCTGGCCCGCCTGTGGCTGGCATAAGGAAATTTCGATGACTATGAAGAATGTACCACAACGTATCAAACGCACTGTACACAGGTTTATCCTGGTACTACTTATCGTGGTGGGGAGTGCACAAGCACAACTGAATGCCGGGCAGGTCCAACAGCTCGATGAAATCAATACTATGCTGAAGAACAACCCGCAGTTGATTGAGAATCTCTATGCCACTTTGCTGCGCTATGAGCAGCAGCAGACGCGTTTTGACCGTGTCCTGAGTGAGAACCAACAATATTTGTTTTTCAACCCTGATCATCCGAGTTTTGGGGCCGATAAACCTGCACTGACGATCATATTTTTCACTGACTACAGCTGTCCGTGGTGTAAGAAATTGGATCCGGTACTGCGCCAACTGAGTGAGAAGTATCCACAAATCAAAGTGGTTTCTGTTTTGGTTCCACTCAAAGAGTTAGCTGCGGAGAGTAACTCGGCCAGTTTTGCCCTCAATGTGTGGCATACTGCGCCGGATAAATTTACCCAAGTCGAGTCACTGTTGGTTGCCAAACCGGGGGCACATAATCCGATGTCTCTGGTGCAGGTAGCGAAGAAAACGAACACCTTAAATGCGGTGAACGCCCAGCCGAAAAGCGCGGCACAGATAGAGGAAAACTATCTGCTGTTTAGTGAATTGGGTATGCGTGGAACACCCGCGATGCTGATTGGTGATGATGTCATTCCCGGTTATCTGCCACTCGAACAGCTCGAAGAGCTGATCAAAGCCAAATTGGGTTCCTAGCTTAGAAGTAATAAAGAAGCCCTGATTATTCAGGGCTTTTTCGTATGCTAAAGCAATGTTACAGCGCCGTATTACGCCGTTGCTTCGTGTTCCAGAATGACCGCGTTGTAGCGCGCAAGGCCTGCTTCCAGGTCGGCAATCAGGTCGTTGACGTCTTCAAGACCAATGTGGAGGCGAATCAGTGTACCTTCAAAATTTGGATTAGCGATGGTACGCAGGCTGTTAAAACTCTTTGGTTCATTGGCCAGGATCAGGCTTTCAAACCCTCCCCAAGAGTAACCCATACTGAAATGCTGCATGCCATCGAGCAGCGCCGTGGTTGCTTTCGGATAGCTGCTTTTTAACACGAATGAGAACAGGCCGTTACCGCCGGTGAAATCACGTTTGAAGATTTCGTGGCCCGGGCAGGTTGGCAGAGCAGGGTGGCGAACATGATCCACCTCAGGACGTGTTGCCAGCCACTGGGCCACTTTGAGGCTGTTTTCAGCGTGCTGACGCAGGCGCACGTCGAGTGTACGAATACCACGCAGACCCAGATAAGCATCATCCGGCGACACACACTGACCCATCAGATAGCTTTGCTCACGCAGTTGATCCCAGTATTTCTCACTGGCGACAGCAGTACCCAGCATGACATCAGAGTGGCCGACGATATATTTGGTCGCGGCCTGAATCGAAATATCCACACCGTGCTCAAATGGAGAGAAGTTCACCCCCGCACCCCAGGTGTTATCCAGCATCACAATGATGTCGTGCTCATGGGCGATGCGTGCCAGCGTCGGCACATCCTGCACTTCCATCGTGATCGAGCCGGGAGATTCGGTAAACAGTATCTTGGTATTGGGTTTGATTAACGAGCGGATATCTTCACCGATCATCGGGTCGTAATACGTCGTCTCAACGCCAAATTTCTTCAGAATTTTGTCACAAAAGTCGCGGGTAGGTTCATAACAGGTATCGACCATTAACAGGTGATCGCCTGATTCAACGAATGAAAGAATCGCGTTACTGATGGCAGCGGTACCACATGGGTAGAGTGCGCAACCAGCACCACCTTCAATCTCAACCATGGCTTCCTGAAAGGCAAAGTGAGTCGTTGTGCCGCGACGTCCGTAGAACAGCGTCTTGTTTGCGCGGTTAACAGCAGCGTGATTTTTTTGCGCTACCGTATCAAATACGACGGTTGAAGCCCGTTGCACGGGCGGGTTGACCACGCCGTTCGTCCATTTTTTGTTGCGGCCGGCGGTAATGAGTTTGGTCTTTTTGCCTTCTGACATTTGCGATCCTTGTCTGGAAATACGAATGCCCTATTTAAAACATGGAGCTGCATTTAAATGCAACCCCATGGTCACAAAAAGATTACAGAAGCGGATTGAAAAGGTAGAACAAGCGTTCCATAAAACGATGACCGAGCGAGCGCGTTTCCCAGATGTCATAATCAACAGAGCGTGACTGTTCAATGTAGTTCTGTTGCTGCCAGTAAAGCTGTTGGGTGAACTCCTGATCGTCAACCGCGAGCGTCACTTCGAAGTTGAGCCACAGGCTGCGCATGTCGAGGTTGACGGTACCCACCAGACAGAACTGACGGTCAATCACGACCGATTTAGTATGCAAAAGGCCGCCATAAAATTCGTGAATCTTCACTCCCGCCTCAAGCAGTTCACCATAGAACGCCCTAGATGCCCATTGCACCATAAAAGAATCGTTCTTCTGCGGGATGATCAGCTCAACGTTGATACCCCGTTGCGCGGTCATTTTAAGCGTCGCCAGCAGATCGGCACTTGGCACAAAATACGGCGTGGTTATGCGAACCGACTCATTGGCTTGGTTGATAGCCAGAGTCAGTACCTGTGAGATTAAGTTTTCCGGCATGCCAGGGCCAGACGGGACCACCTGAATCGGATGCTGCGGCGCGTTTGCATCCAAACGGCATTCCGGCACGGTCGGCATCTGACGCTCTCCGGTTTCAAACTCCCAGTCCCAGCAATGAATTGCCGACAGCACGTTGACCGACGGACCGGTAATACGCACCATAATATCAATCCACTGACCGACCCCGGAATCTTGCTTGAAGTAGGCGGGATCGACCATGTTCATCGAACCGGTATACGCAATCGCATCATCAATCACGATAATCTTTCGATGCTGACGCAGATCGAGGCGACGTAGGAAAATACGCCACGGACTCACTTCCAGTGCCTGAACCACATGAATGCCTGCATCTTGCATCATCTTCAGCCAGTGGCTGCGAAAGAATCTCGGGCTGCCCGCTGAATCGAGCAGCAGCTTCACATCAACGCCACGCTTTGCCGCCTGAATTAGTGAGGACGCGACGGAATCGGCCAGTCCACCCGGATGCCAGATGTAGAACACCATGCGAATGCTTTCCTGCGCCTGTTCGATGTCTTCGATGATCGAGTGCAGGATTTCATTCGGTGAGTTTTGCAGCGACAGGGTATTGCCGCTTAATGCGGGAATGCCCATGCGATGGTTGCACAGTTCGTCAATTTTGTAGATGTGCGCGCCCATACCTTCTGGCATGTGTGCCTGGCAATCATTGAGTGAACGGAACCAAGTACCGAAGGGTTTAAACATCTCTTTGGCACGTTCGGCGCGTTTGCGACCTAAGTTGAGCTCGCCAAACAGGAAGTAACAAATGACGCCAACAATGGGAAGAATATAGATAACCATCAGCCAGGCGAGAGAAACACTGACTGCACGTCGCTTCAATACGACGCGAAGTGTCACACCTGCTACCAAGAACCAATAGATCGCGATGCTCGCGAGCGTTAAGAAGTGATAAACCTTATCCATGCGCCAACTACAGTAGAAAACATCTTTTGGGATAGTAAATCGAAAGCATAAGGGAAGAAAGGGAACGGCGGAAAATAATATGAAACAAAAACCGCAGAATAGTTGTTAATTAAGTGTAAATGTGGGGGTTTATGGTGATGGTGAGCTTAAAAAAGCATCAGATAATCTACAAAAATAGATTTATAGCCGCAAAATGGACTGTTCGGGCTTCCAATTTTATTCTCAAACTGGTCTACTTGCCACACTCTTGGTGTCACTCTAATTTTTAATGTGTGTACAAATTAATTTACACTCACTTTTGGACGCCACTCAGGTAAACACAACATATTGGTATAAGTAACATGGCGAGTAGTTCACGAAGTCAATTCACGTCCCGATTTGGCTTTATTATGGCAGCAGCGGGTTCCGCTGTAGGTCTTGGTAACGTTTGGGGTTTCCCAACTCAGGCTGCTAGTAACGGTGGTGCAGTCTTTTTGATCGTTTATCTGCTGATGGTGTTCCTGCTGGCATTTCCAATGCTGGTGGCGGAACTGACGATCGGCCGTTATGGGCAGTCAAACCCAATCCGCTCATTCCACGCTGCATGGCCAAAAGGTAAAGCGGGTGCGATTCTGCTTGGCGTGGTCGGTATGATCGTGGTGTCACTGATCCTGAGCTTCTACGCGATTGTTGCTGGCTGGTTGGTCGGCTCCTTCTTTAGTAGCGGTCTGGATCTGCTTGGCTTAAATAGTGCAGGCCACTGGCTGACAACATTCGGTACTGAACGTAATCTCGTGCTGATGATTGCTTTCATGGCACTGACAATGTTCGTGGTGCGCAATGGCGTAGCGAACGGCATCGAGAAGTGGTCAACCCGTTTGATGCCGTTACTGTTCGTGCTGTTTGGCCTGCTGACGGTGTACATATTCACTCAAGAAGGTGCATGGGAAGGCCTGAAGATGTATCTGATCCCGGATATTTCTCACCTGACACCAAAACTTATCGTCAGTGCAATGGGGCAAGCGTTCTTCTCTCTGTCTCTGGGTGTGTGCGTAATGACGACGTACGGTTCTTACCTGAAGAAAGATACCAACCTGCCTAAAACTGCCGCTCAGGTCGCACTGATCGACACGGGTGTTGCGTTCATCGCAGGTCTGATGATTCTGCCAGCTATGTTTGTTGCTAAACACAATGGCGTTCAGATCTTCTCTGACAGCGGTGAACTGCTGAACTCTGACACGCTGGTGTTTACGGTATTGCCGGCGATGTTTGATACCATGGGTGCCATGGGGGCGGTGATTGGCCTGGTGTTCTTCCTGCTGATGATTATTGCGGCGCTGACGTCGTCCATCTCAATGCTTGAAGTGCCTGTTGCGTGTGCAACAGAAGAGCTAAAACAGAGTCGCACGACAGCCGTGTTGTGGATCGGTGGCCTGGTTACGATTGTATCCGCTGTTATCGTGATGAACTTCTCAAGCCTGTTTGGCCTGGTGATTCAGTTCACAACCGTTTACTCGCAACCGATCATTGCACTGCTGATTACTCTGATCGTTGGTTGGATTTGGAACCGCAACCAGATTCTGAATGAGCTGAAACAAGGCTGTCCGGAAATCGAAAACAGCTGGTTCTGGAAAATCTGGCCAGTGTACGTGCGCCTGGTATGTCCGGTGCTGATGCTCCTGGTGTTCTTCGCGTAAACACGACGAGATTTCAATGAAAAGCCACTTGGGGAAGCCCAGTGGCTTTTTTGCTTTACAAACCGAATGGATACAGATTCTAAGTGCTTGCTCTTATTTTATTTAAATGATAGCTATTATCATTAAATGACGATAAATCGCCTTCACGAGAAGTTAAGGAATCTGACATGACACGAGAATTTCGGACCGAAAAAGACAGCATGGGCGAGGTGCTGGTTCCTAAAGATGCCCTGTATCAGGCGCAAACGCAGCGGGCGGTGGATAATTTCGCCATCAGCCGTTACAGCATGCCGCCGTCATTTGTTCAGGCACTAGCGTACATTAAGCAAGCCGCGGCGGTGACCAATGCCCAGTTGGGCTTACTCGAAGGGGATATCGCATCGGCGATCGATGAGGCTGCACAAAGCATCATTGATGGGCAGCATCTAGACCAGTTTCCCATTGATGTATTCCAGACTGGTTCTGGCACCAGTTCCAATATGAACGCTAACGAAGTGATTGCGACATTGGCTTCCCAGCATTTGCACAGCACGGTAAGTCCAAATGATCACGTCAATATGGGGCAAAGCAGCAACGATGTGGTGCCCACCGCCATTCAGGTGAGCTGCACTATGGAAGTGGAGCAGCGCTTATTGCCCGCGCTGGAACATCTCAGCACACAACTGGCCGCAAAAAAACAGAGTTTAGCGAACGTGGTGAAAACAGGGCGCACGCACTTGATGGATGCGATGCCGATTACCTTTGAGCAAGAATTGGGGGGATGGCAGGCGCAGATTGACCACGCGAGAAACAGTATTGTTCACGCAATGAAAGCGGTGAAAGCGCTCGCACAGGGCGGCACGGCGGTGGGGACTGGCATCAATGCGGATCCGCGTTTCGCCGCAGCGTTTGCAGACAATTTATCTCAGGCCACGCGTTTATCGTTTGTGCCAAGTGAGAACTTCTTTTTTAACCTCAGCAGTCAGGATGCGATTGTGGGGTTGTCTGGCCAATTGAAAACCGCGGCGGTGGCGATGATGAAAATCGCCAACGATCTGCGCTGGATGAACTCTGGCCCACTGGCGGGCATTGGTGACATTGAATTGCCAGCATTGCAACCAGGCAGCTCCATCATGCCGGGGAAAGTGAATCCGGTGATCCCGGAAGCGGCTGCGATGGCGTGCGCGCAGGTCATCGGCAATGACACCACCATCACCGTGGCCGGGCAGGCGGGGAATTTCCAGCTTAACGTGATGTTGCCCGTGATTGCGCATAACATTCTGGAGAGCATTGAGTTGCTCGCCAACAGCGCAAGAGCATTGGCGGACAAAGCGATCACGGGATTCATCGTACGTGAAGATCATATCAATATTGCGCTGGGCAAGAATCCGATTCTGGTCACTGCGCTCAATCCGGTGATTGGCTATCTCAAAGCGGCGGAAATTGCCAAACTGGCTTATCAACAGGGGCGACCGATAATTGATGTTGCGCTGGAGAACACCGCACTCAGCCGCGCTGAGCTGGAACGTATTCTTAACCCTGCAACCCTCGTCAAGGGCGGGATAGGCTAAAGGGCAATAAAAAGTCGCCGTGCGGCGACTTTTACAGGGGTGAAAAGCACGACATCAAGCGTTTAACTTTTCTCCGCACAGTGCCGGATTGATATCATTCAGGATCAGCAATACGCAGGCGACGACCACAGCGGCGAGCAAAGTGGCACTGATTAATCCAAACGCGATGCTGGCGATTAACGGGATCAGAAACTGTGCCTGCGTGCTGGTTTCAGTCAGCAGCGGTAGCAGGCCGGCGAACGTGGTGAGTGAGGTAATCATTATCGCGCGGAAACGGTCGCGAACTGCCAACGTACAGGCCTGTTTCAGATCCGCTCCGCCAGCCACTTTCTCTTTGATGAATGTGACCAATAGGATGTTATCGTTGACCACGATCCCGGCCAGTGTGGCAAAGCCGACCAGGCTTGGAATGGTCAGATCTAGGTTGAGTGCCAAATGTCCCCATACCACGCCAATCCACGCCATCGGGATCGCAATCAATACGGCCAGCGGCTGAGTGAAACTACGAAACAACAATACCAGTACCAGATACACGCCGATAACGCCCATCAGAAAATAGTGCAGCAGCGATGCACCGGTATCTGCGCTTTCTTTATCCTGGCCTTGGGAAACAAACGTCACATCCGGGTACTTCTTGTTCAGCTCTGGAACGTAGACTTTGTAGAACTGCTGCATGATGTCAAAGGCATTCGCAACTTGGGTGTTGATATTGCCTTGTACGGTTACAGTCGGCAGGCCATTCACCAGGTTCAGGCGGGAAAATGTGCGGTGCTGGGTAAAATTGGCCACACTGACCAGCGGTATCAGCCGGCCGTTGCTGGCGGTGATCATCAGATCCTTCATCTCTTCCAGCGTCGCGTGGTGTTGAAAATCGCGCTGACGAACGCGGATGTCGAGAATTTCACCGTTCTGATAGACATTCAACTCATTGTTGCCTTTAAATGCATTGCGCAGTGTTTGAGCCACTGTACTGGCGGTGACACCGAGTACCCCAGCCTGATCTTTGAGAGAAACGACAATTTCTTCCCGGCCATAGCGTAAATCGGAGGAAAGGTTAAACACGCCGTCAAATTGTTTGAGCCATTTACCTAAGTTTAGGCTCACTGCATAGAGTGTTTCTGGGTTGGGGCCCTGAATACGGATGTCGATGCCGTTGCCGGCAACACCACGCTCTTTGTCGGTAAATTTGAGTGACAAGACGTCGGCGAACGGTCCGACATTTTTTTTCCACTGCTGAATCAGTGACTTAATGCTTTCCTGCCGGAACTGCGCGGGCAGTAAGTCGGCGCTCACGGTGGCTACGTGCGGGCCGGATTCAAAGGCATCAACATTGGTGTTGTACATAACCGTAGTGCTGATGATCAGCGGCTCAGCATACTTTTCCTGATACACAGCGTCGATGGTTTTCAGGGCATCGGTTACTTTGGTCACCACGGCATCGGTCTGAGACAGCAGGCTCCCCTGCGGCAACAGGATGCGTGCTTGCAAAGTATCGCTTTCCAG
This sequence comes from Vibrio sp. LQ2, assembly GCF_023920125.1. Classification (NCBI taxonomy): domain Bacteria; kingdom Pseudomonadati; phylum Pseudomonadota; class Gammaproteobacteria; order Vibrionales; family Vibrionaceae; genus Vibrio; species Vibrio sp. LQ2. The sequence continues at coordinate 572,520 of NZ_CP085308.1, forward strand.
CGTTGGCATGGCGCGGAATTTTAACCAGCCAGCAGGGAAAGTGGCTGTGGAGATCATCACCAGCATGATCAGGATACTTAAACTCAGGTAGGGTGAGTGTATGGCTTTCTCGGTTAACGGAACAAAGAGCCTGTCACGGACGTACTCAAAGTTGCGGGTAATCACTTGACGAATGGGTTTATCTTGCTGGGCGAAATGGCTGTGCGACAGGTGGGCCGGCAGGATCAGCATGGCCTCCAGCAGGCTGACGGTGAGGGTCAGGATCAGCACGATGGGAATATAGCGTAACACATCACCAAGGTTACCGTTTAGAAACATCAGCGGTCCGACGACCATAATGGTGGTGATGTAGGATGCGATCACCCCGGGGAAAACCTGCCGGGTGCCTTGTATGGCTGCATCAACCGGCCCCAGACCCGCTTCCCGTTTTGCCGCAATATTTTCGGCGATAATCAGCGAATCATCCATCAGCAAACCGGTGGCGACAATCAGCCCGACCATAGTCATCATATTGATCGTGTAGCCCAGCGTATGCATGGCAAACACCGCGCCCAGGAACGACACCGGCAGGCCGAGGGTGACCCAGAAACTGAATCTGAGATTGAAAAAAGCCCACAAGACGGCAAACGCAAGCAGTAACCCCTGCAGGCCGTTACTCAGCAGCAACCGCAGCCGCTCACGAATGTTAACACTGATATCCTGAGTCAGTGTAAGTTCGACACCGGGTGGCAAGAGTGATCGCTCGTGATCAATGACTTGTTGTACGATATTTCGCACGCGCAAAGTGTCCTGCTCCTGATTTTTGGATATCTGAAGGAATGCTGCCCGCTGGCCGTTGAACAGGCGTTTTTCTTCTTCCACGGCAAATAGTTGCTGGATCTGGGCGATATCCCCTAAGCGTAACTGGCTGCTGCTGTCGATGATTAGCTGCTGCAACTGACTGACCAGATTGGCTTGCTGATCAAAACGGATATTCCATTGAGTAAGATCACTGGTCACGATACCGGCGGGTACACGCACGTTTTCCTGAGCAATGCGATTCACCAGATCGGAGATACTCAACCCGTGTTGTCTGAGCTTGGCATCCGACACAGATACTTCAATTTCTTGATCGGAAAAACCACTGAGTGTGACCTGAGCGATACCGGAGTGGGCTTTCAGACGTTGCTTGAGTTGTTGAGCATAGCGGTACAAATCCCGCTCAGGCATTGGGCCGGTGATTGCCACGCTGACCACGGATGCGACGCGATCGAGTTTGGTGACTTTCGGCCGCTCTGCCCGGTCGGGAAGATCATCAATCGCGTTTACTTGTTGTTGAACGTCCGCAGTGAGGATATCAATGTTCTGCCCGGACTGGATGCGGACGTTGCCTATCGCAACGTTTTCTCTGGCGTCACACACAAACTCTTCCACGCCGATCAGCTGATCGATGGCATCCTGTAGCGGAACACACAACTCCTGTGCGACTTCTGATGGCGATGCTCCGGGATAAGTGACCCGAACTTCAATATTACGGGTTGGTGTCAGCGGAAAGGTGTCTCTTTGCAACTGGGGCAGCGCAAAGCCCCCCAGCAGCAGGATCACCAACATTAAGACATTGGCGGCCGTTTTATGCCGGGTAAAGTAGGCGATCATAGGTGACCTCCGGCTTGTTGCTTGATCCACTGCACTAGCGCTTTGTCTGGTTGAGGTTTCAGAGGCATGCCTTTGACCGCCGGTTGCAGTTGACTGACCACCACCACATCACCACTGTTCAAACCACTTTTGATCACTGCCAACTGATTGTGAATGAAGTCGACGTTCACTGGTTGAATTGCCAGTTTCCCGTCTTTTAGCAGATAGAGAGTCTCATCATGCAAGGCAGTAACCGGGACGGCCAACTGCTCTTTCAGGGGGGGGCCAATCAGCATCACTTTGACAAAGGTATCTCTGACCAAGGGAGGGCGCTGACCGGGTTTGGCTTGCTGATACGGGTTGTTCACCTGAACGATGATGCTCTGGCTTTGTGACTGCGCATCGATTTTGCCGCCGCTGCGCTGCACCTCGCCTTGCCAGACTATCGCCTTATCATCAATGTTGAGCTCGACCTGAGCGGTGAGATCGCTGTGTGATTGTTTGTCTGTTGCGGCGTAGGGGGTGTTGCGGCGTAAAGGACGCATTTTGCCAAGTGGGAACTGAGCCTGAATTTCCACTGCGTTGGTGGCATCTGCGGTGAGCAGCGTTTTTCCTTTGGTTACGTAGTCGGCGAAGTCAACCAGTTTCTCGGTGACACGCAGATCGAAAGGTGCCGAGACTTCCGTTAACGCCAGATCCCGGCGTGCCATGGCCAGTTCAGCATTCAGGACTTGTTGCTCTGCCTGGGTGATGGCCAATTCATTTTTTAGGCCTTGAAGCTGTTGCTGATTGCTCAGTAGTTCGCGTTGTGCTCGGTCTTTTTCGGTTTGTGAAATATGACCGGTTTTCATCAGGCGTTCGGTGCGAGCAAACTCCTGTTGTTGTAGACGATAATTCTGTTCGGCGATCTTAATCGTTTCGCCCAATGTTTGATTTTTGAGCTGAGCAACATCCTGTTCAGCCTCCAGTTTCGTGATGGTGAGCTGGTACTGGCTGCTATCGAGGCGTATGAGTGGGGTGCCTTTGGCGATCAGCATCCCGGCTTCAAACTCTTTCGCTACCCAGACGACTCGTCCTTCGACCTCTGTTTGTGCAACCCATTCACTGGTCGGGCGGGTAAAGCCATACCCCACTGCTGTTGGGCTTATGTCCATCGGCTTTGCCGTGATCACCCTAACCACTTTGGCTCCGGTTGCTTCATCTGTAGCGGGTGGGACAGCTTTCATCGTCGGCGCGAGAAAAAGTAATATGCCTCCCAAGAGTAAAGGTGGGACAAACAGTGAGCGTTGTTTCCAAGTGTATCGAGCCATAGTCATCATCATCCTTTTTGAATAAGGAAATACTAAATTAGTTTTGTTTAATTTTTATTGAATTGCCCCCCAAATCGGTCATCACGACTCCGTTTTGTGCGACTTTCCTGCCTGCGACCACGTAACCGGCAAGTTAGGCTGACGTTTGTCATTAATTGAGTATAATAGCGGTCCATTTTTGCGAGGTCGTATGTTCGATATTCTCTTAACCCACACCGATTTTCTGCTGATCAACAAGCACCCCAATGTCTCCGTGCATAAAGATGATGGTGACACTATGTTGTTGCAGGAGGTGGCGAAGCAAAGCGGTGATGCGCAGCTGTATTTGGTGCACCGATTAGACAAAATGACCTCGGGCATTTTGCTGCTCGCGCGTAATGCCCAAGCCGCCAGTGAACTGTCGAAAGCCTTTGCCGAGCGTCAGGTCGAAAAGTTCTATTTAGCGTTGGGTAGCAAAAAGCCGAAAAAGAAGCAGGGCCTGATTAGCGGCGATATGGAACGTTCACGTCGCGCGTCGTGGAAGCTTCTGGCCTCACAAACCAATCCGGCAGTCACGCAGTTTTTTTCTTTGGCCGCCGAGCCGGGAGAGCGCCTGTTTCTGTGTAAGCCGTACACCGGAAAAACCCATCAGATTCGTGTGGCGCTGAAATCTATTGGTTCCGGCATTGTCGGCGACCCGATTTACAATGCGGGGAATCAGGCCGACCGTGGCTATTTGCACGCGTTTGCGCTGCGCTTTTCGTATGCCGGGGAAACGTACCAATGGGTGTGCGATCCGCGCTATCAAGGGGCGCTGGGCGAAAAATGGAACAGCGATATTGTCAGTCAGGGCATTGAATCCTGGCTAGAACCCTGGTCACTTAGCTGGCCCTCAGTGAAAAAGTAAACATAGCTATGCAAGCATCTGCTTTATCTCAATTCTTTTCTGAAATGACGGTACAACTGGCGCAAGCGCCGAATGAAGTGCGTCGCCTGTTTCATGGTCGTGGCCAACGCTGGGAAGGTTTAGAGCACCTGACGTGTGACTGGCTGCAAGGGCAACTGATCGTCAGCGTGTTCAAAGACGTCGACGAGGCCTTTTTGGCGCAACTGATCGACGGTTTGCAGCAATTGGCGGATTCCCCGTTGTGGACAGAGAAAAACGGTCAGTGCATTGTGCTGCAACACCGTTACGCCGATGGCGCACCATCAGAAGTGCTGGTGGGGGAACTCAACGCACGCCCTGTGGTGGAAGAGAACGGTTTGAAGTTCCAACTGGATATCGGCAGAAACCAGAACTTCGGTCTGTTTCTGGATATGCGTCTGGGCCGCGACTGGGTGCGTGAACACGCGGAGCACAAAAATGTGCTGAACTTGTTTGCTTACACTTGTGGTTTTTCAGTGGCTGCGATTGCCGGTGGTGCTGATCATGTCGTGAACGTGGACATGGCCAAAGCGTCGTTGTCGAAAGGGCGTGAGAACCACATCCTGAACGAGCACAACGTCAACCAAGTGAGTTTCCTGGGGCATGACATCTTTAAATCGTGGGGCAAAATCAAGAAAGCAGGCCCATACGATTTGATCATTATCGACCCGCCGTCATTTCAAAAGGGTAGCTTTGCGCTGACCAAAGATTACGCCAAAATTCTGCGTCGCCTGCCGGATCTGTTAGCGCCACAAGGTGAAGTACTGGCGTGCGTGAACTCACCGATGGTGACGAGTGAATTTCTGATTGAAGGCATGAAAGTGGAAGCGCCAGCGCTGAACTTCCAATACCGTTTGGATAACCCACCGGAATTTGCCGATATCGACAATGAATCGGCGTTGAAAGCGCTGGTCTTCAGTTAACCACTTGATTCGTTCAACTAATCGATATGATTGAGTAAGTAAAAAGCCACTTAAAGTGGCTTTTTTGTCTGTTTAGGAAAGTTCAAGCTGCTCAATCAGCCTTGCCAGTCGCGTACGATCCTCACCTTGAACTGACACGAGCGGCAGAGGCAGGCAAGGGCTGTCGACCAGGTTCAAAATCTCGGCACCCGCCGCGATACAGCGCAGGCTGCCATTGTGACGGCCAAACATATCCCACAAGTCCCGCAAGCGGCTGGAGAGCTGCTGCGCCAGTGCATGATTACCGGATTGTGCTGCTCGGGTCAGTTCCAGCGCGGTGTTAGGAAACAGTCCTGCTATCACGGAATACCACACGTCGCAGCCCGCACTAAGACCAGTCGCGGCGAATGCATCGCCACTGACGCCAATCGAGACATGACTTGGAATCTGCGCGCGTAGGCGTTCGACGCGTGCTTTGGCTTCTTGTGGGTCGTTGGGTACGCCGGGAATTTTAATCGAGGCGACATTAGGCAGCTCGGCAATGCGGCCATGCAGCTCGTCGCTGAAGTGAAAATGAGTGGTTCCCGGATTGTCATAAACACATAGGGGGACCGAAATCGCGGCTGAGACGGCTTTGAAATGCTGGAACACTTCCTCATCGCTCAGTTTCTGATAAGACATCGGTGCCAGCAGCAGCCCGCTGGCTCCTGCTTTTTGCGCGTCGTCAGCCAAGTTCAGTACGTCTCTGGTTCTCAGCGCGCCAATACCGACGATGACTGGCGTGTTTCCCGCATGCTCAACAGCAATCTTGGCCACGCGCGCGCGTTCTTCACGAGTCAGATAGGCATAACTACCGGTCGAACCCAGGGCGCCAATCGAATCGACGCCCGCTGCGTTCAGACGCTCAAGCAGGCCCACAAACGCGGCCTCATCGATGCGATCTTCATTCATCGGGGTTAACGGAAACGCGCTCAATCCTGAGAACATAAAGTGACTCCTTGTAATAGTTTATAACGACTAACTTTCTGCCTGACGCAGGGTGTGATACCCCGAATATATGCGAGTCAGCGTGGTAAACCAACAGGCGGCGCCAAACAAATAGGCAATCAGAGCAAAGTGCTGAGGCAGCAGACAAATCAGCACGAAGCAACCAATGGTCTCAGTGCCTTCCGTCAGTCCGCTCATGTAATACAACGATTTATTCTGATACACCGGATTCTGAATACCGCGTTTGCCCGCCATGACCGCAAAGGCGAGAAAACTACTGCCTGTGCCGATGAAAGAGAAGATAAGAAAAGCGCCTGCTACGGCGTTCATTTCCGGGTTGGCGACCACAAAGCCGAACGGTATTAGCGAATAAAACAGAAAATCGAGACTGATATCGAGAAAGCCGCCAGCATCGGTTAAGCCTTGAATGCGCGCCAGTGCACCATCGAGCCCGTCGCAAAGCCGGTTAATGGCAATAAGCAACAAGGCGAGCAGATATTGCTCCAGCGCCAGGGCAGGAAACGCCAAACAGCCCATTGCAAAACCAAACAGCGTTACTTGGTTGGCGCTGACGCCAATGGCATCGAGCACGTCGGCCGATTTCGAAAGTGGCCAGCGAATGACGGGAATCACATAACGATCAAGCATGGGAAAACTCCGTTGGCCAGCGAATGATACGACTGCCCAAGGGGGCGTCTTCTTCATCGTGCGTGACCATTAATGTGGGCACCGCCGCTTGTGTCAGTTGATTGAATACCCAATCGCGAAACTGGCTGCGCAGTGACTTATCGAGCTTACTGAACGGTTCATCCAATAACGCCAGTTTGGGGCGTGCAAGAAGCATACGGATCAAACTGACGCGCGCCCGTTGCCCACCGGAAATTTGATCAGGAAACGAATCGGCCAGTTCAGTCAGCGAGATATGCTTAAGCGCTGTTAGCGCCGCCGCTTTGCGTTCCGCGCCCTTGAGTGAGTTGGGTAGGGCAAACGCTAGGTTTTCCCACACGGTTAAGTGCGGAAACAACAAATCGTCCTGAAATAGAATACCGACCTGACGCAGGTGCGGCGCGACATGGTTTAGTGACTGATCGTCAAGCATGATGTCGCCGCTGCATGCAAAGTCCGGAGTCAGGTGGCCGGCAATTGCGCTCAGCAGAGTCGACTTTCCACAGCCACTGGGGCCCATTAGTGTCACGATTTCCCCCGGTGTGATCGCCAGGTCAAAGTGGGTCAGTAACGACTCGCCGCCGGATTTACGGATGGTGAGGTTTTTGAGACAAAAGGTCATGCAAATTCACTTGTGGTTGAATGCTGCGGTGACGTCGAATCTGCACCCGACTGATGATGACCGCAAGAGAAAAGAAAACAAACGGCAACAACGCCTGCCAAAGGGCGTAAATGGCCATCACACGACGATCGTAGCCGCTGGAAAGTGCCACTGCTTCGGTGGTGATGGTTGCAATGCGTCCGCCGCCAAGCATCAGAGTAGGCAGATACTGCGCCAGACTGACGCTGATTCCGACCGCCCAGGCATACAATAAACCCGGTAGTAACAACGGAACTTTGATTTGCCAGAACAGTTGCCAAGGACTTTTACCTAAGCTGAGTGCGATGCGGGTGAAGTTAGGGTTGTAGCTTTTCCATGGGCCATCTAATGCCAGATACACCAAAGGGAAGGCAAAAAATACATGCGACCAAATGACCCATAAAGTGAAATGTTCCGCGGCGATATACAGGGTGGCGATTTGCAAACCAAACAGCAGAGAAAGCTGTGGCAGCAACATGGGTAACACGATAACCCAGGCGGGCAATGCATGACGAAAACGGGTGCGGTACTCTTGAGCAATAATGCCAAGGATCAGTGCCAGCGTTCCGCTGAGCAGAGCAATCCACAAGCTCTGATAAAGCGTGGGTAACATGTTCGGCCATTCATTGAGCCAGAATCGAGCACTCAATTGGCTGGGGAGCAAATCGGGAAAACGCCAGCGCTGCGCCAGACTCCAAATGAGCATCAGTGGAAATATCACCGCAGCACAGCCGATAACCACGATCATCGCGGAACGACCCGGCAGCGTGATGCCATATCGTCCGCTGGATAACCAACCGCGAAAGGTGCGTAGCAAGAGCGTTTCAATCGCGAGCACACACAGCAGCATGAGTCCCGCCAGACAGAGCAATGTCACTGCGCCAGCTGCGGCGCGCGGTATCTGTTGTAAATCCGGGTCGCTGAACCATTGCCAAATCAACACGGCAAAAGTTGGCGGTGTCGTCGGGCCAAGAATCAGACTGACGTCGACCACGGAAACGGAATAAGCGATCACCGCAAACAGTGCAAAGCGCATTTTGCGTAGCCATTGCGGCAGGATGATTTTCCACCAAATTTGCGTTGGCGAGTAACCCATCGAAGCGCCTGCAGTGTGCAATGTTTCAACATTCAGCTGCTGTAAAACCGGAATGCTCATTAGCAGCAGAAAAGGGATCTCTTTCAGTGCCAACGCGAGCGTAAGACCGAGCGCATGAGGATCGTGGATTAACCAAGCGGAGTCCTGCGTAGACACTTGATAATCAAATAGCGCGGCTAAGGTGCGGGCCAGCATACCGGTCGGCGCGAATAAAAACGCAAAGCCAATCGCAAAAGCCACGTGCGGCAAAGCCAGCAAACCGGAAAGACTATTTTCAACCCAACTCCAGCGGTTGCTGGTCCAAAGCGTCATCAAGACGGCAAAACAGAGTAACAGGGCGAGGTAAGTGCTGGTTAAAGCGGAAAATGCAGAGAGCCACAGCGATTGAGTAATGCCAGCCCAATGCCAGACCTGAGTAAAAGCATCGAATGAAAACTGATATAAGCCTACCGCCGGAATGTAACCGAGTGAGGAGAGGAGTGCGCCCACCATGCCTGGCAGAATGGGCGCAATACCGATGATGATCAGAAGGCTATAACCGATACGAATCATAGTAAGCTCAAGGTATTATTTTGCCGCGCCGTAACGCTTTTGCCATTCCGCTTCTAATGCGGTTTGCCAACTTGGGTGCGGTTCGGCAATCGACCTAAACAGTTTGGTTTTGGCTGCGGTGCCACTCAGCACATCGTTCTTTAGTACAGATGGGTCACCCCAGATATTCATGTCTCCTTTACGCGATTGTGCATCAGGACTCATCAGGAAGTTAATCGCCACCAATGCGCCTTCTTTGGCTTTGGCATTCCACGGAATGGCGAGGAAGTGAATGTTGGACAGCGCGCCCGCTTTCATCGCATAGCTACGAGTCGTGTCAGCCAGTTTGCCTGATGCCTGAGCCGAATAGACCGCATTAGGGTTAAACGTTAATGCCAAATCGATTTGGTCGTCATCCAGTAATTGAATCATTTCCGAAGAACCGGAAGGGAATTGTTTACCAGAGCGCGAAGCCACGGCGTGCAGTTCATCCAGATATTGCCACAGTGGCGCAGTGATGGCTTGAAACGATGTTGAGTCCACCGGTTTAGAAAGCGCAGCATCGTTATTGGTCAATTCGATCAGCAATGCTTTCAAAAAACTGGTGCCGTGAAATTCCGGCGGGCGAGGGTAACTAATACGATTAGGGTACGCTTTGGCGTAGCTCAGCAGCTCTGCAAACGACTCTGGTGGATTGTTCAGTTTGTGATGATCATAAATAAACACCAGTTGACCCACACCCCATGGGGCTTCAAGTCCTTCCGTCGGCTCAGAAAAGTCGCTATCAACAGGCAGCGATTGATTTACGTATTGCCAGCTTGGCAATGTGTCGACGAACGGGCCATAGAGCAGGCCGTTATTTTTCATCGACTTAAAGTTTTCGCCGTTAATCCACACCATATCGACGCTGCCATCTTGGTTTTTGCCTGCGGCTTTTTCGGCAATGAGACGCGTGGCGGTCTCTGCGATATCGGTGACTTTTACCTGCTTGAGTTCAACACCATATTCTGCTTTCAACTGATCGCCAGCCCAGCGAATGTAGTTATTGATTTCCTGGCTTCCGCCCCATGCGTGAAAGTAAACAGTCTGGCCGCGCGCTTTGTCGGTAATCTCTTGCCAAGATTGAGCGTAGGCAGAGACAGACAGTACACAGGCGCTAAGAAGGGTAAGCAGCTTTTTCATAATTGTCCTTTGAGATCGCTGATATGGGTTCATTAAGGCTAGAGACCGGAAAGCTTCGCGGTTTCATTCATTATGTCTTAAAAAAAGCAAAAGATCTGATTCATAAGGAAAATGGCGGGACAAATAAAACAAAAGGCAGCCTTATGGCTGCCTTCCTGATCTGAAGCGTGCGTTGAGATTAGTTTACCCACTCACGCAGAGTAAAAGTCAGTGTATGAACGTCGTTCTTCAGCGTTAATGTATCTTTGGTTAAAGTGACGTCATTCCAATCCATCAGTGATTGAGATACCGCTTGTTCGGTGTCCATTACATCGCCGATACACATTTTCATGGTCATACCCATTTTTTCAATGCGTAGACGGTTGTCTTTCAGCTCAGCCTGACCAAAGAAGTTGTTACAGCCTGCGTTGCCGCTTGCCATCATCTTCTCACCAATTTCTAGGCGAGGCGCATCGTAGTGCTCATTTTTCACGATGTCTTGGCCATCAATTTGAGTCAACTGCCAGTTATGATGTTGCAGATCCGTCGCGGTAATTTGCACATCGTCACCATTGCTTGCGCAGGCAGCTAACAGAACTGGCATCGCCATTGCGGCAAGTAATGATTTTGAACTAAGCTTCATAATATTCACTCCAAATGTGGAAAACGCGGTCAGTATAGTCAATAAAACACTGTTTTTGTCAGCATACGGTCATAGTTTAATATGCAACTTTGTCGGTGGGTAGTGTGAATCTGCTTTTGTAACAGATAGTTAGCGTAATAAGGACATCAGAATATTCATGGAGCAACTTGAGTTTTTCCAAGTCCCGAGCCCGTGTGTCGGCGTTTGTACGGTTGACGACAGGGGATATTGCCGTGGCTGCATGCGCAAAAGGGAAGAGCGGTTTCGCTGGCTGGAGATGACGCCGGCTGAGCAGTTGCACGTGATTCAGTTGTGTCGCCAGCGGTATCGAAGAAAAGTACTTGCGGCGAGGAAGGCGGCGGAAACAGAGATTGAACCCAATAATCCGCAACAGGAATTGTTTTAACGCTTAGGCTAGGGCTCTGGATGCGCTAGCCTAAACATCATTCTCGCGGCTTGTTATTTTAAAGCCCAAAGGTCACTGACCCAACCACCCGCATGCTCGTCAAAGTGAGCGCCGGTGAATTTACGTTTCGCTTCTTGTTGTGGTTTTGCTTTTTTGCTGTCGGAGAGCATCGTTCGTATGTAGTTCGCCATCGGATCGGTACATGAAGATTGCTTTCGTAATGCGACTTCTTTGATCATTTGAAGACGAAAACTTTTAGTGGCACGTTTCATTGGGGGACCTCCATTTGTGATGACGACTAATTTTAAAAGTTAGATCTTGGTCACTTCATCGTCAACACAAGCGATGCCCTATATTTTCTAATGTATTTTGGTTGATTATTAAACAACAAACCCAGTCATCGACTGGGTTTATATATTAGAGAGCACTGATTTTCCTATCACGATGATTGGAAAATGTAAGGGAAGTTTGACAGCTCAAATAGTTGAATAACATTGAGTTGCATTGCTAGTCGAGTGACTTTTTAAAGCGCATTGAGGCGACAAACAGTCCCAATACGGTGAATCCCGCCAGCCACACTGTATCTTTCCATAAGTCGGCGAGATCAGCGCCGCGCAGCACAATCCCGCGAATCAGGCGCATAAAGTGCGTAGCAGGCAGAACTTCAGATATCCACTGCGCCGCGACTGGCATGCCTTCGTAAGGGAACATGAAGCCAGACAGCAAAATGGATGGCAGCAGAATAAACACCGTCATCTGCATCGCTTGCAACTGTGTACTGGCGACTGTCGAAATCATCAGGCCCAGCGTCAGACTGGCGGAAATAAACAGTAAAGTGCCAAACAGAATCTGACTCAGCGAACCATTAATCGGTACATCGAAAATTGCATGCCCCAACCCCAGAATGATGAACACCTGAATCAGACCGACAAAAATATACGGAACGATTTTAGCTATCATCAGTTCTATAGAATGCACCGGCGTTGTAATCAGTAGTTCCAGATTGCCACGTTCACGTTCACGTACGATGGCTGCACTGGTAAACAGAATCATGGTCATGGTCAGGATTACGCCGAGCAGCCCAGGCACGATATTAACTGCCGCGCGCCGACTGGGGTTGTAGAACAGAGTAATCTCAAAGGTCGGTGTGGCTGCGGGTTTGATTTTAAAATCGAAATCCTGCAACGGCATGTTTTTAAGACCTGAAATAGCGCCCGCAATCATGGTATCTGAACCGTCCACAATCCATTGACCAAGCTCACGACCTTCTTGCACCCGCTGAGTTAGATCTTTCGGCAGAACCAGCGCGGCGCGGACTTCGCCACTGGCAATCGCTTGCTGCGCTTGATCTGCGGTCGTGTAAGCCTGAGTCACATTGACCACTTGGCTCACTTTAATCGATTCTGTCAGCAGGCGGCCAAATGTGGATTGGCTTTGATCAACCACTGCCACCGGAATGTTTCGAACATCGGTGTTGATGGCAAAGCCAAACAAAATCAGCTGGATGAGCGGAATCATCACCACCATACCGAAAGTGATGCGATCGCGTGACAACTGGCGAAACTCTTTCACCATGACGGCTTTAATGCGATAGAGCGAGTTCATTGGCGGCCTTTCCCTGTCACGGTAACAAAAACATCTTCCAGGCTCGGGCGCGCAATCGTCATTTCGGCGTGCGCTAAGTCTGGATTGGTTTGGCGTAGCCAGGCAATCGGGTCCTGAACTTGACGATGGATTAATACACGCAGACGAATGCCCAGTTGCGCGGCGGAGCGCACTTCTGGCTTGGTGAGCAAAACTTCTTTGAGCTTACGCAAATGTGGCGCTTTCACTTCCACGACCGTTACGCCCATTTGCTGCATCAGTTTTTCTGGTTCATCATCGGCACGAATTTCACCGGCTTCCATAATCGCGAGCCGATGACAGCGTTCGGCTTCATCCATGTAGTGTGTTGTCACCAGAATGGTGGTGCCTTGTGAGGAGAGGTCAAACAACTGTTCCCAGAATTCGCGGCGGTTTTCCGGGTCGACCGCTGACGTCGGTTCATCAAGGAACAGCAGTTCAGGGCGATGCATGGTCGCCGCCGCTAGCGCCAAACGCTGTTTCTGACCGCCGCTCATTCCGCCGACGCGTTGTTTACGGCGTTCATCCAATCCATACGTTTTCAATTGTTCGTCAGTTCTGGCGTTGAGTTCCTTGCGGTTCATACCAAAAATCTGGCCAATGAATTGCAGGTTTTCTTGCACGCTAAGATCGTCGTACAGTGAAAACTTCTGGGTCATATAACCAATCTTCAGCCGCAAAGCTTCAGATTGACGGGGAATATCCAGCCCCAACACGTTTACCTGACCTTCCGTTGGGCTCAATAGCCCGGTCAGCACTCGAATGGTGGTCGATTTACCACAGCCGTTAGGTCCCAGAAAGCCGTAGATACTGCCTTTCGGCACACTGAGATTAATGCCTTCGATGGCGGTGAAGTCACCGAATTTTTTCATCACGTTCTGCGCGTGAATGGCGAGATCGCTCATACCCACTCCTACGGCAAATCAACTTGTGCCGGAATCCCGGAAGGCAGAGACTGCGCCGAGTTCGGCAGGTCCACTTCAGCAAGATACATCAGGCGTGCACGTTCGTTTTCAGTCAGCGCGTAATAAGGAGTAAACGAGGGTTCGTTAGCTACCCAGCGAACCGCGCCTTGATAGCTGTGGGTAACGCCATCGACATGCACCGTCACTGTTTTGCCTGCGGTAAACTGAGCGCGAAAACGCTCGGGGACATACACTCGGGCGTATGGCACGCTGTCGGCTTGCACTACGGCCACGATGCTGCCTACCGAGACGCGTTCGCCAAGGTTGTAGGGCAGGTTGTCGAGAATGCCCTTACGGGTAGCCACAATCGTCAGCTCACTGAGTTTCTGTTGCTGAAGTGTCACGTTCGCCTCTGCGGCGGCCAGTTCGGCTTTCGCTTGCTCAATATCTTCAATACGTGCACCAGCGGTAAGCTTGGCAAATTCTTCTTTGGCCGAATCGAGCTCAGCGCGGGCAGAATCTCGTACCGACACAGCACTGTCTTTTTCGGACTGACTGATTAAACGTTTTGATACCAGTTCCGAGACGCGGCGAAAGCTTTTTTCTGCTTCCGTGAGCTGCGCCGTGGCACGGGATACGCGAGCTTGCGCTACTGCGATATCTTCCGGACGTTCACCATTGGTGAGTTTGGCCAGATACGCGGCCGCTTTGGCACGCTGTGCGATGGCTTGCGCCACCATGGCCTGCTGACTGGCATCATCGAGTTTTACCAGCACATCACCAACATGCACTTCGCTGCCCTCTGTAATAGGTAGTTGGCGAATGATTTCGTTACTGGTGGCAGAGAAGGTCACCCGATCGCGTTCTAGCGTGCCAAGGGCTTGATTCTCTGAGTCCTGACTGCAGCCGGAGAGCAGCAGAATGAGAAGCGACAGTGTTAAACCCCGTTTCATGAACTGCTCCTTAATAAAATAAGCGTGAGGCACAAAGTGCGAAGGAATTCGTTTCATCGTTACAACAAGTTTATGTTAGATAAGCCATTTGTCGCACTCATTATTGGTGAACTCTGTGAATTACCAAACCAGATTTATTCATCAAAAACGCGTTGTTGTGGAATAGCGGGGAAAATGGGGAAACGGTGATGTGACAGCGAAAGGAGAAGGGATAACAAAACGGCCCACAGTGTGGGCCGTTAGGGTGATGGGCTTAGCGCGTCAGGCTAAACAGTAAAGCGGATACCGCCAGAACGCCGACAAACAGCACAAAGTAGGTACTTAAACGCTGCTTGTAGGCGTGTAGCGCTTTCACTCGATAGACAGCAATCATCGGCATGATAAACAGAATCATCGCGATGACGGGCCCGGATAGCGCTTCCATCATCCCGAGAATGCTTGGGTTCATTACCGCCGCAAACCAAATCGCCACAAACATGAATGCAATGCCAATTTTGTCAGCGCTGCGTGCAGAGAGACCACTGTGTTTGGTGATGAGCCCGTTTAAGCTTTCACGGGCGCCAAGGAAATGTCCCAGAAAGGACGAGGTGATGGCAACAAATGCGACCAAAGGACCGAGCGTGGCAATAAACGGATTGTGGGTTGCGTTTGCCAAATAAGACAACACCGAAACATTCTGCGATTTAGCTTCAATCAACTGCTCGGGTGACAACGCCAGGACGCAAGAAAACACAAACAGCAATACGAATGCGATCAACATGATGCTGGTGCGTTTAAGGATTTGCTCAGATTTGACAACCGCGTTGTCTTTATAGTGGCGGCGCTGAATGTTGGCAAAGCTTGAAATCGCCGCCGCATGACTGAATGAAAATACGACCACTGGCACTGCTAGCCAAACCGTTTGGGTGAAATCGCTGAGCGCAGGCATTGCCAGAGATGGCATCGTCCAAAACGGAATGAGGTAAAAAGAGAGTGCTGCAAGGATGGCGGCAAGCGGGTAAACCATGGCAGCAAAGGCGCGCAGCATGATCTTCTCTCCGCCAAGCATAATGGCGATCAGGCTGAATACCAGTGCACCTGACAGCAATTCTCTTGGTGGACTGCTCATTTGAGCCTGATTGACGAGAAAACTGTCGACTGTGTTAGTGAGACCAACACCGTAAATCAGCAGAATTGGGAAAATAGATAAGAAGTAGAGCAGGGAGATCAAGCGACCAGCTTTGGCGCCGAAGTGTTCTTCGACCACATCGGTAAAGTCTGCGTTTGAACGCTCAGAAGAGAGAACAAAGCGCGCCAATCCTCGATGCGCGAGGTAAGTCATAGGGAAAGCCAACACCGCCATCAAAACCAATGGCCAGAATCCACCTAAGCCGATATTGATTGGAAGGAACAGAATACCAGCCCCGACCGCGGTGCCAAACAGGCTGAGTAGCCAGTGAGTATCGTGTTTATTCCAGGATGTTGTGGTTTTAGAAACGCTAAAATCTAAAACTTCTTGAGATTCTTTCACTGAATTTAAGTCCATATAAGAATAATAATGTTGCGAATCCTACTCCCTTTAGTTGATGTGATCACACTGTGACTCTGGTCATATTCACTGGCATACACAAGAAGCGTTGATGTATGAAACTATGGAAAAAACGAATTAACAGAATTTTATTCTGATTATTTGTTTGTATTCTGAAACTAAAAGCTAAAAAATAACTATTTTTTGGTTTGATTAAGATGTTAACAGAGTGTTTGAATTCGAGTTGTGGATTATTCCATCATTCATTTCTAACGTGCAGAAATAAAAGCAGTTTTGCCTATGGAGTTGTTGTGCAATTTGCCGCACAATCGATACCTGCCTGTTTAAAAATTATAACAATCCATCATGTTTGCTAACCTGCGTGCCGAAATCATTCTCGTCCTGACTACACTGCTTGCCGCAGCGGGATGGGTATTCTCTAAACAAGCCATTCAAGGGCTGCCTCCTTTTGGTTTTATCGGTCTTCGATTCGTGACCGCGTCACTTATTCTATTGCCTTTTTGCTTGCCTGCACTACGCAAAGCCTCGCTAGGCGATATGCTCCGTTCTATGGGGGTAGGTGTATTTCTGGGTGGATCTATCTTTTGCTGGATCTACGCGATTTCCATCAGTGACACTCTTGGCGAAGGGGCCTTTATTATGAGCCTGTCGATGTTGTTTGTGCCGCTGGTAGCTTGGCCGTTGTTCGGGAACAAACCCAGCCGGGCGTTTTGGATGTCATTGCCGATTGCTGTGGTCGGTTTGTTTTTACTTGCTTGGAACGGTGAGTGGAATGTTGCCGCCAGCCAGTTATGGTTTCTACTTGCTGCGGTTGGACTCGCGCTGCATTTCAACTTCAATAGCCAATACTCCGCTAAATTGCCACCAATGTTGTTGACCACGTTACAGCTTTTCGCGACAGGTTGTCTTGGGTTGCTCCTGTCCTATTTTGTTGAAGCCTGGCCACAAGAGGTGAGTGGTGAAACTTGGAAATGGTTTGTACTCAGTGTTCTGCTGGCAACCAGTCTTCGCTACCTGATGCAGACGGTCGGGCAAAAACATGCTAACCCAACCAACGCCGCCATTCTGATGCTGCTTGAACCCGTTTGGACCCTATTGCTCAGTGTTTGGATTTACAGTGAATCAATGCCACTGAACAAAATTATCGGTTGTGTGTTGTTGCTCGGTTCATTGCTGCTATACCGTATGAGCAACATTCGACGCTAATCCGGTTTGAGTAGAAAGGGCGCTAAGGCGCCTTTTCTTTTTTCTACTCTTCGATGTATTTCAATTACTTTCATTGGGTTAGATGGCACCTTCTCGCGAAATTCTGCCTTGATATGAACGACTGTGACTAAGTGACATTCCGTTTGTGTTCTTATACTTGCTTAGCAATAAAGGAATAAGGAGAAGAACATGGCGGTGATTTTATATGTGCGGATTAAGTCTGGATTGGATCCCGATGAGCTGGAAAGAAGGGCTTTTGAGCGTAAACCTCGGTTTAAAGAAATCCCTGGATTGATACAAAAGGTTTATGGTCGCGACCCGCAAACTGGCGAGGTGTGTGGTATCTATTTCTTCAAAGATCTGCCATCCATGCAAGCCTTCAAAGAGACTGAACTGGCAAAAACCATCCCATCAGCTTATGAAGCGCTAGACGTGAGAAGGGAGGTGTATGAGCTTATGTTCCCGCTTTATGAAGAGCGCGGGCCTTTTTAGTCACTCATGATGATTCTGAACCCGAAATGCTGCTGAATGTGAATAATCAGCAGCGTTTCGGTTGTTCTTCTCTATCCGACCAGTTTCTGCCCTGTGCTGTCGCAGTTGATGAGGTTACGGCCATTTGATTTCGCCTCATACAACGCCTTGTCCGCTCTTTTCAGGAGTTGCTCAGGATAGAGATCGTTGGTTTGAACCTGCGTGATACCAATACTGACAGTGATAGACATCGTCATGTTGTCATACTCTATGATGGTCTGTTCTATGGCATGACGAACCGCATTGTAGATAGCCAATGCGCTTTGTTTGTTCTGATCGTGCAGTATCAGGGCGAATTCTTCGCCTCCAATGCGTGATAGATGACCGTCTGAACCCAGTAAGGCAGATGATATTCCGACCACTTGTTTGAGTACGTAATCGCCGGCGTTATGGCCATATTGATCGTTGAGCATCTTGAAATGATCAATATCCATCAATCCTAAAAAGAAGGACGCACCATCCGAGTGGAACTGCGCTAACGCGTGCTGAATTTCTTTGGTAAATACGCGGCGGTTAGGAGCACCTGTCAGATGGTCCGTAGAGGCTAATTGGTTAAGCTCCATGACCTGCAGACGCAGGTTAATGTTCAGTGCAATCCAGTTTGCCAAGCATTGCAGTTCAAGTGCCTCGGTTTCGGAATAATAGCTGGTTTGATTGTGTGCGACATTCAACGTGCCTAAACATTGATTTCCACACAGTAATGGCGCATCCATACAAGTTTTCATCCCGAACTGGCTGAGCATGATGCAATCTAACTCATCGGATTGCGCCAAATCGTCACAGATGATCAGTGTTCGCTCAGAAAACGCACGACCGACGAAGGTTTGCGCGATAGGCACCGGAAAATCGAGCGGAATCGCTTTATTGCCACTGATAGAGTAGAGCTTTAAATATTCACTGCCATCTTGCAAAGTGATGCTGGCGCGCTCGGCGTCAAATAATCTGTGTATCCACTGTGAAACGGTATCGAGAACTTCCTGAAGTGAAGGTGCCGCCGATAGTGCATGAATAAATTCGGACAGCGTTAAAGGGTCAAACTTTCTTTCGGCAGGCATAACTACACCCCTTTAATTATTATATTTTTCTTTTTTGATACCGATATTTATTAACTCATTCGTTATGAAATATGGATAGATTTCCCTTTAAACATTACTGGTATTTTTATCAGATGCAAGCTCGGTGAAATCAACTGTCCCAGTGTCAAACAAGTGTTGGGAAGGATCCCATTTAATTCATAGATATCAGTTATCTATATACATTTTGATTCATGTTATTCCTGCAAAAATACTACTTTTGAATTAGTTGTTAATGATGAGAATATGAGGAAGATATGAATCAAAAGTTGAGCAATTCTCACTGTTGATACAAATAACAGGATGGGTAAATATACGACCGGTTACATGTTCACCGTTCGGTAAAGTTAGTATTTTGCATAGCAGTCAAATAATGACAATTATTTTCATTTAAGTAGGACGCGATGCAGAGAATGCCAGTTGGTGTGGATTGAAAGAGATTTAAAGCCGGGCAAGACTCCGGCTTTAAATCTATAAATTAGTGCTTACGACCAGACTTGCCGCTCAATCTGTTTGATAAATTGGACCTTGGCCCATTGCTCCTCAACGGTAAGCTTATTGCCTTCTTCAGTGGAGGCGAAGCCGCATTGCGGGCTGATACACAGGTTTTCAAGCGGCACGTATTGCGATGCTTCGTCAATCCGCGCTTTGACTTGAGCAGCATCTTCCAGTTCAGGGAATTTTGAGGTAATCAAGCCAAGCACAATTTGGCTTTGCACATTGGACCAATGACGCAGGGGAGCAAAGTCACCAGAACGTTCGGAATCGTATTCCAGGAAAAAGCCATCGTAGTGAGTGGCAAACAGAGCTTCAGCTACAGGTTCATAACCACCGGAAAACAGCCAGGACGACGCGTGATTGCCGCGGCAGATGTGTGTAGTAACCACCAAGTCATCAGGTTTATCGCGCAAAGCTTCATTGATGATTCGTGTACAAATTTGAGCAATTTCATCTGGATTGATTCCTTTCGCTTCAAGGCCGCTGCGTTTCTCTGCATCGACCAAAAACGCCCAATTCGTATCATCGAATTGCAAATAGCGGCAACCTCGGGCGTAGAACGCTTGAATGGCATCACGATACGTTTGCGCTAAGTCTTGGTAGAACAGCTCTAGATCCGGGTAGATATTGTGAATACGTGATGAACCATCGTTAGCGAGAATTTCCTGACGGAGAATCATTGTCGGACTGGGAATGGTTGCTTTGGCGACGTAGTGTTCATCTTCACCTACTGCATTGAGCAGGAAATCAAAGTGTTCCAGAAATGGATGCTCAGGGTTAAAAGCGATACGACCGATCGCACGAATATTGTAAGCCGGTGCGGCTTTGCCATGAAATTTCTGATTGTAGCCGGCATCAGGTGTATAACCTTCGATTCCGTGCAGATTTTCCAAAAAGTCGATGTGCCAGAAACCGCGGCGAAATTCACCGTCAGTGATGGCCTGGATGCCTGTTGCCTTTTGTTGCGCTACCAATTCGAGAATGGCTGCGTCTTCAACCTGAGTGAGCTGAGAACGGTCTATTTTCCCTTGAGCGTAATCACGGCGTGCCTGATGAAGAAAAGCCGGGCGCAGATAGCTGCCTACGGTGTCAGTGCGAAAAGGAGGACGTAAAGCCATGATAGTTACCTCTATTGTGAGTCGGGTTTGTGATGTCAGAGTAATGGATGGCTAGACGTCTTGTTAATCTGTTTTTGTTCATAATCAATATGAAACAAATTCAATTAGATTGATCGCAGACAAATGAAAACGACCAACCGTAAGAAAGGAGAGGCTGGTCGCTACTATAAAACTGGGTAAGAGTGTGGAGCATTTACTAGCAAAGATCGCGCATTAGCGTCTCGTATTCCTCTTTGGCCTCTTCTATCAAACCTACCAGCTCTGTGGCATCTTCTCCTGAGAGATCTAAATGCCAACGCATCTGGTTGGTTCGCCCAGTATCCTTACAGGTTAGTTCTGTACATTTGCCGTGAGTTTCAAAACAGAGTGACTCAAACTCACCGTTAAACTTACGTTTTTCCTCCATAATATGAATATGCAAATAACCAGTCGGGTTCACCATTACATTTGCATGATGATGTCCCTTTCCTGCCAATGTGTATGACCGATGTTTAGTGTACATAATATGCTCGATTTCAAACGTGTTTCTGTCCATGCAACCGTCAACAGCGTGGATGCGCCCACTTCCCCCAAAGTATAGGTAGACATCGCTTGGCTAAGTGATGGATTGGGCATCTTTTTTAGAACAATTGTTTGTACTTATTTGAGTGGTTGTAACTGAATGGAATGCTTGGAAACAGGATGTTGCGTATCGCGAAGGTACGTGGAAATAGGTGGCTAATCATGAGGGTTATTTCCTTCATTTCGATCTCTCGTCCGACAAGAGGCAGTGTATCTGAATTTAGACGGTTCAGAGTATTGTGTGAGATGCCAGAGTCGGGGGAGTTCGAAATGAAGGGGATATATTGAACTGGCAATGATGTGAGGTTTGGAGTATTGCCAGTTCTCGGGTGCCTAGCGGCGTTTAACTATGATTTCTTTTCTGCTTTTGTGTCTTTCCAATATTGGATGCGAACACGATGCAGCTGAGCTCTTCTCATTTTTTTCATAGTAATCTCCTTTATAAGTAACGCTCTTAGTGAGCTTA
Source organism: Vibrio sp. LQ2 (assembly GCF_023920125.1). Taxonomy (NCBI): domain Bacteria; kingdom Pseudomonadati; phylum Pseudomonadota; class Gammaproteobacteria; order Vibrionales; family Vibrionaceae; genus Vibrio; species Vibrio sp. LQ2. The sequence continues at coordinate 593,842 of NZ_CP085308.1, forward strand.
TTGTTTAAGGTTTACTTAATGGCTCCCTTTCGTTGGGAGCGTATTACAAATTATGGGTTTTCCCATAACGTCTTGAGTGAGTTTTAAATATACTCACCAAATTTCATGTCGGTGACTTACGTCTTCATTCGGGATTACATTACCCGCTTCATATGACACTAACATGTCAATCAAGTTCCGTGCCTATTTGTCACCGAATGTTCATATTCTTACACCTGAATGCCCATAAAAAGCAACAATTGGTTTTGCATTATTTGTTTACGTAAACAAAACACAGGCAATGCAAAACCAATTTTTGCTCTCAACATGGATACGAGCCATGACGGTTGGCTGTTGAACGCAGGGTAAGGCACGATTTTGCCGCATTCAAAGCACTAGAATTGTGCACGAACGGCAACGCTGATGAGATATCAGAAACTCTTCGAAATAGAAAGGTTAAGTGAAGCGTAAAAATTACAATTCGAACAAATCGTCGAACCTACGCTTTTCCAGAATATCTTCAATTCGCTTTCTGGTTTGGTGTTCTGTTAATACTTTCTTTTCTTCTGGAAGATTCGCTTTCTCTTCCGTTTTCTCTTTAACTTTTTTCGGCATAAGATTATTTCTGTCGAGTTGAATAAAATGATTCTAGACGGATAAATTCTAAAGGACAGAAATCTCGCCTAATTTGTGATGCTTGTTCTAGAATAGTCTGCGATTTTTATCAAACCAGAATAATAGGTTGTTTAAAAACAGCTGTTTTCAAAATTCCAGGTAACAAAACGTTAATGTACACACGCTTTAAACGTGACGCACAAACTCTAACGCCGTTATTCCATTTCAAAGATTGGAAGATTCTAATTTACACTTAAAGCTAACTTTCATCGCGATACCACAATGGTGTGTGCAATGTTAAGTTGCAGGCGTTTAAAATCGAGAATTTCTAGGAGTGACCAGATTTAATTTGTAGATCAGACAGATGTAAATCGAGGGAAAACCAGAAGATTAAGCAATTGAAAGGGATTGAATAGCGCGGCAACGGGTGCCGCGCTAACGGAATTATAGTGCTACTACGTTTGCAGCTTGTGGGCCTTTTTTGCCCTGCTCAACGTCGAAGCTTACACGCTGGCCTTCAGCCAGAGTTTTGAAACCTTCAGAAACGATTGAAGCGAAGTGTACGAATACATCTTTGCCGCCGTTGTCTTGAGTGATGAAACCAAAACCTTTAGTTTCGTTGAACCATTTTACAGAACCAGTCGATTTGTTAGACATAGAGACCTCTAGATTTTCAATATTTACGAGTTATAAGTGTGCTGATAACAAAAGCTATTACATGGACTATCGAGAGGAGCTGTCGCAGGAGCTATACGAAGAATATCGAAAGATAACTGAGAGAACTTTATAGACGTATCATTAATAGCTCAATGGTAAGAGCTGAGGGGCAGTATACAGGTTAAACAAACAATGAACAGCTTTATTTTATCCAGAAGCGTAAATATTTATTTCACTCTCGCCACGCTAGTTTATAAACCAAACCGCGTACCGAATGATGCAGACGCGGTAGTGGTGGAGTGTAAGAGAAAGAGCCCGAATATTGAGCTCTTTTCTTTAAGACTCATGGTTTAGTGACTTACTGAAGGTGTATACCCATGGAAAGTAGAATGTCGTCCAGTTCATTTTGATACTGGTGTGAGGTTCGCACAATTTCATCCAGCTCATTCTGAGGCAAAGACGAACCGAAAATCAGAAAGCAACGCCACTGGTTTTCTGGCTTGCTGAGCTGCGAGAGAAAGTGTTCGTAACTCAATTCGCCTTCTTCATAGACCAGATAGTAGGTGAGCAGAGTAGTCAGGCGGGGCAAACAGGCCTTTTGGGCGAGTTCAGACTTTGCCAACAAGGTGGTTAAGCGCTCTTTAAGTTCTCGACGAATTTCGTTGAGTGAGTCATCAATGATATCAGCCATAGCGTTTCTCCAAGCAATGTGGTGGTTACACAGTTGGTTAAAGTTTTCAGCCCCCAAGGGCACCTACGATACATATCTCATCAAAAACACAGCGCCTTACCGTTTGGTTTTCGTTGGCCTTGGTTCACTCATCAGGCCAAGTATCAACGATATGGTCGCCACCAGTAATACAATAGTGAATGGAAACCCTGTGGTTACAGCCATGGCTTGCGCCGCGGCTAATCCTCCCCCGAGTAGCAGTGCAATCGCGACTAATCCTTCGAATGTACACCAGAATACGCGCTGCGGTGTCGGAGCATCCACTTTACCACCTGCAGAAATCGTGTCGATGACCAAAGAACCGGAGTCTGACGACGTAATAAAAAACACAATTACCAGCACAATACCCACGAACGAAGTAATGGACGTCAGCGGCATGACTGCCAGCATTTCAAACAGTTTGAGCGGCAGATCGGCGTTTTTCACCGCTTCATAGCCATCATTAATAAATTGACTGATCGCCGTTCCACCAAAAGCAGTCATCCAAAAAATGCACACGGTGGAAGGAATGAGTAAGACGCAAACAATAAACTCGCGAACGGTTCTGCCACGAGACACTCGCGCGATAAACATGCCGACAAATGGTGACCAGGAAATCCACCACGCCCAGTAAAACGCCGTCCAGCCTTGTGAATAGTTGATGTCTTCGCGTTCAAATGGCATCGACAGCGCCGGGATATGTTCAACGTAAGACGCGATGTTTTCAAAGAAGCCACTCAGAATGCCGACCGTTGGTCCGGCTATGACAATAAATAGCAGCAGTATCGCCGCCAAAATCATGTTGACTTCAGACAGCAGCTTTACGCCGCCGTCTAACCCGGCGACGACCGAAAATAGCGCGCAGGCGGTAATAACAATGATAAGCACAATTTGCGTTGTGTCGGTCAGCGGAATACCAAAAAGGAAATTCAATCCGGTTGCTGCTTGAGACGCTCCGTAACCGAGAGAAGTGGCGAGGCCGAATACGGTGGCAACCACGGCAAGAATATCAATGACATTGCCTGTCCAGCCCCAGATTCGTTCGCCAAAAATGGGATAGAACACCGAACGCATCGTCAGCGGCAGGCCTTTGTTAAACGAGAAAATCGCTAAGCCTAGTGCCAGTAGTGCGTAAATTGCCCAAGGATGTAAAGCCCAGTGATAGATGGTTGCGGCCATGCCGAGCGAGCGGGCCGCTTCAGTATCACCGATGGCTCCGCCTAGCGGCGCCCAGTCGGTACGTACGCCATTGTCTACAATCGGTCCTGCCAGTGACGAGCTGAAATGCGACATAGGCTCGGACACACCAAAGAAGACCAAACCAATCCCCATACCTGCTGCGAACAGCATCGCGAGCCAGCTCGCATAGGAATAATCCGGGGCCGCATGAGTGCCGCCAATGCGCACTCTGCCGAGCGGTGAAATGGCTAAGCCTATGCAGACAATGACGAAGAAGTCTCCGGAGAGCAGGAAAAACCAATCGAGATGGGATGTCAACCAGGCTCGTAGATGGACAAACAGAGGCTCGACTTGATCCCGGAATATCAGTGTGGCGAAAACGAAAGTCACAACAGCCAGACCAGAGACCGCAAACACGCGGTTATGAATGTCCAGACCGAAAGGACCGATGGATAACACCACATTGTCTTGTCCTACCGTGTAATCCGTATCGATAGGATTTGCTTTTCCGCTTGGGCGTGGAACACCGCCATTATCATCATTGTCCATCTTTCATTCCGTCCATTGTGAGTCAACAAAGTTCGCCGTGAGTGATGATTCGCGGTTAGTTACACTATAGCCGTGATTTTTGTCTCTTCCTTCAATCTTTGTACTGAATTTGCACAAATTGTCTTTTTTCTGAACCAGATAGGCGTTGTGAAAAAGAAAAGTGCTTGTCGCTTCGCTTTGTTATATAGGCCATCGAACATGCCGTTCTCAAGCGGTCAGTGTTCCCAAGTTATGTTGAAATTGAACTAAACGGCGTTTGATTTTATCCCTCAGAGCCTTGTGGGCTGGATTTTTTAATTCGCGTCGATGGTAAACCAGATGATAGGGGATGTACGCGGTGTTGATTGGGCATTCCAACACTTGAAGATTGAGCGTTTTAGCCCATTTTTTCGCAAAAGAGTGTGAAATGACGCCGAGTGAATCAGACTGCGACACATAAAGTGCCATGCCTGCTATCGAACCACTGACGATGTCGATCTCCCGCTCTTCAATCGGTTCGCGACAAATCTGTTCAAATCCCCGCAGATTGTCCCAGAGCCCGCTGTAGAGCACATGCTTTTCGCGGTAGAACGCTTCTTTGGTCAGTGAATCCTGAACTCTCGGGTGTCCGATGCGGCAAATCAACGCCAAAGGTTCTCGGTGAACTTCCTCGATCACGAAAGAGTTCTCTTTAGTCAGCATGGTGTCGAGGATCAAATCCACCCGTTGTTGGCGCAAATGCTCAAACAACTGGTGTTTTTCTACTGGTGATTCGCTCAACGTCACATTCTCGAAAGGTTGCAGGCAGTGCAGTATCGATTCATTGCAATACACATTGAAGTGTTCACGCATTTCCATCGCGTTTTCAATGATATCGAGCGCTTGACGGAAAGAGGGCACAAGTTGATGTCCTTTCGTGGTCAGTTCAATGCCTCGCCCTTGCTTAGTAAAGAGCGCCTGACCATATTGTTTCTCAAGTCGTTTGATTGCCGAGCTCACGGCAGGTTGCGTGATATCCAGTTTTTCAGCGGCTTTTGTGAATGATTGGTACTCAGCCACTACCAGAAATGTACGTACTAAATTTAGGTCCATAACACCACTACTCATAAATTTCATTAATGGATAATAAAACATTTGAGCGATTGTTTCTCAATTAGTTCAGGTCTAGTCTAGGTTTGATATGTATATGTTTGTATAAACATTTCGGGTTGTCTGACTGTGTGATTTTGGTTCAGCGACCGTGCAAACCCAGTGAAAAATGGAGTTAATATGAGTACACGCAATAAAAAGCGCTCAGGCAAGCTGCTGCTCAATGCATGCACACTCGCTATGGGGGCGGCGTCAGCAACGGCTTATGCAGCAGACAAGCCCAATATTCTGGTGATATTTGGCGATGATGTTGGCTATTGGAACCTGAGCACATACAACCAAGGCATGCTGGCGTACACCACGCCAAACATAGACAGTATTGCGTCGGAGGGGGCGAAATTCACCAACTTTTACGCGCAGCAGAGCTCGACCGCAGGCCGTAGCGCATTCATTACGGGTCAGATGCCTAAACGCACTGGCTTGAGTAAAGTGGGCATGCCGGGGGCACCGGAAGGGATTAGCGAAAAAGATCCTACCATTGCGACCATGTTAAAGCAGCTGGGCTATGCCACTGGCCAGTTTGGTAAAAACCATTTAGGCGACCGTGACGAGCATCTGCCAACCAACCACGGTTTTGATGAGTTCTTTGGTAACCTTTACCACCTCAATGCCGAAGAAGAACCGGAAAACGTCGATTACCCGAAAAATCCGGAGTTCCGTAAGAAATTCGGCCCCCGCGGCGTTATCCATTCTTACGCGGATGGCAAAATTGAGGACACTGGTCCTCTCAATCGTAAACGTATGGAAACCGTTGATGGTGAGTTCCTCGATGCGGCAGAAACCTTCATTGAGAAGCAGGTGAAAGCAGATAAGCCATTCTTTACCTGGTTTAACACCACTCGTATGCACAACTTCACCCACGTTCCGAAAGAGTACGATGGCAAGACTGGGGCCGGCTTCTACGCTGATGGCGTGAAACAGCACGATGACCAGATTGGTCAGCTTCTGAAGAAAATCAAAGATCTTGGCGTAGACGATAACACCATCATCATCTACACCACCGATAACGGTCCGATGATCAACCTGTGGCCGGATGCGGGGATGACTCCGTTCCGCAGTGAGAAAAACACCGGTTGGGAAGGCGCTTTCCGTGTACCGGCGATGATCAAATGGCCAGGCCACATCCAACCCGGTACAACGCTGAACGGCATTGTGTCTCTGGAAGACTTTTTCCCGACGCTGCTCGCGGCAGCGGGTGACGACAAAGTCAAAGATGAACTGCTGAAAGGCAAGAAAGCTAATGGTAAGTCGTACAAAGTTCATCTCGATGGCTACAACCAGTTGCCATACTTCACGGGGCAAACTCAAGAATCCGCGCGTAAAGAGTTTGTTTATTGGAGTGATGACGGTGACTTGCTCGCGGTGCGTTACAACCAGTTCAAAATGCACTTTGCGATTCAAGAGCACGAATCCGGGCTCGATGTGTGGAAATACCCATTCACCAAACTTCGCGTCCCTCTGATCTTTGACCTGAGTATCGATCCGTTTGAACGCGGCGATACTGGTATGGGATACGACCGTTGGATGTACGAGCGTTCCTACTTGCTTGGTCCGGCGATTGAGAAAGTGAACCAGATTATGTCGACGTTCGACGATTTCCCACCACGTATGGAAGCAGGTAGCTTTGTACCGAAATAACCATTCAGTGTCGTGAAGTAGTTTGGCGCTCTTCGGAGCGCCATGTTTTCAAAAACAAAGGAAGTATGAATGACTAAACCCTCAACGCAGGCTTCAACATTACTCGACTTGGTTCCGCTAAAAACGGCTTACAAAGATCTCAGCGAAAACCCGACTTACCAGCGCCGCTTCCACGTGATGGCCAAGCCCGGTGGAGCGAAATGTAACATTGACTGCCAATATTGCTTTTACTTGCACAAAGAGAATCTGCTGCATCAACCTAAGCAGCCCAAAATGGACGATGAGACGCTGGAAGCGTTCGTGAAGAGTTATATTGAGAGTCAAGATGGCGACGAAATCGTCTTCTCCTGGCAGGGCGGAGAGCCAACCCTATTAGGGCTGGATTACTTTAAAAAAATCGTCGAACTGCAGAAAAAATATCAGCCTCAGGGCGTTAGGATTGAAAACGACTTGCAGACTAATGGAATTCTGCTCAACGACGAATGGTGTCATTTCTTGGCCGAAAACCATTTTCTGGTTGGACTATCCATCGATGGTCCGGAAGAGATCCACAACAAATATCGTGTCACTCGCAGCGGAAAACCTACCTTTCATTTGGTGATGAGTGCAGTTGAGAAAATCAAAGCACATGGTGTTCGCTTTAATGCGTTAGTCACCGTGAACCGATACAACGTCAAACACCCACTGGAAGTTTACCGTTTTGTGACCCGCGAACTGGGCGCTACCTATGTGCAGTTCAACCCGGTCGTGGAGCCGAGTGATTTCAAAACCACGGCACCGCAGTTCTGGAATGACAGCATGATACCTGTGGTCGGCAGCGAACTCTCCAAACCGGGGCACCCGATGTCGATCGTCACGGATTGGTCGGTGGATGCGGATGACTGGGGGCAATTTCTTATCGCCATTTTTGAGGAGTGGGTGAATAACGATCTGGGCCGAGTGCTGGTGAATCTGTTTGAAACCGCGGTCGCTCAGGTGATGGGTAAACCTGCGCAGCTGTGCATTACGGCAGAGTTCTGCGGGAAAGGCCTCGCCATCGAACACAACGGTGATGTATTCAGTTGCGATCATTACGTGTATCCGGAATACAAACTGGCCAATGTCAAACAACGCCCACTCAATGAAATGGCGTTCTCGGTAAGACAGCAGGCTTTTGGCATGGCTAAACGCGATTCACTGCCTAAGTACTGTAAAGAATGTCCTTATCTGAAGCTCTGCTGGGGTGAATGCCCCCAAAACCGCTTGTTGAAAACACCGGATGGTGAAGAAGGGCTGAGCTATCTGTGTCCAGGAATCAAAGCATTTTTTGACTATTCATTGCCAATGCTCACCGGCTTGGCTGTATTACTAGGACAGCAGAATGGAACACATTAATAATCTATCGGGTTGTGCACACGATGATGTTGTCGCGCTGCAAAGCGCCATTGAATCTCAGGTGGTTGGCCAGCGCTCAGTCATCCGCAGCTTGGTACTGGGTTTGCTGTGCAGTGGACATGTGCTGCTTGAAGGTTTGCCGGGGACCGCGAAAACGCGTTCGGTTAAAGCGTTAGCAAATGGTCTGTCTATCTCTTTTGGCCGCATTCAGTTCACGCCGGACCTATTGCCGTCTGACGTGACGGGCACAGAAGTTCTGCAGGAAACGGACGGAAAATCATCACTCCATTTCCGCCCCGGGCCAGTGTTTAATCAGATTGTCCTCGCCGATGAGATTAACCGAGCACCAGCTAAAGTTCAGGCGGCGCTGCTGGAAGCCATGGGGGAAGGTACTATTACCGTTGCCGGGCAAACGCACTCTCTGCCGGAGCTGTTTATGGTGCTGGCGACACAAAACCCGATAGAGCAGGAAGGAACGTATCCGTTACCTGAAGCGCAAATGGACCGTTTCTTGATTAAAGCATCGGTGGAGTATCCAGATCCAAAAGCGGAACGCGACATCATTCGTTTGGTGCGTCAGGAAGAGAACGGTGTGTTTGATACCAAGCCTCAGCAAAGCGTCACGATTAACCCCGTCAGTATATTGCAAGCACGTCAGCAAATAGCGGCGTTGCCGTTGTCCGATATGGTTGAAAGTTACATCATCGATTTGGTGATGGCGACTCGTAACCCAGAACAGTATGAACACTCTAAACTCGCCAGTTGGCTGACCATTGGTGCCAGCCCACGCGCGTCGATTGCGCTGGATAAATGTTCTCGCGCTTTAGCGTGGTTGGAAGGGCGCGATCATGTGTTGATTGACGATGTGCGCGAAGTTGCCTCGCTGGTGTTAGGGCATAGGCTGAGTCTCTCTTATGAAGCACTAGCGGATGGTATCAGCCATCAGGATGTGGTGACGGAACTGCTTGATGTGGTCACTATTGGGTAGTGATTATGAATCAACCTCGCCTCACAACGGATAGCCGTATTCATGTCACTTTGCCGCAATTGGTGCGGCTGCAAAATCAGGTGACGCAGATAAAGCTGCTTAGCGCGCGTTATTCACGAGCGCATCTGTCTGGTCGTTATCAATCTCATCAGCGTGGACGAGGCCTCAACTTTGAAGAGCTTCGCCATTACCAATTGGGGGATGACATTCGCCAAATGGACTGGAAAGTCACGCAGCGCACGGGCAAACCACATGTGCGCAGCTATACCGAAGAGAAAGACCATCAGGTGATCGTATGTGTTGACCAGAGGAGCGGGATGTATTTTGGTTCAGTCAGCTACATGAAATCGGTAGTGGCTGCTGAAATAGCCGCGCTTGTGAGTTGGCTTGCGCTGGCAAACAATGATCGGGTTGGTTTTTTTATCTCAGCGTGTCAGGAACTTAACTGGTCGTCAGCGAAACGCGGAAACGCCCATTTTCTTATGGGATTAAACCAGCTAGTGACTGCCAACCAGATGCTCAGCTCTGCAAGTTACGATCACGACCGTGTCGGTTTTCGGAAATGGATGGACCAACTCAGTCAGCGTCGCCTGAAAGCGGCCACATTGATCATCATCAGTGATTTCTCGGATGCGGATGCGCAGTCGTTGAAACAGCTTAAATATCTTCAACAGCACAATGATGTGTTGTCGATTTTCATCTCTGACCCACTGGAAGTGAACCTGCCAGAGCAGCAGATCCGCTCCGCCTGGGTCGTCGGTGATGGCCGCTACCAGTTGGCGCTGCAAAAAGGTAAACAGACTTCTGAAGTCAACAAGCGACTTCACGCTCGTTATGCTGAGAAACAAACGCATCTAAAGAGTTTGATGGCGGCACAGCATATGCCGTTTATCGAAATCACCACTCATGGCGATCATCTGGTCCAGCTTGCTCAGACGTTAAGGGGCATTCAATGACCCCATCGCCTCCAAGCAGCTATATGTTACGAGAGCTAAAAGAAGTGCCGATTCCCGATCCCGTCGGATGGTGGCCACAAGCACTTGGATGGCAGTTATTGTTGATTCTGCTCACTATTCTGACGGTTTATGTCATCTACCAACGGGTTGAGCATTGGTGGTGTAACCGTTATCGCCGAGAGGCAATTGAGGCGCTGGCTCGCTTGTCGTCCGATGATGCGCTGTGGCCGCAGAAAATGCATAAGATTGTCAAAGTAGTGATGGTTTATCTTGATTCAAAAAACGCCGCAGTTTATGGCCAGAGCTTGCTTCGCCAGATGGACAACTATCATCAAGGTAATGTGAATATGGCACAGAATGCTGACTTCGTTCAGTGGATGATTTGTTTGGAAGACCCTAAGGCGACCACTCCGGATTTCACGGCGATGCGCGCTGCATTGAGGGCGTGGCTTTTAAATCATCGGTTGCCGGAGAAAGCACAATGACGCAATTGGAGTTCGCGTATCCCTGGGCTTTCGCGTTGTTGCCTTTACCACTGTTGATCTACTGGTTGGTTCCGGCTTATCGCAGCCGGGAAAATGCCATTAAAGTCCCTTTCTTTACGCAAATTTTGGAAGCCTTAAATGAAACGCCCAAAGTGGCCGCAGGCTTGCTTCGGGCAAGCCACTGGCAGCAAGTGACACTGATACTGTCATGGTTATTGATTGTGACGGCATTGGCGAAGCCGAGTGTGCTGGGGGAAGTCACGACCAGAGAAGCGTTCGGTCGTGATGTAATGATGCTGGTCGACCTCTCCGGCTCTATGGAAGAGAAAGATTTTTCAACCCGAGGAGGCGAAAACTTAACGCGTTTGGATGCGGCTAAGCAAGTGCTGCGTGAATTCGTGACGCAACGCAAAGGTGATCGGTTCGGGCTGATTCTCTTTGGCGATGCCGCCTTTATTCAAACGCCATTTACCGCCGATCAAACGGTGTGGCTCAGTTTGTTAGACGAAGCGCAAACCGGAATGGCTGGGCAAAGTACCAATTTAGGTGATGCTATCGGGCTTGGAATTAAAGTGTTTGAACGAACGCCCACTACGACACAAGAGCGCATCATGGTGGTATTAACCGATGGTAATGATACTGGTAGTTTTGTGGCACCAGTGGATGCGGCCAAAATTGCCGCATCCAAAGACATTCGCATTTATGTCATTGCTATGGGCGATCCGGAAAATATCGGCGAACAACCGCTGGACATGGATGTGGTGAATCGCGTAGCAGAACTGACTCAGGCAAGATCGTTTGTTGCTATCGATCAACAGCAGTTGAATGAGGCGTATCAGGTGATCGATAAGCTTGAGCCACAAAAATACAGCAGCGAATCTTACCGCCCAAAAATCAGCCTGCACCATTACCTGATTGCGGTTGTGCTGGTGTTGCATCTTATCGTCTTTAGTTGGATGACATTGCAACAACATCTGAGAAATCAGGAGGCGGCGAATGAGTAACTGGTCAATGGCATGGCAACAACTGTCACAGTTTCATTTCCTGCGCCCGTTATGGCTGTTGGCGCTTGTTCCGCTGCTGGTGATTCTGTACTTGCGCTGGAAACGAGAAGAGAGCGCTCAACAACTCAGCTTTTTCCCGGAGCATTTACGCCAGGCATTAACGCTGAGGCAGGGGGGCTGGAGCCGTCAGCTTCCGCTTAAAATGCTGGTGGTGGTTGTGAGTATCGCCGTCATTATCTGTGCCGGGCCAACGTGGCAAAGAGAGGCTTCGCCATTTGGTGAAGACAGTGCGTCGCTAATGGTTCTGTTAGATAGCAGCGAATCGATGCTGCAGAAAGACGTCGCGCCAGACAGGCTGACTCGAGGCAAACAGAAAATCTCAGATCTGACTCAAGCTCGGCATGGTGGCAAAACGGGACTTATTGTGTTTGCCGGCAGTGCTCATGTTGCCATGCCGTTGACCAGCGATAATCAGGTATTGAAACCCTATTTGGCGGCGATCAATCCTGAGGTTATGCCCGTGGAAGGTAAAGCTACGCAGCGTGCACTGAGCTTGCTGAAGCAACAGATTCCTCCCTATGTGGGCAACACTCTTTTACTGGTAAGTGATGGTGTTTCTGATGCCGCCATTGAGGCGTTTACCCGTTATTTCTCGGATAACCCTTATCAACTTCTGATCCTTGCGACGGGTAATCCGCAAGTGGAATCGAAAGCACCGTTGGATATGAACTCTTTGCAGCGTCTGGCGCAAAGTACGGGCGGCGACGTGATTACGCTCACTATTGATGATAGCGATATACAAACGCTGGAGAGCAAGATAGAGCGTTTCAGAATGCTGAGTAATGAATCGACAATGCCATGGCAGGATGAAGGGTATTGGTTAATTTTACCTTTGGCTGCAATCACTTTGCTTTGGTTCCGCCGTGGTTGGTTAGTGAAATGGGGGCTGATGTTTGCGTTGCTTACACCAAACATGACCCCCACCAATGCCTACGCAGCCATGACATCAGCGGTGGCCAACACTGAGCAGCAGAATGAGGAAGTGACACTTTGGGACAAAAGTTATCAATGGTGGCTCAATTTGTGGTTAACGCCAAATCAACAAGGTGAATGGTGGTTCAACCGCGGAGAGTTCGTTAAAGCGGCTGTCGCGTATCAATCACCAATTAACAAAGGCATTGCCTACTACTATGCGGGAGAATTCACATTAGCTCAGGCAGTTTTTATGCAAAGCGACTCGAATCTTGGGCGCTATTATGCGGCCAGTGCTCTCGCCAGACAGCGGGAATATATCGCGGCTCGTCAGCTTTTAAGATCGCTCTCGACTAAAGAGGAGATTGAACCGTCACTCAAAGCTGATGCCGAGCATAACCTCGCAGTGATTGATGGCTTGATTGAGGAAATCAACCAGGCCAGTGCATCTCAGGCAAACAGTGTCGGCGATCAGGAGACATCAATTGAATTGCCTGACGATCAGCCGCAAACCGCTGAAGGAGCAGATGAACAGACGACACAAGACAAGATGATTCGTGACAAGTTGAGTGCCGATCAGATCCTTGGCGACCCTCAGTTGGCGCAGGTGTGGCTCAAGCGGGTGGAAGCCAGTCCTCAACGTTTTCTTCAAGCGAAATTCCAACTGCAAAATTTGCAGCAAAGCGAAACCAAAGAAGGAGCGAATCGATGAAGCGATTGGTGTTCTGTGCTCTGTGTCTCTTGTTGTCATCGCTGCCATTGAGTCTTGTGCAGGCGGATGAAGCTGTTGCGCCTGTCGACGTCAAAATTAAAGCGTGGTTGGGCGATGACCCGGATAAGGTTGTTGAGACGTGGGCGCCGACACAACAAATATTGCTGCATATTGAAGTCTCGACCAACAGTTGGTTCACCTCTGGGACGCAAATCAAAGGAATCGAAATTCCCAATGTGTTAGTCAAACAGCGCAACACGTCTGCTGTGAACTATACCGAACGAGAAAATGGCCAAACCTGGTCCATACAACGTTGGGAAATCACGCTCTATCCGCAACAAAGCGGAGAGTTTGTGGTGCCCGCAGCACAGGTGTTTACTCAGGTGTCGGATTTCAATAATCAGAAAAAAGCCGTCGCATTGCAAACGGCGCCAATCTCATTTCGGGTGGTGTTGCCCAGCGCAGAGTTGGCAGCGAGAAATGGGTTTGCAGCCTCTGCAGTTAAGGTGCAGCAGCAGTGGAGTGACCAAGAAGACCAACCGCTCAAAGCCGGAGACAGCATTACTCGTACCGTCACTTTGGAAGCAAATGACTCGCTGTCGGTGCTGCTGCCGACCTTGATGCCGGAACAGCGCTCTCCGTTGTGGAGCGTTTATCCCGCGGTGCCTGAACTCGATGATCAGCACAGTCGGTCAGGCTACGTTTCGCATCGAACAGAAAGCCAGACCTATGTGCTGCTCGCTGGCGGAGAGATCGAATGGCCTGCGTACGAGTTCTGGTGGTGGAACACTGAAAAAGACCGCTTGGAAAAAGTAACTCTGGAAGGGCGAACCATTCATATCAAGCATACGTTGGCATCCTGGGTCAGATATTACGCTTGGGAGCTGGCAATTGCGTTATCCGTTGTCGTTGTTCTTGTGGGCTTGGCGATATGGCTCAAACGTTATTACCAAACACATCCTAGGCCGATGTGGCTTGAGTTCCGCCAAGCGCTGCGCCGTGGAGAACATTCGCGCAGCCGCACCATGTTGTACCGCAAGCTTCGCGCAGAGACGCACAGTGTCGCGTTGGTAAAACATTCGCCGAATATGCGCTGGAAGAACCATGCCGTTCAGGCGCAAGACCAAAATGCCACTCGCCCCGATTTCATTTATCTGTGGCGGCGCATCAAAAAGCAACGCCAACGGTTTAGCTTACCCAAAGCACTACCAGAACTACATCAAACGGAATCTTCGGATTCCTAGCACAAATCTATTTTTACAGTTGGCTAAAGAAGGAGACATCTTGTGAAAATCTTACCTCTACAGCGTTATAAGGCAGCACTTTTTCTGGGGTTGGCACTGATTGCTCAGGCGAGTGCAGCAAGCAAAGTTCCGTTGCCATCCTGGAACGACAGCGAAGCAAAAACATCCATCATCGAATTTGTTCAGCAAGTGACAGACAAGAATTCGGAGCACTTTGTTCCCAAAGAAGAGCGCATCGCGACGTTCGACAATGACGGCACACTTTGGTCAGAGCAGCCAATGTATTTTCAGGTTCAGTTCGCGTTAGACCGCGTCAAAACTCTTGCGCCACAGCACCCGGAATGGACGACGGAAGAACCCTTCGCCAGTGTTCTCAAAGGGAACCTGAAGAATCTGCACACGGAAGATTTGGTCAAATTGCTCTATGTCACCCACTCAGGTATGACGAGCGATGAGTTTGATGCCATTGTGAAACAGTGGATGGCCAGTGCCAAGCATCCCACCACAGGGAAACAATACACCGAGATGGTTTTCCAGCCGATGTTAGAGGTGCTTGACTACCTGCGAGCCAACGGCTTCAAAACCTTTATCGTCTCTGGTGGCGGTACAGGCTTTATGCGTGCGTGGGCACCAGCGGTGTATCACATTCCGCCAGAGCAAATTGTTGGCAGTACGTTTGAAACCGAGTTTATGATGCTTGACGGCAAACCTGTGCTGAAACGTCTGCCAAACTTGTTGGTTAACGATGATAAAGAAGTGAAAGCCCAGCAGATTTACGAACGTATCGGCCATCGTCCGATTGCTGCATTTGGTAACTCTGACGGCGATTTGGCGATGCTACAATGGACCGCAGCGGGTGATGGTCTTCGTTTACCAGTTTACATTCATCACACCGACGACAAACGTGAGTGGAGCTATGACCGAGAATCCCATGTCGGCAAACTTGATAAAGGCTTGGATGAAGCGAAAGAGAAAGGCTGGCCAGTTGTCGATATGAAAACTGACTGGAAGGTGATTTATCCTAACTAAGGTTTTAGAGAACGCCTAAAACGGTGAAAGCCCGATGTTGGTAGCATCGGGTTTTCGAATTTCTAGATTCTCGGATGGTAAGGCCGATTGTCTTATGTATGCAAAAGGTTGGATTTAATCCAACTAATTCCTTGGTAGGGAATTAGATACGGATGAAGTCCATGTGCTCAACTTTTGGCTTGAACGCGTGACGTTGAACGTCTTGTGGCTTAACCTTAACTTCAGCGCCATCGATCACAAGAACGATTGCTTCGTAGAATTCAGGTTTGTCCATCTGGTTCACGATGTCATCGTGGTTCAGAGTGATTGATACTGGCGCAGCTTCACCACCGTAAACGATAGCAGGGAAGTTGCCAGTGTTACGTAGGCGGCGGCTCGCACCTTTACCTAGCTCAGTACGTACTACTGCTTCAAATTTCATGGTATTTACTCTCAAATTAGTAAATTAGTAACGTCACAGCAACAATGCGACCTTGTCGCCGTGGTAAAGTTTCGATGTCAACGATGAGTTAGCATCAAAACGAGCGCGGATACTATCATTCAAATACGATTCGAGCAATAGAAAAACAGGGTTCTAACGGCTGTTGAGCCTGAATTTAACCACTGTTTGGCGGATTAACCATCAATCCTGCGCAAAGACGTCAAAATACGTGATTCTAAACGAGGATGCAGCCGACTTCTGACGTTGTTATTAGACTGTTCAAAAAGCTACAGAGCGGGTTGTTTTAACTTGAGCACCGCTTTTAAACCGCCCAGCTGGCTGCGCGAAAGCGAGAGTTTACCCTGATAGCTGTGTGACATCTCACTGACGATATTGAGGCCAAGCCCGGTACCCGGTTGAGTTTCATCCAACCGAACTCCGCGTTTGACGGCGTTGTCCAAATCTTCATCTCTGATTCCTGGACCATCGTCTTCAACACAGATTTCGACCCACTTCTTGTCAACCACGCGACTGTGTACCCGAATCAGGGAATTGGCCCACTTATAACTGTTTTCCAGCAGGTTACCGATCATTTCATCAAAGTCGGTGGTGTCGACGGCGACTTCCAGCTCAGAATCAAGTTCGTTTACCAGGACAATGTCACGCTCGGCATACACTTTGTCAAAAGCCATTGAAATGGCGTCGACACGTTCGCTGGGGTTCGCTTTTACCGCCAGAATGTTTGCAGAACCTGCCATTCGCGCGCGCCCGAGGTGGTAGTCAATCTGCTTTTGAATTTGTTCAATGGGCAGTTGCAGCTTTTCGCGCTGATCAGGTGGCAGCGTTTCTATCTCGTTTTTCAGGACGGAAAGTGGCGTTTTCAACGCATGCGACAGGTTACCGGCATGGTTGCGAGCTCTTTCTAAAAGCTCCTGATAGTGAAACAACAACGCATTGAGGTCGTTCACCAACGGTGAAATCTCTTTTGGATAAGCTTCGTCCAATCCCGATTGTGCACCTTTTCGTAGGGCGACCAGCTCTTTTTGCATTTTGCCCAGCGGCCACAGCGACCAGGAAATTTGAGCGGCAATCAGCACCAGTACGCCGACAAACAGCAAACCGAGTATGACCCAAAGTTGGCTGACCACCTGTTTGAGGGTATCCATGATTGGCGCTTCATCGACACCGACAAAAATCGTGATTGGGTTTGAGAACTCCGGTAGATAGACGGTGCGGGTGAGGATCACTAAGGGTTCATCTTTTGCACCCAGATAGGTCGTCTTGAGACCATGTTCATGTTTGGTCAGCGATTTGTCCCACAACGAACGAGAACGCAATTCCTGATCGCCGACGCTGGCTGTCCAGTAAAGCCCGCTATAGGGTTGGTAAAAGCGTGGATCGGATAAGCGGATGGCAAGGCTCAGGCCGCCGCGGTCGTTGGCCTCAAGATTGGCGGTGATTTCATCCATGGAAAGTCGAAGCTGGTTCTGAACGTCAGACACCAAATACTCTTTTACCAGACTTGGAATGATATAGCCTGCTGCGAGAATCATCGCCCCGAGCCATAAGGTCGCCGCCAATAGCAGACGGCTTTTCAGGCTGAGACGTTTGAACGGCGACTCTCTATTCGGCATACAACTGATACCCTAAACCACGGACGGTTTTGATGATGTTCGGTGCGATTTTCTTGCGGATTCGGCCGATGAAAACCTCAATGGTATTTGAGTCGCGATCAAAATCTTGTTTGTAAATGTGCTCAACCAGCTCAGTGCGGGAGATTACTTTCTCTGGGTTATGCATAAAGTAGGCGACCACTTTATATTCCAACGCGGTGAGGTTGACGGCTTGTCCGCGCCACATCACTTTCGATGTGCGAGTATCCAGACTTAAATCGCCAATTTGCATCACGGGTGAAGCATTCCCGGAAGCGCGGCGCAGTTGTGCGCGAATGCGGGCGATGAGTTCAACCATTTCAAACGGTTTGGTGAGGTAATCGTCGGCGCCTGCGTTTAGGCCTTCAACGCGCTGAGTTAAGGTATCGCGCGCACTGAGAATCACCACTGGCGTGTTGATGTTTTCATCGCGAATGCCTTTGAGAACGGTTAACCCGTCTAACTTAGGTAAACCAAGGTCGAGCACGATCACATCCCACTCTTCAGACGTTGCGCGGTAAAGAGCATCAATCCCATCCTGCGATAATTCGGGTACCCAGCCAGTTTGCTCTAGTGAATCAATGATCTGTTCACCCAAACGCGCGTCGTCTTCCACTACCAGTATTTTCATGATGTTTCTCTATTTTTTGATGACATCGAGGACGTTACGTCCACGAATAGACATTAGCTCAAGGGTAGTGGCGTTGTATTCCACACGAATCACTTTATTGTCATAAACCAGTTTGAGTTCGTAGATCCACTCATCATCATCTTCATCCAATTCGACTTTAATCACGCGGCCATTTAACTGCTTATCAATGGTGGCGTAGAGTTCGGAAAAAGGACGAATTTTACCCTGACGAACCGCTTCATACACTTCGTCCTGATCTTCATCGATTTTAACGTGGGCACCTTCTTTATAGGCGTCTTGAATCAGTTCGTGCGGGGCATCGTGGTCAGCGAGTGCTGGCAGAGAGAGGCTACTGAAAAGAGCAAGACATGCGAATGCTTTCATGTGTTGATTCAACATATTAGCTACCTGTTAAGTCACATGCCGTCAGTATATAAAAATGAAAATGAATAGAAAGTGAATCAACCACTTTACGCAGATTAACTCAGTTCATCCTCAAAGATTTTGTCGCGCATTTTCCAGAAGCGACCGACTTTGCGGGCTATTACGAACTGGGGCGGGCGGAAGCGATGTTGATTATTCACCACTTTGCTTGGCGACGCTTCGTCAAACGGACGATGTTTGTCGGCCAGATGAGGGCGCACAAAGCGCTCTTTGAACGTGGTTTTTTGTTTCGCTGTCGTCAAAGACCAGAACTCGTGCACCTGTGCGTTGTTGTCACCGCGATAGGTCACTTTGAGCTGGGATTTGCCTTTGTCATCTTTCAGTACTGACAGATCCATTTCGAGGCACTCAAACACCAGCGCGTCTTTCAGATTGAGTGCTTCTTTGAGCTTTTTGTCCGGGTCGACCAGCGTCGCATCGCATTCATGACAAATTCGCGCGGCGATGTCGTTGTCTGCACCGCACTCGCCGCAGTATTTGGCGCGAAAGCGGTAACCACAGTGTTCGCGTTCGCCAGTCTCTTCATCAGTAAAGTAGCCCTGACAGCGGCGGCCGTAGTGTTCTATCAAAAAACCGTTACTGTCGAGCTTGCCCCAAAAGTTATTGTTAAAGCCGCAGGCCGGGCAGGGGATGGTGATGATTTCGCTGTCGGAATCCGGCTTGGGGTCGCCTACCTCCGGCTGATACAGATCGTAGGTGTTACCCGCATAGTCGAGCACCAAACATTCGGTTTTCCCCGGAGAAAGGCGCAGGCCGCGACCAACAATTTGTTGATACAAGCTGACCGATTCCGTCGGGCGCAAAATAGCAATCAGATCGACGTGCGGTGCGTCAAAACCAGTGGTCAGTACGGATACGTTAACCAGAAACTTCAAATCACGCTGTTTAAAGCGCTGAATAATTGCGTCACGTTCCGGTGACGGCGTATCACCAATCACGATGTCGGATTCGCCTTGTGGCAGTAAGCCCAGGATTTCCTGCGCATGGCGCACCGTAGCGGCAAATACCATCACGCCCTGTTTATCGGCGGCGAGCTGAATGATCTGCTGAACAATCTGCGGTGTCGCGCGTTTCGATTGTTCAATCACCAAATCCATTTCAGACTCTTTGTAGCGGCCGGTGTTGGCAGGCTTGAGCTGCGAAAAGTCGTAACTCAGCACGGGGGCGTCGATAAGGCGCGCTGGAGTAAGGAATCCTTCATCCAACAGGTAGCGGATCGGCAGTTCAAAGATGCAGTCGCGGAAAAAACGTGGTTCTTCGCTGCGCACCAGACCACGGGTGTGATACTGATAAATCCAACCCATCCCCAATCGATAGGGAGTGGCAGTCAGGCCTAATACTTTCATTCCCGGATTGAGTTCCAGCAGGTGAGTGATGACTTTTTGATAGCTGCTGCTTTTGTCATCCGGTACGCGGTGACATTCGTCGATGACCAGTAATGAAAACTGGTTTTTGAATGCGTCGAGGTTACGAACGACCGACTGCACCGAAGCAAACACGACTTGCTGATCGGTTTCTTTGCGGCCAAGGCCTGCCGAGAAGATGGCACCTTTGAGGTCGTAGCCTTCGTATTTCGCGTGGTTTTGCTCGACCAGTTCTTTGACGTGTGCTAGCACCAGAACTCGACCTTTTGCCAGGCGCGCCAATTCAGCGATCACCAAACTTTTGCCCGCACCTGTAGGAAGCACGATGACGGCAGGAGTGGAGTGTTGGCGGAAGTAGTGGATCACCGCTTTAACGGAATCTGCTTGATAAGGACGAAGTGTGTACATGCTGGCCGGCGATAATTTCTGTGAAATAGCTCAACTATTTAGTGTCAGCCCGCTATAATACCCGACTTCAAGCAGATGAGGTATTCATGCGTTTAGATAAATTCTTGTGTGATGCGCTGGGCAGCACGCGAAAAGAAGCCACTCAGATTCTGAAAAGTGGTGATGTTACCGTCGATGGTAAGGTTCAGAAAAGCGGTGCAGTCCAAGTGACGGACGACTCCGTGGTGGTATGGCAGGATCGTGAGCTTTCGCTGACAGGGCCGCGCTACATTATGTTGTATAAGCCGGAAGGGTTTGTCTGCTCGCATGAAGACGGTTTTAATCACACGGCGTTTGTTCTGCTCGATGAAGTGAATATGCGAGGCCTGCATTTTGCCGGGCGTCTGGACGTGGATACCACGGGGCTGGTGCTGATTACCGATGATGGACAGTGGTCACATCGAATTACGTCACCAAAACACAAGTGCGACAAAACGTATCGCGTTTGGCTGGCTGATCCTGTGCAGGCTGATTACGCCGAGAAACTGGCGAATGGTATTGAGCTGCGTAACGAACGTGAAATGACTCTGCCAGCGCAAATGGAACTGGTGAATGCGGACGAAAATGAAGTACTGCTGACCATTCACGAAGGTAAATACCATCAGGTAAAACGTATGTTTGCCGCGCTGGGCAATAAAGTTGTGGGTCTGCACCGTGAACGCGTCGGTGACATCGTATTGGATGAGGCGTTAGAGCCGGGTGAATACCGCTACCTGACTGAAGAAGAAGTGGCGTCTATCTGGAAGTAATTGACGACTCTGTCAGGAAATAAAATGTAATTTAGGAAATAGTTTGTTTCCTAATTAGAACTAGAAGTTTGCGCGTAATTCCCTAATCTGTGGCGCGTTTACTAAACTATCCTAAGTGCGGCACCTTGTTGTCGCACTTCGTATTTATATCAGAGCGGAGATTTATGACCTCTAATACTGCATCCCCCCAACACGATGCTTCGAAGATCGGTTTTCTGTTGTTTGTGGTTCTTGGCGCGATTGGCGCGTTAACCCCTTTAGCGATCGACATGTATCTGCCAGCGATGCCAGCGATCGCCCGAGATCTCGGTGCCAGTGCTGGTGCGGTTCAAATTACGCTGACGGCGTATACCGCCGGTTTTGCTATCGGCCAACTTTTGCATGGCCCTTTAGCTGATAGCTACGGACGTCGTCCTGTCATGCTGTGCGGTGTCTTCCTGTTTGCGGTGGCTTCAATGGTCAGTGCAACGACCAATGGTATTGATGCATTAACCACCGTTCGTGCGGCGCAAGGTTTTGCCGGTGCGGCGGCGGCGGTTGTCATTCAGGCCGTGGTGCGTGATATGTTCGATCGAGAAGATTTTGCGCGAGCGATGTCGTTTGTGACTCTGGTGGTGACGTTGGCTCCACTGGTTGCCCCGATGATTGGTGGGCATCTGGCTGTGTGGTTCGGTTGGCGTTCCATTTTCTGGGCGTTGGCGATTTTCTCTGCGCTCGTGATTGCCATGGTGTTCTGGAAAATTCCGGAAACATTGTCGGCAGACAACCGTCAGCCTCTGCATTTCAGAAGTACCATCAAAAACTACCTGCAGCTGTGTCGCAATGGTGAGGCGATGGGACTGATCTTCTCGGGTGCTTTTTCATTTGCTGGTATGTTTGCATTCCTAACCGCAGGTTCGTTTGTCTATATCGATCTGTATGGGGTGACACCGAATGAGTTTGGCTACCTGTTTGGCCTGAACATTGTCGCGATGATCGCCATGACGAGCTTAAATGGCCGCTTCGTGAAGAAAGTCGGTTCGCATGCGATGCTGCGTTTCGGCTTGTTCATTCAGTTATTGGCCGGTATTGGCCTGTTTGTCGGCTGGATGCTGGATGCCGGTCTGTGGGGCACGGTGCCTTTTGTCGTGCTATTTGTCGGCACAATCTCAACCATTGGTAGTAACTCGATGGGTTTGCTGCTGAGTGGCTACCCTCGTATGGCGGGGACAGCATCGTCACTGGCGGGTACACTGCGTTTTGGTACCGGATCTGTGATTGGCGCTGTGGTTGCCGCAATGCCAAGCGGCGTTGCGTGGCCAATGATTTTCGTTATGGCCGGATGTTCGGTATTATCGGTCGGTTTTTATTGGACCTTAGGAAGAAAAGCGTAGTGTCAGACTATTACTTGGAAATTCAGAATGTCGTGAATTCGGCATTGGCAGAGTTAGACGCTGAACATCGTTCAGGCAAACTGGTGAATGCACCAGTGGCCAACAATCACTTTTTAGTGCATTGGGTTACCAAGGCGTTGAAGAGCCAACGTTTTCATCGTTGTGTGGTCGACGACTTAACGCGCTGGCAAAAAGCGGGCCGTTCAAAAGGCAATCAGTCGGAATTGCTGTTTACCTTTAAACGCATCTCTGGCTATTACGCGTCGTTTTTTAGCGGTGAACGTGACAACACCATCACTGATAAAAAAGTTGAGAGGTTTCTCGATAGCATGGAGCAGGACGGGTGGGAAATCTCGACGTCTGAGCCGTTGGTTGATTGTGGTAAAGTGCAGATCTTTACTGACGGTCAGAACTCACTGGCGCTGTGTTCCGTGCAATGTGAAGCGTGTTTTGACGGTGAGTTGCTGGTTAAACCGATGAGCTGGTTTGTGCGCGGTTTCCATGCAGGATTTGTCGAGAAAGCTGCGGCAGCCGGATTTATGCTTCACAAGCGTACCGATTACAAATCGAACGTCAAATATCATGGTGAGTACCTGATTTACCCAGGCAACATGGGACAGCAGGTGGCAGAAATTCCACTGTCGTTCAAAGCGGACTGATCGCTGGTAATGAAATCGTATTGATAAGGCTCTGATGTTCAGAGCCTTTTTTGTTGCGCCTTTTTCACGATGGCTTTCACCATACCGTTAAAGATGAACAGATGGGCGGGCATCATGGCGAACCAATACAACAAGCCAAGGAATCCTTGCGGGTGCCACCATGCGGTTACATTCAGTTCGCGTCTGCCTTCAATTTCCTTAATCGTAAATTCCAGACGGCCAAGCCCCGGGCCTTTCATACCAAAGAACAGTGACAAAAAACGATTGGGTTCGCTGCGAATCACTTTCCACGAGTCAATGAAATCACCCACTTGCAGCTCTGGGCCCGGCGGGCTGCGACGAACGGGTTTACCGCCGCCAAAGAACAGATCGAGCCATTCACGGGTGCGCCATAGTACGTTGGCAAAGAAGTAACCTTCTTCACGGCTACCGATGGTGCGGATGACGGCCCACAACTGCTGCGCGCTGACCTCGGTGGTGATGGTTGCGCCCGCCTGTTTAGGATAATAGCCAAACCCCGGCTGCCAACGATTCAGTGCGCCCGGATCAAAGCCCCAGACTTCACTGCGTACAAAGGTGCCTTCTTGCTCAATAGTGCTTTTCGCCGCGTCAAAGTAGCGGATTAACGGTTGCGGATAGCGTTGCTGAATCTCACTCGAGTTAGCGACATAGTCATGCTCCAACCCCGCCAGAAGGGCGCGGCCAATGCTCGAAGGCACCGACGTGACTAACCCAAGCCAATACGAAGCCATACGCGGAGTCAGCAGGGAAGTAGACCACAGACGAAAGGGTTTGCCTGCCAGTTCGCAAATCACGCGAAACTGATCACGATAGGTAAGGGTATCTGGTCCTCCGGCCTCAAACAGTTGGTGGCCAGTGGGAGATTCCCTTGCCAGTTTAAGCAAATAGTGATTGAGGTTCGCCAGCGCAATCGGATTGGCTTTGGAGTCGACCCATTTCGGCGCGATCAATACGGGAAGGTTGTAGACAAAATCGCGCATGATTTCAAAAGCGGCTGAGCCGGGACCGATGATCACACCCGCACGCAGTTCAGTGACCGGGACCTTGGATTGACGCAAAATATCACCGGTTTCACGTCTGGCTTTGAGATGCTCGGAGTTACCGGTTTGTGGTTGAAGCGCACTTAGATAAATAACGTGCTGAACCTGACTTTGATCGAGCGCGTTTTTAAAGTGGTGGGCGAGAGAGAGTTCGTAATCAACAAAGTCGTGTCCCTGAGCCATGCCATGGACCAGAAAAAATACCAGATCAAATTTTGGTACCAGCGTCAGCGTAGCGGCTTCATCCGCCAAGTCGAGGGGAGTGATGGTCAGATTCGGGTGAGGTGCGGTACGCATAGTGAGGTAGTCAGTATGGCGCGATGCTGCCGTGACCTCGTAACCTTCATCAAGGAGTTGTGGAAGCAATTGAGAACCTACGTAGCCAGAGGCGCCCAGCACTAGAACTTTCTTCATTCGTCGTCCCTTGAATGGAGTGGTGTGATTATGCGCATACGCGTATAATAGCTGCTCACTTTTCCCCTTGCTATCAAACTCTTGCCTTTGAGGTGGTCTGTTGTCTGTTGTCTCTCAAGTTTTACATTACACAAAGGGTGATTTTCTCCGCCGCTTAGTCGCGATTGCGCTGCCGATCAGTCTGCAAAGTATCATGTTTTCCAGCCGTGGTCTGGTGGATGTGTTGATGTTAGGCCAACTTGGGGAAGCCGAAATTGCGGCGGTGGGTGTTGCGGCTCGCGCCACCTTCGTTACCACTATTATGTTAGTCGGGGTCACGACGGGCGGTGCGCTACTTACCGCGCAGTACTGGGGAGCCGCCAATAAACAAGGGGTTCGGGAAAGCACCGCACTGACCTGGCTGGTATCGATGTTCTTTGCCATGTTCACGGTAGCGCTGTTTCTGTTCTTCCCAACGCAGATCATGGGGCTGACAACCGATTCAGCACGGGTCAACGAACTGGGAACAGAGTATCTGGTGATTACCTCATTCAGTATGTTTGCGGTTGCCTGTGTGAGCAGCATGGCAGTGGGACTGCGAGCGATGCACAAGCCTGGCATCAGCACTTTCTTCAGTGGCATCGGCATTTTGTCGAACGTATTTCTCAACTGGATTCTGATCTTCGGTAAGTTCGGCTTTCCGGCGATGGGAATTCAAGGGGCTGCGATTGCGACTCTGCTCAGTGGTTTTATTGAAGTTGTGACACTTTATGGCTATCTGTACGGCAAGCATCATCTGCTGGCATTCCATCTGGGCGATATTCGCGCGGTTCTGGTTTGGCACACTATTGCACGTTTTCTGAAGTTGTCTCTGCCGACCACATTTAACTTCCTGAGTTGGGCCGGAGGGCTGTTTGCCTACCACGCGATCATGGGGCAAACCGGTGTGCAGGGGCTCGCGGCACTGTCGGTGATGACGCCAGTGGAGTCCATCTCGCTCAGCCTGCTGATCGGTATGTCTAATGCGGCCGCTGTGCTAGTCGGGAACCAGCTGGGCGCGAAAAATTACGATGCGGTCTATTACCAGGCCATTGGCATTACGATATTGAGCTTTGTGGTCGGCATTGTCGTGGCGATGTTGCTGTTTGTGATACAGATTCCGATCCTGAACTCGTTTAGTGCTCTAACGGTTGAAACCCGCGAACTGGCAGAGAAATTCATCATGATTCTGAGTCTGGGTATCGTGTTGCGTTCGATCCCAATGACGGTGATCGTCGGGGTACTGCGTGCGGGCGGGGATGTGAAATTCTGCCTTGGACAGGACATGATTGCCCAGTGGCTCATCGGTATTCCACTGGCGGCTTTCGCAGCAATTTACCTGAATGTGAAACCAGAGTGGATTTATCTGCTGTTTTTGACCGAAGAAGTCGTCAAATGGTTTGGCTCTTCCTGGCGCATGAAGAGTAAGAAATGGATGCGGAATTTGATCGAAAACTAGACGCAAGGCGGTTTTGTAATGCATTTTGGTGCATATTTTGTGATCTAATATCCAAAATACTTCCTACTGAAAGGGAATTAGTGTAGATTCTCAGTCCAATTTGAAACGACAGTGAGCGATTTGATGTTACAACTGAAAGACCTGTCCAAAGGCTATGTGGATGGTGATGAATTCCACCCTGTTTTACAGGGGGCGCAGTTGACGTTAAATCGTGGCGATCAGTTAGCATTGATGGGAGAAAGTGGCTCGGGTAAGAGTACGCTACTCAATTTGATTGCGGGGCTGGATACTGTCGATTCTGGTGAAATCTGGTTCCCCGATTTCGCGATGCACAATAACGCTGAACACAAACGTACCGCGTTTCGTCGTAATAACATTGGTCATATCTTTCAACAGTTTAACCTGTTGCCAACGCTGAATATCGCAGACAACATTCGTTTTTGCCGCCAACTGAAAGGCTTACCGGAAGATCCGGGTTTGTGGCGTCAGATTTTGTCAGCGCTGGATTTAATGCCGCTGCTTGGACGTTATCCGGAAGAAGTCTCCGGTGGCCAGCAGCAACGCGCCGCGATCGCCCGCGCACTGTATATGGAGCCGACGTTGCTGCTCGCCGACGAACCGACAGGTAGCCTGGATGAACGTAATGCTGAGGCGGTGATGCGTTTGCTGACGACGTTGGCAAGGCAACTGGATTGTACTCTGTTGCTGGTGACGCACAGTGAAAAAGTGGCGCAACACATGGAAGGTTGCATTCGTCTCCAGGGAGGACAACTTCATGTTATGGCCCGTAGTTAAAGCACTACTTGGGCATTACCGTCGCTACCCGCTGCAAATTTTCTTAGTTTGGCTGGGCCTTACGCTCAGTGTCTCCTTATTAGTTGGTGTAACCGCGATCAACCAACATGCTCGTCAAAGCTATGAGCATGGTGAAAAACTTTTCTCAAATCCTCTTCCGTATCGCATTCGAACCAAACATATCGCTAACAAAATCCCACAGGGTTTTTATGTCCAGTTGCGCCGTGATGGCTTCAACCAGTGTGCCCCTTTCGATAGCTATCGTCTGACAACGAAATCCGGCGCTGACATGACCTTGCTTGGCATCGACCCTGTGGCGATGCTGCCTCTTGGCAATGGCAAAACCCTCAGCGAAATGCATACGCTAACGTTGATGTCACCGCCGTATCCGATCATGGTCAGTCAGGATTTTGCGTCGATTCAGGGCTGGTCTGATGGTGACTTTATTGAATTGGACGATGGCGCCAAGCTGGGGCCAGTACTGATTGACAATGACAACCTGATCAACGGCACGCGAGTGATTGCCGATTTGTCGTTGGTTCGCATGCTGAAAAAGAGTTCGGGTTTATCGGTGATTGCGTGCAGCGAGATGCCCGCTGAGAAGCTTGAAGCCCTAAAGAATGCATTACCCAATGGCATGACGCTGGTTCGCAGCAGTCGCTCTGAACTGGAATCGTTAACCAATGCGTTCCACATGAACCTGACGGCGATGGCGATGCTGTCGTTTTTGGTTGGGTTATTCATCTTCTATCAGGCGATGTCGTTGTCACTGATTCAGCGCCAGCCACTGGTCGGCATACTGCGTCAGACCGGTGTTTCTGGCTGGCAACTGGCTAAAGCGCTGTCTCTTGAGTTGTTAGGTCTGGTGATTTTAAGCTGGTTGTGCGGCAATGCGTTTGGGCTGATTCTGGCAAATAAGTTGATCCCATCGGTATCGGCCAGTTTAGCCAATCTCTATGACGCGAATGTTGGTCTTTCAATTAGTTGGGATTGGTCATGGAGCAGCTACAGCCTGTTTCTGGCCACGTTTGGGGCTTTTGCCTCGTGTGCCTGGCCACTCATTCGTTTGCTGAAATCTCAGCCGATCCGTCTGACGACACGCCTTTCACTGGTACGCTTTGCCGGTTCGGAATTTACTCTGCAAGCGCTGGTAGCATGCGGCCTGTTTATCGCGGCACTGGCGGTTTACCAGGCGCCAAAATCTCAGTCTTCCGGTTTTGCAATTATTGCCTTGATGCTGTTGAGTGCGGCACTGATTACCCCGTTCCTTATCTGGAAAGTGTTTAACAGTTTTTCGTACACGCTGCGCTGGGTCAAAGTTCGTTGGTTCTTCGCGGATGCGGCCGCGAGCATGAGTTATCGCGGCGTTGCGACCATGGCCTTTATGCTGGCTATGGCGGCTAATATCGGTGTCGAAACCATGGTTGGCAGCTTCCGTGACACCACCGAGAAATGGTTGACGCAGCGACTGGCTGCTGACGTGTATCTCTATCCAACCAACAGCTCGGCATCAAGAATGAGCGATTGGCTGGTCAAACAACCGGAAGTCAAAGATGTTTGGTGGCGTTGGGAAAAAGATTTCTCTACCGACAAAGGTGTACTGCAAGTCGTCAGCACTGGCGCTTCGGATGGTGAACTTGATTCTCTGACCGTCAAGCTGGGCGTGCCGAACTATTGGTACCATTTGCATCATTCACGTGGGGTGATGATCAGCGAGTCAATGGCCATTAAATTGGGAATTCGCCCCGGTGATTATATTGATCTCTCGATGCCTTTGGGGCAGGGCTGGCTGGTGGTTGGCGTCTACTACGACTACGGTAACCCTTACAATCAGGTGCTGATGTCTCATCGCAACTGGCTGTATGCTTTTGCCGGAACGGGCAACGTTGCACTGGCCGTCAAACTGAAAGAAGGCATTCATGGTGACGGGCTGAAAAAACGTCTGGATACCGTTTTCCGTTTGGACTCTGAACGCGTGTTCGACAACACGGGTATTCACAATCAGGCGATGCGCGTTTTTGACCGTACCTTTGCGATTGCCGGTACGCTGGGCAATATCACTCTCTTGATTGCAGTGTGCGGCATTTTCTTCGCTACGCTGGCTGGTGAAGTTTCTCGCCAACGACATATCTCTTTACTGCGCTGCTTGGGTGTGTCTGGTAAAGAGTTGGTAGTGATTGGTGCGTTGCAGCTGTTTGTGTTTGGTGCCATCACGCTCATGATCGCGATGCCGCTCGGAATTGCATTGGCAAAACTGGTGGTGGACGTAGTGATTCGGCAATCATTTGGTTGGACAATTGAATTGCAACTGATCCCTGCCGCGTATGCCCATACGGCTTTGTGGTCGATGTTTGCCCTGATCATCGCAGGAGCACTGCCCGTTATTCGTTTGGTTAGGCAGCCAGCAATGAAGTCGTTAAGGGATGCGCTGTAATGATGACGATGAAAAAAGGCATGAAGTTAATTCTGGCGACGCTGTTTTTTGCTTTGGTGTTTTCTCTCGTTGGCTATTTGATGCGTGAGATTTATCTGTCGACGCAGTTACAATCGAGCAGCGATGAAATTCATGCGGCGTTGTCTTCACAACAACATCAGGTTTATGAACCAGTTCTGCCCAATAAAGCGGTGATTCTGCCGGACGATTTCGCTTTCCACCCACAATTTCAGCATGAATGGTGGCACTTCTTTGCCAATGTTAAGGATGCCAGCGGTCAGCAATATGGTGTTCAGTGGAGCTATTTCCGTATTGCCAATGATGATCGAAACACCATTGGCTGGCAAAGCCCGCAACTGTATTTGTCGCATACCGTCATTTCCACTCGCGACCACGTTTGGCGAGAGCAACGAATGGCTCGCGGTGGCATCGGTCAGGCTGGCATGAGTAATCAACCGTTTCGTCTTTGGATTGATAACTGGGACTGGCGATCATTAGGTAACGGACCGTTACCCGGATTGTTAAGTGTGGCCACTGACTCATTTGGTGTGTCGTTGCAAATGACGGCGTCCGGGCCTTATGTGCTGCCCGGCGACAAGGGTTATCAAACTAAACACGATCTGTTACCGGTTGCTTCATACAATGTGCAGGCACCGTTTATTCAGGTGCGTGGCGAGCTGCAGCTCAGTAAAAACTCAGCGCCAGTGAAAGTTGAAGGCTCTGCCTGGGTAAGTAAAGAGTGGGGCAGTGGCCTGTTGGCGGAAGGTCAGCAGGGCTGGGACTGGTTTGTTCTCAAGCTTGACAAGCAGACTACGCTGACGGTTAGCCGTTATCGTCATGCGCAGCAGTTGCCTTATGTGTTTGGCACTCTGGCAACCAATGACGGCAAAGTGATATCACTGCGCGAATCGGATATCAACATTACACCTGTCCATCTGACGTCTTTGGCCAACGGTAAGATGGTTCCGTTGCAGTGGCATATTTCCATTCCGAGTAAAAATATTAACCTCACGACCAGTGTTTTAAATCAACATCTCTGGTTGCCTTTTGCCCTGCCGTACTGGGAGGGGCCTATCTATACCGTTGGTTCGCATAATGCGGAAGGTTTTATGCAGTTGACCGGCTATTAGTTTTTACTAACTGACAGATATTAAACGGGAATCGCTTAGCGGTTCCCGTTTTTGTTATGCATGTTTTACCAAATATTGTGTTTTATTTCCTATACTTATGGTTTGGTTAATGGTGAAAGAAATTACGTGGTGAATTGCTGAATACTTCGGATATTCCGAATTAAAGGTTCATTACAAGCGATTTTTCAACCATTCTGCGAGTGGCTACACTCTTTCGTATTCTTCTGTTTATCGTTAACTAACATAATTATAAGGGCGATTGAATGACTGACATGATTCGCGACTTCTTCAAGCTGGAGTCGGCTGGGGGGATTATTCTGGTGATC
Organism: Vibrio sp. LQ2; assembly: GCF_023920125.1. Lineage (NCBI taxonomy): Bacteria > Pseudomonadati > Pseudomonadota > Gammaproteobacteria > Vibrionales > Vibrionaceae > Vibrio > Vibrio sp. LQ2. Next base: position 624,437 of record NZ_CP085308.1, read on the forward strand.
GCAGCAGCGATTGCTATGACCATTGCTAACTCACCGTTAAACGAAATTTATCAGGGTGCACTGCACAGCTATGTGTTTGGCATGTCTGTATCTCACTGGATCAACGATGGTTTGATGGCGGTATTCTTCCTGTTGATTGGTTTGGAAGTAAAACGTGAGCTATTGGAAGGCGCACTTAAGTCGCGTGAAACGGCGATCTTCCCGGCGATCGCGGCCGTGGGTGGTATGTTGGCTCCGGCACTGATTTATGTACTGTTCAACTCTGGTGATGCGGAAGCAATTCAGGGTTGGGCGATTCCGGCGGCGACCGATATTGCGTTTGCCTTGGGTATCATGGCGCTATTGGGTAAGCGTGTTCCTGTGAGCCTGAAAGTGTTCTTGCTGGCACTGGCGATTATCGATGACCTGGGTGTAGTGGTGATTATCGCCCTGTTCTACACCAGTGATTTATCGACGATTGCGCTGACCGTTGGCTTCATCATGACCGCTGTCCTGTTCATGCTTAACGCCAAACACGTCACCAAACTCAGTGCGTATCTGATTGTGGGTTTAATTCTGTGGGTGGCGGTATTGAAATCGGGCGTACACGCAACACTGGCGGGTGTGGTGATTGGCTTTGCGATCCCACTAAAAGGTAACAAAGGCGAACACTCGCCGCTGAAGCACCTGGAACATGCACTTCATCCATATGTTGCGTTCGGTATTCTGCCATTGTTTGCCTTCGCTAACGCGGGTATCTCACTGGAAGGCGTATCGTTCTCTAGCTTGGCTTCAACCTTACCATTGGGTGTCGCGTTGGGTCTGTTAATTGGTAAGCCACTGGGTATTTTCAGCTTCAGTGTGATTGCGGTGAAAGCCGGGGTAGCGAAGCTACCAGAAGGTATTAACTTCAAGCATATCTTCGCGGTGTCTGTCCTGTGTGGTATCGGTTTTACCATGTCGATCTTCATCTCTTCACTGGCGTTTGGTAGTGCGAATGTTGATTACGATACCTATGCACGACTGGGTATCCTGATGGGTTCTACTACCGCGGCGATATTGGGTTATGTGTTGTTAAGACTTTCGCTACCGAAAGTCGCCAAGTAACCTGCTGCAATTGAAATAAACAAAGGCCCCAGAATGGGGCCTTTTTCTTTAGAGCCATCAGGAAGTTTACTTTTTCAGTGTCGAGAAGATGGTCCATTCTTCGACGACTTTCTCTTTAAGGCCAACCACCGTGGCCGTCACACGTCGGTTCACAGCGTGCGCAGAGTTGCTATCGCCATTATCGATCAGGCGAGTTTCGCCATAACCCACAATGCGAACACGTTTGGGTGAAATGCCATAAGAGAGCAGTTTCTTCTCTACGGCTTCAGCCCGCTTTTGTGACAGCTCCTGATTGTATTCATTGGTACCCACTTTACTGGTGTAGCCTTGAATCTCAATTGAAGCACTCTGATAGGTTTTCAAAAATTCAGCCATCGACTGAATCTGGTCTGCGAAAACCGGGTTAATTTCATAGGAGTCGTTTGCGAACAAGATGTGCAACTGGCGCTTCGCAGAATTGCGCACCACTTCGCCACAACCATCATTGTCAATTTCAGCGCCCTCAGGCGTACCCGGGCAGATGTCTCGGGCATTGACCACTCCGTCATTGTCGTCGTCCTGCAAGTCGGCAATCTGATCAGCTTTAGGCGTTTCGATGTAATCATATTGGTCACTCGCCACCGCAGAGTAGGACATCAAACTCATCAAAAGGGAGAGCGAATATAGTTTCATTTTCATATCAGTACTCCACTTTCTTTGTCCATTCTTCAGGAACATCAACCAACAGCGCATCAATCAGCACCCCAATCGCGTTCATGACTCGGTACTTGGCATACTGTTCGGCGTAGTTGGCATCCAGATAATCTTTACGCGCTTCGAATAACTCATTTTCGGTGTTGAGCAAATCAAGCAGGGTACGTTGACCAATGCGGTATTGCTTTTCATAGGCAATAACGGTTTGTGATGCTGAGTCTACGTGGTCAGCTAGGAAGTTTTTCTGTTGCAAGGTCAAATCCAAAGCACTCCACGATAAACGAAGGCTCTCTTCGATTTCGCGATACGCGTTGTCGCGGAGATCTTTGGCTTTGTTTAGTTGATAAGCGGCACTTTCAGTGCGATCGCTATCGCTGCCACCATTGTACAGGTTGTATTTCAGGCGCAGCATTGCCACGGTTTCGCTGGCACTGCCTTCGTCACCACCGGCATCATCCCGCCAGGTTTGACGTGCTTCTAAAGATAGCGTCGGGTAGTTCGGGCCTTTGGATTGTTTGTATTGAAAACGGGCTGAGTCGACATCCGCTGAAGCAATCTTAATCACGGGGTGATTATCGAATGCGTCCACTAAAGCATCGGTCAGAGAGAGCGGAATTTTAGATACATCCGCACGCGGGTAGAGCAGCCCCAACGGTTCCTGACCTACCAGACGACGGAACTGAGTGTGGGTATCAAACAAATTGTTTTGCGCTGCAAGTAAGTTGCCCTGAGCTTTGGCGATCCGCGCCTCAACTTGCGTTAAGTCTGCGGTTGACCCCACGCCGGAATCTACGCGCTTTTTGATGTCGCGGTAGATTTTTTTATGTACGGCGAGGTTGCTCTCTGACAGCGCCAGAACTTCCTTGGCTTTGACGGCATTCAGATACACTTTGGTGACTTCCAAAGCAAGGTTGGAAGCATCGTCCAGAAGTTGTAAGCGAACGGATTCTGCATCGGCCGCTGTGCGATCCATATCGTTCAGCGTGGCGTTACCGTCCCATAAAAGTTGATTAAGAATGATGCTGGCTTCTTTTCTGGTCAGATCGGTGTCGTCATTACCCGTTGAATCAGCCGGACGAATACCCTCATAACCGATGCCGGCATCTAAATCGATCGTTGGCAGATACGCACCGCCCGCGGCATCACTGTCTTTGACATTGCTAACGAATTGGTTGTAGCTCGCTTTGATTTGAGGATTGTTTGCTAAAGCAAGTGCGACAGCCTGTTCCAGAGTTTGAGCTGACGCTTGAAAAGGTAATAACAACAAACATCCTGCTAGAAGTGGAATGTTCCGTTTCACAGGGTGGCTCCTATGGTTTTTTAATGATCTGTTGCTTCAGGCGCGTCCTCCGAAAAGAGGATGGATGGAGCATTCACAGGCAAACATAAGTTTATTGACAGCTTAGTTGATAAATCATCAATGTGAGAGATTAGTTCAAAAAAGTGCTAATGATTAATTTCCTTACTTATTGATACCTTAGTGAATTTTTGAGCCGTTACTCTAGATATTGAGTTGCTTGTCAATATAAGGATCACTAGTTTTAAAGCATGAGAATAGGCGAAATGGGTGTTGGGTTCAGTGGGAGTCCAACGCCTCTTCGTATGTATATAAGGACATACGCTCATGGACACTCGCACTCTGACCCCCTTTATGTTAGCTAACGTCACGCTTGTCATTGACCGCAATGGCCAATTCAGAGAGCAAGCCGCAGGCATCCCTTTGAGACCGGGAGAAGTGGTTGTACAGGTTAGTGATGATGCATCACCTCAGGTGACAGCGGAACTGGTCAATCCCGGCAATGCTGCACCAACTAATCTCGATGGTGAAATCGCACAAATTTTGCAACAAATTCAACAAGGTGCTGACCCGACGCAAAACCCTGAACTCGCCACTGCTGCTGGAGGACAAAATGGTTCAAGTCCTACAGCGACAGGAAGCATTGATCGTACGGGTGACGAAGTTTTGGCAGCCACCAATTTCGAAACTCAAGGTCTACAAGGCTTGGGTCTGTCGTCAACTCAAAGTTTAGCGTTGACTGATTTTGTTGCAGAAATCGCGGTGGTAGATACGCCACCTGCATTTAATCCGAATGATCCAGAAAACGTAAATGGTCCACGCTACAGCTTCTCCTATGATGAAAATCGTAGTGATGGCGATGTCATTGGCGTCGTGCAGGCAACTGATGCAGAGGGGGAGAGTGTTACTTACGCCATCACGACTAATGTATTTGATTCAAATGGCAATACACTGTTCGAAATTGATGAAGTCACTGGTGAAATTAGTTTGACCCCCGCTGGGGTCGTTGCGTTTTCGAATGATTTTGAGCAAGCCCCAAATGTACACGACATCATTGTTACGGCAACTGAGGTTGATGGTCTTGGAGTTCAGAATTCTACCAGCATTTTAGTTGAGCTGAGTGAGCTGAACCTGGATGAGTTTGGTCCGGTATTCGATCCGAATGACCCGGATAATGAAGACGGCCCACGTTATGTGTTCTCGTATGATGAGAACAGCAGCGATGAGTATGTGATTGGTACGGTGTCGGCTACCGATGGTGACGGCGAGGCGGTGACGTATTCCATTACCACCAACGTGTACAACGATGCCAATGAAGCCTTGTTTGAGATCGACGCGGTCAGCGGTGCCATCAGCCTGACGGCGGCGGGCGTTACCGCGTTCTCGAACGATTACGAAACCGCCCCCAATGTGCACGATATTGTGGTGACCGCGACAGAAGTAGCGGGTCTGGGCGAGCAGAAATCCACGGACATCACCGTTGAGCTGAGTGAGCTGAACCTGGATGAGTTTGGCCCGGTATTCGATCCGAATGACCCGGATAATGAAGACGGTCCCCGTTATGTGTTCTCGTATGATGAGAACAGCAGCGATGAGTATGTGATTGGTACCGTGTCGGCTACCGATGGTGACGGCGAGGCGGTGACGTATTCCATTACCACCAACGTGTACAACGATGCCAATGAAGCCTTGTTTGAGATCGATGCAGTCAGCGGTGCGATCAGTCTGACGGCGGCGGGCGTCAGCGCGTTCTCGAACGATTACGAAACCGCCCCCAATGTGCACGATATTGTGGTGACCGCGACAGAAGTAGCGGGTCTGGGCGAGCAGAAATCAACGGACATCACCGTTGAGCTGAGTGAGCTGAATCTGGATGAGTTTGGCCCGGTATTCGATCCGAATGACCCGGATAATGAAGACGGCCCACGTTATGTGTTCTCGTATGATGAGAACAGCAGCGATGAGTATGTGATTGGTACGGTGTCGGCTACCGATGGTGACGGCGAGGCGGTGACGTATTCCATCACCACCAACGTGTACAACGATGCCAATGAAGCCTTGTTTGAGATCGATGCAGTCAGCGGTGCGATCAGTCTGACGGCGGCGGGCGTCAGCGCGTTCTCGAACGATTACGAAACCGCGCCCAATGTGCACGATATTGTGGTGACCGCGACAGAAGTAGCGGGTCTGGGCGAGCAGAAATCAACGGACATCACCGTTGAGCTGAGTGAGCTGAATCTGGATGAGTTTGGTCCGGTATTCGATCCGAATGACCCGGATAATGAAGACGGCCCACGTTATGTGTTCTCGTATGATGAAAACAGCAGCGATGAGTATGTGATTGGTACGGTGTCGGCCACTGATGGTGACGGCGAGGCGGTGACGTACTCCATCACCACCAACGTGTACAACGATGCCAATGAAGCCTTGTTTGAGATCGATGCGGTCAGCGGTGCCATCAGTCTGACGGCAGCGGGCGTCACCGCGTTCTCGAACGATTTTGAAGATACACCTAATGTGCATACCATTCAGGTTATGGCAACGGAAGTGGAAGGATTGGGCGAGCAGAAATCTACAGTGATCGATGTTCAGCTAAGTGAGCTTAATCTTGATGATAATGCCCCAATTTTTGACGACGAGTATATTTTTACTTACGAAGAAGATAGTGAAGAGTCTGATTTGATCGGCACAGTGTCAGCAACCGATGCTGACGGTGAAAACGTTACCTACAGCATTAAAACTAATGTGTATGACAGTAACAATAACCCACTGTTTTGGATCAACGCTACGACCGGAGCTATCTATCTGACCTCGTTTGGTGTACTGGCCTTTACCAATGATTTTGAACAGGAATCCAATATTCATAATCTGGTCGTTACAGCGACGGAAGTGGATGGTTTGGGTGCAATGAAATCAACAGATGTGGATGTGGTACTCAAAGAGTTGAACGTTAACGAGCCTCCTGTCGCAGAAGATTTCACAGTGCTTTTAGGCAACAGCTCAGAAGTTACCATTGTATTTGACTCAGACGTAGAAGCGAATGACCACATCTCTGACGTCGACGATGATTTCACTGGCACGCAGTTGAATATTGTACTGACGTCTCTACCTGACAATGGAACACTTCTTTACACCGATGAAAATGGCGTGACCCGAGAGCTGACTTCAGCGGATGTGTATGTTTCAGGGCAACTAGAAGACCCGGTTCTACTCAATCCTAACAACATCACTTATGTGCCTGAAGGTAACGAAGTGGTGATTGGTTCGACAGATGATGGCTCTTTGATCCCTGTCGATGATGATTACCAGTTCGTTCTTGATAACGGAAACACCATTTACATCTCAGCGTTCAAAACATTGGGCAATGGTAGTGAAGTATCACAACAGGTGACCTTGATTGAAACGGTTCAACAAGGGACTGGTTTATCGGTCGCAACGGGTAATGGTATTAACAGCCAAGAAACGTTGCACGTCGACTTGAGTGAAAATCCACTCTACACCATCAGTTTTGGGGTGGATGGATTGAATACCAATCATGCTGCAACCGTGACTTACTATTTCGAAAACAGCGACCCAGTCACGATCTCTTATCAAGGAAATGGCGACTACTCGTACACTGCGTCGTCAGATGATCCGGTGATTGGCCTTGATTTTACCGCCTCCAACAATGACGGTTCATCGGGTGCCAACTATGTGGTGACTCATCTGTCTGGTACCGAAACGGTGGTTGATGATTCTACCTTTACTTATCAGGCTGTGGACTCGGATGGTGAGTTCAGTAACGTTGCAACGGTCACGCTGGATGCGGACGACAGCACTCCGTCTTACCACGTTTTCTCGGCTGAAGCTGGTGACCCTGTGGTGAATGCGACAGTCGGTAATGACGTGTTGATAGGCGACTCTCAGGCAAATGTCTTTACCTGGCTCGATAGCGCACTCGATAACAGTACCGATGTGGTGAAAAACTTCGAGTTTAATACCGACAAACTTGATTTGTCTGCGGTGTTGGATTCTGGTGAAGACTTCAATACGTTGCTGAGCAAAATTGATGTGGTAGTGGGTGCTGAAGATGTCACATTACAGGTTTCGCACGACAGCGGCGAAACGCAATCTATCGTGATTGACAATGGGGTGGACATTTTTGGACTTACCAGTTCAAGTGGTTTAATGACGGACGATGTCGCACAGACATTACTCAGTCAGATTGTTAAAACAGAAACTGTCTAAATGTGTTATAAAACCAAGCCCTTATCCTAGTGATGAGGGCTTTTTCTGGTCTCTATTTTATAACTTTCTGAATAATAGATAATTGTGATATTTTCTGTTGATTTAGTTGTTATTTATCGATGAAAAATGATTGCGGATAAGGCCAATTTTGTGTTAAGTTCCGCACCAATCTCGGACAGTGCTTCCGGGGGATACGCGTAGTGACCATTCAGGCTGATTGGGACATTACGTAGGGTAGGTATCAGTAAGTCCTTTTACTGATAGACGGGATACTCTTGCTGTGGGAACAGCATGTGAATGGGATACCCAACATTGAACTCACTTAACTTACACACATTAATCAGCTTTGTACTTCCTCTATGCCCTGTTCGACAGGACAGCAGCATAACCGAACCTTGATTCCTGTTTTTAGTGATTTGTCATCAAGCTGATGGCCTACAGTATTTCCGAATTTGTCTGCGGACTCAGTCGGAACGTTTTGCTATTTGTCATTTCTCAAAACAACTTACTGCCGGGAAATGAACAGAGTTTTAACCATTCAAGGGGACGAAGATGAGTACAGCCTTTGAAGTCGATAACACTATCGCAACTATGTTTTCCAACCAAGTACCAGTTTTAGAAGGTACTTATGACCTTACTCCAGATGAAATTCTCCTTGAACAAGCTGAGCATGAATCTGAAGTACGTTCATACCCACGCCGTTTACCTATCGCCATCAAACAAGCTTTTGGCTGTTTGGTAGAAGATACTCGTGGCCAGATCTTTCTGGACTGTCTTGCGGGTGCAGGTACCCTGGCGCTTGGTTATAACCACCCAGAAATCAACCAGGCTCTGAAAGAGCAACTGGATTCAGGTCTGCCTTACCAAACGCTGGATATTGCGACTAAAGCAAAAACCAACTTTATCAAAGCCGTTAAAGCATTCCTGCCTGAAGAGCTGGGTAATAACTGTGTGATTCAGTTCTGTGGTCCATCTGGTGCAGACGCCGTTGAAGCGGCAATCAAACTGGCTAAACAAACCACTGGCCGCAACACCATGTTTGCGTTCCGCGGTGCATACCACGGCATGACCAACGGTACTATGGGTATGATGGGTAACCTGAATACTAAAGCACGTCGTACCGGTCTGATGTCTGACGTTCACTTCATGCCATTCCCGTACAACCTGCGTTGTCCGTTTGGTCTGGGTGGCGATGAAGGCGCGAAAGCGAGCATCCGTTACATCGAGCGTCTGCTGAACGACGACGAAGCGGGCATCATGAAGCCAGCTGCGATCATCGTCGAGCCAGTACAAGGCGAGGGCGGTGTAATTCCTGCTCCAGCATTCTTCCTGCGTGAACTTCGCCGCATCTGTGACGAGCACGGCATCCTGCTGATTTTCGATGAAATCCAGTGTGGTGTGGGTAAATCTGGCTACAACTTTGCATTTGAAGAAGCGGGTATCGTTCCTGATGTACTGTGTCTGTCAAAAGCAATCGGTGGCGGTCTGCCAATGTCACTCCTAGTGATCAACAAGCAGCACGACACATGGCGTCCAGGTGAGCACACGGGTACATTCCGTGGTAACCAGCTGGCAATGGTATCGGGTGCTAAAGCACTGGAAATCATTGAACGTGATAACCTGGTTGAACAGGCAAATATCAAAGGCCAATACCTACGTATGGGTCTGGAAAAAATTCAAAGCCGCGTAAACTGTGTTGCAGAAGTACGTGGTAAAGGCTTGATGCTGGGTCTGGAAATTAAAGATCCAAGCGGCGAGCTGAACAAATTTGGTGAGCCAAAAGCGGCACCTCAACTGACTCTGGGCATTCAGCGTGCAGCGCTGGAGCGTGGTCTGATGGTTGAGAAAGGTGGTCGTGAAGGTTCTGTGATTCGTTTCCTTCCACCGTTGATCATCTCATTTGAGCAGATCGACTTTGCCCTGCGCACACTGGAAGAAGCGATTCTTGCCGCTGGTGGCGGTCAGAAAGATCCGGAGCAAGCAAACCAAGAGTGGAAAAAACACTTCATTCACACCGGTCACATGGGCAGCCAAGAGTTCTCACAAGTGATGAACCACACCACTGCTGCGATGAAAGCCGTGTTTGAAGAAGTGAATGCGCCATATTCAGGTATCGACCCTAAAGCGCTGGAAGAAGCGATTTATGCTGTTGATCTGGACAACAAGAACGCATCTCTGAAAGACGTGATTTCTGAAACTGCGGAACTGGTTGCGAAGAACTCAATCATCGTTCAGCACCCAGACTGTATCGCGCACCTGCACACGCCACCGCTGATGCCTTCCGTTGTAGCGGAAGCGATCATCGCATCTCTGAACCAATCAATGGATTCATGGGATCAGTCTTCTGCAGCAACGTTTGTTGAGCAGAAAGTGATTGACTGGATGTGTGAGAAATACGAACTGGGCGCGCAAGCGGACGGTATCTTCACCAGCGGTGGTACTCAGAGCAACCAAATGGGTCTGATGCTGGCACGTGACTGGATTGCAGACAAGCTGAGCGGTCACTCGATTCAGAAACTGGGTCTGCCAGAGTACGCGGACAAACTGCGTATTGTGTGCTCGAAGAAATCTCACTTCACTGTTCAGAAGTCTGCTTCTTGGATGGGTCTGGGTGAGAAAGCGATCCTGGCGGTTGACGCTCTGCCGAACGGTACAATGGATGTGACTAAGCTGGAAGCTGTCGTTGAACAAGCGAAAGCGGAAGGTCTGATCCCATTTGCTATCGTCGGTACTGCGGGTACAACAGACCACGGTGCAATCGACGACTTGGTGACGATTGCGGATGTTGCTGATAAGCACGAGATGTGGATGCACGTTGATAGTGCTTACGGTGGCGCACTGATTCTGAGCAGCCATAAAGATCGTCTGAGCGGTATCGAACGTGCTCAGTCAGTCAGCGTTGACTTCCATAAGCTGTTCTTCCAAACCATCAGCTGTGGCGCACTGCTGCTGAAAGATAAGAGCAACTTCAAGTTCCTGCTGCACCATGCAGATTACTTGAACCGTGAGCATGACACTCTGCCAAACCTGGTTGATAAGTCTATCTCAACAACAAAACGCTTTGACGCTCTGAAAGTGTTTATGACCATGCAAAACGTGGGTCCTAAACAAATGGGCGCAATGTACGATCACTTGCTGGAGCAAACTCAACAAGTGGCCGAATTGGTTCGTCAGCATAAAGCCTTCGAGCTTTTGGCTGAACCATCTCTGTCTACCGTGTTATTCCGCGCGGTAAACAACCAGGCGTCTGATATGGATGAACTGAATAAAGTCGTTCGTATGCAAGCTCTGGTACGTGGTGTCGCAGTACTTGGCGAAACCATTGTGGATGGCAAAACTGCCTTGAAATTCACAATCTTGAACCCATGCTTGAAGATTTCGGACTTCGAATCTCTACTGGCTAAAATTGAAACTCTAGCGGAAGAGCTAGCGAAATAAAGGTAAACGGATACTATGTCAATTCTACAGATTGGGGCGGGCGGCGTTGGCTGGGTGGTCGCACATAAAGCGGCACAGAACAACGACGCGCTGGGTGATATTACCATTGCTTCCCGTTCAATTGGGAAGTGTGAGAAGATCATTGAATCAATCAAGGGCAAACAAAACCTGAAAGATTCTACTAAGAAGCTAGAAGCTCGTGCAGTAAATGCTGACGATGTAGACGCACTAGTAGCGTTAATCGAAGAGGTTCAGCCTGATCTTGTGATCAACGCTGGACCACCTTGGGTCAACGTGCCAATTATGGAAGCCTGTTACCGTGCAAAAGTGTCCTATCTGGACACTTCTGTTGCGGTGGACCTGTGTTCTGAAGGTCAACTGGTTCCTGAAGCGTACGACCCACAGTGGGCGTTCCGCGAAAAGTTCAAACAAGCTGGTATCACCGGTATTCTGGGTGCAGGTTTTGATCCGGGTGTGGTGAGCGTGTTTGCAGCGTATGCTGCAAAACACCTGTTTGATGAGATTGAGTCTATCGATGTGATGGATATCAACGCGGGCGACCATGGCAAGAAATTCGCCACTAACTTCGATCCTGAAACCAACATGTTGGAAATTCAGGGCGACTCTTTCTTCTGGGAAGAGGGCGAATGGAAGCGTGTACCATGCCACACTCGTATGATGGAATTTGATTTTCCTAAATGTGGTCCTTTCAAAGTGTACTCAATGGCACACGATGAAGTGCGTTCACTGAAGGAATTTATTCCTGCAAAGCGTATTGAGTTCTGGATGGGCTTCGGTGACCGTTACCTGAACTACTTCAACTGCATGCGTGACATCGGTCTGTTAAGTCCGGATCCGATTGCGCTTCAGGATGGTACGGTGGTACACCCACTGCACGTTCTGAAGGCGCTACTGCCGGATCCAACGTCTCTGGCTCCAGGCTATACCGGTCTGACTTGTATCGGTACCTGGGTTCAGGGCAAGAAAAACGGCGAACAGCGTAGTGTATTTATTTACAACAACGCTGATCACGAAGTCGCTTATAAAGATGTTGAGCATCAGGCGATTGCTTACACCACGGGTGTGCCGGCAATCACTGCTGCGCTTCAGTTCTTCCGCGGCGAATGGGCAGAGGCTGGCGTGTTTAACATGGAGCAGCTGAACCCGGACCCATTCCTGGAAACCATGCCGTCCATCGGCCTGGACTGGGAAGTTCAGGAATTGCAGCCTGGCAAACCGGTTATCAACATTCTTAATTAATCAAAGCGACTAAAAGGTATGCCACCTTTTGGTTCAAGATGAGACAAACAGCCGTCATTCGTGATGGCTGTTTTTTCCATTTAAAGATTCAGAAACTGTTGCCACTGTTTGGCAGCATTCAGGAACCTAAAAGATGCAAAAAAGCGAATTGAAAACCCCATACTTCATGATTGACGAAGGTAAGCTGATTGCGAACCTCGAAATCGCTAAACGTCTGAAAGACATTTCCGGCGTAAAGCTGGTACTGGCACTGAAGTGTTTCTCAACCTGGGGTGTTTTTGACATCATCAAACCGTATCTGGACGGTACAACCAGCTCTGGTCCATTTGAAGTGAAGCTGGGTTACGATACTTTCGGTGGTGAAACGCACGCTTACAGTGTGGGTTACAGCGAAGATGACGTTAAAGAAGTGGCAGACATCTGCGACAAAATGATTTTCAACTCTCAGTCTCAACTGAGTGCGTACCGTCACCTGGTGGAAGGTAAAGCGTCTCTGGGCCTGCGTCTGAACCCGGGCGTCAGCTACGCGGGCCAGGATTTGGCGAACCCAGCACGCCAGTTCTCTCGTCTGGGTGTACAGGCTGATCATATCGATCCGGCGGTATTCGATACCATTAACGGTGTCATGTTCCACATGAACTGTGAAAACAAAGATGTGGATGCGTTTATCCACCTGCTGGATTCCATTTCAGAGCGTTTTGGTGCGTACCTGAACAAGCTGGACTGGGTGAGTCTGGGCGGCGGTGTATTCTTCACCTGGCCGGGTTACGATGTGGAGAAACTGGGTCTCGCTCTGAAAGCCTTCGCGGAAAAGCACGGCGTTCAGCTTTATCTGGAACCGGGCGAGGCGGTGATCACCAAAACGACCGACCTTGTGGTCACGGTGGTAGACATCGTTGAAAACGGCATGAAAACTGCCATCGTTGACTCGGCAACGGAAGCGCACCGTCTGGATACGCTGATCTACAAAGAGCCAGCATCGGTATTGGAAGCCAGCGAGAACGGCGAACACGAGTACGTGATCGGCTCATGTTCTTGTTTGGCTGGCGACCAGTTCTGTGTTGCGAAATTCGATGAGCCGCTAAAAGTCGGTCAGAAACTGCATATCCTCGACAGTGCGGGTTACACCATGGTGAAACTGAACTGGTTCAACGGCCTGAAAATGCCATCGGTGTACTGTGAACGCACCTCGGGCGAAATTCAGAAGCTGAACGAATTTGGTTACGACGATTTTAAACGCTCACTGTCTCTGTGGTCGGTAAAATAATCGATTGCTGATGAAAATAGAAAAATCCACCGCTAGCGGTGGATTTTTTGTTTGTGCGGATTCAAAGCTTGAAGTGGAGAAGTTTGTCATCCAGCTGGCGTGACAAGTCAGCCAGTTTTTCACTCTCTTCGGCCAGATAGTTCGCCGCCTGCGACATTTCAAGCGCGGCATCATTAATACCACTGACATTGCGGTTCATCTCTTCAGCGACTGCGCTTTGCTCTTCCGCCGCAGTGGCGATTTGTGTCGCTTTGTCGCTCACATGTTGAATATGATTGACAATCAGTGACAAATCGCTTCCCGCATTTTCAGCGCGTTCTACGCTGTTGTAGGCAAGCTCTTGACTCTTCTGCATCGCAGTCGCCGTTGTGACGGCCAATTGTTGCAGGCGATTAATGGTGGTTTGAATCTCATCGGTCGAGTGGTGAGTGCGGCTCGCGAGATTGCGCACTTCATCTGCGACTACGGCAAAGCCTCGTCCTTGTTCACCTGCCCGGGCGGCTTCAATCGCTGCGTTCAGTGCCAGCAGGTTAGTCTGTTCTGAAATGCCACTGATAACCGCTGTGACCTCGCTGATTTGCATGACACCTTCTTTGAGCTTATTCACTTGCTCCGTAGCCAACTCAAGTTCGTGAGATAACGCTTTAATGCTGTCGACACTGGAGTGCACATCTTTGTCACCCAGTCCAGCTTCTGTACTCGCATCCATGGTGTCTCGAGCCGTTTCCTCTGCGTGACCTGCAACGTCAGCGACGGTCGCACTCATTTCATTCATCGCGGTTGCCAACTGACTGAGCTGATCGCGCTGGCTCACAACAGCCTGACTGGTTTCCTCGGCGGAAGAGGCAATACGAATCGCTGCCTCAGCGACTTCACTGGCAGATTTGACCGATTCCACTAACGCCTCACGCATCGACGCGACACTTTCGTTGATACGAAGTGCCACAATGCCGATTTCATCGTTACCCTCAACTGGTATGGTGGCTGTCAGATCTCCTTGGGCCACCTTCTTCATCGAATCTTTGATTTGTTCGAGAGGATTCACAATCGCGCGACTAATGACAATGCCAAAAACAGCCATAACGATAATGGCAATCAGAGTGGCGACGGCCATGTTCCAGAACTGTTTTTCGACCGCGCGTTCGATATCATCCAGCAGCATCCCTGAACCAATAATCCATCCCCATGGGGCAAAACCATGAACGGCGGAAAGTTTGTCTGCTTCTTTGCCAGATGCGGTTTTCCAAGGGTAGGTGAGTACGCCATGTTGACCGCCTCTGGCTAAATCAACCATGGTGTACCAGAAACTGTCCTCGCCGCTTCGATCATTGCCCATTTGCTGGCCCACCAGATCTGGGCGCAGAGGATGAACAACCACCTGACGAGACTCATCAATAACAAACAGATAGTTATCGCTATCAAAACGGACTGAATTGATCAGGGCTTTCGCCGCTTCCTGAGCTTGTTGTTTAGGCTGTGATTTTTCCAGATAGGCTATCTGGGAAAGTGTGGTGTTAATGACGGCATTGAGGCGTGCCTCACGCTCGGCAACTAAATTGTTTTTCAATGCTGTGGCGGCAATGAATAACAGACTGACAAAACCTATGATGCCAACCAATAGAATAATAGCCAGCTTATAACTGACCCTAATGTTCTTAAGCTTCAACATGACGTTTCCTACCCAACCAATTGATGTACGCTGTTCTTGTTTCGGACTGTTATTTATTGGAATTATGTTGGGACCGAGATCCCGCTTTAAGCGTGGTAGAAAAGTACGAGAATTCAACCGCATCAAGCAAGATTGTTAGCTGCTTCAAGAAAAATATTCGCGGGTTAAATAAAACACTAAATAAAAAGGGAGGCCACAGGCCTCCCGAACATCGATACATTCTTGTGTGTTGTTATGCTTCCAGAATGACCCGAGTGTCTTCACTCAGGGCTTCGAGTTCTTTGGCGACATCATCAATGTCGATTTCTGGTGGCAGGCGAATTGCCATATTGGCCGTGAACAAACTGGAACTCACACCGCCGCCACCGGCAATGAATACGCGTTGGCAGTCCATATCGAGAATACTGATGCCTTGGCTATCAAGCACGTGGGTAATCTCGTTGACGATGCCGTAGCGATCATTGGCATCTAACCGCAACTGGTAAATGGTGTCTTCTTTGTGCGGTTTCGTGTCGCAGTCTACTATTTGTACCAGTAGATCCGGGTAGGACTGGAATGCTTCTTTGACGACTTGTGCTTTAGCGAGCGGCATTTCAACCTTAATCACCGCAGCTACTTGATCTTCAATGAAATTTACTTTGCTGATTAGCCACTTACCATCATTTTCATGAGTGATAGCGGCCAGTTGTTTAATGGTGGACGGCGTTGCTGTGCCCACAAAATTTACAATAAAAGTACAAGTCATAACGGCCTCCGAACTTCACCTTGGTCATCCTTTTCTATGAGTTTAGGTGTTGTGAGGCGTCGGGGATTGATGAAAGTCAATTTTTTGGAGGACGGAATGGGGCAAGTTTCAATATTTCAAACCTCAGCACAATTTTGGCTCGTTGAAACAGTGATTTATAGGTGAGGTTATCAGAAAGCATCTGTTGTTGAGAGGGATGTTAATAATTGTTTAAAAGCTGTGATCGATCTCATGGACACAATATAGGAGTTACCAGTAACATTCACCCTGCAAGTTACCGGTAACATAAAAACATAAACCGGTTTTTACGTGAAACTCTTAAGGACGATTCAATGAAAGCTATGACGAGAACGCTTATCGCTGCCGCGGTGACAGGTTTAGTATCCATGTCTGCAATGGCTGCGGATTTCAAACTCAAGATTCAGTCTTCTGACCCATCAGGTGACCGCAACTTCCAAATCCAACAAAACTGGGCTGACCGTGTCGAAAAAATGTCGGGTGGTCGTATCGATATCGATTTACTGCCAGTGGGTGCGGTGGTCAAACACACGGAAACGTTGAGCGCTATCAAGATGGGTATTCTTGATGGTCACGTCACCGCGACGGAGTTTTTCTCAGGTCAGGATCCTGCGTTTGGTCTGCTGGGTAACATGGTCGGTGCTTGGTCTGACACAACCCAGTTGCTTCAGTACATGAACTACGGCGGTGGTAACGAACTTTTAACGGAACTTTACAAACCATACGGCGTGCATTTCATCGGTGCCTCGACAACGGGCGTTGAATCTCTGGTATCGAAAAAACCTCTTGATGGTGTGGCGGATCTGAAAGGTCTGAAGCTGCGTGCGCCGGAAGGTCTGGTTCAACAGGTATTTGCTGCAGCCGGTGCAACGCCTGTTAACCTACCAGGTTCTGAAGTATTTACTGGCCTGAGCAAAGGTGTTATCGATGCGGCGGACTATACCGTGTTCTCGACCAACCAAAAAGCGGGCATGAACGACATCGCGGTGCATCCGGTTCAGCCTGGTTTCCACTCTCTGCCACTGATCGATATTTCAATCAGCCAGAAGAAATGGGACAAAATGCCAGCGGATCTGCAACAGATTCTGGAAACATCAGTACGCGACTTCTCTTATGACATCACCACTCAGCTGAAAATTGCTGACCAGGCGGCAGTGAAAGAAGCGAGCGCAAATCCGAAAATTACGATTCACAACTGGTCAGACGAAGAGCGCAAGAAATTCCGCGAAATCGCACGTAGCCAATGGAAAGTGTTTGCAGAGCGTTCTCCAAATGCACAGAAAGTGTATGACTCTGTCACCCAGTTCCTGGAAAACAACGACCTACTTTAATTACCGCTATTTCCTTCATTTGAGAGAGGGCAGTTTTGCCCTCTCGTTTTAAACAAGAGTTCGTTATGAGCGAGAATAAGCTACCTGCTGCGTCTATCCATGATGAGCAGCCGAAAAACGCGCTGGATCGCTGGATTCTGCGTCTGGGCAACGCGCTGAGCTTGCTGTTTCTGTTCACGGTTGCGATTTCCTTTTATGAAGTAGTGATGCGCTACGCGTTCAACGCCCCAACAACGTGGGTACATGAAACTGCTGCCTTTGTTGGCGGAACACTGTTTGTGTTTGGCGGTGTGTATGCGATGGCAGCCGACAAACATGTGCGTGTAGTGCTGATTTACGATCACGTTTCGCGTCGCACTAAACATTATTTGAATCTGGTGCATCACATTGTCGGTCTCGCGTTTGCGGGCATGATGGCGTACGCCTCTTACGTTACGGTAGAAGCGTCCTGGTTTGCTCCATGGGGTGAGATGCGTCTGGAAACCTCAGGTTCGGCGTTTAACCCTCCGTATCCGGCACTTCTGAAAGCCGTTATCTTCATCACGTTAGTGATTCTGGTCGTGCAGTTTGTGCTGCATTTGATTCAAGAGATTCAAGCCCTGAGGAATAAACACGATGTTTGATCTTTCTTCAATTGGTATTGAGTGGGGCAGCCTCCTGATGCTGGCGATGATGATCGGCCTGCTGCTCACGGGTATGCAGCTGGCGTTCGTCACTGGTTTTGTCGCTATCTTTTTCACTCTGGGTTGGTTTGGTGTGGATGCAATTCCACTGGTAACCAGCCGTATGTACAGCTTTGCTTCTGACTACATCTTCCTAGCCATTCCTATGTTCGTTTTGATGGCGGCGATGTTGGATCACTCAGGGATCGCTCGCGACTTGTTTGATGCCATGAAGTCTGTCGGCCGTAAAGTGCGCGGTGGTGTTGCGGTTCAGACGCTGTTGGTTGCGGTTCTTTTGGCATCCATGTCTGGCGTTATCGGCGGTGAAACAGTACTGCTGGGTATTCTCGCGCTGCCACAAATGCTGCGCTTGGGTTATGACCGCAAACTGGCGATCGGTACCACGTGTGCAGGCGGCGCATTGGGCACCATGCTGCCACCGAGTATCGTTCTGATTATTTACGGTATGACCGCGAGCGTGTCGATTGGCGACCTGTTTAAAGCTGCTTTCCTGCCTGCGTTTATTCTGGCTGCGTGTTACATCGCTTACGTATTGGTGCGTTGTTACCTGAATCCTTCTCTGGCACCAAGCTTTGAAGAAGAGCTGGAAGAAGAAACAGAACATCCGAATTACTTTAAGGCTCTGTTTTTCCCGCTGCTGTCGGTGGCGGTTGTACTGGGCAGTATCTACACCGGTATTGCATCCGTCACTGAAGCGTCAGCTTTGGGTGTTGTGGGCATTATGATCAGTGCCATCATTCGCCGTGAAATGAGCTGGAATATGCTCAAAGATAGCGCCGTCGCGACGATGCGTACCTGCGGGATGATCATCTGGATTGGTATCGGTGCGAGCGCGTTAGTTGGGGTTTACAACCTGATGGGCGGTATTGATTTCGTTGAAGAAACCATTCTGGCTCTGTCTGGCGGTAGCGCCATGGCCACACTGCTCATCATGATGGTGATTCTGCTGGTGTTGGGTATGTTCCTCGACTGGGTTGGTGTTGCGCTCCTGACCATGCCTATTTTCGTGCCAATCATCAGTAATCTGGGCTTTGACCCGATTTGGTTCGGCGTGGTGTTCTGTCTGAACATGCAGGTGTCATTCCTGTCGCCACCTTTTGGCCCGGCCGCGTTTTATCTCAAGTCCGTGGCGCCGAAAGACATCAGTCTGGGTTTGATTTTTACCTCGCTGATCCCGTTCATTTTCATGCAGATTTTCGTGCTGGCTCTGGTTATCGCATTCCCTCAGTTGGCGATGTGGTGGCAATAAACCAAGCGATATAACTTTTTTGTAGAGCGGCCCCATTTTGTGGGGCCTTAGGGAAGTATTGTCCTATGAAACCAAGAAAAATATTAGTGATGGGGGTTTCTGGCTGCGGAAAAAGCTCGATTGGTAGCAAAATTGCCGAAGCGCTGGGCCTGAAATTCTTTGATGGTGACGATTACCATCCACAACAAAATGTAGAAAAAATGCGTCAGGGGATTCCTCTGACGGATGAAGACCGCTACGGCTGGCTGCAAACTTTAAATCGCCTCTTTATCGAGCAAGAATCGGCAGTGATTGCTTGTTCGGCTCTTAAGCCAGAGTATCGTGATATTTTGCGCACCAACAACGAAGAGCTGGTGATTGTGTACCTACAGGGTGATTACGACACCATCTGGTCACGTCTTAAACAGCGCTCCGACCACTACTTCCAGGGTGAAAAAATGCTGAAAAGCCAGTTCGCGACCTTGGTTGAGCCGCAGGCCGGAGAGGCCATCTTTGTCGATATTTCTCAATCACTGGACGACGTGGTGGCTCAGGCACTCACCGCGATTAGCCAACCGGGAGCCAAGTTATGAGTTTCCAAATCGCCATGATCGGACTGGGTGTGATGGGCAAAAGCCTGGCACTGAATCTGGTTGATCACGGGATCAAGGTTGCCGGATACGACTTAAATCAGGCGAATCGAATACGCACCCTGCAAGAAGCGGCGTCTCTGAGTACGATCGCAGGCAAAGGACAGTTTGCCGCGGCGGATGATTTAGCTCATCTGCTGAGTTTGCTGGATAAACCGCGGGTGATTGCACTTTCAGTTCCGGCCGGCGATATCGTCGATCAAGTGATCACACAGCTATTGGATGCGGGTTTAGAACCTCAGGACATTGTTATCGATACGGGTAACAGCTTGTGGACGGATTCTGAACGCCGCGAACACGTTTATACGGGCCGTTTACGTTTCTTCAGCACCGCCGTCTCTGGGGGAGAACAAGGTGCGCGTCACGGCCCGTCTCTTATGGCAAGCGGCGATCAAGAAGCGTGGGCATTCATCGAGCCAATGTGGCAAGCCATTGCTGCAAAAGTCGATGCTGCTGGTAAACCGATTGATTCCCATCAACAAGGTGACTCTTGCGCCGCATATCTGGGGCCTGCAGGTGCTGGCCATTACGTTAAAATGGTGCACAACGGGATTGAATACGCGGACATGCAGCTGATTTGTGAAGCGTACCAATACCTGCGTGACGTGATGACGCTGTCGGCACAAGAGATTGGTCAGGTGTTCGAAGGCTGGAATCAGGGCGTTCTGAATAGCTACCTGATGGAAATCAGTGCGGATATTCTGCAACAACAAGATCCGCAAACAGGTGCGATGCTGGTTGATATGATCCTTGATACCGCCGAACAAAAAGGTACCGGATTGTGGACGGCGGTGAACAGCTTGCAAACCGGTTGCCCGGCGCCAAGCCTGGCTCAGGCTGTATTTGCTCGTGCCTTGAGCGCAAACAAGGCGCGCCGTTCGTTAGCCAGTAAACAACTGCCAGCGCAGACAATGATCGCTGACTACTGTCTGGATACCGTTCTGCGTGAT
The DNA here is from genome assembly GCF_023920125.1 of Vibrio sp. LQ2. Classification (NCBI taxonomy): domain Bacteria; kingdom Pseudomonadati; phylum Pseudomonadota; class Gammaproteobacteria; order Vibrionales; family Vibrionaceae; genus Vibrio; species Vibrio sp. LQ2. The sequence goes on from NZ_CP085308.1 coordinate 644,979, forward strand.
CTGGAATCAGCGCTCTATTGCGCTAAGCTCGCGGTTTACGCGCAAGGCTTTGATCTGATGAAAACCACGTCAGACAAAGAAGGCTGGAAACTGAATTTTGCTGATATCGCGCGCATTTGGCGCTCAGGCTGCATTATTCGAGCGGGTTTCCTACATCAGATTGCGATGGCTTATCAGTCTCAGCCAGAGTTAGAGCATCTGTTGCTTGCCCCTGAGTTTGCCTCTGCATTGTCAGATAGACTGCCGGGATGGCGTCAAATTGCAGCTCAATCGATGTTCAGTGGTGTTCCGATGCCAAGTCTGACGTCTGCGCTGAGTTATTACGATGCGCTTCGCTGCGAAGTGCTGCCTGCCAATCTGCTTCAAGCGCAACGCGATTATTTCGGGGCGCATACGTACGCTCGAGTTGATCAGCCGGCAGGCAAGAAGTTTCATTTGCTGTGGGAAACACAACATCGCCAGCAGGTAGAACGTTAAGCCAATAAAAAAGCGCCTACAGGCGCTTTTTTTACAACTCGGATAAATTAGATTAGAACGTCACTTTGAAACTGGCGCCAATGAACTGGGTGTCGTAAGTCGCACCTGAATCGAGGGCAAACTTGGCCGCATCCTGATTGCCAAACCATGGATTACTTTCAAACTGGAATTCGGCTGAACCGCCCCAGGCGTTACTCACCCATCCGTGAATGTGACCGACCGGGTTTAAGAAGAATAGGGTGACGCTACCGACGCTTTCAGAGCCTAAAACTTCACCGCCGTTATCCACGATGTCCTGTTCTGCCTCAAACATCATTTCACCAACCACGGCACCAAAAAATGGAGTGATAAAAAGGTCCTGCCACGACGGTACTTCTGCAAAAGCTTCAACCCCGTATTCCCAAAATAGCCCGGACATTGCCGCTGAATAAAGGAATGACTCAAACTCATTGAAACCGGCATGACGCGCCGCGGTGTAGTATACACCACCAAAATAGGGGTGCATGACGTAGTTGAGGTAGTGCTCGTCTCGGTCCCAGGTCGGTCCCTGAGAAACGTTGTCCCACCATTTCTGCCCCAAACCGCTCAGGTTACGGTCATCTTCATCCCACTTGGTGATGGACTCTGGCAGCAGTGTCATCAGACCAACGGTCACGACACTCAAACCCAGAATGGTATACGTTTGATCTTTCAGGTAATCCCAATCTTTAGTATCAGATGGCGTCAGGTAGCGGGGGAGTGCTGGCTCATCCACTTTCAGCTCTTGCTCACCATCCAAGCTCATTGCCAGAGGTGAAACCGCTTTATAACGGTATGGAGATTCGTTGTTGCAACTGACGGTTTGGCACTCTACCGAGTAGGATAATTCGATGTGTGGGCTGATATCGTATGGTGCTGCGTTGGCACAAGCGGGTAACGATAACATCAATGCAGTGATGCGTTTTATTGACACGGTAGCTCCAAGACGTTGTTTTATAATAATGATCAGTATCACAATTATCTATTAAAGTAGCGGGGATGAAAATAATCAAATCGCTTATTGACACAAAACTGATAGAGATACTGGGCCATTCAACGATATAGTGGCCAAAGAATGGTGTCACAAAGAACCCAAATAAGGTCATAGATATGCTGAAAATAGCGATGTTAAGTACTGGTGAGGAAGTACTGCACGGTGACATCACCGATACCAATGCCGCTTGGCTGGCACGAGAATTTTTTGAAAGTGGTTTCTCGCTCTCTAAACGCTCGACGGTAGGAGATGAAAAATCGGCTTTGGTTGAAGAGCTGATGATGCTCAGCTTCAACAGTGATGTCGTTATCGTGAATGGTGGTTTAGGACCGACTTCCGACGACTTAAGCGCCGCCGCCGCTGCACAGGCCGCCGAACAACAACTGGTTCTTTTCCCTGAATGGTTGAAAGTGCTGGAGGCCTTTTTCGCGCAGCGCCAGGTGAAAATGCCAGAGAGCAACATTAAACAAGCGATGTTACCTGAAAAAGCGACGGTCATTGATAATCCGATCGGCACTGCCTGCGGCTTCAAAATGCAGATTAATGATTGCTGGTTCTATTTCACTCCGGGCGTACCAAAAGAATTCAAACGTATGGTCAGTGAACAGATTCTGCCTGACCTGCATGCACTCTTTCCGAATCAGGCTGGGCTTGAATGTAGCCGCCTTTATACCTTCGGGACGTCTGAATCCGGTATCTCCGACAAACTGGATAAACTTCAGCTACCAAAAGACTACGTGTTGGGCTACCGCTCTTACTTGCCGTTCATTGAGGTGAAACTGTTTGGGCCGCGCAACGATTTGGAGACACGCGTTAAACTGCTGCAACTGATTTATTCACATCTTGAACAGCATGTTGTCAGCGTTGATGAACCTATGTTGGCGCACATCGGTCATTTGATCGAAGAAAAAGGTCTGTCACTGTCGATCGCCGAGCAGGCAACCAAAGGCTGGCTGTCAAATTGGTTATTGAGCAACGAACAGGTTGAGCGCTTGAGCGGTCATAGCTGGATTCTGAGCCATCGTACCGATGCTGGTCTTGGTGAGAAAGACCCGCTGGCAGCCGTATTTGCACTTGCGGGAGCAACCAAAGATAAATGCAGCACTGATCTGGCGATTGTGACGGGCGCGTTGAGTGAAGGCACGTTCAGTGTGGCGCTGTCGGCTCCACAAGGTGAATGGGGGCAATTGTTGAAGTTTAGCCGCACATACAGCCAGCAAGAGCAAAAAGAGCTGATAGGCACCGTTGCGGCAGACATGTTGCGCCGCTATCTCTCCGGTAAACCCGTGCTGGCTAAATATGGTTCAGTGTTGACGGTAAAAGAGTTGTATCTGCCTGCCAATGTGCTGAATGGATAGTTAAGTTCATATCGCGTAATTGCATATAAAATAAAACATTGTTCGTTAAATGGTAATAAGCAGATGATTTGTTTGCTTATTACCAAACCTCTTTTGACCATTTCCTTCTATTCAAAATTCGTCTAATTGTTAAGCGCCTGATTTCCGTGGTCCTCCCGATTTTGTCTTAAAAATGAGCCGTCTTTAGCACTTTTTTATTTGTACACTGAAATCTCGTTTGAACCATTTCGGCAGGAGGCTGGTATGTTCCATCAATCAAGAATTTTGGTTTGGTATGAGGTGGCAAGTCAAAAAGTGATTTTGGGAGAAGCACTTGGTAGCGTCCATCGTGACGTCGTGTCGTTATGGCTTCATGCACCGGTAGATAACAATAACCTGAGTTATCAGGGATATCGCTTGTCTCTATTTGATGACGACGGTCGTGAGATCGCCAATAAGTCCGTATCCATGGGAACCGCAGATGAAATTCTGTTTGGTGGGCTGATGGAATAGAACGATACCGTTACAACGGAACAGAAATGAAAAAGCCAGAGCACTGCTCTGGCTTTTGTCTTTATGATTTACGCGCGTTTGGCTTTGATTCGGTAGTTGACGTCGGTCAGCTCCAGAGCCGTTTTAGCTTTACAAATACACGGCAATATTTCGTTGCTCTCGGTATAAGCCATCGCAAAACCAACATATTCGACTTCACCTGAAAGTAGGGTACAACGACATGCGCCACAGTGGCCGTCACGACAGTTGTACTCTGGGTCTAACCCGGCATGCTCCATGGTTTCCAGCAGCGTATTAGACGGGTTAGATTCAATGTTGACGATTTTGTTGATTTTGATGTTCGCCATTACAGTTCAAAACCTTCGAAGTCGTCTGAGCTAACTTCGTTGTCGATCTGGCCGACAAGGTATGAACTGATTTCCGCTTCTTGTGGTGCTACCTGTACGTTGTCAGAAGACAACCAAGCATTGATCCATGGAATCGGGTTGCTGGTTGCACCTGGGTATGCTGGCTCAAGGCCAACCGCCTGCATACGGATGTTAGTGATGTATTCGACGTACTGGCACAGGATATCTTTGTTCAGACCGATCATTGAACCGTCTTTGAACAGGTAAGATGCCCACTCTTTTTCCTGTTCTGCAGCTTGCTTGAACAGATCGAAAGATTCTTGTTTACACTCTTCAGCAATTTGCAGGAATGCAAAATCATCCATACCGTTTCGCAGCAGGTTGACCATGTGCTGAGTACCGGTCAGATGTAGTGCTTCATCACGCGCAATCAGTTTGATGATTTTCGCGTTACCTTCCATCAGTTCACGCTCAGCGAACGCGAATGAACATGCAAAGCTGACGTAGAAACGGATGGCTTCCAGCGCGTTGACAGACATCAGACACAGGTAAAGTTTCTTCTTCAGGTCATTCAGGTTAACAGTGACTGTTTCGCCGTTCAGCTCGTGCGTACCTTCACCAAAACGGTGGTAGTCGTTCGTTGCCTGAATCAGATCGTCATAGAAGTGTGCAATATCTTTTGCACGCTTGATGATGTGCTCGTTTTCTACGATGTCATCAAACACAATCGCCGGATCGTTAACGATGTTACGGATGATGTGAGTGTATGAACGAGAGTGAATGGTTTCTGAGAACGACCAAGTTTCAATCCAGGTTTCGACCTCTGGCAGAGAAACCAGCGGCAACAGAGCCACGTTCGGGCTGCGACCCTGAATCGAATCCAGCAGAGTCTGATATTTCAGATTCGAGATGAAAATGTGCTTCTCGTGGTCCGGAAGCTTCGCGTAATCGATACGATCGCTGGATACGTCAACTTCTTCCGGACGCCAGAAGAAAGAAAGCTGCTTTTCAATCAGCTTTTCGAAAATTTCGTATTTCTGTTGGTCATAACGTGCCACGTTAACTGGCTGACCAAGGAACATAGGTTCTTTAAGTTGGTTATTCTTTTTTTGAGTAAAAGTACTGTAAGCCATTGTGCCTTCATCCGTTTGGCCCTTCGCGTGAGCGAAGGGCATGCAAATCATTAAGTGAAAGTTCGAATCTGATTAGATCTTACAAGCGCCGCCTGCACAATCGTCATCTGCTGGTTGAACCGCATCTTTCTGATCGTCTTTCGCACCATCACGAGTGTTATGGTAGTACAGCGTTTTCACACCAAACTTATACGCAGTGAGCAGGTCTTGAAGTAGTTTCTTCATCGGCACTTTGCCAGACTCGTATTGGCTTGGGTCATAGTTGGTGTTGGCAGAAATCGCTTGGTCAACGAATTTTTGCATGATACCAACCAGATGCAGATAACCATCGTTTGAACCGATGTTCCACAGTAGTTCGTAATTCTCTTTCAGACGAGTGAACTCAGGCACAACCTGCTTCAGGATACCGTCTTTAGACGCTTTTACTGATACGTAGCCGCGAGGTGGCTCAATACCGTTGGTCGCGTTAGAGATCTGAGAAGATGTCTCAGAAGGCATCAGCGCCGTCAGTGTTGAGTTACGCAGACCGTGTTCCATGATTTCCTGACGCAGTGCATCCCAGTCGTAGTGCAGCGGCTCTTCGCAGATCAGATCCAGGTCTTTCTTGTACGTATCAATTGGCAATAGGCCTTTCGCGTAGTTCGTTTCGTTGAACGCCGGGCACTTACCTTGTTCTTTCGCCAGATTCACAGACGCTTTCAAGAGGTAGTACTGCATCGCTTCAAAAGTACGATGAGTCAGACCATTCGCGCTGCCATCTGAGTATTTCACGCCATGGCGCGCCAGGTAGTATGCGTAGTTGATCACGCCCACACCCAGAGTACGACGGTTCATGGTTGACTTACGTGCTGCTGGCAGCGGGTAGTCTTGGTAATCCAATAGCGCATCCAGAGCGCGAACAACCAGCTCAGCCAGCTCTTCGAAATCATCCAGTTTTTCAATCGCACCCAGGTTGAAAGCAGACAGAGTACACAGCGCGATTTCGCCGCTGTCGTCTTCTACGTTAACCAGAGGTTTGGTTGGCAGAGCGATTTCCAGACACAGGTTAGACTGACGCACTGGCGCTACACTCGCATCAAACGGGCTGTGCGTATTACAGTGGTCAACGTTCTGAATGTAGATACGACCAGTCGACGCGCGTTCTTGCATTAGAAGCGAGAAGATCTCAACTGCTTTAACAGTACGTTTCTTGATTGACGGATCGTTTTCATATTTCACGTACAGACGTTCAAATTCGTCCTGATCCTGGAAGAAAGCGTCGTACAATCCCGGAACGTCAGAAGGAGAGAACAGCGTGATGTTGCCACCTTCAACCAGACGTTTGTACATCAGTTTGTTCAGTTGAACACCGTAGTCCATGTGACGAACACGGTTCTCTTCAACGCCGCGGTTGTTTTTCAGAACCAGCAGAGATTCTGCTTCGCCGTGCCACAATGGGTAGAATACCGTTGCTGCACCGCCACGAACGCCGCCTTGTGAGCAACATTTAACGGCAGTCTGGAAGTACTTGTAGAATGGGATACAACCGGTGTGGAATGCTTCACCACCACGGATTTCAGAACCCAGCGCACGAATACGACCCGCGTTGATGCCGATACCAGCACGTTGAGAAACGTAGCGTACGATAGAGCTGGCAGTCGCGTTGATAGAATCCAGGCTGTCACCACATTCAATCAGTACACATGAACTGAACTGACGGGTAGGTGTACGTACACCAGACATGATTGGCGTTGGCAGCGAAATCTTGAATGTTGACGTCGCATCATAGAAACGCTTCACGTAATCCAGACGAGTCGCTTTCGGGTACTTAGCAAACAGGCAAGCCGCAACCAGAATGTACAAGAACTGTGCACTCTCATAGATCTGACCGGTTACACGGTTTTGTACGAAGTATTTACCTTCCAGCTGTTTAACAGCTGCGTAAGAGAAATCCAGATCACGGCGATGGTCGATGAAACTGTTCAGCAACTCAAATTCTTCGCGGGTGTAATCTTCTAGCAGGTGCTTATCGTACTTGCCTTTTTCCACCATCGCTGACACGTGATCGAGCAGCGTTGGCGGTTCATATTGACCATAAGCCTTTTTGCGCAGGTGGAATACAGCAAGGCGCGCAGCCAGGTATTGGTAATCAGGGGTCTCTTCGGAGATCAGATCTGCCGCAGACTTGATAATGGTTTCGTGAATATCTGACGTTGTAATGCCATCGTAGAACTGGATGTGAGCTCGAAGTTCTACTTGTGATACTGAGACGTTATCTAGGCCTTCAGCGGCCCACGCGATCACGCGATGGATCTTGTCCAGATCGATGTTTTCTTTGCGGCCATCACGCTTGGTGACAGTAAGTTGTTGGTTCATTCTGCTTTATTTCCCTAACAAAACTGATAAAAGCCGTGTTTTAGTGTAATTCTTGTAAAGTGAATCCCGGCTTTGTGATCAAGCTCGCCCTACATATAGTGTCCCAAACACTATATGTAGGGGTGCATCAGTGTTCGCATTACAAGATAGTGCTATCGAGGGGGTATTGCAAGTTACAGATCGGGGACAGTTTGTGGATAACTTGCGAATTTAAAAAAAACAGTTAGTAGCCACTCACTGATGATCAAAGGACAGAGTTGATTGTATAAAATCGACATTTCAATATTGCTTTTTTCATAACCATGATCGAAAAAAAAATTCTTGATCTTTAGGCAAAAATGCAACCTTGATTTCAATTGATTAAAGTGGAAGCTAGAGCACAAAAAATACGCTAAAAATCCGTGGCCTAGTGTGATATTTAAGCACCGATTTTTAGCGAATAACGCCCCTTAAAATAGGCGCGTATGGATGATGTAATTGACGTCAACGTTTGCGCCCAGGCGGTATGTGTCAGTCAGTGGGTTGTAGAGTAACCCGGTGATCGCCTGTTCCTGCAGAGGAGTGGCATCAATCATCTTGAGTAGTTCAGAAGGACGAATGAATTTTTCGTGGTCGTGCGTGCCTTCCGGAACAATCTTCAGCAGCTTTTCCGCACCGACAATGGCAAACAGATAAGACTTAAAGTTGCGGTTAAGCGTGGAAAAGAAAACATGACCGCCTGGCTTTACCAGCGCCGCGCACGATTGAATAACGGAAAGTGGGTCTGGTACGTGTTCGAGCATTTCCATGCAGGTCACCACGTCGTATGCCTGAGCGTTGTCTTGTGCGTGATCTTCGATGGTGCTCTGAATGTAAGTCAGCTTGGTTCCTGTTTCCAGAGCATGCAGACGTGCCACTTCCAGCGGCTCTTTACCCATATCCAGGCCAGTCACTAGCGCACCTTCACGAGCCATGCTCTCGGCAAGGATGCCTCCGCCACAGCCAACATCCAGCACTTTTTTACCAAACAGTCCGTCAGCGCGTTCCAGCACATAGTTCAGACGCAGCGGGTTAATCTGATGTAGAGGTTTGAACTCACCTTCGAGATCCCACCAACGTGAGGCCATCTCTTCAAACTTCTTGATTTCATTTGGGTCGACGTTTTGCGGTTTGGTCATGCTATTCGTTGCCTGTGTTACGCATCCATGAATAAGGTGGCATTATAACGCCGTTGTCATTTCGCACCAGTTGTTATCTTTGAATCCCAAATGGATGAGCAAAAAATAACCTTTTATCAGTTGGATATGGGAGGAATGTGTAAATTCTCAGCACTTGATACACAACAAAGGTCACAACCTGATAAAAGGGGAGGGAAAGTGATGCCGAAGCTTGGAAACTTGTGTTATATTTTTTCACCTTATAAGTATCAATAATATTCAGGTGTTGCAGCATAAAGTGATTCATGCGGAGATTAGCATGGGCTTTATGTTGTCTGGATATACCGATCAAACTATAGAGGGATAATGGCTCTATGAGCGATCTAGCTAAAGAGATCACGCCCGTAAACATTGAAGATGAGCTACGAGGTTCATACCTAGACTACGCGATGTCAGTTATCGTGGGTCGTGCTCTTCCAGATGTGCGTGATGGCCTAAAACCAGTTCACCGTCGCGTGCTGTTCGCGATGAACGTACTGGGTAACGATTGGAATAAACCATATAAAAAATCTGCCCGTGTGGTAGGTGACGTAATCGGTAAATATCACCCGCACGGTGATAGTGCGGTATACGATACGATTGTACGTATGGCGCAGCCGTTCTCGCTTCGCTACATGCTGGTCGATGGTCAAGGTAACTTTGGCTCGATCGACGGTGACTCCGCGGCGGCAATGCGTTACACCGAAGTACGTATGGCAAAAATTGCCCATGAGTTACTGGCGGACCTTGAAAAAGAAACCGTGGATTACGTACCGAACTATGACGGTACTGAACAGATCCCTGCGGTTCTTCCTACCAAAATTCCTAACCTGCTGGTTAACGGTGCCTCTGGTATCGCAGTCGGTATGGCAACCAACATTCCACCGCATAACTTGACGGAAGTGGTTGACGGTTGCTTGGCGTACATTGACAACGAAAACATCACGATTGATGAGTTGATGGATTACATTCCGGGCCCGGATTTCCCAACGGCAGCCATGATCAGTGGCCGTAAAGGCATCATCGATGCTTACAAAACCGGCCGCGGCAAGATTTACATGCGTTCAAAAGCTGAAATTGAGGCGGATAAGAACGGTAAAGAAACCATCATCGTGACCGAAATTCCTTATCAGGTGAACAAAGCCCGCCTGATCGAGAAGATTGCGGAACTGGTTAAAGACAAGAAAGTTGAAGGCATCAGTGCACTGCGCGACGAGTCAGATAAAGACGGTATGCGCATTGTTATCGAATGTAAGCGCGATGCAGTAGGCGAAGTGGTTCTGAACAACCTCTACGCAAACACTCAGCTTCAGACGACTTTCGGTATCAACATGGTAGCGCTGGACAATGGTCAGCCTAAACTGTTTAACCTGAAAGAAATGCTGAAGTGCTTCGTCGATCACCGCCGTGAAGTGGTGACTCGTCGTACAATTTTCGAACTGCGTAAAGCTCGTGAACGTGCTCATATCCTTGAAGGTTTGGCACTGGCACTGGCCAACATCGATGACATCATCGATCTGATCCGTAAAGCGCCAACTCCGGCTGAAGCGAAAGCTGGCCTGATTGCGCGTGGTTGGGATTTGGGTAATGTGGCAGCGATGCTTGAGCGTGCTGGCACCGATGCTGCTCGTCCAGAGTGGCTTGAGCCTCAATACGGTATTCGCGACGGTCAGTACTTCCTGACTGAGCAACAAGCGCAAGCTATTCTGGATCTGCGTCTGCACAAGCTGACCGGTCTGGAACACGAGAAGATTCTTGACGAATACAAACAGCTTCTGGAAGAGATCGCTGAACTGATGCACATTCTGGCAAGCACAGAACGTCTGATGGAAGTGATTCGTGAAGAGCTGGTTACTGTACGTGATAGTTACGGTGACGCTCGTCGCACTGAAATTACTGCGGCAAGCCATGATATCGATCTGGAAGAGCTGATCGCACGTGAAGATGTTGTGGTAACACTGTCTCACGAAGGTTACGTGAAATATCAGTTACTGAGCGATTACGAAGCTCAGCGTCGTGGTGGTAAAGGTAAGAGTGCGACTCGCATGAAAGATGAAGACTATATTGAACGTCTTCTGGTTGCGAACACGCACGATAATATCCTGTGCTTCTCGACTCGTGGTAAGACCTACCGTATGAAAGTTTACCAATTGCCATTAGCAAGCCGTACCGCTCGTGGTAAGCCGATTGTGAACCTGCTTCCGTTGGAAGAAAACGAGCGCATCACGGCGATTCTGCCAGTGACCGAGTTCAGTGACGACAAGTACATCTTTATGGCAACCGGCGACGGTACTGTGAAGAAGACGTCTCTGGATCAGTTCGCAAACGTTCGTTCTAACGGTCTGATTGCGTTGAACCTGCGTGACGAAGACTCGCTGATCGGTGTAGATATCACTGATGGCGAAAGCGAAATTATGCTGTTCTCTAAATTCGGCAAAGTAGTTCGCTTCAAAGAATCAGAAGAAACTGCGGTTGTGGATGAAAATGGTCAACCTGTACTGGATGAAAATGGCCAGCCAGAGATCAAGTTCAAAGGCGTAAGACCTATGGGTCGTACTGCAGCTGGTGTTCGAGGTATGAAACTGGCTGATGGCGACCAAGTGGTATCGCTAATCGTACCGAAGACTGATGGTGATGTACTCACCGTAACAGAAAATGGTTATGGTAAGCGCACCAGCTTGTCTGAATACCCAACGAAGGGCCGTGGTACTCAGGGTGTGGTTTCGATCAAAGTCTCTGAGCGTAACGGCAGCGTAGTGGGTGCGGTTCAGGTTGACGACGGTGATGAGTTCATGATGATCACCAATGCAGGCACACTGGTACGTACTCGTGTGGCTGAAGTTAGCCACGTTGGTCGTAACACCCAAGGTGTAACGCTAATCCGTACTGCAGAAGATGAGCAAGTGGTTGGTTTGCAGCGTATCGAAGAGATTGAAGAATCTGAATTCTCAGAAGAGGAAGGTTCGGAAATCGTAAACGAAGGCAGTGAAGTACCTGAAGCATCCTCTGAAGCACCAGAGACATCCTCTGAAGGTGACACAGAAGAATAATTCTTCTTAAAAGAAAAGCCGGGTTAATACCCGGCTTTTTTGTATCTTAACTCTTTTAATAGTTGAGTACTCAACTGGGTTAATAAACTTTGTTATTACAGATGATCGATTAAATACGGATGAATCCGTAAATAAAAATTGATGATCGTCAATTTTGAAACTCGATCGAATAAAGAAGCTAGCTATCTATAAGCGCGGTTGTATAAGCGGACGGCGTTATGAAACCGACAAGTGACTCAAGGCTTTCAGATGGTTATGTTGAGATATTACTGTTTTTGGGCATGTTTAATTAAATAACGAATTAACAGAATAGTGAGAGAAATAGAAAGAAAGGATCCAATTAAATTAGATCAAATAAAGAGTGTATGATCACTTATATAATCCTGCCTCAATTTAAACTTTAGAAAAATTAGTGTGACAATTATTCCAATAATTAAATTTAACTGACACCAATTTGATTTAAATGATATTATTCCGTTAGAACAAATAATAATCAGTAGGAAAAGGCAGTGGACTATTCAGTGATTACACAACTTAAGAAGGACTTTTACGCACAAATCAGTGCGCTTCAGTCGTGCTCTCTGCCACAAACCAAACCCACATTATCTATTTTGACAGCGGAAGAGCTTAAAGAGCTTGAACAAGTGTGGGTAGAACTCACGGTGTGGAAGAAAACGCAAAGCCATTAATCTACTGATTCTCTGAGAAATTCTGTAAACCCAGCTTGCTCAACAATAGGCTGGGTTTTTTATTGCGCATTTTCTAAATTGTTATAATATAACAATTCGAGTGATTTTGTGATCTTTTCGTTGAAAAGTAGGGTATCAGTCCCCATAGTAAAGTCACAAGTAAGGTATAAGAATGCATACAATAACCAGCATGCATCCAGTAATGAATCAGGTGAGTGCAGATATGGCGGAAGTAAGAGCCAGAGTTGATTTAAAAGTAGGTGCGAAAAGCAACATTGATGCAGAAATCCTTTCCTTTAAAGGATTGAAGACCGATAAAGAGCACGTCGCCGTCATTTTCAAGTCAGCAGATAAAACCCAGGAAATCCCATTAGTGCGTATGCACTCTGAATGTCTGACCGGTGATGTGTTCCACTCATCGCGTTGTGACTGTGGCGAGCAACTGGAAGAAACCATTACGAAAATGGGCGAACATGGTGGGATCATTCTGTATCTTCGCCAAGAAGGCCGCGGCATTGGCCTGTACAATAAGATTGATGCATACCGACTACAAAGTCAGGGCATGAATACTTACGAAGCCAATAACCATTTAGGCTTTGGTGATGATCTGCGTGATTTCACTGAAGCGGCTCAAATGCTCAAAGCGCTCAACGTGACTAAGATTCGTTTGGTGACTAACAACCCGAAAAAGATCCGCGAACTTAAAGAGCACGGCATCGAAATTGTTGAGGTAGTGCACACCGCTGCGCACATCAAATCTGGCAACGAGAACTACCTGAAAGCAAAAGTCTCTCACGGTAAACATCAGCTTAAACTTTAAGCTATTTCCTTAAATCGTTGATAAAAGCCTCACTTCGGTGAGGTTTTTTTCGTTACATCTTGCAAAAAAAATGTAAATTTGTATTATCGCGGCTAAAAGTGCAAATGATAATAATTAGCACTAGCAATGAATAAACGCTCAACAAGGATGCTTAAATGAAAGTTAAGTCACTTTTAGTCCAATCTATTGCCGCTTCACTGGCAGTTGCCAGCGGTGCAAGCTTTGCAGCAGTCACTCAGGATCAGGTTGTCGCTCATTATGCTGACATCGGTCATGCGGTGTTCTCTGACTCTCTGACCACAGCGAAAAACCTAGAAAAGTCTGTCGATGCATTTTTGGCTGCACCTTCTGATGCCAAACTACAGCAAGTCAAACAAGCATGGTTGGCGGCTCGCGTTCCTTACCAACAATCTGAAGTTTTCCGTTTTGGTAACGCTGTTGTCGACGATTGGGAAGGACAGCTGAATGCATGGCCTCTGGATGAAGGCTTGATTGACTACGTTTCTGACGATTACCAATACGAACTGGGTAACGAAGGCGCAAGCGCAAACATCGTGGCAAACAAGTCTTTGACTATTGGTGCAACTACGATTGATGCTTCAACTATTACGCCTGAGCTTATTGCGAGCCTGAATGAAGTGGGCGGTTCAGAAGCGAACGTTGCGTCGGGCTACCACGCGATCGAATTCCTGCTTTGGGGCCAAGATCTGCACGGTACTCAACCTGGTGCGGGTGAGCGTCCATACACCGACTACGTTCAGGGCGAGGCATGTACGCACGGTAACTGTGACCGTCGCGCTCAATACCTGAAAGCATCGGTACAACTGCTGGTTCAAGATCTGGAATGGATGGAAAAACAGTGGTCTGACAAAGAGAAAGGCAACTACCGCGAACAACTGCTTGCTGATTCTGCGCAAAACGGTCTGCGTAAGATGATGTTTGGTATGGGTTCACTGTCATTGGGTGAACTGGCTGGTGAGCGCATGAAAGTGGCCCTGGAAGCCAACTCAACAGAAGATGAGCACGATTGTTTCTCTGACAACACACACAACTCACATTTCTATGATGAGCAAGGTATCTACAATATCTACACTGGTACGTACACTCGCGCAGACGGTTCCACTCTGACCGGTGCTTCTATCTATGATCTCGTTGCACAGAAAGATGACGTTGCAGCAAAAGAAATCATGAAGCAATTCGATGCAGCACGCGCACAAGTGGGTGAACTGGTGAACTCCGCAGAGAAAAACAATCAGCATTTCGACCAACTGATTGCGGCAGACAACAAAGAAGGCAATGCTCTGGTAAACAAAGCGATCATGTCTCTGGTTGCTCAAACTGCATCGATTGAACGTGCGGCGAACGTTATCGGTATTGATAACCTGAACCCCGACACTGCTGATCACGAATTCTAAAAATAGATCTTATGAGCCCTGTTTACAGGGCTCTTTTTACCCAATCATCAGCGTGTCAAAAAGAGAATTTTTGCCATGTACGGCGATTGGGTTTCTTGCTTTTTATTACACGAGAAGAATGGAATGAAGTTGTATTACTCCGCGCTCCTTCTTGGCTTGATTTCCACACAAGGACTGGCTGGTGAGGTCAAATCTGGCGGAGCAACCAGTACGACCAAAAATGGTCAGAATGCGTATTCAATGCCAGCCTCTAACTTACCCATGTCCAAGCGTCTGGATTTCAGTGTCGGTAACAGTTTTTTCCGTAACCCTTGGGTGGCGGCACCTTCGTCAACAGAAGCCCGTGACGGTTTAGGGCCGCTTTTCAACACTAACGGTTGTCAGAACTGCCACATCAAAGATGGCCGCGGCCATCCGCCCGAAGAGAACGACACTCAAGCCGTTTCAATGCTGGTGCGTATGAGCATTCCGGCAACGACTCAAGCAGATCGCGCCATTTACGAGAAAGAAGGTGTAGTGCCTGAACCAACGTATGGGGCTCAGTTGCAAGATTTCGCTTTGCCAGGTAAAAAACCGGAAGGTCAGATTCACATTACTTATGATGAAGTCGCGGTGCGCTTTGCCGATGGTACGCCCGTGATGCTGAGAAAACCTAACCTTTCCATCGTAGACTTGGCGTATGGTCCGCTGCACCCGAACACTCAGCTGTCGGCACGCGTGGCTCCTCCTATGATTGGATTGGGTTTGTTGGAAAGCATTCCTGAATCTACGCTGATGGGCTGGGCTGACGAACAGGATAAGAACCACGACGGCATTTCCGGTAAACTCAACCGGGTTTGGGATGTTGAAGCTGAGAAAACCGTCATCGGCCGATTCGGTTGGAAAGCCGGTCAGCCTTCTCTGATGCAACAAAATGCAGCCGCATTTAACGGTGACATTGGTTTAACCAGTCGTCTGTTTCCACAGGAAAACTGTACAGCGAGCCAGACATTGTGCGACAGTCTGCCCAATGGCGGCTCACCGGAAGTGAGCGATAACATTCTCGATTTTGTTGAGTTCTATTCACAACACTTGGCGGTTCCTGTAAGGCGTAATGTCGATGATCCGCAAGTGATACAGGGCGAGCAGTTGTTTACTGAGAGTGGTTGCGTTGCTTGCCATAAAACCAATGTGATTACCGCCAAGCGAGAGCATCTTCCTGCGCTTTCAGAGCAGACGATTCATCCTTATACGGATCTGCTGTTGCATGATATGGGCGAAGGGCTGAGTGATGGTCGGCCAGAGGCATTGGCGAGCGCTGAGGAGTGGCGGACTCCACCGCTGTGGGGTATCGGGTATACGCAGGAAGTCAACGGACATACCTATTATTTGCATGACGGACGAGCGCGAAATGTAATGGAAGCGGTATTGTGGCATGGTGGTGAAGCGAAAAAATCGCGTGACCGTGTGCTGCAATTTGATCAACAACAGCGTGAAGCGCTGATCGCATTTTTGAATTCTTTGTAGGTGTGAGAATGACGTTTAAATCATTGACGCCAGTCGCTTTAGCGCTGGTTTTGTCGGCGTGTCAGAGTACCGGAATGTCTGACTCAAAGGCGGAGCAGACCAACCATGTCAGCCAGCCAGTTTATGTTTTGGAATACCAGTCGGCTGCACGTTTTAAGGCCGAATCAGACAATCTGGCTCTCGCGTTCAGCCGTTATTGCGAGCAGGCTGATCTGGATACGGATAAGTTGAAAACGCAGTGGCATCAAACCATGACTGCATGGATGGCATTGCAAGGTCAGGAGCGTGGCCCGGCGGCAGCGCTCGAACAAAGCTGGAATGTACAATTCTGGCCAGATAAAAAGAACACCACGGGTCGTAAGATGGCTTCTTTAGTGCATCAGGACCGAGAGTGGACGGCAGAGCAGATTGCGCAGCAAAGTGTAACAGTGCAAGGCCTAGGCGCACTGGAATGGATGTTGTACGATCCTAAATCACCGCTGACGTCAGCGCCGAAATCTGCCTGTCAGTCAGCTCTGGGTATCAGCCAGAACCTAGCCGATAAAGCGGCGTTGATTGAATCCGCTTGGCAACAAAACCCTTGGAAAACAATGGATGACGCGACCTGGGAATCGGAGTACGTTGCATTGCTGTCGAATCAGCTAGAGCACGCGATGTCAAAAATGACACGCCCGCTGGCTAATGTTGGTCAGCCACGTCCTTACTTCTCTGAATCCTGGCGTTCTAAAACGTCCATGCTGAACCTGAAAGCAAACGTGGAAGCGATGCAGGCGCTTTATCTGGCAAGCCTGGATGGGCAACTTCGTGAGCGCAATCTGGTTGAACTGGCTGATCGAGTTAAAACTCAATACGCGAATCTGGTTGACACCTGGCCAGCGGAACCAAGCCTGTTTGACATGCTGCAGACTAAAGAGGGTTACCGTGATGCCCTGTCTCAGTACAACAAACTGGATCAACTGAAATACCTGCTGCATGAAGAAGTAGCAGTGGCTCTGGGCGTAGTATTAGGATTTAACTCTAGCGATGGTGACTGATCAAACTCGTCGCTCGCTACTCAAAGCAGCTTTGTTTGGCGCGTGTGCGCCAATGCTGCCTTTTGGCTGCGCGAGCCAGCCTAACCAACAACCCGCTCTGATTGGTTGTGCGATTAAAAATCGCAATCAGTTCAGTGCGGTTATTGCCAACAGTCAGGGTGAAGCGATCAGCCAGTTGCCCCTGCCGGGACGTGGTCATGGCGTGGCCATTCATCCGAAGTTGACGCAGGCGGTGGCCTTTGGTCGCCGTCCGGGTGAGTTTCTGATGGTGTTTGATTATCACACCAGCGAGATGATTCTATTGCGTCCGGCTGACGATAATCGTCACTACTACGGCCATGGTGTGTATTCCAATGATGGCCAGTGGTTGTATGCGACGGAAGGTGAACGCGGTACCAGTCGCGGTATTATCGGCGTGTATGACGTAGCTCATCAATACCAGAAAGTGGCAGAACTGACTGGTTTCGGTATTGGTCCGCATGAAGTCATCGTGATGCCGGATGACACGTTGGTGATCGGCGTAGGCGGTGTTCATACCAATGGCCGTGAGCCGCTCAACATTGCAACAATGAAACCGAGCCTGACGTACCTCTCAGCTGAAGGTGTGATTCTTGAGCAGGTGTCACTGCCGGATCATCACCTCAGTATTCGCCATTTAGCACATGATGGAAGCGAAACGGTGCTTTGCGGTCAGCAATATCGCGGAAAACCGGAAGATTACCCATCGCTGGTGGCAATGCATACGCGTGGTGGCGAAATGATTCCACTGCTGGCCGAGCCAGAACAGTGGGCGCGTTTCAACCACTACATTGCGAGTATTGCCGCAACGGACAAATGGATTCTGGCGACGTCTCCCGTCGGCAACTGTTACGGTATTTGGTCGAAAGAAACGCGCGAATTGGTTGAATTGTCGGCATTGCCGGATGCGTCAGGTGTCGTCGTCCATGGCGACCGTTTTCAGGTCAGTTCTGGGTCGGCACTGGTGGTAACCAGTGAGTACCCGCAGCCTGCGCAGCAAAAAGTCACCAATGTGCAATGGGACAACCACTGGTCGGCAATCATCTGACATCGCGCCGTTGTATTTGCTCAAAGCACAGTTCTGACACATTGATGAACTAACATATGCCCATTTCTTTTGCCATACTTAGTGTACTGGCGAGTGATTTGGGCATTGTTATATGAACCGTAGTCGTATTGTTGTTTTCTTTTTGATTCTTCTCAGTTTTCCTTTAGCAGCTTCTCCTTACTTCGCCAATCTTGGCTGGCTGGATAGCCGCTCCTCGGTGACTCCTCTGCTTCAATATCCAGAGCAGATCGAACGCATCTATCACGAAAACAACGATCAGCTCATCTGGAGTGATTTGGCCACTCAGCAACATTTTGAGCAACAGCTGGACTTGATTCGGCGCGCCAACATCAGCCCGCTGTTTGAACGCCAGTATCATGCGCTTGCGCAGTATCGTGAAGCGGGTGAGTGGTTCGAATATGACTTACTGGCCACCGACACTCTGCTGCTCTATCTCAGCTATGCTGAGCGGGCATCGAGCGAAGGGATGGAGTGGTTTTTTGATGGCAGTCTGAATCATACATTACCAGCGCCGAGTGAAAAGGCGCAGCTGGCTTTGCACATTGCAATCGGCTTGCAAGGTATTATCGACCTGATTGATCAATATACACCGAGCGATCCTGCGTACCATCAGTTGGTGAATGCCTATCGATACCTCAACCAGTTGGAACTGCACCATTTGCCGGTCTATGTTCAGGCTGGTCTGAAAAAACAAGGTGATAAGCTGGATGATCGTTCGACTCTGGTTCAGCGCTTAGCGCTGGTCAATATCGACGTGACAGGAATAAGTGACGATGTCACTTGGTATGACAAATCGCTGGTGGCCCCGATTAAGCAGTTTCAGAAGATGCATGGCTTAAAGTCCGATAGCATTATTGGTCCCAATACGCTGAAATGGCTGAATATGAAGGTTCCCGACCGTCTGGCGTTGCTTGCTCTGAACGCTGAACGTATGCGTTTGTGGAGTACTAATGATGACACGGTTATCGTCGTTAACGTCCCCGGGTTTAACCTCAAATATTGGTATTCCGGTAAACCTGTTTTTCAGTCCAAGGTCGTGGTGGGCCGGATATCGCGCCCGACGCCCGTTATGACCACGAGTCTCGACTCATTGATTCTGAACCCAACCTGGAACGTGCCACACAAAATCATGGTGGAAGACATATTACCGATCACCAAGCGTGACCACACCTACCTGACTCGCCACCATATCGATATTCTTGAAAGCTGGCAGTCTGAGCAAACGCTGGATCCGGAAAAAATCGACTGGAAGAGTGTCAACCCGAAAACATTCCCTTACCGAATGCGGCAACAGTCCGGCAATCAGAATGCGTTGGGGCTTTACAAATTCAACACGCCGAACAAGCGGGCCATCTATCTGCATGACACTCCGAGTAAACATCTGTTCGACAACCCAACCCGAGCCTTTAGCTCAGGTTGCATCCGGGTTGAACATGCCGATCAATTCGCAACGACTTTGCTGGAAACGCAAGGTATTAACAACGTAGATCTTATCCCTGCCAACGAACGCTCAAACCGTTCAATTCCTTTGAAAAAGCGCATTCCGGTGCACATCATTTATCAAACCGTATGGTATGAAGAGGGCGAATTACACTATCGGGACGACATTTACCGCCTAGACCGGATAAAAGAGAACAATGGGTGATGCATCTCTAAATTTGCTAAAAAATGACACAAGAAAAATTTCTTTTCTGCTCAATTAGTAAGCTATTTATCTGACAAAATGTGACCGATTCAGCACAAATTATGCATTTGATCTTGGACAAGGAGTCCGGTAGTTTGCCGGATTGTAGAGATCAAATTCCGTAAATAAAAAGGTGTTGTTTTGAGTCTGTCACGTCGAGATTTTCTTAAGTTTGCCGGTTCCGGCTTGGTGGTCGCAGCCTGTGCACCAGGTATTGCGCATGCATCATATCCCGATAAACGTCGTGTTTTGGCAATGAATAACCTACATACCGGTGAAACGTTAGAAACTTGTTATTTTAATGGTCAGCGTTATGTTCGTTCTGAGTTGCAGCGTCTGAATCACATCTGCCGTGATTTCCGCCAGAATGAAGTGCACCCGATGGACAAAAAATTGTTCGATCAAATCACCCGTATTCAAGCTGCGTTAGGCACCGATGCAGAAGTGCAGATCATTTCCGGTTATCGTTCACCGACGACGAATGCCATGCTACGCAACAAATCTTCGGGTGTTGCCAAGAAGAGTTTCCATATGCTGGGTCAAGCCATCGATTTTCGTTTGGAAGGTGTCTCGCTCAAGCAGGTTCACGAAGCGGCGCTCAGCCTCAAGGCTGGCGGCGTAGGGTACTATCCCAAGAGTCAATTCGTTCACATTGATACCGGCCCGGTTCGCCAGTGGCAAGGTGCCTAGCTTGTCAAAATGAGATGAGAGTGTCATAGTTCGGGCAATTTCGTTGTTCGAACAAGGTTTAGCATGTCTTTAAAGTATCAAATTGTTCCCGTTACGCCGTTTGCCCAAAACTGCTCAATTGTCTGGTGTGATGAAACCATGCAAGGCGTCGTGGTTGATCCGGGCGGTGACGTGAAACAACTGAAAATGATGATTGACGAGCTGGGTGTGAATATCGTCAAGTTGGTGCTGACTCACGGCCATTTAGATCACGTGGGTGGCACGGAGCCGTTGGCGGATTTGCTTGGCGGTATCGATATCATCGGCCCACACAAAGACGATAACTTCTGGCTGCAAGGTCTGGAAGGGCAGAGCAAGATGTTCGGCTTTCCTCTGACAGAGGCATTTGTACCGACGGAATGGTTGGATGAAGGCGACACGGTGACATTCGGAAATCAAACTCTGAACGTGCTGCATACCCCGGGCCACACTCCGGGTCATGTGGTGTTATTCAGCGAAGAAGCCCGTCTGGCCTTTGTCGGCGACGTGTTGTTCAATGGCAGTATCGGTCGCACTGATTTCCCGAAAGGCGATTTCAATACGCTGATCACTTCCATCAAAACCAAACTTTGGCCGTTGGGCAACGATGTCACGTTTGTACCTGGTCATGGTCCAACGTCTACCTTTGGTCACGAACGTGCCAGCAACCCGTTTGTTGCCGACGAAATGCCACTTTACTGATCCGATTCCGGCTCGGCGGCGGCAAGATAACGCCGGGCCAATCCCACAAATTCTTCTGCACTGCGGTCAAGATCATTGGCCGAAATAAACACATCGTAATCGTAATACTGGCGCTGATAGCGCATACGGTTTGCCAGCATCGCCATCAAGCCTTTATACACTTTACCTTTGCGTTGTTCGCAGAATGGCTGTGAGTCCAACACCATATCTTCGAACGATGATTCCTGATTTTTCTGCCGCGCCCCGAGATACAACAGCGCACGCTGACTGAGCAGAATTTCCGTGGCAATGCGCGGACAAATACCGTCGAGGTAAGGTTCGTACTGTTTGAGTTTGATGCCTATCCACGGCAGGGGTTGATACCAACCCTCCTGCTCGTAGCTACAAATACCAATATGACTGATGTTGCTCCATTTCACCACCCAGCCGCCATGAAACAGGTGTTGTTGAAAGTGGGTTGGTGTCAAGGTATAGCCAACCCAGCTCTTGCGAATGAGCCAATAACCTAAACCACACAGGCTGCCCATGGCGAAAAGGGAGATCAGCGCCTGAGGCCAGCTCGGCGACAAAATGACCAGAAACAGCGTGGCGACGATGGCCACGAAGCCGACCACTTTGGCGTAAGGGGAGTGCAGGTCAAAATGGTGATTTGATAAATGAACAGTTTGCATACAGCTCGCTACAATCGTCTGAAATTTCTCTGTATTTATACCCAGTAGTGCAACAAGTGATCACTTTACCTCATGATTAAATTGTAGTCATCCATGACATAAAAGCGTGTTTTTACCCTCGATCTTGACCAATACCCTACAAATGGCAGCCGAATTTTGTTATAAAACGCGCTTCAAATTTTCACCACTGCGCCTTATGCAGTGAAATGGAGACATACTCGATGAGACTTGCTCATAAGCGTAACGTGCAGGCTAAACTGCAAAAACGCATTAAAGCGATTGTAGCGAACTTGGCTCAAGCGCCGAAAACAGCAAAGCCTGTGACTGCGAAACCTGTTGTTGAAAAGAAAGCGGCAATCAAACCGGTCGCAGAAAAAGTTGCAGCAGCGACAAAAGTAGACGTAGCGTTAACTCCAAAACAGCAACAGGTACTGGATATCGTTGCTGGGAATGCAGAAGGCATCAATCCTAAGTCGATTGGTCTGGCCGCAGGTCAGGAAGATGCAAAAGCCGCTTCTTGGGCTACGGGTGCTCTGAAGAAACTGCTGGATGAAAACCTGGTGGTGAAAGAGCAACTGGCAGGCAACAAAGTTATCTACAAAGCGATCTAATTTCACCTTTTCAGATAGCGACAGTTCATTCACAAAAAGCCTCGGGTTCTCCGGGGCTTTTTGTTGTCTCACATTCGTCATTCATCACACTTCTGATAACTTTCTGCAATAACCAACTGGTGAAAAACAACTACGTACTAATTCATTTAATTGTTCGAGTAAGAATTGATATATTCTTATAAAACAGATAAATAAAATAATAATCTGTATATATCTTACGTGGTACTACTTACTACTTTAGTCCTGTTTTCTATTTCTAGTGTTATCAGTTTGCGTAATCACGCTCATTTCCTCTTGTTCAAACTTCTACCAAAGTGACATCGAACCCATGGCTCTATTGAGCTGAGGAACAATAACAAAAGGACGTGAATAATGAGTCTGATTCATCAATCTGTAAAACGTGTGGTTACTGGCCTGGCGGCAGTAGCGACATGCTTCGCTCTGTTTTCTGCCTCTGCTAGCGCTGCAGAGAAAGTCTACCGTTTGAAGCTGGCGGAAACCTGGGGACCAAACTTCCCGATTTTCGGTGATGCCACCAAAAACATGGCGGCGATGGCTGAAAAAATGTCGAACGGTCGTCTGCAAATCCGTATTGACTCTGCCAACAAACACAAAGCACCACTGGGCGTATTTGATATGGTCAAGTCGGGTCAGTACGACATGGGCCATTCGGCTTCTTATTACTGGAAAGGCAAAGTTCCTAACACTCTTTACTTTACTTCTATGCCTTTCGGTATGACGCCTCCAGAACAGTACGCATGGTTCTACTACGGTGGTGGTATGGAACTGATGGAGAAAGTGTATGAGCCGCACAATATGCTCTCTTTCCCAGGCGGTAACACTGACGTGCAGATGGGTGGTTGGTTCCAGAAGGAGATCAACACGGTCGACGATCTGAAAGGTCTGAAAATGCGCATTCCTGGTTTCGCGGGTGAAGTGCTGGCGGAAGTGGGTGCCAAACCAACCAACATCGCACCGGGTGAACTCTACACCTCACTTGAGCGCCGCACGATCGACGCGCTGGAATGGGTAGGGCCGTCTCTGGATCTGCGTATGGGCTTCCACAAAATTGCACCTTACTACTACACCGGTTGGCATGAACCAGCGACTGAGCTGCAATTCCTGGTGAACAAACGTACCTGGGAACGTCTGCCAGAAGATCTGCGTGAGATTCTTCGTGTGGCAATGCGTACTGCGGCTTACGACATGTACACTCAATCTGTCCATGAGAGTGGTAAGAACTGGGCATCGATCACCACTGAATATCCGAACGTAAAAGTGAAGACATTCCCACCTGCGGTTATCGAAGCCCTGCGTGCTGCGAATGATCGTCTGCTTGCGGAACATGCCGCAGCCGATCCTCAGGCAAAAGAGATTCAGGAGTCACAGGCGAACTACATGAAACAAGTTCGTGCGTGGACCGATATCTCAACGCGCGCTTACCTCAACAGCGAACAGTAATCTCAACGGCGAGGGCTTAGGCTCTCGCCGCAAAGCCCAAGAAAAATTATAACGACAAGCTCCGCGAACTTCCGGGTTACGCGGAGCATCTTTCCAGTTTCCAGGGAGTCAGGAATGAGAAGTCTCATTTATATCGAAAGGTTGATTAATCGCATCAGCGATTTCTGGGGTTGGGTATCCAGCATACTCTTCATCTTGCTGGTGACCAATGTGGTTTATGACGTCATCATGCGTTATGTCTTTAATGATGTGTCGATTGCGTTTCAGGAGCTGGAGTGGCACCTGTTTGCCGCAGTATTTCTGTTAGGTATCCCGTATACCATCAAAGCGGGTGGCCATGTTCGGGTCGACATCATCTACGAACGCCTTTCCCATAAAGCGCAAGCGGTGGTGGATATCGCAGGCACGCTGATATTCCTGTTGCCGTTTTGTCTGCTGGTCATGTACTTCGGTATCGATTTTGCCAAAGAGAGCTTCGAACTGCATGAAACCTCTGGCGATCCGGGTGGCTTGCCATACCGCTGGCTGATCAAGTCGATTATTTCACTCTCATTCTTCTTTATGGCTATCAGTGGGTTGGGGCTGTTGCTTCACTCGGTCAACAAAATTGTCAACCCGCGTCTGATGCATTCTAGCCTCAATGACTCGAAGTAAAAGGACGACGCTATGATCGGTATCGTGATGTTTTTTGTGGCGCTTTTTGCGTTGCTGTTAGGCTTTCCTGTCGCCTTTACCTTTGGCGGCATTGCATTGATTTTCGGGGTGTGGGCAGAAGGTATCGACATGTTCGCTTTCATGCCGTATCGCATACAGTCCATTATGGAAAACACGGTCATGATGGCCGTACCACTCTTCGTATTCATGGGGCTGGTTCTACAAAAAACCAAATTAGCAGAGCAGTTGCTGGAGTCGATGGGGCGTCTGTTCGGTGGCGTTCGTGGCGGGATCGCGATTTCTACCGTCTTAGTGGGCGCGCTGCTGGCGGCGTCTACGGGTGTGGTGGGCGCTTCTGTGGTGGCGATGGGCCTGATTTCTCTGCCTGTCATGCTCAAGTACAACTACGACAAAGGGCTGGCGTGCGGCACCATTTGTGCGTCGGGGACGTTAGGGCAAATCATTCCACCGTCTATTGTTTTGATTCTGCTGGGTGACGTACTGGGTGTGCCGGTTGGTGACCTATTCCAGGCGGCACTATGGCCAGGTTTGGTGCTGGTTGGCGCGTACGTTCTCTATATTCTGATTTATGCCAAGCTCAACCCAATGGCGGCTCAGCCGATTGAACGTGACGACAGCGTGAGCCGCTCGCAAGAAGTCGTTCGAGCGCTGAAAGCGGTTATTCCGCCATTAGCACTGATTATCGTCGTACTGGGATCGATTTTCGCGGGCGTGGCAACGCCAACTGAATCGGCGGCACTCGGCGGTGCGGGTGCCCTGCTGTTGGCTGTAGCGTATCGCCAATTCAGCTGGAAAATGGTGTATGACGCATCGAAAGAGACGGTGAAAGTGACGGCGATGGTATTTGCCATCTTACTTGGTGCGACGGCGTTCTCGATGGCGTTCACCTACACTGGCGGCGACTTGCTGGTGGAGGAGTGGATGCTGAGTATCCCGGGTGATAAATGGGGCTTCCTGATCGTCACTATGATTGTGATTCTGATCCTTGGCTTCTTTATCGACTTCGTAGAAATCTGTTTCATTATCGTGCCTATTATTGCGCCAGTAGCGAATCTGCTCGATATCGATATGACCTGGTTTGCGATTCTTATTGCGATGAACTTGCAGACCTCCTTCTTGACACCACCGTTTGGCTTTAGTCTGTTCTACCTGAAAGGGGTTGCACCAAAATCGGTGACGACGATGGACATCTATCGCGGTGTTGTTCCGTTTATTACTATCCAGATTCTGGTGCTAGCGACGCTGCTGGTATTCCCCGGCTTCTATGGAATGTGATCAAATTCGAGGTTGTCGACTTCGGGTTTCTTAGAAACACAACATCTTGCTAAAGTGAAACTGCTTACCGACGTTCGGTGAGCAGTTTTTATTTTGGGGAAGGGAATGCCTCTTAAATTCAAATTGATACTGCTGACGCTGTTGCCACTGCTGTTGGTCACCGCGAGTATCAGCTGGATTTCCATTCATCAGGCCAAAAGTCTGGGTGAACGCGAAGTGGAAATCTTTAGGGCGAATTTAATCAAAGCCCGCGAAACCGCTCTCAAAGACAGCGTTGATCTGGCACTGGACGCCATCGCGCTGGTATACAACGATCCCAGTCTTTCGGACGATGATGCCAAAGCTAAAGTCAAAAAGGTTTTGACCAAGCTGCGTTATGGCTCGGATGGTTACTTCTTTGCCTACGATGCCAATGGCATCAATCTGGTTCATCCCACTCAGCCAGAACTCATCGGGCAGGATCTGCTCAAACTGCAAGACAGCGAAGGCGATTACCTTATTGAAGCGCTTTTGTTTCAGGCCCAGTCCGGCGGCGGGTTCCATCAATACTTGTGGCAAAAGCCGTCTTCCGGTGAAGTAGTGCCGAAACTCAGTTACGTTGAATGGTTGGACAAATGGGGCTGGATGGTCGGCACCGGACTGTACATTGAAGATGTCAGTCAGGAAGTGGCAACTATGCAGGCCACCATCAATAAAAACATTGATACGACATTTTTCTCGGTGATGGTGATTCTGGCCGTCACTGTCGCGGTGATCATCGTGCTCACGCTGGCCATCAACCTGCATGAGCACCGTCTGGCAGACAAAAACCTCAAAGAACTGGCTCATAAAACCGTGATGTTTCAGGAAGATGAGAAAAAGCATCTGGCGCGTGAACTGCATGATGGTATCAATCAATTGCTGGTGTCGAGCAAGTGCCATTTGGAGCTTCTTGGACATAAGCTTAAGGATGACACGTTGGCCGGGCACGTCGACAAAGCTCAGCAATCGCTGATGACGGCCATCAACGAGGTGCGGCGCATTTCTCACAATCTGCGGCCAAGTGCGTTGGATGATATTGGTCTGCAGGCTGCCATTGTTACGTTACTGGAAGATTTTCAGTCGCACTCGGGAATTCAAACCGACAGCCATTTCGATACCTTACCGGGCACGAAGCTCAAATCTGAAGTGGCGACGACGCTCTATCGAGTGGTGCAGGAATCGTTAAATAACATTGAAAAACATGCCCGTGCCAAGCGAGTCAGCGTGATGGTGCAGCAGATGGGCACTATGCTTCAGTTGATGATTCGCGATGATGGTGTCGGATTTTCAATCAAAGATGCGCGAGTGAAGCGAGGGATCGGGCTGCGCAATATGCGTGAGCGGGTAGAATTTTTAGGCGGTGAACTGGAGCTGATGAGCGAGCCAGGGTTTGGGACTGAAATCACCGTGCTGTTGAATCTGGATGGATTAGTGTATGGGAAAACCAATTAGAGTGGTGATCGTCGATGATCACCGGGTAGTACTTGAAGGGTTTATGGCTCGCCTGGAAATGGAGCCGGAAATCGAAGTGATTGCGACCGCAAGCAACGGATTGGAAGCGCTTGAGGTGGTGAAGCAACATCGCCCGGATGTGATTCTGATGGATGTCAGTATGCCGATTATGAACGGCATCGATGCGACGCGTTTAATTAAAGAAGAAGTACCGGACGCCAAAGTCCTGATGCTGACCATGCATGACAACCGTGAGTACATCATGAAAGTGATGCAGGCCGGAGCGGTTGGTTACATGCTTAAAGAGATTTCCGCCGAGAAGATGGTACAGGCCATCAAAACTGTCAATCTTGGCTCAACCTATTTTTGTGAATCCGTCACGCAGACGTTGTTCACGCAGGACATCATTCCATCGGCTCAAAAGCCTAATCCGCTCAGCCGACGTGAAGAGGCGGTGCTTAAGATGGTGGCTCAAGGTCATAGCAGTAAGAAAATTGCGTCGTTACTCAACATCAGCTATCGCACGGTAGAGACGCATCGTCAGAACATCAAACATAAACTGGATATTCACTCGACGGCGGAGCTGGCGCAATACGCTATCCAGCATGGCATGCTGGAATGACATCAGTCGTAACGTTCAGCGGCAACAAAAAAGGTTGGGCTTATACCCAACCTTTTCTCGTTTTTACTCTGTAGTCATTTCTACCACGATATCAGCACTATTCCGGTTTCGTGATGCTGCCAATTTCCAGCATCGGCGCCACGTCGATGTTCTCGGCGTTCATCATTGCAGACAGACGCTGCACAGAAGAAAGCAGCAGAGACTGTTCCCAATCTTCCAGTTGGCAAAAACGCTCAACAAAATCTTCTTGTAGTGGCTGTGGTGCTTCCGCCAGCAGCTTGAGGCCTTCCTCAGTAAGATGGGCGTGCACTTTGCGCTTGTCGGTGTTGCTGCGAATACGTTGTACATAGCCGTTGCGCTCGAGACGATCGAGAATCGTCGTCGCCGTCGCTTGGCTCATGTTGGTGTGTTTAGAGAGCTCACGAATAGTGACTTCGCCCAATTGCTGAATTGATCGCATCAGAATCAACTGAGGTCCGGTTAATCCGGCACTCTTGCTCAATTTTTTTGAGTGTAGATCAATGGCTCGGATGATCTGGCGAATCGCGACCAGTACTTCTTCATGTTTTTCCAAAATTTACATCCACAACGTATCGAAGAATTTAGGCGCGACGATACATCACTTAAAGCCGGATGAAAAGTATTGACTTCATACTTTTCTATCTCCGCTTTTGACCTATTTTAATCAATGTCTAGTGATGTAAAATGTTTTGTGTACGAACAATATTTTTGTTGTTTTTGTTTAATAGATAAACAACCGTTAGCAATTTTCAAGAAAATTAGTACAAAAATCAACCTTTGGGTAGATCTCTTGCACTTGATGTGTAAAATATAGGTCAACTTTACATTAGAATAATAGTTATGAGTACGAAATATATTTACTGTTTTCAACCGGAATTTATTTCGTTGTCATGGCTGTAGAGTTCAATCTTGAATGAATAAAAGAGAGGACAAATGACGAAAGGTATTGATAAGTACAGTATCGACAGTACCGATTACACCGTCGGGCAGGACAATGTCCAGAAGTGGGGTTTTGACGTCCATAACCCGGTTTTTGGTATCAGTGCAGGTTTAATTCTGCTGTTTCTGTTAGCGACATTAGTCGTGGATGCCGATACGGCGAAAAGTGCACTCGATGGTATTAAGTGGAAAATCATTGGCTCGTTTGACTGGCTGTTTATCTGGTCCGGTAACATTTTCGTGATTTTCTGTCTGGCGCTGGTGGTTTCACCTTATGGCAAGATCCGTCTGGGAGGTCAGGAAGCCGTTGCCGATCACTCATTCATCTCATGGCTGTCAATGCTGTTTGCAGCGGGGATGGGTATTGGTCTGATGTTCTGGAGTGTGGCAGAGCCGGTGGCGTATTTTACCGGTTGGTATGAAACGCCGCTGGGCGTAGAAGCCAATTCTCCGGAAGCAGCTAAGCTGGCGCTGGGGGCAACCATGTTCCACTGGGGCCTTCACCCTTGGGCAATTTATGGTGTTGTGGCTTTGTCACTGGCGTTTTTCTGTTACAACAAGGGGCTTCCGCTGTCGATTCGATCGATTTTCTATCCGATTCTGGGCGATCGCGCCTGGGGCTGGGCTGGGCACGTTGTGGATATTCTGGCCGTATTGGCCACACTGTTCGGCTTGGCAACGTCACTGGGTTTAGGTGCCCAACAGGCGGCAAGTGGTATTCATCATGTGTTTGGTATTGATGCGGGTATTGGCCTTCAGATTGTCGTTATTATTGGTGTCACGCTGCTGGCGACTTTCTCGGTCATCCGCGGTATCGATGGTGGTGTGAAAGTGATTTCCAACATCAACATGGTGGTGGCATTCCTGTTGCTGATTCTGGTTGCGTTGATTGGCTATGCGGTTACGTTTGGTTCGATTCCGACCACACTGATGTCTTACATCGAAAATATTATTCCGCTGAGCAACCCACACGGCCGTTCAGATGAAGCTTGGTTCCAAGGCTGGACAGTATTCTACTGGGCATGGTGGATTTCATGGTCGCCATTTGTCGGTATGTTCATTGCGCGTGTTTCTAAAGGTCGTACGATTCGTGAGTTCATCACCGCAGTGCTACTGGTTCCAACGGCTGTGACACTGATCTGGATGTCGGTATTTGGCGGTTTGGCGGTCGATCAGGTTGTGAACCATGTGGGCGAACTGGGTGTCAACGGACTGACCGATGTATCGCTGGCGATGTTCCAGATGTTTGATGTACTGCCATACGGCACCATTCTCTCTGTGATTGCTGTGGTTCTGGTTCTGGTGTTCTTTATTACGTCGTCCGATTCAGGTTCTTTGGTTATCGACAGCATTACGGCGGGTGGTAAGTTGGATGCTCCTGTTCTGCAACGTATTTTCTGGGCGCTAATGGAAGGAGCAATTGCGATTGCGCTGCTGTGGATTGGCGGTACTGAAGCTGTTCAGGCATTACAGGCGGGCGCGATCTCAACTGCGCTGCCGTTCACACTGGTACTACTGCTGATGTGTGTCAGTCTGGTGATGGGCATGCGTACCGAACGCTTCGAGCGTTAACCATTAAGATGTTTGAAAGGCCGGCGTATCGCCGGCTTTTTTTATGGATTATAAATTGACATGCGCCATTGGTTTGACGGAATAATTGCCTGTAAAAGCAATGACTTATATACTTTGCATTGTTTTAGACATATTTCGTGCAACTGCAACAAAATGTAGATACTATCTGCCGCGAATTGTTCCAACTTCTAACAAAAAATTGCGATGAAACTGACATTAAAACAAAAACTCATCGGCGCAAGTTTGTCTGCAGTGGTCGTAATGGCTGGTGCACTGACTTGGTTGTCTGCCGATCAACTGAAAGAGCAAACCACGCGTGGTGTGCTTGACCGCGCTGAAGCAATCTCCGCAACCGCATCGAAAGGCATTTCCGACTGGATCAGTATCCGGAAAGACATCTCTTCGGCGTTCAATGATTACACCGCACAATCGGATGTGGTCCCATTCCTGCAGCAAGCGCGTAAAGCGGGCGGATTTGACGACATCTTCTTTGGCACTCCAAAAGGCGACATGTACCGCTCCCATCCAGAGCGCAACCGTGCTGACTACGATCCTCGTACTCGTCCTTGGTACAAAGATGCTTCTGCAGCAGGCAAGCAGATCATCACAACGGCTTACAAAGATGCCATCACCAATGCACTGCTGGTGACCATCGCAGAACCTGTTCGTCAAAACGGACAATTTGCGGGTGTCGTAGGTGCGGACGTATTGATTGATCAGTTGATCAACGATGTATTGAGTATCGATGCGGGTGAAAACGCCTATGCGATGCTGATTGATACACAGGATGGTACGTTCCTGGCGCATCCAAACAAAGATCTGCTGCTGAAACCGGTAAACAGCCTGTCTAAATCTCTGACTATGTCAACGATTGAGCAGTCTGCGGCTGCGCATCAGTTGCTGACGGTCAGTCGCAACGGCAACGATGAATTTTTCTATTTCACTAAAGTGCCAAACACGCCTTGGGTGTTTGCCGTGCAGATGGACAAACACACTGAGTTTGCATCACACACGCAACTACTGACCAGCCTGCTGGTTATCGCTGTGATCATCACAATCATCGTGGTTGTGATTGTTTCCTGGTTGGTGAGCTTCCTGTTCCGCGATCTGGGCCGCGTGTCAAAAGCGCTGGCAGAAATTGCCTCGGGTGAAGGTGACCTGACGCAGCGTCTGGAACCACGCAGTGACGACGAAGTCGGCCAACTGGCGAGTAACTTCAATACCTTCGTGGGCAACATGCACACCATGGTGATGAAGCTGAGCCACGTTTCTAAGTCGCTTTCTTCTCAGTCTCAGATGACGGCGGCGCACGCTGAAGAACGCAGTGCGCGTATTCGCATGCAGCAAGACGAGATCAACATGGTTGCAACGGCAATCAACGAGATGGCGGCGGCAACTCAAGAGATCGCCAACAACTCTGAAAATACGGCGCAGAACTCTTCTGAAGCGGTAAGCGCATGTGTGCATGGCGCGAAACAGGTTTCCCAAACGCAGAACTCTATTCACTCTCTGGCACAAGAAGTTCAGGTGGCAACGGGTGTTATTCAAGAGCTGGAAGTTCACGGTAATCAGATCAGCACCATCCTGTCGACCATTCAGGATATCGCGGAACAAACCAACCTGCTGGCACTGAACGCAGCGATTGAAGCGGCTCGTGCGGGTGAGCAAGGTCGTGGTTTTGCGGTGGTTGCTGATGAAGTTCGCGTACTGAGCCAGCGTACTCATGCGTCGACGAAAGAGATTCAGACCATGATCGAAACGCTGCAAGGCACAACGTCGAAAGCGGTGGGTATCATGAACGACAGCCGCATGTTGGCTGACACCAGTGTGGATGACTCAAACTCTGCGGCGGCAAGCCTGACTCAAATCCATAACGCGGTGGAAATCATCAGCGATATGGCGACTCAGATTGCATCAGCAGCAGAAGAGCAGGCGTCAGTGACGTCCGAGATCACGCGCAATACTGAAGGCATTCGCGATGTATCAAATGATCTGGCTCAGGAAGCCCATGAAGCGGCTTCTCAGGCGGCCGAACTTTCTCAGCTGTCGTTTGAACTGGAACAAGAAATCCGCCGCTTTAAGCTGTAAAGCATAGTCGGATAGACAAAAAGGAGCCCTAGGGCTCCTTTTTTCATGCGCGGCTTAAAATGAACTTGCCTTACAACCAGAATTGACGAACCGGTTGATCTGCAGAGAAATGATGTGCAATTTGCGCCTGCAGCAGTTCAGCTGTCGCAATCGCGTCGGTTAGTGCGTGGTGCGGTGTATAGGCAGGCAAGCCATAACGCATACGTGACTGGCCGAGCCGAACGGATTCTGGCTTTTTGCCACGCAGTCGATTCCAGAGTCCGGCAGTGTGGCGTTTTTGAATCATGGCTTCGATTTCCATTGTATCAATGACAGGAAACTCGATGCCTTCACCAATCCGTCGTCTAAGTGCACGGTCAAGAAATTCACGCTCGATTTTGTGATAGTGCACCACCAGAATTCGGCCTGCCAGCTGGTCTAGAACCTGTTCAAAAATCTCGCTCAGATCTGGTGCATCCATGATGTCGTTATGAGTAATGCCATGAATGACAATGGAATGTTCATCGAGTTTTTGACGTGGGCGAACCGTCCAGTGCTCGCCACGTTTCAGGTAAATGCGGTTTAGGGTAAACGGCACCAGGCCGATGGTGATGATTTCATCCTTATCTACGCTAAGGCCGGTGGTTTCAAAGTCCATCGCGACAAATTCCACCTCGCCGAGCGGGGTATTGCCATCCGGCAGAGCAGAAGAATAAAAGCGCTGCAGGCTAGGGTGGCTGACCACGTTTTGTTTTGCACGATATTTATAGGGCCAGTTGATACTTGGCGCCTGAAACAGTTTCTTCATGGTGTCGCCTATTTAAAGTTGTTGCTGGCCTGATAACGATATTTCAGAAAATTCTGCGCGTTACTGAGAATTTGAAACGCATCTTTAAGATTACGGCGCTCAAATTCCGACAGATTTTCTGGTTCGATGTTGTTGTCTGGCTCAATATTATTTTCAACATCAAACGCTTGATGGCGGATACGCACCATGGAAATGAACTCCAGCGCATCACGCAGATCCTGTCCGCGACCTTTGGGCAGAATGCCGGCATCAATGATGTCATCCAAGCGTTCGAATGAGTTCTGCGCGCGTGAGCCTACCGCGAGCGCATGGACTCGAATCAAATCGGCAAGCGGTGCCGTGCCGCGACGCTTGAGGTTAATGGAGTTATTATGGCGGCCATCTTTCTCCATCACGAAACTCTTGAAGAAGCCTAACGGCGGCGTCCGATTTAACGCATTACGCGCCAGACAAGCGAGGAAACGGTTATTGCGGCGCGCTCGGCGGACAATGAAACCATTGAGCTGTTCTGCCCATTTCAGACGGCCATAGACGCCATCCAAATCAAAGAAGATTGACGCATTGAGCAGGGCTTTCGGATTCGGGTTATCAATCCAGTCGGCGAAGCATGCTTCCCACTCTTGACGCGTCATACGCCAGATTGGGTTGGTTGCCATAATATCGCCGGTGCAATAGCTGTAACCGCATTGATCCAGTGCATCGCAGACGAATTTGGCTAAGTCTGCGAAATACTGGCCGTGAATAGCCTCATCGTAACTGTCGTCCAGAATAATGGCGTTGTCCTGATCGGTGACAATCAGTTGTTCGTCACGCCCCATTGATCCCAGCGCGAGGAAACAATACGGAATGGGAGCCGGGCCGAGGTGTTCTTCAGCCAGTTCAATAATGCGCTGTTTAAAGCTACGTCCAATCACCGACATCGCTGTACCGACCATATGTGAGTTAGCATCCTCGTTGACCATACGCACGAAACTGTCTTTGACTTGTTTCGATATCAGTGCCAAATCGGGAATGGATTTCTGTTGGAAGATGCTGCTGACCAACAGTAAGGAGTTCTGCGATTCGTAACGAACGATATCCGTCAGATCGATGATGCCGATAGGGTTACGTTCTTTGAGGACGGGAAGATGGTGTACGTTGTAGCGCAGCATTGTCAGCATGGCTTCATAAACATACGCATTGTGGTCGAGCGAAATTACCTCAGTGGTCATCACATTGGTGACAGGTTCGCTATGATCGATACCTGTAGCAATCACGCGGCGACATAAATCGCGATCGGTCAGAATACCTATTAGTGGCCGATTGTCGTCGTCATCGTTTTGCAGAATATCCGGGTCGATGATGAGCACTGATGAGACGTTCTCTTCCGCCATTTTGACCGCCACTTCCTGAATGGTTGCGGTTTTGTAGACGAAGGGCGCTTCTCTGGTAATCAGACGCTTCACTTTGACGGTGGTGAGATCGTTTTGCTCCGCCGTATTCGATACTGTCTGACGCAAGCGGGCGTTATCCTGCACTTCCACATAGTCGGCGAAAGCGTCGTGGTCTTCATAGAGGGATTGAAACGTAGCCTCGGGAATGCAGTAGACCAAGGTGTCTTCAATCGCTGTTACCGGAAATCGGACTTTATTGTTGGTGAGCAGCCCCATCTGACCAAACAGTCCGCCTTCGGTTAAGCGGTTATAGAGCTCGCCCTTACGTCGATAGACTTCAACCACGCCGCTGCGCACCAGATAGAGGTCTTCGATATGGTCGCCGAAGCGGATGATTGAGGTGTCCTGACGGAAGTAGGCGATTTCTACGTTATGGGCGACGTCTTCCAGCGTTGCTTCGGGCAAATCGCGAAAAGGCGGATATTGGCTGAGGAAGTTTTTTATTTCTAAAAGTTCGGCTTCCATCTGGGGCTCCTGTCGTTACGTCGTGCATACAAAATTAGCATACACAGCTTGGCGGTGTTGGAAACCATTCATACTACACGAATTTTTCGCTGAAGGCAGAAATGCAAAAGATATCGCATCCTCATACTAAGGTTTAGTCTAAGCTTGTTTAAAAGACGTTCAACACCGGGAGAGAGTGATGAGAAAACGTTGGGGAATCATACCGCTACTTGCCATTGCACCTATGGTCTCTGCACACAGCCTCAATGATCAGCAGCCGCTGCAATACGATTACCTGAATATGGAGGTGAGTTCCGGAACGGTCAGCGATCTCTACGCGGCGGGAGACAGCGATAATGTTACCGGCTTACTGTTTGGTGTAAGCCACAAGTGGGATGAGAGTGATTGGCTGCTCGTCGCCGACTACAGCGCACGCTTTTACCACCCTGACGACGATACGATAGAGCGTTATCAACTGAGACTCGGAGGCGGGTATCGTTGGTTGTTGGCTGAGAATTTGGATTTGTTCACCCATGCCAAAGCGGGGGGCATGCGCATTCGTGTTGAAAGTGATTACAGTGAAAATGACTTTATCTACAGCGCAGATGTGGGTGTGCGCTATGCCTTTACCTCAACGTTTGAAATGAGCTTGATTGGTGAAGCCATCCGTAACAAGTGGCAGGATGAGAACGTTGCAACTCTGCGCGCCGATTATTACTTCTTCAAGCGCGTGGCGTTAGGCGCCTTGGTGTCTTATCGTGATGGAGAAGGCAGTCATATCAATGAAATGGGTTTAACGCTCCGATTGAATTACTAAGAAAAAAGCCGGCTTTCGCCGGCTTCTTTTTACTCTCGCAATTACAGAACTGCTTTGATGCCTTCACACAGTGGAGACATGTTTGACTTAGTCATACCAGCAACACTGATACGGCCAGAGCCAACGATGTAGATAGCGAGTTCGTCTTTCAGACGTGCTACCTGTTCTTTGCTCAGGCCAGAGAATGAGAACATACCGTTTTGACGTTCGATGAAGCTGAAGTCTGCCGTTACACCGATTTCTTTTAGTGTTGCGACGAACAGTTCACGCATCTCTTGAATACGTTCACGCATTTCTGCGACTTCTGCTTCCCATTCCGCACGCAGAGCTTCATCGTTCAGGATGTAAGTCACGACAGCAGCACCGTGTGCTGGCGGGTTGGAGTAGATCGAACGAATGATCGCTTTCACTTGTGAGAAAGCGGTTGTCGCTACTTCTTCTGAAGCGGCAACGATAGTGAAGGCACCGACACGCTCATTGTACAGACCGAAGTTTTTCGAGAATGAGCTCGCAACCAGGATCTCTTTATTGTATTTCGCGAAGGTACGCAGACCAGCCGCATCTTCTTCCACACCTTTTGCGAAACCTTGGTAAGCAAAGTCAAACAGAGGCAGCAGGCCTTTTTCTGCAACGAGCTTGGCCAGTACTTCCCACTCTTCAGCTGTTGGATCGATACCTGTTGGGTTGTGGCAGCAGCCGTGCAGCAGAACCACATCACCCGCAGATGCTTGCTCTAGGTCAGCAACCATCGCAGCGAAATCTTTGTCTTTCGCTGCTGCGTTGTAGTATGAGTATTGAACGGTTTCCAGACCCGCAGCGTTAAACACACCATGGTGGTTTGCCCATGTTGGGTTGCTGATCCACACCTTAACATCGCCGATTTGACGTTTGATGAACTCGCCCGCTACGCGCAGAGCACCAGTACCGCCAGGAGCTTGAGCCGTTTTTGCCAGTTTGTTGGTTACGATGTCTGAATCAGCACCGAACAGCAGTTTTTGAACCGCCAGACCATATTCCGCAGTACCTTCGATAGTCAGGTAAGATTTGGTTTTTTCTGACTCTAGCAGTGCTGCTTCTGCTTTTTTCACTGTCGCAAGAACTGGAGTTTCACCAGCTTCATTCTTGTAAATACCAACACCCAGGTTGATTTTGTCTGCACGAGGATCTTTTTTAAATTCTTCAGTGAGACCAAGAATAGGGTCAGCCGGGGCCGCGACAACTTTTTCAAACATAATGCTCATCCATGTTAGTTAAGGTGGGTGGAAAATTTCATCAAAATTTATCGTATTTATACCTTTCTGAAATACCTGTGACAACAGCACTTAACAGAAAAATTCAAAAAATTTTCATTTGGCTCTGAAGTCTAAAAAAAGCGACGATTTTGGCAGGGAAAGAGGGGGGAACCGAGCGCGAATTTTATCGCTTTACTGACAAAGTGCGTAAAAGTTACTCATCCTTCGATGGACTTTCACTGCTTGGTCTATAAGGCGTCAGATGATGAAAGAAGAATCAAAAATGTTATGTAATCGTTATCGTTTTTACACCGTCGGTCCTATTCTCGATTTTTATACATTCAAATCAGAAAATTAAGCCACTGCTGGACAACAAATTTATTGAATTGGTGAAATTTTGTACCAACGAAAAACTTGCCTAACAGAACGAGTAAACAGCAATGGTGGGGAGAGTTAAACCACAATAATAAAGGCTTTCACCGCGAACAATGAAAGCCTTAGCGTTACTGATTCTCGTTGAGATGTTTAACAATGGCTTTTTTCGCATCTTCTTCTGTGGCTTCTTCACCCTCTGCAACCTCCAATGGTTGTTTGGGATGAAGACCTGTTGCGTCTTCGGCGATGTGTAACCAGTCCGGATGCCAATAATAGGGATTGGAAGCATAGGGGTGATCCCAGCTATGCACACCATCTTTGACGCCGTTGTAATAGAGATCTTCGATTTTAAACACTTTCATGATCGGCTCCCGTTTTTATTCCCGTTCTCCTTAAGTATGAACAAGGCTGAGTCATTTCTCTAATGACATTGAGAAAAGTATCAACCGAATTGAACCGAAGAGCACGTCGAGGCCAATCAAAATACAGATCAGTTCAAACCCGGCGAGAAAACTGTACCACTTTTATACTGGATAACTGTTCTAGGTAGCCAGTAAACGAATGTGCTTCAATGGGTTAGGGAGTTAATTGCTCAGGAGCTAGTATGAAAATCAGATCGTTTCCACCGGAAGTAAAGTTGATTGGTGTGGCTATTCTTAGTGCGTTGATTTTAATTTTTGCGCATCTGATTCTGGCGAAATCGTTCGCTGAATTATTTTGGACAGAATACACCGCTGCGGCAATACCATTTGTGATGTTGGCTATCTGTGTCGCGAGTGTGCGTTATGCAGTGAAAATGAATATGGACCAGCCTTAACCAAGCGCCAGAAGCAAAAAAGCCTCCGAACTGGAGGCTTTTTTAATTCATACAGGCTTAGAAGTTCGCGCTGCGTGGAGTACGTGGGAATGGAATTACGTCACGAACGTTACCCATACCAGTCACGTAAGAAACCAGACGCTCGAAGCCCAGACCGAAACCAGCGTGCGGCACTGTGCCGTAACGACGTAGGTCGCGGTACCAGCTCATGTGCTCTGGGTCGATGCCCATTTCTACCATGCGTGCATCCAGAACATCCAGACGCTCTTCACGCTGAGAACCACCGATGATTTCGCCGATGCCTGGTGCCAGAACGTCCATCGCTGCTACAGTTTTACCATCATCATTCAGGCGCATGTAGAAAGCTTTGATGTCTTTCGGGTAGTTCTTCACGATAACTGGCGCTTTGAAGTGTTCTTCAGCTAGGTAACGCTCATGCTCAGAAGACATGTCGATACCCCATTCAACTGGGAACTCGAATTCACGACCAGAGTCTAGAAGGATCTGAATTGCATCAGTGTAATCCACTTGTGCAAAGTCAGAATTTACAAAACTCTCTAGACGAGTAATCGCATCTTTGTCGATACGAGAAGCAAAGAACTCAAGGTCGTCACGACGCTCTTCAAGTACTGCTTTGAATACATACTTCAGCATGTCTTCTGCTAGTTTTGCTACGTCATCCAACTCTGCGAACGCAACTTCTGGCTCAACCATCCAGAACTCCGCTAGGTGACGGCTGGTGTTTGAGTTTTCAGCTCGGAAAGTCGGGCCGAAAGTGTACACTTTGCTTAATGCACAAGCGTAGGCTTCTGCGTTTAGCTGACCAGATACCGTTAGGAATGTTTCTTTGCCGAAGAAATCTTCGTTGTAGTCCACATTGCCTTTGTCATCGAGTGGTAGGTTCGCCATATCAAGCGTCGATACGCGGAACATCTCACCAGCACCTTCTGCATCTGAAGCAGTGATCAGTGGAGCAGACATCCAGAAGTAGCCTTGCTCGTGGTAAAAACGGTGGATCGCTTGAGAAAGAGAGTTACGTACACGAGCAACCGCACCAATTACGTTAGTGCGTGGACGCAGGTGTGCCACTTCACGAAGGTATT
This sequence comes from Vibrio sp. LQ2, assembly GCF_023920125.1. Taxonomy (NCBI): domain Bacteria; kingdom Pseudomonadati; phylum Pseudomonadota; class Gammaproteobacteria; order Vibrionales; family Vibrionaceae; genus Vibrio; species Vibrio sp. LQ2. Next base: position 684,439 of record NZ_CP085308.1, read on the forward strand.
CGATAGAGTGACGAGTTTTTGCCATTGGGTATGTTTCAGCATCTTCAACCCAGCCAACAACTTTAACTTCAGTTGCTGCCAATTCAAATGCCTGACCGCTCGCTGGAGACTCAACAATCTTACCTGTTACTTCAACAGAGCAGCCAGTCGTTAGCTTTAATACTTCGTTGTCGTAATTATTCAGATTATTTGGGACCACGGCCTGAATCGGGTCGAAACAAGAGCCGTCATAAATGGCAAGGAAAGAGATTCCAGCTTTGGAATCACGACGCGTACGGATCCAGCCGCGAACAGTGACTTCACTGTCTACTGCCAGCTTACCGCTAAGTACGTCTTTTACAGGCGCGTAAGTCATGTTTGATATAGTCTCCATTGAGGTAAAAATTCCACCCAAGGTTCAAAAATGTGCTTAATGTTTAAAAAATAAGCGAAACATTGGGTTGGATTGAATTTTACAGATTCAAGGGGACATATTACCTGTCAATTCACCAGCATCAACTATTAATGTGCTCAGAATGCTCATTTCTTATGCGAAAGCGTAAATTGATTGAGCAAAGATTCCAGACGTTGCGACAACTGCTCGAGATCCAAGCTGATTTCCCGCGTTTGCGTGGCCGATTGTGAGGTGTCATCCGCATGGCGGGTGATGACTTCAATCTTGCCTTGAACATCCTGGCTGACGCGCGTAGTGAGGCGCGTCTGTTCCTGAATGCTATTGGCATGCGCCAGCACCTGTTGCATTTCCGACACCACATTTGTCATCGCCGCCGACAGTTCTTCGATCTCTCCGGAGCGCTGATGAGCCTGAGCGCACACGGTGTCGACGGAAGACAGCGATTGTTCGCTGTCGCGTTGGAACTGAGCGATGATTTTCTCGATATTTCCGGTTGCTTCCGCGGTGCGAGAGGCGAGGTGGCGCACTTCATCGGCTACGACGGCAAATCCGCGACCCTGTTCGCCAGCACGCGCTGCCTCAATCGCCGCGTTGAGTGCCAACAGGTTGGTCTGCTCTGCAATGCCTTTGATCACTTCCAGAATGGTCGACACTTCGCCAGTCTGATCGTTGAGCTGAGAAATCTTGCCTTTGACCGACTCAATGTCACCGACCAGATGTTTGATGTCTTCACTTGCCAGGTGGGCTTGTTTGGCACTTTGTTGTGCGACCGAAGTGGTGTGATTGATCAGCGCCGACGCATCAACCGTCGCTTGTTCAACTTCACTCTGTTTGGCTTGCATTTCTGCAATGTTGCTTTGCACTTCGGACGTTTCGCGCTGCTGGTTGTTCGCGGCTTGATCGGTCACCTGCGCAACATCGGTTAACTGATTGGCCGAACTTGCCAAAGAGTGAGAAGTATCCTGTACCTGTTCAAGGCTGTTGGAAACGGTATCCATCAGTGAATTGATTGAAGAGGCGAGCTGGCCAAGTTCATCATTTTTACTGTGGTCGAGACGCTGGGACAGGTTTTTACTGTCGCTGACACGGCTCATAAAGCTGGAGGTATGTTGCAGTGGTCGCACGATAATACGGCGAATCAGCATCATGGTGACCAGAAAACCGATCAAGGCAATCGCGGACATGATGCCAACCCCAATCCAGGTGCGGTGGCTGATAAGCTGATTCAGATGGCTGAGATTGTATTCCAGACGAATAACCCCCAGCACTTGACCTTCTGGCGCCATGTGGCAGGCTACACAGTTGGTGCCGCGATAGCTTTCACTCGATTTCATTGGCAAGGCAACCACAATCCCTTTGCCCCAATCGGCTTCATAAGGCTCAAGAATGAACTCGCCTTTCAACGCGCGGCGATCAATATCATCCACGGGCTCTTGATTTTTCTGGCCTGGGCCGTACAGCTTGCTTACTGCGTCACCGCGTAACACACGGACTTGTTCAATGCCTTCTTGAGCAAGTGCCTTCTGGCGCAACGTCTCTTTTTGCGCCATGGTGCCGGTGAGCATCATCATATTCAGGCTGTCAAAATAGTTGCTGGCTTTATCGTGCAACTGTTCACTCAGGACGGAGTTGATTAAATCGCGTTGCTGCCAGTATTGATAAGCCGTCGAGCCGGCCAGCACCATGGCGAAAACGGAAATTAGGGTCAACAGAAGCTTAGTTGTAATAGTTGAGCTCATGATTTGCTTATCGTTTTTAATGTAGGGTTGACGGTGTGAATATATCGTTAAAGTAAAGTAGTGCAAAAATGAAACTTAAGTTACTGTGACCACAAACAAAATATGGTTTTTAGAATTGTGACACAGGGAACTTGTGCTCAAAAATTTGACATCGCTGCCATATTTACGACGCAAATAACGGTGGCGGAAAATGAGGAAAGAGTGGAATTACTGTTTGAGTGACTTGTCTCACAGAGCGAGATTCCGTAGTATTGCGTCTCTTTTGAAAGCCCGAGAACCAAGATGAAAACCGAGATTTACAAAGAGTTCATGTTTGAAGCAGCGCACCATCTGCCACACGTGCCAGAAGGCCACAAATGCGGCCGCTTGCACGGACACTCTTTTCTGGTTCGCCTGTACGTAGCAGGTGATGTGGATCCTCATACGGGTTGGTTGGTCGACTTCGCAGAAATCAAGGCTGCCTTTAAGCCGATTTACGATCGTCTTGACCATTACTACCTGAATGACATTGAAGGTTTGGAAAACCCAACCAGCGAAGTGCTGGCAAAATGGATCTGGCAAGAGCTGAAACCTAGCCTGCCGATGCTGAGCAAAGTGGAAATTAAAGAAACCTGTACCGCAGGTTGCATTTACAGCGGCGAAGCATAAAAGAAAGGTCACCTGAGGGTGACCTTTTTTCTGTCCGGAATTGGCGGCGACGTCAGGATCAATCTTTTACGATATCTTCGCCGCCGAGGCTCTGATACACCGTAGCGATGTTCACCAGCTGGTTATAGCGGTTTTCCAGTAATGACGCTTTGGCACTGCGCTCATTTTCCTGAGCATCAAGCAGGGTGGTGATATCAATCGCACCGTACTCATATTGGCTTTTATAGATGCGGGCAACTTCTGCGGCGCTGTCGTACTGCTTCTGTAACTTCTCTGCCTGAAATTCATAGTTCTCTTTCGCAGACAGCGCGTTATCAACGTCCTGCAACGCGGCATACAGTGTTTTACGGTAGCTGATAATGGCCGATTCATACTTCACTTGCGCGATATCGCGATTGAGCTGCATCTCATTCCAGTTAAGGAACGGCAGCGTCAAATCGGCACCCAACGTGCCAATCGGATCGCTGATCAATTTACGCAGTTCAGTAGACGATCCGCCCAACGCACCGGTCAGTGTCAGTGACGGGAAATAGTTGGTGTCGGTATTATCTTTTGTGGCCAGTACCGATTTCAATTCAAACAGTGACTGTTTAACATCCGGGCGACGATTCAGCACATCGGCCGGCACACCCGCTTCGATGGTTGGGACAGCATAATCGGGCAGCGCCGGAATACTGGTCGCGAGATCTTGCGGTGGCTGATCAAACAAAATGGCGAAGGCATTGACCGCTTCGGTCCGCTGTTGCAGGTAATCACGATGTGTCGCTTCCAGCCCCGCCAGAGTGCGTTCTGCTTCCAGCACATTGACTCTGGTAACCGAGCCATGACGATACTGGCTCTGTGTAAGCGCCAAAGTTTCCTTGGCATCTTTGATATCGTTGTTGCTCAGTTCGACACGCTGATTCAGATAGCCAATTTGCCAATAAAGCTGCGCGGTGGTGGCGACCAGGCTCTGCGCAGTCGCTTCACGCTCTTGCTGCGTTGCTAGGGCCGTCCACATGGCTGCATCTTTGGCCGCAGATAATTTGCCCCACAGATCGAGCTCATAGCTGACACTCAGACTGGCCTGATAACTTTTCGAACTGCCGCCACCATCCAGCGGTTTAGAGCGTTCACCCGAAACGCTGGCTGAGACATCCGGATAGGTATCACTGGTTGCCAATCCTGCTTCTAAACGCGCTTGTTTGAGCGTCAGCGTGGCAATCGCCAGGTCGCTGTTTGTGGCCAGTACTTTCTCAACCCATTGATTGAGTTGTGGGTCGCCAAAGCTGGTCCACCACTGACTGATTGCCTGTGTCTCGCTTTGGGTTTGGCCGGTTTGCCATTGTTCGGGAACGGTTACGTTCTGTTCCGGTAACTCTGAACGCGCAACACAGCCGGTGGCGAGTAGCACACACAATGCGATGGTTGAATATTGATAGCATTTCATCGTGATTTACTCCCGAGCCAGGGCATCAATCGGGTTAAGCTGCGCCGCGTTTTTCGCAGGCAGGTAACCAAACAGAACGCCGATCAGAGTGGAACACAAGAACGCCGACACAATCGAAGTGGTGGAATAAATCATAGAGAAACTACTACCAAAGGTGGCAAACAGCGCACCAATTAAATAGGCGACACCGATACCAATCGTACCGCCACATAAACAAACTAATACGGCCTCAATCAGGAACTGACGCAAAATGTCATTTTGCCTTGCACCGACAGCCATGCGCACACCAATTTCCCGTGTCCGCTCAGTGACGGATACCAGCATGATGTTCATCACTCCGATGCCGCCGACAATCAGTGAGATGACTGCGATGGCTGAAATCAGCAATGTCATGGTTGCGGTGGTTTTCTGAATATTCTGCTGAATGGTGTCCGTATTAATGGTAAAGAAATCCTGCGTGCCATGGCGCATTTTCAGCAGCGAAATGATCGCCTGTTCTGCGGCATCGCTGGGAGTGCTGTCATTGACGCGAACCGAAATACGATCCAGATAGTTCTGACCCATCATGCGGGCGCTGACGGTGGTGTAGGGCACCCAGATGTTGAGCGAGTCGCTATTTCCGAACGCACTTTCTTTGGCTTTAGTGACCCCAATGATGCGCACGGGCAGATTGCCGGCAAAAATGACTTCACCAATCGGATCCTGATTCGGGAACAGAGATTTCAGCGTGTTGTTGTCTATCACGGCTTCTTGCGCCAGCGTCTCGACACTGGATTGATCCCAGTACTGACCGTCGGCCAGTTCATAACCACGTACGCGGAAATAGTCCGGCCCGACACCCTGAACTGACGCCGTCACGGCCTGGTTACCGTATTTGATGGTGACGGAAGTGCTGAGCGTCGGTGTCACGCTGTCGACAAACGACAGATTGGATAGAGCATTAGCATCCGCCGCCGTTAAGGTGCGGACTCGTCCTGAGCGTCGGTCACCAAATCCCGTGCCGGGCATAACATCAATGGTGTTTGTTCCCATTGACGAAATACTGTCGAGAATCGATTTCTGCGAACCATTACCGAGCGCAACCACCGAGACAACCGACGCGATGCCGATGATGATCCCCAGCATTGTCAGGAAGGTACGCAATCTGTGGTTCGACATGGCGAGCAGCGCCATTTTGAGCGCTTCCCAGAAATCATCCAGTAACTTACGGCTACGCGAAAATGCGTTGTCGGCTTTGGGTTCACTGACGGAGTCGAGATTGGTGTCAGCTTGCGTGTGTTTGTTCACCGTGTCGCTAAGAATTTCACCATCTTTAATTTCGATGATGCGATCTGCGTATTCGGCCACTTTCATATCGTGAGTCACGATAATGATGGTGTGACCCAACTGATGCAGCTCCTGCAGCAGCGTCATCATTTCTGAGCCGCTCTTACTATCGAGAGCTCCCGTCGGTTCGTCGGCCAGAATGACATCACCGCCGTTGACCAGAGCTCGGGCGACCGAAACGCGTTGCTGTTGGCCACCACTGAGCTGGTTTGGCTTGTGATCCAAACGATCAGAAAGCCCGAGGCGGCCAAGAAGCGATGTCGCCCGTTCCTGGCGAGATTTTTTGTCGTAACCGGCGTAAATCGCGGGGATTTCCACGTTGCCGAGAGCCGTCAGATCGCCCAGCAGGTGATAGCGTTGGAAGATAAAGCCAAAGTATTCACGACGCAAACGCGCCAGCTCATCGGAATCAAGCGTTGAGGTGTCCTGACCGTTGATCCAGTATTCACCGGCGCTCGGCTGATCAAGACAGCCGAGAATATTCATCAGCGTCGATTTACCCGAACCTGACGCGCCCACGATGGCAACCATCTCACCACGCTCAATCGTCAGGTTGACGTCTTTGAGTACCGTGAGTGTTTCATCGCCGGCGGCGAAGTGACGGTAAACGTGATTGATTTGAAGTAATGCTTGAGACATCAGAAACGCATCCCCGGTGGGCCCATGCGGCGGCTCGACATCGTTGTGCTTTGTCCCGGCATACCCAGAATGATTTGATCGCCTTCATTCAGGCCGGAAGTGATTTCGGCATTCACTTTGTTGTTGATACCGACAGTCACATCACGCATTTCTTCCTGACCATTCACCAGCACAGGCACCTGATAGCCCGGTTTCGGCCCCGGTTTGCGAATCAACACTTGCGCCGGAACCAACAGGGCGCTTTCTGCCTTATCGAGCACGATAGACACTTGCGCGGTCATGCCGATACGCAGCGTGCGATCCGGGTTATCAACTTCAAACAGGCCGTGGTAGTAGATCGCTTCGTCGTTGCTGACGGACAGATCTTTATCATCGCCGTCCATGAGTGTCGGCCCCGGCTCAATGGCGCGCAGAGTGCCGTGATAACGCTTATTCGGCTTGCCTAGAATCGTGAAGTAGACGGGCAGGCCAGGCTTGACGTTGACCACGTCCGCTTCTGAAATTTGCGCCTTGATGGTCATCTTATCCAACTGTGCCAGCTCGATGATGGTCGGAGTGGTTTGATTGGCGTTGACGGTTTGCCCCTCTTCAACGGCGCTGTAAACCACGGTGCCATCAAAAGGTGCTTGAATGGTGGTGTAGCCCAAATCCACTTTTGCACTGTCGACGGTAATTTTGGCTTGCTCCAACTCGGCTTTGAGCTGTTCCAGTTCTGCCTTGTAAACCGCGAGTGACGCTTCTGCCGATTCATAATCGGCTTTGGAACTGGCGTTGTCGGCCAGCATGCCTTTCTGACGGTTGAACTCGGCTTGCGCCTGACGAATCTGTGCTTGCTTAGCACGGATTTGAGCATTGGTGCTATTCAGCGAAGCGTTCGCCTCTTTAAGCGTGTTCTGCTGGGTCAGGCTGTCTATCTGGGCAACCAGATCGCCTTGTTTGACTTCATCTCCCAGTGACACCGCCAGTTTTTCGATCTGTCCCGAGACCTGAGCACCCACGGCAACCAGCTTGGAAGCTTGAAGCATACCGGTTGCGAGAACGGTATTTTCGATGTTGCCGCGCTGGACAGGTTCTGTCGCAAAGCTTGGCGGGGCTTCTTTAGGATAAAAGTAATAGCCTGCACCAGCGGCGAAAAGGCCAACTAACACGATGGCGAGAATTTTTTTCTTAGTTGTACGTTTAGACATGAGATTAAAAATGAACCAAATTGAGACGGCGAGAATTATTACTATTTATAAGCCGATCACGATTTGAAACAAGCCGTTAGTGAGTAAAACTAAGTAAAGATTAGTAAAGCGGGCACAAAAAAGCCCGATGGGGGAACATCGGGCTGAATCTTTTTTCAGGTTGGAATTAGCAGATAACTTTTACTGCCAGACCGCCTGTCGACGTTTCGCGGTATTTCGCGTTCATGTCTTTACCGGTTTCCAGCATGGTTTCGATAACTTTATCCAGAGACACGCGTGGCGCAGAAGAGCGACGCAGAGCCATACGGGTAGAGTTGATCGCTTTCACCGCTGCAATACCGTTACGTTCGATACATGGTACCTGCACTTGGCCAGCAACCGGGTCACACGTCAGACCTAAGTTGTGCTCCATCGCGATTTCAGCGGCCATACACACTTGCTCAGGGCTACCGCCAAGCAGCTCAGCCAGACCTGCGGCTGCCATTGAACATGCTACGCCCACTTCACCCTGACAGCCTACTTCAGCGCCAGAGATGGAGGCATTTTGCTTGTACAGACCACCGATTGCGCCAGAAGCCGCAAAGTAACGGATGTAATCTTTTTCGGTCACGGTTTGAATGAACTTGTCGTAGTACGCCAGAACCGCAGGAATGATGCCACATGCACCGTTGGTTGGTGCTGTCACCACGCGGCCACCGGCTGCGTTTTCTTCGTTCACTGCAAATGCGTACATGTTAACCCAGTCAACCACCGCCATTGGGTCGTTGGTGATTTTCTCTGAAGTCAGCAGTTGTTGACGCAGAGCAGCCGCACGACGAGGAACACGCAGAGGCCCAGGCAGAATGCCTTCGGTGCTCATACCACGTTCCATACATTCACGCATGGTGCGCCAAATGTTGGCGAAATATGTACGCACTTCTTCATCAGAGTGCAGCGCTTTTTCGTTCGCCATCACCAGTGTACTCATCGACAGACCGCTGTCTTTACACTGGTTTACCAGCTCTTCAGCCGTGCTGAACGGGTAAGGCACTTGAACAGGAGATTCAATGGCTTTACCAAAGTTCTCTTCATCCACGATGAAACCACCGCCGATAGAGTAGTAAGTCTTTGAATACGCAACTTCTTCATCAATCCACGCGTGAATCTGCATACCGTTTTCGTGCAGAGACAGGTTCGTTCTGTGGAAGTTCATACCACCTTCACGAGGGAAGGCAACCGTATGACAGTGCATGCCGACAGGTAGGCGTTCAGTTTCTTCAACGCGGGCAATGAAGCCCGGAATGGCATCGATATCCACTTTTTCTGGCGTGTTGCCTGCCAGACCCATGATGATCGCGATATCCGTGTGGTGACCTTTCCCTGTCAGTGACAATGATCCATAAACGTCCACGGTGATTTTAGTGATGTCGCGCAATTTTCCCATTGCGCGCAGGTCATCAATAAACTGCTTACCCGCTTTCATCGGTCCGACTGTGTGTGAGCTCGAAGGACCGACACCGATTTTATAGATATCAAATACACTAATCATATTGATTACCTCAAAAGTAAGCCCCCCTTATCGGTAAGGGAGGCTCTTTATTATCGTTATATTCTGTGTTCTAAGCTCATACTTTACGTAGAGATTAAAGAGCGCCGTAGATTACAGAACTAATGGCTGCAAGACCACAAATAACTGTGAAAATTTGCACTGGTGCTGAAGTCTTGTACTTCGCCATTGCAGGCACTTTCCGCATCGCGAATACCGGCAGCAGGAACAGGATTGCGGCAATCATTGGAGCGCCCATGGTTTCAATCATGCCCAGGATGCTTGGGTTAACAATTGCTACCATCCAAGTGGTCACTACGATGAAGATCAGAGAGATTTTTTCAATCTTGCTGATAGGCATCTCGCTGCGAGATTTTACCAGGCCGACCAGACCTTCATGTGCACCCAGGAAGTGGCCGAAGTAGCTTGAAGTGATCGCTGCAAATGCCACGATTGGACCCAAGTAAGAGATCATTGGTGATTCGTGGATGTTTGCCAGGTAAGACAGAACGCTAATGTTTTGCTCTTTCGCCATAGCCAGTTGCTCTGGAGACAGAGACAGAACCACAGAGAAGACGAAGAACATAACAAAGCCCATCAGCATCATAGCTGCGCCGCCAGTGATCATGTCGGTTTTAGCAACCGCATTGTCACCGTGTTGCATGCGCTGTTCTTTAGTGAACTGGCTGATGATTGGGCTGTGGTTGAACGAGAACACAATGATAGGAATCGCAAGCCAAATGATAGCAGGCATGCCAGACCAGTCAGGTGCCACTTCCATCATAGAAGTGTTCCATTCAGGGATCAGGAATACAGACAGCGCCAGCAGGATGAATACCAGAGGGTAAACCATCGCAGAGGTTGCTTTCAGCATCAATTCTTTACCGAATACGACACCAGCAGTCATGGCTGAAATCAGCGCACCTGACAGCAACCAGCGAGGAATCGATTCCATGCCGATCTGGTTTACCAGGAAAGAATCCACTGTGTTTGTAATACCAACACCGTAGATCAGAACGATAGGGTAAATCGCGAAAAAGTAAGCAAAGGTAATAAGGTTAGCGCCAGTTTTACCAAAGTGTTCTTCTACAGTGTCTGTGATGTCCGATTCAGGGTTTTTCGCCGATAAAACGAAACGTGCCAAGCTCTTATGAGCGAACCACGTCATTGGAGCAGCGAGTAGGGCTAAAATAACTAATGGCCAAAAACCGCCCGCACCAGCCTTGATAGGCAGAAACAGAACGCCTGCACCTACGGCGGTACCGAACAGCGACAGAGACCATACGAAATCTTTATAGGTCCATTTACCAGCAGATTGTGTGGTAGATGAAACCGTAGTGGTTGTATTCATGTTGTTTTACTCATTTTTGGGAACAGGAAATAAGTCGAGCGCAATTTTGCAGAATTTTCTTCTATGAAAACTAGATCTAAATCATGAATTGTCTGCGCTTATTGAATGATATGTCAAAAACCCATCTCGGATCACGAAAAACCTGTGCTACATGTAAAAATTGTTAATGAGTTGGATTAGTAAAAGTTATCCGAATATGTGCAATCATGAGAATAACTTATCGCAAACGTTTGCGTAAAAGATGAGGTTGTTAGCAGAGTGTTGGTGAAAAGCTAATAAAACTAAGGAGTGGCGGGTTCATCGACCACTATTTATGTGTTTTTGTAGGGATTGGATGATTTGTGCCGTCATACCCCATATAAAATGATGTTTATATGGAATGGCGAACACTCGGTGAGGGGAGTTTTTGATTTGAAAAGTGTTGCTGAACAGTTGACGACGATCCAACAGGAAGTCGGCAGGGACTTCAAAAACTTCTTCTACCTCGTTCGCATCGATGAGGGTTTTATAATCTGGTGAAATAAATGCCAACACGGGTGTTACCGCAAATTTACTCACAGTAACAAGCTCGGGGAGCTGACCAAGAATTTCAATTTGATCTTCCTGAATGCCGATCTCTTCACGCGTTTCACGCATGGCGGTCTGGTACAGCGTGCCATCGCTCTCTTCATATTTCCCACCCGGAAAACTGATCTGGCCCGGGTGATGTTTCAGATGTGCGGCGCGTTTAGTGAGCACCACATTCAAACCCGTCGGGCGTTCAACAAAACCAATCAAAACAGAGGCTTTTCTTAACGAAAGGGATTTCAGGTGTGCGACGCGATGAAGGGATTCTGCGTGGTAGCCCACCGGAGTAATCAGTTGGAAACCCCGAATCAATTCTGCTTTGCTGATTGGACGCAAAATTATTCTCTCCATCGGCGATTTGAAAATCTAAACTTTATGAATCATGCTTTTATGAGCCTAGTTTAAGGATAGCTCAATAATATGAAAGGAATTATTTTTACCGAGTTTCTCGAGCTGGTTGAAGATAAGTTTGGCTTAGACGTATTGGACCAGGTTCTTGAGCAGGCGGCAGATTCCGGAGTGTATACGTCAGTCGGAAGTTATGATCATAAAGCCTTGGTGAAACTGATTATTGAGCTCAGCCGCGTAACTGGGATTGATAGTAATGAGTTACAACGGGTTTATGGAGTCAGCGTTTTTCAGTCGCTGTATCGGACAGTGCCTGCGTCTGCTAATTTGTCTCAGGTGAACAGCTGTTTTGCGTTTATTCGTCATGTAGAGGACTACATACACGTGGAAGTTAAGAAGCTGTATCCGGACGCCAAACCACCCCGATTCCTGTTTATCGATGAATCCGCCACAGAGGTCAGTTTTGATTACCAGAGTGCTCGCTGTATGTCTCATGTTTGTTTGGGGCTGCTGCAAGGATGCGCAGACTACTTCGGTGAAAAAATTGATGTTGTTATGGAACCCCAATCGGAAGACCTCAGTAGGGTCCGGTTTACCGTAACGCTGATTGAATAGGTGAAAGCATGAGTTCTGAGTCTCCCATGGAACGGAAGCTCAAACGAGAAATGGCTGCACGTAAAGAAGCTGAAAAGCTGCTTGAGCAAAAAAGCTATGAGCTGTATCAGGCCAATCAGCAGTTAAATTTGGCCCTGAAACAGTTGCAGAAGCAAACGTCGCAGGATTTGCAAAAGTTTGAGTTTGAAGAGCACATCGACTCCACGCTGATATATTTCGGGCGCGCGTTTCTTTCGCGTGCACTGGACAGCACCTTGCTCGCCACGTTCATTGAGCGCCTGATCCAGACACCAGTCATCACGAGTGTATTTCTGCAATTGTCGCCGGATCAAGTGGATGGGTTGGTTGAGAATCAACTCGGGAACATTGAGCTGTCGCTGATCCAACCCTATATGGAAGTGCCGCACTGGCAGCAGGATTACCTTTGCCTGCCGCTGATGGTTGAGCGTTTGTCGGCTGGTCATATGGTGTTTGAGATTCATTCAGAGAACATTGAACGAGAATTCTTAGTTAAGCAGCTGTCCTTGGTCGGTGAGTTGTTGTGCAGCGCGCTCAGTCGTCAGATGATCATGAAACGTCAGGTCGAGTCGCGAAAGCGGGCAGAAGAGTCAGAAAAAGCGACCAAAGAATTTGTCGCCATGATTAATCATGAATTGCGTACACCGCTGAATGGCTTGCTCGGTAGTGCCGAACTGCTTGCCGACACCCTGTTGGATGCAGAGCAGCAAAGTTATCTGACCAACTTGCAACACTCCGGGGACATGCTGCGCGTCATCATCAACGACCTGCTGGATTTCAGCAAAATGAATGCGGGGATGATGCAGCTCATCATGACGCAATTTCGCTGGCAGGATCTGCAAAATACTCTGTACGGCATTTTCACCAACAAGGCGCGAGAAGGTGGGATCGGGTTTGTGATTGAATCGCGGGGCGACTTTCCTGCGTATTGGATTGGCGATGTTGAACGTATTAACCAGATTCTTGTGAATCTGGTTGGCAACGCAATCAAGTTCACCCATACCGGCGAAGTGAAAGTGTTGGCGCGCTGGATCAATGACCGTCTGCTACTGCGTATTACGGATACCGGAATTGGTATCCCCTTTGAGTCTCATGCTACCTTATTTGACCCATTTACTCAGGTTGATCGCTCATCAAGCCGTCAGTATGAGGGAACCGGACTTGGTCTGGCCATCTGCAAGAATCTGGTCGAACTCATGCGTGGCGACATCGACTTTTCCAGTGTGGAAGGCGAGGGAACAGAGTTTTTTGTGTCAATACCGCTGGAGATTGGCTCGCGTGAGTTGAAAGTGCCAATGTACGAAAGCCGGCCGCTGCGCGTCAGCCCTGATGCTCTGCGCCAGCATTCTATTCTGGTGGTGGACGATATTCGTATGAATCAGTTGGTGATCAACCAAATGCTGAAAAAGGTGAATCTTACTCCGGATAATTGTGAAAACGGAGCACAGGCGATTGAGGCGGTTGAGAACAAACCGTATGACCTGATTTTTATGGATTGCCGTATGCCGGAAATGGACGGCTTTGATGCCACCGAAATACTGCGCAAAAGTGGCTTCAACATGCCTATCATCGCACTTACCGCGGCTACGACGCTGGAGGAGCGGGAGCGCTGTCTTCAGTGTGGAATGAATGACATCCTGACCAAGCCTTACACTGCGCTGGATCTGGATGCCATTCTCAACAAATGGCTGAGTTAATTTTCCAACACCGGAAGAATACGGCTCAGCTTATCTAACGTTTCCTGATATTCCGCTTCACATTGGCTGTCGGCGACCACGCCACCGCCTGCCCACGCGTACAACTGTTGATTCTGCGCAACCAGAGTACGGATGGTAATACTGGTATCCATTCGGCCGTGACGGCTGATGTAACCAATCGACCCACAGTACGCACTGCGACGATGAGGCTCGAGCTCTTCAATGATTTCCATCGCCCGAACTTTGGGTGCGCCAGTAATTGAACCGCCCGGGAAACAGGCGCGAAGCAGATCTGCGCAATCGTATGGGCTGTCTAGTTCAGCGCGAATAGTGCTCACCAGGTGGTGCACCGCCGGAAAACTCTCAATGTCGAACAGTTTAGGAACGTGTACTGAACCTGGCTTGGCAACGCGGCCGATGTCGTTACGCAGTAAATCGACAATCATCAGGTTTTCTGCCTGATCTTTTTCCGCTTGGGCGAGTTCAGCTGCATTGGCGGCATCGACGACCGGATCGTCACTGCGCGGACGAGTGCCTTTGATCGGCTTGGTTTCGATAATGCGGTCTTTGACTTGCAGGAAACGCTCTGGGGAAACACTTAAAATGGCCCCTTGCTCAGTGCGAATGAAGGCAGAAAACGGCGCCAGATTGAACTGTTCGAGTTTCAGATAAGCCAGCCATTCGCTGCCCTGGTAATGCGCCTGAAAACGCTGTGCCAAGTTGATTTGATAGCAGTCCCCAGAGAGCAGATATTCCTGCACTTGCGTAAATTTCTCACGGTAGCTGTTGGGTGTCATGTTTGACTGCCAAGGCGAGGAGAGGGCAAAAGGCGTCAGCGGCTTTTGATTGTCGTCTGCGAGCAGTGATTCTGCATTTTCAATGTTCTGACCAATCACACGCGCGGTTTTCAGTTGATGATCAACGACGATTGCCCATTCATACAGGCCAACGGCCATGTCCGGCGCTGTTAAATCGTGTTCGGCAAGGCTAGGCAGACGCTCAACGCGGCGCCCCAAATCATAAGCGAAATAGCCCAGTGCGCCGCCGATAAAAGGCAGATCATCGTTGTATTGCAACGCTGGGAGATAGTGTTGCTGTAACTTAGCCAGCAATTCAAAAGGGTCATCTTGTGACAATGTCACACCACCGGGTTCGCGCACTTCGGTTTCGTCGCCAAAAGTGGTGAGTGTGACGATAGGATGAGCAACCAGAATGTCGAATCGACTGTCGATATGCGTGTCGGATGCAGAGCGGAGCAACATCGCCCAAGGCTGGCTTTCAACCTTTGAAAACAGCTGATTAGCGAGATCCGGTTGATAAGTAAGCGGCTTAGCTTGAATCTGAGTTTTTTCGTTGTTATTCATTTGTGTAAATTGTGACAGAGAGACAGTTCACTGCATAGCGTGTAGAGGAAAGCAAGAGTATCATAAAACTCCAACGAAAAGCTGCTACTTGATAGACGTGCTCTTGTTCAGTCGATTTTCGCCTTCTGGCTCCACTGACTCGTTTTGCATTTCTCTCAAGCGTCAGCCCACGGAAGCATAATGATAACGAGGCATGCAATGACGGTTATACGCAAGCAGGATGTGATCAGCAGTGTTGCTGATGCACTTCAGTACATTTCTTACTACCACCCTCTGGATTTTGTCCAAGCCCTAGAAAAAGCCTACCACCGTGAAGAAAGCCAGGCCGCGAAAGACGCGATTGCCCAGATTCTGATTAACTCTCGTATGTCTGCAGAAGGCCACCGTCCTATCTGTCAGGATACCGGTATCGTGACCTGTTTCGTCAATATTGGTATGGGTGTTCAGTGGGATTCCACGGATATGACCGTGCAACAAATGGTTGATGAAGGTGTACGTCAGGCTTACACCAATCCGGATAACCCGCTGCGTGCATCGGTACTGATGGATCCTGCTGGCAAACGCATCAACACCAAAGATAACACGCCTGCTGTGGTACATATCAACATGGTACCTGGCGACAAAGTAGAAATTCAGATCGCGGCGAAAGGCGGCGGTAGTGAAAACAAAACCAAGATGGTGATGTTGAACCCGTCTGACGACATCGCAGAGTGGGTTGAGAAAACCCTGCCAGCCATGGGCGCGGGCTGGTGTCCTCCTGGCATGCTGGGTATTGGTATCGGCGGTACGGCTGAGAAAGCAGCGGTACTGGCAAAAGAATCGTTGATGGAACACATCGACATTCAAGAGCTGATTGAACGTGGTCCGCAAAACGCAGAAGAAGAGCTGCGTCTGGATATCTTCAACCGTGTTAACAAGCTGGGTATCGGTGCACAAGGCCTGGGTGGTCTGACGACTGTGGTTGACGTGAAAATCAAAACCGCACCTACGCATGCAGCGTCTAAGCCTGTGTGTCTGATCCCGAACTGTGCGGCGACTCGTCACGTACACTTCACTCTGGATGGCTCAGGCCCTGCTGATCTGCAGCCACCAAAACTGGAAGAGTGGCCACAAATCACTTGGGAAGCGGGCGCGAACACTCGCCGCGTAAATCTGGATACCGTCACCGCTGAAGAAGCTCAACAGTGGAAGACCGGCGAAACTCTGCTGCTGTCTGGTAAGTTGCTGACTGGCCGCGATGCGGCACACAAACGCATTCAAACCATGCTGGACAATGGTGAAGGCCTGCCAGAAGGCGTCGACTTCAAGGGTAAATTCATTTACTACGTAGGCCCGGTTGACGCTGTGGGTGACGAAGCAGTGGGTCCAGCTGGCCCAACAACGTCGACTCGTATGGATAAATTTACCGACATGATGCTCGATAAAACCGGCATCATGGGCATGATTGGTAAAGCAGAACGCGGCCCTGCGACGGTGGAATCGATCAAAAACCACAAAGCCGTTTATCTGATGGCCGTGGGCGGCGCAGCATATCTGGTGTCTAAAGCGATCAAGAAAGCGCGCGTGGTGGCGTTTGAAGATCTGGGTATGGAAGCGATTTACGAATTTGAAGTCGAAGATATGCCAGTCACCGTTGCGGTTGACTCTCAAGGTGTCAACGCACACCAAGTGGGTCCGGATACGTGGAAAGTGAAAATCGCTGAAGCGGCTAAGTAAAAGTGAATGGTCGGGTCTGTGATCCCGATTGCACACTCTTAGCAAATAAATGACAAAGGTGCTGCGTCCGCAGCACCTTTTTTCTATATACTAATTCCCTATATACTTAAGTCACTTATTAAAAACGTCAGGAGAGCAACATGCCTCGCTTTATTCGAATCCTGCAGATCGCGATCGCGGTGGTTGTGGGCGCATTTTTAGGTTACGACCTGATTTTGCACGGTATCAGTATCTTTGATGATAAATACGTCACCATTACTTGTGTGTTGTTTGTGTTGCTGCAAATTGCTCTGCTGGTGATTTACAAGCTCATAGAAGAAGACTAAATCGTCAGATATCCGAGGGCGAAGAAAAAGCCTGCTGACGGAATCGATATTTCGCTTATCTAAGCCTCTGATTTTATTCAGGGGCTTTTTTATTCATCTCGTATTAAGATTACTCCAGCTAACCTACTTAACATTATGAGTTCCTGTTGTACTCATATTTGTTTTTTTCCAGTGGAGACCATGAATGAAGCGAATTGGCCAAGAAATGACGGATCTGATCCATCGCGGTTTAGATTCTCACGTACGTTTAGCAGTAACGGGGCTGTCACGCGCCGGTAAAACGGCGTTTATCAGCTCTCTGGTTAATCAGTTATTGCATACCTCTACCCACAATAATTTGCCCCTGTTGGCTGCCGCGCGAGACAAGCGCATTATTGGTGCCAAGCGAGTACCGCAAACCAATTTGATGGTGCCTCGTTTTGCTTACGATGAGGCGATGGAGCAGCTGCACAGCATTCCTCCGCAATGGCCAGTGCCAACACGCGACGTGAGCGAGATTCGTCTGGCGATCAAATACCAAAGCAAACGTCGCACGCGTAAGTTAATCAGCAGCACTTCAACGCTGTATCTGGACATCATCGATTATCCGGGCGAATGGCTTTTGGATTTGCCGTTGCTGGAACTCGACTTTGCGACGTGGTCCGCGCAGCAATTTAACGCGCTGCATGGCACACGTGCTGAGTTAGCCAAACCTTGGCTGACTGCACTGGCTGCACTCGACCTCGATCAGGAAGCGAATGAGAAAACTCTGGCACAGATTGCGGCGCTGTATACCGAATATCTGCATCAGTGCAAAGAGCATGGTTTGCATTGGGTTCAGCCGGGCCGATTTGTGTTGCCGGGTGAGCTGGAAGGCGCGCCAGTGCTGCAATTTTTCCCTTGTCGCAACGTCACCAGTGAACGCAAAGCGGTGAAACACTCAATGCTGGCGCTACTGAAGCAACGGTACGAGGAGTATCAGAACAAAGTGGTGAAAGCTTTCTATAAACACCACTTTGCCACCTTCGACCGCCAGATTGTGTTGGTGGATTGCCTGTCGCCTTTGAATGAAGGACACGAGTCCTTTATGGATATGCGCAGCGCGATTGAGCAGATCATGCAGAGCTTTCGTTATGGCCGCAGCGGCATCCTGAGTCGGCTGTTTGCGCCCAAAATTGACAAAGTACTCTTCGCTGCAACGAAAGCGGATCATGTCACGCCGGATCAGCATCCCAACATGGTGTCTCTGCTGCAACAGATGATTCATCCGGCATGGCAGCACGCGGCGTATGAAAACATCGATATGAGTTGCATCAGTATGGCCTCGGTGCGGGCAACTCAGTCAGGCTATATCGACGCGCCGCAAGGCAAAGTTTCAGCCATTCAAGGAGTGACGGCAGCAGGGGACGCTATCACAGTTTACCCGGGCGATGTGCCGAAAAAGCTGCCTAATCCAAACTATTGGCAAGAACATCAGTTCGACTTTACGGCATTTCGTCCGATGGAAAATAGTGGTGATGAACCTTGCAAACACATCCGTCTGGATAAAGCGTTAGAAACACTGATTGGAGACAAATTGAAATGAGCGAATTGAAAACCAAACAAGTGTTCAGCCAGCCGCTAAAAACGGAAGAACCCAACGTAGAACTCAATGCGCAGCAGCAATTTTCTGCCGCGCAGACATTTGTGCCAAGCGTCGCTGAAGAGGTTGAAACTGCCGTTGAATCGCAACTTGAACAAGTGATTCGCCCTAAACGTGGACGCAAATGGTTTGCGGCCACACTGCTGGCTTCCTTTTCTGGTTTGGTGGTCTGGCAAGCCATTGATAACGTCGTCACGTCGATTCAGAGTGCAGATTGGCTCAGCCTTGGTTGGGCAGGTTTCATTTCAGCACTGGCCGGGTTGGGTTTGAGCGCTTTGGGTAAAGAGTTGTGGAAACTGCGCAAACTGCGCAACCATTTCTCCGTTCAAGAGCAGGCTGAAACTCTGATCAACACCGATGCGGTGGGACACGGTCAGGCGTTCTGCGAACAGATTGCCAAAGAGAGTGGCATTCAAACCAAAAGCCCGGCTTATCAACGTTGGCAGAGTAGCCTCGACAGCAGCCACAGCGATGCCGAAGTGTTGGAAATGTACGATGCAATGGTGGTGAGTGAGCAGGATAAACAGGCAACCAAACTGGTGTCGCAGTACTCAACAGAAGCCGCCGCGCTGGTGGCGATCAGTCCTCTGGCAGTGGCCGACATGCTGCTGGTGGCGTGGCGCAATTTTAAGATGATTGACCAACTGGCAGACTTGTATGGCGTTGAGCTGGGTTACTGGTCACGTCTGAAATTGTTCAAAGCGGTGCTGGTGAATATGGCTGCTGCGGGAGCAAGTGAACTCGCGATTGACGCCAGTATGGATCTGCTGTCGATGGACTTGGCGGGCAAGGTGTCCGCGCGAGCCGGGCAGGGGCTGGGAGTCGGCATTCTTACTGCGCGATTGGGTCTCAAAGCTATGTCTCTGCTGCGTCCACTACCGTGGCACAAAGACCGCGCAGTGAAGTTAAGCGCAATTCGTAAACAAATCGTGGCGAAAGTCACGGCGCTTACCGTCAAATAAACGAAAGTGTGCGCTGAAACAAGAGATTACTTGACGCACTTCTGGCCTTGATAGAAACTACTGTCAACTTTTCGTGACACTTTCTGATTAGGATAAGATTCAGTGCGTCTTGAAGTCTCTTGTGAAGACAGACTCGGGCTAACCCGGGAACTGCTCGATATTCTTGCCTCAAAAAACATCGATTTACGTGGAATTGAAATCGATGTGATCGGCATTATCTACCTCAACTGTCCGGACATCGATTTTGAAACCTTCAGTGAACTGATGGCGGAAATTCGCCGCATTCCGGGAGTCAAAGATGTCCGTAAAATCCAGTTCATGCCGATTGAGCGTCACAACACCGAACTGATCTCTCTACTAAACAATCTTCCCGATGCGGTTCTTGCTATCGATCTCAAAGGCTCGGTAGACATGGCGAACCACTCTGCGTTGTCGCTGTTCAACAAAGAATCACAGGAAATGATTGGTCATCACATTTCGGGTTTACTGCCGGCATTTAACTTTGCCCGTTGGGTAGAAGGCAGTAAAGCACGCGTGCGCGAAGAGATTGTGCTGGATGGTCTCGACTATGTAATGGAACTGATGCCGGTTTACATCACTGGTGAATCCAAAGAGTCGACACTTGCCAGTTCGATGATGATCATTCGCTCAATGGCGTCGCATGTGATGGCGGATGATAATCTGCCACTGCACAACAATCTCGGATTTGAACACTTTGTCGGTGTTTCTAACCGCCACAAAGCGTTGATCAGCCATGCGAAAAAGCTGGCTATGCTCGATCAACCACTGTTGCTGGAAGGGGAAACGGGCACGGGTAAAGAGATGTTGGCGCGTGCGTGTCACAATCGATCTAACCGTTCCGGCGCGCCGTTTTTGGTGTTGAGTTGTGCGTCGATGCCCGATGACGTCGCTGAAACCGAACTGTTTGGCCATGCTCCGGGATCGTTTAACCATCAGCAAGGTCACAAAGGCATTTTCGAACAAGCGAATGGCGGTACGGTATTCCTCGATGAAATCGGTGAAATGAGCCCGCATTTGCAAATCAAGCTGCTGCGTTTCCTGCAAGATGGTACGTTCCGCCGTGTGGGTGAAGAACATGAAGTGCACGTCGATGTCCGAGTGATTGCCTCAACGCGTCACAATCTGGCGGAGTTAGCCGAATCGGGCAAGTTCCGCGAAGATCTGTTCTATCGTCTCAACGTGTTGACGTTGCGCATTCCGCCACTGCGTGAACGCCCTAGTGATGTTCAGCCACTGCTGGATCTGTTTATCGCGAAACACAGCAATAAACTTGGCATGATGAAGCCGAAACTGGCCGACGATCTACTTGATCAGCTCGCGCAATATCAGTGGCCGGGCAACATGCGTCAGTTGGATAACATGGTACTGCGCGCCCTGACCGAAATGCCGGATGATGTGCTGACGGTGGATTATTTCCATCTGCCACAACTGGAAACGGTGGCGACGGGTATGACCAACATCAACTTGGATGGTTCGCTTGACGATATTATGAAAGATTACGAAGCGCAGGTGCTTGATCGCCTGTATCAATCTTTCCCGTCGAGCCGAAAGTTGGCGAAACGCCTCAATGTGTCACACACCTCGGTGGCCAATAAACTGCGTGATTACGGGATTAAGAAACGCTGATGGAAGGATACAACACCTCGGGCCACGTATTTAAAACCGATGGCGAGATTATTTTACGCACGGCGGAATTTGACGACGCCGCGCGCATTTCGAATTACTTTACGGTCAATCGTGATTATCTCAAGCCTTGGGAACCTAAGCGTGAAGAGGCTTTTTTCTCTGAGCTTGGCTGGCAGCAACGCCTGATTAAGCTCAGTGAACTGCACAAGATGGCGCTCGGTTTTTACCTGCTGATCATGGATGCTGACTGCGACGAAATGCTGGGTACGATTTCGTTCAGCAATATTTCCCGTTTCCCGTTTTATGCCTGCAATGTCGGCTACTCGCTGGCAGAGCAAGCGCAAGGCAAACAGATCATGACGCGCGCGCTGAAAATGGCGTGTGACTACATGTTTAACGAACAAAATCTGCATCGCGTGATGGCTTCTTATATGCCTCACAACAAACGCAGTGAAGCCGTATTGCAACGACTCGGGTTTGTGCACGAAGGTCAAGCAAAGGACTATTTGTTGATTGATGGTCAATGGCAGGATCACAACCTGACATCATTGGTGAATCCCAACTGGAAGGAATAACATGCAATCAAGAATGCAGCAGCAACTGAGTTTAGTTCTGGAACTGGATCGCCTGAAAAGCGTATTACGTCGTACCCGAGTCAAATGTGCAGAGGGACGACTGGAAAACAGTGCTGAGCACAGCTGGCATGTTGCCATGATGGCGTTGTTAATGCAGGAACATGCGAACGAACCTGTCGATATCAACCGAGTCATCAAAATGTTGCTGATGCACGACATGGTTGAGATTGATGCAGGGGATACCTTTGTTTACGATACCGCCGCATCCGCTGAGCAAGCGCAAAAAGAACTCGCAGCGGCCGAGCGACTGTTTGGGCTGCTACCAACAGAGCAGGGCGAAGAACTATTTTGTTTGTGGCGTGAATTTGAAGCGGCACAATCGGCGGACGCTAAGTTTGCCAAAGCGTTGGACCGCCTGATTCCGATGATGTTGAACTATCATAATCAGGGACAAAGCTGGATGGAAAACGGTGTTTCCCGCCAACAAGCACTGACCGTGAACCGTCGTATTGACGAGGGTTCACATGCGCTGTGGGAATACGCACAGCAAATGATTGAACACGCCACCGAACAAGGTTGGCTAAAAGCCTGAAGGACATTTCATGTCGTATTTGCCTTTGGAACAGTACCAAAGAAAATGGATTTTTACCCACCAGTCCATGCCCGTACCGGAGCAGGATCTGGAACAAATTAAACCGATGTCGCCGATGCGTGCCGCGCAGTTCTGGAAAGAGAACTTAAGCCCACAAAGCCCGGATGCAGAGCGCTTTAGCTCACAGGACTGGCCAAGCAAAGCCAGCAACTGGAGCAATGAAGTGGATTGGATGAGTGAGTGGGAGAGCGACGATGCTGCGATGCCACAAGCTATTCTCGATCATATTGATTGGCAGGATGATGTGACCGTCTATTTCTGTTATGAAAAGTACAACGTGATTGAAACCAAGTGGTCGGTTTTCAAACGCCATTGGAAGAACTTCCTGTTTTACGATGATGGTCCGATCCTGCTTGGCCGCCGACGCAAACAGGCGTTGTGGTTCAGCACTAACGGCACGGTAAAAATCGGCCAACACGATGAATAATAAAAAAACCGGCTTCTTGCCGGTTTTTTTATGTTTTTTATCTGACGGGGTTATTCCTGAATCACCACTACTTTATTTTTCGCCGCCGACATCGTACTGCCCATTGAGGCGCTGATGATCAGTAAGATAGCGGCCCACTGCGACCAGCCGAGCGTTTCACCCAGAATCACCAAGCCAGCCATGGCGGCAATGGCCGGTTCCAGGCTCATCATCACGCTGAAATGCTGAGTCGACAGACGGCTCAGCGCCATCATCTCCAGGCTGTAAGGCAAAGCGCTCGACAAAACTGCGATGGTCAGCGCCATAGGTACAATCGACCAGGTAAACAGTGGCCCGGTCGCCAAACTGGCACCAATCGGAAAATATATCACGCTGGCAATACACAGGCCGATCGCAACCGTCGCACCGCCGGAACCCACTGATCCCGCACGTTGACCAAACCAAATATAACCCGCCCAGCAACCACCGGCCGCAAGCGCAAGCGCCACGCCAATCGGATCAAGGGCGTCCACGCCCGACATGTCAGGCAGCAGCAACGCGAGGCCGGCCACAGCCAGTGCAATCCAGATAAAGTCACGTTTGCGGCGTGATGAGAGCAGCGCCAGCATTAATGGTCCAGTGAATTCCAACGCCACACCGATACCAAGCGGAATGCGTTCCAGTGCAAAGTAAAAGGAGAGTTGCATGCCGCCCAGACTCAGACCATACACCAACATGGCGCGCCACTGAGGTACGCTGAGGCGAAGGCGCCACGGACGAAAAATCAGTGTGAGAATAATCGCAGACAATGCAATGCGCAGCGCAACCGTGCCGCCGACACCGACAACAGGGAAGAACTGTTTAGCAATCGAAGCACCGGATTGAATCGTCACCATGGCGCACAACAGGCAGCCAACGGCGAGCAGTACCGGAGATTTGTTCAGTAACATAAACACCAAAAAGTATGAAACAGGAGGCGCAGCGATTATGCCGCAAATAACGTGCGGTGAATAGGAGACGCCGTATCATTTATCTGCCCGCGACATAGCGCCAATATTTGCTAGCAGGGACGCACTTTTCACATCTGCTCAGTGAAGCTCCGTTAATCATTGATCTAAAGCCAAACTTTTGTTTCTACGTGGCTGATAATGAGCCTATTCGTTTGGAAAATCCTAATCAGCGCAGGTCGCTTTCAGACCGGGCAGAACCCTCAGGAAGAGAGCTTATGATTCGTCCGTACCTCAAATTTATCATCCCGATTGCGATTCCTTTATTGGTGTTGCTGATGCCGCTTAGTGCATTTCCGTTTGATGGGCTGACCATCATTCAACAACGGGTTATTGCGATATTCCTGTTGGCCGCCTTGCTTTGGGTATTTGAACCGATTCCGATTTACGCGACATCGGTGGTGATCATTGTGCTTGAGCTGATGATGTTGTCGGACAAGGGGTTGGTGTTGTTCAGACTCAATGAGTCGTCACCCGAATTTGGCGGTTTGCTGCACTACAGCGACATTATGGCGACCTTTGCCAGCCCGATCATCATGCTGTTTCTGGGGGGATTCTTTTTGGCGATGGCAGCGACGAAATATCGTCTTGATGTGAACTTAGCCCGTGTGCTGCTCAAGCCATTCGGCCAGAATCCGAAATACGTCATGCTGGGACTGATGATGATCACCGGCATATTCTCGATGTTCATGTCCAATACCGCCACCACAGCGATGATGCTGTCTATTCTGACGCCGGTCATTGCGGTATTTGGTCCGAAAGATCCGGGGCGTATTGCGTTCGCCTTGTGTATTCCGGTTGCGGCTAACATTGGTGGCATTGGTACGCCAATCGGCACACCGCCGAATGCCATTGCGCTTAAATATCTGGTTGGTGAGAACCTCATTACCTTTGGTCAGTGGATGGCCTTTGGCGTGCCGTTTGTCATCATTCTGATGACGCTGGCGTGGTTTCTGATTGGCTTTATGTACAAAGCTGAGCAAACCCAAATTGAGCTCAGCATCAAAGGTAAATTCCTTAAAACACCCAAAGCCATGGTGGTGTACGTGACCTTCGCGCTCACCATCATCTTGTGGTTGATGGGTTCGCTGCATGGCATGAACTCGTACACAGTGGCGTTGATTCCAGTTGCGGTGTTCTCCGTAACCGGTATCATCAACAAAGAAGACCTGAAGAAAATTTCCTGGGACGTTCTGTGGCTGGTTTCCGGTGGTATCGCGCTCGGTCTGGCGCTCGACAAAACCGGTCTTGCGCAATTGATGGTCAACAGCATTCCGTTTGATCAGTTCTCGCCTTATGTGGTGCTGTTTGGTGCCGCCT
This sequence comes from Vibrio sp. LQ2, assembly GCF_023920125.1. Taxonomy (NCBI): domain Bacteria; kingdom Pseudomonadati; phylum Pseudomonadota; class Gammaproteobacteria; order Vibrionales; family Vibrionaceae; genus Vibrio; species Vibrio sp. LQ2. The sequence goes on from NZ_CP085308.1 coordinate 709,518, forward strand.
TCCTGTGTTTAATGATGGCAAACTTTATGTCCCATACCGCGACCGCCAACCTGTTGATGCCAATCATGGCGGCACTGGGCGCATCTATGGCCTCGCTGGTGCCACTGGGCGGAGAAGTTACCCTGATTCTGGTAGTCACTTTTGCGGCGTCGCTGGGCATGTCGCTGCCCATCAGTACGCCACCCAACGCGTTGGCACATGCCACTGGCCATGTGCAGAGTAATCAAATGGCGCGTGTCGGGGTCATCCTTGGTGTGGTAGGGGTGCTGCTGAGCTTTGTGATGGTTTGGTTGCTGCATGTGTTAGGTCATATTGGTTAAGCGTATGAACAATCAGGAGTCGGCGCTCGTTGAACGTTATTTCAGTTGCCCGCAGCGAACTTTGCGCTTGGTCAAGGGCGAACGAGTGCTGGAACAAAATGGCTATAACGACCGCCTTTACTATGTGCGGGAAGGAGAGCTGACCGGCCATTTCCAGGAAAAAGAAGGCAAATCGATTCGCGTCTTTTCCGCCTCACAAGGCGCATTTATTGGTGTGCACAGTTTCTTTTCGGGAAATTGGACAGCGTCATCGACCGTTGAGGCGCAAACTGATGTCGAACTGGGTTGGATTGATCGTTATACCAAAGTAGTCGATGAGGCCGCTTTCGGCCCACTGAGCACTCAGTTTATGCCGGTAATGGTAGCGGAATTGAGTCGCCGTCAGCGTCGTGCTATGCAGGAATCCGTTGCGAAGGAGAAAGCGCTGGAGCGCCTGCATACCGCAGAGCAGATGACGACGCTTGGCCAGCTCGCGGCGGGGATTGCCCACGAACTCAACAACGCGATTGGCGTGGTGAGCAGCAAAACCGAGCGGTTGGAGACTCTGTTTCTCGAGTTGCTGGAAGAGGTGCATCCCGAAGCCAGCCTGTTTTTTGATTTTGGTTTGCTGCATGGTCAGAAAGCGTCATCCAGCGAGGCGCGCGAACGTGGTGCACGCTTTGAGCAGCAGTATCACCTGCCGCGCAATATCGCTCGCGAACTGGCACGAGCGGTACCTGAACGCGAGCTGTCTGCCCACTGGCTGAAGAATCCTCATCTTGCCATTCGTTACTGGCAGATGGGGCGGGACTTGCATGACTTGCGTTTGGCTTCTAAACATACGGTAGGCATTGTGAAGTCTGTGAAGCAATTAGGGCGTACAGAAATCAATTTGAATGAAGACTTGGATCTTAACGACACGTTAAACCGCGCACTAGCGCTGTTGCAGAGCGATTTGCGGCGCGTGTCAGTACGCATGCGGCCGGGCATTCTGCCCATCATTAAAGGCTCGACCACAGAATGGGTGCAAGTTTGGGTCAACATCATTAAAAATGCCTGCGATGCAATGCAAACCAGCGCTGAACCGGCCATCGATATTCACACCCGTTACAGCAAACAGCGAATCTTAATTACGGTCGCCAACAACGGCCCGGAGATTGACGAGGCAACCCGCAGAAAAATATTTCAACCCAGTTTTACCACCAAAAAAGACGGCTTGTCGTTTGGTTTGGGGCTTGGACTCGCCATCGTGAAACGGATTGTCTCCAGTAACGGCGGCACGATTGCCGTTAAAAGCAATCACGACACAACCATTTTCAGGATCAAATTACCTGTCGAGGATGACTATGGAGAAGCTTAATATCATTTGCGTTGATGACCAGCGCGAAGTGCTCAGTGCAGTGCTGCAGGATCTCGAACCTTTGGCGACCTGGCTCAATATTGAGGATTGCGAATCGGCTTATGAAGTGCTGGATTTGATGGACGATCTCGATGCGCAGGGCGAGCATATCGCCCTGATCATTTCAGACCACGTCATGCCGGGCAAAACCGGTGTTGATTTGCTCACAGAGGTGGCGGAAGACTCGCGTTTCAAAGGCACCAAGAAAGTGCTGCTGACCGGTCAGGCGACTCATACCGACACCATTAATGCGATTAATGCTGCGGGTATTGACCGCTATTTCGAAAAACCATGGAATGCCAAAACGCTGGTCGAGTGTGTACGCAGTCTGGTAACAGAGTATGTTTTCGAACGCGGTATGGATTACACCGAATGGCATGACCACTTGGACCAGAAAATTGTTCTGGCCCGGTTGCGTTAGCGTAAGTCATTACATGACCTGACTGTAACGTCGGGAAATGAGATCTTTCACCTGGCGCATGCGCTGCTCACATTTCGCCTGAAGGAATTGATGCAGTGCGCGCGTCGCGTGATTGAGCAGACGCTTGTCAGCGCACACCAGATAGACCGGACAAGGCTCCGATTGCCAGTCAGGCATGAGCGGAATTAAATGGCCGTCAATGATGTCCTGACTGACATCCAACAATGACTTATACGCCACTCCACGGCCATTGATGGCCCAGCGGCGCACCACGTCGCCATCATTCGCACTGCGTTTGCTGTTTACCACTACGGTTTCAGTTTCGCCGTCTTTCCAGAATGTCCAACGGTTGTGATAAGTGTCGGACAACATAAAGCAGAGACAATGATGCAGTAGCAAATCGCTCGGCTTAACAATCGCTGGTTTGTTCAACACATACTCTGGGCTGGCACATACAATACGGGTATTGCAGGTACAGATAGGCAGGGCAACAAAGTTGGAATCGGGCGGTGTACCGTAACGAATCGCCAGATCAATCGGGCGGTGATACAGGTTGGTAATGCCGTCCGACAAATCCAAGTTGATGGAAATATTAGGGTACAGCTCGGCAAATTCATCCAGCCAAGTCAGCAACTGATTGCGGCCAAAGTCGGACGGAGCAGAGAGATTGAGCGTGCCGGAGATTTCCCCTTGGGTTTGTGCGATTTGATCCAATCCTTCCTGAATGGTGTTCAATGCAGCTTGAGTTTTCTGCAGCAGGATGTCGCCTTCGTTGGTTAACCGCAGGCTACGTGTTGAGCGAACAAACAGCGCAAACCCCAATTGAGCTTCAAGGCGTTTGATGGCGGCACTGACTGCGGCAGGAGTGACGTCCAGACTGTGTGCGGCTTGGGAAAAACTGCCCTGACGAGCGGTTTCGACGAATATATTGAGATCGTTTAACGCTTTCATATCGTGTCGCAAGTGGCGATAACTGGGCGTATCACACCATAATTGGTTTGAGATGAGAAGCGCCATCTCCGTTGAGGGGATAGAAATGGCGCTGGTATCGCTTATCGAAACTTAAGCAAGGAACCTAAGCTGGCGTGGTTGAAGGTATTCAATCCAACCATTTTCTTCCGTCAGTGCAACGAAGTGTTGAAAATGCTCAGTTTGTTGATGCTGAGCCAGAGCCGCTTCGGAGCACCAGATTTCCTGCATGACGAACAGACCAGGAATCGATTCATCCTGAAACAGTTCATACTGACAGCAACCATCTTCATTGCGTGAAGGTTCAAGCAGTGCGCGTAATGCCTGCTCCAGATTTGCTTCTTGTCCGTGGTTGGCTTTGATTTCAGCCAACAGGTGAATCGTCGCCATTAGCACTCCGTAATGATGTTAGTTTCAGGCCAGCGCGATTTTGGCAGCTTCGCATTAAAATCCTCTTCTGCGCGGTAGCCCAGTGGCACTACTACTACGCTGGTGAGGCCTTTGGCACGCAGGCCGAATTCTTCATCCAGTACTTTGGCATCAAAGCCTTCGATTGGCACTGCGTCAATGCCCAGTGTTGAAACGCCGAGCAGTACCGTACCCACGTTCAGATACACTTGTTTTTCCATCCAGTGCTGCGCATCTTTCAGATCAAAACGGTGCATGTTCACGAAGAAAGAGCGGCCATTGTGCATGCCTTGTTTGGCATCAGCATTGGCAAAGCGGCCGTCTTTGTCTTCCACTTCCAGAAGGTTCAGCAGGTACTCTTCATCAATGCTGGTTTTGGCGCAGAACACCAGTACGTGTGAAGCGTTAAGGATTTTCGCCTCGTTGAAGGCGTAACGATCTTGTGCCGCCTTTGCGATGCGCTGTTTGCCTTCTTCTGTGCTGGCAAGAATGAAATGCCAAGGTTGTGAGTTGGTACTGGAAGGGCTGAAACGGATCAGATCTTTAATCGCCTGAACGTGCTCATCGGTAATGCGCTTGTCGGCATCAAAAGCTTTCGTTGAGTAACGGGATTTTGCGTGTGCAGTAATGTTCATGGGTCTTTTTCCAAATGGACAGTGGTTGGTATGAAAGATAACGTCCTGATGAATAGGGAAAAAGAGTCTTTAGCTTGAAGGACTTTCAAAAATATTTTGAAAATAGACCGATTGACTGGTGCGATTGCTTCGTATCGCACCAGAACCAATTATTTTTTCTCGGTGGGTTCTTGTATCTGATAAAGCTTGGATTGGTGTTCTTCGCAGGTGGTTTCGCAGTCACACACTTTGTCGACGCCGACGCTGGACAACCCGCCACAACTGCCTTGAATCGGCTTACGCCGCATCAACACGCCGATACTCATCAATACGACCAGAATCAGAAACAACCCGAAGGCGAATAGGTAAGTCATGCTTACTCCTTAGCGGTGAATCTTTAGCACGCGCTGCAGTTTCTCAAGTGTTCTTGGTTTAAGTTTAGTGTTGTCCACGGGTTTATGACAGCAGGCGTCTTGATGACCGCAAGCGGAGTGACCAGCACAGGGTTTAGCGGATTTGTGGGCAGACGGCCTGGCGTAATTCATATCCGTAACGGGTGTGAGCTGGGTTGTGCTCAGGTTGCCTATGTCGTGAATAGCTGGGCTGGAGAACACTTTAACACCCGATGAAAACAGGCTGGCAAGCATCGATTGTCCAATGTTGCGCACAACCACGGCATCGACTTGGTGCTGTTTTAGCAGTGCCAGCAGCGTTTTCTTTTTGCCACAGTGGTGTTCAGAACGAGCTTCTTCAGTGGCCTCGATATCCAGCCACTGTTGTTTTCCGGTTTGGCTATCGAACAACAAAAATTGGGGGGCCTTAGAAAAATGATTACTCAGGCGTTGGTTTTGAATGGGCAGCGCATACTTCATTTTTATGCTCCTTGATGATCAATTGCCTGCCATTTTGCTCTCATTATTAGCATATGCCAATTATTATTTTTGCCAACTTACTCAGAGAAGCATGAAAGGGCGTAAAACAGACGACGCAAAAAATAGGCGGGAAATGCAAAGTTGGTGATGGAGAGCAAAGATACAGAGCAGGGCACTGTATTTGTTTTTATGCTGGCGCTAGAGTGATAATTGTAAACGTTACCAAACTAGTCGGCACCAACAAATAATAGCAACTCGGACCGGCAATCTGAAACAACAGGAATTTGAAGAATGAGAACTTTTGCTCAGGTTATTTTAGCAAGAGAGTGGGAAAATCAACACGTTACACATCATAACGTACTCGCTGCTCACGCTCCGCTACATGCCTATCACAGTGAAGAAGCGGCCAAAACAAAACAGCCATCTGCCAACCAGCGATCTCTTAACGGAGAGTGGAAGTTTGAGTTATACGCAAAGCCTGAAATCGTTATCCCTGATGTTATTGAACAAGATTTCAACGATTCGCATTGGACTTCAATTGCTGTCCCGGGAAACTGGCAATGCCAGGGATTCGACAAACCGATTTATACCAACATCAAATATCCTTTTGCTGATAATCCACCGTATGTGCCGCAAGAGAACCCGACCGGGGTATATCGCACTCGTTTTACGCTGGATGAACGCCTTGAGCATTCGCGTTACTTCATTTCCTTCGATGGGGTGAACTCGGCGTTTCACTTGTGGTGTAACGGTGAGTGGGTAGGTTACTCACAAGACAGTCGTTTGCCTGCGGAGTTTGATCTTTCAGCGCATCTTACCGATGGTGAAAACCTGCTGACGGTCATGGTGATGCGTTGGTCCGATGGTTCTTACCTTGAAGATCAGGATATGTGGTGGCTGAGTGGCATCTTCCGCGATGTCACTTTGACCACCAAACCGCTGGTGTCGATTGCGGATGTCGAAATCAAAACCGAGTTGGATGCTTGTTTCCGAGATGCGACATTGAATGTCACGACATCGCTGAGCGAGTGCAACTCTGATCATCAGGTGGCGATTGAGCTTTTTGACGCCGAAGGTAACAGCGTGTTTGCTAAACGTAATGCGCCGACCGGACAACAGATTGTGGATGAAAAGGGCGCCTGGAATGAAAGAGCTCACCACCGCATCCATATCGACAATCCGCGTAAGTGGAGCGCCGAAGATCCCTATCTCTACCGTTTGGTGGTGACACTGCTCAACAGCGATGGGAAAACCGTTGATTGCGAAGCTTACGACGTCGGTTTTCGTCAGGTGGATATCACCCAAGGCGTACTGCGCGTGAACGGTCAGCGCCTGCTGATTCGTGGGGTGAACCGACATGAACATCATCCGGAGCTGGGTCATGTCATGACCCGCGACAGCATGATTCAAGACATCAAGCTGATGAAGCAGCACAACTTTAATGCGGTGCGCACCGCGCATTATCCAAATCATCCGATGTGGTATGAATTGTGTGATGAATACGGCTTGTATGTGGTGGATGAGGCCAACATTGAAACCCATGGCCAGTTCCCGATGTGTCGTTTAGCCGATGATCTGACTTGGCTGAATGCCTTTTCTCGCCGCATGACGCGCATGGTCGAACGTGATAAAAACCACCCGTCGATCATCATTTGGTCGCTCGGCAATGAATCGGGGATTGGCGCGAACCATCATGCCCTGTATCAGTGGACTAAGCAGCGAGATCCTTCACGCCCGGTGCAATATGAAGGCGGTGGCTCGGATACCGCCGCGACCGACATTATCGCCCCGATGTACGCACGGGTTGAGACTGATCAACGTTTAGCATCTGACCCAGCGGTTACCCCTAAGCTGGCGTTGAAAAAATGGATTGGCATGCCGGGCGAGCAGCGCCCGCTGATTCTGTGTGAATATGCCCACGCCATGGGCAACAGTCTGGGTAATTTTCATCAGTACTGGGACACCTTCCGCGAGTATCCGCGCCTGCAGGGCGGTTTTATCTGGGACTGGGTGGATCAGGGCTTGACCCGCACTGATGAGAAAGGTGAGCAATACTGGGCTTACGGAGGCGACTTCGGCGATGAAATCAACGATCGCCAGTTCTGTATTAACGGCTTAATTTTCCCGGATCGTACGGTGCATCCCACTTTGTACGAAGCCAAACATGCCCAGCAATTTCATCAGATTGAACTGTTGAGCACTGAGCCACTGACCATTCGCGTAACAAGTGAAAACCTGTTCACGGCGCCACAGGAGCGATTGGTATGGAAGATCACCGAACAGGGCAATATTATCGCGCGCGGTGAACGGCTGATTACTCTGGCGCCGCAATCCAGTGAAACACTGGTGCTGGCGGATGCGCTGCCAGCCGCCAAGATTGGCTACGACTACCATCTCACGGTGTGTGTCGAACTGGCGAAAGAGACCGCGTGGGCCGACAACGGGCATGAAATTTCGTGTGCGCAGTTTGAGTTGCCGGGCGCGTTTGGTTTACCACTTGAGCAAGGCAATCTGTCGGGCGCGCCGAAAATAGAGAACGCACTGAACCGCCTGAAGATCCGTGCCAAAAACCAACAGATTGAGTTCAATACCTCAACAGGAGAACTCGATGCGTGGTGGGTTGGCAATGAGCAAAAACTCACGAGCGGACTGCGTGATAACTTCTATCGTGCGCCGTTGGATAACGATATTGGCACCAGTGAAGCAAACAAAGTGGACCCCAACTCTTGGATTGCACGCTGGGAAGCGATGGGCTTGCCATATCTGAAACGTGAGTGTGTCCAGTTCCGCCATCACCAGCTGAGCGATGCCTGCTGGATCGACGTGCGTTATGTGCACAGCTTTGAAGGGTTGGCCGTGCTGAGCACTCAATGGCAATACCACATCTATGCAGATGGTGAAGTGCGACTCACTGTGGATGTCCAAACCGCGTCCGGATTGCCTTCCTTGCCAAGAGTGGGGATTGAACTGGCACTGGCAGATGATATCGATGAAGTGAGCTGGTTCGGCAGAGGTCCGCATGAGAACTATCCGGATCGTAAAACGTCGGCGCATGTCGGAGCGTACCGTGCTCCGGTCGCCGATCTGCATACGCCGTATATCTTCCCGAGTGAAAGTGGTTTGCGCTGCGATGTGAAAGAGAGTGATATCGGCCAGCTTCACATCAAAGGGCACTATCATCTATCGGTAAGTCGCTACCGCGCTGAGGATGTTGCGAAAGCGCGTCACACCAACGAGCTGCAACCGAGCGGGCAGCTGTGGGTGAGGCTGGATGCGGAGCATATGGGCGTCGGTGGCGATGACTCTTGGACACCAAGTGTGCATGAACAATACCAGTTGCTCAAACGTCATTATCACTACCAACTGACACTCGCATTTCATTAAGCAATGTCTCAAATTCAGGGTCAGCGACTTGTTGACCCTGCCTTAACAAGTTACGCTGTAAACGTTTACTCAATTCTCGATTTCAACATCACAAAAACTCAGCTTTACCCCCTCCAAAAAAGAGAACCAGATCTCGCTGTTACATTGTGTTACGTTCGCGAGCGTAATTTGCAATTGGCATCAAACTATTTAAACAAACTCTTACAATTAATCTGCAATCCAACCAAAATCTTACATACTTCACATTAATTGTTCTTTTGCTCACTATACTTGGCTGAGTAAACGTTTTCATGCGTACTGCATTTCGATAACGTTTGTCCCCTACATCTGTATAACAAAACAACAAATAGGACTTGTTCAATGAGAAAGTTAACTGTACTAGCGATGCTGACTGCCGGCATGGGCTTCGGTTCTCAAGCAATGGCTGAAACCACCATCGGTTTCACTATCTACAAATACGATGACAACTTCATGTCTGTAGTACGCCAAGCGATTGAGAAACAAGCAGCAGGAGATAGCAATACTCGCATCCTGATGAACGACTCTCAAAACAGCCAATCAATGCAGAACGACCAAGTTGACGTGATGTTGGCTCGTGGTGTTCAAGCTCTGGCAATCAACCTGGTTGACCCTGCAGCAGCGAAAACCATCATCCAAAAAGCGAAAATTGATGATGTTCCGGTTGTGTTCTACAACAAAGAACCAAGCGCAGACGCGATGGCAAGCTACGACAAAGCGTTCTACGTAGGTACTGACTCTAAAGAGTCTGGCATCATCCAGGGCGATCTGATTTCTCAACAGTGGAAAGCAAACCCAGCATGGGATAAAAACGGCGACGGCGTACTTCAGTACGTAATGCTGAAAGGCGAACCAGGCCACCCAGATGCTGAAGCTCGTACCACTTATTCAGTTAAAACTATCAATGACAACGGCATCAAGACTGAACAACTGCACATGGATACCGGTATGTGGGATACCGCTATGGCAAAAGACAAGATGGATGCATGGCTGTCTGGCCCTAACGGCAGCAAAATTGAAGTGGTTATCGCAAACAACGACGGTATGGCAATGGGCGCAATCGAAGCGCTACGCGGTGCTGGCGTGAAACTACCTGTTTACGGTGTTGACGCACTGGCTGAAGCACTGGCACTGGTTAAATCTGGTGACATGGCAGGTACTGTACTGAACGATGCTGATTCTCAAGCGAAAGCAACGTTCGAGCTTGCTCGTAACCTTGCAGAAGGCAAAGCGCCAACTGAAGGTACTCAATGGCACATCGAAAACAAAGTGGTACGCGTTCCTTACGTAGGTGTTGATAAATCTACACTTGAGTAATGACCTGCTCGGGGGAGAGAGTAATCTCTCCCCAGTTACCACATTTTCGAATCACCTATGTATCTAAGCGATATTTATCGGTTCTCGTTTTAAACACAGTAAAGTGATGCCATGGTAAATCAAACACATGAATTCCTGTTAGAAATGACAGGAGTGAGCAAATCATTTCCAGGTGTAAAAGCTTTAGATAACGTAAATTTAAAAGTTCGTCCGCACTCTGTTCACGCTCTGATGGGTGAAAATGGCGCGGGTAAATCTACGTTACTGAAATGTTTGTTTGGAATATACGAAAAAGATGAAGGCGATATTATTTTCCTCGGAAAACATATTAACTTTTCTTCATCTAAAGAGGCCCTGGAATCTGGCGTTTCCATGGTGCATCAGGAATTAAACCAGGTTAAGCAATGTTCCGTTATGGACAATATTTGGCTTGGCCGTTATCCGAAAAAAGGCTTATTTGTTGACCACGATAAAATGTATCGTGATACCAAAGCTATTTTCGAAGAGTTAGATATTAATATTGATCCGCGAGTTAAAGTCGCCACCTTATCTGTTTCGCAAATGCAAATGTTGGAAATTGCCAAAGCATTCTCTTACGACGCGAAAGTGGTGATCATGGACGAACCGACGTCCTCTCTGACGGAAAAAGAAGTGAATCACCTGTTCACCATCATCAACAAGCTGAAAGAGAAAGGCTGTGGTGTGGTGTACATCTCGCACAAGATGGAAGAGATCTTTGCCATCTGTGATGAGATTACGATTCTGCGTGATGGCCAGTGGGTGGATACATGCCCGCTCAAAGGCCTCGACATGGACAAGATCATATCAATGATGGTTGGCCGTGAACTGACGCACCGCTTCCCGGAAAAAACCAACACACCAAAAGACGTCATTCTTGAGGTGAAAAACCTGACTGCGCTGAACCAGCCATCCATCACTGACATCTCTTTTGATTTGCGTGCAGGTGAAATTCTGGGCGTTGCGGGTCTGGTTGGCTCACGCCGTACCGACATCGTTGAAACCATTTTTGGTGTGCGTGAACGCAGTGAAGGCCACATTCAACTTCACGGCCGCGAGATGAAAAACCGCGATGCGCATGAAGCGATTCGCAACGGTTTTGCACTGGTAACGGAAGAACGTCGCTCTACAGGTATCTACAGTAACTTGGACATTACGTTCAACTCACTGGTGGCCAACGTAGATGAGTACAAAACCCCTTATGGTCTGCTCAGCGATAAGAAAATGAAGAGCGATACGCAGTGGGTGATCGACTCCATGCGCGTAAAAACGCCTTCACACCAAACTTCCATTGGTTCGCTCTCTGGTGGTAACCAGCAAAAAGTGATCATCGGTCGCTGGCTGTTAACTCAACCAGAAATCTTAATGCTGGACGAACCGACCCGTGGTATTGACGTTGGCGCAAAATTTGAAATTTATCAGTTGATTCTGGAACTGGCGAAGAAAAGTAAAGGCATCATTATTATTTCTTCTGAAATGCCGGAATTACTGGGTATCACAGACCGTATTTTAGTGATGAGTAACGGTCGCGCCGCGGGTATTGTTAATACCAAAGAAACCACACAAAACGAAATATTAGAGCTAGCCTCTCGTTACCTCTAGGGAATGTATTATGGATGCAGTTAAATCTTTTGCACTAAAGCATTTAAAAGAAGGCGCGATCTACGCAGTACTATTTATTCTACTGGCCGTTATCGTTATTCAGGAGCCTTCATTCTTAAGTCTTCGTAACTTAAGTAATATTCTTACTCAATCTTCAGTGCGCGTTATTATTGCACTGGGTGTGGCAGGTTTGATCGTCACACAGGGTACGGACCTTTCAGCCGGTCGTCAGGTTGGTTTGGCTGCGGTAATTTCCGCGACCTTGCTTCAATCTATCGACAACGTGAACAAGGTATTCCCAAGCATTGGTGAAGTGCCAATCATCGCAGTGATCATCTGTGTGTGTCTGATCGGTGCCATCATCGGTCTGGTTAACGGTGTGATTGTTGCCTACCTGAAAGTAACGCCATTTATCGCGACTCTGGGTACGATGATCATCGTTTACGGTATCAACTCTCTGTACTACGACGCGGTAGGTGCATCACCAATCGCTGGGTTTGATGACCGCTTCACGGCGTTCACCCAAGGCTTTATCCGAATAGGCGGGTTCCGGTTCTCCTACATCACTTTCTACGCCATTATCGCGACGGTGTTCATGTGGATTCTGTGGAACAAAACGGTATTCGGCAAAAATATCTTTGCTGTGGGTGGTAACCCAGAAGCAGCGAAAGTATCCGGTGTTAACGTGCCTCTGACTCTGCTGAAAGTGTACGCATTGTCAGGTGTCTTCTACGCATTCGGGGGGATGCTGGAAGCGGGACGTATCGGTAGCGCAACCAACAACTTGGGCTTCCTGTATGAGCTCGACGCGATCGCAGCGTGTGTGGTTGGTGGCGTGTCCTTTGCTGGTGGTGTAGGTAGTATCGCGGGCGTGGTAACGGGGGTTCTTATCTTCACCGTTATCAACTACGGTATGACTTACATCGGCGTAAGCCCTTACTGGCAATACATCATCAAGGGTTCCATCATCGTGTTCGCAGTGGCCCTGGACTCCATGAAATACGCAAATAAAAAGTAAAACTAACGACACAGTTGCTGCTGGTCTAAAACCGCTCCTCAGGGAGCGGTTTTTTCTTTGTCCGCGACAAATGAATGACTAATGCGGGGCAGCGCTAATCGGAGGCATTGTTGATAGTTTAGAGGGAAAAATTCAGGACGAATTTTTAGGTTATTGGCGTAGGGAACGCCTATAACCGTCCCGGCCAGCGAGCCGCGAAAGGCACTTTCTGGTGACTCTTTGTGCCTGCAAAGAGTCACTGGCGCGCTAAAGAAATGTTTTCTGTACGCTAAGTCTAAAGCGCGACATGAGCGTTCAACCTCATTGAATGATGTTTAAAACCGACTCAAATCCAAATCAACCGCTTCACCCAGCCAGTATGCGTGGGTCGTGTGATCCGCCAAATCATCACCGGTATCAGCGTGAACTAACACGCTCAACTGGCCGCGTTGCTGATCCAGCCACGGAATGAACTGATCGAAATCCTTACTGCCGAACAAAATCTGATAACTCCACATGGTGTGCGGGCCAACGAGACGTTGATGCAGTCTGCCGAGTTTAAGTGGGAATGTTTGCCCGATGAGTTCGTACAGGCGCGTCGCAAACGCCAATGAGTGTGCATCAAAGTAAACATGCGCATGGTACATGGCATGGCTGTTAACGGGTCTTTTATTGGTTTTCACTGCATCGCACTCAGGATTGTGGATTGTTAACTCACTGCCGCTGGCTGAGTCTATTTCTCATGCCGCGCAGCATTATTTTGTGCGGGGAAGGGTAACACACTCGACAATAATGTCAGGGACAAATTGACCAAGGCGTGTGGTGGGCGCGCTTTTATGCCTTTGAAAAACAAAAAGCCCGACCATTTGGCCGGGCTGAATCTAAGTGTCAGCGATTAATGCGCTTTATTGGTACCGCAGCTTTTCGCCGCAGTTTGGTTGCCACGCAATTTGTTGACGATCATCACCACAATTGGGCTGGCCAGAATCACCACCGACAGGGTTGTAAATGCCAGAGTGATTGGACGTTCCCACAAGAAGCTCAGCTCGCCGTCGGTAATCATCAGTGCACGGCGCAGGTTTTCTTCCATCAGACCACCAAGGATGAACCCAAGTAGCAGTGGTGCCAGCGGGAAGTTCGCCAGACGCAGTGCAATTGCGCCCATCGCCACCAATAGCATGATGAAGACATCCATGGTGTTGAACGACACCAGGTACACGCCGGTGATGGAGAAGAACAGAATCATCGGCAGAAGTACAGTACGTGGTACCGCCAGCAGTTTCGAAATGTATGGGATAAGCGGTAGGTTCAGAATGAGCAGAACAATGTTACCGACATACATCGAGATGATGACTGACCAGAACACATCCGGGTGATCGACAAACAGGCGTGGGCCAGGCTGAATACCGTAAGCGAGCAGGGCACCCAGCATGATAGCGGTGGTACCGGAACCCGGAATACCCAGTGTCAGTAGCGGTACGAACGAGCCACTTGATGCAGCGTTGTTCGCTGATTCTGGTGCAACCAGGCCGCGCAGAGAGCCGTGACCAAACTCTTCACGCTTCTCTTTCGGCGCCAGATTGCGCTCCATACCGTAGCTCAGGAAGGCCGCAATGGTTGCGCCTGCGCCCGGCAGTACGCCAGTAAAGAAGCCAAGAATAGAAGAACGAATCGAAACCGGAGCCGCTTCACGCACTTCTTCTCTGGTGATTTTCATGCTGCCGATATTGCTCAGTTTGCTGTTTTCTTCATCACGAGTGTCGGATTCTGGTTTCAGAATGCCCATCAGTGTTTCGCCGAGTGCGAATGTTGCCATTGCCAGCAGCAGGAAGCTAAAGCCATCCATCAGGTCGGTCAGGCCGAAGGTGAAACGTTCTACACCTACGCCTTTATCGATACCCACGGTTGACAGCATCAAACCCAGAATGGTCATCATCCATGCTTTGATTACCTGACCTTTACCCGCAAACGCCGCGACGGCAGACAAGCCCAGTAGCATTAATGAAAAGTAGTCGGCTGACTGGAAGCTCAGAGAAACCTGAGCCAGCGCTGGCGCGGCAACCAGCAACATGATTGCAGACAATGTACCACCGGTGAAAGACGCGTAAGCCGCCAGTGCCAGTGCTTTACCCGCCTGACCTTTTTGCGCCATCGGGTAGCCGTCAAACGCGGTCACCACGGTTGACGAACAACCCGGCGCATTAATCAGGATGGAAGAGGTTGAGCCACCAAAAATGGCGCCATAATACACACCCGCCATCAGGATCAGACCGGACGAAGGTTCCAGACCGTACGTAATCGGGATCATTAGTGCGATAGCTGAGATAGGGCCAAGGCCCGGCAGCATACCGATGAAGGTACCCACGAAACAGCCGACGATCACCATCAGCAGGTTAAAAGGCATGACTGCAGTCGACAGTCCTTGCAAAATTCCGTCTAACATAATCCTTTCCTACTAAAGAGTGAAAATCAGACCCGGTTCCAGATACACGTCCAGACCTTTGGTCAGCAGTAAATAAAAGGCAATCACAAATGGGAATGACGCACCGAATAGGATCGATTTACGACGTTCGCCAAGAATGTAGAAGCCCGCCATCAGGAAGAAGCCGGTCGCCAGCACGAAGCCCAGGTAAGTTAAGCCTGCACCGTAGAGCGCCATCAGCACCAGGAAACCGATCAGCAGTTTCCAGTTGAATGTCATCACCGCGCCACTTTTCTTGTCCGGTTGTCCGACAACCAGCAAAAGCAGAGACATTGCTACACCGGCGTAGGTGAGAAGGGTTGGGAGCGTACGCGCCGTAAACGGTTCGTACTCATCGCCGGGAAACATAGGAATTTGTGTAGTTTGATAGCCGTAACACAGGCTAAGGACAAGAAAGATCATCGCGCCGACGCGATCGCGGCACAGCAGATATTCCTTGCTGAATAATTTAGTTGGCAGATCCGACATATCCAACTCCATGGCATGAGGTTGTAGGGAAGAAAAGGCCGCAGACAAGCGGAGTTAACGAAGGAATTAACTAAAGGGTAAACGGATTGCTGCTAGTCAAAACATCTACCAAAACAAAGGAGTAATTTTTTCGCTCGTCTGCGGCAAAGGTGCTGGAACGGGGCAACACACGATTACCCCTTCCGGTGTTTCTGGATAAAAAGCTGACTTACTTCAGGAAGCCCAGTTCACGCATCAGGTCGCCCATCTGCTTTTCCTGATCTTCGAGGAAAGCGAAGAACTCTTTGTCGGCTTTGTAGCTGTCGATCCAGCCGTTGCGGTCACGAACCACTTTCCATTCATCGGTGTCGTACATTTTCTTCAGCGCAACGTTCCACTCGTCGATTTTCTCCTGGCTGACACCCGGAGCTGCGAAGAAACCACGCCAGTTAGCAAAGACAGTCGGGTTGTTGTATTCAGTCAGGGTCGGAATGTTTGGCGCAACGTCCAGACGTTTCGGTGCGGTGATCGCCAGGATTTTCACCTGACCGCTTTTTGACATCTCGAGAACTTCACCAAGACCGGTCGACAGAAGCTGAGTTTCGCCAGACAGCAGTGCTGCCATCGCTTTACCGCCCGCATCGTAGGCAATGTAACGCACTTCTTTCGGATCAAGCCCTTGGCCTTTGAAGGCTGCGGCGGCAACTAAGTGGTCCATACTGCCGCGTGCAGAGCCGCCCGCGATTTTTACTTTGCGTGGGTTGTCTTTAAAGTCTGCAACCACTTCTTCCCAGCTGTTGTATTTCGAATCACCAGCAACAACCAGTGCGCCGTAATCTGACACCGTTGCAGCAACAGGCGTTAAATCGCGGAAAGACTGTGGGAATACACCCGAAAGTGAGCGCACAACGATTGGTGTTGAGTTCACCATCAGTGTGTCTTCTTGACGATCAGCCGTCTCGATAAGGTGTGCAATGGCTTTACCGCCGCCACCGCCAGAAAGGTTTTGGTATGAGACGTTCTCGATCAGGTGTGTTTTCATCAGCACATCACCGGTGCCGCGTGCGGTCATATCCCAGCCGCCACCAGCGCCGCCAGGGATCAGAAAGTGGATTTTTTCCAGATCCGCTGCCAGAGCAGAGAAAGAGAAGGTAGCCGCCAGTAGCGACGCTGCGAGGGTCGGTTTGAAATGCTTCAACATGTTCACGTTCCTTATGTAGGCGTGCCACTCGAAGGAATGACACTTATCGTTATTTTCCCGGTAACAAGGCAGAAGTTTGCTACCGTGTTATCTCAGGTTAAGAATGTGTTAACGTTTTGTCTCTAAAGCGAAGATAAAAACAATATTGGGCATAAAAACGGTTTTGTTCATAAAGTTCACGGGGGTGCCGCGGCGCAGCAGAGCGCAATTTTGTTCAATAATCGCAATTCTTGGTTCGTTACTGTAGCCACGTGAATTGGAATAAAAGGACGAGGTTATGGTTTCTCTGTTGAGCGCGATGTCGCTGTTTGCCTTTGTGGGGGCGGTTTCTCCCGGGCCGGTGAATGTGATGGCGACTTACGCGGGCGCGCAGTTTGGCTGGCGCAAAGCATCAGTGCATGTGCTTGGGGCTTCCGTCGCTTATGTTCTGGTCGTGTTGGTGTGTGGCTTGGCACTTGGTGAAATGAGCCAAGGCATTCCGCTGTTGGTACCCGTCATGCGTTGGGTGGGCAGTTTGTACCTGCTGTATTTGGCGGCGCGTATTCTGCTGGCCAAGGATTTGGGGCTCAAGTCCAATCCCCAAATTGCGATGAAAGCGCTGTTTGTACAAGGGGGATTGATCCAACTGCTCAACCCAAAAGCGTGGATCTTTGCCAGTTCCGGGGTTAGTTTGTACGTATTGAATCAGGTGAATATTCAGTACGCGCTGAGTTGGTTCTGCTCGGTTTCGCTTGTAGTCTGCTTTATCGGTGTGGGTGTTTGGGCTGTGCTCGGCCAATCGGTCGCGCAATGGCTCAATTCACCGCAGCGTCAGCGCCTGTTTCAAATGGTCTTGGCTGCATTGCTGAGTATATCGGTGGTCATCATCTGGATGGAAGGATAGGGAATGTCACAACCAATAAGCAGCAATATTATGCGTCCAACCGCGCTGCCGCAGATCGAAGCGCGCATCGCTAAGTGGTCACACGTCTGTTATCAAAGGCATTCTCACGACGAATTCTCGTTTGGCATCATCGATAGCGGCATGGCGCGCTATGACAATCATGTGCGTCAGCACCAAATTGGCCGGGGCGATGTGGTCACCATTAATCCCGCCGATATGCACTCTTGCAATCCGCACCAGGGTGAATGGTCATATCGAATGCTGTTTGTCGACACATTGTGGATGGGGCAGATGCAGCAAGAGGTATTAGGGCGTCGCCAGATGGATTACTACGCCTTTATCGCCGACTTTGAACGTCGCACTGATTTCAGCGTTCAGTTTGAACAGCTGTTTGCGGCACTCATGCAAGAGCAGGACGCATTATCTGCCCACACCCTGATGTATGAGTTTATCGAGCGACTGTATAAGCCATCGGCGCTGGTGACAGACGGCAACCAGCTTGCCACCCAGCGCAAGCGTGCCCCCGACTACCTGCTGCGCGCTCGTGAGCGATTGTTTGATGAAATCGATCAGTCAGTAGGTCTTGATGCGCTCGCCAATGAGGTGGGCGTCAGTCCGTATCATCTGATCCGCACATTCAAGCAATATTTCGGCTTGTCGCCACATGCCTATCTGATGGATGAACGCATTAAACGCGCCAAACAGTTACTTAAGCAGGGTGAAACAATTGTCGACACCTCGCTGGCTTTAGGCTTTGCTGATCAAGCGCACTTTCAACGCAGCTTTAAAAGCCGTATTGCATTGACACCTAAGAAATATCAATCCTTCTTCACACTTTAATACCCACCAATTATCCATTCCTACCGTCATTACGACCTTAGTCTAAATTGTCGACAATTTGCTTGATTGTCGACAATTTGATCGTCTATCTTAAGTTCAACCCTTTGGTGAGCAACCCCATGTTTGTGGAATTTTCTCTGCTCACCCACGTTGTAGAAGATGAGATGATGAATACTGAATTAAAAAAGCGCGCAGCAGGCGAGAAAGAACACACCAAATCAGAAAGCCTGACCGAGTTTTTGATCGAAGCGATCGTAGAAGGTGGAATGGCGCCGGGCAGTAAAATCTCGGAGCCTGAACTGGCCAAGCGTTTCCAGGTCAGCCGCGGACCATTGCGTGAAGCGTTAATGCGTGTGGAAGGGCTGGGTTTGATCGAACGTATTCCTCATGTGGGGGCGCGCGTAATTCAGTTCTCTACGGAAAAGTTGTTGGAGCTGTATGCGGTACGTGAAGCGCTGGAAGGCATGGCGGCGCGCTTAGCCGCTCGCAACATTACTGAAATCGAACTGGCCGGGCTGGAAACGTTATTGTCGACACATTCAGCGCACATTGATCAAGTCGACGGCGCGTCTTATTTCCATCAGCAAGGGGATTTCGATTTCCATTACCGCATTATTAAAGCCAGCCGCAACTCGCAACTGGTTGCGTTGTTGTGTGATGAGCTTTACCACTTGCTGCGCATGTACCGTTATCAGTCACCACGCTCTCATTCGCGTCCGATTGAAGCGCTGGAAGAACACAAATTCATTCTGCAGGCGATTCGCAATCGTGACGAAGAGCTGGCAGAGATGCTGATGCGCCGACACATTTCAGGTAGTCGCCGCTTAATAGAAAAACAGATACAAAACGAAGCCCAAGATTAAGGAGAATCCCATGAGCTTAAGTCCGGGTGCGAAGTTCAGGCTCGCTATTCAAACCAATCAACCTTTGCAGATTGTCGGCACGATCAACCCATACTGCGCCATGATGGCGAAGAAATTGGGGCATCAGGCGATCTATCTCTCTGGTGGTGGTATCGCTAACGCGTCTTATGGCTTGCCAGATCTCGGGATCACGACACTCAACGATGTGCTGGTGGACGTGGAACGCATCACCAATGCGTGTGACCTACCATTGCTGGTCGACATCGACACCGGTTTTGGCGGCGCGTTTAACATTGCCCGCACCATCAAAGCAATGGAAAAAGCCGGCGCAGCGGCGGTGCACATGGAAGATCAGGTGGCGCAGAAACGTTGTGGTCACCGTCCAAACAAAGCCATTGTCAGCCAACAAGAAATGGTTGACCGCGTTAAAGCCGCGGTGGATGCGCGAGACAATCCGGAGTTCGTCATCATGGCGCGTACCGATGCGCTGGCGGTGGAAGGCATGGACAGTGCGATTGAGCGTGCGATTGCGTGTGTGGAAGCGGGCGCCGACATGATTTTCCCGGAAGCGATGACGGAACTGAAACAGTATGAGCAGTTCTCGACGGCGCTGCACGCGGCAACCGGTAAGCATGTGCCGATTCTGGCCAACATTACCGAGTTTGGCCAAACGCCGCTCTACAGCTGTGAAGACCTGGCCAAATCAAATGTGGATATGGTGCTGTACCCGCTGAGCGCGTTCCGCGCGATGAATAAAGCGGCTGAGATGGTGTATCGCCATCTGCTGGAGGTGGGGAATCAGGAAGCACTACTGGGTCAGATGCAGACGCGCAAAGAGCTGTATGAATACCTCAATTACCATGATTACGAAGACAAGCTGGATCAGCTGTTTTCGGAAGGAAAATAGTCGGTTTGGACCTTGATTTCATGAGGTTCAACGACGGAAGCCCAAAGAAAAACGAAGCCCAAGAAAAATAGAATCGGAAAGAAAAACTCCCCGGCCCGACAGTCAGTCAGGCGGGGAACACCCAATAACGTGAAACCGCTGCGCCATCGAGCTTAAGCTGGCCCAATGAGGTCGATTCAACAGGATCCGAAGCGCAGCAAGAAAAGGAGTTCAACATGCCTCAGTCTTTGACAAAGAAAGCTGAATTAGGCGGAGCAGGTCTGCGTGGCCAAAGCGCTGGAAGCACGGCCTTATGTACGGTAGGTAAAACCGGAACCGGTCTGACCTATCGTGGTTATGACATCACAGATCTGGCTAATAACGCTCAATTTGAAGAAGTAGCACACCTGCTGCTCGTGGGTCATCTGCCTACTCAGGCCGAACTTGATCAATACAAAACGCGTCTGATTGGCTTGCGCGGCCTGCCTCAGCCACTGAAAGAAGTGCTGGAGCGCATTCCAGCCGATGCACACCCGATGGACGTGATGCGGACGGGTTGTTCAATGCTGGGTAACCTGGAAACTGAACAAGATTTTTCACAGCAGCTTGCAGCGACAGAACGCATGCTGGCACTGTTTCCGGCCATCATCTGTTACTGGTATCGCTTTAGCCACGATGGCGTGCGCATTGATACCGAAGACACCAGCGAAGCTTGTATCGGTGGTTATTTCCTGAAAATGCTGACTGATCAGGCACCAAGCGATCTGTTTAAACAAGTGATGCACTGCTCGTTGATTCTGTACGCAGAGCACGAGTTCAACGCATCCACGTTCACGGCGCGCGTCTGTGCTTCCACCTTGTCTGATATTCATTCGTGCGTGACGGGCGCGATCGGTACGCTGCGCGGTCCGCTACATGGCGGCGCGAACGAAGCGGCGATGGAGATGATCGAGAACTGGAAAACGCCGGATGAAGCGGAACAAAACATTCTGCGCATGCTGGAAAACAAAGAGAAAATCATGGGCTTTGGTCACGCGATTTACCGTGAGAGCGATCCGCGTAACGCCCTGATCAAACGCTGGTCGAAAGAATTGTCCGAAAAAGTCGGTGACACCCAACTCTATGCCGTTTCTGAGCGCGTTGAAGCGGTAATGAAACGCGAGAAGGGCTTGTTCTGTAACGCCGATTTCTTCCACGCCTCGGCGTATCACTTTATGGGTATTCCAACCAAACTCTTCACGCCAATTTTTGTGATGAGCCGTTTGACTGGCTGGGCTGCCCACGTGTACGAGCAGCGTGCGAACAACCGCATCATTCGTCCAAGTGCTGACTATGTCGGCCCGGATCATCAGCAATGGTTGCCGATTGAAAAACGCGGCTAGCTCGCTCAGGAATGACCGTGCCCAATAGGCGCGGTCATCAATTTAATGCGGTTCGCCTAAGGGCGAATTGGCCTGCCACGGTTGTGAAGCCCAAACAACTTAAAGCACTGGCGACACGCTTTCTGCTTTAAGTGGCAAGGGAATAGTAATGAATCGGATGGATACTATGACCACTCAAAACGATATCAACAGCCAATACCGGAAACTGCTGCCTGGCACAAATATCAGTTATTTTGATGCCGAAGAAGCGGTCAACGCAATTGCGCCCGGTGCCTACGCGACGCTGCCTTATACCTCGCGCGTTCTGGCTGAAAACTTGGTTCGCCGCTGCGAACCCGAAGCACTGACAGACTCCCTGAAACAACTGATTGAACGCAAACGCGACCTTGATTTCCCCTGGTATCCGGCGCGCGTGGTGTGTCACGACATTCTTGGCCAAACCGCGTTGGTTGATTTGGCTGGCCTGCGCGATGCGATCGCAGAGCAGGGCGGCGATCCAGCCAAAGTGAACCCGGTTGTGGAAACGCAGCTGATTGTTGACCACTCGCTTGCGGTCGAACACGCAGGGTTTGAACCGGATGCGTTTGAGAAAAACCGCGCGATTGAAGATCGCCGCAACGAAGACCGTTTTCACTTCATCGAATGGTGTAAAACCGCGTTTAAAAACGTCAGCGTGATTCCTGCCGGCAACGGCATCATGCACCAGATCAACCTGGAAAAAATGTCGCCCGTGGTGCAACTGAAAAACGGCGTGGCGTTTCCTGATACGTGTGTCGGCACTGACAGCCACACGCCGCACGTCGATTCTCTTGGCGTCATCGCGATTGGCGTCGGCGGTTTGGAAGCTGAAACCGTGATGCTCGGTCGCCCATCCATGATGCGCCTGCCGGACATCGTCGGCGTGAAACTGACCGGCAAACGCAAACCGGGCATTACCGCCACCGACATCGTCTTGGCGATCACCGAATTTCTGCGCGGCGAACGCGTGGTGTCGTCTTATCTCGAATTTTTCGGTGAAGGGGCAAAAGAGCTTACCATCGGCGACCGCGCGACGATTTCCAACATGACTCCGGAATATGGTGCCAGCGCGGGCATGTTCTACATTGATGAGCAGACCATCAACTACCTGAAATTGACCGGCCGTGATGCCGAACAAGTGGCGCTGGTTGAACAGTACGCCAAACAAACTGGCTTGTGGGCGGATGCGCTGGAGACGGCGCAATACGAACGCGTGCTGACGTTTGATCTCTCGCAGGTAGAACGTAACTTGGCCGGGCCTTCCAACCCGCATCGCCGTCTGCCCACCTCTCAACTGGCGCAGCGTGGCATCGCCGGAAAGTGGGAAGAAAAAACGGGCGAAATGCCCGATGGTGCTGTGATCATCGCCGCTATTACGTCGTGTACTAACACCAGTAACCCACGCAACGTGGTCGCGGCTGGCTTGGTGGCGAAAAAAGCCAATGAACTGGGTTTGGTGCGTAAACCGTGGGTGAAAACTTCATTTGCGCCGGGCTCGAAAGTCGCCAAATTGTATCTTGAAGAAGCCAAGCTGCTGCCTGAATTGGAAAAGTTGGGCTTTGGCATCGTGGCGTATGCGTGTACCACCTGTAACGGCATGAGTGGCGCGCTGGATCCGAAGATCCAACAAGAGATCATCGATCGCGATCTGTACGCGACCGCCGTGTTGTCGGGCAACCGTAACTTTGATGGTCGGATTCACCCCTACGCCAAACAAGCGTTTCTGGCCTCGCCACCGTTGGTGGTGGCTTATGCGCTGGCGGGTACGATTCGCTTTGATATCGAGCGCGATGCGCTGGGGCATGATGCCAACGGTAAGCCGATTTACCTCAACGATATCTGGCCAAGCGATGAAGAGATTGATGCGATTGTGAATCAGCACGTTAAACCTGAGCAGTTCAATCAAGTCTACATTCAAATGTTTAAACTCGATGACGCCGAGCAAAACAGCAATCCACTGTACGACTGGCGCCCAATGAGTACCTACATTCGCCGTCCGCCGTATTGGGAAGGCGCACTGGCGGGTGAACGCACGCTTAAAGGCATGCGCCCATTGGCGGTGGTGGGTGACAACATCACCACCGACCACCTGTCGCCATCAAACGCGATTCTGGCCAGCAGCGCGGCTGGTGAATACCTGACCAAAATGGGCGTGCCGGAAGAGGATTTTAACTCCTACGCGACGCACCGCGGCGATCATCTGACGGCGCAACGCGCAACGTTTGCCAACCCGAAACTGTTCAACGAAATGGTTAAGGAGAACGGCGACGTGGTGCAAGGTTCGCTTGCGCGTATCGAACCGGACGGCAAAGTGACGCGCATGTGGGAAGCGATTGAAACCTACATGCAGCGCAAACAGCCGCTGATCATTGTGGCGGGCGCCGACTACGGCCAAGGGTCTTCGCGTGACTGGGCAGCCAAAGGTGTGCGTTTAGCCGGTGTGGAAGCGATTGTCGCCGAAGGTTTTGAGCGCATCCACCGTACCAACCTGGTCGGCATGGGCGTGTTGCCACTGCAATTCAAAGAGGGCGTGAATCGCCTCACACTGGGACTCGATGGCACCGAACTGTACGACGTGGTGGGTGACATCAAGCCGGGCTGCGATTTGGCGCTGGTGATCACTCGTCAAAACGGCGAGAAGCTGGACGTCGCGGTGACATGCCGTTTGGATACCGCCGATGAAGTGCATGTGTATAACGCAGGCGGTGTGCTGCAGCGTTTTGCGCAAGACTTTTTGGCGAACTGAGAAGGAGTGATGCAATGAGCAATGTCAGCACAGCTTCTTCATGGACCACAGCTGAGATGCTGTCTCAGCCCCTATCTTTTCAAAACCGAGAGTCTTCTCAAACCCGAGTGCCCGCGACGTATATGCGTGGCGGCACCAGTAAAGGGGTATTTTTCCGTCTGGGCGATCTGCCGCCAGCGGCGCAGGTTGCAGGCGCGGCGCGCGATCGCTTACTCATGCGTGTGATTGGCAGCCCGGATCCGTACGGCAAACAGATTGACGGCATGGGCGGCGCCACTTCAAGCACCAGTAAAACCGTGATTGTGTCGAAAAGTGCTCAAGCGGGTCACGACGTCGATTATCTGTTTGGACAAGTGTCGATTGATAAAGCGTTTGTCGACTGGAGCGGCAACTGCGGCAATCTGTCGGCGGCGATTGGTCCGTTTGCAATTTACGCCGGATTCATTGCACCAGAGCGCATTCCTCACAACGGTGTGGTTGAGGTGCGCGTGTGGCAGGTCAACATCAGCAAAACCATCGTCGTACATGTGCCGATCAAAGATGGCTTGGTGCAGGAAACGGGCGAGTTTGAACTCGATGGCGTGACTTTCCCAGCGGCGGAAATTCAGGTCGATTTCATGGACCCGGCCGACGGTGAAGGCTCTATGTTCCCGACCGGAAATTTGGTCGATGATCTTGATGTTCCGGGCGTAAGCACATTTAACGCCACGTTAATCAATGCGGGTATTCCGACGATTTTTGTCGATGCCGCGTCGATTGGCTATCAGGGCACGGAGCTTCAGGATGACATCAACAACGACAGCAAAGCGCTGGCGATGTTTGAAACCATTCGTGCCTACGGCGCGCTGAAAATGGGGCTGATTCAAGACCTCAGTGAAGCGCAAACCCGTCAGCACACCCCAAAAATTGCGTTTGTCTCCAAACCGCAAACCTACACCGCATCCAGCGGCAAAACCGTTGCAGCCAGTGATGTCGATGTCCTGGTGCGCGCGTTGTCGATGGGCAAATTGCATCACGCCATGATGGGGACCGCTGCCGTTGCCATCGCTGCCGCGGCGTGTGTGCCAGGAACGCTGGTGAATTTGGCCGCCGGTGGCGGAGAGAAAACGTCGGTGACCTTTGGTCACCCTTCGGGAACATTAAAAGTTGGCGCCAGTGCAAGCGAAACGACGCAAGGTTGGGTGGTAGAAAAAGCCGTGATGGGTCGCAGCGCACGTATTTTGATGGAAGGCTGGGTGCGCGTGCCCGCAGAAACCATCAACCACGGCTAAGCCAGAACAATCAAGGAGAAGCACCATGTCTGCATATTTAAAGGAATATCAATGGGCAAAGGATGAGCCGCAAGCGTTCTGGAAAGCTCAAGCCCAAAACATCGACTGGTTTGAATTCCCTCAAACCATTTTGCAAAAAGACGAACACGGCATTGAACGCTGGTTCCCGGATGGTTTGCTCAACACCTCGTGGTTGGCACTGGATTACCACTGTGAACAGGGTCGCGGCGACCAAACGGCGCTGATTTATGATTCGCCGGTGACGGGCAAAAAACAGCGGTACAGCTACACCGCCCTGCGGGATTGTGTCGCTCGCGTGGCGGGCATGTTGGCCGAGCAGGGCGTCACCAAAGGCGATCGCGTAATCATCTATATGCCGATGATCCCGGAAGCGGCGATGGCGATGCTGGCGTGTGCGCGTTTGGGCGCCATTCACTCGGTGGTGTTTGGCGGCTTTGCGCCAAACGAGCTGGCGGTACGTATTGAAGACGCAGAGCCAAAAGTCATCATGACGGCCTCTTGCGGCGTAGAAGTCAACAAAGTGATCCCTTATAAGCCTATGGTCGATAAAGCGATCATGGACAGTCGTTGGAAACCGGAAAAAGTGTTGGTATATCAACGCCCGGAATGCCTTGCCGATTTAACCAGTGAACGCGATTTGGAATGGAACACGCTGATTCAAAGCGCGCTGCCGCATGCGTGTGTGCCTGTACTGGCAACGGACCCGCTTTACATTCTGTACACCTCGGGAACGACAGGCAAACCCAAAGGGGTGGTGCGTGACAACGGCGGTCATGCCGTCGCGATGAAATACTCGATGAGCTGTATTTACAACATGCCGCAAAATGGCGTGTTCTGGGCCGCATCAGATGTGGGCTGGGTGGTGGGGCATTCTTACATTGTGTATGCGCCGCTGATTCACGGCTGCACAACCATTTTGTACGAAGGTAAACCAGTGCGTACGCCGGATCCGGGTGCCTTCTGGCGCGTGTGTCAGGAATACAAAGTCACTGCTCTGTTCTCGGCGCCAACGGCTTTCCGAGCCATCAAGAAAGAAGATCCGAATGGCGAGTATCTTAAGCACTATGACCTGTCGAGCGTGAAAACCATCTTCATGGCGGGTGAACGTTTGGATCCGCCAACTTTAGAATGGGTCGAATCGCAAACCGACAAACCGGTCATTGACCACTGGTGGCAAACCGAAACGGGCTGGGCGATTGCCGGCAACCCAACGGGCATTGAACTGATGCCGATTAAAGCGGGTTCAGCGACTAAGCCGATTCCGGGTTATCAAGTGGAAATCCTCAATGAACTCGGCGAGGTGCTGCCGCCGAATCAGCAAGGCTTTGTGGCGTTGAAACGTCCGTTGCCGCCAAGCTGTTTGCCGACTGTGTGGCGCAATCACGACCGTTTTGAGTCCGGTTATTTGTCACAATTCCCAGGTTACTACGTCTCAGGTGATGGCGGTTATCTGGATGAAGATGGTTACCTGTTCATCATGGGCCGCATTGACGATGTGATTAACGTTGCTGGTCACCGCCTCTCGACGGGTGAAATGGAAGAGATCGTCGGCGCGCACCCAGCGGTGGCGGAATGCGCGGTGGTCGGTGTGCACGATGAACTGAAAGGACAATTGCCACTCGGACTCGTGGTGCTCAAAGATGGCGTGAAGATCGATGCGCTGGCGCTGGAAACGGAACTGGTCAGCAGCGTACGCAGCCAAATCGGTGCGGTGGCGTGCTTTAAACACGCACTGGTGGTCGAGCGGTTGCCGAAAACTCGTTCTGGCAAAATCCTGCGCCGTATTATCCGCCAGATTGCGGATGGAGAAAGTTACACTGTCCCGTCGACCATTGACGATCCAACCAGCCTCAATGAATTGGAAAAGGTGCTGCATCATTAGGATGTGGCTTGTACTCAAACGGGACGACGTTATGTCGTTCGACGTTGAGGTACGATAGGGTAAAACTTGGTTCATTTTGACCCTTTGTGCTCCGCTTGCGGGGCACTTTTTTTGTCTGCATTTTCTATTCAGCAGAAACATTTCATAACACTATGAAATTTATCAGTTTATGCAAATACTCATCCGTTATTTCAATTAATAGGCTTTACATATAGTAAGCAAAGCTTACTATATGTTTAACTATGTTTCTAAATGTAACCAAGGCATTTGGAATAATTCGAGATAAATCAGAAGGGTATGCAATGACAGCTCCGTCTATAGGTTACTTACTTTGGGATGTGATGCGTCTGGTACGCAAACAATATCAAAGCGAAGCTGGCGCCAACTGCCTGACCATCGCGCAAGCCAAAGCACTGTCGCACATCGCTCGTTGTCAGGGTGTCAAACAGGTAGAACTGGCTGAACTGCTTGAAATCAAACCGATGAGTTTAGTGCGTGTGATTGATTCTCTGGTGGAAGAAGGGTTGGTTGAACGTCGTCCGGATCCAAAAGATCGCCGCGCTCATCAAATTTACCTGCTGCCAGCCGCCGATGCTCAATTGGTCAAAATCAAAAGTGTCAGCAACCAAATCTGGGATGAAGCATTACAGGGGCTGACCGCCCAGGATCGCGAGCAGTTCATCAGTACGCTGGAACACATTCACAGCAATCTCTCCAAATAAACAATACGTATCAGGAATATCTTGTATGTCTAACGAACAATCACAGACGCCTTCCCAACCTGTATCCAAACCACGCCGCAAAACCAAACGTGCTGTACTGCTTTTTCTGGTGCCGGTGCTGGCCGTGGCCGGAAGCGTGGCGGTCTACCTGCACGGTGGCCGTTATGTTGAAACCGACAACGCGTATGTAAAAGCAGACAAGACGTCAATTACCGCCGAAGTCTCTGGCCGCATTATCAATGTGCCAGTCGAGGAGAACCAACCGGTGAAAGCGGGCGATTTGTTGCTGCAAATCGATCCGACGTCATATGAAATTGCGGTCTCTCAGGCTCGCGCCAATCTCAATGATGTCAGTACCTCGCTGACCACGCTGAAAGCCGAATACCAAAGTAAACTGGCGAATATTGACGTTTCAAAAAGTCAGCATGAATACCTGAAGAAAGAAGAAGCGCGTCAGCTTAACCTTTTGAAGAAAAAATACATTTCTGAATCTCAGTTTGATTCTGCACGCCAGAAAACCCTGGTCGTGGAACTCGAAGTGAACGCGCTGAAAAAAGAGCTGAAGCAAATTGAAGAGAGCTTGGGCGGCGATGTAACGGCGCCGATTGAACAGCATCCGAAATATCGCGCTGCGCTGGCGTCGCTGGAAAAGGCCGAGAACGATCTCCAACACGTGAATGTGTACGCGCCTGCTGATGGCATCGTGACCAAAGTGGTGGAGAAAGGGCAATACACCTCACCGGGCACACTGGCGATGATGCTGATTTCGGCATCAGATATCTGGATTGAAGCTAACTTTACCGAGACCGAACTGACACACGTTCAGGTCGGCCAGAAAGTGGACATCAATGTCGACTACGCGCCGGATTTCAAATGGCATGGCGTGGTGGAAAGCTTGAGCCCGGCAACCGGTTCTGAGTTTTCGGTCATTCCGGCGCAAAACGCGACGGGTAACTGGGTAAAGATTGCGCAGCGTCTGCCGATTCGCATCCGCATTGATGCCAATCCGAATGCGCCGCAGCTTCGCGCGGGTTTGAGCGCGGTGGTGACGGTCGATACTGAATATCAACGTCATCTGTCGCTGTAAGGGTGAGGCGTTAAGATGGAAAGTCATGCGACACCTGTAGAGAGTGATGACAGCGGCAAACGCGGGTTTATCACTCTGTCGGTCATGCTTGCGACCATCATGCAGGCACTCGACACCACGATTGCAAACGTTGCGCTGCCACATATGCAGGGCGCCATGAGTGCGACGCAGGATCAGATTTCCTGGGTACTGACGTCTTACATTGTGGCAGCCGCGATTGCGATGCCATTGACGGGCTTTATTGCGGCGCGCATCGGCCGCAAGCGTTTGTTTCTTTATTCGGTAGTCGGGTTTACTTTTGCGTCTGTGCTGTGTGGCGCGGCGCAATCGCTCGAACAGATCATTCTGTTTCGTTTGTTGCAAGGGATCTTCGGCGCCAGTTTGGTGCCGTTGTCCCAATCTGTGCTGCTCGATACTTATCCGACAGAACAACACGGTTCGGCCATGGCGATGTGGGGCGTGGGTGTGATGGTCGGGCCGATTCTGGGCCCGTCATTAGGTGGCTGGTTAACCGAGTACTACAACTGGCGCTGGGTGTTTTACATCAACGTACCGTTCGGCATTCTGGCCTGGATGGGGATTGCAGGTTTCGTTAAAGAGACCAAGCTAGATCCCAGCCGGCGTTTTGACGTGTTCGGCTTTGCGCTGCTCGGACTTGCCATCGGCTGTTTGCAGATGTTTCTTGATCGCGGCGAATCCCAGAACTGGTTCTCCAGCATGGAAATTGTCATTGAAGCGGGCATTTCTGCGCTGGCGTTTTACATGTTTACCGTGCACATGTTTACCGCCCGAGCGCCATTCCTGGAGCCGCAGATGTTCAAAGACCGCAACTTTGTGGTCGGACTGCTGTTTGGTTTTATGATGGGCGTGATTTTGCTGGCGACCATGGCGCTGTTGCCTCCGTTCCTGCAAAACTTTATGGACTATCCGGTGCTGGACGTCGGCCTGCTGCTGACGCCTCGGGGCTTTGGCACAATGGTGGGAATGATGATCGTCGGGCGTCTGTCGGGCAAAGTGGACCTGCGTTATCTGATCACGATTGGCTTGCTGTTGATGATTTTTTCGCTGTGGGAAATGACGCACTTTTCAGTGTTCGTCACGCGCTGGGAAATCATTCATACCGGTATTGTACAGGGGTTGGGATTAGGTCTGGTGTTTGTGCCGCTGTCGACCCTGACGTTCTCCACGCTTGAGCCACGTTATCGTAATGAAGGCACCGCGCTATTCAGCCTGATTCGCAACATCGGCAGTAGCATCGGCATCTCGGTGGTGGTGACGTATCTTGCGCATCGCGCGCAGATCAACCATGCCGTGTATTCCGAGCACATCAACATGTTTAATCCGGCGTTGCAGGATGCGGTGCAGAAAGGAGTGTATGACTTATCGAGTACTGCTGGTCTGGTCGAGTTGAACAGTATGGTCACCAGCCAAGCGTATATCTTTGGATATCTGCAAGACTTCCGCTTTATGATGTATGTCTGCGTCGTGATGATTCCACTTTTGGTGTTGTTGCGAAAACCGGGTAAACGTTAAGCTACGATTGAATAAAACGCCGCATTGCGGCGTTTTTGTTTATTTAAACGGCGTTAAATTCTCATTCTTCAGCTGTTTAATAAAAAAACACACCACACCACGATGTTATTTTCTTAGACGATCTTATAAAATCGCGTCAAGACTTCTTGATTAACGTCACAAAAATGTCATCGATTTCGCTGTCAGCGGCAAAAATAGCAGATTTGGAAATATTAAATCAGTTGATGTTCGACTTGCACGACGAACACCATCGCGCCTGCCCGGAATATTTTAAAACGGCGGAAGAGGTGGAGCAGGAAAAGAGCATCGCTCGCTACATCGACAATCCCGACTGCCTTGTTTATGTCGCTCGCGACGGTAATGCAGTAGTGGGATTCATCACCGGCTATTTTAGTGAGTTAGTCTCTTCCGTCAGTAAGCCGATTCAAATGGGCAGCATTGATGAGCTGTATGTCGTTCCGGCATACCGCCAACAAGGTGTGGCTCGCAAACTCTTTTCTCGTCTGGAGCAAACGTTTGTTGAGTACGGCGCGGCTGAGATATTTGTAGAAGTCTGGGATTTTAACAGGGAAGCGCAATTATTTTATCAGGATGTTGGTTTTGCCCATCATATTCATTGGTTGAGAAAGTCAGTGCGTCGCTCGTAGATGTCTGGCTCCATGCGATAACAGGTTAATTAGCGTGTACAAGCGATTGTCAGTACTTGGCTTCAGTTTAATAATTTCTTTAGCAGCGTCTTTTTTTGCTCAAGCTGCTCCACAAGCTCCCGATAAACTTCGCGGAGCGCTTTGTCTTATCCGCGCCGACGATAAAGTCGTTCTGGTTAATGAGATCATCACTAAACAACTCTCGCTTCCCGGTGGCACCATTGAAGGTGGTGAATCACCAGAGCTGACTGCGCAGCGCGAAACCTGGGAAGAAACCGGCTTGGTTGTCACTGTCGGTAAACTGCTGGGCTACACCGAAAGCGCCGTTGTGTATGACTGCGTCAGTGATTCAGACATCATCGCTTACCAATACATTAACCGTTGGGGCGGGTACGAACTACCAGTGTGGTTCGCGCCGCATTACGGTGTGGAAGTGTCGCAGGCCATGCTGGTGCATCCAAGCCGCATTAAGGAAGACCAATACCGTTTTCCTAAACAGTGGGCCAACATCAAAACGATGTTTAATGACGCTACCGACCAATCCACCAAAGTGGTACCAGAGCTTATAAAAGCGGCACCTGCGTTACATCAAACAGAGCTCGGCTGGATTGTCGCTCTGCAATACGCGATTGGCAGCTTGCCGGAAGTCGTCAAAACGGTGCTGAGCCGAGTCATTTTGCTTGCCGATGCCGTGGCATCGCCTGTGTTGGGACTGCTGCTGTTTCCGTTTCTCTATTGGCAGAGTGGCAAAGCTTTTTGCTACAAAGCCTTTTTCTCGGTAACGGTGACGTCGCTACTGTGTTTAGTCGCGCAGCAAGGTTTTGCTCTGCCACGCCCGCATGCGTACATTCCATCTATCCAACTGGTCAAAAGTTTCGGCTACGGATTTCCGAGTTTACCGTTGGCTGTCTGGGTCAGCCTGGGTATTTTATGGCTACTGAAGAACGAAAAGCTGGGCCTGAATAAAAGCACCGCTGCATTTGTGGTTTCCGTAGTGTGGTTGTCGCTCTCCAAGTTCTATTCTGGCAGTGCGTTTATTGTTGATATGTTGGTCGGTGCAGTCTTGGGTGCTCTGGTCGCCTGGCACATCATTCGTCTTAACGATAAACCGCAAATTCATGTGGAACGCATACTGTGTTCGAAAGGTCCGTGGTTAGCGCTGACCGCGGTGACGGCTGTCATCGCATACATCTGGCCCATGCCCGTGTTTACTGCGTGGTTGGCGGTGCTGGCAGTCATGACGTTAGTGGTGATGACACTGCATTCCGAGCAGCAGGGAATCACTTTTCGTCAAATGCTGCTCATGATTATGACGTTGCTGTTCGCCAACGAGCTGGTCAATTATGCGGCGACATTTGTCTCTTCCAGCGGTACGTGGTCATTATTGGTGGGAACCCTTCGCGAACCGTTGCTGATTCTGTTGTTCGTGCTGATGGTGCGTTTCGCCGAACGCTATCCCGCCGCCGAACCGGCATAACGCTGGGTCATTTAACATGAAAAAAGCCCGGTGATATACCGGGCTTTTTTCATTCATTCTTACCTGCATTTAACGGCTTAAGTAAGTCTCGACGAATTGGCAAACCTTGACTAAATCGTCGACTGCAATGTGCTCTTCGGTGGTGTGTACTTTGGCCATACCGGTTGAGATGTTTACCGTGGTTAAACCTTTCTCATTGAAGTTATTGGCATCGCTGCCGCCGCCAGTGCGCTTGGTTTTCGCTTCAATACCCATGGTGTTAAAAGCGGATTTTAATTCGCAGATCAGCGGATGTTCTTCGTCCAGCACAAACGCGTTATAGGCTCGGGTCGATTGGATCACAGCTTCTGCGCCGTGTTTTTTCGCCACAGTCTCAAACGTTGAAATCATGTGTTCCACTTGCGCTGCCAACTTGTCGTCATTCAACGAACGCGCTTCGGCGACGATGGTCAGCTCTGGCATCACGATGTTGGTCGCCTGACCGCCATTCACCATGCCGATGTTGGCGGTGGTTTCTTCATCGATACGCAGCAATTTCATTTGGGTAATCGCGTCGGCTGCTACGCTGATGGCACTGATACCATCTTCTGGCACAAGGCCTGCGTGTGCAGGTTTGCCTTTTATGGTGACACGCAGCTTCTGCTGGCCCGGCGCCGCTTTGACGATGGTGCCAATCGGGCCGCCAGTATCCAGCACAATGGCTTTGTTTGAGCGGATGTAGCTCATGTCAAAATTTTTGGAACCCATCAGGCCACCTTCTTCATGCACGGTGAAGGCGATTTCGATGGTTTTGTGTGCCCAGTTATGTTCGCGCAGGGCACGCACCGCTTCAAGAATGGCCGCAATACCGGATTTATCGTCGCCCCCTAGAATCGTATTGCCTTTTGAGCGGATGATGCCATCTTCAATCAAAGGTTCAATGCCGATACCCGGTTTCACGGTGTCCATATGGCAGCTTAACACCACGCTGTCCGGTAGTTCGCCTTCCAGGCGGGCGTAGATGTTGAAACCGTTTGAAACCTCTGCAGGAACAGGCAGTTTTTGGACCATAAAACCAAGCTCGCCGAGCTGCTCACACAGATGCTCGCCAATGGCTTTCTCGTTGCCAGATTCGCTGTCGATTTGAATCAGATTCAGGAAGTTGTCGACCAGACGCTGAGGGTGAATTTGAGTCATGATAATACCTCGTAGGGAACAGTGGCGTTACCATGCAACGATTCGTTACTGTGTGTGCTGAGTTAAATCAATAAAGCACTCAAAAAAAAGGCCAGCTATCGTTGCTGGCCTTTGTAACAATTTATTGAATGCATTCGCATTCGTCAGGGTTATGATTGTCGCAACAACCGTTCATTTCTGCCAACGCATCCCGAAAAGAAAGTGGCTTAGCGTAGTAGTACCCCTGTTGGTACTGGACACCTTTTTCCATCAAGTAGCAAGATTGGGCTTGAGTCTCGACACCCTCTGCGACGATTTCAACATTCATTTGATGAGCTAAGTCGATGATAGCGTTGAGAACCGGAGCATTGACCGATTCAACACCGATAGTATCTACAAAACACTTATCGATTTTAAGGAAATCAAAGGAGATGTTTTGTAGTACCGACAGTGCGGTTCGGCCTGTACCAAAATCATCGATCGCCACCATAATGCCATTTGCTCTCAGCTCGCGCAGGACTTCTTGACCTTGTTTGTCCAACAACTGACGTTCAGTGATTTCCGCAATCAGTTGCAAGTTAATGTCATCAAACGCTTTAGCATACTGTTTGAGCTTGTTTACGCATGCCGGGTCAAGCAAATAGGATGGGGGAATATTCACGCCAATTTGATAACGTTCGGTTAGCTTCGCTTTAGACCAATCATGAAGAATGCAGTCCAACACATAGTTCGTAAGTTTGTTGATCAAGCCAAACTCTTCCGCGATTGGAATAAAGTTATCCGGACGCACAAAGCCCAACTTTGGGTTTACCCATCGCACTAACGCTTCAAACCCTTTTATTTCACATGGATGACTTCTTACAACTGGCTGATACGTCATAAACAACTCGCGTCGCTCCATACCTCTGCGCAGATCATCCACGAGCGTGGTGCGGCCGCTAAAAAAGAACAGCAGTATCGAAATCAAAATCGACACGGCGATTGAAACGGGCAGTGCGCCGAGAATAAAAAACGTCAGACGATCAGACACATAATGATCACTGGCTTCCACCATCAGGGTGAAGCCGTATTGCTTTGAATGCTCAATAACACTGCGGTTCGAGCTTTCAAGGCTGCCATCGTACGGATAAACGCTGCGGTTGATTTCAAACGCCAGCTTTTCTATTCGATCATCGGTTCGATAACCGAGACGAGCTGCGATGTAGTTCTTATCGACTACAGAGATCACGCCACGCTTGGAGTTGCGATGATCGTTATCAATCACCAACAAGGTGCGCTTTTCGGGATCGCCTTCTAAATCGAACAACACCACATTGGGCTTGATGTTGCCATCCGGATAGTAGCGACTGATGTCGCTACTGATCTCGCCGCGCTTGGACGAGCAGATGATGGAGCTGTTCTCCACTACCAACATCTCACGCAAGATACTTTCAAACAGCAAATCGCTCTGCAGTTTGTCACATGTGCGTGGGTTATAGAGCGCTTTTTCGTTCTCGCTACGGAGTTCATTAATGATGACTTCAATCCGTGACACGTAGGAATTGGCAATGTTGGTTAAATTACTATCAACATTTTCCATTCCTGCGCGGTACGCGGCAGAAATCACGATGGGTAAGGGCAATAACACAATTGCCAAAGCACGCTTCATCCACTGAAATTGCTGTTTGGAAAGTCGTCTTAGCATAATGTGAGTAATGTTTCTGTCTCAGATGTAATACAAATAATCAAATAGTTGCACAGTATAAGTGAACATCCTCAGATTAAGAAGGGATACCGCAAAGTAATTGCACAAAATTTGCACTGTCAGCGTTGTGTAGGGATAAAACTATTAACAACAATCGTGTAACATAATTATTACCCTGTACGAATTTATATACTGTTTCCTCCTCTTCTTCTGATTATTGATGCTTGCCGAATGCAATTAAATTTTTTCTATTTTTCAATGAATAATGATGTGTTCTGTGTTGTTACAGCGAGTCGAATGAAGCAAAAACCATCGACGATTCTGAAATGTAATTAATTTGTTACACCTATTCCGGTCGACAGATTAGAGGCAATTATTAGCGCGGCTATTCCAATTTGGGACGCGATCATCCAGTTTTATAACAAACACTTAACAACGAACGTGATGATCGAACTGAAGGAGTAGAGCATGAGCGCCAACATCAACCCACTGGGCACAGATGGCTTTGAATTTGTCGAATATACGGCAGCAAGTACCAAAGGTATTGAAGACTTAAAACAGCTGTTTTCCTCGCTAGGGTTTGCCGAGATTGCCAAACATCGCTCTAAAGAGGCGTGGTTGTATCGTCAGGGTGACATCAACTTTATCGTCAATGCCCAGCCGCGCAGCCAGGCTGAAGCGTTTGCCAAAGTCCATGGCCCATCCGTATGCGGCATGGCTTTTCGTGTCAAAGATGCCGCGTCTGCGCTTAAACATGCGTTAAACAACGGCGCAGAAGAGTACAAAACCGAAATCGGCCCAATGGAACTCAGTATTCCGGCGATTTACGGCATTGGCGAAAGCTTGTTGTACTTTGTCGACCGCTACGGCGATCGCAGCATTTACGATGTCGATTTCCATTTCTATGACGATGCCGCCGCGCGCATGCAACAAGCGCAAGCTGGCCTGATGGAAATTGACCACCTGACGCACAACGTCAAACAGGGCCACATGGATATCTGGTCTGGCTTTTATGAGCGCATCGGTAACTTCCGTGAGATTCGTTACTTCGATATCGAAGGCAAACTCACCGGGCTGGTAAGCCGTGCAATGACTGCGCCGTGTGGCAAAATCCGTATTCCGATCAATGAATCCTCGGACGACAAATCACAGATTGAAGAGTTCATTCGTGAATACAACGGCGAAGGCATACAGCACATTGCACTGAGCACCGACAACATCTACCAAACCGTGCGCACGCTACGCGAACGTGGCATGGACTTTATGCCGACACCGGATACTTACTATGAGAAAGTCGATGCGCGCGTTGAAGGGCATAGCGAGAATGTCGATGAGCTCAAAGCGTTGCGCATTCTGATTGACGGCGCGCCGATGAAAGACGGCATTCTGCTGCAAATCTTTACCCAAACCGTGATTGGCCCGGTGTTCTTTGAAATCATTCAACGTAAAGGCAATGAAGGCTTTGGCGAAGGCAACTTCAAAGCGCTGTTTGAATCGATTGAAGAAGATCAGATTCGTCGAGGAGTACTGAGCGATGCATAAGTGGATGACCTTCCCGCACCGGGAAGGGGTATGCTCTAAACAGGCGCATGCCGATTTCCCGAGTGACGCAATTTATGAACGTGAGGCTGGCCGCAGCGGTTTCTTCGGCCCGGCGGCACACTTCCATCATCAACATGCCCCAACGGGTTGGAGCGAGTGGGAGGGCGAACTGCGTCCACGCGCGTTTAACTTCAACCATGTTGCCGAAGCCTCTCAGCTTTCGCCTTGGTTTGTGCCGCACTTGCTGCACAACCAGGATGTAAAGGTTCGAGTATGGAAGCTGGCGCAACCGATGGAGTGCTTGGTGCGCAACGCCGATGGCGACGACTTGCTTTTTGTTCATCAGGGCAAAGCGGATTTGTACTGCGATTACGGCCACATGAGCATCAGTGAAGGGGATTACGTGTTGATCCCGCGCTCGACCAACTGGCGTTTAGAACCGCAAGAGCCGCTGTTCCTATTGATGATTGAAAACACCGATGCGGCGTATACGCTGCCGGAAAAAGGCATTGTCGGCAATCACGCGGTGTTTGATCCTGCCGTGTTGGAAGTGCCAAGCATCAATGACGCGTTCAAAGCGCAGTATTCCGAGCAGCAAACACAGGTTCAGGTCAAACGCCATGAACAGGTGAGTGTGATTACCTATCCGTTTAACCCCTTGGATGCGATTGGCTGGCATGGTGATTTGGCGGTGGTCAAACTCAACTGGCGCGACATTCGCCCGTTGATGTCGCATCGCTACCATTTACCGCCGTCTGCGCACACGACGTTTGTCGGTGCCGGTTTTGTGGTGTGTACGTTTGTGCCGCGCCCGATTGAAAGCGACCCGGGCGCGCTCAAAGTGCCGTTCTACCACAACAACGATGATTACGATGAAGTGCTGTTCTACCACGCTGGTGATTTCTTCAGCCGTGACAATATCGAAGCGGGTATGGTGACTTTCCACCCAGCCGGCTTTACCCACGGCCCGCATCCGAAAGCGTTTAAAGCCGGAATGGAATATAAGAAAAAATTCACCGATGAAGTGGCCGTGATGATCGATACTCGTCATGCATTACAGTTTGGTGAAGCGGCGCAAAAGGTGGAAAACCGCGAGTACGTCTACAGTTGGAAAGAAGTCAAAGAATAAGGACAGACAATGAAGTTAGCGACGCTGAAAAATCATACCCGTGACGGGCTGCTTGTGGTCGTCAGCCGCGATTTAACCAAATGCATCGCAGTACCGGATGTTGCTGAAAACCTGCAGCAAGCGCTGGATAACTGGAGCATAACGGAGCCGATGCTGGATGAAGTGTACCAGGCGCTGAATGATGGTGAACTGTATAACGAAATGGATTTTGACCCGACGCTGTGCGAATCACCCTTACCACGCGCGTATCAATGGGCCGACGGTTCTGCATACGTTAATCACGTGGAGTTGGTGCGTAAAGCGCGCGGCGCAGAAATGCCGCCAAGCTTCTGGACTGATCCGCTGATGTATCAGGGTGGCTCGGATACCTTCCTCGGCCCTAAAGACGATATCTTGATGGAAAGTGAAGCGTGGGGCATCGATTTTGAAGGTGAGGTGGCGGTGATCACCGACGATGTGCCGATGGGCGCAGATGCGGAACAAGCGGCGCACGCCATTCGTCTGATTATGTTGGTCAATGACGTGTCATTGCGCGGCCTGATTCCCGGCGAACTGGCCAAAGGGTTCGGCTTTTTCCAATCCAAACCGTCTTCGGCGTTTTCGCCAGTGGCTGTTACACCCGATGAGCTGGGCGAACACTGGGATGGTGGCAAGGTGACGCTGCCGCTGCTGTCGACCTATAACGGCGAGCCGTTTGGCTGCCCGAATGCGGGGGTGGACATGACGTTTGAATTTCCACAGTTAGTCGCACACGCGGCGAAAACCCGCCCGTTAGGCGCTGGCGCGATCATTGGTTCGGGCACGGTGTCGAATAAGCAAGGCACCGATTTTGGCACCTCGATTGCTGAAGGGGGCGTTGGTTATTCCTGCATTGCGGAAGTGCGCATGATCGAGACCATACGCGATGGTCAGCCGGCAACGCAGTTTATGAAGTTTGGTGACACCATCAAACTCGACATGCTTGATAGCGACGGTCAAAGTATCTTTGGCAGCATTGAGCAGCGCGTGGTGCAATATTTGCCGCCCAAGCAGGTGATTCATGGGTGAACGTAAACTCTACGGCTACTGGCGATCATCAGCGGCGTATCGGGTTCGTATTGCACTCAATCTCAAAGGACTCGAATATACACACTGTCCGGTGCATCTGGTCAAAGAGGTCGGCGAGCAGCACAGCGCCGCCTACCATCAGTTAAACCCCAGTGAGTTAGTGCCGACCTTGGTTGATGATGGTGTGACATTGTCACAATCTCTGGCCATCATCGAATACTTGGATGATGTGTATCCACAAATGCCGTTGATCCCGAGAAGTGGCCACAAGAAATATCAGGTGTTGTCGCTGGCGCATGATATTGCGATGGACATTCATCCCATCAACAACCTGCGTGTCTTGCAGTATCTGAGCAACGAACTTGCTGTGAATGATGAGCAAAAAGCCGAATGGTATCGTCACTGGGTTCAGGTCGGGTTTGCCGCGTTTGAAGAGAAACTCAACACGCGCGCCGGGGCGTTTTGTGTCGGCGATGAACTGTCGTTGGCGGATGTGTGTTTGGTGCCGCAGGTATACAACGCCGAACGTTTCAGCGTGGATATGACGCCGTATCCACAAATTCAACGCATCACCCAATCCTTACGTGCGATACCCGGATTCATCAAAGCGGAACCGGAGAATCAGCCTGACGCGCAATGATGCCTTAACTCTAAGCTTGGCTCAGAAATAACCATTCATGAATAAGGGTTTAGTTGCATTAGGATGATACGAATCCCATAATGAACGCACTATGTGTCAGGTGGCCATGCGCCATCTGACCATCATTATGGGGATTTAGATGTGCTTACTGCCATTAAAACGCTGCACAGCAAACTGTTTGAACTGGAAAAATGGCGCATAGGGATAGTGCATCAGAGCCTCAGTGAGATACTGAACTCTGGCGTTCAGCCAACCAATATCGAGTGGTTTAACTGCCATCGTTACGACTTTGTTGCTGATCCATTCTTATTTACTCTCGATGATCAACTCTACCTCGCGTGTGAAGTCTTTGATTACCTGCGCGGTAAAGGCAAACTCAAATGCTTCGATTTAGCGGGGAGAGAATACCCATTTTTTGAGGCCATCAATGCATTGGGCGGCCACAAATCGTATCCGTTAAT
This sequence comes from Vibrio sp. LQ2, assembly GCF_023920125.1. NCBI lineage: Bacteria > Pseudomonadati > Pseudomonadota > Gammaproteobacteria > Vibrionales > Vibrionaceae > Vibrio > Vibrio sp. LQ2. The sequence continues at coordinate 749,882 of NZ_CP085308.1, forward strand.
CGTAGAACATGGCGGTGAATACTACGCCATTCCCGAAACCAGTGATCGCCACGAAGTCGCGCTTTATCGGTTTGACCGGGAAAGCGAACAATTCCTTTGGCATCAGGCGTTATTAAGTGATGGTGACTATGTCGACACATCATTAGTCGAATATGAAGGGCATTGGTATCTGTTCACTTCCGGCGCCCGCGATCCGTTCACGCAGAGATTGTTAGTCGCCGAAGAGTTTGCTGGCCCCTATCACGAACATCCACAATCACCGATATGCCGCAACATTTGCGGTGGACGCAATGGCGGTGCGATTGTGTCACTTGACAATCAGTACTATCGGCTAGGTCAGAACTGCGATGGTGCGTATGGCAAGAGCTTGCTGGTGATGCAGATTAACACGCTCACGCCGACTCAGTACGCAGAATCTGTCTTCAATGAAATTCATGCCGTTGAACCATACGTCGATGGCATACACACCTTATCGTATTGCGAAGGTGTAACCGTTATCGACGCAAAAGTTCACACCTATTACTTGCCCAATCTGGTAAAGAAAATGGCATTTAAATTAATGGAACGTTTTGATATTGAACGCCACTATGATTAAGTGCTATTAAGCTAACGCTGAGTAAAAAAAGGGAGCGGCAAGCAGAGTATGTCTTTAGAACAATTGATTGCGGATTACGGCTATTTGGCCATTGCTGTCGGTACCTTTTTTGAAGGGGAAACCATTCTGGTTTTGGGCGGCTTTGCGGCGCATCGCAGTTATCTCGAATTGCCGTGGGTTATTGCATGCGCGTTTGCTGGCACCTTATTTGGCGACCAACTCTATTACTATATTGGTCGTATCAAGGGCAAACAGGCGTTAGCCAAGCGGCCGCATTGGGAGGAAAAATCCCGGCGCGTATTCGAATTGCTGGATAAGCACCAGATCTTATTGATCCTCGGGTTTCGCTTTCTCTACGGTCTGCGCACCGTCACGCCATTTTTAATTGGGGCGAGTAAAGTACCGCCGCTGCGTTTTCTGATTTTTAATGTCATCGGCGCCGCGTTTTGGGCGATAACCGTTGGGGTGCTTGGTTATTTGTTTGGCAATACGCTGGAAATCATCATCGGCGATATCAAACATTATGAGATACAGGCGTTTGCCTTGATCGCATTCGGTGGGGTGGTGGCTTGGTTGTTGCGCCATCGCAGAAAACGATCGCGTGATTCAGAGTAAACATCAACGCCCTTGGTGATAAACCAAGGGCGTTTTCGTTAGCGCGCCAAAACCGGGTAAGTAAAGAAAACAAGGTGAGTGAGATTGAACAGAAAGTGGAAAGCCACCGCTACCCATAACCGGCCACTGAAATGAAACGCCAAACCATAACCCAGGCCTGCCAGCGCAGCAAATACCACCAACAAAATGCCGCCGGATAAATGAGCTAAGCCAAATAGAACGCTAGCGGTGGCGATACCAAAGATTGCGCCGCCGACACGCGTCAGCGTTTGTTGAATTAAGCCTCGAAACAGGGCTTCTTCCACTATGCAAGTGAGCAGCAGGTTGTTGAGCGCAAACAGCCACAACCAGTCCGGTAGCGAAAACTCGGGTTTCAGAGCGCCTAAAAACCAAGCGAGCAACAACAACCCGAGCAGCGGTGGCAGAACAAACAGCGTATTACGCCAATGAGGCGGCGCCTGCGTACCCAGCAAAGACGGAAAAGCCAGCCACAGGGCAAAAAACACCAAGGGTTTGTCGATATTGAGATAGAGCGAAAATGGCGTGCTCATCGGCCCGGTCAGTACAGTATCTAGTACCTTGGTATTACCAAAGCCGGGCAGGGCGTGAACCATCAACGCCACGCACCATAGCAGCAACAGTGTCCAAGCCAGGTTTTTCACATAACCTGATAACTTAGGGATAGCGTAACCCAATCCGAGTCCGGCAACACTGATGGCTAACGCGAGCGTCGTCAGTTTATCGACCATCCAGGCTCCGCCAAGCGCCACAGCCAATAAGGTTAACGTTGCATTGCGTTGTTTGAAAAGCGCAGGAAGAACAGCGAGCATCAAAGGGATCCAAATCCACAGCGAGCTAATAGTAATCATATTGATTTTCCATGTATTAATAGAGGCGCATCGCGAGAAAGGCGGCGATTCTATGCAACTCATTCCGACAAACAGATTCTACCAGTCCTTGTTTGAACTCTTTTATTTGAAACAATGTTTCAAATATCACTTTCTCGAGCCCAATATGAGAGTAATATAGGTAGCAGAAAAGACAAATAAAGGATCACACTTGTGTTTATTGGTAAGACTTCACAACTTGAATTTGCGCAATGTTTATCGCCTAAACTGCTTCCTCTGATTAGCCAAGCGTTGGCTCAGCTCAACGAAGCGGAAATGCACGGAGCGCCAATGGCGACAGGCCGACACGATCTCGACGGTGACAATGCGTTCTTCTTCATCATGAACGATCACACACAATTGCTGGCTAAGCGTAAATCTGAATGTCACCGCCGCTATCTGGATGTGCAAGTCCTGCTAGAGGGGCGCGAAACCTTTGGCTACAGTCTGACGCCATTCAACGGGCTGGACGAAGACATGTTAGATGAGCGTGATTTGGCGTTCAGTGAACAGCTAAACGACGAGTTGTTCGTCTCGATTCAAGCCGGCGAATTCATCGTGTTTTACCCAGGGCAACCACACCGCCCGCTGATTGCGACCGAAGATGAGCCGATGCCCGTGCGCAAAATGGTGATTAAGGTCGACAAAGCACTGTTTGCGTAAGTCACCAGCGCCTGCTCAGTGATGATCGTTGTAAAAAACGCCCGCATATCGCGGGCGTTTTTGTGTGGATTAGATAAAGCGGCTTGGCCAGTCGGAGAAAATGGCATCCACTTGGTTGAGCAAGGGAAACTTGTCGCCATCATTGACTGTGTAACACCAGATTTGATAGCCGTCTTGACGCAAGGTTTGCACGTGTTTTTCCGTCAACCAGCGGTAATTTAAGTTGGCACTGAATGCATTCACTTCTTTCAGCACCGCTTTGTCTTTGGCAGACAATCGCTCGCTGAGCACGCCGAGTTTATAACCTGGGCAGTGCTGGTGGAGCTCGCGAATGATGTCATGACTGAAACTCGACAGCAGAATCTTCTCTTGCGCCAACGGGCTTTGATCCAGTTGCGCTTTGAGTTGCGACGCCACTTGCGCCACATCGTGCTTGTCGACTTTCACTTCAATGTTCAAACCCAGATCGCTTGCTGCCGCCAGTTCGAGCAGTTCTTGCAGCGTCATGATGGGTTCGCCGCTGAACTTGGCGTTAAACCAGCCGCCGAAGTCAAATTCGCGCAGTTCTTCCAACGTGTAGGCATCGACGCGGCCTTTGCCATTACTGCAACGGTTGATGGTGTGATCGTGACAAACGATCAGCACATTATCTTTGGTTGGCTGAACATCGATTTCGACCCACTTGAGGCCCATATCGATCGCAGCCTGTACGCTGACTCGGGTATTTTCCGGGAAAGTTCCGGCCACGCCTCGGTGACCCACAATAATCGGAGACATAACGCTTCCTTAAGCTTTGAGAATGGCGAACTACGCCACTAACATGTCGACTTGATGATTCTGACACAATTGTGTCATCTCGGGAGTGGCGAAATCGACAAAGAGTCGTTGCATTTCAGACAGTTTACCGCTGACCACCGGAGCATAGCGCCCCAATTTGGTTTTGTCTGCAACTAACCAGCATTGTTCGCTCTGTTCGATAATGGCACGGGTCAGATTGGCTTCTTCCGGAGTGAAATCCAACAGTTGCCCTTTATCGTTCAGACCGCCCACACCGAAAATACCGATCTTGATGTTGAACTGGCGATAGAAGTTGGTGGTGGATTCGCCCACCGTATCTTCATCCGACGGGCGAACCGCGCCACCCGCAAGATGAATGGCAATGTTGGGGTTGCGGCTTAAGGTCAATGCGGCGTTGATGTTGTTGGTTACCACGGTCAGCCCCGGGTGATCCAGCAGCGCTTGCGCCACGTGTTTTGGCGTGGTGCCGATGCCAAGGAAAACGCTGCTGCCTTCCGGTAACTGTTCCACCACACGTTGTGCGATTTTCTGCTTCGCGGAGAGATTGATCAGCTCCCGGTTGGTGAAGGAGAGGTTGTCGTTGGCACTGGGGAGCGAAATACCACCGTGCACACGGCGCACCATACCTTTGTCGCTCAAGTCGTTCATGTCTTTGCGAATGGTTTGCACCGAAACATCAAAGCGTTCGGACAACAGCGCGCTGGACAGCACGCCGTGCGCCTGTTGCAAATACTCCAGAATCTGTTTTTGTCGGGTAGATAAACTCACACGTATCCTTACGCAATCGCGCGTTGAGCCAGAGAAACCGGGCAGAGGCGCTTGCCATGTTCGTCAAACAGATGCAGGTTTTCTGGTGTCACTGACAGTGTGAGCGGATCGTGGACCTGCAGCGCCATTTCCGGTGTCACTGCGATGAAATCACTGTCGCTGTCCAGACCAATGATGCGGCCATGCACCAGTTGGTTTGGGCCCAGCGGTTCGACGACGTTAATATCGAGTTCAAAGCACAGTGTTTCTTCGCTGCAATTGAGTTTTGCGTGCTCAGGACGAATGCCCAGCGTGATCGATTCGGCGTTCAAACCGTCGTACTCGGGCAGGTAAAACTGTTGTCCGGCGACATGCAGGCGACCGTTTTTCAGCGACGCAGGCAGAAAGTTCATCGCCGGGCTGCCGATAAAGCTGGCAACAAACGTACTGGCCGGCTGGTGATACACTTCTGCGGGCGTGCCAACCTGTTCAATTTCACCCAGTTTAAGCACCACGATGCGATCGGCCAGCGTCATCGCTTCAACCTGATCGTGGGTCACATACACGCTGGTCACGCCCAGTTCACGTTGCAGCTTTTTAATCTCCAGACGCATGTGCGCACGTAGTGCCGCATCGAGGTTAGAGAGCGGTTCATCGAACAGAAACAGCTGCGGATCGCGCACAATCGCACGGCCCATGGCCACACGCTGGCGCTGACCGCCCGAAAGTTTCGATGGTTTGCGATCTAGGTATTCATCAATTTTGAGGGTTTTGGCGACTTTGCGAATTTTCTCATCGATGGTTTTCTTATCCACGCCGCGGTTTTTCAGCCCGTACGCCAGGTTATCGTACACGCTCATGTGCGGGTAGAGTGCGTAGTTCTGAAACACCATGGCGATGTCGCGCTTGGCGGGTTTCTCATTATCGACACGACGGCCGCCCAAATGAATTTCGCCGCTGCTGATCGACTCCAACCCCGCGATGGAGCGCAGAATAGACGACTTGCCACAGCCTGACGGACCAACCAGCACAATGAATTCACCTTGTTGAATCGACAAGTCGACCCCTTTGACTGCGCGGTGGCCGTTTTCGTAAGTTTTTACCAGTTGTTTGATATCGAGCATCACGTTGTCCTGCTCCTTGCGCGCTGCGCTGTGTACTAAATGCATAACGGAATTATTTTTCACTTTCGACAAGTCCTTTCACAAACCAACGCTGGAACACCACCACCACCAATACGGGCGGCAGCATCGCAAGAATGACCATGGCGAAGGCGTAGTCATAGCGGGGAAGGTTGGTCTCATTAATGTTGTTCAGAATCTGTTTAATGCCCATCACGATGGTGTTGTAGTGTTCATCGGTGGTCATCATGATGGGCCATAAATATTGGTTCCAGCCGACGACAAACATGATGATAAAAATCGCGGCCATCATGGTTTTAGAGAGCGGAAACAGAATATCGATGAAGAATCGAATCGGTCCGGCGTTATCGAGTTGCGCTGCCTCCAGCAATTCGTCAGGAATGGTTTTAAAAAACTGGCGAAAGAAGAAGGTCGCGGTTGCCGACGCAATCAGCGGCAGAATTAATCCGGTGTAACTGTTGAGCATGCCAAGGCCGGACACCACTTCATAAGAGGGGATGATGCGTACTTCCAGCGGCAGCAGCAGCGTGACGAAAATCAGCCAGAACCACGCGCTGGCATACGGCAAACGGAAGTAAACCAGCGCGAACGCCGCCATCATGGAGATGATGATTTTGCCAATCGCAAAGCCAAGCCCCATCACCATCGAGTTAAAAATCATGGTGCTGGCGGTGACGTTACCGGCAAAACCGAGGCTCTTATTCCACGCTTCGTCGTACACGGCAGACAGGTTGTCACCGATGCTCCATTGCAGACCTTCACTGATGATGGTGTTCGGATTGTGGGTCGAACTGGCGAAAATCAGCCAAATCGGCGCCAGCATAAACAGTGCGCCGGCAATCAGGATCACGTGATCCGACAGTTTATTGCTTTTCATAGTCATTCCTTAAACATCGCGCCAATCAGTAGTGCACGCGCTTTTCAACGAAGCGGAACTGAATAAATGTCAGGCCGAGCACCAGCAGCAGAAGCACGACTGATTGCGCCGAACTGCCGCCCAAATCAGCACCGACAAAACCGTCGCGATATACTTTGTACACCAGCGAGGTGGTGGTGCCGCCCGGGCCGCCGTTGGTCATGGTGTCAATCACGCCAAACGTATCGAAGAAGGCGTACGTCAGGTTGATCACCAACAGGAAAAAGCCCGTTGGTGCCAGCAGCGGAAACGTAATCGTCCAGAAGCGTTTGCTGTCGCTGACACAATCGAGTGTGGCCGCTTCTTTGACCGCGTAAGAAATCGACTGCAATCCGGCGAGAAAATAGACGAAGTTGACCGCGACCTGTTTCCATACTGAAACCAAAATCAATGCAAAAGTGGCATCGAACGGGTCAGTTTGAACGCTGAACTTCCAACCTACTTTGGCGAAGAAATCGGTCAGCACACCGATGTGTGGGTTAAACAGAAACCCGCCAATGATGCCCGCTATGGCTGGGGCAACGGCGTAAACCCAGGTTAGCGTCACTTTGTACGGGCCTTGGCCATGAATCACATTGTCGGCTTTGACGGCCAGCAACAGCGCAATGGCCAGCGACAGAAACGAGACCAGTACCGAAAACAGCACGGTGAAACCGAGTGATTCCAGGTAGTCGCTCGACTGAAACAGCATCTGGTAGTTTTCAAACCAGACGAACGTGGAGGACATGCCCCACGGATCTTCCAGCATGAATGAGAGATAAACTGCCTTAGCGGCTGGATAAACGAAGAAGATCGCGATGATCACGATTTGAGGCGCCAGCAAAAAATAAGGCAGTGGTGAGTGAAAAAATTGTTGTCGACGTTCCACGACTCTTTCCAGTAATTCTTAACCCCGGCGACATTCTGTGAAGCGATAATCTTCACTTAATCTTGGGGTTGGGTTAGCTACTTTTCGCGCAAGCGAAAACAGCATCAAAAAGAAAGCCTGCTTACTCAGGTAAGCAGGCGAGCGCGTTATTGCACGGTGCGTGCAAAGCGATTCAGCAGTTTTTCACTTTCGTCTTCGACTTTGTTCAGGCTCTCTTCAACCGAAGAGCGGCCTGCGAAAATGTTATCGAATTCACGGTGCATCACTTCACGAATCTGCGGGTAGTAACCCAGGCGGTAACCTTTGGTCCATTCACCCGATGCCAGGCTCAGCTGTTTCACGCCCACTTCCGCATCCGGTTGCTTGGTGTAGTAACCTGACGCTTTGGTCATGTCATAGGCGGCGTTAGTGACGGGAACGTAACCTGTGGTTTCGTGCCAGTACATTTGTACTTCCGGGCGGGTCAGGTAAGCAAAGAAGGCCGCGACCGCTTTGTCTTCCGCTTTAGGATGACCATTAAGTGCAAACAGCGCCGCACCGCCGATGAACGTGTGTGTGCCTTTGGCGTTCAGAGATTGCCAGTAAGGCAGGTACGTCGTGCCCAAGTTAAACTTCACGCGGTTACGCAGGCCGCCGAAGGAACCCGAAGAGCCCATCCACATCGCCACTTCCTGACGTTCAAATGGCGTCTGGTTTGCATCCCAGTTACTGCCGTAGTACTTGAAGTAACCTTTGTCCGACCACTCTTTGAGTTTCTTGAAATGCATCACCATGTCTTTGGTGTTGAACATCAGCTTAGAAGAGAGTGATTCATAGCCGTTCTTGTGGTCAGAGAGGGGCAAATCATGGCGAGATTTGAAGTTCTCAAACATGATCCAAGGTGTGTGTGATTGAGAAAATGCCACGTAACCTTTGGATTTCAGCTTTGCCGCCAGTGCTTCAAGCTGCTCATACGTTTTTGGCGCTTCGCCATCCACTTTGTTCAGAATGTCTTTGTTGTAGTACAACACGGGCGTTGAAGAGTTGAATGGCATGCCCACCATTTTGCCGTTGTTGTCGGCATAAAAGTTACGCACACCTGCCAGATAATCTTTGGAGTTAAACGAATAGCCCGCATCGATCATGATGTCTTGTACAGGTTTTGCCACACCCGGCGCGTTCATGATGGTTGCTGCACCGGCATCAAACACCTGAAGAATGTTTGGCGACTGACCCGCACGAAATGCCGCGATACCGGCCGTCAATGTTTCGGTGTACTCACCTTTATAAACGGGAGTGATTTTGTAGTCGTTCTGTGACGCGTTGAAATCTGACGCAATCTTGTTCACGGTTTCGCCTAGCTGACCACCCATGGCGTGCCACCAGGTAATTTCTGTTGCCGCTAAACTTGATCCTGAAAAGGTTGCTGACAGCAGACCCGCTAACCATAGCTTGTTCATTGTGTTTTCCCTTGTTGAGTTTCGAACGAGACTGTTCTTGTTTCGTTTGACGCTATGGTGGCGAAAAAATGTTTCACATCCGTGGACGTTAAATTTCATTCTTATGAAAGATTTATGGATCGATTGAGCAAAATCACATTCTGTGGTTCATCGGACAATTGCACAGTTATGGCGCAAGTGATCATTCAAATGACCTAACAAAGCGCAATATCTCAGTCCAAAACGCCAGATTATGAGAAAAATACAAAATAAAATTGGAACAAAGATTGCTAACATTAGTAACATCAGTTGAAGTTATTGTCGTTTTTATCAGGGAAAGAAAATGAAAATAGGTGTGATAGGTGCAGGTGCTGTTGGGGTAGGGATCTGTAACTACCTGTTGACCTTAGGCAGCGTCAGTGAACTGATTTTGTTGGACCGGGATGTTGCTCGCGCAGAAGGCGAAGTGTTCGATTTTCGCCATACGGCGGCGCTGACGTTTTCTAAAAATACCCGCATCGTACCCACGGATGATTATCTGGAGCTGATCGGCGCAGATATTGTGGTAATCACCGCTGGCGCGCAAATTCAGCAAGGCCAGTCAAGGATGGATCTGGCTGAAATCAATAGCAAAATTGGCGTTGATATCGCCAAGAAAATCGAACGCGTGGCACCTAAAGCGGTACTGATTGTGGTGACCAACCCCTGTGACATTGTCACGCACAGCATTGTCGCCAACACCGGTTACAGTCCGGGCCGGGTGATCTCGGCAGGTTGCGTGGTGGATACCGCGCGTTTGATGACCATCGTTGCCCAACGCGTCAATCTCGATCCGAAAAATGTGTTTGGCTATGTACTGGGTGAACACGGTAGCCACTGTTTTACGCCCAAAAGTTTAATCAGTATCGCCGGACAAGCCGCAGACTATTACTGCGATGCGAACCATCTTGACCGGATTGACGCCGATGAGCTGCTTGAGTCAGTCAAACAGGCGGGCTATGAAATTTTCAAACGTAAAAACAACACCACGCACGGTATCGCAGCCAGTGTATTTCGTATTATTCAGGCGGTGACCATCAACGAACATTCGGTGCTGCCAGTCGGTACTCTGCTACGCGGAGAGTATGGTCTGAAAGATGTGGTGCTGAGTTTGCCAGCCGTGGTTGGGCGCAACGGGGTGGAAAAAATCCTGATTCATCCGTTTACCGATGATGAAATGCAGACCCTGAAATCAATCGCAGATAACTTGCGGGAAAACATGATAAACGTCGCCAAATCGACAGGATTTAGCTACTAATTTGATCGGGCGAGTGTTTTTACTCGCCCGTTTTCGTTTTTTACGTGCCAGAGCCGCCGGTAATGCTATGCTTAGTTTAATCCAAGGAGTGGACAGACCAGCGAAGGAAACGCGTGAAATTACATACTCTTAAAGGTTATATCCAAAACATCTATCTCGCCGAATACCCGGATAAACTGCTGTTGCTTGATGGTGCCAGCCGTGCCGATGTGCCCGTGATTCAGGCATTCATTGAAAAGACACTTGAGCGCCCATTCCGCGACTTAAAAGCGGTGGTCGTTACCCACATGCATCCGGATCATGCCGGTGGTGCGCATAAGCTGCGCGAACTGACCGGGTGCAAAATCGTTTCTGCTAACAAAACGAACCATTGGTATCAGGGCTGGGATGGCGTGTTAATGTACCTGACCGATTTAGCGTTAGCGCACTGGATAGCAAACCGCTTGCGCTGCCCGAAGCGCCGTTTGTGGTTCGCCCGCAAGCTGCGAGCAGACATTCGTTTGTGTGACGGAGACGTGATTCCGGGGTTTGAAGATTGGCAGGTGCTGGAAACGCCGGGGCATACCGATCGCGATTTATCGGTTTACCATCCCCAGCAGGGTATCTTGTATGTGGCAGATTTGATTGTGGAAGTGAAGAAACGGCTGATTTCTCCTTTTCCCATCTTCTATCCGAATCAGTATCGCCTCTCCGTCAAGCGCGTACTGGACCTTGCACCTAACACATTATTGCTCGCTCATGGTAAAGACATTCCCTTTGATGAAGCGGCGTATCAACATCTGATTGACACCACACCCGTTCGCCCGGCCACACACTGGCGGGTGACCAAACTGAAAGCCAAAAGTGTGATGAAATCAATATGGTTATTTGGCTTTCTGGAACGGAAAAATCAGCTTTGAGGTATCAAAGCCCGCCGCCTGCGCTTTTTTGATGACGGCTTGCAACTCACTATCGGCAATGGTCGGTGTGCGTGACAGCAGCCACAGATAGTCGGTGTTGTAGCCGCTGACTAGCGCCAGTGAGTAATCATCTTTCAAATCAAACACCACGTAGCTGCCATAAAACGGGCCAAAGAACGACACTTTTAAGTGAGCGATATCCGGTGATTCGACAAATTTGGCTTTGCCTTCCGCTTCCTGCCATTGCTGTGCCTCTTCATTCCAGCCCCGATTGATGACCTTGACGCTGCCGTCGTCATTGAGTGAATAGGTGGCGCTGATTTGGTTCAAACCGCGTTCGAAACTGTGGTCAAGCCGAGCGATTTCGTACCAGGTCCCTAAATAACGATTGAGCTCAAAACTGCCTACGGGCGTCACTTTCTCCGGTATTCCGGTACAGCCGCCCAGCAACATTGCCAACAAGACAAACACATTAAACTTCAACAATTTCATAACACTATCCTTTTTATCAAGACGAAAGGGCATACGTAACACCGAGCTTATGCGATCATTCTTCACCCCACGATTGTCGCCAGCAAGAAAAGCGGCTAGAATGGCAAACTTAGTTGATAATGAGAGCTTTTATCAATAACATATTCGCATTCTCACGCGGTAAATGATTACGATGATGAACCTTTTAAAACCTAGCCTTGTACTGCTTTCAGCAGCGACCATGCTTCCAGCTTATGCCAATACACTGGACGATGCGAAAGCCATTCAGACCCAAACTAATGCAGCCTCTGCTTCTAGTCAGCGCACGATCGATAAAAGCTCGGCCGCCGCGATGGAGCTGCAATCTGAGATTGAACAACTGAGCGAAGAGGTCAAAAACCTTGCCGTGTACCGAGATCACCTGGCGTCACTGGTGGTCAGTCAGGAAAGCGAGATCTCCAGTCTTCAACAGCAAATCGTCGAAATCAACCAGACTCGCCAGGGCATTGTGCCGCTGATGTACCAGATGATTGATGGACTGCAAACCAATCTGAGTCAGGATAAACCGATTCGTCTGACCGCTCGTGAAGATCGTATTGAGAAACTTAAAGCGCTGATGCCACGCGCTGATGTCAGCGATGCCGAGAAATACCGTCGTATCCTTGAAGCGTATCAAATTGAAATGGACTACGGTTCGAAACTGGGCATCTATCAGGACAAAATCCAACTGGCGGATAATGACGCTGTAGAGGCGGATATCCTGTATTTAGGCCGAGTAGCATTGATTGCTCGTAACCTGAATGCGACCAAGTACTGGTCTTGGGATCAAAAGCAGCAGCAATGGCTGTCTGTAGAGAGCGGCAACAAGGCAGATCTGGATACTGCCTTTAATCTGGCAAACCAACAGATTGCACCAACACTCCTGACTCTTCCTGTATCCCTGACTAAAGCGGAGGCAAAATGATGACATTGAATAAACTTGTCTCTGTGATGGGGCTGAGCTTGATTCTGACTGCGCCAACCTTGGCAGCAACGAATCTCGTTCAACAAGCAAAAACTGAAAACCGCACAGAGCAGACGCACAACGTGAAGCGCGAAGCGGATTTCAAAAAAACAGAACAAGAACTGAAAGCAGAAAAAGCCGCGCTGGTTGCCAAACGTAACGCTTTGCAAGCCGAAGCGGACAAGCTCTCTGCTCAGTTCAGCAAAAACGAAAACAGTCTGGCGCGTCTGGAAGAAAAACTGCGTTTAGAAACTGGCAGTTTGGGCGAAATTTTTGGCGTAGTACGTCAAAATGCGAAAGAGATTCGTGCGGAGCTGGAAAACTCCGTCACGGGTGTTGACCGTCAGCAATACGCATCGGTCATCGATGACATCGTCGCGGCAAAATCTTTACCTTCGATGAAACAGTTGATTGGTCTGTGGCATGCGATGGATGAGCAAATCCACGCCAGCGGCGAAATCAGCACGCACGATATTGCGTTTATTGACGGTGAAGGTCGCACACAAACAACTTCCGCGACCCGCATTGGTGCGCTGGGCCTGGTGACTGAGCAAGGTTACGTCAACTGGAACAACGCGCGTAAAGACGCCATCGCGTATCAAAAGCAACCAGACAATGGCCCGACATCGTCTTCTCTAGCGTCTATCGAACAGGGTGACACGGCTGCTGTGGTACTGGATCCATCACGTGGCACGCTGCTGGAGCAATTGGCTCAAGCTCCGACACTGCAACAGCGTCTGGAAGCAGGTGGCGTGATTGGTAAGATCATTCTGGTGCTGCTGGCCGTTGGCCTGATTATCGGCGTTTATCGCGGCATCGTGCTGGCGATTGCACGTCAGAAAATTCAAGCGCAGCTGAAAACACCAAATCAACCGGGTAATAACCCGCTGGGTCGTATTCTCTCTGTGTACAACAAAGAGCAGAATCGTAGCGTTGAAGCACTGGAACTGCGTCTGCTTGAAGCGGTCGTGGATGAACAAACGGGTCTGGAAAAAGGCTTGTCGATGCTGAAACTGCTGGCTGCACTGGCCCCTATGCTGGGTCTGCTCGGTACGGTGACCGGGATGATTGAGACTTTCCAGGTGATCACTCAGTTTGGTAACGGCGATCCAAAAGTGATGGCGGGCGGTATCTCGATGGCACTGGTGACTACTGTGCTTGGCTTGGTAGCTGCCATGCCACTGCTGCTGGCGCACAACATCCTTAGCACGCAAGCCGAGAACATTCGCAATATTCTCGAGAAGCAGGGGATTGGTCTGGTTGCGGAAGAAGCTGAACGCGAATGTGGTATCACACCCGCTTCTCGTGTTGTTGGTAACGCAGCGTAAGGAATTAAGATGAACCAAGCAGACTGGTTGTTTTCACTGAAAAATCTGTTTTTGCCACTGTCTGAGTTTATGGCTCAGGGTGGAACAGTGCTTTGGTGGCTGGCTGCGGTCGTCGCTCTATGTTGGCTGTTGGTGGTTGAGCGCGTGATTTATCTCGCGTTCACTTTTCCGAAACAACGTAAGCAGTGGGTTGAACAGTGGCATGCCCGTAACGATCACCAATCGTGGCACGCGCACGCCATTCGCGAGGGCTGGATTGGTCAGGCGCATATCGCGCTGACCCAAAACCTCAATGTCATCAAAGTACTGGTCGCCATTTGTCCGATGCTCGGACTGCTTGGCACGGTCACCGGAATGATCTCGGTGTTTGACGTAATGGCAACCCAAGGCAGCAGCAATCCTAAATTAATGGCGTCAGGCATCTCTCTTGCGACTCTGCCCACCATGGCGGGCATGGTCGCTGCGCTGGCCGGTATGTTCGTGCACGCGCGTTTGGCTAAAACCTGTCGCCTGTTTGAACTGAAATTAGAAAAATCGTTAAGGAGTCAGCGATGAGACTCGGTCGACGTCAGTCGAAACAAGAAGAGGCGCAAATCGACCTCACCTCAATGCTGGATATCGTATTCATCATGTTGATCTTCTTCATCGTGACCAGCTCGTTTGTGCGTGAGTCCGGTGTGGAAGTGAATCGTCCGTCAGCCGCCAATGTGGTGGCGCAGAAAGATGCGGGCATTTTTGTGGCCATCACCTCAGCCAACGACATCTATATCGATAAACGTCAGGTTGACGTAGAACGCGTTCAAGCGACGCTGGAGCACCTGTTACTGGAACAACCTGATGCATCACTGGTGATTCAGGCTGACGAGCATGCTTATAACGGCACCGTCGTAAAAGTGATGGATGCTGCGAAAGGGGCAGGTGTGAAGAACATCGCGCTGGCTGCGGAGAAACGCTGATGGGGCGTCTATTGTTAGCCATGCCATTTGCCGCAAGCATCTCGATTGGGTTGTTTGCCTTTATGGCATGGATGGTCAACAACGACGGTATGCGCGCGCCCAAACAAGGGCAGTCGTTGAGCTTCAACATGGTGATGGTGGAGCAGGAACAAGATGTTCAACGCCGCCAGCGTAGTGTTCCGGAGCAACCGAAAGCGCCGGAACAGCCACCGGAAACACCAGTGTCGCAGCAACAAACTGCTGCCAGCAATACCGTGTCGCCAACCAGCGTACCGTCTTTGGGGCTGGATACCGCAATCAACGGCATTGAGATCAGTGCGCCGACATTTGGTGACTTTGGCGTAAACCAGCAGGCGCTGCCGCTCTATCGCGTTGAACCCAGCTATCCGCCTCGTGCCCTGAAACGTGGTGTGGAAGGTTACGTGGTCCTAAAATTTACCATTGATGAAACTGGTCGTCCGACCGATATTGAAGTCGTCGACGCGAATCCGCGCCGCATGTTTGAACGTGAAGCGATGCATGCGCTGAGAAACTGGAAATACCAACCGAAATTGTTGGATGGCAATGCGGTTTCTCAGCCGGGTCAAACCGTAAAATTGGAGTTTAAACTAGCCAAATGATGAAACGATTAATCGTCTGTCTACTGCTGATGAGCTCAACATCGTTCGCCATGGCCGTGGAGCTTAGCCAGTACGCGGCTAATAAAGCCATGAAAGCGAACCAATTGGCACAAGACGGCAAGCTAAACGACGCCATCAGTACGCTGAAAAACTCCGATGTCTCTCGCGCTTACGATAAAGCGTACTTTGCGCGCATGCTCGGCGTGTTTTATTGGCAGAACGAGCAGCTTAAACCCGCCATTCAATCGTTGAGTGACGCTGTCACTAGTGGTGAACTGGCGGACGATCAGGGTTGGACGACGCGTCGTATGCTGGCAGACCTGCTTTTAATGGACCACCAGTACAAGCAAGCCCTGCCACACTACTATGAGTTGGTGAAATCAGCGCCGAAAGATCAGAAAGTATATGAGCTGTGGCTGCGTATCGGACAGATTCATTATCAGGCGCAGCAGTGGCAAAAATCTCTTGAGGCGATCGCTCGCTATGAAAGCTTTAAAAGACCGGATGAAGTGTCACCGTTGTCAGTGAAGCTCGGGGCGCAGTTACAACTGGAACAGTGGAAAGCGGCTATCCCGACACTTAAGCGCTTGATAGCTCTGGAGCCAGAGAAGGGCAACTGGTGGTTACAGTTGGTGAGTCTGGAACTGCGCACCGGACAGAAAAAAGATGCGCTTAGCAGCCTTGGGTTAGCCAAACTTCAGGGGATTGAGCTAAGCCAGCACGATTTGCATCTCCTGGCACAGCTTTATGCGCAAAACGGCGTTCCAGAGCGGGCAGCGCGAGTGATTGAACTGCTGGATGAGGCTGACTCAGACATTCAACTCATCACCGAGCGTGCGTTTTACTGGCAGCGTGCCAAAGAGTGGGATCGCGCGATTGAAACCTGGACGCTGGCCGCGAAATTCGATCGTAAATACCATTGGAACGTCGCGCAGCTTCTCAACCAACAAGGTGACTACCGCTCGGCACTGGCTGAACTGGATAAAGTGCAGGAGAAGGATCGTCAACCTCAGGTTGCACTTGCACGCACTCGTGCGCTTTACAAGCTCAACCAACTGGAAGAGGCGCTGATTCAGGCGAAGAAATCAAATAATCTTGAGCCATCGGATGAAGCCAAAGGCTGGATCAAATATCTCACACAACTGCGTGAGATCCAGACGCGTCAAACATCCTGAACACCGCGCGATATTGCATTAAAAAGACCTCTTAGTGAGGTCTTTTTTTATGGCGGTACGAGTACGGAAATATTCGATAAGATGGCATTGCAATAAGAGTAAATAATATTTATTTGCAAATAGCATTAGTTTGCAAATGATAATAGTTCTTTGTATTCTTTAGGTCTTAGCCGCATTACAGGATAAACCGCACCCATGCATCAGGTCAGCATGCAGAGTCAGGCAGCTTTTGAATCTCTTTTTCATTATGCTCAGCAAATTACGCCATACCTTGATGGTCGTGTCGGCACAGCACAGGGCAACGAAGACGTTATCGCGCTGACTCGCAATAATGGGGAAGTATTCGCGTCGCTTTATGAAGAGCTTAAAGCCGCGACGCCGGAAGCCGGGCAGGCGTATTGGTTAACACGCACGTGGGGTCTGCTATGCTGGCAGCCGGTTTATCTGTCGTTTTTGTCGGTATACACGCAAAAAGCGCTACCGGATTTTACCCGCCTTGCTCAGTATCGCCGCCCGATGTTTGTTGCTGGGTTCAGTTTCGAGCCGCATGAATGGCAAACAGGCAAACGGACTCAGCTCATTTATCAAGCTGCGCAGCAACTCAATACGCTGTTTGAACAGTACCGCGAGGCGATGAACCAATTTGTCCGCATTCGCCCTGGTTTTACCCAACATTTGCTCGCCGACATGCTGCTTAGTTGCTTGGTGCGACTTCAACAATTGCGTCCGCATTATTCCAACGCTCAAATCCTGACTCAGGCCCGCTTGTGGCTGGATGCCTTTGAACTGCAGGAAAAACATCTGGCTAGTCTCAAGCTCGATCCCGAAACTCAACAGCTCAAACTGATACGCAGCAGTTGTTGTCTGGTTTATAAATGTCATGGCCGTTCAGTGTGTGCCGATTGCCCACGTGCCGCAGCAAATAAACAAGAACTGGCCATTGAGTTAACCCTTGTTCATTAAGTTACATATAAGATACCTATCTGATTAATAACCAAAACCCATTTGGCGTATGGCGTTCTTAGGCCTATTCTGATCTCATTCAAACGATAAGAGGAGAACGCAGATGGCAGAGAAAACAGCACTGGTCGTCGAAGGTGGAGCGATGCGCGGCATTTTTGCCAGCGGAGTGTTGGATTCCTTCATGGACTTTAACTACCGCCCTTATGATTTCGTCATGGGTGTGTCTGCCGGGGCGTCCAATCTTGTCGGTTATTTATCTCATCAACCTCTGCGCAGTTATCAGGTCATTACCAATCTGGCAACTAGTAAAGATTTTTACAATCCAGGACGCTTCTTGCGCGGCGGCAGTCTGGTGGATGTACGCTGGCTGCTTGATGAAGCCAACCGTATCTATCCTGTCGATGAAGAGCGCCTGTTTTCTTCAGTACCGTTTTACGCGGCAGCGACCAACGTGGAAACGGGTAAAGCCGATTACTACCGGGTGACCAAAGATAACTTTGTGACCGCAATAGAAGCGAGTTCTGCATTGCCGTTGGTTTATAAACAGATGCCGTGTTTTTCCGGTGGTTGCTACACCGATGGCGGTATTGCGGATTCGATTCCGGTCAAAGAAGCTTACCGACGCGGAGCGCGTGATATTACGGTGATTTTGTCACATCCACTGAGTTATCAAATGGCAAAGCCCAAAAGTGAATGGATGATGAAACGACTGTTTGCACGTCATCCTCACGTGGCAAACTCCATCATTCACCGCGCTGAAAAATACAATGGCTCACTGGAATTTATTCGTCATCCGCCAAAAGACGCAACCATTCGCGTCATAGCGCCACCGGAAAACTTTGCCGTTAAACGCTTAACGATGAAAAAACCACTGCTGGATTTGGGCTATCAAATGGGCATCAAAGCTGGTCGTGATCATGTGCAAACACTAGGAGAATAGCGATGAATTTTATAGAAAAAATGATCGTTTTTGTGTGTGAAATTGATACTTACCAAGATGTTTTGGCTGGTTTAGCTAACACTTACGATGAAGAAGTTTGATACCGATCGCGGGTTGTGAAACTGCCCAATTTCATTCGAGAAGAGAAAACTTGAATGTTCTCGCAATGTCTTACTCACGCTTTTGGTATCTCGGAATAACCTTTTCACAATAGAGCACGTAACCGATCACCAGGACGTGCTCATGCAACTTAAACTGACTCTCATTGCTGCGGCTTTACTCACAACGCAGCATTCGGCCGCGTTGGCCAATCCCCTTGCTTTTGTACCTGTCGCTCAGGCGAACGAATACCACGACGGCATCAACATCTATGAATACTGGCAGAGTGAAAAACTCGATGGTATTCGAGCCATCTGGAATGGCAAACAACTCCTGACTCGTAATGGCAATCCCATCTATGCTCCGCGGTGGTTCACCGATCCGCTGCCGGATTATGCACTGGAAGGAGAACTTTGGGCGGGACGCGGACACTTTGCACTGGTTCAGCAGACGGTTCTCGATCATACGCCGTCGGATGAGGCGTGGCGCAAGATCGATTTCATGCTGTTTGATATGCCCGATGCCGCCGGTGATTACACCAAACGCTATTACAATTTGATCCATGTGGTTGATTCCGCTTCTTCCAAACACATCAAATACATTGAACACACGCCTGTATTATCAGAGCAGGAATTGCTGCGCTATCTGGATACGCTGGTTAATGAGAATGGTGAAGGTATTATGCTGCGCAAAGTTACCGCACGATACCAGGCAGGGCGCAGCAATGATTTGCTCAAACTCAAGAAACATCAGGATGCGGAAGCCAGAGTCGTGGGGTACAAAATCGGCAACGGTAAATACAAAGGCCTGATGGGGTCTGTGTTGGTTCGAACCGATGAAGGGACAGAGTTTTATGTCGGCACTGGTTTTTCCGACGAGCAGCGCCTGAACCCACCTGAAATTGGCAGCCTCATCACGTACCGCTATAACGGACTCACCGCCGAAGGCAAACCACGATTTGCCCGCTTTGTACGAGTGAGAGAAATTTATTGATTGCCGACCGCCACAGAACAGCGTTGAAACAGCGCTTGCCAATATTGCATGTGCTGTTTAGTTGCGTGACGAAATGCTTGGTGGCTTTGCACAATCGTAAATGAGTATGTTCCCTGATCGTGCTTTGAGAAAGGCACCAAGTTGGGTTCTAGTTGCAGGTAAATACTGTCAATTCTGGCAAGGTAAAGTTGCAGAGTTTCGACGTATATCGACTGAAAGACATTACGCAGGTAATTGAGTTTGGTCTGATTTCGGTTAGCCCCACAGATGATGGCCGCATCGTAAGTGGTGAGCTGAGCGGTGGCTGCCGAAAGCCACTGTGCCGAGTTATCGAGCGAAAATTTCAACTGACCCAGTAACGGCTGTTTTTCCAGTACCTCCTGATACGGCGTAATGGCTGGTAACGTGAGCTCCAGTTGCTGCTGACTGATGGCGTTGTCAATCGTGGTAAAGGCTGCGAGTGCTTCTTCGAATTGAGTCACATCCCAGCTACCTTGAAGCCATTCGTGGCCTGTCAATTGCTTGCGCATCGCTTCGCTGGTGTAAAGCAGGTTATACCAATATGCGGGCAGTTCCTGCTGCTTAACCGCTTCAATCTCTGTGAGCTGCTGGCGCAGCTTGGGTGAAATATCCTGGTCAGCAATACAGCGGGTCAGACCCTGCAGCAGCGTTACTTCATAATCAAAACGGCGAAACTCATCTTGCACCTTTCCCAGTACCGAGTTGCGTTCTGCGATGAGAGAAAATAACGCACATTTGCGCAGTTCGTAACTATCAAGCAGGCCGATAGTCAAAGGTTCCAATGTGATGGCCAGTTCCCGCTTATCAGGCAGGATTTGGTTTTGCGTAGTGGGTAGAGCAACAAGTTCAGCATCTTGAACATTGGCGATACGCTGAATGTAATCGGCAAAATCACGCTCAACAGGCGCCCGCGAGAGATCGCAGCCTGCGATAAACAGTGTCATCAAGCCGATTAGCCAATAGCGCACATCACCTCCGTCTTCTTTTATTCAGCATAGAAAAAAGGCCAGCTCAATGCTGGCCTTTTTAAATCATTCGCTTAGCGAGAGGCGAAGTGCATCTGCATTTCGTCATCTTGCTTGTGTACCCAGCGCAGGCGCAGCCCCAACATCAAGGCCGCCGAACTCAAACCGATAATAAAGCCGATCCAGAATCCTTTGGCGCCCATCGGTTCAACAATTAAGTCGGTCATACCCAGGATGTACCCCGAAGGCAGACCCAGAATCCAGTACGCGATAAAGGTTCGGTTAAAAATTGCAGCCATATCTTTGTAACCGCGCAGAGCGCCTGCAGCGATGACCTGAACCGCATCCACCACCTGATAAATCGCAGCAAAAATCAGCAGGCTCATTGCCATGCTCACCACTGCCATATTTTCGGTGTACAACATTGATACGTGCTCGCGGAACAAAACGGTCAGGGCCGCAGTCACCACGGCGGTGCCGACACCCAACATCAGACCAACGTTCGAGGAAATAGCCGCGCCGCGGAAATCTTTCTCACCCAGGGTATGTCCGACACGAATCGACACGGCCGCACCGATACTCATGGGCAACATGAACACCAGAGACGAAAAGTTAAGTGCAACCTGATGCGCAGCAACAACCAGTGAACCGAGCGGCGCTACCATCAGCGCAACCACTGCAAACAAGGTAACTTCAAAGAAAAGGGCAGCAGCAACCGGGAAACCAAGGCGGAACAAGCGTACCTGGGCTTTTAGTTGTGGTTTGTGGAACGTTTCAAACAATTTGATGTGCGCCAAACGGTTTGATGTCACCACATAGAACAGCAGCATCAAAAACATCATCCAGTAGACGATCATGGTCGCGACACCACACCCGACGCCGCCTAGTGCTGGCGCGCCAAATTTACCGTAAACAAAGATCCAGTTGAGCGGAATGTTGCACAGCAAGCCTAGGAAACCAATTACCATCGCAGGTTTAGTCAGCGACATGCCGTCGGTAAAGCTGCGCAGTGTCTGGAACAGTAAAAATGCAGGTACCGCAAACACCATCGCGTGCATGTAGCCAATCGATTTTTCCTGCATCAGCGGCTCGACTTTCATCAATCCAAGGATTGATTCAGTCTGCAACAGCACCACGATAATGGGCACCGACACCAACAGCGCTAATGCACCACCTTGATGAATTTCAAACGGAATTTTATGCTGCCTGCCAGAGCCATTAAGCTGAGCAACCACAGGTACCAGCGCCATCAATAATCCGATACCGAACAGGATAGAAGGCAGCCAAATGCTGGCCGCGATAGACACAGCTGCCATGTCGATAGCGCTCACGCCACCAGCCATAATGGTGTCGACAAAACCCATACCCGTCTGAGCAACAGATGCAATCAGGACTGGCGTGGCTAACTTAATTAAATTAGACGCTTCTTTTTTATAACGGTGCACGAATTTCTCCGGAAGGAATAACTGCAAGAGAGCACCAAAAGCAAATTTTGATGCTGGAGTGAATGATAAAGAAATGTCACACTAAGCTCCACGAAAAACTGCCGGAATCACAAAATGTTTACAGGTATTGTGCAAGGCACAGCAAAAGTTGTGACCATCGAAAAGAAAGAAAAATTCCAGACTCACGTACTTGAACTGCCTGAAGCGTTGGGGCAGGGTTTGTCCATTGGCGCATCTGTCGCGCACAACGGCTGTTGTCTGACGGTAACGAAAATCGACGGCACTCAGGTTTCGTTCGATTTAATGCAGGAAACGTTGCGCCTGACCAATCTTGGTGAACTCGCAGCCGGAGATTTTGTCAACATCGAGCGTGCAGCAAAATTTGGTGATGAAATTGGCGGGCACAGTATGTCTGGCCATATCAGCCAGATGGCAACCATTGTGGATGTGATTGACACCCCGAACAACCGTACTATCTGGTTTGAACTGCCACCGCAACATATGAAATACGTGCTGGCCAAAGGCTTTATCGGTTTAGACGGCTGCTCGCTGACTATCGGCGAAGTCAAAGCCAACCGCTTTAACGTCCATCTCATTCCAGAAACAATGCAGCGTACGCTGTTTGGCAACAAACAGATGGGTGACCACGTGAACGTCGAGTTCGACCCGCAAACTCAGGCGATAGTCGACACCGTAGAACGTGTTCTCGCCGCGCGAGAGGCATAAAAAAGAGCGCTTAGGCGCTCTTTTTTTATCAGAAGATCTGTTCATCATCCGCATCGACATAAAGTTCGATGGTGTCCTGCTGCTCATCGACCATCATATTGAGATGAATCGCATGGCAACATGCAGGGCAATCGTCATAAAACTCCTGGCTACCGTTGGAAGAGTCCAGAGTAATACGGATGGAATGGCCACAATGCGGGCATAGAACCGTTTTTTCAGTGAATTCTTTCATCTCGCTTTCCTTACATCTGTGGGAGATGAATTAATAGTAAGCCGTGAAGTTAGTTAAAGAGATAAATTAAGTACAAAACTTGAGGCAAGGCATAAAACGAATAAAGGGTCCCCAATCCGGAACCCTTTAACGTCACAAAATGTGTCAAAAAACTCAGTCTAACCTGTTAGAAAGAAAGAATTTTTTTAATTAAACTATCCGCCTCAGCCAAATAATGACCACCAAAGTGATTGTAGTGATTAAGGATGTGATACAGGTTGTAAATGTCCTTGCGTTCACCGTAGTTGAAATCCAGTGGCATGACACTCTCATAACCCTGGTAAAAATCGGGTTGGAATCCACCAAACAGCTCCGTCATGGCGATATCACACTCGCGATCACCCCAGTAGCAAGCCGGATCATAACAAATCGGACCGAACGCTGAGTTAGCCACATTGCCATGCCACAAATCGCCATGCAGCAGGGATGGGCGAGGCGTGTGGTTGGCAAGGCGCTGTTTGACCAACTCGACAAATTCATCGATGTTGACCATCTCAATGCCTTTCTCTTTCAGCAACTGCAACTGCCAGCCGATACGCTGTTCAGCAAAAAAGTGGTTCCATTTTTTGGTCCACTGATTGGGCTGAACAATGTTACCGATGTAGTTATCGACATCGAACCCGTACTCTTTTTGATCCCCCCACTGATGAAGTTGCGCCAGTTGAACACCAAATTTAAAGCTGTTGGCCGCATCGTCCAATGGCTTAGTGGGGAGGTAATTGAGGATGATAAACGCGTGGCTCTTACTGGTACCCACCAGAATAAGCTCCGGAACAAACACCGTGGAGCTTTCACGCATCATGCGCAGATTTTCCGCCTCTAACTCATACTGAGGCAGAAACTCACGCTGGTTGAGCTTGATGAAATACCGTTCGCTACCATCGGAGATCATGTAACACTCATGAATGTCTCCACCATTGATCTTCGTCTTTTCTGTGATGTCGTATTGAAACATCAGAGTATCTGAGAGCTGTTGAGCGATCGCTTGCCACATAGTGTTGCTCCATCCCCGTACGTCGTTGTATGCAAGTTTAGGCGATCATTGCCAATATTTCAGACCACGAATGCACAGAATTTCATTCACTTACTGACTCATTCCTACAAATGCATATAAATGTGACTTTTATCAAAAATACGATAACTCATTTCAGCAAGTTATCTCCGCACAATAACGATCCGGTGCAATAATGTCGCCTTGTAATGCAATATTGAGCCTTTCTAAGACTCAACGTCCTGTTATCGATTCGCCAAAATGTGTCCGTCTCTTGATATTAGGCAAGGTTCTGAGGTAATTATCCTCGGTAAGAAACTGTGAAAAAACGGACACATGGCTTAGTATTACACAAGGTAACGTCGTGTCTGGCACAAAGCGGTATAGCGGAGAAGAAAAGTGGTTGTAGAAACCGATGGTTATTTGGCTCTGATTGAACATCTGGCAATGAACATGGATATCTTTACGCGCGAAGGCGACACTGGCAAAGAGAGTGTCGAAGACGTCGTAACGGATATGGTCGCCAGCAACATCATGGCTATCTTTGAGCAAAACCCAGAGCTTCACTCCAGCGTACGTTTTCAGTTATTGAAAGAAGCCGATTCTGTTGTAGAAGATCTCGGTGAAGTGTTGGCAGGTGTATGGGGTAAACCAGCGACAAACGATCAAATCGTTTTTCTGGATGAGTATATTGCGCTGGTAAAAAACCTGTTTGATTCAGCAGTCAGCAAGTATGATTAATTGACAACGGGCGGATCTTCAATCCGCCTGAATTGCCAGAACTTAGATGCCCAGTACGGGTTATCCAATCTCGAAATTATCACGCCTTTAGATGTCGATGCATGCATAAAAAGTTTATTGCCCAGATAGACCCCGACATGTTGCGTCGTTCGTGATGTCTTGAAGAACACCAAGTCTCCATATTTTGCCTGTTTGTACTTAATCGCATTGCCAACCTGGCTCTGTGACGATGTTGTACGCGGCAAAGGCTGCTGCCAGGCTTCGCGGTAAGCAATTTGCACAAACGCCGAACAGTCCACGCCACGTTTTGTATTTCCGCCCAATTGGTAAGGCACACCTTGCCACTGGTTATAAATATCAAAAAACGCAATCTCTTTACGCTCTTCGGTTTGCTCAAATGGCGTCAAACTCTCCGGCACCGACACGGCGGTATCGGGTTCTGCCTGCTCTTGCGGCGCTGACGAACAACCGGCCAAAACCAGCAATAAAATCAGATAGGGAATGCGATTTCTCATCATCTGTCACTTAACTGAAATTTGAATGAAATATTTCTGACACATTCGATTCCTACCATGTCGACGGATCTTTAAAAGTGGAATCGGACTCTCAACTTCCTATGACTCAGCTTACTCAGCAGGGCAAAGTGTTTTCTTTAATCCAAACACTCACTGCCATCTTTATGTCGATCACACTACTCGTTATCGTGTTGTCTGTCACCAGTATCAAAGGCATCGAACGGGTGGGGTATCAATTCAATCACTTATCGGAGCAGGCATTGCCGCTCGCGTTAAATAACGCCACACTGACCCAAAACATTCTCGAACAGGTCAAATACCTGGGTTACGGCACGCGTGCCAAAACCACTGACGAGCTCACGGCTATTCAGTCCAACATTTCTGAGCTCGATACGCAAGCCCAGCATTCTCTTGAGCAGATGAAGACCATCGCGGCTCAATTCAACAATTTGATCGATGCCAGCAAACAGCAGGCACTGGTTGACAGCATTGCGCAACTGAGCAACTTATCGAATGATATTCTCAACGCTCAACAGCAACAGCTTGCTCAACAACAAGAAATTGCCCAGCAGGCAACAGGCTTTCGTTATGGTTTGAGTTCGATAGGGCCAGAAATGAGCCGTATTGCCTCATTTCTTTCTGTCGACAACCCGGAATCTATGGATGCGGCTAACCGCTTTACCGCTTCGGCAAGCTCAATGGAAAGTACTTTCCTGATGCTGATGATGCAGGACGATTTAGACAAGGCACACACCCAATACAAAGAGTTGAAAAGCCGCATTGCGGGCCTTGAACTGGCCTATGACGATTTCAAAGAGTGGCACCCGGATGTTACTGACTTTGCCAGCCTGACCGCGCCGTATGACATGGTGAAAACCGGGTTCAAATCCGGCGGCATCCTGGATCAGATCCTCACGAAGTTAGAAACGTCACAACAACAAAACCAGCAATTTGAGCAAGCGGCCGTCGTCGCTCAACAGACGGTAAGCATTCTGAATGCGTTGTCGGATGATGCCAAATCATTGATCGCATCCAAAGAGCAAGAAGTGCAAAGCACGATGCAAAGCGTCACTTGGATTCAATTGGTGAGTGGCGCGGCTCTGGTGGTGATGATTGTACTTGCCTGGTTTGGACTGCGTAAATGGGTCAACAGCGGCATGCGAAATATCAGCAAACATCTGACGTTGATGACCGAACACGATCTGGCACATCAAGCTTCGATGACGGGGCCGCAAGAGTTTCATCACATCGCAAACCAACTCAATCAGGTGATCGACAGTACACACGATTCCATTTCGACCGTTACACGCAACTGCGAAACGCTGTACCAAACGGCTGAACTGAGTTACGACGCCGCCGATCAATCGAATAAGAGTCTGGCCCTGCAAAACCAGGCACTGATGAATATGGTAACCACCATCAACCAGCTCGAAGCATCTATTCGTGAAATTGCGGGCGTAACCAATGATTCTTACACGGATTCACTGTCTGCCGCGGAGCACTCGGCCAATGGCGTGAAGGTGGTCGAACTGAACCGTCAACGTCTGGAGTCTCTCGATTCAACGCTCAACATCAACGAATCGGCGATGCTGGAGCTCGACACTCGCGTGACCAAAATTCGTGAAATGGTCGATTTGATCAGCGGTATTGCCGACAGCACCAATTTGCTGGCATTGAACGCAGCGATTGAAGCGGCACGTGCTGGTGAACAGGGCAGAGGGTTTGCGGTGGTCGCGGATGAAGTGCGCAAGCTTGCCAGCGACACCACAACACAAACAGCCAATATTCGCGAAATGATGAACGAGCTGGTGCAAGCGGCTGGCCGTTCTCGTCAGGCAGTGGAAGATTCACGTACCGAAATGGCGCATGCTCTCGCATCCAGCGAAGAGGTTAAAACCACCTTCTCTGATATTGAGCAGGCAGTGACCCACATTCGCGCTCGTGTTGAGCAAATATCTGTGGCCACGGAAGAACAAGAACGCGCTACAGCGGATGTCAGCCAGTCCATTACACAAATTTCAGAGCAAGGTGAGCAAACTAAGCTACAGCTCGAAGCCATGGTCGAAAGCTCAGAGCACGTGGCCGAAATCGCCGGTCATCAGCAAGCGATGCTGCACAAGTACACTCTGAGTTAACTTTCCCGAAATGGCTGGGTAAGCATTTTATCCAGCCATTGTTCTCGGGATTGCTGAAACTGCGGCAGACCGATTTTCATCCCTTCATGTCCCAACTCTGGCTGGGCAATATAAGTCGCAAACAGCCGATCCCACACCGATAAAAAGAAACCAAAATTGGAGTGTGTCTCACGGTCAATCACAGAATGGTGAACACGATGCATGTCGGGCGTCACCAGCAGGATGCGCAGCCATTTATCGATCGCAAGCGGCAGACGAGCGTTGCTGTGGTTAAACATTGCGCTGGCATTGAGCACAATTTCAAACACAACCACGGCAAGTGGTGAAACACCGATCAACGTCACCGCACCCACTTTAATCCACATCGAGATAATGATTTCGACCGGATGGAAACGTGTACCTGTGGTGACGTCAATGTCCTGATCCGCGTGATGCATACGGTGCAAACGCCACAAAACGGGCAGGCGATGAAACATCACATGCTGCGCGTAAATCACGCCGTCTAACAAGATAATGGACAGGACAAAGGCAAGAGCTGGCGGAATTTCCAGCCAGTAAAGCAGGCCAAAGTGAGTCACTTCGGTCCAGTGCGCCGCGGATACCGCCACGATCGGCATCATCAACGTCAAAAGCAGGCTGTTGAGGCCAACTAAGCCGAGGTTATTTACCCAGCGCAGCCACTTTCTCTGTGTCAGTATTTTTCGCGGACGATTCGATTCCCACAGTGCACATGCGATCAGCACCAGCATGAAAATCATCAGTCGAACGGTTTCTGTGTGTTGTAACATCATCGCCTCCAGCAAATTTCCTTTTCGCTAAAAACTTTACGTTTCCCTCAAGACAACACTGGCGCAGGGCACAAGCTGTCAGTAAAATCGCAGCCTATTTTTCCTCTGTCACTGCGTCTATGAGAATTCACGCCTTCCATCGTTTGTATCAGTATCGCCTTGAACGATCAACTAAACCTTTTTTGGCTCGCGGGTCACGTATCATTCGCTGCCCGTATTGCCATGTCAGTGAAGCGCACTGCTTGTGTGCCCACCAGCCTGATGTCGACACCGACGTTGCGGTGATGTTGATCGTCTCTGAAAACGAAGTGTTTAAACCCAGCAACACCGGGCGTTTAATTGCCGACATCATCAAAGAAACCTACGTGTTTCAGTGGAGCCGGACAGAACCCGCAGAAGAGATGCTGGCGATCCTGAACGATCCTGCCTATTTCCCGGTTCTCGTTTTCCCGGCGGAACTTGAAGAAGACAAACAACGCGTCATGACCGCGCTGCCTGAGAGAACAGACCGTCGCAAACCACTTTTAATTTTCCTCGATGGCAGTTGGCGCGAAGCGAAGCGCATTTTCCGTAAATCGGATTACCTCGCCAATCTGCCTTTAGTATCGATCGAGCCGGAGACTTTGTCGCGTTACGTCATGCGTAAGTCAGATAACGAACAACATCTGGCGACCGCTGAAGTGGCAAGTTTAGTTTTGGATAAGTTCGGGGAATATCAAGCCGCAGACACACTGCGACTGTGGTTCGACGCCTTTAAAGAGAGCTACCTGATGTGTAAGTCTCGCCTCAAAGTGGATGGTGAAAAAATTGCCCTGAAACGATTCATTGAGCATCGCGAAAGCGAGAAGTCACTCTAAACTCTGGCAATTTGCTGGTTGCTAACTGCGCAATCAGTTCAAGTGACAAAATAAACCCGTCCTTGGTCACGGACTGTGTCAGGTGGTCTATGGATAATACCGCTGTTTAACTTTTGTTATTTTGATCCCAAGGTTGGGGTGCTTTATTAGGAGAGAATCGCATGTACTACGGCTTTGATGTCGGCGGGACAAAAATTGAGTTTGGTGCATTCAACGAGAAGCTTGAACGCGTAGCGACTGAGCGCGTGCCGACACCAACAGAAGATTACCAGCTATTAGTGGACACGATCGCTGGTCTGGTTGCGAAATACGATGAAGAATTTGGCGTCCAAGGCACAATTGGTCTTGGCTTGCCAGGAATGGAAGATGCTGATGATGGTACCGTTCTGACCGTAAACGTACCGTCTGCAAAAGGCAAACCGTTACGCGCGGATCTGGAAGCCAAAATTGGCCGCAGCGTAAAAATTGAAAACGATGCGAACTGTTTCGCGCTGTCTGAAGCGTGGGATGATGAACTGAAAGACGCGCCATCCGTCATGGGTTTGATCCTGGGTACAGGTTTTGGCGGTGGTCTGGTTTACGAAGGCAAAGTATTTTCTGGCCGCAACCACGTTGCGGGTGAAATCGGTCACATGCGCCTGCCAATTGATGCCTGGTTCCATTTAGGCTCTGATAAAGCGCCGCTGCTGAGCTGTGGTTGCGGCAATAAAGGTTGTATGGACAACTACCTGTCTGGCCGCGGTTTTGAACTGATTTACGAACACTACTTTGGCGAGAAGAAGAAAGCGATCGAGATCATCAACGCGCACAAAGAAGGTGAGGCGAAAGCGGTTGAGCACGTTGAGCGCTTTATGGAACTGCTGGCGATCTGTTTCGGTAATATCTTTACCGCGAACGATCCGCACGTTGTCGTGTTGGGTGGTGGCCTGTCGAACTTCGAACTGATCTATGAAGAGATGCCAAAGCGCGTACCTAAGCATCTGCTGTCGGTAGCGAAATGTCCGAAGATCATCAAAGCCAAACATGGCGATTCAGGTGGTGTGCGCGGCGCGGCATTCCTGAACATCAAATAAAGAAAAAGGGCTTGCAGTCGCAAGCCCTTTTTTCATCATCACTGTTTCGGCTTTTTACCGACACCAAAGTTCTCTTTGGCTTGCAGGGTGATGGTGCCAAATCCCAACTTCTTGAAGTGGTTATCACGGTAGTTACGTACCGCTTTGGTATCCGAAATCGCTTCAATTTGTTGTTCCATCTTCAGATAGTCTTTCAAATCGATGCCTTCTGCTTCGGCGACCGCTTCATGAATATTGCGATGTTTCTCGTATGAGAATGTCAGCGTTTTCTCTTCGTTTTTGTAGGTGTAAATAATGGTGCGAGCCATGTTTTCTCTCTCATACCTTATGAATGGGCTAGATTCTGCCTTGTAGTGGGATGATTGTCACGCTTTCACCGACTTTTACCGTATCAATCGCAGGATTGATTTCAATCAGACAATTCGCTTCGCTCATGGAACGCAGAATGCCGGAACCCTGTTTACCCGTGGTTTTGACCGTGAGCTGGCCGAGCTCATTAAGGGTGTAGACACCACGGCTAAATTCAGTGCGCCCTTGACGGGAGCGCAGCTCTTCCATCGCGATCGCATTGATTTTCAACGGAGTCCAATTGGTTTCACCTTGCATCTTGCGCAGGGCAGGCTCGACAAAATTGATGAATGACACCATCACCGCGACAGGATTGCCTGGTAAACCAAAGAAAGGTTTGTTTTGGATATGGCCAAACGCAAGTGGACGTCCCGGGCGCATGTTGATGCGCCAGAAATCAATTTGTCCCAGTTTTTCCAGTGCGGACTTAATGAAATCGGCATCACCGACAGAAACACCGCCAGAGGTCATTACCACATCCGCATTCTCTGCGGCGTGTTGCAATGTTTCCATCATTCGCGCTTCGTCGTCTTCGATAATGCCAAGGTCGATGACCTCACACCCCAAGTTCGTCAGTAGCCCCATCAGGGTGTAGCGATTCGAATCGAAAATGCAGTGATCATTCTGTTCACTGCCAGGCGCCTGCACTTCATCACCGGTGGAAAACAGGGCGACTTTGAGTTTGCGATAAACAGGCAAAGTGGCAAAACCCAGCGATGCTATCATGCCCATCTCAGCAGAAAGCACTCGTTGGCCAAACTCGAAGACATGTTGACCAAGCGCCAGATCTTCGCCTGCCTGACGCACGTTCTGACCTGGCTTGATGTACGCATCGCCGAAAGACACGCGATTTCCATTGGTTTGTGCCTGTTCGCGCATCACCACTGTGTCTGCGCCCTCAGGAACGGGCGCGCCAGTCATGATCTTCACCGCTTGCCCGGCTTGAATCACTTTGTTGTAGCCGTGGCCCGCCATCACTTCCGCGACCAGTTCAAATTGCGCCAAACCAATGTCTTCACTGCGAATAGCGTAACCATCCATGGCGGAATTACGGTATGCCGGTACATTGATAGGGGACGTTACCGCCTCACTCAATACCCGTTGGTAGCCTTCATTGACCGCAACGGATTCAGATTCTGTCAGCACCTTTACTGCATCAAGGATGTTTTGGCGACCTTGTTCTACTGATAAGAAGGCAGGGGAAAGCGAATCGCAGCTTCCGGTTTCAGCTTTACCGGTTTTGGATTCAAGAGGCTCGCCTGCTTTGCCAACGTAATCGAGCACAAACTTGGCAATCGCATCCAAATCATTAATGTTCATCTGTGGCAGGGACGACTCCACCGTTTCATCAGCAGCAATCGCAATGATGTTGTCATCGTTCGGGTAAAGCCACGGTTTGCCAACCTCGGCACGGTGCAGTTCGATTTTCGGAAACGCAATGTTCTTACACCCTTCCACCAAAATCACATCCAACTGCTGAGCATCAAAGCGTTGCAACAGATAGTCAAACTCGGCTTCTGCATCCGGCGTTTCCGTCATCAGCGCAAAGCGATTCCGTGAGGCGATCAGCATCTGGGATGCACCGGCTTTGCGCAGACGGTAGCTGTCTTTGCCCGGCTTATCGACATCAAAATTGTGATGAGCATGTTTCAGAATGCCTAAGCGAAGGCCAGCCGCTGTAAGTTTGGGAACCAAGGCTTCCAACAAGGTGGTTTTGCCAGTTCCGGAGTACGCCGCAAAACCGAGCAAAGGCAGGGATAGGCGTGAAGAATGCGATGAATTCATGGCTGTAATGCTCCGAATTGAGCCAGCTCTTGTGGCGTATTTAAATTGAAAAAGCAGTCTGGTGAATCGCTGAAATCAACTTCGGCGGTGTGACATTCGTTATACAGCAGAATAATTTTGCGGTCGCCACGCTCCAGAAACGCCGCCAGTTTTGGCAGCACGCGTTTGTGAAACAGTGTGAACACGGGTTGTTGATGTTCACCATCGGTCGCGACCAGAATATCGGTTTGCGGCGTCACGGCGGCGCAAAAACGCGCCACAAGGTCTTTCGCAATCATCGGGCTGTCACAAGGTACAAAGCCGACCCAATCAGTCTGCGCTGCGTTGAGTCCGGCGTGAATACCACCAAGTGGGCCCGGGTAACCGGCAAACTGATCCGAAACCACAGGCGCGAACTGTTGGTACCACTCCTGATTACGGTTGGCATTGATGAGGATATGGTCTGTTTGAGGTTGCAGACGTTCCAGTACGTGCTGAACCAAAGGTTTATCGTTGAGTTTGATCAGTCCTTTGTCGTTTCCACCCATGCGGCTGGCTTGCCCACCCGCTAAAATCACCCAACTAGTTTGAGAGGGAAGTAACATAGGTATTCTCTTGTTCTTCTTTGACGACATGAAGCAGCGGTGATTCAACCAAGGTACGGTCTTTAATCCACCACTGTTTTTTACACAATGTAGTGAGCGCGTTGGTCTGGTGACTGGTGATCACCAAACTGGAGCCTCGGTCCAGTAAATCCTTGGCCATTATAACTAATCTGTCGATAGATTCCTGATCTAATGACGCACTCGGCTCATCCATCAGCAAAATAGACGGCTTTAAAATCCACGCGCGAGCCATCGCAACACGCTGCTTTTCACCACCGGATAACACCGACACATGCTCATCGGCCAATGTTTCTAGTCCCACCATGCGCAGCGCAGTGATCACTTCAGCACGCTTGTCTTTGGCAGACAGAGAAGAGAAACGAATGCCATACACCACGTTTTGATACACGGTGTCGTCGAACAGATAGGGACTTTGATGCAGGTAGATAACGTTGCGGCGCGCTTTGCTACGCCAGATTCTGCGCCACCACATCTGGCTGTTAGACACTCTGCCCGTGGTCGGAACCAGAAGCCCGGACAGAATTTTAAGCAGCGTGGTTTTACCCACACCGTTGTCACCCTTGAGATAAATCGCATCATTCGGGCCAATCGACAATTGTGGAATGTGAAACAGAACGCGATCTTTAAAACGCATAGATAACTGCTGTGCGGTCAGCTTAATCGACATTCGACATCCTTATGTACGTAGATAGCCTTTGCCACGCATACTGGTAAGCAAAAAGTTGAGAGCCAGTGCTAATGAGAGTAGCACCATTCCCAGTGCAACACCTTGCGCAAAAGCGCCTTTGTGACTTTCCATCGCAATCGCGGTTGGGATGTTGCGGGTCAGGCCCATAATGTTGCCGCCCACCATCATTGAACAGCCGACTTCAGTCACAATACGAGAAAAGCCTGCAATAGTCGCGGCACAGAGTGGAAAACGGGTTTCCCACACCATGGTTGCAGCAATCCGCGGAACCGACACCCCCAGCGTCATTGCCGTTTCGACCGATCGGCGATCGCTCGATTGCAACGCGCCGTGCATCATTGACACCAAAATAGGAAAACAGATCAGCATCTGACCGAAGATCATCGCTTTTTGAGTGAACAGCATTTGCCAATCGCCAAGCGGACCCGCCCGAGACAGCAGCATATAGAGCAACAAGCCAATCACCACCGTTGGAACAGCTTGCAGAGTGTTGATCAGGGAAAGCAGGAACCATTTGCCCCGAAAATTGGTATACGCGAACACAAAAGCCAGCAATACAGACGGGACGATCACTAAACCGATCGCCGCCAGAGAAACACTAAAGGAGACCGCAACGATCTCCCATAGCTCAGAGTCAAAGCTCACCAGTAAGGTGAGTGCCTCCAATGTGGTTTGCCATAAGCTCATGAACCGCGGTTACTCGTGCGCGTTGGCAACAAACAGCTGCTGTCCATTGAGTTTGAAATCGTTAATCAGCTTCTGGCCTTTATCGGCTACCAACCAGTCACTGAAGACTTTCGCGCCTTGATAGTTGATGGTTGGGTAACGTTCAGGGTTCACCAGAATCACTTGGTATGGGTTAAACAATGCTTTGTCGCCCTGGAACAGAATCTTCAGATCCAGCTTGTTGGTGTACGCCAGCCAAGTGCCACGATCGGTCAGCGTATATGCTTGCATCTCAGACGCCATGTTCAGCGTTGGTCCCATGCCTTGACCGACAGAGCGGTAGCCACCGAAGTTCGGTTCAATTTTGTTTTGTGCCCAGATACCCAGCTCTTTTTTGTGCGTACCGGAATCATCGCCACGAGAGATGAAAGTTACGCCACTGGTTGCGATCTGTTTAAACACGCCCGCGACGTCTTTCTGGTCAGCGACGTGCGCAGGATCACTTTCCGGCCCAACAACCACGAAGTCGTTGTACATCAGTTTACGCGGCATGACACCAAAGCCCTGGTCAACAAAAGTCGCTTCCGCTTTCGGCGCGTGTGTCATCACTAAATCCACATCGCCGTTTTCGCCCATCTTCAGCGCTTTGCCCGTACCAGCAGCAATGACGTCGACTTTGTAACCGGAATCTTGTTCAAACTTAGGCAGTAGATAATCAAGAAGGCCAGAGTGATAAGTGCTGGTTGTGGTGGCCAGACGAATGCGATGAACATCATCGGCACTGGTAGCGGAATAACTGACGAGAAGCAAAGAAGTAGCAGCGAGGCTGAAAGTCACTTTATTCATTCTAATTTCCATTTTTTGATGAGATTGATTACGAATGCATTGATTCGTGACCAAAAAGTCACGAACAAAGCGAGGCTTATTGCAATCTGAATGCCAAAACTAATAGCGCAATTTCCCGCCGAAAAACAAAGGATATTCCACAGATCCTGACTAAAATAAGTGTCAGTGCACATAAGCTAGGACAAAATGTCCCAATTTACTCTTATCGAGAGTAAGGTTAATTGCGTCGTTATGTCCCAACAGGAAATTTGAATCCATTATGTCTCAATCATTTGACTCGCAATCATCTCTCCAATACCAGGCTTTTTCTGTGCTCGTGGTCGATGACGAACCCGGCATGCAAGCCATTCTAAAAAAAGCGCTGGGTAAATGGTTTTCCAAAGTCGACAGCAGCGGCAGCATTGAAGAAGCTGAAGCGCTGCGTATTGAACATCATTACGACCTGATCATTCTTGATATCAACCTGCCGGGGCGCTCCGGCATCGAATGGGAAGAGGCCTTCAGTGACGAAGACCGCCGCGCAGACGTTATTTTCATGACCGGTTATGCCGATTTGGAAACCGCCATCAGCGCGCTGAAACTCGGCGCTTCGGATTTCATTCTCAAGCCGTTTAATCTTGATCAGATGCTGCAAGCGGTAAAACGCTGTATGGACAAGCGTCTTAACGAACGTATGCAGTACGCATTGCAACGAGACTATCAACGCCACTGCGCGACCCAGATCATGGGCCATTCACACAAAACTGAGCAACTCAAGCAGTTGATCCTGCAGTTCGCGCCGTCAAGAGCCTCCGTTTTAGTTGAAGGGGAGTCGGGGACGGGTAAGGAATTGGTGGCTCGCGCGATTCACGAAGCCAGCGACCGTCAGGGGCCTTTTGTGCCCGTTAACTGTGGTGCCATTGCCCCGGAACTCCTCGAAAGTGAGCTGTTTGGCCACACGTCAGGCGCATTTACCGGTGCCAAGAAAAGTCGAGAAGGTCTGTTTCGCGTCGCCAATGGCGGCACGTTGTTTCTTGATGAAATCGGTGAAATGCCGCTGGCCATGCAGTCCGCATTGCTGCGTGTATTGGAACAGCGCGCCATTCGTCCGGTCGGGTCCGAAAAAGAGATCAATATTGATGTCCGAGTCGTAGCGGCGACCAACCGCAACCTGCAGCAAGAAGTCGAGCAGGGGCGTTTTCGCGGCGATCTGTTCTACCGTCTTAATGTCCTCAAAATCGATGTCAGTCCACTACGCGAGCGCAAAGCCGATCTCAAAGATTTGGTGCCGTTTTTTACCAAGAAGCTGTGCGCCGAGCTGAGTATGCCAGTACCCAAATGGGCACATGAAGATGTGTCCGCCATGCACGATTACGACTGGCCGGGCAATATTCGTGAGCTGAAAAACCTCATAGAACGCTGCATTCTGCTCGGCAAACCACCCGCTCATTACTGGCGCGAGTTACACGGCTATCCTGTCGCCATTGAGGTGACAACGTCACAAAAATTAAATGATAAGATGACCCACAGCGATATTGTGGTGGAAACTTCAGGTACGGGTTATCCCAACCACTGGACACTCAAAGAGGTAGAGAAAGCACATATCATGCAGATTGTGGATTTCTACGAAGGCAACAAATCGGCGGCTGCACGTGACTTAGGTGTTGCACGCAAAACCTTAGAGCGCAAATTCAAAGAGTGGGACGGCGATGAGCAAGACAATCTTGGCTAAGATTCCACTGTGGCAGAAGTGGCGACATCGGGTCAAAACCATGGTGCGCTATCGTCTGCTGATCCTCACTTCAGTGCCAATTGGCTTTACGCTGATTGCGTTGATCGCCATTTCTATCTACTGGTCGATTCACTACACATGGCAAAGTGCACTGGTCGATGTGTCTGAACGCTTAGGTGTGGCGCACAACAGCATGACGTTACTGCAACAAAAGCAAGCCAGTTACGTCAAAGCGTTCGGCGACTCTTACGAGTTTCGTACCCGCATAATGCACGCGGGTGAGGAGCCGGATCTCAACCAATGGGTGAATCAGCAGAAGCAGCGCTACGATCTCGATTTTCTCACCTTTGAGCGAGTGGATACGCTGGAGCAGAAGTTTCGTTATCTGGATTTAACCAAACGTGAATCGTTTTTTGATGTGCTATCGCAAAGCGAGCTGGCACAACTCGATCCTCAACTGGCTAAGCGCGCGGAAATCGAACGGGTTAACGCCGATCGCACCGAGACGCGCGGCTTGGTCAGCCGCACAGTCATTCCGGTACTGAATCAATATAACGACATCATCGGTTTTCTTGATGGCGGCTTGTTGCTTAACAACAGCAGCACACTGGTGGATCAGATCCGCGATCTGATTTATCCCACCAAACAAGATAATTTGCGTCCTATCGGCACTCTGACGATCTTTCTCGATAATCTGCGCGTCAGTACCAATGTGCCGTTAAACAGTGATGAGCGCGCAGGCCGGGCGATTGGTACGCGCGTATCGAACGAAGTGCGCGACGCCGTGCTGAATCAGGGCAAAGAGTGGGTCGATAAAGCGTATGTGTATGATGCCTGGTATATCACCGCGTACCAGCCGATTCGTGACCAGTACGATAACGTTGTCGGCATGCTGTATACCGGCTACCTGCTGTGGCCATTTGTGAAAACCTATTTGACCAATATTGTCGAAATCGGCGTAGCGACGCTGCTATTGCTGCTCGCTTCGGGCGTGTTTGTCTATCGTGGCTCACGCGATCTGTTCCGGCCCATAGAGCGTATCCATCGCGTGGTAAAGCTGGTTCAATTGGGTAAAAATCAGCGCATCGGCGCCATTGGCTTGGATGAGCGTCATGAGCTGGCACAGCTTGCCAAACAGTTCGACAACATGCTCGATCTTCTGCAGCAGCGGAATGAAGAAATTCAGCGTGCCGCCCACGATCTGGAGGAAAAAATTCTCGATCGCACGGCAAGCCTGCAAGAGAAAACCGAACAGTTGGAACACCACATTCAGTTACTGAACCAAACTCGCGACAAACTGATTGTGCATGAAAAGCTCGCCGCATTGGGCGAACTGACCGCAGGTATCGCACACGAGATCAACAACCCGACCGCGGTGATTCTGGGCAATACGGAATTGATCCGCTTTGAGCTGGGTGATGACGCCAAACGGGTCGAAGAGGAAATCGACGCCATCATGTTGCAGATAGACCGGATTCGCAATATTACCCGCAGTCTGCTGCAATACAGCCGCCACGGTGGCGTACAGGATGAAATTACCTGGCAGCACGTCAATCCGATCATCGATGAAAGCATCACGCTGGTCAAAACCGGTTCGAAAAAGCGCGATGTGGAATTTGTCACCGACCTGCATGCGCAAAGCTCGGTGGAAGTAAACCGCCATCAGTTATTGCAGATTCTGGTCAATTTACAGATGAACGCTATCCACGCCATGAACGGCAAAGGCAAACTGACCATTCGCAGCGAAGATTGGTGCGAACATGGCGAAGTGCTGGGTGCCATCGTCCACATCGAAGATGAAGGGTGTGGCATTAAGCCGGAACACCTCAAGCGAGTGTTTGACCCGTTTTATACCACCAAGCGCGAAGGCACCGGGCTCGGTTTGTCCGTCTCACAAAGTTTACTCAGTCAGACGGGCGGAGAGATTCGTGTTCAGTCGGAAGTGGGCAAAGGCAGTACCTTCAGCGTGTATCTGCCAAGCAAGGCCGATGCCCATTTATTGATTACCAAAGCCTCTTAACCTGCAAGAAAAACGCCTCCGACTGGAGGCGTTTTTCACTTAGTGTGCTTGTACGGCAATCTTTGGCGGCTTAATACCGTGCTTTTTAAACTCTTTCATGACGCGCAGGGTAATGTCCGTTTCAAACAGTTTCTCGTAGGCGGTATCCACCACATACGCCTTACACGTGAGCTGTACCGCAAGATAGTTATCGGTAATGGTTTGTTTCACCAATACCGTCACTGGTTTGGGCAGGTGGATATAACGGCTTGAAGAGGCGGCTTCCTGAATCAGGTCGCGCGCTAGCACGATGTCTTCATCCATACCGACGTAAAACGGGATCACTACCTGCATATCGAGCGCACCGTAGTTGCCACTGATGGTCACTTCATTGAGAAATTTGTTGTTCGGAATGGTAATGATGTCGTCGGTGAGAGTGCGCATACGTACGGAGCGCAGACCAATCGCGATAATATCGCCATAATTTCCTTCAAACGTGACGCGGTCACCGACCTGAAACGGGCGGTCAATCATCACCGTCATCCCAGCGATGAAGGAGGCCGCCAGGTCTTTCAGTGCAAAACCTACAGAGACGGCCAGCGTACCGCCAATCAACGCGAGAATGTGGTCATTCATGCGAAAGCTCAACATGAACACCACAATCCCGGCACTCATGTAGATGAAGAACTGCAGGAACGAATGAAACTTCTGCAACACCATTCGGTACTGCACAAACTGGCCGCCGATGGTGTTCACCAGTGAACTCATGAATTTCAACAGCAACCAGGTCGCCGCGATGATCAGAACCGAGAAAAACACGCCGCTCCAGCGGATAAGGCTGGCGAACTGTTGAAAGTCTTCAAGATTCGCCAGATCCTCCGCCGCGAAAACAGGAAAAGCCGTAAACGCCAGGAGCGCTAACAACCCGTGGATAGGTACGATGTGATTGAGTCTTTTCATTACTTCACCAGCAGATGTTGACGATCAAGAACGTTGGTTATGGTGCGATACCAGTGGTCAGAGACACGAGTTTTGTCTTCCGCCCATTCAATGTAACCGCGGCTTTCAAAATAGCGCATGATGCCAATCACTTCGGGGACCGTCAGCTGAGTACACTCCGACAACTCTTCCGGAGAAGCAATCTCAAGCTGAACAATCGAGCGCAGGACGGCCAGCATCGGTTTGGGCATTTTTTCCAGCTCCTGCGATTCCGGCGTATGGAACAGGCGCACGACCACTTGCTGAGTTTCTTTGTTGCGATTGAGTGAACGACGGAAAAAACGCAGCGCAACTGTCGGGTTGCCATCCGAGTAGTGCCACAATATGCGATAGAAACCTTGTTTCGCGCGTTCTTCGTCACTACTTTCTTCTTGACCCCATTGTTTGGGCACCACCAGTCCGTCAAATGAGACGGGATGTTCGACATCAGGGTTAATGCGGCTATCAAGCAATTCGGCAAGCTGTTTTTCGCTCCAGCGCGGAAGAACGGTCACCCAGTCAAACAGCAGCCGTTCGCCACGCGCGCGATCCACAAAACGCCAGCTCGATTTTTCAAGCGCCATGACCACTCGGTGATTCTTTTTCGAACGCCGTAACAGGTTGGTCAGACGCATCAGGCTACTCAGCCCGCCAACCATAGGTTTGACTAAACGCTGGGCGTTATCGACAGCAATCAGATAGGTCTGTTCACTTTTGCGTAAGTAAGCAAGGATCTGCACCTCAGTGGCATCTTCATCTAGCCCCAGGCTGAGCGCCAACAACGAAAGCAGCTCGTTGTAACCAGAATAAGGACAGCTGAGATAAAGCGGCTCTGCGTTTTTCACTTTGTTGAGAATCTTATACAGCAGTGTCGTCGTACCAACCCCGCGTTCGCCTGTCACCACGCAAATCGCCGGACTGTCCGTCAGCAGATAACGGGAGAGCTGCTTCATCTCTTCACTCGCGTAGTCGACCAACACACTGTCGAACGACCCAGGCAGAATATACTCAAATGTCTCATCCCCCCGCACACGCACATAGTTCTGATCGGCCGCAATGTTGGTGGTTTGTTTGGCGGCCTCAATACGAAACAGGTAAGCAAGCGCCTGACTAAAGAATGTGTAATTGGACAGCGCTGCGATCAAGCGGCGTTCAATACCGTTGATGGTCAGCCACACCATGGCAACCAGCGTCGCAGGAATACGCAGCAGAAGGCTATTCTTTTTACCCATGGCCCACATAACCCACAAAGGCTTGTCCGGCGTTTTCTCTACCACGGCAAAAATCCGTTCACGCCACAAACTGAGCACCGAAATGATCATCAGCAGGAACCACAGGTACATGGTCGTCAGAATCCACGTATAGATGGTGCCTTTACCCAAGGTGCGCATGGAAAGCTGCAACACCACACCCGTGATGATCACCGTCCAGACAATACGC
Source organism: Vibrio sp. LQ2 (assembly GCF_023920125.1). NCBI lineage: Bacteria > Pseudomonadati > Pseudomonadota > Gammaproteobacteria > Vibrionales > Vibrionaceae > Vibrio > Vibrio sp. LQ2. Next base: position 790,869 of record NZ_CP085308.1, read on the forward strand.
CGAATCGTGCTCAAACGCAGTGCTATCAATGCCTTGTTGGAGGTGTGGCTGGAGCGGTAGGTAAATTCAAGGATAAGGCTTACCGCAATGGCGCCACCCCAAATCCACCAAATAAAGATCTCCAGATACACCAAATGCTGCAAACTCTTGATGGCACTGAGTACCTGCAGGGACAGCGTAATCGCAATCAACCACGCAATCGCTTTGTTCGCACTGCTGATATACCAAATTACACGCGCCAACAGCGACGGCGACTGTTTGTCCTTCAGATAACTCTGCCAAAACAGATCGATGAGATGTTTGCTGTTCCTGAGCCAGCCAATCAACAAGAAGTAAATCAGCAGCACCTTGCAGACCGACCAAATAAACGGCACGGGTGAAATCAGTAAATCGCCGAGCATCGATTCGAAACTGCGAATCTGAAACAGCATCAGATATTCCAGATTGAGCTGCATCTGTTTCCACTCAACCTGAAACTGCTTTACGCCGTCCGGACCAAAGCCAGTGTATTGGTCGCGCGTAAAACCATCGGTCAGGCTGAGCAGGTGTTGCTTGGAGCGGGAGAGGCTGGCCAGAGAGAGGTAAGTTTGCTGAAGATTGAACCAGTTCAGTTCATCGCTCTGGTGACGATAATTGGCCAGATAGGTTTGAAATTGGTCCACAGTATCTTGCTGCGCGCTAATAGCTTGATGCAGCAGGGTATTCACTTTCTGCTGATCCGAACGAGACATAAACAGAGGCTCAGGTAGGGCGCTGACTTCGTTTTCCAGCTGCAATACGCGTTCAGACGCTTTTGGAATCAAATCAACCTGATCATATTCCCATTCGGCCAGCGCTGGAAAAGCCACGCACCAACACAACAAAAGTAAGAATTTCGACACTGCCCGCATAGACGTTTTCACTTAGTTAACTTATTGATTATCAGAATTTAGTGTAGCTGAAAGACAAAAAAAGTCGCGACTCAAGATTGGGATCGCGACTCCATAGGCAGGCAGTATTTACACTAGGCGGGACTAAGCGCTAGGTGACAATGTCACGCATCAGGTTCAGCAAGATGGCCTTTGACATCAAATTCGACCTTGTCTGCGCCGCTGTACACCTGAAAACGCAATCCCTTAGCTCTGGCAATCGTAATAATGCCAAAGCGGTGCGCCAGTTCGAGCCCCATTTGTGTCACCCCCGAACGAGACAGCAATACGGGAATGCCCATCTGAGCGACTTTAATCACCATTTCAGACGTTAAGCGTCCGGTGGTGTAGAAAATCTTATCTTCGCCGCTCATGCCGTTCAGCCACATTTCACCTGCTAAGGTATCCACCGCGTTGTGGCGGCCAACGTCCTCAACAAAAGAAAGTACCTGATCGCCCTGACACACTGCACACCCATGTACAGCGCCTGCTTTTTTATAGGTATCGTTGTAATGAGTCAGCGCTTCCAGCGCCGTATAAATCTGTGATTGTTTAATCGGTCGCTGAGGAACCTGGTAGTTTTCCAGCTGTTTCATCACGTTGCCGTACATGGTTCCCTGACCGCAGCCAGACGTCACTGTCTTTTTCTTCAATGCAGGTTCGAGATGATCAATGTTTTCTTTGGTCACCACAGCCGCTGAATTCGTTTCCCAGTCGATGATCACCGAGTCAAGTGCTTGCGGGTCGGAGATAAAGCTCTGGTTCTTCAGATACCCGAGCACCAGCGCTTCAGGCCTGGAGCCCAGCGTCATGAGCGTGACAATCTCTTTCCAATTCAATAACACCGTAAGAGGGCGTTCACAGGCGATAGACTTCACCAGTTTTTCGCCGTATTCGTCATACACCTCTACGTCCATTGTCTGCAGTGGGTTTTCGCTGGTTTTAATAATCGAAAGTTTGGTCACAGCCATTTCCTGTCGTTTTTCACATGATGTCATTGCTTATTGCTAGGGAAACGCAAGCAGCAAGGATTGTTCCAAATCTGTCTTCAACACTAGCGAAAAAAGCAAAAACGATCTAATCGTTAATACACAAAATTTATTGCCTGCATCACGATAACTGTCTGATGGCTCAATAATTGCTAAATCAGAGACAAACCGCACTAACATGTCTGATGATGATCGTGAACGGCTTTTCGTCAGTCAGCATAAGAAAAGAACGAATTAGGTATCCTCATGTCAGAAACACAAACTTCCTTACCGGACACGGAAAAAACCGAAACTATCTGGCCCATGGGCTGCGATCTGGTGGCACATGAAATCACGACGGGAATGTGGGTCACCACACAATGGCAGCTGAAAGGATTTCAATTACAAGCGAAGGATGCGCCATTTCCCGCCGTGTTGGAATTGTTTCGCGATGAGCGCACCGACTACCGCCTTAACTTGAGCTCTCAGCAACCCAAACTGTTTCTGGTGTTAGAAAACCCGGAAGAGGACACCCAGCCAAAGATCATCCGCCTGACAGCGTCTCAGAGTGTGGCCGGTCAGTATATGGATGGTGACTATTTGGTGCTGTCTAATGAGATGCCTCTGCCAGTGCAAGCCTGGATGGAAGCCTTTATCGGCCGCAATGGGGAATTACTCGAAGTAAAACGTAAAAAGCGCAAAGGCGCGGGGAGAGCCAGTGGCCAGTGATTCGTTTTTATCTCGTTGGTCCAAGCGTAAGCTGGAACCTCAAGAGGAATCAGCGTTAGTTGAAGAGCCCACTGCGAGTGTCGAAACCGATTCGGAGCATACCGAAGACGTTGAACTCACAGAAGCTCATACAGGTAGTTCTGAAGAGACTACCCAAAACACCAAAGAGCCTTCGATTGCCTCCTTGCTCGCTTCTGAAGCGACTCAGCAGGTAAAAAAAGCGGCGCTGCGTAAACTGTTTTTAAGTGGCGAGTTCAGTGAAGTCGATCGCCTCAACGATTACGACCATGACTACACCGCAGTGAAATCGCTCAGCGCTGAAGTGGCTCATGGATTACGAGATTGGATGAACAAAGCCGATGACCATATGCAAACTGCCGACGCGGACGAGAAACACGAAGGTGAAAGTATCCACATCGACTCAACGCCAAGTGAATCTGGACAAACCGCTGAGGCAGAACTTACCCAGACCCCAGATTCCGATACGGGTATCCCTGAGACAAAAATTACCACATGAAAAATAGGTACATTTTGACCTAACGACACACCGACAAGGTGAGACAAATTGTCTCACCTTTCTTTTTTGTCCCAACTTGGTGGCGATTATTTACGCTAACCAACTGTATTTCATGGTTAATTCAGGTTGGAACACTAATTGCTATTTTCATCAAAAAGAGCGAACACTCGAGATTCGCTCAGATAATGGAAACGAGCAATGTTAAAACAATTTCTGCAACAAGCGACTTCACCGAATGGAAGTGCGCGGTGGTTTGCTATTGAGAACACCGTCGAACTGACTAATTTGATTCCGCCAACCGTCAGCTATGAAAGCGGCGGGCATACTTTGATTCTCGGTCCTACCAGTCTTATCGAGCGCACGGCGCTGCAATTATCCCAAATGGCCTCCGTCACTCTGCTGTCGATTGATGGCGAGCAGGGCACTCATGACAAACTTTACTTCGCGGATACCGTTGAAATCAGCGGCTTTTTAGGTGCGTTTAAAGTCACCGTTGAGAATCATGGCCTGAATATCAATCTGGCCAACGCGGCGATTGATCACGACTGCTTTGATATCGTGCTGGATATGTCGCTCAATGGAGTGATGAACGAAGAAGTGCCTGTTCCGGGCTATTTCCCAGTCGGTCGCGGCTTTCCAAAACTCTCCGATGCGCTGGAAGAAATACCGGAACTGATGGGGACATTTGATAAACCGAAATATTTCCGTCTTGATAACGATTTGTGCGCGCACTCATCGCGCGGCGTAAAAGGTTGTGAACGTTGTGTCGATGCGTGTCCGGCAGGCGCTTTGTCCAGTGAAGGGTCAGAAAAGATCGGTCATCGCATTCAAATCAACCCCTATCTGTGTCAGGGCATCGGTACCTGCGCGACCTCCTGCCCGACAGAAGCAATTCACTACGCGCTGCCAAACCCGACCGATACGCAGAAATTCATTGAGCGTTTGCTGAATAACTATCATCAGGCTGGCGGCGAAAAGCCGATAGTGCTGATCTGTAGCTCGCGTCACGAACAATACAACTTGATGGCGCTGCGAGTACTGCCTGAAAACGTCATTCCAGTGACGGTCGAAGAGCTGCCTTCGGTCGGTATCGATACCTGGTTTGCTGCGCTGGTGAATGGCGCAACTCAGGTACTGTTTGCCGCCAGTCGACACATGCCGCCAACCATTCTGCGCATTCTCAATCAGGAAGTGAGTATGGCGCAGAGTTTTCTGGCCCATCTCGGCATTCGTAAAGAAACCATCGACATTCTCTATCTCGAATCACTACGCGAAGCGGCGCCAACACTGTGCGATGAACCATTTGGCCTGAATTTGGGAGAGCTGGAAGGCAAAAAACGCGACCGTTTATATGTCGCGCTTGATGCGCTGGCGACAGCGCGTGGCACAGAACCTGGCGCACAACCACTGGCGGCCACTGCGCCTTATGGTGCGATTGAGTGTTCGACTACCGATTGCACCTTGTGCATGAGCTGTGTCGCGGTGTGTCCAACCCGAGCACTACATCACGAAGGCGATTCCCCCTCACTCAAGTTCATTGAACAAGACTGCGTGCAATGCGGTTTGTGCGTGAAAGCATGCCCAGAGAAAGCGTTAACGGCGGTTCAACAACTCAATTGGAACGCCGCTCAGCGCCAATCGGTGGTGACTTTGCATCAGGAAGAACCAGCAAAATGCCTGCGTTGCCATAAACCTTTTGCGCCGCAATCAATGATCACCATGCTACAAAATAAGTTACGCGGTCACTCACATTTCTCTGATCAGGCGTCACTCGATCGCATTGCGATGTGCGAGGACTGCCGTGTTGTCGATGTGTTTGAGTCGATGGCGAGCGATCCAGAAAAACAACTGCGCTACTGAGGAGCACGAGATGGAACACGATTCGTTGAATGAAACTACCGCATCGATGCGATCCGATATCTATCTGTTGCTGGCTACGCTGCTGCGCGATGCTCCATCGCCTTCGCTGGTGGACTTCCTCAGCCAGTTAGAGAACGAGAACAATGGCACACCGATGGCAGATGCATGGCGCGCACTGAGTGCTGCTGCTCAAACCGTTGAGCGTGATGAACTGGAACAGGAGTACCAAGAGCTGTTTATCGGCATCGGCCGTGGCGAGGTTGTACCTTTTGCGTCGTGGCACCTGACCGGTTCGCTGATGGAAAAGCCGCTGGCAGAAATCCGCTTCCATTTAAATGAACTCGGGCTCGAGCGCGATGAGTCGGTGAAAGAACCCGAAGATCACATGGCGGCATTGTGTGAAACCATGGCGTATCTGTGCGAGGGCGACGACAACGCGCAACAGGCGTTCTTTAATCGCCACATTTCACCGTGGTTTGAAAAGCTGGTGGATCAGATTCAACACGCTCAGCACGCCCGGTTTTATCTGTCTGTGGCTCAGCTGCTTCAGGCCTTTCTCTCACTGGAGAATATCGCCCTGACGCAAGCACCACCGAGCCGCCGAAATACACACCGGATTGAGGTGAAAAACCTCACCGACAAAGCTCAACAATGAATACAACAAAGCAGACGAACCAATCCATGTTGACCACTCCGTATTGGAAAGCGGGAACGGGAAAAGGAAGCAATGATGAAAAAAGAAAAACCGATTAACGAAAGCAGACGTGAACTGCTCAAAGGTCTGGGAACCGCTGCTGTTGCAGGTGCCGTTGTCGCTGGTGTTTCTCAGCAAGCTGTCGCGAGCGAGAGTCCTGTCGAAACTAAAAACACTCTGAAAAAAGGGTATCACGAAACTCAGCACATTCGTGATTACTACGAAACGCTATAGGAGCGCAGCGATGAGATTAACCAAACGTTCAGACAGCACGAGCAAGGAACAGAATCAGCTGGGCATCAGCCGCCGTGCATTCATGAAAAATACCTCTTTGGCCGCTGGCGGTGCTGCGGTTGGCGCTGCACTATTTGCGCCAGGCATGATTAAGAAAGCGCAAGCGAATGAAGTCGATCGCAGCGCAAAAACCGAAGTCAAACGTACCATTTGTTCACACTGTTCTGTGGGCTGTGGCATTTACGCCGAGGTTCAAAATGGCGTATGGACCGGCCAGGAGCCTGCTTTCGATCATCCGTTTAATGCCGGCGGCCACTGTGCAAAAGGCGCTGCGCTGCGCGAACACGGCCACGGTGAACGCCGCCTCAAATATCCGATGAAATTGGAAGGTGGCAAATGGAAAAAGATCTCCTGGGATCAAGCCATCAATGAAATCGGTGACGAGGTGATGCGGATTCGTGAAGAGTCCGGCCCGGATTCGGTCTACTGGCTGGGCAGTGCCAAACACAGCAACGAGCAAGCGTATCTGTTCCGCAAAATGGCGTCGATTTGGGGCACCAACAACGTCGACCACCAGGCGCGTATCTGTCACTCCACCACGGTCGCAGGTGTTGCCAACACCTGGGGGTATGGCGCAATGACCAACTCGTTTAACGACATGCACAACTGTAAGTCGATTCTGTTTATCGGTTCCAACCCCGCCGAAGCGCACCCGGTAGCGATGCAGCACATCCTGATCGCGAAAGAGAAGAACAGTTGTAAGATCGTGGTTGCGGATCCTCGTCGCACTCGCACCGCAGCAAAAGCGGACTATTTTGTCGCTCTGCGTCCAGGTACGGATGTGGCCTTTATCTGGGGCATTCTGTGGCACGTTTTCAACAATAAATGGGAAGACAAAGAGTTCATCCGTCAGCGCGTATTTGGCATGGATGAGATTCGTGCTGAAGTCGAGAAATGGAACCCTAAAGAAGTTGAGCGCGTCACGGGCATTTCAGAGGAAGAGGTCTACCAGACCGCGAAAATTCTGTCTGAGAACCGTCCGGGTTGCGTAGTGTGGTGTATGGGCGGAACCCAGCACACCACAGGTAACAACAACACCCGTGCGTACTGTGTGCTGGAGCTGGCACTGGGTAACCTGGGTAAGTCGGGTGGCGGCGCAAACATTTTCCGTGGCCACGATAACGTGCAGGGCGCAACAGACCTTGGCGTGCTGTCGCATACGCTGCCTGGCTACTACGGACTGGCAGATGGTGCGTGGAAACACTGGTGCCGCGTTTGGGATATTGACTTTGCCTGGCTGAAAGATCGTTTTGATCAAAACGAATATCGCGGTCAGAAACCAATGAACAATATGGGCATTCCGGTTTCTCGCTGGATTGATGGCGTGCTGGAAAACAAAGAGAACATCGAACAACGCGACAACATTCGCGCCATGTTTTATTGGGGCCATGCAGTGAACTCGCAGACCCGCGGTGTTGAAATGAAAAAGGCGATGGAAAAGCTGGATATGATGGTCATCGTGGACCCGTATCCCACCGTTGCTGCGGTCATGAACGATCGTACCGACGGCGTGTATCTGCTGCCGGCTACCACACAATTCGAAACCTACGGCAGTGTGACGGCGTCCAACCGCTCGATTCAGTGGCGTGATCAGGTCATTCAACCGCTGTTCGACTCTAAGCCAGACCACGAAATCATGTACCTGATGTCGAAAAAACTCGGTATCGCCGATCAAGTATTCAAACACATTCAGGTTGAGAACAATCAACCGGTAATTGAAGACGTTACTCGCGAATTCAACCGCGGCATGTGGACAGTCGGTTATACCGGTCAGAGCCCTGAGCGTCTCAAAGCGCACCAACAAAACTGGCACACATTCCATAAAACCACGTTGGCAGCAGAAGGCGGACCAGTGCACGGTGAAACTTACGGCTTACCTTGGCCATGTTGGGGCACGCCAGAAATGAAACACCCGGGCACACACATTCTGTACGACACGTCCAAAACCGTTGCCGATGGCGGTGGTACTTTCCGTGCGCGCTACGGGGTGGAGTTCGAAGGTAAGAGTCTGCTGGCGGAAGACAGTTTCTCGAAAGGCAGTGAGATTGAAGACGGCTATCCGGAATTCAGCGACAAGATGCTGAAGCATTTGGGATGGTGGGACGATCTGACACCAGAAGAGAAAGCGGAAGCCGAAGGTAAGAACTGGAAAACCGACCTTTCCGGCGGTATTCAACGTGTGGCGATCAAACACGGCTGTATTCCGTTTGGTAACGCCAAAGCCCGTGCGATTGTCTGGACTTTCCCTGACCGCGTGCCTCTGCACCGCGAACCGCTCTATACGCCGCGTCGCGACCTGATTGCCGATTACCCAACGTGGGACGATGCCGAGTCGATTTATCGTTTACCAACCCTGTACAAATCGATTCAGGATAAAGACGTCTCGAAAGAGTACCCCATCATTCTGACGTCCGGCCGTTTAGTGGAATACGAAGGTGGCGGTGAAGAAACTCGTTCAAACCCTTGGCTGGCCGAGCTTCAACAAGAGATGTTTGTCGAAGTGAACCCGAAAGATGCCAACGATCTCGGCTTTAAAGATGGCGAGTACGTGTGGGTGGAAGGCGCAGAAAAAGGCCGCATCCATGTGAAAGCCATGGTCACACGCCGCGTGAAACCGGGCATGGCGTTCATTCCATTCCACTTCGGCGGTATTTATCAGGGCGAAGATTTACGCAGCAAATACCCAGAAGGTACTCAACCTTACGTTGTCGGTGATTCAGCGAACATTGCGACCACCTACGGTTACGATCCAACCACTCAAATGCAGGAAACCAAAGTCACCCTGTGTAACATTCGTAAGGCGTAAGGAGCGCAATCATGGCCAGAATGAAATTCCTATGTGACACCAAACGCTGTATCGAGTGTAACGGTTGTGTCACCGCATGTAAGAACGAAAACGACGATGCATTAGAGTGGGGCATTCAGCGCCGCCGCGTTGTCACCCTGAACGATGGCGAGCCGGGCGAAAACTCGATTTCCGTGGCGTGTATGCACTGTACGGATGCGCCATGTATGGCGGTGTGTCCAGCGGACTGTTTTGTGCATACCGAAGACGGGATCGTGCTGCACAACAAAGATCTGTGTATCGGTTGTGGTTACTGCCTGTTTGCGTGTCCGTTTGGCGCGCCACAGTTTCCGAAACAATCGGCATTCGGTGAACGCGGCAAGATGGATAAATGTACCTTCTGCGCCGGCGGTCCTGAAACTGAGCCCGGTTCTGAGGAAGAGCGCAAGAAATACGGTGCCAACCGTATTGCTGAAGGCAAGTTGCCCATGTGTGCCTCTCTGTGCTCAACCAAAGCACTGATGGCAGGTGATGCCGAAAAAGTGTCTGACATCTTCCGTCAACGCGTCGTGGAGCGCGGAGCGAAAGGTGCAGGTTGGACAGACGGTGAAGATCTCTCTTACGACGCAACAAGGAGCTAAGTGGTGATGCGACACAGATTGATGCGCGCCACTCGTTATGTGCTGCCGCTATTGGCAGCACTGATGTGCTTTGCTGTTCAACCTTCGTTTGCCGAAGAGAAAAGCAAACCGGACGTGGTGCAAAGAGAAATAACCCAACTGGCCGGGGCTGATTACTGGCGTCAGGTTCGCCAAGGAGAAGAGGGGTATACGACTTCTCAATCTCCTGAACACGGCGTTTTGATCAGTAAACCCGGTGAAACCTGGTTCATCCTGAAAGAGAAATGGATGTCTCCAGCCGGTGCAGTCGCCATTTTTGGCAGCATTGCCATGGTGATTCTGGCGTACGTGCTGCTTGGCCCCTTAATGCTGAGCAAGCCGCGAACTGGCCGCAAGCTCAAACGCTGGTCGCGCCTGGATCGTGCGCTGCACTGGAGCATGGCGTTTACCTTTTTGACCCTGGCGTTTAGTGGTTTGATGCTGGTTTATGGCAAACATTTCCTTAAGCCGTATGTACCGACAGAACTGTGGGGCTTTATCGTGTATGCCGCCAAGCAGTATCACAACTATATGGGCCCGATTTTCTTCGTTCTGCTGCTGTTTATTCTGCTCAAGTGGTGGCGTAAATCGCTGTTCAATAAAGTGGATCTCCAGTGGTTTATGAAGCTGGGCGGTATGGCGGGCAAACATAAAGGCAGTCATCCTTCGGCCGGATTCTCCAATGGCGGTGAAAAGGCCATCTACTGGCTTCTGATCTTCTTTGGAACCTTTGCCGCTTTCAGCGGTTTGGTACTCGATTTCCCAATTTTCGGCCAGACTCGCCGAGATATGGAGCTGTCGAATCTGACGCACATGGTGTCAGCGTTGATCCTGATCTGTGGCTTTATCTTCCACATCTACATCGGTTTGTTCGGTATGGAAGGCGCGCTGGAAGGCATGGTGACGGGTAAAGTGGATGAAACCTGGGCCAAAGAGCATCACGATCTTTGGTACGAAGAGATGAAGCAGCAAGGCCAGATTGAAGCGGCTGAAACCGCAGAAACCAAGGTACCGAAAGTCGCTACAGGAGAGCCAAAGCATGAAACCCGCTAGTCAAAATAGTGCGTTGTGGTTTGTGTATATTGCGAGCCTGCTGACCCCGTTCACTTGTCTGCTGTCCGGGGTTATCGGGATTATTTACGCAGGCTATCGTCTGGACAAGAACGAAGATGGGGAGGTGGCGAATTCTCACTATTACGGACTGATTCGCAGCTTCTTTCTGTTCCTGACGTTTTTCGTGGTGTTGCTCGTCACGGTCGCGACCTCAAATGGGTTGATCATCGGGGTGAACCGGTACTGGTATGCTCACTCCTGGTTAAGCACCGTGGGTTATGCTATTCCGTATATCGGTGCGTTCATCGCACTGTTTGCCATCGCAATCTGGATAGGACGAATGGTGCAGGGGATGAGTCAGTTAAAAAACGACATTCCTCACAAACCATCCAAAGGTCCCAACCTCTGATTACGCACCCGGTTTAATACCGGGTGTTTTTTTGCCACATCTCTGTGCGCATCAATATTGTGCTTTTGCTCCATACTAGTGCAACAAAGCGCCCTCACTTGACTCAATAACGAATCATTCTCGATTACCAATCTCAGCTAAAACCATATTTATCATTAAGTTAAATAAAAATAGTTTCTTGTTCATACTCTTATTAATAATTGGAACACATCTTGCTCCATGAGAGAAAAATTATAACTTTCTCACCAATTTGGTGAATTTTTAAACAAGTGGCACAGGATTAGTGCACCACTTTGCAATGGAGTATAACGAGAATGAGTGAAACCGTAAGTCAGGTACAAGGTGCCGTTCAAACCCTGACCCAAAGTTCAGATACCTTATTTTTGCTGCTTGGCGCCATTATGGTGTTTTTGATGCACGCGGGATTTGCATTTCTGGAAGTGGGAACCGTACGAAAGAAGAACCAAGTCAACGCGTTGGTTAAAATTCTCGCCGACTTCGGCGTCTCTACCATCGCGTACTTCTTTATTGGTTACTGGATAGCGTATGGCGCCAACTTCTTTTCTGATGCCGCCACGTTGTCGCAAGGCAACGGCTACGAGCTGGTTAAATTCTTCTTTTTGCTGACGTTTGCCGCAGCCATTCCCGCCATCGTATCGGGCGGTATTGCTGAGCGCGCCCGTTTTTACCCAATCCTGATGGCCACATTTTTTACCGTTGGTTTGGTCTACCCATTCTTCGAAGGCATCATCTGGAACGGTAACTTTGGTATTCAAGCCTGGTTTGAAACCACATTTGGTATGGGTTTCCATGATTTTGCCGGCTCTGTGGTGGTTCATGGCGTTGGCGGCTGGATTGCGCTGATCGCGGTTATCTTTCTCGGCATGCGTAAAGGCCGTATTCGTGCGGGCAAACACACCAACTTTGCGCCGTCCAACATTCCGTTTCTGGCGTTAGGCGCTTGGATCCTGTGTGTAGGTTGGTTCGGCTTTAACGTCATGTCTGCGCAAACACTGAATGGTATCAGTGGCTTGGTGGCAATGAACTCATTGATGGCGATGGTTGGTGGTATTCTGGCCGCACTGGTCGTGGGTAAAAACGACCCGGGCTTTATCCACAACGGTCCGCTTGCTGGTTTAGTCGCTGTGTGTGCTGGCTCCGATCTGATGCACCCACTGGGCGCACTGGTCACTGGCGTTGTCGCTGGCGCATTGTTTGTCTGGCTGTTTACTCAGTTACAGAATAAAACCAAAATTGATGACGTATTGGGTGTATGGCCGCTACATGGCGTGTGCGGAGCCTGGGGCGGCATCGCCGCTGGTATCTTTGGCCAATCGGCTTTGGGTGGTCTGGGAGGCGTCAGCTTCACCGTTCAGGTAATAGGCACACTAATGGGGATTGCAGTTGCAGTCATCGGTGCATTTATCGTTTACGGCACACTGGATAAAGTGTCTGGTTTACGCCTGTCCGAAGAAGACGAATTCAACGGCGCAGATTTGGCCATTCATAAAATTTCATCGGTTAACGAAGAGTAATCGACCACATTCTGCAATGAAAGAGCGGGCCATGTGCCTGCTCTTTTGTTTTTGAGGTCACAGAAGTTAGTTTCACTGTTTAAATTTATACTATGGTCTAACCCCCAAAACTAGGGATGTCCGGGCATCGGTGCTAAGCTAGCCGAAAAGCAAAACAAAAGGATGTTGTATGAATTTTCCGTATCGCAATGTTGTCATCCTGACTGGCGCGGGCATCTCAGCAGAATCCGGTATTCAGACTTTCCGTGCCCAGGACGGACTTTGGGAAAATCACCGAATCGAAGATGTCGCCACTCCGGAAGGGTTTGAAAGAGACCCGGATCTGGTGCAAGACTTCTACAATCAGCGTCGTCGTAAACTGCAATCCGAGAGCATTCGACCAAATGCTGCGCACATCGCACTCGGTAAGCTGGAACAAGAACTCGACGGCAACGTCACCATCATTACTCAGAACATCGATAACCTGCATGAGCGGGGCGGAAGCCACAACGTTATCCATATGCATGGAGAACTGCTTAAAGCGCGTTGTAGCGTCTCTAATCAGGTTATCGAGCATAAAGAGGATCTGCTGACAGGGGAGCTGTGTCATTGCTGCCAAATTCCGTCTCAGCTGCGCCCACATATTGTCTGGTTTGGTGAAATGCCGCTGCGTATGGGCGATATCTATGCTGCGTTGGAAGAAGCCGACCTGTTTATTTCAATCGGCACCTCCGGGGTCGTCTATCCGGCGGCAGGTTTTGTGCACGATGCCAAAATGCATGGCGCGCATACGATTGAAATCAACCTCGAACCCAGTGCGGTTGAGAGCGAGTTTGCCGAGAAGCGCTACGGTAAAGCGAGTGTCGAGGTTCCGCAATTAGTGGAAGAGATACTGGCGTTGCAAAAACCGTCGTTCAAGCACGCGTAAGCTTGAGCTGAATAAGAAAAAAGCGGCCAATGGCCGCTTTTTTTAGTTGTTGTTCACTTTGAGTTTCTGGAAGTATTCCTCGTAAAGCGCCGCCGCTTCACCCACTTCGTCTTGCCAAACGCCATTGTCCATCACCGACTGGGGAGGGAAGACGTTAGGATCGTTGGCAAACTCAGCTGGCAGCAGCTTATAAGCGGTTTTAACCGGAGTCGGGTAGCCAATCTCTAGTGCAATTTTCGCCGCATTCTCAGGACGCAGCAGGAAGTCGATCATCTTATGTGCAGCTTCAACGTTCTTCGCACCAGCAGGAATCGCCAGGCTGTCCATCCAGAAAATGGTGCCTTTTTCAGGCCAGATGATTTCAATTGGCGCGCCTTCTTCACGAGCCATGTAAGCCGAACCATTCCACAGCATACCCAGAGACACTTCACCGGCCAGATATGGGTTTGCAGGGAAATCTGAGTTGAACACCAGCACGTTTGGCATCAGCTTCTTCAGCTCATGATAAGCAGCTTCAATCTCTTTCGGATCTGTGGTGTTAGGGGAGTAACCCAGCTTAGTCAGTGCGATGTGGAACACTTCACGAGCGTCATCCATCATCATCAGTTGGCCTTCCCATTTGGCATCCCACAGGTCGCCCCAGTTTTTCACTGATGATTTGTCGAGCATGTCAGTATTGATACCGATACCCGTAGCGCCCCAGATATAAGGGATTGAGTATTTGTTATCCGGATCGAAAGGCTTATTTAAATAGTTAGGATCCAGGTCCGCAAAGTGACTCAACTTTGACTTGTCGATTTCGCGCAACATACCTTCTTTGCGCATTTTTGAAACGAAGTAGGTTGACGGTACAACCAGATCGTACCCCGAACCTTGAGTCTTCAACTTCGCGTACATGCTCTCGTTGGATTCGTAGGTGGAGTAGATGACTTTGATTCCGGTTTCCTTGGTGAAGTCTTCCAAAACTTCATTAGGAATATATTCAGACCAGTTGTAGAAATAGAGTTCTTGGTCCTCAGCCATTGCATTGGTAGTGAATAGAGTCGCAGCACATAATGCGCCAGCATACAGTTTACTTTTCATTACTTTTCCATGATTTAGTGCAAGAGCCTAATCAGGCAAGAGCGAGTTTATAGAAGGGGACGAGTATAACAGCTCAAAAAAAAATAGGCAGCTAATGCCGCCTATTTCATTCATTTTAAGGGAATTATTGACCCGCTTTCAGCTTCATGAAGTAGTCTTCATATTTCACTGTTTTGTCGCCAACAGCTGCTTGCCATTCTACGCGATCAAGATCTTCCTGAGATGGGAACAGTGGTGCCACATCTTTGAACTTGTCGTTCGATGCTTTAACACCCGTCAGGTAGCCTGTGTCACGTGAGATTTGCTCTGCGATTTCAGGACGTAGCAGGAAGTCGATCATCTTATGTGCCGCTTCAATGTTTTTCGCGCCTGATGCGATAGCAAAGTTATCAACCCAACCGATACCGCCTTCTTTAGGGAAAACAAGTTTCAGTGGCAGACCTTCTTTCTGGGCCGCTGCCGCAGAACCGTTCCACAGCATACCCAGACCAACTTCACCTGACAGGTAAGGTGCTGCTGGGTTGTCTGAGTTGAATACCAATACGTTTGGCATCAGTTTTTGTAGCTCGGCGTATGCTTCGTCGATCTGTTTGTCGTCAGTGGTGTTACCTGAGTAGCCCAGCTTGCGCAGCGCAATGTGGAACACTTCGCGAGTGTCATCCATCAGCATCAGTTGACCAGCCAGTTCCGGTTTCCACAGGTCGCCCCAGCTTTGGAAATCGTTTGGATCATACATGTCTGTGTTTACCGCCAGACCAGTAATCGCCACAACGTGAGGAATAGAGTAGTCGTTGTTTGGATCATAAGGTTTGTTCAGATAGTTTGGATCCAAGTTTTTGAAGTTTGATAGTTTAGACTTATCAATTTTCTGAAGCATACCTTCATCACGCATCTTAGAGACGAAGTAGGTTGAAGGAACAACCAGATCGTAACCTTCGTTATGCGTTTTTAGCTTGGCATACAGTGTCTCATTCGACTCGTAAGTCGAGTAGATGACTTTGATGCCTGTTTCTTTCGTAAACTGTTCCAGAATGCCGCTGTTGATGTACGGTCCCCAGTTCATGAATACCAGCTCTTTATCTTCCGCTGCTGCTGTACCAGAGAACAGGGAAAGCGCACATGCACTACCAGCTAATAGAGTAGCCCATTTTTTCATTGACGTTAGCTCCAAACCAAACGTTGCCCAACGGGGCGTTAGATAGAAAAACAGAATGACGTAAGTCATTCTGTTTCGTGCCTTTTTAGAAAGTGGATTCTACTTCACTTTTTCCCTTGCTAACAACTGTGAAGTGATAACAAGTATTAACGAAACCACTAACATTACTGTAGCAAGTGCGTTGACTTCAGGTGAAATACCCACTTTAACCATGGAATAAATCTTCAACGGCAGGATTTCATACGTCGGGCCGGTGACAAAAGAGCTGATAATCACGTCATCCAGAGACAAGGTGAAACTCAATAGCCAACCCGCAGCGACGGCCGGTTTCGCCAATGGCAGAATGATTTTCTTCAAGATCACCCACTCACTGGCGCCTAAGTCTTTTGCAGCTTCTAACATTTTCACGTCAAAACCATTCAGGCGGCTGTATACCGACACAACGACGAATGGCAAACAGAATGTAATGTGCGCAATCAGCAGGGTAAAGAAGCCCAGTTTTGCGCCCAACACTAAGAATAGCGCAAGCAGAGAAATTGCCATCACAATATCTGGGGACATCATCACAACAAACAGCATGCCGTTGACCATGTTCTTACCTTTGAATTGGTAACGGAACAGGGCAACTGCTGTCAGGCTGCCGATAATTGTCGCTGCTGTCGCCGAAAAGACCGCAACGTTCAGTGAGTGCCAA
Organism: Vibrio sp. LQ2; assembly: GCF_023920125.1. Classification (NCBI taxonomy): domain Bacteria; kingdom Pseudomonadati; phylum Pseudomonadota; class Gammaproteobacteria; order Vibrionales; family Vibrionaceae; genus Vibrio; species Vibrio sp. LQ2. The sequence goes on from NZ_CP085308.1 coordinate 807,120, forward strand.
GCCGCTTGCATCAGGCTGTCGTTTGCCACCAGAGCGTGATACCACTTGGTCGTGAAACCACCCCATTTAATGCCGAATTTGTTGTCGTTGAACGAGTTGGCAATCAGCACGATGATTGGTAGGTACAAAAACAAGTACACCAAGCTCATAAAGCTAAATCTAACTGCTTTTCCCATTAGTCCAGCTCCACTTTCTTGTTCAATAATTTACCTGCTCGGTAGTACGCATACAGCATGATTGCCATCGCAATCGTCAGTGCAATACTGGTTGCTGCGCCAAACGGCCAATCACGAGCGTTGAGGACCTGGCTCTTAATCACGTTACCAATCAGCAGGTTCTTCGCACCGCCCAGAAGGTCAGCGATATAGAACATCCCCAGAGCAGGAAGCAGAACCAACAGGCAACCGCCGATGATGCCAGGCATCGTCAGAGGCAGAATCACTTTCGTCAGCGTTTGCAGCTTATTTGCGCCCAGGTCACGAGCGGCTTCGATGTAAGTGCCATCGAGCTTCTCGATTGCCGAGTAGAGGGGCAGAATCATAAACGGCAGCAGAATGTACACCAGACCGATCATAACCGCCGTTTCGGTGTACATCAGTCGCAGCGGTGAATCGATCAGACCCATGCCCATCAGAGCTTGGTTAAGAATGCCTTGCGTACCCAGAACAATCTTCAAACCGTAAGTACGGATCAGAGAGTTAGTCCAGAACGGCACAATCACCAGAAACAGCATGATAGGGCGCCATTTCACCGGCATTTTCGCCACGATATACGCAAACGGGTAACCGATGATCAGACACAGAATCGTCGCGACAATGGCCATGTAGAACGAGTGCATCATCACTTTGGCGTACAGCGGATCCAGCAAACGAGCGTAGTTTTCAAACGTGAACGTCAAATCAATCAGATTCGCTTCGTCACGAGTCAGAAAACTGGTACCGATAATCATCAGGTTAGGAAGCAGTACGAACAGCACCAACCAACCGACGATAAGGGTAATAATCGCGTTCTGAAGACTAAGCTTTTTGCTCATCATTGAGGACTACCTCCCAGCTTTCAACCCAAGTGATAGCGACTTTCTGGCCGATAGAGTGATCCACATCCGGATCATCTTCGTTAAAGAATTCGCTGACCAATACGCGCATACCAGAATCTTCCAGCTCGATAATCGATTCCAGAGTCATACCTTTGTAAGTACGGTCGGTCACGTGACCCACGATACCGTTGGTTTCAGACTCTTTGATTTCTTCAATGCGTAAGTCTTCAGGACGAAGGAGGACTTGCAGCTTTTCACCGGCGTTAACAGCGTTGTCGTAGTAAACAATCGCGTCTACACCATCAATATCGACACGTACGCGCTTCTCATCCAGACGCTCTTGAGCGACGGCGTTGAACACGTTGATTTCGCCGATAAAGCGAGCCACAAACAGGTTTTTAGGATCTTCGTAAATTTCACGCGGAGAGCCATCTTGCTCGATCACACCGTCGCGCATAACAATGATGCGATCAGACATCGACAGGGCTTCTTCCTGATCGTGTGTTACGAAGATAAAGGTAATGCCTAGTTGGCGTTGCAGCTGTTTCAGCTCGATTTGCATCTGCTTACGCAGTTTGTAATCCAGAGCAGACAGAGACTCATCCAGTAGCAGTACTTTAGGTTTGTTGACCACAGCACGCGCAATCGCGATACGTTGTTGCTGACCACCAGAAAGCTGGTGAGGTTTACGCTGGGCCATCTGTTCCAGGCGCACCATCTTCAGAGCTTCCAGAACACGAGGTTCGATTTCTTCGGTAGGTACTTTCTGCATACGCAGACCAAACGCAACGTTTTCGAACACCGTCATATGTGGGAATAGCGCATAGCTTTGGAAGACAGTGTTGACGTGTCTTTGTTCAGCAGGAACTGAAGTTACATCTTGACTATCCAGCAGAATCTGACCTTCATCTGCCGTCTCAAAACCAGCAATCATTCTCAGTACGGTTGTTTTACCACAACCAGAGGGACCTAATATGGTTAAGAATTCACCGTGGTTTACATCAAGATCTAAGCGACTGATGATTTCCTTACCATCAAAACTTTTGCTAATGCCAGAAAGACGAATAACTGGCTTTCCTACTGAATTTTGTTCGTTCAACGTCTGTTTTTCTCCCACCTTGGTCCGTAGAGTAACTCTACTGATTAGACCTGTTGCAATACACCAAGTAAGGCGCGAATCATAATCATCAAAAGTACGAATTCAAAGTTTTTTCTTATTCTGAAACAGAAAAAATTTTGCACCTAAAAGGAAAGATTACTTACCATAGGCGCTTCGCCTAACTCTCAATGGTTTCAAGTGGTTAATTATCAACCATACTTTTCAGAAAGCAAGATGAGTTTGGCACGCAGATTTTAGACTCGGTAGCATTTCAGTATAATGACCGAATATTTTTATCTGTCATATTTAGATCGCGTTTTTGACAAGCCAAATTAGGGCACATTATGAACAACGATATGGAAAGAGATTTCAATTTAGGTGGGACGGTTGAGCAAGCGCTGTCGGGCCAGTATCAACTGAAAATAGGCGAGGTTTTTAAAGAAGCCTGGGACTCGACCATCAAGCATTTTCTTTCTTTTTCTCCGGCTATTGTCATGCTGATTATTGTTCAGCTGGCGATTTTCTTCATCGCATTGAAACTGCAACTGGGTGATCCTTCCGTCATCATCACTGCAATTAATCAGGATGGCGCTTTCCCAGAAGGGCTGGTTCAGGCTATTTTTATTGCCAACTTCAGCTATGAAGTCGTCAGTGCACCGATTTATGCGGGTGTCAGCCTGATGGCGATGAGCCACGCTGCTGGCCTGACGACGAAAACCCGTCATATCAGCAAGGGGCTGCAATTTACCGTTCCGGTTATCATCGCAACGTTGTGCGGTTTAGTGCTGCAGGGGATTGGCGGCATGCTGTTTCCTCTGTTGTCCATGTACTTCTCGTTGGCGTTCAGCAACTCCGTTTTATTAATCTGTGAAAAGCACGTTTCTCCGCTGCAATCACTGTTGCTGTCACTGCGAGCAGTGAACAAGAAACTTCTGCAACTTGCCGTCATCTATATGGTGATGATGATGCTGTTTGTCGCCGCAGCATTGTTTTATGGCATTGGCCTGATTTTTGTCCTTCCGTTTTTCTTCCACGTGAAAGGCATTATCTACCGTAACATGTTCGGTATCCGTTTGAAGATCGTCGCTGCGCCACCGTCTGATGATGACAATAACCACAACCAAGATCCGCAGGTGTTTGATGCGTAAATATCTCGCTCTGTCTGCCGTTGCTGTCATAGCCAGCTGCAGCGTTTACTATGTAAAACAACACAATACAGAAACGGTTTCTGTCGAGCTTAAAGGTAAGGCCATATCCGAAGCCCCTGATTTTTCGGCGATTGCCGATGTCTCTGAGAAAAAGCACGCCTTTTTCTCTTACCTTAAGCCCGGAATTGCACTCGAGAACGAACGAGTGATGAAAGAGCGCAAAACGCTAAAACGCATTCAGGAACACTTTGATCAGGGGAGAACCTCTGAAAAGGATCTCGAAGACGCGAAACGTCTGGCTAAGCTCTACAAAGTCGAATTAACAGAAAGTAAAGTCACGTCCAAGTGGCTGAGCGTGATGCAACATCGTGTTGATGTGTTACCTGAAGCGTTGGTATTAACTCAGGCGGCGAACGAATCCGCTTGGGGTACGTCACGCTTTGCTCGTGAAGCCAACAATTACTTTGGCCAGTGGTGTTACACTCAGGGCTGCGGTTTGGTGCCTTTGGCCCGAGCTGAAGGTATGACACACGAAGTGGCGAAGTTCAAATCCGTGCAGGAATCTATCCATCGTTACTTTATGAATGTAAACCGCAACGCCGCATACTACGATTTGCGCAAAATTCGTTACGATTTGCGTAAAGAACAAAGCGATCTACTCAGCGTTGAAACGGCGGTCGCTCTGACCAACGGCCTGCTGAAATATTCAGAACGTGGCGAAGATTACGTGTCGGATTTACAGACCATGATTCGTCATAACGAAAAATACTGGCTCAACTAAGCATGAAAAAACCATTTTCAACCTTAATGCTCGCCGCATGTTGCGCGGGCATCTCTGCGCCAACGTGGGCGCAAGAGTACATGTTTACCTATTCAAAACTGTACTCACAAATGAAAAACAACGTGAAGGAAAACCACGAGGACGTCAAAGTCGGCTTCTTCTTTGTTGACGCAGACAGCAAACAGTTATGCCGCATTGAAAAGGCCTGGATGGAAAAAGAGGAGCATTACGAGGAGCTCACACCGTCCTCCGGCAACGAGCTAGTGGTGCCGCTCGACAACAATCTTCGTCAGGCCAATCCTTTGGTGTTTGTAGACACACCAAACGACAGACGTTGTGACTTTTCGATGGTCGTTATGACCAAACAACCACTGGAAGGTAAGGTGAGTTACACTCAAATTGAGAAACTTCTACCGCAGATGCAAAGCATGCTGGAGGATCTGGGCGGTATGTTTGCCAGCTGGTTTACACCAGCCGTCACTGGCGTAACACTGGAATTTGCTCACGATGTGAATTCACCCATCGAGCTTAGCAACGGTTCAACCATTCCAGTGATCAACGGAAAGGCTCAGGTTGAACTTTCGCAAATCGGGCCAGACGGTTGGATGTCATTGCCACAGGCAACCACACGCGTGCTGCCATATCTACCGAAAGCCAAGAAGTAAGCAACAAAACAAGCACAAAAAAGGCTGCGAATGCAGCCTTTTGTTTTTCTATCAGATATTCGTGACATCAAGCTTCAGGCTTGGATCAAATTCCATCACCATATCTTCGTCTTCAAGCTGTTGCACCGGCATCTCTTCTTTATCGAAGCCAATATCGCCGCCGTTAATTACACCGGAATCACGGTTGATGGATTTAAAATCAAACAGTTCGAAGTCCGCTAGGTGGCTAGGTACCACGTTCTGCATCGCACGGAACATTGTCTCGATACGTCCTGGGAATTGCTTATCCCAAGCATTCAACATTTGCTTAATGTTCTGACGCTGCATGTTTGGCTGAGAGCCACACAGGTTACACGGAATGATAGGGTAACCACGCAGATCCGAGTACTTAATGATGTCTTTCTCACGGCAGTAGGCCAGTGGACGAATCACTACGTGCTCTCCGTTATCAGAAACCAGTTTAGGTGGCATACCTTTCATCTTGCCGCCGTAGAACATGTTCAGGAACAGCGTTTCGATGATGTCATCACGATGGTGTCCTAAAGCAATCTTGGTCGCGCCCAGCTCTTTTGCGGTGCGGTACAGAATGCCACGACGCAGACGAGAGCAAAGTGAACATGTTGTTTTGCCTTCTGGAATCTTATCCTGAACGATAGAGTATGTATCTTCTTCCACGATCTTGTATTCAACACCGAGGCTCTTTAAGTACTCAGGCAGAATGTGTTCAGGGAAACCAGGCTGCTTCTGGTCAAGGTTTACCGCAATTAGAGAAAATGAGATAGGTGCGCTTTTCTGCAAGCTCATCAGAATGTCCAGCATGGTAAAACTGTCTTTACCGCCGGACAGACACACCATGATGCGATCGCCGTCTTCAATCATGTTGAAGTCAGCAATAGCCTGACCAGTATTGCGACGAATGCGCTTTTGCAATTTATTGAAATTGTAGTGTTGAGCTTTGGTCAACTCTTGAGTTTGCTCTGTCATCAGCCTGCAGTCTTTATTCTTCAAAACAAAATGAAGTGCGTATGATACGGATAAATTGAACAGATGCTAGTGCTAGAAAAGAAAAAATCCCCGGCTGAACTGCCGAGGATTGATGATGGTAACCGATGGCGTTATACCGCCGTTTTCGGATCAAGAGGACTAATGTAGCCGGGCGGTTTCAGCGCGAGTACATCACAATTAATCTTATCAATCACATGCTCAGCGGTATTGCCGATAAACACCGCTGACAAACCCGTACGGCCTGTCGTACCGAGAATCACCATGGCTGCACTCAATTTTTCGGCGGCTTCTGGGATAACATCCTCAGGCAAACCTTGCTGAACGATCGTCTGCGCTTCATCAATACCATGTTTTTGGCGCAGCGCTTTCATCGATGTTAGATGATGGCCACGTACCGCATCCGTGTAAGTCGTTGGGTCGAATTCGGGCAATTCTATGGTGATATTCGCTGGCGTCACAGGGTAGGCATTCACCAAATAGGGTGTCGCTCCCAGACGAGACGTCAGACTCAACAGTTGATCCACCATGATGTCATTGAGCTGCAGGTGTGTTTCTACTTCCGAGCCAACGTGTACCGAAGCGATGATGTTGGCGTCCTCGGGCCAGGTGGCATTCTTAACCAATAACACAGGTGTCGGACATTTACGCAGAAGATGCCAGTCAGTCGGAGTAAAAATCACTGACTCCAGGACATCGTGCTTGCGAGTACCTTTAATTAGGATGTCATGCTCACCCGCAAATACTTCGCCGATGATCGCTTCGTAGGGGCGGTTATGCCATACAACTTTGACATCAAACATCACCGATTCATCAACGTATGGTTCAGCAACCTTTTTCATCCACTGCTCACGTTGATGAATCACACCTCTGCGCATCGCGTCGCGTTCATCAACTGAAAGCATCGACGTCATATCGTAAGAAAAATCATAGATAGACAAAAAGAAGGTAATGCGACTGGTTGATTTGCTCTTTGCCGCCAGTTGCATCGCACGGGCTAGGGCAGGTTGTTCATCATGGTTGATGTCAGCAACAACTAAGATTTTGCTATAAATGCTCATAACAAACTCCTTGTTAGTGGAGGAGGTTTCTTAGATTTACTTTAGCGCAGTTAATGGAAGAGTTTTAGCTATTTAGAGAGGAAAATCAGAGAAGTATGAAGTAGCTCATTAATGAGCTACTTCATTGAAGTTACTTGCTTTCTTGTGAAACGCCAGCCAGTTCCATCAGTGAGTCATGATCAAGGATAGTAATGTATTTACCCTTAACACTCAGAATTTCAGACTTCTGGAAACGACCCAGTAGGCGACTGATCGTTTCTACGGTGAGCCCCAGATAGTTACCGATGTCACCGCGTGTCATTGTCAGACGGAACTCTCGCGGGCTGAAACCACGTTGAGAGAAACGTGTAGAAAGGTTGTACAGGAACGCCGCCAGACGTTCTTCCGCATTCTTCTTCGACAGCAACAGAATCATTTCTTGATCGCCTTTGATTTCGTTACTCATCAAACGCATGATTTGCTGACGCAGTTTAGGCATTTTACCTGACAGGTCGTCCAGAATTTCGTAAGGAATTTCACACACCATCGACGTTTCCAGCGCCTGAGCGAAACTCGGGTGCGAATCACCAGTAATCGCATCAAAGCCAACTAAGTCGCCAGCCAGATGGAAAGCAGTGATCTGCTCATCACCTTGTTCAGTAATGGTGTAGCTTTTGATTGTGCCAGAACGGATTGCGTACAGAGAACGCAGATCATCACCAGCTTTAAACAGTTCCTGACCTTTTTGAATCGGTTTTTTACGCTCGATAATCTGATCAAGCTGATCCAACTCCGATTCATTCAGAGTAAACGGGATGCAAAGCTGGCTAATACTGCAGTCTTGACAATGAATTGCACAACCACCGGATTGAATGCGTTTTGCAGCAGGCTTTTCAGAAATCATAACAACCTTTCACTATTTGATATACATCAATATTTTAGCATCCCTTAACCCCAAAGGATAGCGAAAATAATTGTGCAAAAAATCAACTACCTAAACTAAGGTAATCAGAATATTTATGGCTCCGATACCGGTATATACGCCATAAACGATAATAAACATTGCCGCTATATGACGAAATATTTTCGATTGTTGCAACTCTTTTATTTTTGTTGCACCAAAACCAACCAAAAGCATCGCAGGCAATGTCCCTAAACCAAACGCGCCCATAACAAGAGCGCCTTGTAAAAAACCACCCGAAACCGCGGCCCAAGTCAAAATTGAATACACCAATCCACATGGCAACCAGCCCCAGATAAAACCAAACGGCAGGGCATACCAGCTTTTCTTTAGCGGCAGAAGCGCTTTCCCTGCGGGCGAAATGTGTTTCCATAGTCGTTGGCCCAAAGCCTCGAGTTTGAGCACACCAAACCACCAACGGCCAACGTAAAGTCCAAGACCAATCATCAACACAGCAGCCAACAGTCGTAACCAGACCAAGAAATGATTGATATCAGCCACAGCTGAAAGAGAAGCCGTTAAACCGCCAACAATCGCGCCAAACAGCATGTAGCTGCCAATCCGGCCAAAATTGTAAAAGAACAGCGGCGCAGAAGGGTTAGATTGATGGTTTAGAGTGAGGAGAGCGCCAAGCCCGCCGCACATACCCATGCAGTGTCCAGCGCCCAGCAAACCAATCACAAACGCTCCGATAAAATCGGGGGTCATTGTTTGTCCTTGGTCGATTTTTCAACTTGCTCGTCATCTTCAAACAGAATGTTGTGCCCCTGACGTTCAAGATCCTCAAACTGTTCGCTTTTCACTGCCCACAGAAAAATAGCGACGGCAACGCAGACAAGCACAATAGCGATAGGAATCAGAATATAGAGGCTTTCCATTTACTTACCTTGCTCTTTCAACAAACGAAGAGAGTTGGATACTACTATAATTGAGCTGGCAGACATACCCACCACTGCCACATATGGCGCAACTAAGCCAGCCACTGCAAGTGGCAAAATCAGCACGTTGTATCCCAACGACCAGGCCAGATTTTCACGAATAATACGGCGGGTTTTGAGTGCTAACGCGCGAGCCTCCAGCAGTTTATCCAGTTTATCTCCGAGCAAAACCATGTCTGCTGACGCTTTCGCAACATCGGTCCCACCACCCATCGCAACTGAAATATGCGCCCCAGCAAGTGTAGGGGCATCGTTAATCCCATCACCAACCATCATCGTGATATCTTGTGCATTGATTTTATTCAGATACGCCAGTTTATCTTCCGGTTTGGCCTGAGCGACAACATTATCAATCCCCATCTGACGCGCGACGGTTTGCGCGTTTGCTTCGGAATCACCGGTCAACAAAGTGATTCGGATACCGGCATCATGAAACTTATCGATGAATGTCTTCGCTTCTTTGCGCACTGGATCTTGGTAAAAAAACGTCGCAACGTGTTCACCACCAATCGCGAGATAAATGGCATTAACTTCACCTTGGCTGGCGTTACTTAAAACAAATTCCGCGCTACCGATTTTCACATCATGCGTGCCATATTGGCCCACAACGCCAGAGCCGATCACGTTCTGTACTTGTTCAACAACAAACGCAGCGTCAGCATACATTCTGAATGCCTTGGCAATGGGATGGTTCGCATGTTGTTCCAGTGATGCGGCCAGCGCCAGACATTGCTCTTCTGTCCAAGAAGAGTGAAGCGCAACCCGACAGATTTCGATATTGCCGTTCGTCAGGGTGCCCGTCTTATCGATCACCAAATGGTTCACTCTGCATAGAGTTTCGAAAACGTGGCTCTTGCGGAGCAAAATACCAAAACCGCCCATGCGAGAGGTCGCACAAGTAAGCGCGGTAGGCGTTGCCAGAGACAAGGCACAAGGGCAAGTGGCCACCAATACAGACAACATTATCCAGAACGCGTCATCCGGCTTTGCTTGATGCCAATAGAACCATGTCCCAGCGGCAATGATCAAAATCACGGCGACGAAGTAACGCGCCACAACATCCGCAATTTCAGCAATGCGCGGTTTGGAAGACTGTGCATCATCCTGCAGACGCACAATATTTGAGATGACCGAATCCGCCTTAGAGGCTGTGACCTCAAGCTCGAATGCTTCCTCGCCATTCAGCGTTCCGGCAAAGACCGTATCGCCTTTATGTTTCACGACCGGCAGTGACTCACCGGTGAGCATAGATTCATCCACATGGACTCGGCCCCGCATGATTTTGCCGTCAGCGGGAATGTGTTCACCCGGCAAAACTCGAATTTGATCGCCCAGTTGCAGCGTTTTCACCGGCACCTGTTGCCCATCCAACGTGGTGGCAATCGCAGGAATCAATTTGAGCAGGTTACCACTCGCCGCCGCCGCTTTGCGGCGTGCGCGCATCTCAAGAAAGCGTCCGACTAACAGAAAGAATGTGAACATGGAGATGGACTCAAAAAAGACTTCGCCTTTTTGCGTCACGGTTGCGACAAGACTGGCCACATAAGCAAAAATCAACGCAATCGACACAGGGACATCCATGCCAAGCGTTCGACCTTTAATACTGCGCCACGCGTTAAAATAAAATGGTAGCGCAGAGTAGAGCAGTACAGGAGTCGCGAAAATCAGGCTAACCCAGCGAAAGTAGTTTTTAAACTCAGCATCCAAATCACCAAACGCTTCAAGGTACAGTGCCACCGCCAGCATCATAACCTGCATGGTGGCAAGCCCCGCGATCCCCAGGCGATAGAGGTATTGCTTCATCGTCTGGTGATAAAACGCTTCATGCTGATCCGCTTCAAACGGAGCGGCCTTGTAGCCCAGTTTGTGGATTTGACTGAGAATCTCACTCAATTTTGCTTTGGATTTGTCCCAACTCAGCAACGCTCGGTTGGTTGTGGTATTAACACGAATCGACAACACACCCGGTTCATTCGCCAGTTGCTTTTCAATGAGCCAAGCACAAGCCGCGCAAGAGACCCCATCAAGTGACAATGTCACTTCACCACAATCACCGTTATTTCGGACAAACTCGGCCTGTACATCGGAATTATCATAATGAATCAGTGACTTAAGCTGTTCTGGTACCAATTCCACTTTTTCGGCTGGTGCTGTGCGGAACTGATAATAGGACACTAGACCGTTATCGACGATGGTTTGCGCCACCGTCTCACATCCCGGGCAACACATCTCCCGCTCTTCACCGAGAATCTCTACCTTGAAATCCGTGTTGGCTGGGACATCTTCACCGCAGTGATAACACGCTTTACTCATGATATTAATAATTCATCAGTTGAGTCGGAGACTCAGTAGGGAAAGTGACTCTGCCTTGAACTAGCCATTCGTTGTTGTGGGGAGTGAGTTCAATAAACCAAGGTCCCTGAAGTTCGCTATCTCGAGTGATTCGATAGCGACCTTTAGCGTCAGCCGTCAGCAGCATTGAAAAATCACGATCTGGTAGGGTTCGGTGGGCAAACATCGTCTGAATCGCCGGAAAATGATCTAGTTTCCCTTTGTTCAGTTCAATCACAATGTCGTTGCCTTCAGAGTAGACAGCGGCATTCAAACCGAGCTCCTTAGCAACATGAATCTTAGACAAATCGATATTAATGCCTTTGCCTTTTTTATAGTAATCCTCAGTCACCAAGGATACCGAATTATTGGAAAACACGATGACAGTAGCAATTGTCCAGACAACGACCGTAAGCGGAAGAATAATCAGAAACCACGGCCAGAATTGTTTATACCAAGGCTTTACCATAAAAAAGTTCTCTACAACAAAAAAGAAGGCTCTAACTTAAAAGAAAGACAGCCCCTTTGAAAGGGGCTGTTATTGGACTGTTACTTATTTGTCTGAATTGCTCAGGCTCCAGACATAAGCAGCAACAAGTTGCACTTTGTCTTCACCTAGAATGTCAATCCAAGCAGGCATGACACCTGAGCGGCCGTTAGATACGGTTTCAGTTACCGCTGCGCGCGAATCGCCAAACAGCCAGTCTTGGTCTGTCAGGTCTGGGGCACCCACTGCTGGGTTACCTTTACCATCTGTACCGTGACATGCTGCACACACGACAAAGCGTGCTTTACCAGCTTCTGCCTCACGGGCGTTAACCGAACGACCAGATAAGCTTAGAGCGTAGCTCACGACTTCCTGAACGCCTTGTTCACCCAGTGCATCCTTCCATGCCGGCATTTGGCCGATACGGCCGTGACGGATTGTTGTCACGATAGCATCAGGTTCACCGCCATACAGCCACGCATTGTCAGTCAGGTTAGGGAAACCTTTCTGGCCACGCGCATCTGAGCCGTGACACTGAGAACAGTTTTGCAGGAACAAACGCTGTCCTACTTTCAGTGCATCGGAATCTGCGGCGATTTCAGGAATAGGGCGTAGATCTGAGCCACCATCTTTGTATGCCAGACGTTTGAATGCTTCACCAAAGTAGGTGTCTGCGTCGTCTAGTTCTTTCGCATACTGCACCAGAGTTTTATTTTCCTGAGCAGCCGCAATTGAGGCTTTTGATTCTTCCAGTGAACGAACTCGCTGGTCTGAACTTTGCCAACCTAACACACCTTTAAAGTTACCCAGACCTGGGTAAAGAGTCAGGTAGACAGCAGCAAAAACGAAGGTACTTACAAACAGGTAAGTCCACCATTTTGGCAGCGGGTTGTTAATTTCGCGAATACCATCGTACTCGTGCCCCATGTCTACGCCTTCTTCCACACCCATTTTGTCTTTAAGACACCAAACGAGCAGGAAAGCACAGCCCAACAGGGTTCCCAGTGTGATGACGGTAATCCATAGACTCCAGAATGTTGTCATTACTTAGTCACTCCTTGTTTTTTTGAGGGCGTTTGCGGTTCGTCTGCAAAAATCAGATTGGCAGCCTCATCAAAGCGAGCTTTACGTTTTTTACCGTAGGCCCACCAAACGACGCCAATAAAGCAGACGAAAAGCACTATGGTCCAAATACTGTGAATAGTACCGATATCCATAATTACCCCTGTTATTTCATTGCGTGACCAATAGACTGAAGATAAGCGATGATGGCATCCATCTCGGTTTTACCTTCTACATCTTTTGCCGCATTCGCGATTTGTTCATCTGTGTATGGCACGCCAAATTTGTCACGGAACAACTCAAGTTTCTGTTGAGTGTATTTACCGTCAAGGACATTTTCAGCTAACCATGGGAAACCAGGCATGTTTGATTCAGGTACCAGTTCACGAGGGTTAGTCAGGTGAACACGGTGCCATTCATCAGAATAACGACCGCCAACACGTGCTAAGTCAGGACCAGTACGCTTAGAACCCCACAGGAATGGATGTTCCCACACGCTTTCACCCGCAACTGAGTAATGGCCGTAACGTTCCGTTTCAGAACGGAATGGACGAACCATCTGGCTGTGACAGACGTTACAACCTTCACGGATGTAGATATCACGGCCTTCCAATTGCAGAGCAGTGTAAGGTTTCAGATTCTCTACAGGCTCAGTCGTTTGCTTTTGGAAAATCAACGGTGTGATTTCAACCAGAGCACCCCAACTGATTGCGAAAACGATAAAAATAGCCAACAGACCGACATTGCGCTCAATGATTTCGTGGCGATTATTAGAATTAGAACTCATTCTTTCAATCTCCTTAAGCCGGTTGCTGGATAGCTTTTAAGCTATGCTTTGGTGCAGAAATCGTCTTATACGCGTTAAACGCCATCAGGAACATACCCGATAGGAAGATGAAACCACCGATGAAACGTACGGTATAGAACGGGTAAGATGCCTGAACCGACTCAACAAAGCTGTAAGTCAACGTACCGTCGGAGTTAACCGCACGCCACATCAGACCTTGCATAACACCAGAGATCCACATCGCAACGATGTACAGAACAGTACCGATGGTTGCCAACCAGAAATGGGCATTCACCAGACTCATTGAGTACATGCGCTCTTGACCAAAGAGGCGAGGGATTAGGTGGTAAACCGAACCGATAGACACCATAGCAACCCAACCCAGAGCACCAGAGTGAACGTGACCAATCGTCCAGTCGGTGTAGTGAGAGAGTGCGTTGACTGTCTTGATCGACATCATCGGGCCTTCAAAGGTAGACATACCGTAGAAAGACAGAGAAACGATCAGGAATCGAAGAATTGGGTCGTAGCGCAGTTTATGCCACGCACCTGATAGCGTCATGATACCGTTGATCATGCCACCCCAAGATGGAGCGAACAGAACCAGAGACATCACCATACCCAGAGACTGAGTCCAGTCAGGTAGCGCCGTATAATGAAGGTGGTGAGGACCCGCCCAAATATACAGAGAGATAAGTGCCCAGAAGTGAACGATTGACAGACGGTAAGAGTAAACAGGACGTTCAGCTTGCTTAGGAACGAAGTAGTACATCATACCCAGGAAGCCGGCTGTCAGTAGGAAACCTACTGCGTTGTGGCCGTACCACCACTGAACCATCGCATCCACTGCACCAGAATAAATCGAGTACGATTTACCCATAGATACTGGGATTGCCATGCTGTTCACGATATGAAGAACTGCTACGGTGATAATAAACGCACCGAAGAACCAGTTTGCTACGTAGATATGTGATGTCTTACGCTTCACTAGCGTTCCGAAGAACACCACGGCGTATGAAACCCAAACCAGAGCAATCGCGATATCAATCGGCCATTCAAGTTCTGCGTATTCTTTACCTGAGGTATAACCCAGAGGCAGAGAAATAGCGGCAGAAACGATGATCGCTTGCCATCCCCAAAATGTGAATGGGACAAGCGGGCCACCAAAGAGACGAGTTTGACAAGTACGCTGCACAACATAATAGGATGTTGCAAACAGTGCACTGGTACCAAACGCGAAAATTACCGCATTAGTATGCAGGGGACGTAAGCGACTATACGTCAGCCACGGCGTATCAAAGTTTAGCTGTGGCCATACTAATTGAGCGGCAATCAAAACACCAACACCCATACCGACAATACCCCAGAGAATAGTTACTAAGGTAAATTGACGGACGACTGTATAGTTATAGTTTTGTTCAAGCTGCTTTTCTTGGCTCATTTGCATGCTTCCAATGTCTAATTAACTACACTTTACTTCCAACACGACACATGTCGTAATGCCACCCAAGTTCACAATAAAAATTAATGTCTTTTCAGAACCTTAATACCTATTGCTGACTTTATAAAAAAGTGGCATTTTCAGCCGACAACTATACTGCAATTAACAATTCAATGACAGTGTAGTAACCTTACTATCCATCCGGATTTGGCCTTTTATTTCAAAACTTTGAAGTTTGTTACACGAGGAACTCACAGACATGGCGGCTGAAAAGCTTACTAAACACCGACTTGCTCAAATTATCATCACGCTGGCAATACTCGTTGGCGCATTTTTTTGGCGCACGATCACATATCGTGATGTACCAACTCAAGAGTGCATTCCAGAGCCAAAATGTTCTTTATTTGTGAACGGACAAAAAATAACTGTAACAAAAAGTGAAGAGTTCCCAGGCGTGTATATTATTCGTCCAATCCCCGTGGACTGGAGCCTGGAATCAAATGATGAATTGGTTCGAGATGGTGAAGAAGTGCAGTTAAAAGTGATTCGCAACAACTCAAAAACAAATAGCGCGATTAATATTAATGACTCAGTAAACATTAATATTATTAATTAATAATGACGCATAATTTGCGAGATAGGCTTCATTAAGTTAAGAGAAAGAATTCAATATCGCTTAAAGTTAATGTATAAAGATTGAAGAATCTTTTAACTTTATTCGCATATGCGATTGATAACGACTTTTACTCAAATCTCTGATCCTATAAATGCCGTTAGTCATCTGAAAGAGTCCCTTATATTTGAGGGGCTTTCCAGTTTGGTATTCTATTATACTGATGAGTATCCTGCCGATATATTATTCCGCTCGCTTAAGCAAGCATTTCCTAATATTCCTTTTGTTGGGTGTTCGTCCTGCAAAGGCGTGATGACGGAAAAAGGTTACCATTCCGGACCTGTGATCGCGGCGTTGGCAATCTATGATGCAGCGAGCAGTGCCTACGGTACAGGGCTAATCGGATTGGAAGACGATAAAGACCTCAGGAAATCAACGCGTCAGGCGATTCAGCAAGCGTTGAAGTCAGCTGGGCGGATTGGAGAAGTACCCAGCCTAATTATCCTTCATGCCACACCAGGCCATGAAGAGCTTTTTATCGATGAGATTGACGATACTTTTGGTACTCAAATTCCCATTATCGGTGGCAGCGCTGCAGACAATTATATTCAGCAGCAATGGTCAAGCATGACCGAGCAAGGGTGGGTTAAAAACGGCCTGGCCGTTCAGCTGTATTTTCCATCCAAGCCTCTCACAACAGGATTTAGCGCAGGCTATTCACCCACTGAGTTTGTTGGCACCGTAACCAAAGCCTCCGGACGATTTATCCATGAAATCGATGGTGAGCCTGCTAAACAAATCTACAAAGAGTGGATCAGTGACCACTCCAGCGTTCAGATTTCAGAACACTACCTTTTTCACCATGTCACTCGTTTTCCACTCGGCCGTGTCGCTGGCCATATTCACCAACAGCCTTATTACAAGTTGTCACATCCCGTTCGTATGACGCGTAGCGGCGCTATGGAGATGTTCACCGCCGTCGTCGAAGGGGAAACGGTAACGTTGATGACTGGTTCCAGAGAACAGCTGATCAACCGTGCGTCCCGGGTAGTCAAAGAGGCCAATACGCCAAACTATCATGAGTCTCAATTACTAGGGTCTATCATTATTTATTGTGCAGGCTCCATGTTGCGGCTGGGAGACGATATTCTCGGAGTTCAGCGTCAATTGAAGTCTCAAATGAACGGCCGGCCTTTTATTTGCCCGTTTACCTTTGGCGAACAAGGGCGTTTCATCGGTGGCGAGAATGCACACGGTAACCTGATGATCTCGTCAGTCCTTTTCTATGAGTCTGAGTAACCACCTGATGGATCAAGAAAAGATAGAACAGCTTAATGAGGCGTTAGTGGAGCTTGAGCGCAGCAAAGAACGCGAGCAGCGATTAGCAGAGGAAAATCGCGTTATTCTGGCTGCCTTATCGGCACTCAGCCATGCGGACAACAAGTATCAGATCTTTGAAGAGTTGAAAAAAGTTCTCAGTCGTTATATTCGATTTGATGACTTCATCGTGATTTCAAAAGAAAAAGAGAGCCGAACTTTCTCGACTTATCTGGCGTCTAACCTCGCATTTCAAGGCAAAGACTGGTTCAACGGTGACAAGTTTCAGCGTGTATTGGATGGTGAATGCATCATTCTTTTTGAACCAAGTAAACTCGAAGAATTTCGCAATCTGAACCACTTTCTTAAAGACCAAATCAATTCCGCATTGGTCACTGGTATACGAGCGCAGACCAGTGATTCGGTACTGCTGCTGCTTGGTACGAGAAAAGGGCAGTTTAGTCTTGAAACCAAATCGACTCTTTCACGTTTTCGACCTCTGTTGGAGCGTGCGATTAACGACATCGAACATAAAGAGGCGCTGCAAAAATTGGTCGATTTGAAAACCCGTGAACTGAAAATCGCGCAGCAACAAGCGGAGCAAGCAAATCAGTCCAAATCCCAGTTCCTTGCGATGATGAGTCATGAGCTACGAACACCACTCAATGCGGTATTGGGTCTGATTGATTTATTGCGTGATGACTCTGATGCCTATCAACAAGAAATGCTGGAGCAAATGGAAAATTCTGCTGAGCTTCTATTAGTCATCATTAATGACATTCTGGATCTCAGTCGCATTGAATCCGGGCACTTTGAGTTACAACGTCACTGGATAAGTTTAAGTAAAAAGCTGCAACACGCGCTCGAGTACCATAGTCAAGTGGCCCAGGCCAAAGATATTAAGTTCAATGTCAAAGCTTCAATTTGCGAGCAGTTTGAGTATTGGGTTGATTCTGTTCGCCTCACACAGATCTTGTTCAATATCATTGGCAATGCCATCAAATTTACTCATCAGGGGTTTGTCGATGTATCGTTGGTTACCGCCCGGGATCGTCTTGAAATCGAAGTCCGTGATTCCGGTATTGGTATCGACAACGAGCGTATTGAACATCTGTTTTCACCGTTCATTCAGGCTGATACGTCCATAACGCGCAACTATGGGGGAACAGGCTTGGGTCTGGCGATTACTAAACATCTGGTTGAACTCATGGGTGGCACCATAAAAGTAAACAGCAAACTAGGCGAGGGAAGTTTGTTTACAATCTCGATTCCGTTGGAATCGAGAAGCACTGCAGCCGCCAATGAGAATGCGGGCCAACTGAGTGATACCAAAACATACGATGCTCTTGATAACAGCAAGCACATTCTGGTTGTAGAAGACACAAAAACGAACCAGATGGTTATACAGTTATTGTTAAATCGAATGGGTTACAACGTAACTATTGCTAACAACGGACAACATGCTTTAGAGCTCATTGAAAAAAATAGAAGTTTTGATCTTATTTTTATGGATATTTCGATGCCCATTATGGATGGAATTCAGGCAACCAGAATCTTGCGATCTCAAAGACTGACCACTCCAATCATTGCGCTGACCGCACACTCAATGAATAGTGACCATCAAAACTGTTTGGCCGCTGGTATGAACGATATTGTGTTAAAGCCCATTCGTAGCAAGGAACTACAACGAATCTCAGATCGCTACCTCAATCGTCGTTGATAGAAGATACCTATCCCGGTTATGTCGCCATTTTGATGCTCAACAAGAAAGAGCAGAAGCCATTAGATATGACCATTGGGGGATTGCTTCTGTTGGTTGCGATTGTCTATGTCGCGGAACTGCTATTTGCTCATCCATCAGGAGCACCACTTACGGCTGGCATTTTGGTTCCAACAGTCATCAGATCTATTTGGCAGCGGGCATCTTAGGCGCGACTATCATGCCTCACGTAATCTATCTGCATTCTGCGTTGTTCAGAGCCACTAGTAGGAAAAAAAGCCGCTTCAATATTATTCGGCGTGTCACTGATCGCGTCAGGCTTGTCATCAACCGTCGTCGGAACAATGGCAGGTCAGGTCGTAATGCAGGGTTTTGTCCGTATGACAATCCCTATGTGGCTACGAAGAAGTATTCTATTAACAACACAGATCTAAGTTATCAGCTACGTGTAATCATAATTACTGTATTGATTACACGTGTTTTACGTTAATCAATATAGTAATTATATACTTTATGGTAAATTGATTATGTTCAATGAGGTAGAGCATCATCAAGTAAGCTAGGGGCAAACGTAATGTATATTGTTATTCTCATATACTTAATTTAACATAATATACATAATGCGCACTGAAGTAGTAGCTCTTTAAGCTGTACCGCGTACAACATTAGTCCGCCCAAAGCCATTGATAATCCTTGTAATCCTAGCCCGTTATACTTTTTTGCGATGCGTTCCCAGTACGCTTTTATGGTTGGATTATCATTGCGGTCAGCGTGGCAACCAAGCAACGCGACCTCTGGGTCAATTCCTGAATTCTCCGCCAGAAAAACTGCTTCTGTATCAGAGATATAGCGAGTTCCTTTGCGCATTTCACTGATTCGAGATGGTTGAACATTCAAATCGTGCGCTATTTGCTTGTCTTGTACGTAGTTTTGAGCCTGTTTATAGGCATCTAACAGTTTACTTTGGTACATCGCCAGACTCCTTTTTTTTCGATTTTAGCCTAAAACTTCCGATTTTTCGTATCTTGAACATCCGAATAAACGGAATTACTCTTCCGCTAAATCGGAATTTGGATTCGCTGGACTGCAAAATGTGCTCTAAGAAATCGCCTGTTTACTACTGGAATGACGAAGACGGCTTTTACTGCTCGGTTGACGGACAACCTGAGTATTTCCGTACTCGTTCTGAACTGTACGCCTACGCTTGCGACACTGAACGCGATCTCATCGAAGTCACCGACGAAAACGAATCCGAACTGCGCGCCGCTGGTGCCTTTGTTAATCAGGGAGATTTCTGATGTCTCGCACGCTGATTGACTACGTTTCTTTCTCTGGCTCGCCGCTTATCCTTGAGCGCTGCAAAGACATGGCCAAACAACGTTTCCTGATTGGCCGCTCGCCTTATCAGTTCCAGTCTTACAATGACGTGGCCGTTGCTGGCCGCGAACGCGACCAAATCAACCACTTTGCGGAAAACCTCGCGCAAGTTCTTGGCTGTGTTGAATCGGAAAACTACGCCAACAAAGATTTGTACTTTGAAGCGCTGGCCGACCAACTCCAAGATGCTGACTTACACATCGCTCAGGACAAATCGTTTAACGACTGTTACCAAGAGCTTATCGCCAACCTTGGTATTGATATGCTCGACGTCCTTTGCCATGGCGAAGTCGAATCGTTCCTTGAGCTGCTGCAACATGAACTCAGCTATGACGGCAACATCTGGACAACGGAACGCCGTGGTGGCTTCTCCGGTTATCGCTATTCTGCAAAGTTACTGTGTAACGGAATTCAAGCGGGAATGGTCGCTTGGGGTGCGTCGAACTTCGGTTACTACGTGTCGTTTTCCGGTAAAGGCTGCGAGGCCGTCAACTTTGAAAAACTGCATTACGCCTTAAAGCAAATGGTTGGTACGAAGCTGACCCGTGTTGACCTTGCGCTTGATGATTTGCAAGGCAATGTCTCGATTGACTCCATGATTGAACGCTATCAGGACGGTGAATTCATCACTCGCGGCACGCCGCCCGGTTGGGGTCTGTTCATGGGTGGCTCTGGTGCATCCTCCGATGACCGCCGCAAATGTGGCCTTGTGCCTGACCATGGCCGCACGTTCTACGTCGGTGCTCGTGAGAACGGCAAAGTGTTCCGTGCTTACCACAAAGGCGCACAACTCAAGTCCGAAGAATACCCCGACTGGAACCGTTTTGAGGTGCAAATCGGCAACCGTTACCGAGTCATTCCGCTCGATATTCTGGTCAATCCTGACCCCTATTTTGTTGGCGCGTACCCTGCTCTCGCCTCGCTTTTGAGCGACGTTGAGCCAGTTCGTATCCCAACGGTCAAGCTCGTTTTTAACATCTCATTAGATAACGCGGTGAAACATGCGAAGACTCAATACGGCAAGCTTATCAATGCGATGCGTCAAATCTTTGAAGACGATTCAAGAGTCCTTGAAGCGCTCACAAGAGGCTTCGAACCAACCGATATCCCCGACCGAATCAACTATCCAGTCGGTCGGGCTTTCCATCAGCAAAAAACTGGAGAACTCCAACATGTCTAAAATCAGCGCTTTCGTTATCGGCTGTGAACACAGCAAAGGTCTGTCCAAAGGCTCTAACCGTCCTTACGACTACGCCGTCGTGAACTACCTCGGTAAGAACGATGGCTGGACACAATCCGCTCAAGGCCAATGCACTCGCGTCGGCATGGAGCAAAAGAAAATCACCATGTGCAACACCAATCCGTCACTGCTGGCCGAGTTCCAGAAACTCGAAGGTCAGTTTCCGATGGAATGCGATTTGATTTTGGACATCGACCCGAACAACCCACAGAAAAACTGGGTGGTCGATATCAAGCCGCTGACGAAGTAAGGCGGCGTCATGAGTCAATGCGTAATCGTCTCCAATGGGTATGTGGTGCCGTCTTCGGCGTCCTGCGATTACGCCCTGTTAACCTCTGCGGAGCTTCAACAATTACAAACCAGTTCCGCCGATGCGTTAAGTATTGACCCTAACTTGTACACCACCGTGAGCGGCTATCTGCTGCTGTCACTGGTTGGCGGTCACGTTCTGGGTCGTATCGTTAAAGGCCTCGGCCGAGGCTAATTTTTTGTATGTCACTAACAACGGAGTAAATCCCTATGAAAAACATTCTTGTCTCTATGAAAAAACATGCGGGTAAATTCGGTGCTGCTACTGGTGCGCTGGTGCTGTCTGGTGCAGCGCGCGCTGACGTTGCCGAATCCATCACGACGGCAGTCTCAACAGGCCAAGCCAACTACACGCTGGTTGTGGTCGGTCTGATTGGTCTGGCGGCTATCGGTTTTGGTCTTCGTGCCATCATCGGCGCGATGCGTTAAGCCATGGTCGAGCTGGTATCTAACGTCGTCACCATCTTTCTGGCCTTGGCCAATGGTGGGGCGTTCATATACGGCTTCTACACTGGAATCAACGCCTCCTAACGGGGGCGTTTTACTTCTTGGGGTGGCTTATGCGAACTGCAATCAATACCTGTCTGACTCTCCTACTTTTGCTGACGACTTTTCTGACTCTATCTTCATCGGCTCATGCTGAGGAAGTCGGTTGCCCTATTGGTGCTAGTCGCCTTATGTGGTGGTCTGAGTCGATTGGCGCTTTTCCTGTCCTCTGTTCGAATTCTGATAGTTGCCGTTATCAGTCACCTGCTACAACATCGTGTGCTCATGGTTGGTGCAGTGCTTATATGGTCAGTGATGGAACCTTGTGTGAAGAAGTCGAAAATCCGCCTGAGTGTGAAGGTGATGATTGTGTGACGCCTACTCCCGTTCCTGACCCGACGCCTGAACCGGACCCCGACCCAACGCCTGACCCAGCGCTGATTAATATTCTCAAGTCGACATGTAATGGCGGGGTATGTAAGGGAACGGTTGAAACCAATCCTACGATAATGACGCTTTTAACCTCTTCCCATGAATGGGCGCAGTTTATGCGGCGTCAGGGTTATACGGCGCTGACAGATTCGTTAACGGTCAGGTTCCCCAAAAAAATCATTGAGTCCGAGAAAAGGACTCAGGACAAAATCATTGCCAAACTGGATAAGGTTGTATCCAGTGGTGTCTCTCTGCTACCTGAGACAAAGACCAAACTCGATGATATTTATGTCGAAGCGCGGCTGGCCAACCTTAACGCGGCTTCTGCTATGAGCAGTAACAGCCGAATATTCGGTATCGAACAGCTTATGTTCTCGGAGGTGATGCCCTCCCTGAGAACGCTAAAATCGGATACCAGTAACCTGCGTTCCTCTATGTCCAAACTCTCTCAGGACACGGCCGATAAAATCACGGCCACCAATGGCAAGATTGACTCACTGGAAAGCACCACATCCGGCAACTTTGACGCTACCAACACCAAGATTGACGGGCTGGCCGATGGTTTAAAAGCCCTGTCTGAACAAATCAGCGCTGGTTCAGGTACTGGCTCTGATGATGTCGACCTCTCCGGTATCGAGTCCAGACTCAAAGGCATTCAGGACACACTCAACGGTGTTGGCCTGTCCGGCCGTCCCTTTGAGGGGCAAGTCGATTTTGAAGGTAACGGCCTTTACGGTTCGGACGCGATAGACAAGCTCCAAGGCGAAATCGAACAGCTTCAGGAGCAATACCAAGAGCAGATGGGACAGTTTAAGTCCCTGTTCACGTTCGACGAATCTCAGCTCAACTCGGGCGAGTACGTCAAACACGAATGGACATTCACCTTTGCCAATGGCCGCACCAACTCTTTCAGCTCAGGCGTGTTCCCTGCACTGCTCCAGAACGCCAACTTCATCGCCGCCGTGCTGCTGTTCCTCGCGGTGCTGCTTGGTATCAAATCCCTGACGGATTAGGAGGACGTATGCAATTCTTAGTTGATCTCATCAGCTCAATCGGAGACCTCGGCCAAACGGTGGTCGACTTCTTCAATTTCATACCGACGTACTTTCAACAGTTCATCGCGTATCTCAATGCGTGGTACATCCATAAGAAACTGGAATGGCTTATCTGGTCGATGCAGATTTATTACCTGACCGCCAAGATACTGCTGGAAGAAATCGGATTCACTCAGGCGATTGCTTCGGCCTTTAACGCGCTGCCGGATGAACTGCGTTACTACGCGCACGCCTTTGGTCTGCCTCGCGCTATCAGTGTCTATTTCAATTTCGTCGCCACAGGCTTCGTGATGAAGATGTTGAGGTAACGGCCATGGCTATCACAATTCGCACCGGTGCTAACGGTGCCTACAAATCTTCCTATGTGTGCCACTTCGTTATTCTGGAAGCGCTCAAAGCGGGTCGCGTGGTCGTGACCAATATTGAAGGGATGCAACCGCTGGAAGAAATCGAACGCCGCCTTGATATTCAGTTCCCGACGACGGCCAAGCTCATTCGCATTTTCAGTCGTGACCACAATGGAAAAGATCTCTGGCAACACTTCTTTTGCTGGTGCCCACTGGGGGCGCTCATCGTCATCGATGAGTGCCAGGATATCTTCTCCAAGAACATCGGCTTTCGTATGGAGAAAGCCATTGCCCGACCCTTGGCGGATTTCCTGCCTCACCTGCCGTCTGACTATGAGCAGTTCTTTTACTCACGATATGTCCCTGTCGATATGTCCAAGCTCGATGCCTCTGAGGTCGATGACCGTGGACAGGCCGAGTATGACGACCAAGGGCGCATCATCTACCCGTTCTCTTTCAACGAAGGTTTCATGCGTCACCGCAAATACAACTGGGATATCGAACTGTTATCACCGGACTGGGGACAAATTGACACGGCCATTCGTGCGTGTGCTGAACAGTGCTTTTTCCACAAAGGCAATGACGGCATGTTCTGGGCGAGGCGCAAACCGCTTATCTACAAACACGCCAAGAACACGACAACGCCTGTTATCCCCAAAGGCAAAGACCCCAACGTCATGTCGGTCAAAATCCCGCTTGATGCGTTCCTGCTTTACAAGTCCACGGCTACCGGAAAAGCGCAACAATCCGGTGCGGTGAACGTCCTTTATAAAAACCCAAAGTTTCTCGCGGCCTTCGCTGCGGGTGTCGGCTGCATAGGATACTTTCTCTATGGTCTATCCGGTCTGGTTCTTGGTACTTCTGAGGAAGTACCGAACGCGCCCACGGCGCACACTCAATCTCAGGTTTCTGAATCGGCCAAAGGCACTGGTCAAAAAGGTGCTGAAGGTGCTGGCGTTTTACCTGCTCGTGGGACTGGCAATCCGCCTGACGGCGGTTCCATTGATTCAGTTTCTCTTGCATCAAACAGGCTTGAGCTGATGCGGAAAATGCTCGGCCTGTATGAGATTCAGAGTCTCTATTACACGGGACACACGACACAGAAAACCCAGTCCGGTTTCAAGTTCATGGTCACGCTGGAAGCGAAAACACCGGATGGTGTGTATCGGTTTGACGACACGTTTCTCAAGGCCAATCACATCCGGTATGTGCATTATGACGACTGCTTACTCAAGCTGACCAAAGAGGCCGTTGACCTGAACGTGTTTTGTAAGCCACGGGCTGGCGAGCAATCCACACCTGAACAACCCCAAATCAAACTCAACTCAGTTTTCTAACACTCTGCGCGCGCAGCTGGCGCACGACGACGAGAACTGAGGAGGAGGAGCACAGCAAGCTAACCCAAAGGATCATCTTATGGCTACTATCACTTTTACTGACGCACAATTTAATGCACTGCTCGACGCCCTATTCTGGACTTGCCTGATTATCGGCCTCGTTCCTCCGGTGGTGTCAGGGTTGGTTTTCCCTTCATTGGTGTACTTGGCCAGAGTGCTGCGTGTCGGCCTCCATCGGTCGAGAAAAAACAAAGCGTGACCTACGAAGCGGTATGTTAAAAAAATGACATACCGCTTTTTACTATCTCGCGCCTTAGTGCGCGACTACCCTAAGCCTAGGCTTAGGGGCCAAGCCGTAACCCAAGTTCCTGCGCTCGATGTTCTCGCGCTACCGCATACCCAACACCGCCACGTCATTCACGACTGCCCGCGCCCAACGTCCAGCGCCCTCCTGGGCGAAATGCTGCGCTTACTCCCAACACAGAAAAAAGAGCCTCGCCCTGCCAAGCCATACGGCCGTGGCCGCGCACTGGGTAGTTGTGTGTCTCGTTGGATCATCTGCGTAGGCGCTGCGAGTGTCGAGCGAGCCTTGGGGAGCACCCCGTATAGTAATACGGGGTGAAAGTCTTCACTCCATCACTGAACATTAATCAATTTGGTGCATAATGTGTGCGCAAATGTATAAGGAGGTTTCGATGCTTCGATGGATGCTAGCTATGTCTATTTTGTGTACATGGGTGGTTCACGCTAATGAGCCAATGGCTGAACAACAAAAAGAACAAAAACAAGCTATTGAAAGGACTCTCTCTCCGATGGAACTTACTTTCGAAGCTCAGCGTTGGGGGGCTATTTATACCCAGTTGATTAGTCAGAACTTACCAGATCAATCGCGATACAAAGATGAGGTATGCAGGGTAAATATAAGACTTCATCCTAGTGGATCTGTTCGTCGTGTGGTTATCTTACCCCCATCCACTAACAAAAAATCAACTAATCAAGAATTGCTTTGTAATGATGTATTCCTCACAGTGTATAGGCTTAAGCGTTTCCCAATGCCAAAACAAGCCAACTTGAAAGAAAAGTTACAAAACATAAACTTAACTGTTATCCCCTAACATGTATCACGGAGCCTCATGGCGTTAACGGGACTCAGATAAAAGAAAAGCCATCACGTGGTGTAATGATGGCTTTGGCAAGGTCTCCAGTTGAATCCCCTGCATGTATAAAGCGAAACAACAATGCGTACTTGAGGAGATAAGCTCCGTGTCACGAGCTCTATTAAAATGTAGGAAATGTTTTTGATAAAATCAACAATAGGTATAGAAAAAAGCCACTGTGAGTGCTCATGTCATAGTGGCTTTTTTATTGCAGAGGCTTCAAGTTCCGGAGCCCCACTTCCTAATGGTCACAAGAGTGAAGTGAACTTATCTTGTCTAAATAAAATTAGCCCATATTGATAATAGTGACAATAAAAAAGAAAAGACCATCAACAAGATTGAGGATGGTCTAGGTAAATCAGTCACTAACGGTACATTAAGTGACAATAAAATTAGTTACCAAAATAAAACCAGACGTTGTAGTGATGGTTTTATCCATAGCGTTTGCCTTCGATAAAACGTTAGATGATGAAATTATATACATCAAGACTATAGTTTTTCTTCTCTTATGAATAAGACACCCTTTAATCCTTCCTTAGTGATTAGTTTAACTGTTTGACTTTGTGCAGCTTTAAAAGCTCTCTCACATTCTGGTCTTCTTGATTGATATGAGATATTAGTAACTTTCATCACGCTATTCTTAATTATGATACTGAAGGTGCAATCATTTTCCCCTTCTTGATAGTTAGAAAGTCCCTGATTCAGGGCATCGTAAATTGCTTTTTTATCTGTTTCCAATTGAGATGATGTAGGGAATTCTCCAGATGTACTCGCAAGTACGCTGCTTTGTGGGTAGAGAATGATTGTTGCATTTATGGCAATTACTGAAAGTATGCTACTCAATCTTAATGTCCTTAGAAGTCTAAACGCGCTTATCTTTTACTCTAGTTAAAGCACGGGCAATACGTAACAATTTTGAACTCGTTTTGAGTTCTAAATCAGATTGAATTGATAGCAATGCAATACCAGTAAGCAATTGTTGAGGAGTAATATGCTGTCCAGTGGGTAGTTCAAGCATGCCTTTTACCATCCTGAAGTTTTCCCATATTTCAAGATGACTAAGTTCTTTACTCTTAACCATTCGCATGAGCCTTCTGCACTCCGGTGGGATCTCTTTACCACAATCCCAACCCGTGACCGTCCTCACAGATTTAAAACATAGTTTTGCGGTTTCTTCCTTGCTCAACTCGCACTCAAACTTCCGAAATATGTAGTTCTTTGTCATTTTCCGATAGTGAATCATACAACCTTTGGTAATCCAAAGGCTCTATATGAAGCTTATATGAAACTTGATTCAACATAACCGGACATAATGCGCACTGAAGTGGTGGAGCTTTAACATCGTGTATCTGACCTAAACATCGTCTGCACTGATGTGGATTCTTATAAATCGCTCTGGTATCTGATACTTGTACTTTGTTCCAGTCTTGATCACTTTCTTGATTCGTATGCACAACTGACCATCGCCTAATGTTGAGACTTTGACTATCTGTGTTTGCTTGTCGTTGTTGTGTTTCATCTCGATGAATACATCACAAAAACCCTTTGTATCGATGTTCTGCTTGGAAAACACTTTGATTATTTGAGATTTTATTTGTCTGGCTACAGCGTTAGTTTCCGAATCATCCGCAAATGCAAACTGGGAATTCAATACGATCAGCGCGGTTAGTAACTTTACTTTCATTTGTCGCTCCATAAAAAACGGCTGAATACTACATTGAGCATTCAACCGTTTCAGTCTGAAGTTTCTTTGTTCCGTAACACTTAACGCACTACTGAAAATTCGATGTATACAGAAACCTATATTCAGCG
Source organism: Vibrio sp. LQ2 (assembly GCF_023920125.1). Classification (NCBI taxonomy): domain Bacteria; kingdom Pseudomonadati; phylum Pseudomonadota; class Gammaproteobacteria; order Vibrionales; family Vibrionaceae; genus Vibrio; species Vibrio sp. LQ2. The sequence continues at coordinate 835,100 of NZ_CP085308.1, forward strand.
ACTCTTTTTGGTTTTATCACCATTCGTCTTGAAACCTTGATGTGGGAAGACATTTCGAATTCTTTGCTGTACTTTTTTCGGTACCTGATTCGAGAACACCAACTTCATGCCACTTCTTCGATGATAGACTTTAAGCTCACCATCAAACGGTGCATGTTCACCAATTTCAGCCACATTGTGCTTAAACGATGGCGGGAAATGCCCTTTTGCATCGGTTACTGCTCCGTCTTTAAACTTAACTCTCAGAACAGGCCTGTCGACCACAACCAACCAGAAAATGACGATTGCAGCAATCAAAATCACATACAGCATCTTGCTAACTCCTAATCAGACAGCAATTTACTCAAATCTTCTTTCAAGCTTGACACCGTTCGACTCGCTTTCTCGCTGCGAGATGCCTCACTCAAGAGATATTCAATGGCATCAGATAGCGTACATCCGAGTTCATTGGCTCGCACAGACAATTTTTCCCAAACCCGATAGTCAAGATCAATCGACTTCTTACGTGTATGAAGCTGTTCAGCATTAAAATGGCGCTTTCGCTTGGCGCGAATTGCCTGTTTGAGCTTATTTTCCAGCTCTGGTGCCATGTGCTGCTCAATCCATTCAAGTACCAATGTCGGCTCATGTTCAATGGATTTTAGCTCACGGACAGCGTTATCGGCTTCACTGCGATCAATATGATTGGTGATCGCTTCGCCATCTTTCCATTTTTTGATTAAGTACTGCCACTTCCAACCGCATTCCAAGTTTTCGAGTTGTTGATATTTCATGTCTGGCAAACCTGTTAAAAATTAGGGTGACAGCGTAACCCAAATCGTGCTTTGTTTTCAATTCAATCCGTTAAAAACAAGACTAAGATCATCCCAAATATCAAAGCTATTCGCGCTTTAGGTTTTTCTATATAATTTACGTCCTTTTCACCATTTCGATGATTCAATGACACAAGATATCTGGCGTTTAGTCACGCCCCAGTATGATCAATTCAATGCTGAGTTTTCTCAATACCCTAGCCTGCCTCCTGTTTCTCTGTTTGGTACTCAAACTAGGCTTTCACAAGCGATTGAAAGATTCATACACATCAATGGATTTAGTCGTGTTCTGTTGATTAATGCTCCAGACAATTCCATTTATCGCTCTCTGATAAAGGAACAAATGGATAGCCTCGTCACAACGGCTCCGGTTGTCGTCACTGAAACATTGAATATGGTGACTATTTTTGGCCAGGTTAAAGCCGAAAATGGCCAAGTCGTCAATGAGACAAGCGGATTACTGGACCAAGCAAACAATGGTTATCTTATTGTTTCAGCGAACCTTTTACTGGCCAATCCTGCCACTTGGCCAATGCTGAAATCAGCCATTCTTGGTGATCCCGTTTCGCCACTCAACTGTGACCCTAAGTCACCAATCCAAACACCATTAAACAAGCGCTATAACATTAAGTTAGTGGTGGTTGGCGATAGAAATCAATTGGGTGATGTGGACTTCCTTGATGCCGATATACACGCAGGACTTTGTTTGTTCAGTGAACTCGAAATGGACATCAAGATTGAGCCAGAAACGATTACAACCTATCTTGGCTATTTACGATGGATCGCTAATCGATACCAGCTGCCGGATCTTAGCCAGAATGCCATCGAAGCCGTGATGACTGCCGGAGCACGTTATACAGAAGATCAGCACTACGCTCCGTTGTGTGTCATGTGGCTACGCGCTTTACTCGAAGAAGCATCACTCATCAGCAGTGGACAGCGCATTGAGGAAAACCATGTCGAGCTAGCGCTTAACCAACGTTATTATCGTGAGTCTTATCTGCCTGAAAGAGCGCTCGATGACATTCTTGACGGTCAAGTAATCATTGAAACTCAAGGTGAACAGATAGGACAGGTAAACGGCCTGACAGTCATTGATATTGCTGGACACCCTGTTTCTTACGGCGAACCTGCACGTATTTCGTGTGTTATCCACTTTGGTGACGGCGACATCTCAGATGTTGAGCGCAAAGTTGAACTGGGTGGCAACTTACACGCCAAGGGTATGATGATTATGCAGGCGTTTGTAAGCAGCGCCCTGAACCTTGACGTACCACTTCCTTTTTCAGCATCCGTTGTGTTCGAACAGTCGTATAGCGAAGTCGATGGTGACAGCGCATCGTTAGCTGAACTGTGTTCTTTAGTTAGTGCTCTGTCCGAGTACCCTATTGATCAGCAAATTGCGGTAACTGGCGCTGTTGATCAATTTGGCCGTGTTCAGGCCGTAGGCGGACTGAATGAAAAAATTGAAGGCTTCTACCGTGTTTGCCAACATCAAGGTTTTACAGGGGAACAAGGTGTGATTCTGCCAAAAAGTAACCTTAAACACCTTGCGCTTCATAAATCTGTCGTCGAAAGTATTAAAAATGGTGAATTCAACATCTGGCCAGTATCCAATGTTGATGAAGCTGTACCGGTGCTCATGAACAAGCCCTTCCGTGGTGATGATGAAGAGAGCGTGATCAGCCGGATAGCAGAACGAATTGAAAACTTTGAAAAACACGTTCAGCCACAAGGATTTGTGGAACGCGTCAAAAACTGGTTTGTCTAGTACTGATCGGAGTTGTTTGGCGTACACGTGTTCACTAACATGCACCCTATCAAAAATTGGAGTAATTGATAATGCAGAACAAACGCGACTCTTATAACCGTGAAGATCTTTTAGCTTCTAGCCGTGGCGAGCTTTTTGGCCCTGGTTACCCTCAACTACCAGCACCAAACATGCTGATGATGGACCGAGTGACTAAGATGTCTGAAACTGAGGGTGAATTCGGTAAAGGACTTATCCTTGCTGAACTAGATATCACTCCGGATCTATGGTTCTTCGATTGTCACTTCCCTGGTGACCCAGTCATGCCTGGCTGTCTTGGTTTGGATGCCATGTGGCAGCTGGTTGGTTTCTTCCTTGGCTGGGTTGGCGGTAAAGGTAAAGGCCGCGCTCTGGGCGTTGGTGAAGTAAAATTCACAGGGCAAATTCTGCCAACAGCCAGAAAAGTCACTTACGAAATTCATATGAAACGTGTTGTGAACCGTAAACTGGTTATGGGTCTTGCTGATGGCCGCGTACTGGTGGATGGAAAAGAAATCTACGTTGCTAAAGATCTGAAAGTTGGCCTTTTCCAAGACACTTCAGCATTCTAAAACGCTGCGATTGAATCTAGCCGCTCAGTTGAGCGGCTTTTTATTAGTGCAATATTTAGTTATAGTGCGTCAGAGTATGTGTCTATATAAAAAGCCCCTTTCGGGGCTTAGATCCTGTGTTGTATGTGGAGGTTATTTATAGAGACCAGTCTGTTTGTCTTCTCTCGCTTCACGCCAACCACCTAGCCAGAAGGAACGAGCTTCCATTTGCTGATAGGGACACTCTTCTTGCGATCGACCATTCAGGCCAGCTTTGTATCCCTGAGATTGTGCTCTTTCCAGGCGATCACGCTTTTGTCTCTTCATAGTGAAGTCCTCATACAGTAGCTTGTGTCTAACTTACAACTATTAAAATGGCGTGGCATTTTTATTACCACACCATTAAGAATTGCTCAAAAAACCACCTTCATCAAGGCAAAAAAAAGCACAAGTCCAGATCTGTGAACTTGTGCTTCGTTTGACAAAAATTTGCTATTTTCTACGGAACCCTAAAAAACCTAGTACAGCAAGCATCCATAAGCCGATGCTACCACCACTACGTTCAGTCGAAGTATCATCTGTACCACGCTCAGAGATGTCGTCACTTGTCGCTCCAACAATAGGTACTAGCTTAATAGCTACCGTAGTTTCGTCCTGACTGCCTCCACCACAAGTGGCATTGTATGACGTTGTATCATAACCACCGTCACATTTTAGAGCGGTCGCAGAAATCACACCGGCATCATTAATGTCCGTTGCGTCAATGATACGGTATTGGTTATTGTTGCTTGAATAGGTGCCACCGTTCGTCAGGTTATCCAACCACCAGCCTTGATTATTAAACACCGCGCGGCGATCAGAATCGGTGCCAGTGCCGTTGTATGGATAGATGAAGCCACGTTTACGACGAGGTTTACCACTCGCTTCACGAGTTGACTCAGCATCAATTTGCCCAACAATTTCGTTGTAGTTGTTAATCGCGCCGGCTTTACCACCAGCACCATCAAAGAAAATGCCATCAGACAGGAATGTAGCAGATGGTGAAGAAGCCGAAACATCTGAAACGACAAACAGACGGTTTGCTGCTGCACCGTTTGATGGAGCGCTACCTTGACGTTTGGCTTCGCCGATTGCAATTAGGTTACTGTTAACCGATGTTAAGCGAGTGTTTGAATAGATGTGGTCACCACTGGTTCCACCATTGGTATACACTTTTGCATTCGTTACACCCACAGTTGTCCAACTCGATGCTGTATCAAAACTTCCTTCCGCTACTTTGGAGATACTTGCTTCCATATAGTTGCGATTGCTGTAGAAGCTGTTATAACCCACGGCATAGATGGTCCCATCTACAATGACAAAATCACGTAGACTGCCTTGTGCGATAGAGCTGTTATTGTAAACTTCCGTCCCACTTGGCCAGTTTAACTCAACTATATCACTAGCATTCCACATTGCCGCCTTTGAGGAATAGTAAGTGCCATTAGTATTTTTCACGGAAGTCGAAACACTACCTACAGTATACGTACCATCAGTTTTCCAAGCGCGAGATTGCAGATAATCCGTAGTTGTAATGTCGTCCGCCAATGCATCAACGGTATTGCGGCGGTAGCTGGTCACGTCACCCGGTGTCAACTGGATACCGACAGGGTCACCGCTACTATCAATACTATTGATAACAGTGTTATAGGTAGAGTTCACTAACGTTCCTGACGTCGAACTACCTGTAAAAGCGTAAGAGTTTACCGTTGTATCGCCAGTAATCTCTTTGTTCCACAGGTTCCAGCGCAATGAAGCCCAGGTTTCACATGTTGAGTACAACAATTGGTTGTCACAGTAGTTCTCAAAATCGTCAGAGTCTTGGATGTAGTAAAACGCATTGTCCATGGCGAATGGGGCTTCTTCACGGAAGCTCAGACCGTCTACCGCTTCGCCAGCATTGGTTTCAGTCACTCGGGTTTCACCACCAAGAGTATAAGCGGAGCAAGTTACACCGTCACCGGACACCGTCGAACTATTAAAACAGTTATCAGAAGCACCAGTGGTTGTGGCAGACTGAATTGCGACGCCATAAGCACTGACATAATCACTGTTATAAGTGAGATCAGGGGTAACTTCCACCACCTGATACAAAGCTGCTGACGCGGAAGTCGACGATAAGATCGCGGCGGTAATAAAGGTCAGTTTAAAAGTGTTACTACTCATTGGTTTCATTAACTTTCCTGTTGCATTGCTTCAAGCTCTTCCCAGCGCTCGAATGCAATTTCAAGCTCCTGCTCTGTTGCAGCTAACTTGTCTAAAATGGGTTGTGTTGCTTCTACAGGCTGACCAAAAAAGTCCGGGCTATTCACCTGTTCCTGCAGAGCTTCAATCTCAGCTTCTAATTCTTCGAGTTTGACAGGCAGAGTTTCCAGCTCGCGCTGAAGTTTATAAGATAACTTCTTAGACTTAGCCTTAGAAGACGCGGTTTTGGGAGATTCCTCAACCACTTTCTCTGCTTTGACTACTTTTTCGGCATTACGGGACTGCAGAACCTGCTGACGCTGTTGCTGGGCATCGTGATAGCCTCCAACAAACTCTTCAATGACACCGTCGCCTTCAAATATCCAACTCGATGTTACGGTATTATCAACAAACTCACGGTCGTGGCTTACCAACAATAACGTGCCTTGGTAATTGGCAAGCAAATCTTCCAAAAGTTCCAAGGTTTCGATATCTAAATCGTTAGTTGGTTCATCGAGCACCAATAGGTTGTTCGATTTCAGGAAAATACGCGCTAAAAGCAGACGGTTTTTCTCACCACCAGACAGAGCCTTAACTGGCGTACGAGCGCGTTTGGGAGCAAAAAGGAAATCCTGCAGGTAACTCAGCGCATGACGCTGACGACCTCCAATCGTAACCTCTTGCTTACCATCTGCCAGGTTATCAATGACCGATTTTTCCGGATCCAGCATTTCACGATACTGGTCAAAGTACGCCACTTCCAGTTTGGTTCCGCAATGCAGACGGCCCGAATCCGGTTGAAGCTCACCAAGCAGCAGTTTCAGCAATGTACTCTTACCACAGCCGTTAGGGCCAACCAGCGCGATACGATCGCCACGCATGATGTTAAAGCTGAAATCTTTAACAATAGATTTACCATCGATGGAATACTGCAGATTCTCCGCCTCAAAGACGATCTTGCCTGAACGAGCCGCGTCATCGATTTGCAGATTCACTTTACCTTGCACTTCACGACGCTCGCTACGCTCTTCACGCAGCTTTTTAAGCGCTCGTACGCGGCCTTCATTGCGAGTACGTCGAGCTTTGATTCCCTGACGGATCCAAACCTCTTCCTGAGCCAGTTTCTTATCAAACTCGGCATTCTGCATGTCTTCAACGCGAAGCTGCTCCTCTTTCTCGACCAGATATTTATCGTAGTTGCCCGGGAACGAGTTCAGCTTGCCGCGATCCAAATCAACAATACGCGTCGCCATTGATTTGATAAAGGCACGGTCGTGGGAAATAAAGATGATAGAACCACGGAAATCTTTCAGAAAACCTTCCAGCCACTCAATGGTCGTAACGTCCAGGTGGTTGGTTGGTTCATCCAGCAGCAATACGTCCGGATCACAGACCAAGGCGCGCGCCAGAGCCGCTTTACGCTGCCAGCCACCTGATAAATCCGTCAGTTTCGTATGGCCATCAAGCTTCAGAGCACTCAGAACATTCTTGATTCTGTCTTCGAAACGCCACGCGCCAGCATGCTCAAGTTGTTCTTGAATCGCAGATAAACGCTTTATATTGGCTTCTGTCGGCTCTACCGCCACCAGATCCAACAGATCCTGATAGATCTTCAGTTGCTGACCGACTTCTTTTAGGCCACCAGCGACATAGTCGTAAACGTTACCTTCCTGATCGCGAGGCGGGTCCTGCTCCAGGCGCGAAACGACAACATCCTGCATAACCTGCATTTTGCCATCGTCCATGATGGTTTCACCCGCCAGCACTTTCATCAATGTCGATTTGCCCGCGCCATTGCGGCCAACAAGACAGACGCGTTCATTTTCCTGCAGCGCAAAATCTGCATGGTCCAGCAATGGGTGATCACCAAATGCCAGTAACCCGTTATGGATGGTAATTAATGCCATTATTTTCTAACCATTGAGTTAATTCGTTGATATCAAAAGGCCAATTCAGTTCAGAGTTCTGATAGGAAAGTACAGGGATTGTGACCCCGTAACGAGAAAACAGTTGGTCGTCGAACGCAATGTCGACGACGTTAACCTGTTGAACTAATTTAACTTGTTTAAGCAAGTCATAGGCCATTTCACATAAATGACAGCCTTCCGTGCTGTAGAGAGTTATCACATCCGTGCCCTATTAGTTTTTGTGCGTCACGATCCAGCAGTTGTGAATGTGTTTGTTACGCTCGAAATCGAGAGGCAGTGTCTGAGATGAAATATTCTGAGCCTGAAGACCCAGCGCCTCCATCTGATCCATATCCATCTTGAAGTGACGTTTGTTATTTGAGAACACAATCGTGCCCTCTGGACGCAAAATACGCTTCAGGTTCGTCATCAACTGGATATGGTCGCGCTGAACATCAAAAGACTGTTCCATGCGCTTTGAATTCGAGAACGTCGGTGGGTCAATAAAGATCAAATCATACTGACCAGTCGCCTTCTCTAGCCACTGAAGACAGTCTGCTTGCACGTACTGGTGCTGACGACCCACCTGAGCATTGAGTGCCATATTCTCTTTTGCCCAATCCAGATAGGTTTTAGACATATCCACGGTAGTCGTCGATTTTGCACCGCCACAAGCTGCGTGCACGGTGGCAGAACCGGTGTAAGCAAACAAGTTCAGGAAATCCTGGCCTTTCGCCATTTGGCCCAAGCGGCGACGAGTCAACTTGTGATCTAAAAACAGGCCGGTATCAAGATAATCAAAAAGGTTAACAATCAGTTTTACACCGTATTCTTGGGCATACATGGTTTCTGATTGTTGGCCAAGCTTCTGATATTGAGAGGCCCCTTTCTTCTTCTCACGAACTTTCAGCACGACTTTGTTAGCATCAACACCCGTCACCTGAATGGTCGCGCGAATGATGTCAGTCAGACGGCGTTTTGCCGTCTCTTCAGGAATGCTTTTCGGAGCTGCATATTCCTGAATTACCAGATGATCGAGATAGATGTCGATGGCAACATTGTATTCCGGTAAATCGGCATCATAAATGCGGTAACAATCCAATCCTTCGCGTTTAGCCCATTTACCGATCTTGCCCATGTTTTTCTTTAGACGGTTAGAGAAATCAGGAGCAACCAACGATTCCTGGCGGCCTTCTGTTAGCTCCGATTCTGCTCGAACGGCAATACTGTAGTTCTTTTGGTGACACGGTAACGCACCGTTGTTCAATTTGAACTGCTTTTCAGCACGCATGCGTAAACACGCAAGCAGCTCATCAGAGCTGGAGAAGATGGAAGCTTGGCAACCACCAAACTGCGCCTTCAACTGGGCGCCAAAAGCGGTGTATAGCGCGATGAGACCAGGATGCGTACCTAAACGCTCACCGTATGGCGGGTTACAGATGATCACACCGTTCTCAAAGCCTGTAGGACGCACCAGTTTTGCTGCATCACCGACCGTGAACTCAATCAAATCACTCACACCAGCACGACGCGCGTTATCTTTAGCAACCTGGACCACTCGAGAATCGTTGTCAAAGCCATAAAACTTAGCGTCAACTTTTTTGGCGCCTCTTCTGGCCTGTACATTCGCCTCTGATTTAATGGTCGCCCACAGCTCTTCATCGAAGTCTTCCAGCGCTTGGAAGCCCCACTTCTCGCGCTTCAAACCAGGGGCAATATTAGCCGCCATCATGGCAGCTTCAATCAATAGCGTACCGGAACCGCACATTGGATCGAGCAGAGATTTAGACTCATTCCAACCACTGCGCATAACAATCGCGGCAGCCAGTGTTTCACGCAGTGGCGCTTTCCCCGACTCTGGGCGATAGCCGCGCATGTGTAGGCCACCACCAACCATATCGATGCCTAGAAGTGCTTTGTCATTGTGTAGACGCACATGGATACGAAGATCTGGATGATCTTTACTGACCGACGGGCGTGGTAGATTTTTCTTTTCAAAACAGTCCACTACCGCATCTTTAACTTTCATTGCGCCATATTGGCTATTGCGAATTTCGCGGTTGGTACCATTAAAGTCGACCACAAACTTTTTAGTACTGTGGAAATGATTTACCCAATTGATGGCTGTCGCTGACAGGTACAAATCCATGTCGTTCTGACAGTTAAACTCGGCAACCACACGTACGAATCGAGAAGCAAGGCGGCTCCACAAGCAACAACGGTAAATCTGCTCGTTGGTTGCTTTAAATTTCACCCCTGCCTGTACAGGCTTGGCATCGACAATCCCTAAATTTGTTAATTCTTCGACTAATAGGTTCTCAAGACCGTTTGAGGTAACCGCTAGATACTGATTCATAGTGTTCTTTGACTGGTAAAAATGGCCTCAGATTATAACTGACAATGCGGACCATTCCTAAATCTAAACGAATCATTTCACTAAAAATCCCTACAAATGGCGATTAGTCCAACAGACGTAACTGGCGGGCTTCCTCAGTGAGAGTTTCCGAATCACCTCACCTATTTACAGCACCCAGAGACGAAGTGAGTATTTATTCACCCAGGTTTTGGACTATACCAGACTGATTTTTACACTGTAAATTAGTTACAAAATGACGTAAAACGGGAATAAATAGGTGGAAAGATACGCAACAAGCACCAGAAAGCCTGTCACTTTTGCGCTAAAAAATATTCGATTGTTGATTAAATCTCAGACGTAAGACGCCACTATTCCATCGAAGATGAGAACTTGGACCTAGATTGAAGGCAAAAAAAAATCGGCTTACGCCGATGGGAAATGAAAAAAGGAACGAAAATAACTTAGGGAAAAGATTAACCGACCAAAGCCATTGGCTCTGATACAAGAATATGATTAGCGTTGGCCATGCGATCATGCATCACCTTAATCACCTGACCAAAATCGAGTGACTTAGATCCATTCAGCACAAATGCCTCGAGATCAACCAAAGCGCACAAGCTAGCGTTATCGCCCACTTCAAGCACAATAAAGTATCCTTGGTTGAAACTATTCACGAGACTGACAATGTCACCCTCTTCCGGAGCGACATCCCCGCCCTGATAATCAAAGAACCAACTCTTAGGCTGAACTGGTTTGTGAAAGCGTTTTGCCGCTACACAATACAGCGCCAGCTCAACTCTGCGCGGTTCACTCATATCCAGACAGCTGATTCGTTCTTTGTAGGTTTGGTAGTCAGACGCATCGTCAACAGTGAAGTGATTGTCAGAAAAGGCGCAATCGACTAAAAGGTTGCGGCTGAGATTCGTGCGAAACACCATCTCCTCGCCCAGGTCTAGCATCAAATAGCCTTCGCTATCTGAGTAGTACCAACTCCATTTGTCACTTGGTTTAAGCATTGTTCCGACTCTCAATTTACTTATTATCAAACGATTAGGTAAAACGCTTAAATTACCTTTGCCAACGAATATCTGTAATTCTAAGAACGGAAAATCAAAAAAAAAGAGGAAATGATTATCTCATTCCCTCTGTTTGTCACCTTGTCACTTTTTCTAAATGATCATGAAACTCAATATATTGCGATCATTTATAGATTTTTGACGATGTCACTGACCAGTTTCGGACCGTGGTAGATAAAACCGCTGTATACCTGTACTAACTTCGCGCCAGCCATCAGTTTCTCTTTCGCCGCAACATAAGAGTCAATACCACCGACACCAATGATTGGGATCTCATCACCCAGCTCCTGATACAGACACTTGATCACTTCAGTACTGCGAGATTGTAACGGACGACCACTCAGCCCACCCGCTTCGTTGGCATTTTTCATACCTTCCACCAAAGAGCGATCCAGTGTGGTGTTCGTTGCGATAACACCATCAATCTTATTCTTCAGTAGTGACTGGCAGATCTGTTTGATCTCATCATCGCTAAGATCCGGTGCGATCTTCAGAGCCAACGGTACATACTTGTTATGTTTTTCAGCCAGTTCCGCTTGTCTTTCTTTCAGCGCAGCCAGAAGCTCATCCAGTGCCTCACCGTATTGCAGCGTTCTCAGCCCTGGGGTGTTTGGTGATGAAATATTCACCGCAATGTAACCGGCATATGGATATACCTTATCCATACAAATCAGGTAATCATCCGCACCTTTTTCAATCGGTGTATCTTTGTTCTTACCGATGTTAATCCCGATGATACCGTCGTAGTTCGCCTTCTTAACATTCTCAATCAGGTGATCAACACCTTCATTGTTGAATCCCATGCGGTTGATAATACCTTCTGCTGGGATAAGACGGAAAAGACGCGGTTTGTCATTGCCCGGTTGTGGACGAGGAGTCACCGTCCCTACTTCTACGAAGCCAAAACCCATTGCGCCAAACGCATCGATACATTCACCATTTTTGTCCAGACCAGCGGCCAAACCAACAGGGTTTTTGAATGTGAGTCCCATGCATTCTACAGGACGGTTTGGAAGGTGTTGACGATAGAAGAGATCGAGAGGAGTACCAGTGAAACGTTTGAAGTTTTGAATGGCGAGTTCATGCGCCTTTTCAGCATCCAGTTGAAAAAAGCCAGCTCTGGCTAAGCGGTAAAGCATTGTGCCTCCGAAAGAAAAAAGCCCCGAATAAACGGGGCGTTATTATTGACGTATTTGTCTAACAATTCAATGCTTATTCCGCCGCCTGGCAGTTTAAGTTGAGGAGCATCAATTCCCGCATGGCAACTGAGAACTTCGCGAACTCATGAACCGTACCAACTTTGAACTCGTTCAGAATGTTTTCCCAACGATGCAGAGAGGTTTCGTTGTTTTCGATCCACTCTTCCAGCGCTTTCATGACGTCCAGTTTTTCTGGCTCACATGCACAGTTAAGCACTTGCGCAGTCAGCTGGCGTTGCTGCCAATCCAGATCTTCACGGAATGCCGCACGGGCCAGAGCTTGCCAGTTGTTATCCACAGCCTGGCCATTGATCTGTTTCAGGAACCAGTGCAGTGACAAACGGTCGCCCAAGTTGAAGTACAGCTTCGCTGTTTGTTCAACGGTTTTGCCTTTTTCACGAGATACTGTAGAAATATCCAGTACTGAATACAAGCTAGACAAACGAGCAACATAATTGGCCAGTTCAGCATCGATACCCTGCTCGGTCCATACTTGAGCCATGGCTTTGTGTTCTGCCACTTCATCAGAAACCAACAGTTGATCCAGCTCTTTCGCTATCGCTTTCACATCTGACTGGTAGCAATCGATCAACGTTTGCACTGACTGTTTACCCGGACGGTTGCGCAGGAACCAACGAGACAGACGACGCAGCGTACGACGCACATGGAACATAACGTCATATTGTGCGTTCGCAGTGGCTTTGTTGTCGTGCGTGCGAACCTGTTCCAGAACTGCACCCAAACCGTAGATCTCGCGAGCTGCCGCATAGGCATTAACGATATCGACTGGGTTCGCGCCAGTTTCTTCTTGCAGACGAGTCACGAAGTTACAGCCCATTTCGTTAACCATCTGATTTGCAAGCGCTGTTGCGATGATTTCTTTACGCAGAGGGTGATTCTTCATTTGTTCTGAGAAGTTACGACGTAACTCAGATGGGAAGTATTTCACCAGTTGAGTCGCATGGAATTCATCATTTGCGATGTCATCACACGCCAACTCTTCTTTCAGCACCATCTTACCGTAGGCAACCAGAACAGCCAGTTCGGGACGAGTCAGACCCATACCTTGTTTTTCGCGTTCCAGCAGCGTTTCGTCATCTGGGATATACTCCAGTGCACGATCCAGGTGACCTGCTTTTTCCATGTGGTGGATAAAGCGAATCTGCTCTTTCACCACATCAACACCTTGTTGCTCGGTTACAGAAATCGACTCAGACTGGGTGTAAGCGTCTTCAATAACGATTTCGCCGACTTCGTCTTCCATCGATTCCAGGATAAGGTTGCGTTGTTTAATGGTCATATCACCATTTGCAACCAGGCCATTCAGGAAGATCTTGATGTTCACTTCGTTATCCGAACAGTCTACGCCACCCACGTTATCGACGAAGTCGGTGTTGACTCGGCCACCAGTCAGTGCGTATTCCACACGACCTAGCTGAGTCATACCTAAGTTACCGCCTTCACCGACGATCTTAGCGTTCAACTCACGGCCATCAATACGCAGCGCATCGTTTGCACGGTCACCAACGTCAGTATGGGTTTCAGCCGACGATTTCACATAAGTACCGATACCGCCGTTCCACAGCAGATCCACTTCCATTTTCAGGATCATTTTAATCAGATCGTTTGGCGCTGCCGATGTCTTCTTCGTGCCAAGCATCTTCTGGATCTCAGGGCTCAAAGTGATCGACTTCGACTTACGAGAGAAGATACCACCGCCTTTAGAAATCAGTTTCGCATTGTAATCTTCCCAGCTTGAACGAGGCAGATTGAACAGACGGTTACGCTCTTCCCAACCGCTTGCTGCATCTGGTGTCGGGTCAATAAAGATGTGCAGGTGGTTAAATGCGGCCTGCAGACGAATGTGTTTCGACAACAGCATACCGTTACCAAATACGTCACCAGCCATATCACCGATACCAATCGCGGTGAAATCCGTGGTTTGACAGTCAATACCGATTTCACGGAAGTGGCGCTTCACTGATTCCCAACCACCTTTCGCCGTGATACCCATCGCTTTGTGGTCGTAGCCGTTTGAACCGCCTGATGCAAACGCATCCCCCAACCAGAAGTTATATTCAGCAGAAACCGAGTTAGCCAGATCCGAGAACGTTGCTGTACCTTTATCCGCTGCAACAACCAAGTACGGATCATCTTCATCGTGACGAACAACGTTTTTCGGTGCGATCAGTTCGCCTTCAATGATGTTGTCAGTCACATCCAGCAGCGCACGGATAAAGCGTTTGTAGCAACGTTGGCCTTCGGCAAAGATCTCATCGCGCGTTGTAAACATGTACTGTTTCTTACACACAAAGCCACCTTTCGCACCCACAGGTACGATAACGGTGTTTTTCACTTGTTGCGCTTTAACCAGACCTAAAATCTCTGTACGGAAGTCTTCCTGACGATCCGACCAACGCAGACCACCACGTGCAACTTTACCACCACGCAGGTGCACACCTTCGATATCCGGTGCGTACACGAAGATCTCAAACGCAGGCACTGGTGCTGGAATATCCGGAATCTCGCTCGGCTTCATTTTCAGAGCCAGCCAAGGCTTAGGTTGCTTGTTTTCGTCCAATTGGAAGTAGTTGGTACGCAGGGTTGCTGCGATCATTTCCATGTAACGACGCAGAATACGATCGTCATCCAAGCTTTCCACATGATCCAACTGCTCAGTCAGTTTCGCGACTAGATCAGCCTGACCTTTCTGCGCGCCTTTGAATTTAGGATCAAAGCGACGAACAAATAGTTCCACCAGCCCTTTCGCCAGATCAGGATAATGGTTCAGTGTCTCTTCGATATACTGCTGACTGAATGGGAAACCAACCTGGCGCATGTAACGAGCATATGCACGCAGAATAGAGACTTCACGACCAGTCAGAGATGCGCCCAGTACCAGACGGTTGAATCCGTCATTCTCCAGACCACCATTCCAGATTGCGGCAAACGCTTGTTGGAAACGATCGCGCGCTTCGCGAAGATCCACTTCTTTGTCGCTCTTATGCAGCATTGAGAAATCCAGGATCCAGTATGTCTGGCCGTTAGATTTCACTACTTCGTATGGTGATTCACCAATGACGCGCAGGCCGAGGTTTTCCAGCATCGGCATAACATCCGACAAATGGATAGGCTCATCGCGGTGATACAGTTTCAAGCGAACCGCTTTAGAGTCTTTCTTCTCTTCCTGTGGGCGGTAGAACAACATGCCAAGCTTGTTGTTTTCGTTCAGCGCTTCCAGGCTTTCGATATCAGAAACCGCAGAACCCGGCATCACATCTTCTTTGTAAGAACGAGGGAATGCGTGCAGATACTCTTTAGAAAGCGGTAGACCTTTGCTCTCGCCAAAGTTTGCCACGATCGCTTCAGATAGGCGATCATCCCAAGTTGTTGATGCTTCCATTAGGTTTTGCTCTATTTTCTTAACATCGACGTTCATGTTGTTGTTATCAACACGAACAATGTAATGCGTTCTGGCAAGTGGGCTTTCTGAGAAGTAAGTGGTGAACTCCACTTCTTGCTGACAGCCAAAGTAGTGTTTCAGAATTCGTTGTGTATGGCGGCGCAGTTCGGTGTTGTAACGCTCTTTGGTGACATACACCATGCAGCTGAAGAAGCGACCAAACGGGTCTTTGCGCACAAACAGACGGATCAAATCACGATCCTGCATTTGTACCACGCCCATACCGACTTCCAGCAACTCTTCTTCACGCGCTTGAAGCAGTTCATCACGCGGGTAGTTTTCCAAAATATTATGCAGCGCTTTATAAGCGTATGAGCCAACACGGTAACCGCTGGCTGCCAGAATACGCTCAACTTTCTCGCGGATCAGTGGAATGCTTTCCACGGCCTGGTTGTACACCGCCGAGGTGTAAAGGCCAGTAAAGCGATGCTCACCAATGACCTTACCTGTTTCATCAAACTTCTTAATGCCGATGTAATCGGTGTATGCCGGACGGTGAATACGTGACTGCTTATTGCCTTTTGTCAGGATCAGCAGGAACGGTTTTTTCGCTTCCAGGCGTGCAGAATCCGGGAAGTGGGATAGCTTAACCGTACGAACACGTTTCGCATCGGAAAACAGGCCAAGGCCCGATTCTTCTGTTGGACGCAGCTCGGTATCGCCTTCGACATTCACCAGGTCAAATTCTTTGTAGCCCATGAACGTAAAGTTGTGGTTACCCAACCAGCGCAAGAACTTCAACGTTTCTTCGCAACGATCCGCTTCTACCGGAATACGATCTTTTTGCTTTTCCAGTTGCGCGATCACTTGATCCAACTTGCTCGCCATTGGTTTCCAATCCTGAACCACCAGCGAGGTATCATTCAAAATATCCAGCAACTCATCCTTAAGTGCGGTCATCTCTTCTTTGCTGCTCAGGCGGTCAACTTCCAGATGGAACAGTGACTGCAGCGGACCTTCGCCGTCGTTGATGCTTTTAATTGTGCCATCGGCGTTTCGCGCGATTTGAGTCGGGCCATTGAGCATCAGGTGAGAAGTCAGATCCAAACGGCTCAGAGCCATTTTGATGGAGTCAACAAGGAAAGGACTATCCGGGATAACGATTTCGACGATGGTATGGGTTGATTGCCAACCTTGTTTACTCACCGTTGGGTTAAACACTCGAACTGAGCGCTCTTCCGGTTTCTTCTCGTTGATATGGTGCCACAGGCTGACGACCGCTCCGTATAAGTCGGATTCATTTCGTTCGATCAGATCGTCTTGTGCAACATTACTAAAAAGGTGTTGTGCGAGTTGAGTGACTAGGGGTTGATGAGCAAGCTCAAGTTTGTCTTGAATTAGCTGATACACTTTTTCAAGCAGAACCGGCATTAAACTTTCACGCGCGGTCATAGGCGACTCCAGAGATTAGAATTATGGCTTTGTAGGGTATGGCGTAAGCAAAGAACTTACACTTGGTAATGCAGGACTATTGTAAAAGCTTTATTGACAAAAAGTTAATGATTTTACGGCTGGTAGGAGGTGAAATGTCTGAGAATGTGACTAATGTACCTATTTAAATTACTGCAAAAAACCGAACTCACAGAACTTCTAACTTTAGGAACTTATTGTTTTGGTCAGTAGTTAGGCGAAATCGACCTTTTACTCCAATTTGGCTAAGAAATGGCCGAAATTTTGCTGCCGGCAATTGGAGGCGCAGGCCACATTCTGTTAACACTAATACCGTGCTGGCGGCACCAGAATAGTGTGACAAAAATGCCTGATAAGAAATGTTGAGAGAAAAGAAATAACGGTTCATCGTTTGAAAATGGTGGCACCGAAGTGCCACCTCATCATTTGTTAGTCTTCGAGCGCTTTGGTAACTTTCTCGTACAGATCACGAGCCAGATTATCCATCGCTTTCAACCCTTCCAGTTCTGCTTTGATCATAGCTTGACGCTCTTCATCGTACAGACGGAATTTTAGCAGTGGATCAATCAAGCGTGATGCGACTTGCGGGTTGCTGCTGTTCATCTCACGCAGAATCTCACCGGCAAAACGGTAACCTTCACCACTCTTCGCGTGGAATCGAACCGGGTTCGCACTCAAGAATGAACCAATCAGGCTGCGCGTACGGTTCGGGTTTTTCAGGCTGAACGCTTCATGATTCATTGTCTGCTTGATCACTTCCAACGCATTTTCCGCTGGGTTAGAACCTTGCAGCACAAACCATTTATCCATAACCAAACCATCGTGTTTCCACTTATCGCTGTAATCCGCCATTAGTGATTCACGACATACCAGGCCAGCAGAGTTCGCTGCAGACATTGCCGCGATAGTATCAGTCATGTTGTTGGCTTGCGCATACTGAGTTTTCACCAACTCGTTGCCTTGCTCAGTGTAAGCCAAATAGGCCAGACAAGTGTTGCGCAGTGCACGACGTCCAATCGCCGCATGTTCAATGGTGTACTCTGCTTGCTTTAATGTATGGTAAGTGGCGCTCAACTCATCTTCCAGCTCCGTTGCCAGAATCACTTTGATCGCTTTCAGCACTTGAGCAATTGCATCAACGTCGACACGTTTGTACCAACCCGACACTTCATTGTGGCTTGGAAGCGACAGCATCTCCGCCACAAACGCAGGTTCCAGAACATCGCTCAGCAACACACCGCGGAATGCATCCACTACCGCTTCAGACAATTCCACGGACTTGCCCTGCTGCACGTTGTTGACGTTCGCGCGAATGTATTTCGCCAGCAACATCTGTCCTGCATCCCAACGGGCAAACTCGTTAGTCGCATGCACCATCAGGAAAGTCAGCTCTTCATCACTGTAGTCGTATTCCAGTTTAACTGGCGCAGAGAACTCACGCAGCAGTGAAGGAATTGGTTGCTCAGGAACATTTTCAAACACAAACGTTTGTTTCGCTTCCTTCACGTCCAGTACATTCGCCACCACCTTACCGTGACATTGTAACGGAATGATTTCACCACTCTTTGTATACAGTTCGACATCGAATGGGATGTGCAACGGCTGTTTCTCTTTCTGCTCGTGCGTCGCCTCTGTGTGTTGTTCAATGGTCAGTGCATAAGTTTTCGCTGACGCATCGTACTCACTGCTCACTTTCACCGTTGGTGTGCCCGATTGACTGTACCATAGACGGAATTGTTCCAGTGAAACGCCGGACGCATCTTCCATTGCAGAAACGAAATCTTCACACGTCGCCGCCGTGCCATCGTGACGTTCGAAGTACAGCTTCATGCCCTTCTGGAAGCCCTCTTCACCCAACAAAGTATGCATCATGCGAATCACTTCACTGCCTTTCTCGTAAACGGTCAGGGTGTAGAAGTTATTCATCTCGATCACTTTATCCGGACGGATCGGATGCGACATCGGGCTCGCATCTTCCGCAAACTGCGGACCGCGAATAATGCGTACATTGTTGATTCGGTTTACCGCGCGAGAACCCAGATCCGATGAGAATTCCTGATCACGGAATACGGTTAAACCTTCTTTCAGGCTCAGTTGGAACCAATCACGACAGGTTACTCGGTTACCCGTCCAGTTGTGGAAATATTCGTGTCCGATCACCGCTTCGATACCCAGATAATCGGTATCGGTCGCCGTTTTCTCGTTGGCCAGCACATACTTGGAGTTAAAGATGTTAAGACCTTTATTTTCCATTGCGCCCATGTTGAAGAAATCGACCGCCACAACCATGTAGATATCGAGGTCGTATTCCAGATCGAAACGCTCTTCATCCCACTTCATCGCATTGATCAGCGACGCCATCGCGTGATGCGCACGATCCAGATTGCCTTTGTCGACAAAAATTTCCAGATCAACATTGCGGCCGGATTGGGTTACAAACTTGTCGCGCAGTACATCAAAATCGCCAGCCACTAAGGCAAACAGATACGCTGGTTTTGGATGTGGATCCTGCCATTTTACCCAGTGGCGACCATTTTCCGCTTCGCCCTGTTCAACTTTGTTGCCGTTGCTGAGCAGGAATGGGTATTGTGCTTTATCAGCAATGACTGTGGTGGTGTATTTCGCCAGCACGTCTGGTCTGTCGAGATAATAAGTAATGCGGCGGAAGCCTTCTGCTTCACACTGAGTACAGAATGCACCACCCGACTTGTACAAACCTTCCAGCGCGGTGTTCGCTTCCGGATTGGTTAAAGTAACGATGGTGAGTTCAAAAACTGCCGGTAATGCGCGAATCTCAATGCCCGCTTCCAACAGTGTGTAATCTTGCCAGTCTGCGCCGTTAACTTGCAGCGCTTTTAATTCCAGTCCTTCGCCATCCAAAACTAACGTTGTACTGTCACCTTGCTGCTTAACTTGAGAAACAGCGGTCACTGTTGTCGCTGTGTCATGAAGATCGAAGGTCAGTTCAATGTCGGAAATGGTATGTGAAGGCTCTTTATAATCTTTACGATACTTGGCCTGTGGAGTTTGAGCCATTGTCGGAATCCTTTTGACGTAATGATATGTGACTATTCCCAATTGCTTGGTGATACAGATCTTAGGCTTGTTGGCGCCAATAACAACCCCTGAAAAGAAAAAACGAGGTATTTGCATTAAATACCTCGTTATCTTGCTAGCGAGTAAGAACGGAATAACAGATTTCTCTAATCATCAACGACTAGGCAGTGGTTCAGAAAACTTCTGGCGTTGCTGTTAACGGATACGATCCATCACCGCATACATCGAGCCATCTTCCACTTCCAACGTCAGCTGGTCCTGATTTAGGGTGTAGCGTGTGTCCTGTTCACCATCTTCATACATCAGTACAAGATGATTCCCCTCTGTGTAATAGACTCCACGGTGAATGGCTTCGATACCATTGCTCCCACTGGCCCGGAACAGAAACACAAAATCGGGTTGGAGAATCAGGTCAACACTCTGAATGTTTCCTGAAGAGAGATCATCACCAGACAGCGACGTACTGGACCAAATTCCTGCCAGCGCATTCGACAAAGCTTTAGTGAACGTAACGCCATTGAGATGCAACAAATTATGATTGCCTTTATAGGCATAAACCTGAGGTTCGTCGGAGTTCAGCCCAAGAATAATGGTGTCATTGTTGGCTGCGTACATACCTTCCCAATGATCCACACTGTAGTCTTTCTTTTGTATATCAATAGCAAAGGTATAGTCAGACTCTAAGTTGAGCTTAATCGCCAGAAAATTCTCCCGCGATTCTTCCGGATTAGGATTAATCAGATACCAGTCACCCAATAAAAAAGGTTGGTCAAACTGTGTTAAATCTCTGTTATCAGAATCATTTACGCTAAACGCTGGGCCGGTGGAAACCAAGCTCAGACAAGCGAAAATCATCATTACCCATTTCATCGCGCTTCCCCTCACTTTTTTCTTTAAGCTTAGGCTGACCGTACACATAACGCTAAATTATTTGACATAAATCACAATAACCATTCTTTTCAACGACTTTTTACTGATTTTTCTGTTGATAAATGGGCCTGTCTAAGTGGATATAAAACTTGGTTTTCTTCTCCGTTTTAAACAAAATAAAACGGCCGAACTATTGTTAAAAAAGTGTAACTGTCAATTTTGTCTTATTGAGAAAGGCTGAACTATAGTCAGAAAACCAAATCCTCAAGGAGACAACAAACATGAGTCAGGTGGCACTAATTTCTCGTTTAAACGAACTTCCCCGCATTCAAAGTCTGCTGCACGAATTACTTGAAATGGTGAATCAGGACGATGTCGATTTTCACCAACTCGCCCATAAAATTGAAATGGATCAGGTACTCAGCGCTCGCTTGTTACGTATGGCGAACTCTGCACATTTTGGCGGCAACAAAACCATTGCGACCGTCAATGATGCCTTAATTCGAGTGGGAACGGGGCCAGTCAGAACTCTGGTCGTAGCGTCCGTGCTGTCGAGCGCTTTCCCGCATATCACGACACTGGATATGGAAAAGTATTGGACAGACACCTTTGAAGTGTCGGTGATTTCAAGCAAGCTTGCAGCGGAAGTCGGTATGGACACCAATGAAGTATTCACCACTGGCATTCTGCACAACATCGGCGAGCTGATGATTCATACGCTGGTTCCGGAACAGGCCATGGTTATTAATCAAAGAATTGAGTTAGGAGAAGAGCCTTTCTCTGTTCAGGAAGAGTTATTGGATGTCTCCTCTCCGACCTTGGGTGCACGGCTTGCACGCAGTTGGAAATTTCCGGAAGAGATGGCCGATGCCATTGAACATTTCAACGAGCCGAGAGAGGCCGAGGTATCACCCAAACTGGCAACAATTCTGCACTTTGCGCGATCCATCAACGAACGTTGGGACTCGTTTCAGCAAGAGTTGGATAAAGCGAACTTTCTTGCCGAACATCCGGATTCACGACTACTCAGAATATCGGCCAGTTTCGCGGCAACGATTGATCGTATTCGCGGCAATGGCCGCGATCTCGCGATGCAAATGGTGCATGTCTAATAGAACTCAGCAGACAAAAAAAGCGGGCTTAAAGCCCGCTTGTTCATTATTTGCATCTTACGATTGCTTGATCATGTCCACCATGATGGCGACCGATTCATCCAGATAAGCATCTGGTGCTTCGTAATCTTTTGGCACATCTTGCAACGTCTTAAACTCTTTCTTGCCCATCGCTTTCTGACGAGTATTGATACGATCTAAGCGTTCCTGATCAGATTTCTCACTCTGAGCTTTACGTACTTTCTCATTTAAAGACAGGTAGTTATCGTCTTTCTCTGCTTTGTACTTCGCAATATCCTGCTGGATAAAGCTAAACTCCATATCCTTAGCGATGCGCGTCTGATGTTCCGCACTCAGTGTCGTGATCATCTTGTGAAAATCATGCAGCTTTTCATACTTCGCTTTATCGATAC
Organism: Vibrio sp. LQ2; assembly: GCF_023920125.1. Taxonomy (NCBI): domain Bacteria; kingdom Pseudomonadati; phylum Pseudomonadota; class Gammaproteobacteria; order Vibrionales; family Vibrionaceae; genus Vibrio; species Vibrio sp. LQ2. The sequence goes on from NZ_CP085308.1 coordinate 857,338, forward strand.
TGTCCCAAGGCAGCGCATTCGATTCCATACTTTCACCCGTTTCAGCAGCATCAACCGCTGTCGGGAAAGCAATATCCGGAATGACACCTTTGTTCTGAGTACTGCCGCCATCAATACGGTAGAACTTTTGAATGGTGTACTGCACGTAACCCAGTTCTTTATCAAACAGATCGTAAATATGATTCAACGAGCGATGTTGCTGAACCGTACCTTTACCAAATGAGTTTTCACCCAAAATGATCGCACGGCCATAATCTTGCATAGCTGCGGCAAAAATCTCAGACGCTGAAGCACTGTAGCGGTTGATCAGTACAGTCATCGGCCCGCTGTAACTCACCTTGCCGTCCGTATCACTGTTCACGTTCACTCGGCCGTAGCTGTCACGAACCTGAACGACCGGACCACTGGTAATAAACAGACCAGATAACGCTGTTGCTTCTGTCAGCGCACCGCCACCGTTATTACGCAGATCCACAATGATGCCATCTACATTCTTCGCTTTCAGCTCAGTGATCAGCTTGTCAGTATCTTGAGACAGACCAACATAGAAACTCGGGACTTCAAGCACGCCGATTTTCTTGCCATCTTTTTCAATGATCTCTGACTTAACTGCGCGGTCTTCCAGACGAATCTTGTCACGCACAATTGTGACAACGTGACTTTTTGCATCTTTGCCGTCAGGCAGAACCTGCAGCTTCACTTTGGTCCCTTTCGGTCCCTTAATCAGCTGTACAACATCGTCCAAACGCCAACCAATGACATCGACAATATCTTCACCGTCTTGGCCCACACCGATAATGCGGTCACCCTCGCCCAACTGTTTGCTGTTCGAAGCCGGACCACCAGCTACCAGTGAACGAATCACGGTGTAGTCGTCTGTCATCTGCAGCACAGCACCAATACCTTCCAGTGAAAGATTCATCTCAGACTGGAACTGCTCGGCATTACGAGGTGATAAGTAGCTGGTGTGCGGGTCAATCTGACGCGCAAACGCATTCATGTAAAGTTGGAATACATCTTCACTGTGCGTTTGAGTCAGGCGTTTAATCGCATTGTTGTAACGTTTCGCCAGCGTTTCTTTGATTTCCGGCCACTCTTTACCCGCCAGCTTGAGGTTCAGCGCGTCGTATTTAACGCGTTTACGCCACAATTCATCGACTTCTGCCTGATCTTTTGGCCACGCCGCTTTTGAACGGTCAAGCTCAATCGATTCATCGGTATCAAACGTGATTTCGTGATCTAACAGAGACAGCGCATATTGAAAACGGTCAAAACGCTTTTCCATCGACAGGTTATACAAATCAAAGGCGATTTGGTTATTGCCTACCTTGAGTTGGTCATCAAGTTGAACTGACCAGTCTTTGAAAGAATCGATGTCAGCCTGAGTAAACAGGTTGCGATTGTAGTCCAGCATTTCGATATAACGTTCAAAAATCGCTTGGGAAAACTGATCGTCGAGATTGAAATGTTTGTAATGAGAACGAGTAAAACGAGACGTAACGCGTTTGCTCGCGGTTTCATGCTGAACTTCAGGGGAAAGAAGAGGAAGATCCTCTTTGTGGATATTGGCTTCGAGAGCCTGAACTGAAAAGGCTGCTAGCCAAAGGCTAGCAGCAATCAGAGATAATTTTGAACGGCATTTCATGCGTAGGAATTTCTCCTTTATGCGCGCAAGTGCTCCGCTTTCACAACCATTTGCAGGCCGTTGCCGAGTTGAACACGCACATCTTCCTTATTGATTTCAACGATGGTCGCAGCCATGTTGCCTTTGCCCATGTTCACGTTCACTTCTTTGCCAACATTCAGTTCATCAGCTGTCAGAGCACGTGTTTCTACAGGCTTTTTATCCGCTTTTGGTGCCGCTTTTTGCTGAGGACGACGAGCTTGTGGCTTTTTCGCTGCCTTCGGCTTCGCTTTTGCGTCTTCACGCACCTTTTTTCCTTGCTCTTTACGACGGGCGTCTACACGAGCTTTGCTCTCTGCCAACGCCGCTTTTGCGTGTTCTACATGTTGCTCTTCCAATACACCACATGCATTACCATCTAGATCGACACGAACCGCACCAGCTTTAACACCGTGCAGGTAACGCCAAGACGAAGTGTACTGTCTTAGTGCTGCACGAAGTTGAGTTTTGCTTACTTTAGAGTCTTCACTTAGGCGCTCAGCAAGATCTTGAAAGATACCAATTTTTAGAGGCTTAGCCTCACCTTCTAAAGTAAAGCAGTTAGGGAAACATTCAGCAATGTACGCAATCACTTCTTTGCTGTTTTTTAACTTTTCAGTGTTTTCCATGAGGATTCCTGGTTGATGCGGCTGGTCCGCGAAGCATTAAGTAAATATGTTCGGTATTATAGTGACCTGACTACGAAAAACCACAGGCAAAGACCAATTTATGCCTTGTTCGCGTGTGAATTGAGCAGCTTTTCTACTTCAGTCATCAAAAACGTGAGTCCTTCTTCGTCAGTTTCTGAAAAACGGCCAACACTTGGGCTGTCAATATCTAACACGCCTGCAACTTCACCGTTGATAGAAAACGGAATCACGATCTCAGAGTTACTTGCCGCATCACAGGCAATATGACCTTCGAACTCATGGACGTCATAAACACGTTGAACAGAATTGGTGGCAACCGCAGTACCACATACACCACGTCCGACAGGAATGCGCACACACGCAGGTTTACCCTGGAACGGACCAAGTACCAACTCACCATCACGCATCAGATAGAAACCCACCCAGTTCAGGTCTTCTAACTCCATGTTGAGCAGTGCGCTTAAGTTCGACAAGTTTGCGATCATATCCGGTTCAGACTCTAATAACGCAACAGCTTGCTTGGTTAAGCGGTGGTAATGTTCTATTTTCATATTAACTTCCAATTGAAAAATAACGACTTCACTAAAGGTTCTACGTACAATGGCACCCAGAAGTTAAATAGGATGCATTCTCATTATAATGACGTATACCAGTGACACTATTAGCCGTTCTTGGCTCATAACTCAAGTTAAAAAACATAAGTCTAAGTTGTTGTACGCTAATGCGATTGCGATCGCTGCAACTTTAATCAGTGTACCCATCCCGCTACTTATGCCACTGATGGTTGATGAGGTTCTTCTCAATAAGCCAGGCACAGGTCTGGCGGTCATGAACAAGTGGCTCCCATCCGACTGGCAAACGCCAACCGGTTACATCATGTTTACCCTGCTGCTGGTGGTACTGATGCGTGCGGCCAGCCAACTACTCAATATCGTGCAGAACCGGCAGTTTACTCTGGTTTCCAAAACCATCACTTTCCAAATGCGCAGCAAGATGATTGATAAATTGGGGCGCATCAGCATAAAGCAATATGAAACCCGGGGAAGCGGCGGGATTAACGCCCATTTAATTACCGATATCGAGACGATCGATCAATTCATCGGCACGACATTAAGTAAGTTCCTCATCAGTTTCCTCACCGTCATTGGCACCGCGATCGTTTTGCTGTGGCTCGAATGGCGGTTAGGTTTGTTTATTTTGCTGGTCAACCCGATTGTGATTTATTTTTCTCGCAAGCTCGGTAGCAAGGTCAAACACCTCAAGAAACGAGAGAATCAGGCCTTTGAACGTTTCCAAAATCGTCTGGTCGAAACGCTGGATGGCATTTACCAGTTGCGCGCGGCGAACAAAGAGCGGGAATTTCTCGCCCAACTGACCTCGCATGCAGACGAAGTTCGCAACCACGCTGACAAATATGCCTGGCAATCGGAGGCCGCTGGCCGTCTGTCCTTCTTATTATTTCTGCTGGGCTTTGAACTCTTTCGCGCCGTCGCGATGCTGATGGTAGTTTTCAGCGACTTAACTATTGGCCAGATATTCGCAGTGTTCGGCTACCTATGGTTTATGCTCAGCCCGGTTCAGGAACTGCTCGGCATTCAGTTTTCATGGTACAGCGCCAAAGCGGCCCTCACTCGCATCAACGAGTTGCTTCAGCTAGAAGAAGAACATCGTCCGCCCAGTAAGGTCAATCCGTTTACCGATGATCGCGAAGTGGAAGTGTCCATTTCGCAGGTTAACTTCTCTTACGACGGCGAACATAAAGTGTTAGATGATCTGTCACTTGAGATCCCGGCTGGTAAAAAGGTCGCATTAGTGGGTGCCAGTGGCGGCGGAAAATCCACCCTGATTCAATTGCTGATTGGCGTATACCGGGCAAATTCCGGAGAGATTCGCTACAACGGAGAGACCTGCGATGACATCAGCTTTGATGTGATTCGAAGCCAGATAGCCGTGGTATTACAACAACCTGTACTTTTCAATGACACTTTAAGGCATAATCTCACCCTCGGAAGCGATTACGACGAACTGTCCTTGTGGCGTGCGTTAGATATCGCGCAGATGCAGGACGTGATCACTAAACTCAATCAGGGCCTCGACACCCAGATCGGACGCAACGGCATTCGTTTATCGGGCGGCCAGCGACAACGTTTAGCGATTGCGCGTATGATTTTGAGCAATCCGAAATTTGTGATTTTGGATGAAGCGACCTCAGCGCTTGACACCGCCACCGAAGCGGCATTGCATAAAGCGTTAACAGAGTTTCTGCACGGAAGAACAACACTGATCGTGGCGCATCGTCTGTCAGCAGTAAAACAAGCCGATTTGATTTACGTGCTGGAAGATGGTCATGTCAGTCAATCCGGTACTCACGGAGAGCTGGTTGAACAAGAAGGTTTGTATCAAACATTGTATGGTTCAATACAATCGCACGCATAAAGGTGACAACGTCACCCTGTATAATAAGGAAACGCTGCGATGAAAATCAAAGCGTTAAAGCAACATTTAACTGACAGCGGCTCTGTTCGCTTGTGTCAGGGATGTGAGCTGCCTGTTGATGTCATCTCGGTCGAACGAGGGAAAAGCGCTTATTGTCCGCGTTGCGGCACTCAGCTGTACCGCGGCGGCAGCCCGTCGTTATCCGGCAACTTAGCCGTTGCGATTACTTGTTTGTTACTGTTTATTCCGTCGCAGTTTTTCGATTTCATTAGTATTCGCCTGGTCGGTGTTATGATCCCGGCCTCATTGCCTGCCGGCATCATCGCATTAAGTAATGAAGGTTACTTCGCCCTCGCCTTATTGGTTTTCTTCTGCAGTACGCTGGCGCCGTTTCTCGTCTGTGGTTCGGTCGTGGTAGCGCATATTTCGCTCCACCATCGTTGGTTTACCGGGCTTCGTTACTCGCTGACCCTGATACAGAAACTCAAATCATGGGCGATGATGGATGTGTTCCTGGTCAGCGTGGCTCTTTCTTGTTTCAAACTCAAAGATTATTCCGATGTGTTTATCGGCCCAGCCCTGTATAGCCTGGTGCTCTTGCAGCTGTTTACGGTGCTGCTCATCAGCCGCATCAGCGTGCGCCGCTACTGGGAAGCTTGGAAACCGGAGCGTGATTACGACGCGCACAATAAACAGGTTCACTGCCATAACTGCCATTTATCTCAGGAAGAAGGGGCTCGTTGCACTCGTTGCCATCACAAACTTTACCATCGCAAGCCACAGTCGATTGAACGCACTTGGGCTTATGTGATAGCGGCCAGCGTGGCCATTTTCCCCGCCAATATCATCCCGATTTCAATCCTGATCACCAATGGCCAGCGTTTGGAAGACACCATTTTTTCCGGTGTTGCCTCATTGGTGAACAGCGGCATGATCGGCATTGCTATTATTATTTTCGTTGCCAGTATTGTCGTCCCGGTAGCGAAAATTCTCGGCCTCATCTATTTATTGCTGGCGATACGCTTTAAGCGGCAGGTTTACCACCGCCAGAGAATGTTCATTTTTTATGTGATTAAATGGATTGGCAAATGGTCCGTCATGGATCTGTTTGTCATCTCCATCATGCTGACTTTGGTCGATCGCGGCCAGATTCTTGATTTTACGCCCGGGTATGGCGCCGTTGCTTTTGGTATGGTCGTCGTATTGACGATGCTCGCCGCAGAAAGCCTCGATCCTCGTCTGATATGGGATAACTATCCGGGTGCCGTTTCTAAGAACGAGTCTGATAATGAGTAACGAACCAACAAAACAAAAAGCCTACTCGCCGGACGTAAGGCGTAATAAGGGCATTTCACCGTTATGGATTTTGCCGATTCTGACCATGATTCTGGCCGGATGGCTGGTGGTTAAAGCCATTCACGACGCAGGCGATCGCATACAGATCTACTTCTCCGATGCGCAAGGCCTGGTCGCGGGCCGTACCACCATTCGCTATCAAGGTCTGGAAGTGGGTATGGTCAGAGACATTAAGCTCTCCTCCGATCTTAACAGCATCTATGTGGAAGCCGATGTCTACCCCGAAGCTACTCGCCTGCTCTCTGCCGATACGCGATTCTGGCTGGTCAAACCGACCGCCAGTCTGTCCGGAGTTTCCGGTCTTGATGCGCTGGTGTCAGGTAACTACATCGCAATTCAACCTGGCAGCAACATTGATGGACAAAGTGATCATCCCGATGAATATCATGCTTTAGACTCTGCACCCTCGGATCTGCTGGCCAACAGCGGGCTGACCATTTCCCTGAAAGCCAGCGATCTCGGCGGTATTTCTATCGGCTCTCAAATCGTCTACAAGAAAATCCCGATTGGTGAAGTCTACAGTTATCAGCTCGATGAAAGTGCAAAATCCGTCATCATTCAAGCCTCCATCAAGAACGAATATCGCCACATCATTACCAGCGAAAGCCGCTTCTGGAACGTCAGTGGCGTTGGAACCACGGTTGGTTTTGATGGCATCGATGTACGTCTGGAAAGCCTGAGCGCTCTGATTGGCGGCTCAATTGCGGTCGACTCCCCCGATGGTGGTGAACCCGTCGAACAGAATACCCAGTTCCGGCTCTATCGCGATTTAAAAACTGCAGGCCGCGGTATTCCGGTCAAAATTGATCTGCCGGATAACAACAACATTAATCCGTCAGGTGCGCCGATCATTTATCGCGGAATTGAAATCGGTCAAATCACTAACCTTCAACTCAACAACGACAAAATTGTCGCATCAGCGGCAGTTCAGCCTGCGTTCAGTGATTTGCTGAATTCAGGCAGCCATTTTGTCCTCGAAGAAGCTAAAGTGTCGCTGACTGGCGTAGAAAACCTCGCTAATTTGGTGAAAGGCAATTTTCTTACTCTGGTGCCAGGTGAAGGCGACCGTGCGCGTCATTTTACCGCCGTGCGCAAAGCTGAATTTAGCCAGGAGCAGTCACGCTCAGTCGCGTTAAAACTGATTGCTGAAAGTTCATTTGGCTTGGAAAAAGACGCACAGATCCTCTATCGCGGTGTCGCCGTCGGCTCGGTAACCGCCGTGAAGCTTGCCGCTGATAAGGTGGAATTTGATGTGCTGATTGACAAGCAGTACGCCTCGCTTGTTCGATCGCAAAGCCGTTTTTACGTGACAGGTTCCGCCAGTGCTGCATTGACGGAATCGGGCCTGAGCGTTTCGATTCCACCGGCCAAACAGTTGTTAACCGGCTCAATCAGTTTTGTCAGCGAAGGCAGTGAGAAGACGCAGCAATCTTACCGCCTGTATCAGAATCAATCTTTGGCTGAAATCGCCAAGTACAATCAGTCTGGTTCACAAACCCTGCAATTATTCGCGCCAGAACTGCCTCCGGTGAACGCTGGCAGCCCGTTGTTGTACCGCAATCTTAAAGTCGGCACGGTATCCAGCTTCAAGCTGACACAAAGCGGTGTTGTGATTGAGGCAAAAATTGAGAATCAGTACAAGCACTTGATTACATCACAAACCGTGTTTTGGAGCCGATCCGGCGTTGAAGTGAACGCATCTTTGTCCGGCGTCAGTATCAAAGCTGCTCCCCTGCAAACGCTGATTCAGGGCGGCATAGAGTTCGACAACATCAACGGCGTCGAAAACAAACAGGGCGAACTATGGAAGCTCTACCCGGATTATCAACAAGCGCAAAAATATGGTGAAGAGATCATGCTGGTCGCCCAAGGCAATACTGGCATTACCGTCGGAACACCAATCAAATACAACGGTGTTCAGGTGGGCGAAATCACCGACGTGCTGCCGGATTTTTCCTCACCACAAGTGCGCTTCAAAGCCCGGATTCAACCGACCTACGCGCCCTATATCACTAAAGCGGGATCCGTATTCTGGCTAGCGGAAGCGAAGGTAGGACTCAAAGGCGTCTCCAACTTGCAGAACCTGATTTCAAAGGCGATTGAAGTGAAACCGGGCAGCGGCAAAGCGACCAAACAGTTTACGCTGTCTGCTATGCCCTATCAGGCAAAAGGCATCACCTTTAGCCTGCAAAGCGAGACCCGAGGTTCAATTGATGTGGGTACGCCTGTACTTTACCGCGACATCGAAGTCGGCCGCGTAACGGATGTTCGCCTGGGCAACTTTGCGGATCGCGTCATCTCCACTATCGAAATTGAGTCGAAGTACGCTTATCTGGTGCGTGAGAATAGCCTGTTCTGGAATACTTCCGGCTTAGACGTTTCTATCGGCCTGAGTGGTGCCAATGTCAAAGCCGGCACGCTAGACAGTATTGTGCGCGGCGGGATTACCTTTGCCACCCCAGAGCAAAAACAGCTGACTGCTGCCGCCAAAGCAGGTCAATCGTTCTACCTCTATCCGACCCCTCAGGAAGAGTGGAAAAAATGGCGAACTGCCATTCCTAAGCCCTGACGATATGAGCTAAAAAGGCAGCCTGATGGCTGCCTTTTTATATCCAGCGTCTCTGTAACTTCAAGTACGGCAATGATAGGTATATAATTCCGCCCCAAAATCCAAGACTGAGACACCATTTTGCATTCGAATATCTCTCTCCCAGAAGAATTTCTTACTACGATCGCTGATATCCTTCCGGCATCCCTCAACATGGAAGATTTTATCGCAGCTTGCCAGCGACCACTGCGCAAAAGTGTTCGCGTCAACACGTTAAAAATCAGTGTGGAAGAGTTTCAGCAACGCGCCAGTGAGAAAGGATGGGCATTGGAGCCTGTGCCGTGGTGCGAAACCGGATTCTGGATCGAAGCCGATGAAAGCGAAGTGCCACTTGGCAACACCGCCGAACACATGGCTGGTCTGTTCTACATTCAGGAAGCCAGTTCCATGATGCCGGTTTCAGCGTTGTTTATGGATGAGGCAGATGCTTTCCACTCAGTACTGGATATGGCGGCAGCACCGGGGTCTAAAACTACTCAGATGGCTGCGCTAATGAACAACCAGGGGGTTCTGGTCGCGAACGAATTCTCAGCCAGTCGCGTAAAAGTGCTGCATGCCAACATCGAACGTTGTGGTATTCGCAATGCAGCGCTGAGTAATTTTGATGGCCGAGTCTTCGGCGGATGGTTACCGGAACAGTTCGATGCCGTATTGATTGACGCGCCCTGCTCTGGCGAAGGCACGATCCGTAAGGATCCGGATGCCATGAAAAACTGGAGCAAAGAGTCTGTATTATCGATTGCAGATACGCAGAAAGACCTGATTGAAAGTGCTTTTCAGGCACTGAAGGTCGGCGGTGTCTTGGTGTATTCAACCTGTACATTGAGTTGTGAAGAGAACCAGCAAGTGTGCTGGCACTTGAAAAACACCTACGGCGATGCGGTGAGTTTTGAGCGCCTCGACTCTCTGTTCTCCGATGCCGACAAAGCCATTACTGAAGAAGGTTTCCTGCACATTTTCCCTCAGGTTTATGACTGTGAAGGCTTCTTTGTGGCACGTATGCGTAAACTTGCCGCCGTTGCGGCTCCACCAGTCAAAAAACGTTTGGGCAAGTTCCCGTTCGAGAAAGCGAGCAACAAGATCCAAGCCGATGTGGAGAAACAGCTGCAAACCACTCTGGGTATCTCCCTACCTGCTGACAGCAGCATCTGGCTTCGAGACGGCGATGTGTGGCTGTTCCCTAATGCATTGGAACCGATGTTGGGCGAACTGCGCTTTTCCCGAATGGGGATCAAAATCGCCGAAACGCACAAGAAAGGATACCGCTGGCAGCATCAGGTGGCGACCGCGCTAGCTACCGGGCAAGAAACCCGTTGCGTTGAACTTTCGGTTGAAGATGCACGCGAATGGTACATGGGACGAGATGTCCGTCCACAAGGTCAAAGTGGCCAAGGCGAAGTGATTGTTCGTTATGGTAACGATGTGATTGGACTGGGAAAATGGGTGGGCAATCGCGTCAAAAACGGTCTGCCTCGTGAACTGGTGAGAGATAAAAACTTATTCTGAATCGCTAAACGCCAGCATGAAATGCTGGCTGCTTGTCGCGAAAAAATGAGTCTGTACTACACTTAACGTTAAGCAGTCTCAGACTCAATTCTATTAGCGCAGGCTCTTTGGAGCCATTCCCCTAGGCCCGAAACGCCTTACGTTTCTGGCCTTTTTTTTGTGGATTATTCAGCCAGGCGAATGCCGTCTTTTTCAATCAGGATTTTGCCCTGTTTGAACAGACCGCCAATAGTCTTCTTAAACGTGCCTTTACTGGTACGGAAAGTTGCGAAAATTGCTTCCGGAGTCGATTTGTCACTCAGCGGAAGGAAGCCGCCTTTCTTCTGCAACGTTTCCAGAATTTTCTCGCTCAGATCATCCATCTTCGCTACGCCCACTTTCTGCAGCGCCAGATCGATTTTGCCATCTTCACGAATATTCTTGATGTAACCTTTCAGCTTCTTACCGATGAAAAGCTTACCAAATACATCGGATGGGAAAATCATGCCCCAATGCTGTCCATTGATGATCGCTTTGTAGCCAAGGTCCGAGCGTTCAGCGATGATCAAATCAACCTGTTCATTTTGCGCGTACTTCGCTGGCGTTTTATCCAGCAGTTTGTTGAACTTCGTTGTTCCCACAATACGGCCCGACGCTTTATCGGTGTACACGTAAACCAGAATGTTCTGACCCGCAGCAAAACGTGCACGTTGTTCACTGTAAGGCACAAGCAAATCTTTGTCTTTGATTCCCCAGTTGACGAAAGCACCCGTGGTGTTAACGCCTTCAATTTTCATCAGGCCCCATTCACCCACTTTGGCGATTGGCGTTTCTGTCGTTGCCGCCAGTTGGTTTTCTGAATCAAAGTACAGGAACACATCAACAAAGTGTCCCAGTTCCACACCTTCTGGTGCAAATCGTTTTGGCAGTAACGTCGTACCAAACTCCCCGGCGTCCAGGAAGACACCAAAATCGGTAATTTTTACGACTTCTAGATTGTTAATCTGACCAACGTTAATCATTTAAAACTGTCTCACATCAAATTTGCAGAGATTATACGTGATCTCTGTTATGCTTTCCCCCATTCAACAGAGAAAATTAAGCAATTTTTTCAGGAGTTTTCGTTGATCACTGTCGATAAGCAAGATGCCGTCACCCTAAAGATTTCGTCGGAGATGTCCGACAGTAAAAAGCTCGATCTTGATATGTATCTGTTTATCCCCGGGGAGTTGGGACTGACACCGGAAGTGATATCAGAGTCTGAGTTTTTTTACAGTTCTATCCATCAAAAGCGTTCCTATTACAGTGACCAGATTCTGTTGCCACTGGTGCACAGCCGACTGGCGCAGCGCGGCCGACTCTCTTCTACCCAATACCGGGTCAGCTTAAGTTTGTTTGCTTATCAATACGTTATTGCACTCGATAAGGCCGTCAATCAGCTCAACAACACGAGTGACAGCGTCACCTCTGAAGAGGTGGATACGGTTATAGAGTTGGCTTTGGATATTCTCAAGCGCCTGCGCAGAACAATCCCTTATGAAGAAACGCTTAAACGTTACTACGCCAACATCGACAACTACCTTTCGTGGTACACCGAGCAGAAGTTCCTTTCGATGGTGTCGAACCTCACACGCGATAACGAATATAAAACCATCAAAGAACGCTTGATCACGCTGGTGGAAAAAGAACAGGCACATCGTGCCTTGAACCACTATAACTCAGATAAAGCCGATAACGACATCACCAGACTCAGCAACAAAATGCGTCTGCTGCGCCGTCTGATTGAGCACCCAATCATTCTCAACGAGAAAATCACCTCCCTCGGCAAAAATATGAAACGGGCCGTGAAAGGGATTGCGACCGGTTTGGTCATGGTGGTGGTGACCATCACGGCAATTTCCGCACGTGACTACTGGGGAGAAATCACCGCTTCTTTCATCATCGCGATGTCATTTATTTATGCATTGCGGGAAATTTTTAAAGATGACTTGCGCGACATGTTGTGGCGCTGGATCCGCAAGGGCAAACCAAAGTGGCGCCGTCGCTATTTCGATCCCAGTACGGGTAAGCAAGTCGGTCAGAAAGATGAATGGTTGGATTATAAAAGCCTGAGCAATTTACCCGACAGCATTCAGAACATTCGAAAGAAGCGTGTTGTGCAGCGCGAAGAGCAGATTCTCCATTACCGCTCAGAAACCGAGATGACCACATCGCGATTTATGAGTGGCTATGAAGCCACTCGCGAAAGCATGTTGATTGATCTTCGGACTTTAACCCGCTTGATGGATAAAGGCTCAAACCGGATTTATCAGCTCAATAACGGACAAGTCAGCCGCGAATCGGTAGAAAAGCGTCACTTGATTAATCTGATCGTTAAAGAGAAAAATCACAAAAGTAAACCACGCTATTACCGTTGGAAAATCGTGCTAAACCGAAGCAAGATCGTGGATATCGAATCCATCGACCTGAGTTAACGCTTCGAGCATTTCAGCGACAGCGTGAGCCAGAATTCCGCCATCGGTTCATCACCATGCAGTGATGGGCAAGTGGCGGTAATTTTTACCGCTTTGTTTACCCGCTCCCCGGTTTGAATGGTTTCATCGAGCATCGCATCGATGGCCTCACCTTCATCACAATGAAAATACACATCCGCTTCCGGACGTTTTAGAAATTCACCTTTCACCGCTTTGAATGCCAGTGAGACTCGCTCGCCACGCTGTTGCGCTTTCTGCATCGCCATAAAACCACCGGCAACGTCTGCACCGACCGCGAGAACACCAAAATACATGCTATTGAGGTGATTCTTGTTACGACGCTTCAGCGGTATACGGACCACAACCGATTGGTCATTGAGCGTGATGAGTTTTGGCCGGCAGTACCAGATGAGTGGAACTTTCATTAAGCCAAAGTAATTAAGGTAAAAATTCGCTTTTGTGAGTGCGGAGAGCATAGGCCAGACCTTATTTTATAGTTGTCAGACCAGTTGACTAGACCGCATTTGAATTGTCAATGAGATGTTACAGAAAACAAGAAGCCAGCCTTCTTATTGGCTGGCTTTTGCATTGCTTAACTTCAGAAGTTGAAGATGGCTTCCGCCTGAGCGTTTTCCAATAAGTAGTTTTGCAGTTTCGGGTACTGTTCAAGTGATTGTGTGACCACTAATACCGGCTTCTTAGCTTGTTGCGCAGCTTTAATCGCAATATCCGCCAGTTGAGTAATCGCTTCGCTGTCCGGGTTGTAGAGGTATTCCAGCGACGGGTTCAGCTTGTCGATGCCAAGCGTAAACTGCGCCAACGATTCCCAATCTAAAACAACACCGTCGAAATAGTGCAGCAGGCGATCCGCGACCATAACGCTGGACGGCACATTACAAACGTAAAGTACCTTCAGGCCGTTCAAGCCACGCGGTAAGCCCTGGACTGCCAAACGGTCAATAATCGTGGCTGCATCACTCAGTGTGCGGACAAACGGCACCACAATTTCAATATCCAACCCTTTCGACCGAAATTGTTTAATCACTTCACACTCAAGTGCAAATGCTGCAGAGTAAGACTCAGAAGCATAACGCGAAACCCCTCTCAACCCCATTGCCGGGTTGACTTCATCAGCCTCCAGAGAGCCGCCCAGCAGAGTCTGATAGCCGTAACTATCGGCACAACTCAAGCACACGCGAACCGATTGATGATGCGGTTCAATGGCCTGTTCGATTTGCGTAACCAAGGTTGCAACAAAGTGCTGCTCCAGCGGAATGCCACCTAACATGGCATCCAGTGAACTTTTTTCCAATTCTGACAGTTGGTCTGTGCCACTCACCAAAGCCGGATGATAAAACACACTTTCCGCAATGAGCTCAGAAAGAGAGACAAACAAATAAGAACTCGGTGCTTGTGCCATCGCCTTTGGCAAGGTGTTTCCGAGAGCCAACTGTTCATGAATGGTGGCGTTATGTTCTAAACTCATTACTGCTCCGATTATCATTATGATGTTTATGTCGAAAATACCGAGAGAACTCCAGAAAAACAAGCCAAAAATCAATATTTATGAATTTATTTTGCATAAATTTTCACTTTACACTTTACGAAAAATTCCTTTTTTGCTTAACAGTTTATTCTAGTAGGTAAATTCGTTATCTTTAGGGCCTCGCAATAAAAGGACAGGCTATCCTATGCCATTAAAAACAGATGAATTAAGAACCCAAGCATTGGGCCCAATGCCTACACCGGCAGAACTTAGCCACGCCCATCCCATCACGGATGAAGTTGCAGAACGTATTGCTAACTCTCGACGTCAAATCGAGCGCATTCTGACCGGAGAAGATGACCGCCTGTTGGTGATCGTCGGCCCATGTTCTGTACACGATACCATCGCTGCGATGGATTACGCGCGCCGCTTAAGTGCCATTCAGGATCAATACGCGAACGAGCTGTTTATCGTTATGCGTACTTACTTCGAAAAACCGCGTACGGTTGTCGGCTGGAAAGGCCTGATCACAGACCCGAACCTAGACGGTTCTTATGCACTGGAAACGGGCCTGAATAAAGCTCGTCAACTGCTGCTTGATATCAACAAGCTTGGTCTGGCTACCGCGACAGAATTTTTAGATATGATTACGGGTCAGTACATCGCTGACCTGATCACCTGGGGCGCAATTGGTGCACGAACAACCGAATCTCAGATTCACCGCGAAATGGCCTCCGCGCTTTCTTGCCCGGTTGGTTTCAAAAACGGTACCAACGGCAATGTTAAAATCGCCATTGATGCAATTCGCGCATCCAAAGCTTCACACTACTTCTATTCACCAGATAAAAATGGCCGTATGACGGTGTACCGCACCAGCGGAAACCCATTCGGGCACGTCATTCTGCGTGGCGGCGATACCGGACCAAACTTTGATGCCGCGTCGGTTGATGCGGCCTGTGCTAAACTGGCAGAGTTTGATCTTCCAGAGCGTTTGGTGGTGGATTTCAGCCACGCCAACTGCGAAAAGCAACACCGCAAGCAATTGGATGTCGCCAAAGATATTTGTCAGCAGATTGAATCTGGCAGTCACAAAGTGGCGGGCGTCATGGCAGAAAGCTTCATTCTTGAAGGTAATCAGCCGATGCATGATCTGAACAACCTGACTTATGGTCAATCGATCACCGATCCGTGCCTGAGTTGGGAAGATACAGCAACAATGCTTGATATGCTGGCTCAATCGATTAAAGTACGCCGCGCAAGTTAACCATAAGGAAAACATTAAGATGCCTTCTTTTGATATTGTTTCTGAAATCGACGTTGTAGAAGTCCGTAACGCGGTTGATAACTCCAACCGTGAGTTGGCCACTCGTTTCGATTTTCGCAACGTAGAAGCCAGCTTCGAGCTGAAAGAAGAAACAGTAAAATTGGCTGCTGAAGGTGACTTCCAACTGCAACAGCTGATGGACATTCTGCGGAACAACCTGGCGAAACGTGGTGTGGATCCTCGTTCTATGGACGTGAAAGCTTCCGTTCATTCAGGTAAAAACTGGTACAAAGATGTCGTTTTCGTTCAGGGTATTGAAACCGATCTGGCGAAAAAAGTCGTGAAAATGATCAAAGATGCCAAGCTGAAAGTTCAGGCGTCGATTCAAGGCGACAAAGTGCGTGTAACAGGTAAAAAACGCGATGATCTACAAACAGTCATCGCTCTGCTACGTGACAGTGACTTGGAACAACCATTCCAATACAATAACTTCCGCGACTGATTACATCGCCACGAAGTAAAGAAAATCCAGCCCTTGGGCTGGATTTTTTACATTTGGAAGAATGCGATTAATCGCGCTGCTTTTCTATCGCAATCGAGTTAACACAATAACGCAGCCCGCTCGGCGGTGGACCATCAGGAAAGACATGGCCAAGATGTGCGTCACAACTGTTGCAGAGCACCTCGACTCTCGGCGTCGCCAGTTTAGTGTCGATATGATACGAAATCGCGTTGCTTTTCACGGGTTGAGAGAATGAAGGCCAGCCTGTATGCGAATCGTACTTGGTATTCGAATCAAACAGCACGGTTTTACAGCACACACAGTGATAGATGCCCGGTTCAAACAAGCTGCACATTTCTGAAGAAAATGGTCGTTCCGTTCCGTGTTCACGCGTGACGTAATATTGCTCTTCGGTCAGTTCTTTTTGCCACTCCTGCGCCGTTTTTTCAACGCGACGCGTTGGTTGCAAATTCCCATGATTTGCAAATTCAAGAATGTCTTTCCAACTCAGCATAGCTGCCCTCTCTTACTGATTGCCTCTTGTCTGCCTTAGACCTTAGTACGAGGCAAAAACTTTCACCGCCTTACGTCGCTTATAAAAAAATAGCTCATCAACGATGAGCTATTTTTGCTTTTTACAGGCCGATTTCTTCGGACAACGATTTTATCTGTTCCAGATCCATCTGATGGACCCGAATCATCTGGTCCAGCTGACTGATACGTGAGTTCGCTTCATCTTGTTTATCACAAGCATCCGATTTAGCGTCCCAGGATTTGCCTTCCAGATAGATATCACACTCTTTCTTAAGCGATTTGACTTGAGGAACCAGCGCATCACGCTCCTTCTGCATCGCTTCCATCTCTTGCTTAATTTTCAGCTCTTTCTGGAATAGTTCACGAGAGCGCTCAAACATGGTCGCTTGCATATCAGCCTGACGATTCAGCTTGCTATTCTTGGCATCAGCCGCTGCCAGCGCATCTTTCTGTTCGGATAACTCGCTCTCCAGCGTCGCATTCACTTTTTCCAGCTCAGTGATCTGCTTTTCCAATTTACTCAGGTTGGTTTTGTGTTGTTCCGTCTGTTCATTAAGCGCTGCTTGAAGCTTATTTTCCCACTCGCTGTTCATAGCGATGGTTTGCTGCTCAGCGTCGGCCTGCTGAGCCGAATCATCACTCTTCGATTGCTGATATTGTGTTTCCAACGTCTGATAGGCTTTTTCCCATTTCGACGCGGTGACCGATGAGCCAATCAAGCCACCAAGAGCCAAACCCAACACGGCTGCGATACCAATATAGAGATAACTGCGCTTATCGCGCTCTTCAATGACAACTACATCTTCGTTATCGTCTAACTGTTTCTGGTTCAAGTTTTACTCCTAAATCAACATCAGCGAAATAATTCAGCAACGACCACAGAGACAATGTAAATCACAAACGCCGCCCCCAGAGTCATCACCACACCTTTCTGAACTTTCTCACTGGTTCGATAACGGATCAGAAAGTATGCCAGCACAATCAATAATCCAATGGTTATCAGTCTGATCATGGCTCGCTCCCTTTATAACGCTCTATTTTATACCACTTATACCGTATGAAAGGTCAGAGAAAAGTTTATTCCTCCACATCTTAGGGAAGATTTCTGACTTCGATTGATTTTGTAGATGACATCACACTTTGTTTTGGTTAGTATCGCAAAGCAAATTACCTGATTATACAGGTAATTGTTCCGTTGAAGACTGCAGGAGAGAGGTTGTTAACCTATTTTTAACAAAATAGGCAAACATACCCGCCGAAGAAGTAAATCTTTCAGGTGCTTTATTCTTCCCAAAGAAGAATTAGCGAGGACTGTAGTTGGAGGAACCTCTGGAGAGAACCGTTCAATCGGTCGCCGAAGGAGCAAGTTCTGCTTATCCACTAAGCGGAGTGAAACTCTCAGGCAAAAGGACAGAGGAGTGAAAGGTAACCCGTATTGTAAATAGCTTTTGGCTATTTACTGTTTGATCCATTTTTTGATCCGCCCTTTCCCTCTTCTCCTTAGATGTTGTTTATTAAGGGGAAAACATGACCAACCTTCTTTCATTTTTACAAACTATTGATAGCTTCGTTTGGGGCCCACCACTACTCATTCTGCTCGTCGGCACTGGCGTGTATTTCACTTTTCGTTTGGGTCTGCTGCAATTCCGTCACCTGCCAACAGCACTGAAAATGGTATTCAGCCGCGATAAATCTGCCGACAAACAAGGTGACGTATCGAGCTTTGCGGCGCTGTGTACCGCACTATCGGCAACGATCGGTACCGGCAACATTGTCGGCGTGGCAACCGCCATCAAACTGGGAGGTCCAGGTGCGCTCTTCTGGATGTGGCTGGCAGCGCTGTTTGGTATGGCAACCAAATACGCCGAATGTCTGCTGGCGGTGAAATACCGTAAAGTCGATGATAAAGGCCAGATGGTCGGCGGCCCGATGTACTACCTGCAATACGGTGTCGGATCTAAAGCGCTGGCTATCATGTTTGCTGTTTTCGCTCTGGGTGTTGCCTGCTTTGGTATCGGTACCTTCCCACAAGTTAACGCCATCATTGATGCGACAGAGATTTCATTCGGTGTCTCTCGCGAAGTCTCCGCTGTCGTACTGACACTGCTGGTTGCCTTCGTCACCATCGGCGGAATTCAGTCAATTGCAAAAGTTGCTGGTAAAGTGGTACCAGCTATGGCGCTGTTCTACATCGTGGCTTGTTTAAGTGTGATCGTGACAAACGCTGACCAACTGATGAATGCAGTGGAGTTGGTTCTGACTTCCGCCTTTAGTTCCTCTGCAGCGACGGGTGGTTTCCTAGGTGCGAGCATTATGTTGGCGATCCAATCTGGTATTGCACGCGGTGTCTTTTCCAACGAGTCTGGCCTCGGCAGCGCGCCAATGGCCGCCGCCGCAGCAAAAACCGATTCTTGTGTGAAGCAAGGCCTGATCTCGATGACAGGTACATTCTTCGATACCATCATCATCTGCACGATGACTGGCCTGGCATTAATTCTGACCGGCGCATGGCAAAGTGATTTCTCCGGCGCGGCCATGACAACATATGCTTTTGCCGTTGGTCTGAACGCAGAAACAATTGGTCCAATGCTGGTCTCTATCGGCCTGATGTTCTTTGCTTTTACCACCATTCTTGGCTGGAACTACTACGGCGAACGTTGCATCGTGTTTCTGTTCGGCACTAAAGCCGTATTGCCATACAAACTGGTATTTATTGTTCTGGTTGCTTCAGGTGCATTCCTGAAACTGGATATGATCTGGGTCATTGCGGATATTGTGAATGGTTTGATGGCAATTCCGAACCTGATTGGTCTGATTGCGCTGCGTCACATCGTGGTAGAAGAGACTAAACAGTTCTTTGCTAATGCCGTGAATGAAGTTCAACCCGCGTTACATGCACAGCAATCAAGATAAGAAAAAAGCGCCCGATGGGCGCTTTTTTCTTAAACAGTTTCTTTTTCGAGCAACAGCTTTAAACCCAGCGCGACTAAAACAAAGCCCGTTGTCCCTTCCATCCAACGCATAAAAGATGCGTTCTTCAAAAGATTCTTGGCTGAGCTTAGCGCGCCAGCAAGGCCACATTGCCAAACCATCGCGATCACAAAATGAATTCCTGCCATGAGCAAAGACTGCATTAAAGGAGAATGCTCAGGATTAATAAACTGTGGCAAAAACGCGAGGTAGAAGACGGCCGTTTTAGGGTTAAGAACATTAGACAGGAAACCTTCACGCAGAGAACGCTTAACGCTGAGCTGTGAATGAGACAAAGTCGCCACATTCATACCCTGCCCAGTTTTCAACAAGGTACGTAAACTAGAGATACCCAGCCAAATCAGATACGCCGCACCAATCATTTTCATAAAGTGGAACAGCTCAGCCGACTGAGTCAGGATCGCAGAAATACCAATCGCGGAAAAAGTTGCGTGCACGAATAAGCCAGCACAAATACCAAGGCTGGTCACACAGCCATCCACCATCCCCGCTCGGGAGGTGTTGCGAATTACCAGCGCAGTATCAAGGCCGGGCGTTAAAGTGAGAATAGTAATGGCGATAAGAAACGCTTCAATGTTCTGTATGTACATATCAATCCCTGAAAAATCACAAGTGGTTAACTTATACCGTAAAGTGTGATTTGTGTCTCTAACAGATTATCGTCAGATAAGAAAACGCCCAGCTGTGGGCTGGGCGTTTTCGGTAGCTTTTTATTGATGGCTAGCACTCAGAGCTTCATCTAAAGTCTTTACTTTTTCTAAAGTATAAACTTTGTTCACTTTGTCCCATGGAATCGGGTCAATAGAAACGCCTTCGATCTCTGCTCTTTCTTTAACCTCAGCCAATAAGGAACTATTTTTATAGTCATCAGCTCTCATCCCATTACTATCATGTTCAAGAACTCTGTCTGGTGGTAGCTCTTTAACATAAATCATTTCATCACATCCTTTGAGCCAAATTTTTGCATTTCCATTAGGCAGTAAGCCAAAAACTAATTCCTTACGAAAACAATCATGAATAACAAAGCCACTTTCAAGCGTATAACTAAGATTGATAGACATCAGCCGTTTAACTGACTCGTCAAGTTCATATTTTGTTACGTAAAATTTAGTATTTACCAAAGATGCCCAATAAATATAAATGTAGTCTGGTAAATGGGTTGTACCACCAATTTGGTCGCGTCGTACTATGCTTATTGAATGCAACGGTAGTCCGTATCCGTCATAGTCTGGTAGTTTTTCACGCGCATTACTTAATTCGCTTCTCGTCATAAACTGCGTAAAATTATGCAGCATTACAGTCCAATCTTCTTCTTCATTCACACCATAAGCCTGAGTGACATTTACTGGATAGAATGAAGGCATAACAACGCCAACTTGCCACTGTTTTCCAGGTACTGGCGAAGCATCCGAAGCACAAGCAATCAATAAAAGTGATAGTACAGATGTAATTATATTTTTATAATTCAAATTATTTCCCTTTTTCACATTCATAACTGGCCCGTTTGTAACAATTCTGTTTTTCATCCCAAAGAGGTGCCATACCAATATCGCCGCCCGATGAATGATGGTACAAGTTCATTTTCATGAATGCATCTTTAAGTTTTTTGTCACTCAGTTTTTTGGACAAAAAGTCATAATCTCCACATTTAGCAGATTCTAATATTTCGTCATTCAACATCCTGAAACTAATCACATCAATATCTTGTACTGTATATTGGTTCTCATTTCGTACTGAATCAGACCAAACCTTTCCATCCCTATCATTAAATGGAACACCATGAAATTCTGACAATCCGTACATTAAGCGAAGATAAAGCCTAGACAGATCACCTGAAACAAAGCGTTTGATATAAAGACGACCAATTACCGTTCCACTATCCTTGTCATTTCCTCTATTTATTACCTCAAATTCTGGTTCAGAATAGTCGCTCTCATTCCATCCGGTTAACAGATCTCTTTCCTTATATTCCATCAACTTAGAACTTATATATTTCTTAACTCTATCTTTCTCCCAGTCACCAGAAAAAGATCTGCTGATTTTCTTTACCAACTTATTCTCAAACATTGGGAGCAAAAAATCTCTTCGAATAAAACTTTGTCGCGAATGATAGCCACCACCAATATCTGAGTGTGCACCTGGCAACACAAATTCATAAAAGTGTTGTTCATCTCTCGAGTTGAGATGATTCAAACTAAAGTTGTCACGGCATTCAATAGTTGGGTCAGCGGTTAGGTGTACGACACGTCTTACGCGCTCAGGATCGAGCCAGAGTCGCACATCACCATTGTCAGTATGCGTTGAGAAATCAAACGACAAAAGATCAACAACAGAAGCAACAGTATCAAATAGCCCAGCAAAGCTGATTTCACAACTTGCCTTGCGCTCATCTTTTTCGTTCCAATCAAATCCAAACTTTAATGCTAACCCTGATTTATCACATGCTTTTGAAAAAGCAGGTGCAAACTCTCCATGTTTACCATCCAAAACGACATTTACGAAATGCCTAGCAGCAGCAGCCCCTCGGCTGAAACCAAAAACATCGAATTGTAACTTACTAATTCCATCTATATCAGGACCAGCTTGGCTACGAATGTCGGAAGCCACGTCTTCCATACTTTTTGAAAGTTGATCAATACCTGTGGAGACTTTAGCCGTTACACCATACTTGCCTGTTCCAAGTCCTTGCCCAATCAGAGATTCATCCGCTGGAGATATATTTGTGCTGTTGCCTGTTCCAATTCCTGTTACGTATTGCGCATGAGAAAACGTCCTGATTTCTTTAAAATATGTATTATATGCATACAAATCATATAACTTCTGAACATTAGTGAGCTCATTGGTGGCACTGCCTTCCACGGTTTCGATTTCCCCGTCATCGTTTTTAAACAATGAAATAAAGAAGTTATCTTTCTTAGGATACGCAAAACAGTCATCAGAAAGCAGTACTTCTGGTATAGCATTTTTGGGGTAACCGGTTTTTCTGGAAAGAATGTCGCAGTCTGCTTCGTATTTTGCCTTCCAAGTGGAATAGTATTTTTCCAGTTCCTGCTTACCCCATTTCGCACCATAGGTATTGTTGGCAGTGCCATCAAAGAACATGCCGACACGCAAAGTGATGAACTTGTACGCTCTGACCTGAAGAACATACGTTTTATCAACAACCAATTTGACTGCGTCACCTTGCCCTTTTTGGTGGTAAGGCGGCAGCGTTACTTTCTCGGGTAACAGCGTGAGATCGCCAGTGGTGATTTCTGCATATTTCACAGGGCCACCATTGTGACCGCTATAACCATCGGCAAAGTCTTTGGTCGGTTTATCCGTGTTATTTCTCGGATGAGTCTCTGCTTGAGCTTCGAGAATCCATGGCTCTGCGTCTAAAACCAGTTGTACCGGGCCGGGCGGTAGCTGCTCAATCAAAATGGGCGCATCACTCAGTTCGACAGGATGTTCAACTTGATTGGAGTCAACCACTACACCAGTCACCCCCGAGAATGGTTGATTATTTTCATCTCGAACAAGAATTTCAATCCAGTGAGTTAACTGTTGGCATGGTAAGCAATAAGCGTTGGTTCCTGTACTGCTCATACAAATTTCTCCTGAATATTCAATAACTGTTCTTGTTCTGGATTAGATAAGTGAAAAGCGAGGCCTACTTCCGCCATCGACACCGGAGTACGTTGAACCAGCATGTTCAACACTGCCAGTTCCCATTGTTCTGGGTTAAATCCTTGCGATTGAGCCTGAACCAATGTCTGTTTGATGGTCTCCACGGGTTGGTCAAGCGCTTCCATCGATTCGGGCAACACTTCCCAGAATCGCTTTTCTAAAATCACGGCATGAGTTTGAGTGGAGTACAATGGCTTAAGATGTGCCTCTTTCATTCGCCACCAAGGCGCAGGTTGCAATTCGAACGGCGTCACTCGGGTTGACGACCAGGTTTGCAATTGGTCTGTTTCGGTATGAAAAGCAATCAATTCCTTGATGTTGCCGAATAGCGCGTTGAGATCGCTCTCGTCCATTACCGTAAGCATTGGCAGTAACACTTTCGGATCGTAAAAGCGAAATACCACTTCTTCACCATCCAACCCTGCGGTCAACAAACTACGCAAATGGTCGGTCAGCTCCTGAAGATCGGCCGACGATGTGAAGAACAACCCCTGCTGCAACGTATCTTTAGAAACCTCAGCCAAGGATTCATCGACAGGCACCAACCAAGGTGACAATGGCATCGCATTGGCAAACATATCCCCATGAAAAATTGGGATGGAATGCTCAAACGCAAAACCGCCATTTTCGCTTACGGCCTGTTTAAAAGGGTCTGCTTTGGCAAGCCAAAAGACGGGCAAGCTTTGTGTGTCTAGCCACTCAGAAATCATGAATTACCCTCCGCGAGTGGACAAGGTTTCACTGCAGGCACATTGGCTTCCTCTGCCTGCAACAAAGCTTGGTAAGAAACCGTTTTCGGAGCATCCAGTGGCGGCGCATCGTCCAAATTGCCCGGTAGTGTGGCAGCTTGGCCACTGAAACCACTGCCACTGCCCGGGCTACCGCCCGAGTTCAGGTTCACGCCTGCACCAGATAGATGAACCCCTGCTGGGTCGACTTTCACAAAGCTGCCGCCCGCTTTCACAGTGATTTCGGAGCCAGCTTCAATGACGACCTTTTGGCCCGCTTTAATATGGACTTCAGTGCCCGATTCATTCACCCAAACACTGCCAGTTTTCACATGCAATGAGCCCTCAACCATTAGAGTTCGATTCCCGGTCACTGATTCACGGCTTTCTCCACCCACCGTCAGATGCTGATTGTTTTTGATTTGAGTAAAGCTGTCATTCTCCACCGTGAGGTGTTTGTCGTGCTTAATCACACGGGTGTGGTCGTTTTCAATCAGGCCGTCAAAGTCTTTCTGTGCGTGCAAGTAAATTTGCTCACTGCCCGCTTGGTCTTCAAAGCTGAGTTCGTTATAGCCCTGCCCCTGATGGGTTTCGGTGCGCAGCACGGTTTTAGTTTTGTTGTCTGGCAACGTATACGGCGCGGTGTTGGTGGCGTGATAGGTGCGGCCAGTGACTATCGGTTGGTCGGGGTCACCGTTGAGAAACGACACAATCACTTCATGGCCGATGCGCGGAATGGCAATCATGCCATATTGGCTGCCCGCCCAACCTTGCGAGACGCGCACCCAGCACGAGCTGTGCTCATCACCGTTGGAATAGCGATCCCATGGAAAATGCAGTTTTACGCGGCCGTGTTCATCACAGAAGATCTCTTCGCCTTCCGGACCAACGACCATCGCAATCATCGGTCCATCAACCTGAGGTTTAGCTTGCGGCGTGGCGCGCCAGGTGCGATGCGCCGGGATCAATGTGAATTGGTTCGCGTAGGTGGTCGCGCCATGACCGCCAGCTTCTTCCAGCGCCTGAGGCTGCGTGCCTTGGCTGGTGACACTCACCACCAACCAGTCTCGGTTTAAGGTGTCATCAAGGTGCTCTTGCAGGTCAAACTTCACCCCCGGACGCAGCAGTGGTTGGTTGCTTTTCCCCGTCGCGGTGTGCGCGTTGCGGCGCAAATAATCAAGGCGGATCTGGCTGAACGCTTTACCACTGACATCGTCTTTATACCGCCCCGGCGCATCGAAATGTTCGTAATTTGGCTGCTGGTACGCCATTTCGGTCCCGACCGCTTGCTGGGCAAACGAGTACGCCGGCTTTTTGAAGCTGTAATCCTGCAGCGCCGTTTGGCTGACATCCGATTGGGTGTGCACGCTCAGCGCCGAGATGTACGGTGATTCAATCATGCCGCCCGCCAGCGTGTTGTACGGGATTGGCTCACCGAGTTTCGGTAGGCTTTCTGAGGCGTCGCTGAATATCAGCGTGTGTTTGCCCTCTTCATGAATGAAGCTGTACACCAGCCCTTCTTCGGCCGCCAGGCGATGGAGAAAATCTAAGTCGGTTTCGCGGTACTGAACGCAGAATTCACGCTGCGCGCAGTCGCGAGTCAGCGCAAAGGCGTAGTCGTTGATGCCCATTTCCTGCAACAGAATGGAGAGGATTTCCGGCACGGTGTTGAGTTGGAAGATGCGGCTGTTGTGGCGTAGAGACAAACGCTCTAAAGCCGGCACCAACGTGAGTGAATAGAAGGTGTGGTGATGGCCGGTATCGCCCTGCGTAAAGCAGCGCACAATGCCGTTTACACGTTGAACCAGCACATCATTGCGATAGAGCGTCAGCTCCGCGACTTTATCCACCACCATCTCCGGCGTTAAATTGGCAAGCCGACTGGCCAGTTCCAGTTGATAACGAAAACCGTGGCATACCTGCCCATTTATACGTTCGCTGGAAAGCGTTTCCTGCCCGTCGAACCCACGCACCACCAGCGTGTCGTCCTCCAGACCTTCCACATGAAACTGATACTTTAACGTCGCCATCCTGCCATTCCTTCATACTCAGTAAAAATGGTGAAACCTTAAGCGCAAAACACCCGAAACCAAGCGGGTGCCAGGGTGCGGGTTGGATGCTTTGTGCTTAAGGTTCACAAGGTTGCCCGCCTTGAGACGGGCAACGCAGCTCGAGCGTAACTTACGCTTCGATTGGTTTACGCCAATCGTCTGAGCCTGAAGTACCCGCGTTCACGTGATCCCACGTGATTTTGCGGTAAGAGTCGTCATTTTCTCGCCTGATGCCAGTGCGTTGTACAGCAGAGGAACAGCTTTGTTCAGAGACACGGTGAATTTGAATGGTTTGTGCACACGCTGACCTGAAGGCTGACCTGATTGTGGGTCAGTTGGTACGGTGACGATGTGGTCGAACTGCTGAACCAGCATCTCGTCTTCGTGACCTTCAACGAATGAATCGCCGATAGAATCCGCAGTACAAGCGCCTGCAGTGATTAGACCCTGAGTTTGACCTTCGATAGAGATATAACATGGAGTTGGCATTGCTCATTCCTTTCTAACTGGTTGTTTATCAGGCAACGTGTTAAGACAACCTTTGCCATTCGATAAAACGTTCGTGATGTAAGTGCGCTGGGCGCGAATTCAGTGAGTAAGGGAGCAAAGTCGATGCCACTTTGGCATTCTTTTAAAATCAATTAGTTATATTTAAAACCTTGCCATTAGAGCAACAAGCTGCCTTTGAGCAAGCAAGATCTTGCTTGTCGGGCAAGGTTCACGTCGCTGGTTCAAGTAACGAAAACACCGACTCAGGCCACTTGTTAATCTGTAGCACGTTGGTACACTTCTCTCTCATTTTTCGTCAAGGAAGGCTATTCTCATGAGCGCATTCGATAAATTAGTTAAACACTCTAAAAAGGTTTCCCACTTCAATCATTTGTCTGCCATCTGCGGCTGGGATCAAGCAGCGGTGATGCCAACGGGCGGCGCTCAGGCACGTTCAGAAGCGATGGCTGAGCTCTCTGTTCATATTCATGGTTTGATGACACAGCCGCAACTCAGTGGCTGGTTTGCCGAAGCAGAAGCGGAAAGTCTCAATAGCGAACAAACCGCCGCCCTGCGTGAAATGAAACGCCATTGGCAACAAGCCAATGTATTACCTGAATCGTTGGTCGAAGCCAAATCGTTGGCTGGCTCGAAGTGTGAGCATGCCTGGCGATCTCAACGCAAAGCAAACGACTGGGTCGGTTTTGAAAAGAACTGGGCCGAAGTAGTTAAATTATCTCAAGAAGAAGCACAAATCCGCGCGGAAGCGACTGGCACCACACCTTATGATGCGATGCTGGAACTCTATGAACCCGGCACGACGACTGAATCTCTCAACCGCGTATTCAGCGATGTAAAAAGCTGGCTCCCAGAGATGATTGATCAAGCGATTGAGAAACAGCGTTCTGAATCGGTGTTAGAGCCTAAAGGTTACTACCCAGCACAGAATCAGAAAGCGCTCGGCCTTGATGTCATGAAGCTGCTTCAATTCGATTTCAACCATGGTCGTTTAGATGAAAGTGTCCACCCATTCTGTGGTGGCGTGCCAAGCGATGTACGTATTACCACTCGCTACAACGAAACTGAATTTGTACAGTCACTGATGGGTATCGTGCATGAAACGGGTCACGCTCGTTACGAGCAAGGATTGCCAAAACATCTGGCAGGAACTCCGGCAGGTGAAGCGCGTTCGATGGGTATCCATGAATCACAATCCCTGTTCTTTGAAATGCAGTTGGGTCGCAGCCCGGCGTTTATCGATCACTTGGCGCGTCTTGCTGCTGATCACTTTGGCGCTCACAATGACAAAGTGTTTCAAATCGACAACATTCAAAAGCTGTATACACGAGTGAAGAAAGACTTTATTCGTGTCGATGCCGATGAACTAACCTACCCTGCACACGTTATTCTGCGTTATGAAATTGAGCGCGATCTGATGAACGGCGTGATCAAGCATACCGATGTGCCTGAACTGTGGGACGAGAAAATGCGCGCGTCTTTAGGCCTCAGCACCAAAGGCAACTATCAGAACGGATGTATGCAGGACATTCATTGGACAGACGGCAGCTTCGGCTACTTCCCAAGCTACACCTTGGGTGCGATGTACGCCGCTCAGTTTATGGCAACCATGAAGCAGAGTGTTGATGTGGACGCGGCAATTCGCAGCGGCGACCTGTCTCCTATCTTCGCTTGGCTACAAAGCAACATTTGGAGCAAAGGCAGTCTGTTAACAACAGACGAGCTCGTTAAACAAGCGACAGGTGAGACGCTCAACGCCAAGCATTTCAAAGCTCACCTCGTACAACGTTACATTGCTTAAATCTGTCTTAGGCCACAACGATCACCACCTTCACAGAAGGTGTTTAGGGATAGAAAATAAAAAACCAGCCAAAAGGCTGGTTTTTTTCATTGAGTTTTAGCGTCGACTTATAGGAAGTGGAACGTTGCGTTCAGGCTGAACGTATCGATGCTGTCTTTATCCAGCTCGTACTTGTGGTAGCTTGCGCCAACAGAGAATGGGCCCATGATGAAGTATTCAGCGCCAACACCGTACATGATATCGATGTCGTCATCTTTGTTACCGTTTACTTCCGTTTTCCATGAGTGCAGACCACCACGTGCATAGACGTGCAGAGGACCAAAGTCGATGCTTGGCTTCAGTGCAAAGTAAACGGTTGATGCAGAGATGTCTGAACCGTTGTCTTTGAAGTCACCAAAATCGGTATAACCTGCTTCAACACCGATGAATGGCAGAATGCCAGTACCAGCGTGAATGGTGTAAGAAGTGCTAGTGTCGCCTTGGTAATCCGCCTGACCAACAGACGCACCACCGTAAATCCAAGAGTCAGCCAGCGCTGTTGAAGATACACCGATCAGAGCCAGTGCCAGTAAAGTCTTTTTCATGATTAACCTTCTCATCGTTATGAGGCAATGCTCCCTGCGGCTATTCATTGCCATGTTGCGCCAAATTATAGTGATATTGATAAGCTATGCAAATACTGTACCCGGGTTAGCGTCAGAAACCCGGGCCAGGGTTAACAGGCATCGATGGCGTTTTTCACACGCTTATCGGATACCGGATACGGCGTACCCAGCTGCTGAGCAAAGAAGCTCACGCGCAGCTCTTCCAACATCCAGCGGATCTCCTTCACGTTCTCCGGCACGACCATGCCTTTCGGGATCTTGTTCAGCAGTTCCTGATAGTCTTTCGCCACCGACTCGATCTTCAACATGTGCAAACGGTCTTTGTTCGGGTCAATCGGCAGTTTTTCCATGCGGCGTTCTATGGCCTTCATGTAACGCAGAATGTCCGGCAGACGTTTCCAGCCACACTCTGTCGCGAATCCTTTGAAGATAAGCCCTTCAATTTGCGCTTTGATGTCAGAGAGCGCAAACGCCATGGTGAAATCGATTTTCCCTTTCAGGCGTTTGTTGATGTTATAAGCGGTGGTCAGAATGGTTTCCACTTGCTTGGCGATATCCACCACAGTGTCGCCCAGTTCTGCGCGCACAAACTCTTTCAACGCTTCAAACGCTTCCGGTTGCCACGCCATACCACCATGCTGCTCGATCAGTTTGTCGATGCCACACGCAATGCAGTCATCAATCAGATCCATCACTTTGCCATACGGGTTGAAGTACAGACCCAGTTTGGACTTGTTCGGCAAGTTACTGTGCAGATATTTAATAGGCGACGGCACGTTGAGCAGAATTAAGCGGCGCTGGCCTTCACGCATGGCATTATTCTGCTCCTGCTCGGTTTCGAACAGTTTGATTTCTACACTGTCTTTGTTGTCCACCAGCGCAGGGAACGCTTTGACTTCAAAGCCACCACGTTTTTGCTGATAGACGCGTGGCAGTTCGCCAAACGACCAGGTGTGCAGGTTTTTCTGCTCGATATCATCGTCAGCGACCTGCGAAAGTGTTTCCTGAACTTTCTCTTTCAGACCTTCTTTCAGTTCGTGCAGATCTTTATTTTCATTCAGCTTGCGATTGCGATGATCAACGGCGCGGAACGTGACTTTCAGATGGTCAGGCACTTGTTCCCATTTCCAGTCGTCGCGCAATACTTCCACTCCTGTCATCCGGCGCAGCTCTTTTTCGAGCGCATCCAATAGCGGCGCTTCCATTGGCTTAACACGTGCGAGGAAGGCATCGGCGTAGTTTGGCGCCGGCACAAAGTTTTTGCGCAGCGTTTTTGGCAGCGACTTAATCAGGCTCACCACCAATTCATGACGCAGGCCCGGGATCTGCCAGTCAAAGCCTTGCGGTTCAATCTGGTTCAGGATTGGCAGCGGAATATGAACGGTGACACCGTCACTGTCATCGCCCGGCTCAAACTGGTAGCTCAGCTTGAGTTTAATGCCGTTCTGATGCCAGAAGTTGGGGTAATCCAGATCCGTGATGTGGCTGGCGTCGCCCTTAAACAGCATCTCTTTTTCAAAGTTAAGTAGCTCTGGATTTGCTTTACTTGCCCCTTTCCACCAACTGTCAAAATGACGGCCTGAAACCACGTCCGTCCCGACACGTTGATCGTAAAACTGGAACAGCTCTTCATCGTCGACCAGAATATCGCGGCGGCGAGATTTATGTTCAAGCTCTTCCACTTCCTGCAGCAATGCACGGTTTTGTTTGAAGAAAGCGTGTTTGGTTTCCCATTCGCCTTCCACCAGAGCGCTGCGGATAAAGATTTCACGGCTGAGCGGCGCATCGATATTGCCATAGTTCACCAGACGTTTCGGAACAATCGGCACTCCGTACAGCATCACTTTTTCATACGCCATGACTGCCGCACGTTTTTTCGACCAATGCGGTTCGCTGTAGCTACGTTTGATCAGGTGCTTAGCCAGCGGTTCAATCCATTCCGGTTGAATCTTCGCAACCATACGCGCCCACAGCTTAGAGGTTTCAACCAGTTCAGCCGCCATGACCCACTTCGGCTGTTTCTTGAACAGACCCGATGCAGGGAAAATATTAAAGCGCGCGTTGCGAGCACCGTGATACTCGTTTTTCTCTTGATCTTTCGCACCGATGTGCGACAGCAGGCCAACCAGAATCGCGCTGTGCACGCCTTCGTAGCTACCCGGTTCATCGTTCAGTTTGTATTCCATTTCGCGCATCGACTGATGCAATTGGAAATACACATCCTGCCATTCGCGAACACGAAGATAGTTTAGGTAATCCTGCTTACACTGGCGGCGGAAATGGTTGCTGCTCAATGCCTTTTGCTGCTGCTTGAGGTAGTCCCACAAATTCACCAGCGTAAGGAAATCCGACTCTTCGTGGTGGAAGCGGCGATGTTTGTCATCCGCAGATTGCTGTTTGTCGCTCGGGCGCTCACGCGGATCCTGAATCGACAAACCCGAAGCAATCACCATCACTTCTTTCAGACAGCCAAAACGCGGCGCTTCGAGAACCATGCGCGCTAAACGCGGGTCAATTGGCAGGCGAGCCAGTTTGCGGCCGACTTCAGTCAGACGTTTCTTCGGATCGTTGGCATCAGCATTGATGGCGCCCAGCTCTTCAAGCAGGCGCACGCCATCCTGAATGTTGCGCTTATCCGGCGCTTCCACAAACGGGAATGCTTCAATGTCGCCCAGTCCCAGCGCAGTCATTTGCAGGATAACTGACGCTAAGTTGGTCCGCAGAATCTCAGGATCGGTAAACTCCGGACGAGAAACAAAATCGTCCTCGGAATAAAGGCGGATACAGATGCCTTCTTCCACACGACCACAGCGACCTTTACGCTGGTTGGCACTTGCTTGTGAAATCGGTTCGATCGGCAAACGCTGCACCTTGGTGCGGTAGCTGTAGCGGCTGATACGCGCCGTACCCGGGTCAATCACGTATTTAATGCCCGGTACGGTCAGCG
Organism: Vibrio sp. LQ2; assembly: GCF_023920125.1. Lineage (NCBI taxonomy): Bacteria > Pseudomonadati > Pseudomonadota > Gammaproteobacteria > Vibrionales > Vibrionaceae > Vibrio > Vibrio sp. LQ2. The sequence goes on from NZ_CP085308.1 coordinate 889,095, forward strand.
ACGTTTCTGCTACGTTGGTGGCCAGAACAATGCGTCGGCCCGAGTGAGGCTGGAAGATCTTATTCTGCTCACCCGCCGACAAACGGGCGTACAGTGGCACAATTTCCGTGTCACGCAGTTTTCGTTTGGCCAGCGCGTCCGCGGTATCACGGATTTCACGCTCACCGTTCATGAAGATCAGAATATCGCCCAGACCTTCATCGCACAGTTCATCAACCGCTTCGAAAATGCCTTCCAGCTGGTCGCGATCACTTTCATCTTCGCCTGCAAGCGGACGATAGCGCGTCTCCACCGGGTAAGTACGACCGGATACTTCAATGATCGGGGCGCCATTGAAATGGTTAGAAAAGCGCTCTGGATCAATGGTTGCAGAGGTAATGATGATTTTCAGATCCGGACGACGCGGCAGCAGCTCTTTCAGGTAACCCAGAATGAAGTCGATGTTAAGGCTGCGCTCGTGCGCTTCATCGATAATGATGGTGTCGTACTGATTAAGAAAACGGTCATGCTGAATCTCCGCCAGCAGAATACCGTCGGTCATCAGTTTGATTTGAGTCTGGTCAGAAATCTGGTCGTTAAAACGTACCTTATAGCCGACAAAGCCACCCAGCTCAGTTTCCATCTCTTCCGCAATGCGGTTGGCCACCGAGCGGGCTGCCAGACGACGAGGCTGAGTATGACCAATCAGACCAAATTTTCCGCGCCCAAGCTCGGCACAGATTTTCGGTAGCTGCGTGGTTTTACCTGAGCCAGTTTCACCTGCGACAATCACCACCTGATGCTCTTCAATCGCCTTAGCAATGTCGTCACGTTTTTGGCTGACTGGCAGCAGTTCCGGGTATTCGATTTTGATTTTTTGAGCCATACGCTGCTCAACAGTCATCATCGACTGCGCAATCTCGAGCGCGATTTCGTCAAACACAGCGTGGCGCGCTTGTTCATTTTTGATTTTGCTTGCGCCAGTGATTCGCTTGTTAAAACGAAAGCGGTCTTTAATCAGGCACTGTTTCAATGCCTTTTTCAGCGATTCCGCGCTGTTCGCTTTCGCAACCGCTGACTTTTCTGTGTTGGGCTGTGACTGAGTCAAAGCGTTTCCTATTCTTTTCATTCAACAAAACTGCGCGGATTGTATCACAGTCTTTGGGCCGCGTAGGAACTTGCGCTTAATCAAATTTTTTGAATGAGTCCAGCAAATCTTCCTACTTATCTTGTGGGCGGGGTCTCACTAAGATGACACCATCAACGTGATAACCACAGTTAAGGAACAAAACATGTCTCGTGTACTCGCTCTTAAATCAAGCATCCTGGGTGACTATTCTCAATCAAGCAAACTGCTTGATGCTTATCTGACCAAGTTCAACCAAGACGAACTGAACGTGCGTGACCTGGCTGCTGAGCCACTGCCAGTACTGGACTTCTCTGTTGCCACTGCACTGCGCGCAACGGAAGATCTGTCTGAAGAGCAGCAAAAAGTCGTTGCTCTGTCTGACGAACTGATCGCTGAAGTGAAAGCAGCAGATACTCTGGTTATCGCAGCGCCAATGTACAACTTCACGATTCCAACTCAGCTGAAAAACTGGTTCGATTTGATTGCTCGTGCCGGCGTAACGTTCAAATACACTGAAGCAGGCGTACAAGGCCTGATTGAAGGTAAGAAAGCGGTTGTGATCACCACTCGCGGTGGCATTCACAAAGATTCAGCAACAGATAACGTGACGCCTTACCTGAAAACCATTCTGGGTTTCGTTGGTATCACTGAAGTTGAGTTCGTGTACGCAGAAGCGCTGAACATGGGCGAAGAGCCTGCAGCGAAAGGCATCGAGTCTGCGAAATCTCAACTAGAAGCGATCGCTCTGTAATTCTCAAGGGTGCGATGCATCCTTTTGATTGAGAGAAACTGAAGGAATCGTTTCTCTTACTATCTCTAAATAAAAGTCCTAAGCCAAAGCAGCTCCTTGAAAGAGCTGCTTTTTTTGCTTCCTCACAATAACTCCCCCGCCACGCTGACTACCACTTAAGTAGTAATTTACGGATATAGGCGACATTTTAACCACAAATTTTTTGTGGAAACTACATGCATATATACACTTAACTTCGGAAGTAGAGCAGTCGTCATACACAACAATTATGCAGCAATGTCCTGCATTCCTAACAGTGAACGAGGTTCATTATGGAAAACGAACGGTTGACTAGACGGCCAACTGCGTGGCTCCTTTGCGCGTTAATGGCTTTGTTTACCCTTACTCTGTCCCTCCCCCTTTCTGCACAACCCAAAGCCTTGGTGATGAAACCTTTTGAGCAGCTCAGTGAAGAGAGCAAGGCCTGCGCCGCCTGTCATAAGGATGAAAACCCGTCAATTTACGCCCAGTGGGGGCGCTCCAAACATTACGGCGCCAACGTGGGGTGCTATGAGTGTCACCAGGCATCACCGGACGATCCGGATGCGATCAAACACGAAGGCTACAACATCGCGGTGATTGTTTCGCCCAAAGATTGTGGCAACTGTCATACTCAGGAAGTACAGGAATTCTCTGCCAGTCACCACGCCAAAGCCGGGCAAATCATTGGCTCATTGGATAACTTCCTCGCGGAGGTGGTGGAAGGTGCCAACGTGCTGAACGGCGCCTCTCCGGCTGCGGTCAACGGCTGTTGGCAGTGCCATGGCTCAGAAGTAAAAGTGCTGGAGAACGGTGATCTGGATCCTGCAACCTGGCCAAATACCGGGATCGGCCGAATCAATCCGGACGGCTCTGTCGGTGCTTGTTCTGCATGTCACCAACGCCACGAGTTTGAAATGGTTCAGGCGCGCCGTCCTGAAGCGTGCGGCAAGTGTCACTTGGGGCCGGATCACCCCCAAAAAGAAATTTACGAAGAGTCCAAACACGGCATCAACTTCTTTGCGCATGTGGATCGCATGAATCTCGATTCTTCCAAATGGATTGTCGGTGAAGACTACGATTCCGCTCCAACCTGCGCCACTTGTCATATGTCAGCCACCCGCGAATTGCCCGTCACACACGATGTCGGCAACCGTATTTCCTGGACCCTGCGCCCTGCCGTCTCGGAAAAAATCGATGCCAAAGACAAAGCGTTGGGTAAAGAGACCAAGTCCTGGCAAGATCGCCGCGCCGATATGCAGAACGTGTGTGAATCGTGCCATACCAAATCGATGGTGGATAACTTTTATCAGCAGTTTGACTCTCTGGTGAATCTGTACAACGACAAGTTTGCCAAACCCGGCAAAGCCTTGATGGATACATTGATGAAGGAAGGCATGCTGACCGAAACTGGTTTTGACGAAGAGATCGAATGGACCTGGTTCTATCTGTGGCACCACGAAGGACGTCGCGCTCGTCACGGCGCCGCAATGCAGGCACCGGACTATGTGCAGTGGCACGGCCTGTTTGAAGTCGCGGAACGGTTCTACAGTCAGATGGTTCCTCAGTATCTCGAGGTGGTTGAAAAAGCGGAACACAAAGGCAATGTGGAAGGTGCGAAACGAGCACGCATCGTACTGGACGATATTCTGTCGCGTCCTGAACACGCTTGGTTCACGGGCAACGAACCCGAAGAAGTGAAACGTGCGCGCAAAGCAGCTCAGGACGCCTTTAAAGCGCGTTACCTCGACGAAAGCAAATAACTCAGCGCCGACGGTTCGGGCACAAGCCGTGCCCGAACCTCTCTGGAGGAATTATGGGAGAGACATTCCCCGCTAAAACGTCGAGGCTTAAACGGCTTTGGCAATGGCTGAAAAAGCCATTATTGCTTGGCATTCCGATTGGTGTGTTCGTGTTATTGGCGGGTGCCGCCAGCTTTCAGGGCGTGATGGTGGCATCGAATCAGAACGCGTTCTGCTTTAGTTGTCACCTGAGCATGGACACTATCGTGCAGGAGTATCAAGCCTCGCCGCACTACGTGGATGAAAACACTATTCACGCCACTTGCGCTGACTGCCACGTGCCGCACGAGTTTATCGACAAAATGAAAGTGAAAATTGTCGCCACTGCCGATATCTACCACATGTTGGTCGGAACCATTACCAAGGAAAACTTCGAGCAACACCGGCCACGGCTGGCACAAATGGTGTGGGACGATATGGTCGCCAACGATTCGGCCAATTGCCGTCATTGTCATGTCGGCGATAACTTTGATCTGAGCAAACAACCGCAACGCGCTCGGCTCAATCACGAGCAAATGACCAAGCGCGGCGAAACCTGCATCGATTGCCATACTGGCATCGCGCACAAACGTATCACCATTGAATAATTGTCTGGATTACAAAGCTTCTCTATCAAGCCACCTGAACGGTGGCTTTTCTTTGCGACAACACGCGATGTTGGCTCGATCACTCATTTATTGAGCAATCAACAAAAATAACCTTTAGTTTTCAATCGAATTGGCCGCTAAAATACAGACATACTCCGATTTGACTGATTGAACTGTGAAAGCATCCGAACTCAAAGCACTTTTAAATTCTCTGCCCGATGATTGCGACCCTGATGTTGTGATGGGCGAAGTGTGGCTTCCCGAACAACTGGTCAATGTCCTGTTGGACGATAAGCTGCTGTTTCTCGAGTTCGATAACGCACCTGAAGAGGGCGAAGGCGAAGAGGAAGGTCGCGGTTTTGTCGAACACGAAGTGGAGCTTATTCGTGAACAAATAATGCACATTTTACAAGACGATTGCGCAACCCGAGCCAAAGCTGAGGCATTATTAGCGCTGATGTTAGTTGCCCATGAGCGAACCAGTTCAGAATTCATCGAAATGCTGGGCTCTATGGAAGAGGAAAACTAGGAGCCATTTTGACGCATTATCAAACCACATCACTGCCCTTTTTACTGGCGGGACCTATCGTTCGAAAGAGTTCTGCAAACGAGCTGGTGATCTGGTTTGCCACTTCAGAGGCACCTCAAGGCCAGCTTGAGTTATTCACTCCCAATTCTACTGCTCCGCTGGTAAGTCATCCATTTGCCGACACGCAAAGCTACCAAATTGGCGAACACGCTTGGGTATGCCAAGTTCAGATTAAACACCATTTCACACTTGAAACGCTTTATCAGTACGAACTGGTGACCCAGTATGGCGCGGTAAGTGAGCTTTATCCTGACCTGCGTTACAAGGGAGAAACTCGTTTTTCGCTGTGGCTTTCTGGCAAAGCCGATCATGTACTGCATGGTTCGTGTCGCAATCCACATCATTTTGCTAAAGACGCATTGGTGACCGCCGACGAGCACATCGAACGCTTGCCTGCCAACGAACGTCCGGACCTTTTGATGATGAGCGGCGATCAGATCTACGCCGACCACGTTGCCGGGCCAACACTTTACGCGATTCACAGTGTGATTGAACGTTTGGGGCTGTATACCGAAACCTTTGAGCAATCGCCCGTCGCCAACAGTGAGGTCTTGTACCAACATGCGCACTGTTTTTACGGCCGAGACCAACTTTTGCCGCACTCCATCGGCGAACAACGCTTTTTTGATCGCCTGCTGCCGCGCAAACCCACGCCGATATTCAGTTCTACCGACAATGACAACCATCTGATCTCACTGGCGGAATTCTTTGCCATGTATCTGCTGATGTGGTCGCCAGCCTTGTGGCAGGACATTCACTTTGATGACAGCGATAGCTTGCAACTGGCAAACGCAACCCATCGTATTCCGGCCGACAAGCTCACCGAATGGCAAAATGAGCTGAAGAACATTCGCGAGTTTGCTTCTGGGTTGGGCCAGGTTCAACGGCTGATGGCCCACCTGCCGACCTATATGATCTTTGATGATCACGATGTCACCGATGACTGGAATCTCACCGTTGGTTGGGAACAAGCCGCCTACAGTAATGCTTTTTCCAAGCGCATCATCGGCAACGCCCTGATCAGCTACTGGTTATTTCAAGGCTGGGGGAATGAGCCGGACAACTTCGACACCGCGTTCCATCAACTCGCAGCGGCTTATTGTCGGTCTCCACAACCCTCAACTCAGGATGCGTGGATTGCGCACCTCTACCCGTTCGAAAAGTGGCACTACACTACAGACACCTCACCGAAGATGGTGGTGCTGGATACCCGCACGCGGCGCTGGCGCTCTGAATCACGCATGAATAAACCCTCAGGGCTGATGGACTGGGAAGCGATGATGGAGTTTCAGCAAGCGTTGATGAACGAAGATAAAGTGATCATTGTGTCAGCAGCGCCGATGTTCGGCGTCAAATTCATTGAAGCGCTGCAACGCATGATGACATGGCTCGGCAAACCGCTGGTCATAGACGCCGAAAACTGGATGGCGCACCCCGGTAGCGCCAACACGCTGGTGAGTATTTTTACTCACACCAAAACGCCGTCCAACTATGTAATTTTGTCGGGCGATGTGCACTATTCGTTCGCCTACGACATTCAACTGCGCTCAAGAAAATCGAGCCCGAATATTTTCCAGATTACCTGTAGCGGTATCAAAAACCAGTTTCCAGAACCCCTGCTCTCATTCTGCGATACCATGGACCGCCTGCTCTACAGCCCACGTTCTCCTTTGAACTGGCTCACCAAACGCAAGCGGTTAAAAATCCGCAAACGCGCGCCGAGCTCAGAAAAAATCAAACGATTAGTGAACTGTGCAGCGATTGGAGAACTCAAACTAGATAAGAGTGGCAAACCGAGTTCGGTGGCAATCCTCACCAGTGATGGCCAACGTATTACTTTTGCACCGACTCAGCAGCGTTCAAAGACTCACGATTAGGCCATTTGGGTTGTGAAATGGAACGCTCGTCTCCATCTATACTTAAACCAACGATTTTTGAAAAGGCATCACTTATGTTCAATGCGATTACTTCACTGTTTAAACAATTGCTCGACGGTCAGGATCTGAGTCGACAGAAGCAGAGCCCGAACCTCGCCATTGCATGCTTACTGAGTGAAGTGGCAGGTGCCGACCATCAGATTGATGACAAAGAGCAGCAAGCGAAACTCACGCTGCTTCAGCGTCTGCTCGGTCTTGACGAGAGTGAAGCGAATGTACTTATCGGCAGTGCGGACGAACAGATTCGCCAATCGGCTTCACTGTATGATTTTACTTCACAGCTACGTGAACTGACTCAGGAAACCCGCTTTGAACTTATCAAAGCGATGTGGGAAGTCGCGCACGCCGACGGCGAGATCGATCCACTGGAAGATGCTGTGATTCGCAAAGCCGCTGAGCTGCTCTATGTCGACCACAGTCAGTTTATTCGCGCCAAACTCATGGTCACAGACGGCAAATAACGGCTTTGGACGGAAAAAGAAAAAGCGCAGTCAACACTGCGCTTTTTTAATTGGTCGTATTTCTAATACCGTCTAGCCTAAGACGTTGTTAGCATCATTTTCCCGATTTGCTGATGGAAAAGATTAACGATCTTGCATGACAGAAAGATTACCGCTTTTTGAACAAGCAGTTACAGCATCGTCAACGCGAGCTTGGCCAGATTGTAAGCATCCACATAGCCGGAGTGCTGACGCCCTTCCCACTCGATGCCTTTCGCTTCCTGAGCGGCACGATGGCCAATTCGCTTGTCCTTCAGCCGATTCTGAATCCGGTAAAGTGTGGCCAGATTAACAAACTCTTGAAACGGTACCTCGATACCTTTAGCACGACACTCGTTAATCAGGATCAGATCATCGCGTCCCCAAGATGCATAAATCTTCTGTGAGCCGCCAAAATTTTTGACCATCGATTGAATCACAGCCGCCAAAGGTCGGCCCTGCTTTTCAATCTTACGCGGCGTGATACCCGTTAACTCGGCGCAAAACAGCGACACTTCGTCCTGTTCTGGTTTCACGTAATATTGAGCACGCTTGACGATTTCACCTGCAGTTAAATCAATCTCAGCCAGACCCACTTCAATGATCTCACCTGTGGTGCCCACTCCGTTTTCATTCCAACAGCACATTTCCAAATCGAAGCACACGACCCGGTTATAGTTCATTGCCAAATCCAGTCCTCTGTCGAAAAATTCAAAGCGCGCTATGTTACCCAACTCTGTGAAAAAACTCGACGCCCAATCGGCAATTTAGTCAGCAATTGAGACCTGATTTCGCCCTTTTGCTTTACTTTCGTACAACATAGTGTCGGCGCGTTGCAACAGTTCCTGCTCGGAATACCCTTCATTGATGGCCGCCCCGATACTCAGCGAAACCGAAAGCTGGTGATAATCGGTGTCAAAGCGGCTTAACTCCACTGTGCGCCGAATCGTTTCCAGATAGCTCCTCAATTGCTCTGGCTCCGTCACATGACAGAGTATCGAAAACTCATCACCACCAGTGCGGACAAAAATATCCTCCGGATCAAGCAGAGTTTCGATGGTTTTCGTCACAGCAACCAGCACCTGATCCCCGGCCAGATGGCTGTAGCGGTCGTTAATCGACTTGAAGTTGTCGATGTCAAAACTGACCAAAGTAAATGGCTTCTGGTCGCGCACATACACATCGAGAATCCGGTTAAACGCGCGGCGGTTGAAAATACCCGTCAAGCTGTCGTGTTCTACCATAAAACGCAGCTCTTTGGTCCGTTCTTCCAATTTGGAATTGAGCGTCTCTTTTTCACGGATCAGCAAATGGCTCACAAAACCCAACAGCAATGCAATCATGCTGCCACCAATACCAAGCCCAATCAGTACCCATTTATCATTCTGAGTCAACGGCTGAGGGAGGCGGAAATCCACCAACCATTCGCGATTCGGCAATTCAACTCTACGAGTCACCTGAAGGCCTTCACCGTGAATCCAGTTGTTGCTCTGATAGAGCACCGGATCATCTTCAGAATCAAAACCAGTATCGACCACACGCAGTGCCATCTGGTGCTCTGCGGCCGTTTTGAGAACCAATTCATCAAAGTAGACCGACAGACGAATTACACCCACCATCACACCCAGTAAATGATGACGATACTGATCAAACACCGGATGATAAATCAGTAATCCATCTTTGGGGGTTGACGAGTCTCGGCCATCCTGAAGGAGCCGAATTTTGTCAGAGACACTGGGATTGGTGGTGGTTGAAATATAGTCCAACACGAATTCAAAGCGTTTACGTGATGAATAAAAGCCCAGCAGGTCAATGTTCACTGGCGTCCGGGGAAAAATATCGGTCACCGCAAAGATAGGCTCACCTTTCAGTTGATAACCATATACGATTTTACCGTCTTCAGGCACCGTATAAATCGTAAAGCCCGGATAACGTTTTGCCATCTTGGCTTCATAGGCTGGTATATCTTGGACTTCGATTCGCTGTAACCACTGCAAACCGATTAAACTTTTTGAACCAGAGAGAACGTCACTGGCGTAAATGCGAAAACGACTCCAATTCATCGGACTGACGCTGTGAAAGAAATTGGCACCTGAACCGATGAAATGAATATCACTGTTCACAAACTGCTGCAGCGATTGCACCTGTCGATCCGCCAAGTTCTCAAACATCGTTTTGGTATAACGCTGCTGCACCAGATAAGCCACAGAGACAACACCAACGGTAAACAATAAAGTGAGCAAAGTAATGCTAAATGGCAGGAAATTTTTGAATTTTTTAGTCATAAAGCCTGAAACTTAACGGTAGATAGGTTGTGTTTACCTTTAACTCTCTAGCACGTCAACAACCCATTTAACAATCTATTGATATGACTCAAATTACATAAAAATTCTAACTATCAGATGACACATGATGCGTAATAAACTGCGCTCATTTATGTTAGCACTGACATTTTGTTTAAAAGATCGGCTATCAAACCAGTTAGAAAGTGAGAATCTGCCTTTTCTGCAAGCCTTGAGCCTTGAATATGGTAATATCCGCCCTTATTTTTTGCTAAATTCTGACTATTCTGTGCAATGGATTTTACAACCGTTCATTGCCTACCTACATCTACAGAGATTTCATCATGAACTTCGATTTACATTTGATTCCAACAACCTTCGATATGCTTCATGCCGGTTTAGCTGCATCCAGCGTCCTTTTGCTGATCCTTGCGGTATCACGCAAGTCGAAAATCATCGAGAAAGTCGTAGAGAAGCCGGTTGAAAAAATCGTCGAAGTGGAAAAACCCGTCGAGAAGATCGTCGAAGTCGAAAAAATCGTTGAAGTCGAAAAAGTGATCGAAAAAGTGGTGGAAGTTGAATCCAAACTGGCCACGGCTTCTACTGACTCTGCGATGCAACTACTTTCCCTATTCCAACAGGAAGCACGCCTGATCGACTTCCTGAAAGAAGACGTCACTAGCTTCTCTGATGAAGAAGTGGGCGCAGCGGCACGCGTTATCCACGCTGGCGGCCAAAAAGTACTGAAAGAGTATGTGGCGCTGACTCCGGTTCGCAGCGAAGACGAAGAGTCTCGCATTACTATCGCGGAAGGCTTCAACCCACAAGAAGTTCGCCTGACAGGTAACGTTACTGGCAACGCACCGTTTACCGGTACACTGATCCACAAAGGCTGGAAAGCTGAATCAATGACACTGCCAAAACTGGCGGAAAACTACGATGCTTCGATTATTGCCCCTGCTGAGGTAGAGCTGTAATGGAACACAACACCACTCAAGCAACTTCTGAAACCACAGCGAAATACAGCGTAGGTATCGACTTGGGTACCACGCACTGCGTGTTGTCGTATGTCGATACACAAGCCGAAGACGCACGTGTTGAAGTGATGGCGATTCCTCAAATGACGGCGCCGGGCACGGTCGAAGATCGCATGCAACTGGGCTCTTTCTTGTATCAGCCGCACGAACATGAAATGTCTACCAGTTCTCGTCGTCTGCCTTGGACTGACGAACCCAAAGCGCTGGTGGGTGCGATTGCACGTAATCTGGGCTCTAAAACGCCGATTCGTCTGATTGCCAGCGCAAAATCATGGCTGTGCCATGCTGGCGTGAACCGCCGCGACGCATTCCTGCCACAAGGCAGCCCGGAAGATGTTGAGAAAGTCTCTCCCCTGCGCGCGACCGAATTGTATCTGGAACATTTAAAAGATGCGTGGAATCACGCACACCCGCAGCATCCGCTGGCCGAACAAGAAGTCATCATCACGGTTCCGGCTTCATTTGACCCGGCTGCGCGCGATCTGACGGCAGAAGCGGCACGTAATGTGGGCTTTGTTCACCTGACGCTGCTGGAAGAACCTCAAGCGGCACTTTACAGCTGGATCGATAACAGCAACGACGAATGGCGCAACGAAGTCAATGTCGGTGATGTTGTATTGGTGGTCGATATCGGCGGTGGTACCACTGACTTGTCTCTGGTGGAAGTCACCGAAGACGACGGCAACCTGACGCTCAATCGCATTGCCGTGGGCGAGCACATTCTGCTGGGCGGCGACAACATGGATTTGGCGCTGGCGTACCGTTTGAAGATGAAACTGGCACAGGAAGGAAAAGAGCTGCAACCTTGGCAAGTTCAAGCCATGACTCACGCTTGCCGTGACGCCAAAGAAGCGCTGCTGAGCGATTCGGAACTGCAATCGGTGCCGATCGTGGTGCCAAGTCGTGGCTCTAAACTGCTGGGCGCAACGCTGAAAACGGAACTGACCAAGCAGGAAGTTCAGCAAACACTGGTAGACGGTTTCTTCCCACAAGTGACCATCTCTGAGCATCCGGTCCAAAAACCGCGTGGTGCCCTGACTCAAATGGGTCTGCCTTATGCACAAGATGCGGGTATTACCCGTCACATTGCCGCGTTTTTGGCCAAACAAGCCAATGCACAAGGCCAAGCGGAAGCCGCACCATTTAATATAGCCGGCATTCCGGGTATGCCAGCACCAAGCATCGAATTCATCAAGCCTACCGCGATTTTGTTTAACGGTGGCGTACTCAAATCTGACCTGCTGGCGAATCGCCTGTTCACCACGATTAACCAATGGCTGACCAACTCAGACAGTCCGGTTGCGAAACGACTGACTGGTCTGGATTTGGATCTGGCAGTGGCCAGCGGTGCAGCTTACTACGGATCCGTTCGTCGTGGCCAAGGCGTGCGTATCCGCGGCGGTATCGCGTCGGCTTACTACGTGGGTATCGAAAGCGCAATGCCAGCGATTCCGGGTATGGCTCCTCCAATGGAAGCCCTGTGTGTGGCACCGTTTGGTATGGAAGAAGGCTCAAGCGTCAATGTCCCAAGTCAGGAGTTTGGCCTGATCATTGGCCAGCCAGTGCACTTCCAGTTCTTTGGTTCAACGGTTCGTCGTGATGATGTTGCCGGAACACACCTTGATTACTGGGCTCCAGAAGAGCTGGAAGAGCTGCCAGAAATTCAGGTTACGCTACCAGTCTCTGAAGGTCGCCGTGAAGGCGAAGTGGTGCCGGTCACTCTGGCGTCACGTGTTACCGAACTGGGCACGTTGTATCTTGAAGCGATAGCCTCGGATAACGGTCAGAAATGGCACGTAGAATTCGATGTGCGCGAAGGCAGCAACGAGCAGCTTGCTCAGGAACACCATCACTAATTAAAACGGCACCTTTCGGGGTGCCGTTCCTCTATCCGCGATAGTCGAGGTTTATTATGACAACACCGCGCTTTCTGGTCGGGATCGATTTAGGGACGACCAACACCGTCGTCGCATTCTGTGAATTTAACGATGATCTCGAAAACGCTCCGGTTGAGCTGTTTCCTATTGACCAGCTGATTGGTCCTGGTGAAGTGGTTCGTAAGCCGCTGCTGCCCTCTTTCCGTTACCATCCTGCGGCGAGACAGATCGCCGACAGCGACCTGACCTTACCGTGGGAACACCAACCAGTCGAAGGCGACCTGCCACAGGTGATCGTCGGACAGTGGGCGCGTGATTTGGGCGCGAAAGTGGAAGGCCGTCAGGTATCGAGTGCCAAAAGCTGGCTCTCGCACCAAGGCGTCGATCGCGAACAACCGATTCTGCCTTGGGCAGGTGCGGCCGACGTAGAGAAAGTCTCGCCAGTCATCGCCAGCGCCAGTTATCTCAATCACATCCGTCAGGCATGGAACCACCGCCATCCTGGCAACCGATTGGAAGATCAGGACGTGGTCGTGACGGTACCGGCATCGTTTGACGAAACGGCTCGAAAACTCACACTGGAAGCGGCACGTCTTGCAGGCTTGAACCGGATTGTGTTACTCGAAGAACCACAGGCAGTCTGCTATGACTGGTACGCCCGTCACAAAGAGAGCGCTTCTGAACAACTGGCCAGCCTGCCGTTGATTCTGGTGTGTGATGTCGGCGGCGGGACCACTGACCTGAGCTTGATTGAGGCTAAGTTCGAAAACGATCAACTGGCGCTGAACCGCATCGGAGTTGGCGAACATTTGATGCTTGGTGGTGATAACCTTGACCTTGCATTGGCTCACTTGGCGGAATCGCGCTTTAATCAGGGTAAAAAACTGACCGCTTCCGGCCTGACCAAATTGATCCAGCAAACTCGTCAGGCTAAAGAAAGCCTGCTATCCGGCGAGGCACCTGAGACGGTGAAGATCACCATGCTGGGCAGTGGCTCTAAGCTACTGGGCGGCACCAAAAGTATTAGCCTCAGCAAAGAAGAAGTCCACCAAATCGCCTTGGATGGCTTTTTCCCGATTTCCGATTTCGACCAGTTACCCGATAAACGCCGAAGCGCCGTAGTTGAATTTGGCCTGCCTTATGTCGCTGACCCTGCCGTGAGTAAACACGTGGCCGAGTTTTTGACTCAGCACCAGCAAGTCTCGCACGCCGCACTGCACTCGGAAGATTCAACCCAGCCTGCGATTCCTGTCGGCATTTTGTTGAACGGCGGTGTATTCAACAGTGATCTCATCACAGATCGTATGTTGTCTTTGTTAGGGCACTGGCGCGGTGACGCGGTCACTCAACTGGATAACCCACATCCGGACTGGTCGGTGGCGTTGGGCGCGGTTGCCTTTGGCAAAGCACGCCGTGGGGCTCAGCTCAAAATTGGCGGTGGCGCTGCCCGCTCCTATTTCCTGCATCTTCAGGAGAAAAATCGCATGGGCAAAGCACTGTGTCTGCTGGCGAAAGGAACAGAAGAAGGCCAGGAAATTCGCCTCACCAGTCGCCGTTTCTCCCTCACCTTGGGTGAGCCGGTTCGCTTCAATCTGCTCACTTCGACGCACGATTCGCTCGCCGACAATATCGCGGTACAAAATGGTGTGTTGGTTGCCATTGATGCCGATAAGTTTCAGCCGCTGCCGCCATACATCACCACACTGCAAGGCGATGACACGGTGCAGTTGCACGCCAACCAAAAGCAGCGCGTTGAAGTCCTGCTCGCTTGCCAGTTAACGGAAGTCGGTACACTGAAAATAGAATGCGTGTCGGTGGAAGAGGAAAACAAACGCTGGTTGATGGAGTTTGAAGTCCGCCACGATGCACGCTCGCAAGGCAGCGCTGATTCGACTGAAAGCAAAGCCGATCCACGCTTAGAACAGGCGAAAGAGCTGATCATAAAAACCTACAGCGGCAACAAAGCCAGTGCCGAGTCTGGCGCTGTCAAAACCCTGAGTAAAGATCTCGACAAACTGTTAGGCAAACGTGATGAGTGGGATTTCTTCACGCTGCGTAGCCTGTTTGATTGCTTCGCGCAGGGACGTAAACGCCGCCGCCGCTCTGAACAACACGAGAAAAACTGGTTGCGCTTAGCAGGCTATACGCTACGTCCGGGCTTCGGTGATGCAACAGACTCTTGGCGCATTGAACAGATCTGGACCCTCTATCAACAAGGGATCCAGTTTCAGAATCATCAAGGCTGGACTGACTGGTGGGTATTCTGGCGCCGTGTGGCGGGAGGATTAAACCAAGAACAGCAAGAAGCGATTCTGGCGGACATCGCCAAGTATCTGCATCCGGGCGCGTCACGCAACTCGAAATCGGCGAAAGAGGCCCAAGACAAAGGTTACGAAGCCATGGTGCGTTTGGCCGCTTCGCTGGAACATCTGGAAGTGGAAGATAAAGTACTGTTGACCAGCTGGTTCATCAGTAAAGCCATTAACCACAACCAGTTTGAGCAGGCCCACTGGTGGGCCGTGGGTCGTCTTGCGGCTCGCACACCACTCTACGGTAGCGCGCATAATGTGATTGCTCGTGAACAAGCTCAACAGTGGCTGCCGAAACTGCTGGCGGAGAACTGGGCGAAGGAACCGATGATCGCTTTTGCCGCAGTGATGATCTGCCGTAAAACCGGTGACCGCGCGCTGGATATCTCCGACGATTGGCGCGATCAAGTTCTCGACAAACTCAAGCAGAGCAAAGTGCCGGAATCTTGGATTACTCTGGTGGCCGAAGTGTCCGAGCTGACCGAGAGTGAATCTAAGCGCGTGTTTGGGGACGCACTGCCAAGCGGCCTGACTCTTCTGCCGCACTAAACGCGAAAGAGCCAGCGATGCTGGCTCTTATTCTTTCTGCTGTCGACACGATATGCCACGAGCTGAGTCATTCACACCAACGAAACCAGACGATTCCGCCCTTTGCCTTTCGCGTCATACAAGGCAACGTCTGCCTGCTTGAGCGCCTGCTGAAGATGTTGGTCAGATTGTACTGACGCCATGCCGATACTGACCGTCAGGTCGACATGTTGCCCACTGATCTCCATAGCGTGATTCGCCACTTCGTGATTAAAGCGCTCCAGCTTAAAGCGCGTCTCTTCAACACTTCCGGCCAACAAAACGACAAATTCTTCACCACCATAACGGGCAACGAGATCACGCCTGAAATGACGAAACATCAACTGTGCTATCGCCGTCAATGCGCGATCCCCTACGTCATGACCAAAGGTGTCATTCACCTGCTTAAAATGGTCAACGTCGATGATCGCAACCGTGTAGGCTTCTTTAGCATTGTTGAGCCGAGTCGCGGCCTGCTCCATAAAATGGCGGCGGTTGAAAATGCCGGTTAGTTCGTCATGTATCGAACGGTGGTAATGCCATTCAATTTCATCGTAAAAGAACAACGACAACATCGCACCCAGGCTCACAACCGTCAACAAGTTTTGCCCCACGACCACTCCACTGAGGAAATAAACCGTTGATTGGAACTGGTGGAACAAAAACATCGGTAAGAAAACACAAACGCTGGACAGTAATAAGCTGGTGGTCAGCAGTTTTTCACCACTGCTGGACTTTTTCATATGGCGGAATGCATACCAGGCACTGGTCAGATGCACCGCAGAATAGCTGACTGCCGCCAGATTAATCCGCCAATCAAAGTGCTCTGGGTACTGACGTAATAACCAAAGCTGAATGCAGGTGTAAGCAATAGTATGCGTAGCGGCGAAAGCCATTAATTTATTGGTGATGGGACGTCGAAACCAACTGATGACGCCAAACAGCAGCATATAAGTGACGGTTTGATAAAGGAAATTATTGCTCAATACCACAATTTCGATCGGTACCCAGCCTCGCATGGTGGTAGTCACAAATGCCAATGAAAACAACAAGAAATAAGCGGCAAACCAACCAGCTGCAGAAACCTTGTGGTGAGTCAGTTTACCTCTCAATAGCCAGAGGAAAATACAGGCAACCAAACTACAAATAATGTTGTTGAGTATGGTTGCAAACTTTAGAACATCAATATCCAGCAAGGTCTTTAAATTCCACTCATGACGGGATGTGCACTCCCGTTTATCTGTTTTGTTACATTTTATTGGTTGTTATACCGCATCCATCTGCGAGTTGACAACTAAGTTCCACCCTACTCAGGACTTGCTCAAAGTGCGTAACTTTTACTTATCAACACGTTAATCATTAGGATTAAAAATCATCCAATTCTGACTCGCATTGAACCATAAAGGAAGTGTAGAATACGCGCCCTCGCTCAATTATTAATAACAATGATGACAGCAACATCAACAGAGCGAAAGTATATAAATAACGACTGCAACGTCTGTGCTGGGAAAAATAAACAACGGCTTTGTCTTAGCTCAAAATACTTGGGCTAAAAACGTTTTAATTTTTAACTAGATTTTAGATTCACGTGTTGGGTTATTGCAGTCAATGAATCAAGACAAATTCATGCACATCTATCGTTTGCCGGGTTCCATTCAGATTCGTATTGCCAAATGGCAGGCGACATTTCGAGGAACGTCAGATCTCGTTCTGCACAACGCGCTATTAGTGCGTAATAAACAGTATCAGACGCCCGACTTTTTGCCTCGTGGATGGTGTTTAACGCCCTTCTCGGAAGATGAGATTTCGATTACCCATCATGGAAGTTATATTCAGACCACTATATTGACCATGCTGGATCGTAAAGTGGCGTATAAACGTGTCTATCTTTCGCGCTTAGCGCAGGAAAAAGCAGAACCTGCCCTACACGCATTCAAAGTAGAATGGATGCGCAAGTACAATCGTGTTGTAAAGAAATACAATCAGATCAAAAAGAAAGAGTTTCTGCGTCTGGCTCGCGAAGAAGAAGAAACGCTCTACCCGTCTATTCCTAAGGGCGAATTTGATAAGGTGCTGTGGAATCGGTTAGTTGTGACAGAGCTGGGGCCAGAGAAAAAGTTCAACAACCCTTATTTCGTCAGCAAAGCGGACTTTTAACTAGCCCAGCAGCGAGCTGTCGTTATTGCAGCTCGCCGGAAGAAGTGGACAAAAAAAACGATTGCCGCCCTCGAGCTTGGCCTTATACATCGCTTCGTCAGCCAAGCTCAATAACGTCGCCATATCCTGGCTCTGGTCAGGATAGAGGCTGATACCGATACTCACGCCAACCGCTATCGGCTCTCCATTAATGGATATTGGCTGACTCAATCGCTCGATGAGCCGATCGGCTTTTGCACCGATACCTTCAAAATCCTTAATCAGATTAAGACAGACGACGAATTCATCACCGCCAAGGCGACCACAAAAATCGGATTCACGAATATTCTGCTCCAACCGAGCAGCAAAGTTCATTAACACTTCATCCCCGGCATCGTGGCCTTTGGTATCGTTGATCTCTTTGAATTTATCCAAGTCGATAAACAGTACCGCCAGTTTCACCTCTGTACGGTTGGCGTGAACAATCGCATCATGCAGATGTTCTTTAAAAGCACGTCGATTCAACATTCCCGTTAATGGATCTTTCTCTGACAAGAAGCGCAATTGTTCTTTTTGCTGCTCAAGCTTCGCTGTTTGTCGTGAGACTTCCTGTTGCAGCTGTTCTCTCGTCACGATGGAACTTTGCAATGACTCTTTCATCTGATTGAAAAATTGAGCCAATGCGACGAACTCTGAATCTTGCTGATGGAGGGACAAGCGGCTATTGAGATCGCCTTGCGCCAACTCGGCAATTCCTTGTTTCATGGTTGCGAACCCAGAGCGCACCCGTTTCAGGATCATAAACGCAATAGCGGCCACAATAATCGAGAAAAACAGCAGATGCAGAGCGCTGGTCATCAGGGACAAACGCTGACTCTCAGCACTTTTTTCCAACACCATTTTCTGCAGGTACAGCAGCTCTTCCGTCATATTTTGCACCAACATGTTGTAGCGTGAGTGCAGCAACTCGTTGGCTCCGACAAAGTCGCTGGACACCTTGCGGTGATCGTTCAACCCCAGCATACGTTCTTGTCGCAGCAACGCGGCCAGGCTACCGTTCATTCTGGCAAGGTTCTGAATAATGGGTTTAAATTCTGGTTTACTGGACAGTTTGGCCGACAAGTTTTGCTGCGCGATATAAACCTGCTCCAGACTATTTGCGTCATCATACTGGAGGAAAATCCAAAGCTGGCTGCGCAACATGTCTACACTACGCTGAATCTGCATGATCTGCGTTAATTCACGTTGAGTACTTTTCTGCTCCTGAGACAAGTTCCACAACGAATAGGCAATCAAAATCACCAACATTGAAGTGGCGACAAACAGTAACGTGAGCTTACGAGAAACAGAGTGAATCACTTGAATGAGACCTCCGTTTGCAATACCTGCTCCAGAGGCTCTGAGGCAAAGTAGCGCCGATAGTCAGGCAGTTCACCTTTTACTAGTTTATTTTCGAGCGCCCAACGTGCCTGAAGCTGAATATTGGACAGCAACGCATTACCCAGAGATAGCCTGAACACATAATCCTGCCACGACCATTCCAACTGGTGTTCGCGAATATTCAGAGAAGTGGCGACCCAATGGCGGGCTTGTTCCGGATTCGCGTTCATCCACGCAATGGCCTGCTTGAGCGCTTCCAGAACTCTTATCGACTCCTCTTCATTCGAATCAGTACGCTCTTTCATTGCCATCAAGTTAAACGACAAATTGTAGATGCCATGAATGCCGAGATTTTTTACTTTTGACGCTGAGGTCATTTCTGTGCGGTATCCCCAAGGTTCCCAAACAGAGATAGCATCGACACTAAAGCCATACAGGGCTTGATTAAGCTGATCAGGACTAAGGTACACTTTCTCCAGATTCAGATTTTTCAGGTTATGCGCCAGCAAAACGGAATCGAGATAGAACTCGCTTGAACTCGCTTTGACCACACCGACCCGCTTGCCACCCAAGTCTTCAATGCTTTTGATATTGCGATTATCCAAAGTCAGTAATTTCAGATCGTTGTCTGAACTGACAAAACTGGCCAACAGAACGAAATCATGCCGTTCAAAGCTCTTGAACATCACAACAGATTCAGACGCGGTAGCGAAGTCCACTGAACCATTAAATAATGAGTCAGCGCACGCGACACCACCGCTGCAGGGTACCAGTGTCACATCGAGTCCCTGCTGCTGGAAGAATTTAAGTTTTGATGCAATAAAGAACGGAGACGAAAGCGGAGTTTGTGACACGGCAATACGAATCGGTTTGATCCCGGAGATAGGTTTGGCATCATTTCCGCGCCAGATAAAAAGCGCTGACGCCAAAACAGCGAGCATCAATACCGCGCTCACCACTGCCAATCGAGTAAAGCCTCTCTGTTGGCTTCCCATCCACACCCTGCCGTTGTTGTTATCTGTCTAACTAGCAGTTTAGTTGGTTATTTGTGCTCTGGATGCAACAATAACCAACTATTCATCTAAGTGCTTAAAATCATTGATCTTAAAGCGGTAAAAATTACTCATCTTGTTGAATTAAAAACGAAAAAAGCCCCATATACCGAATGGGGCTCCATAATTTTAGTGTTGAGTATCTGACGGATTGTGTCCGAAATCGGCCTGTTTATAGATATCGGCCAGCGATTTGGGTTTGGATGAATGAGATTTACGATAGCGTTTGGGTTCGAACTCTTGTTCGACATGCTTTAACGTCTCTTCATGCTCTCTTGCTGATTGAACGAACTCAGGGTTAGACATCGCCTCTTGGCGCAGGCGGTTAACGCGTTCTAGTGTATCCCACAACATAGAAGACCTCCTTTACCACTGTTCATGCATACAGCATAGTTGTCTGATAAAGGAAGTCAAGAAAAACACTGTATACTCAAACAGTATTTTAAAGGATCTTGAGAAGGATCAACGACAGAGGAAAAAGAAGCGGCGAAATAAAATATCTGCTGCTACAATTACTTAGATCACTATACTGCGACTTCGTCATACAGAGGAATAGTCGTTAACGCAGTGATTTCATCCAGATACTGCCTTACTCGTTCAGGAAACTGAATACCTTTCACCACCGTCAGGTTGCGTAGCGTCGGGTACAGATTCAAGTCATCGTAGCTCAGCTGGTTGCTTCGCTCTGAAGGCAATCGCAACCAATTTAGCTTGCTCAGCAAAACATTCATCGGTTCGAGAAAATCAGTCGTATTGGCGTAAGCTTGTTCAAAACTCATTCCAATCATGGCCGATTTATTCTTGGTGTACCACGCTTTCGCCTCTGGCAATTGAAACTCAGGTAAGTCGATCATCATCCAACGGGGATGCACTAACGGTCCGTTAAAAGGGGCGATTTGACGCTGCCACTCCGAGAGCTCATCGCCAAACTCGGCAGCCGTTAAGCTTGGTTGTCCGTCCAACACATCGAAGTATGCAGCGATATCAAGGCTCTCAGCCATGTAACTGCCATCCGGCTTTTGTAAAATCGGGACCATATTGGCTCCCACCTTTGCAATACGTGCGTCGACATCGTGATTTTGCAGGTAGACCCATTCCACATCGATCTTTTTATATGCGGCAACCATCATCGCCTTAATGCAGTACGGGCAATGTTGAAAAACAAACAGTTTCATAACCTATCCTTAGCCAGTTGAATGGTTTCCAGTCTAGCAAGTCAATGGTAAAACTCAAATTAACCTTATGATTTATAATTAGAATCAATAATTAGACTTGAAATAGATAAGGCGTTGTTGTCGCGATCAGCTCAAATCCATATTTTTCGACAATCGGTCGGCTCATCGCTGAAGCATCAATAATCAAGTATTGTTTCCCAGCCAGCTTGGCGTCCCGAATCCGTTGTTTGAGCAGTGCCTGATAACAGCCGCGCCCCCGATACTCCGGCAACGTACTTCCACCCCAAATTCCGGCAAACGGGCTGTCAGCATTAAACGTGATCCACGCAGAAGAGACCGGTGTACCATCCTGATACACAACATAAATTCTGATGGAAGCCGGATCTTGTCGTTTGGTTTCAATCAGGTGCAGCAACTGAGCCTGGCACGCTTCTCCGCGCAGTTCCTGTTTGACCCGCATCGCATCACGAATGCCCTCTTCATCGGTCACTTCCGCGCACAACATTTGGGGCTCCGGCAATTCACAGCTTGCCAGATCGAGCGCCATGAAAGACTCTGGTTCTTCAGCAATAAACCCTTTCTGCAGTAGCATCACTCCGATATTCTCAGGCTGATCGCTATCGTAAGTTTTCCACTCGAAGCTTTTGCCAAGCCGGGTGAAAAATGCCACTTCTTTATCAATAACTATGTTTGCCTGCTCTTCACTCAGCTCAAAGTACGCAATAAAACTGCCATCCATATCCGGCGACACCACTTTCACTACCTGAGCCGTGGCAAACTTCTCCCAACCCGGGATTTCATACTCTTTGCGCTCATACTGGTTGTATAGCGCCATCACTTCCTGTGTTTTCACGAAAAGTCCCTTTATTCCGTTGATTTGATAAGCCGCGCGACGTGGCGCAAAGATTGTCTCGCTGCCTGGCTGACACCCGCTAACTGGAAAAATCCGTGGATGACGCCCAGATAACGCTGGCAATGCGCTTCAACGCCCTGCTTGGTTAGCAAAGCATAGAGCTTTTCCCCCTCGTCGCGCAAAGGATCGCACTCAGCAGTCAGGATATGAGTCACAGGTAGGCCTGCTAAATCACCTCTTTGCAACAGATTGAGTTCGGGTAGATGCAATTTTCCTGATGCGTAGAGTTCAAAACCCGAGAGCAGCATTTGCCGCGTGATCACGTAGTAGTCACCAAAGGTTTGATAGCTCTCAGAGCAGCCAAACGGGTCCAGCATTGGATAAATCAGTATCTGCTGTTTCGGAAGCCATTCTGCTTGCTGTTTGAGTCTCAAGCAGGTCGCCAGAGCCAAATGACCACCTGCGCTGTCACCGATAAGGGTAATGTTCGACGCGTCACCCCCCAACACGTGAGCGTTTTCATAAATCCACTGAGTGGCATCGAACGCATCATTGTGAGCTGCCGGATAGAGGAATTCCGGTGCCAATCGATAACTGACCGCCACCACCATGGCATCGCTCAGTTGGGCTAACGTGGCCAATTGTTGATGATGCGTTGTAAAGCTTCCACTCACAAAACATCCACCATGAAAATACACCGCCATCGGTTGGTTTGAACGCTGATCACAACGATAAATACGCAAGCGAATATGACCGATTGCCAGTTCCTCAAACGTGACCGATTGAGGAGATTCTCCGGCAAGGGCCACACTTGCTTCATAGCCTTCGCGACGTTGAGCAATCGAAGGTAGTGGCAAGTCTTCCGCTTTCTGAGCAACAAATTCATCCACCAAAGCCGCTATGCCGGCTTCAAGTGTGGGTTCAAACGGTGAGCAGTGTTGTGTGGTTGGCATGATAACTCTTGTTCTGTGTCTCAATTTGGTGGTCATTGTATGAGATAGAGAACAACTGTATAAATATACAGATCACACTTTTTGCAGAGAAATTCAGGCTGGATGTAAAAAACGGGCCCCCATTCAGAATAGCCCGTCGATTACGCAAAAATAGTGGCGTGGCCTTATGGCTTCGCTCGCAGATCCAGATTATCGATCACATACAGGGTATTACCATCCACACGGCGGCGATCCGCATCGAGATATTTTTGCTCAAGTTTGCCATCGCTGGACCAGGTTGCAAAATCATCGTCATTGATCACGGCGATTTGCGTTGGGCTCACCACCCACAAGCCTTCCAGTTTGTCATGAGGATAGTGAAGCTGCTTGGCCACATCCACCAGCAGAGTTTTCTGCACGGGCTTAATACCGTAAGCGTCAAGCGCATCCCAGCCCTGTTCCACCACCACTTGCTCAATGGTCTTTCCGCCAAGCATCAGGCCTAGCTTTTCATCCTGCTGAACATCGCCAGCCAATGGCAGCGTTTCCAGGTCCGTCGCACCACGCAAGTCAATACGGTAAAGGTGTTTCATCGCTTTCGGTTTGTCGCGTAAAAATGCGCCGTCACGTTCAATCACCACAAACTCATTTGCAGACAAAGCAGAGATCCCGGAGTTTGAGTTCTGCTTTTTCTCCTGACGATAGAGATACTGATGCACGTTGCCATCGTTCAGATTCACCGTCACGATGCGCACCACGTCGCCATCTTTAGTCGATTTGTTCGGGTTCATCATGGTTGACTGCATTATCCCCACCAGCGTGGTTTCGTCTGGCGTAATCGCTAAGCCTTCCATACCGCGGTTAGCGCGGCGATGAGCAAATTCTTGCGGCAAGTACGAGGTATCACGACTGTCTTGCGTAAAGGCGTTGATACGGCCAATTTCGACACCATTCTGATCAAAATGCACTAGGTGCGGGCCATATTCATCACTAACCCAAAACGTACCATCGCGCAGCGCCACCAACCCTTCAGGGTCCAGACCATAATCGTCGAGTTTGAGTGGGTTCTTGGATTGTTCAAAAGGCTGCTGGCTATTGACCACAATCGGATCGCCGCTGGCATCGTAAGGTGTTTCACCAGTACCGCCTAGCGCCGAGGTGTTAGGCAGACCAGTAATGGGAGTGCCATCCGGACGTTTAAGCAGAATCGTTTTCAACTGTTTCACTTTGCCCTTTGGGGTCACTTCAAACAAGCCGATACGCGGAGTGTAATCAGGCACAGGGAACATTTTGCCTTTACCGAGACTGCCATGAGGATAGTCGGCATTCGGACCACGGTCAGTGATGGCATAAAACTGATTTGGATTGCTCGGATGTGCACACATGTCCGACCCGTATCCGCCGTTACGAATCTCGATAGCGTGACCTGAGGTGTCCTTAAGATCCGAACGCAGCACTTGATAAGGCAGGCTGGCCCCTTGCTGCTTATCAACGCTACTTATCGAACTTGTTTGCGCAGCCTGCGCTGAACCGACCAACACGCTTAACAGTAATGCGGCAGGCAGGTATTTTCCCTTACTCATAAAATTCCCCATACAAGTGGTTGTTTAATCGAACAATGTCGAGATGGGAAACTAATCTACGCCGTGATTATGACGTTTTGGGTAATTTGATATGACAAACAAAAGCGGAAAAGAATGGAGTGAATACGCTCAGCAAACGCAGTTTCTGCCGTTTTCTTTGCCTTGATAGAGAGCGCGGTCAGCCTGTTTAAGCAGTGCAAACGGATTACACGTTCCCTTCTGAGTGGAGGCAACGCCGATTGTGACAGTCAACATGATATCTTGTTGCTGATAGTGCATTTTGTGGACTTCCACCAAGCGACGCAATTTATCCGCGATCGCAAACGCCGTCTGATAGTCAGTGTGAGGCAACAGCACCGTAAATTCCTCTCCGCCCATGCGGGCGAGCGTGTCGTATTCCCGCAAGTGAGACTGTAAGCTCTGGCTGATTTGTTGCAGCACGTAGTCACCGGCATCATGGCCGAAGCGATCATTGATCTGCTTAAAGAAGTCGAAATCGATAGCAAGAATTGAAAGCTCCTGCTTGTCTCTGCTGCTGCGCAGCAGTTCTTCATGCAACTCCTGTAAGAAATAGCGGCGGTTGTAGGCTCCCGTTAGAGGATCGGTTGTCGATTCTTTTTGCAACCGCAGCTCCAGCTCTTTCTTCTCAGAGATATCGATCAATTGTCCTGACCAAATCATCTTTCCTTCATTAGACAGCGACGGAATAGAGTGGCCATACAACCAACGTAATTTCCCCCCAGCTTTGACCCGAAACTCACACTTCCACTCTTCGAGTGTCTGAGCCGCTTGTTCAATGCTCTGACGTACTTTGCTGACGTCTTCAGGATAAATGGCATCAAACACGGGCGCTGCATCCCGAGCCGCATCTTCCGGTGACACGCCGAAAATATCCTTCAGTTTCTGACTGGCGTAAGGGAAACGGCACGAACCATCGTCGAGATACTCGAACTGATAAAGAACAGCCGGAGAAACTTTGGCTAATGACTGAAGATGATTATTGAGCGAGACCAGTTCGCTGATGTCGATAATCGAGCCGACATAGTACTGACTTCGCCCATCTTCAGAGGTGACCGTTCTGGCCCGGTCTGCCAGCCAGATATATTGACCGTCTGCGCGGCGAAAACGGTATTCGCAATCCAGAATGGCGTTTTCACCCTGCGCGCGCCATTTGGCCACCCGCTCATCGTATTCACTCAAATCCTGAGGATGAATATGCCGACGCCACCAATTGACCTGGTTGATCACGTCCCCATCTTTGTACATCAGCAACGCTTCAACGCCGCGGGTAATAAACTGAACACGTTGGTCTTTGTCAGCCGATATCTTATAGATCACCGTCGGGCATAAATCCATGATCATATTGAGATCTTTACTGAGTAACTCGTTCTGTGCCTGAATATGTTTATAAGCGGAAATGTCGATGTGCGTGCCCAGCATCCATTCAGGATTGCCGCTTTGATCCCAGGACACAATGCGACCGTAATCGCGCACCCAGACCCAGTGGCCATCTTTATGTCGCATACGAGCTTCGCACTCGTAGTACGGCTTCTCACCATTAAAATGGGCGTTAAGAGCCACTTCAGATAACGCCAGATCGTCGGGATGAGCCAAATTTAACCAGGTATTAATGTCGGTTGGCGCCAACTCCTGTAAGTTGTAACCAACAATACCTGCCCAGCGCTCATTGAATTTGGTTTCACCGGTTTGAACATTCCATTCCCAAGTCGCAATTTGAGCGCAATCGAGAATCTGTTTCATACGCTGGATATGCAGAATCGACGGATGCGACGCATCTTCAATCTGCACAAGATACTGAAGCTGACCCGTTTTATCCTGAATACTGGAGATTTGCCCGGAGTAGAGCGTGCCGCTAACCACAGTAGTAATGTGCAAAGCATCGGAGGATGGGAAATGGTGCTGAATGTCGGCGAAAGACAGCTCCCCCTCTCCATCAGTTGAGGTCAGGAGCAGCTGATTTAAGTGGGTAACGTGCTGAAATGTTTGCGCCGAATGAGATAACAGCTCTCCCGTCGATGCAAACAACAAAGTGATCGTTCCTTTCACTACAAGGTCCCTAACGCACTAATTTATTGTTATTTTTATTCATAGTAGTTGAGCAACCGACAATTACCACACAATATGTGTATGTTTATCACAAAATATTAGCGCTTCGTTGCTCAGTTTTGCCAGCGATCACAAATTCCAGCTCAGAAGTTCAAACCCAATGAAACCAAGGTATTACGTGCTTCCTGAGCCGTCACAAACTGGAACGAATGAAACCCCTGATCGATCGCACCCTGAACATTGGCTGGCATGTCATCCATAAATACCGATTCATGTGGCAAGATGTTTTGGCTGTGAGCCAGATGTTGATAAATGCGCGGATCCGGTTTGAGTAACCCACACTCACTTGACACGACGGCACCAGAAAACTTTGGCCAGAAATCATAGGTTGCTTTCAGATGGGCGACGATTTCATTGACGTTGTCCGTCAATGCATAAAGGGTGTAACCCGCGTCCAGCAAGTCATCCATCAACGTTTGCGTACCGTCGATCAGTTGCTGAGTGGCTTTGATGTAGTGAAACAGTGTCTCCAGTTCTGCAGGTTCAATACCCAGCGTAGAATGAAACTGCAACTGTGCCTGTTGTTCTGTGTAGTGTCCTTTATTGAGATCACGCCAAATCTCACTTTGGAACAGCAGCTTCGCGCGCTGTTTTGCCTGCTCGGTTTCCCCAAAAGTGAGCGCGGAAATTTCCGCAGGCGCCCACTTAACGATCACATTACCAATATCAAACACCACATTTTTTATCGTCATAAACGCCTCCTGATTATGGTTCGAGTCTAGCTCAGGTTTACGACAAGGTGTTGAAGGCTGACTCGCATTGATACTAATTCAACGATAAAAAAACCGCTCCGAAGAGCGGTTTAGTCGTCAATGTTTACGCTTAAGCACCTTTTGGTGGCGTAAACGCCGTTAGCGGAAGCGCTTCACCCTGCCATTTTTCAATCTTGACCAGTGACGAGTTACCCGCGCAACCGTTAGCCAGGCGTGATGAAGGAATGTCCGCGGTCAATACGTTACAGCCGCCGTTTTTACAGATGCCATGTGGTTTGTCGAAATCTGGCCACGCTCCTTCATGAATACACACCGAACCTTGTTTGATGCCATCCGTAATAAGGGCTCCCACCAGAACCTGGCCGCGATCGTTAAACGCTCGCACCAAGTCTTCATCGGCAATACCACGCGCTTTTGCATCTTCCGGATGAATCCAGATAGGCTCTCGGTTGGCAATCGCATACAGCTCACGCAGTTTGGCGTAGTTCAACTGGCTGTGCAGACGATGGGCCGCGTGCGACGTCATCAGTTGCAACTCACCATCTTTGGCGTTGCCCACCCACTCCGTTGGCGGCAGCCAGGTCGGATGCGGAGGACAATCTTTATAACCAAAACTCTCAATGGTTTTAGAGTAAATTTCGATCTTGCCACTTGGCGTACCCAATGGATTCAGAATCGGATCTTCACGGAAATCTTTATAGCGCACGAATTTCGCGTTCTCTTCATTCCACTTCATCTCAATCAGTTGATTCTGTTTCCAGAAGTAGCTGAAGTTTGGCATCGCAATGCGGTTAGCTCGGCCAATTTTCTGAGCGTCTTTGTAGAAACCCGCCAGCCATTCCATTTCGGTTTTGCCATCCATATAGACGTCACGACCGCCCGGTTTGAGTAGCTCAGCCATATCCGCAAACACATCCAGGTCGTTGCGCGCTTCAAACTGTGGTTCAATCACCTGTTTCATCGGCACCAAGTGCTGGTTACTGTAGTCCCCGGTCATGGTCATGTCGTTGCGTTCAAACGAGGTCGTGATTGGCAGAACCACATCCGCGTGTTTCGCCGCGGCGGTCCAGTATGGTTCAGAGATCACAATCAGTTCTGGTTTTTGCCACGCTTTGATCAGACGGTTGGTGTCCTGATGGTGAGTAAAGTTTGCACCGCCCGCCCACCAGATCATTTTGACATCAGGGAAGACTCGTTCATGACCGTTGTGTTGGTATTTACCACCAGGATTTTCCAGTGCTTCGACAATACGAGCCACTGGGAACGCATTAACAGCGCCCGAGACCGCCCAGTCGTTACCCGCAGAAGAAGCGCCCGCAATCTCCGCAGAAATTGCCGGTAAAACGCCAGCATTGCGCGTTGGGTTACCACCATTGGAATAGTGGTAAGAGAAACCAAAACCGCCACCCGGTAAACCAATCTGGCCCAACATAGCGGCCAGTGTAACCAGCATCCAGTGTTTCTGTTCGCCATACTGCTGACGCTGAATTCCCCAGCCCGACATGATCATCGTGCGGTTCTGACTGAAAATATCCCCCAGCAGTTCCAGTTGTTTAGCGGGTACGCCACAGATGCCTTCCGCCCATTGTGGGGTTTTCTCGACACCGTCCGACTTACCTAACAGGTAGTCTTCAAATTTGTCGTAACCTGATGTGTACTTATTCAGAAATTCCACATCGTGCTGTTTCTTTGTTACCAGCGAGTGCGCGACCCCCAGCAGCATCGCCACGTCCGTTCCCGGATGCGGTGCAATCCACTGTGCTTTGTCACCAAAAAACTCGATGGTTTCGGAGCGCATTGGGTCGACAGCAATGATGGTTTTGTTGGACTTTTGCAGTTGATGGAAGAACTCCAGACCCGCGCCATCGGTACTCGACCAGGCAATTTTCAGCGTGTTCAGTGGGTTTAAACCCCACAGTACGACGACGTCCGAATTCTCCATAATCATCGGGTATGTCGTTTGCTGTTCATACACTTCGATTGACCCTACCACGTGTGGCATGATCACTTGCGCTGCACCGGTTGAGTAGTCGCCAAGGTGGCCGGAATAACCGCCCGCCATGCTCATGTAACGTTGCAGCAATGTCTGCGCTTTGTGCAGGATACCACTGGATCGCCAACCATATGAGCCAGCAAAGACGGACTCGGCACCGTACTGCTTACGAATACGCATATGCTGTTCATGAATGAGCTTGTACGCTTGGTCCCAACTAACACGGACGAACTCATCGTCTCCGCGTGTGCCCTGAGGTTTAGATGGGTTGGCCAGATAGCCTTTGCGTACCATCGGATATTTAACGCGTGCTTGAGTATGCGCCTGATCCGGCGCAGAACTTTGCAGGCTGTTTTCCACGGTTTGTGGCAGCGCATTGGTCGATGACACGATTTTGCCATCTTTCACTTCAACCAACATCGCGCCCCAGCGGCCAGCAGTCAACACTGCTGAGCCACTGCGTTCGTTGGCAAATACAGGCATAGGTGCAACAGATGAAATGGCAAACGCGCCCGCTGTCATACCTGCACCTTTCAGAAAACTTCGACGTGTGAGAGTGGTCATCACTGAATCCTTATACTGGTTATTGAGCGGCATCTTTTGCGTTGTATTGGAAGAACTTAGTCAGAATCTCTAAATCTTCTTTGCTGATGGATGTACGATCACCCATACTTTTTGCCACCGCAGGCCATGCGTTGACCGTAAAGTGCTCGCTTGGAATCTTGGCGTGACAGGTTGAACAGTAAACGTTGTCCAACTGCTCGGCGTAAGACCACAACGAATCGATTTTCGCCAGCACAGGCGTTTCGATGTCACCCTGTAGCTCAACGCTGCGCCATTTATTACCGTAATCGTCTTCAGTGTATTCGCCTGTAGTCAGCGCGTTCTGACCCGCTTCGGTCAGGATGGCCACCACCGCGCGCTTGCCTTGCCCCATGTAAAGCACTTGCTCCGCGCCTTGCATCTGGTAAGCCGTCAGAGAAACTGTGCGCTTGCCATCTTTATCGCTCATCACTGCCAGTTTGGTTGCCGGATTAATGGTGCCCAACTTACCGATTGGAGTCGCTTGCATGGTGAACACTTCTTTTGCCGTTGCCGGGGTCAGTTTGGCTTCATCCACCAGATGAGCCAGCGCCTGACTATCCATTTTCACTTCAGGCAGGATATGCGCGACGCCTTTGTGACAGTCGATACAAGTTTGGTTGTTCTCAATACCGTACTGGTGCATCTTTTGCGCTTCAGGAGTCTGGTCGTAGGTTTCCATCGCATCTTCTGAGTGACAAGAGCGACAAGTCACCGAATCATTCGCCTTCAACTGCGCCCAGACCGTTTCGGCCATTTCGGCACGATGCGCTTCGTACTTCTCATCCGTGCTGATCTTTTTGGTAATGAACTCGTGGTAGATGTCTTTAGACGCACGAATCTTAGTGATCAGGTAATCGATGGTATCGGTGGGGATATGACAGTCCGCACATTCAGCACGAATGCCTTTTGCATTCGTAAAGTGCACGGAACCCTGATACTCCTTGTAAGGGGTTTCCATGGTGTGGCAAGAGACGCAGAACTCGGTGCTCGAGGTCTTTTCCAAAATAGCATGCGTTCCGCCGAGTGTCAGCCAACCTATGACTACACCAATGACGAGAAGCAGCACGATCGCGCTTTTTTTAATACTCATTTGTCCTCACAAATCTGTGGGTTTGATTACGAAATATCGCAGCTCAACTGGGTGAACTGAAGTTAATTACGTATGCAATCCTACCCCTAAAGGGCTAAGGCTATTTGACAATAGTCAACGGAATCCCAAATTGGGCGTGAGACAGATCACTTTTTGTACCGGAATCAAATTCTGATATTGCGATTCACCACAAATTCTCACAATTTGTATGGATATTGTGATTTTGAGCTTAGTGTAATGCGGGGGAAAACGGCAGGTAGGCAGAATGAAAAACAAAAAAGCCGCGAAACTGAACACTCTAATGAGCTTCAATGACGCAGCTTCTTTGTGAAGGTATGCAGTATTATTGGGCTTGTTTGGCAACCAGAGCGGCCATGACAGCCTCACGGTTTTCCAGATAATCGTTCAAGCCCGCTTTACGCAGGTGACACGATGGACAGTCTCCACAACCATCGCCGATGATACCGTTGTAACAAGTCAGTGTTTCATTACGAACTAACTCCAGCGCGTCATTTTGATCCGCCATTGCCCAGGTTTCCGCTTTGTTCAGCCACATCAGCGGCGTACGAATTTCCAGCTCGCGATCCATCCCTTGAACCAATGCGCTGTTCATCGCTTTAACGAAGTCGTTGCGACAATCCGGATAGCCGGAAAAATCTGTCTCACACACGCCGGTAATGACGGTCTGCGCACCAATTTGGTAAGCATAAATGCCCGCCAGAGTCAGAAACAGAATATTGCGCCCCGGAACAAATGAGTTTGGCAGGCCATTTTCTTGGAGTTCGTGCGACACCGGAATGTCGTCTCGAGTCAGTGAGCTGATTGCCAACTCATTCAACAGACCGACATCCATCACTTTGTGCGCTTTCACACCTAGTTTTTTCGCCAGCGTCTGTGCTACTTCAATCTCCAGCTTGTGACGCTGACCATAGTCGAACGTAATGGCATGCACTTCATCAAACTCTTTCAAAGCCTGAACCAAACAGGTCGTTGAATCCTGACCGCCGCTGAACACGACAACTGCTTTTTTCATTCCGCTACTCCTTTAAGCAATGCTGAGATATTTGTGAGTCTGAATAGACAAGCGCCAGTTTCGCGCAATACAAGTCTCAATGCACAGCTGGGTTGCACGTGGTTTCTGGCTGATCGGCTGTAGCGCAATCACAGTCTTTTCCGGCACCTTGGCGCGAGCAAGTAGCTGATCCAGATTGTCGATGTCTTTATCAGTCGCAACCGGGTGCTTAATTTCATTTGCTCTGCGCAGCGCAGAATCGATTACTGGCAATTTGCCTTTCATCGCCACTTTTGGTGACACTGTCACCCAAGTATTTTCGGTTGCCTGAACGTCAAAGGTACCGCTGGTCTCTATTTGACAGCGGCAGCCAATCGCTTCAAATGCCTGCGTCAGAGGCACTAAATCATAGATACAAGGTTCACCACCTGTAATCACGATATGTTTAGCACTGTAGCCCTGAGCACGATATCGCTCGATGATCTGTTGCGCTGATGCGGAGCACCAGTTCGGATTGTCTTCCGTTTTCACCAGAATTTCATCAAATGAGCGCTCATCAGCGGGCTCGGCATCCCAGGTCTGTTTCGTATCACACCAGGCACAGCCAACAGGACATTCTTGCAGACGAACAAACACCGCAGGCACGCCGGTAAACACGCCCTCGCCCTGAATCGTCTCAAACATTTCGTTTACTTTATACAAGGTAAAATTGCCTAACTTGTTATCCAAAAATTGCAGATCGCTGACCTTAAAGGATGCGTTGGTGAAGGTCAATTTAAAACCGCCGTTCCGCACACAAAAAGTCGCAACTTAACTCCACCAATTGCATAAGCAGAGTTCGCACACCCAGATCAAAGCTACGCATAAATATTCGACACCATTTTCATCAAAAACGCGCATCCTGTCATATTTTAGGTATAATCTGACCTTTCGTTTCGCGCAGACTTTTTAGGTAAGACATGTACAAACTGATCGCTCTCGATATGGATGGCACCCTGTTAAACAGCCAAAAGCAAATTTCACCACGCACCAAACTGGCGATTGCTGAGGCTCGCGAACAAGGGATTAAAGTGGTTCTGGCGTCCGGTCGTCCGATTGACGGCATGCGCAGCAAGCTCGAAGAACTGAACATTCAATCGAAAGATGATTACGTGCTCTACTACAACGGCTCGATGGTTGCCAACGTCGGTACTGGCGAGATCATCTACCAGCAGATTCTTGATGGCCGCAGCGCGAAAATGGTGGCCCGTCTGGCCAACGAAATGGGCGTTAATACCCATGCATTTAGCCAAATTCATGGTTTGATTACTCCGAAAACCAGCAAGTACACCGAAGTTGAAGCGCAAATTAATGGCCTTTCTATTACCGAGATGGACTTTGAGCAACTGGAAGATGATCACCCAATCATCAAAGCCATGATTGTGGCCGAACCTGAGCTGCTCACCCGCACCATCGCCAGTCTGCCAGCTGATCTGCATCAGCAATATACGATCGTACAAAGCGCGCCATTCTTCCTTGAGTTCCTTAATACTCAAAGCAACAAAGGCGTGGGTGTCAAAGCGATTGCCGACCACCTGAATATTCCGGCCAGCCAGGTCATCTGTATGGGTGATGCCGAAAACGATCATCACATGCTGCAATACGCAGGGATGGGCATTGCCATGGCTAACGCGATGGAAGAAACGAAGCGCATCGCCGATTACATCACGCTAAGCAATGACGAAGATGGTGTTGCTGCGGCGATTGAAAAGTTTGCCCTCAACAAAGAGCGTTGCGACGCGTAAGTGCTTCCAGGACACAAAAAGGCGGCCAACAGCCGCCTTTTTATTTTGCCCGATTCTATTTTTCAAAGCCCTGACCCAGCACTCGCTGATGTGCCTGCAATAAAGTGTATTCCTGCATACCATGTGGGATCAGAACACACACTCTCAATTGCTCCGCTTTAGCTTTCTTGAGGCGTTCGCTTAGTTCTGCCGCACTGGTAAAGCGCTCACGTTCAGCATCGCGACGACACAAATCGATAAAATCAAACGGGCATGACTTGGCAAACAGCACCAACTCAGCCTGTTGCATGTAGCGCAGTGCTTTGAGAGGCAGTAACTCCACATCTTTACCAAATTCTACCCAGATCACTTCACCATCATCATCCAGCGGTTTATCGAGTGCCTTGATGTACATTTTTTCCAGGCTTTCGCGATCTTTGGCATTTTTTACTTCGGTATCCGCAAAAAACATCTCCCAGAATTTGCGACGGAGATCAACTGTTGGCAAAAATTCTTTGATGGAGTTTCGTTTCGACGCACCAAAATCCGCCAGTAGTCCAAGGTTCTGAGGCAAAACGGCTTCGAGAGTTTCCCGTACGTTGCGAATCAGCACCGGCGACGCGCCACCGCTAGAGATAGCAAGCTGTACACGGCCACGTTCGATCATCGAAGGGGTAATAAAATCGCAGTAAGGTTGATCATCAACCACATTGACTAAAATACCCATGTTTTTTGCATCTTTATGCACTTGATGGTTTAAATCCGGGTTATCGGTTGTCGCCCAAACCTGCAGATATTCTTTGGTGAGAATCTGAGACGTGTAAAAATTTTGAATCCACTGACACTTACCGTCATCCACTAAGGATTGCAGAGTTGAGGCAATTTGTGGAGAAACAATAGTCACTTTGGCTCCGGCGCGAAGGAGCGCATCTATTTTGCGGCATGCAACCTCCCCTCCGCCTACGACGAGCACCGGTTTGTTAGTTAAATCCAGGAACAGAGGAAAATATCGCATTTTATTTTGGTCACAATCTAAATAACTATGCGTTTCATGCTACCAAAAAAGGTGCAAGGAAATCACTAGCTAAGGTGGATGAAATAATTAATCACCGAATTTGAGCCGGGGATCAGCATTTTATATTGAAATCTCACACAAACTATAAGTGTTAATATTAAGTTAACAGTTAATTGTCCTTCTACCATTCTGTTGCACTAATCGTGTGCCCAGTTGCACTATTTACAACCGCGTAACATTTCGCCATTCTAACTACAGCTTAGGTTTGTGATCTCAAACGAAAATCTTTTTAAATTATATATTTGAGAATCCTTTATTCCTTACCTACGCTTATAAACGGTTGATTTGTAAATGTGCGATTGAGCCCAAATACAGCCGAAACTAATAATAAAACACAACATTTTCTGAACCTTGTATCAGGTGTCACCTGGTCAACCATGGATCATACAGGAAGGATACAAATGGCAAATAAACTAACAGTTCTTGCTTCCGTTGTAGCGGCATCTACTGCCCTGATGGCTAACTCAGCCTCAGCTGCGGACAGCACCCTAGACAAAGTATTGTCTCAAGGTTTTCTGACTTGTGGCGTGAGTACTGGTCTTCCGGGCTTCTCGAACCCTAACGCAAAAGGCGAATGGGAAGGGATCGATGTGGAATATTGTCAAGCGCTTGCAGCTGCAGTTCTTGGTGACAAAACTAAGGTCAAATACGTACCTCTGACCGCAAAAGAACGCTTCACTGCCCTGCAGTCTGGCGAAATCGACGTTCTGTCTCGTAACACCACTTGGACTCTACACCGCGATTCAGCGCTGGGTCTGAACTTTGTTGGTGTGAACTACTACGACGGTCAGGGCTTCATGGTTAAGAAAGATCTTGGCATTTCAAGTGCTAAAGAGCTGGATGGCGCATCTGTCTGTGTTCAGTCAGGTACAACTACCGAGCTAAACCTTGCAGACTACTTCCGTAATAACGGTATGAGCTACAAGCCAGTCGTATTCGATACAGCAGCGCAAACTTCAAAAGGTTTCGATGCCGGTCGTTGTGACGTACTGACTACTGACCAATCTGGTCTGTACGCTCTGCGCCTGAACCTGGAAAAACCAGATTCAGCTGTTGTACTACCTGAAATCATTTCTAAAGAGCCTCTGGGTCCAGTTGTTCGTCAGGACGACGACAAGTGGTTCAACGTAGCGAAATGGACTCTGTTCGCGATGGTTAACGCGGAAGAATACGGCATCACTTCTAAGAACGCAGACGAAATGCTGAAGTCTGACAACCCAGAAGTTAAACGCATTCTGGGCGTCGACGGTCCTAAAGGTTCAGGTCTGGGCATCCGTGACGACTGGGGTTACCAAATCGTGAAACAAGTGGGTAACTACGGTGAAAGCTTCGAGCGCACAGTAGGTAAAGGTTCGCCTCTACAAATTTCTCGTGGCGTGAACGCGCTGTGGAATGCGGGCGGCTTTATGTACGCTCCACCTATCCGTTAATAAAGATTGATAAAAATGGGCGGTTTCGGCCGCCCTTTGTCAAAAATGGATAAGAGGTTATCGCTGTATGAAACCTACGAATACTGCTGTGCAAAAAGCAGCGAGCTCGGCTCCCGCTAAAAGCACAAATTTATTTTACAATCCCACTTTTCGTTCAGTTGTTTTTCAGCTGATCGCTATTGCCGCTCTGGTTTTCTTCTTTTACACCATCATTAATAATGCCCTGACGAACCTGGAATCGCGTGGTATCGCGACTGGTTTTAAATTCCTTGATCAACCTGCTGGCTTCGGGATTGGCCTGACTTTGATCGACTACAACGAGACGTACTCCTATGGACGTACCTTCGTGGTGGGTCTGCTGAACACCGCACTGGTGTCAGTTTTGGGTATTATTTTCGCAACTCTGATCGGTTTTGTGCTCGGTATTGCACGCCTGTCGTCCAACTGGCTGGTGAGTCGTTTGGCCGCGGTGTATATCGAAACGTTCCGTAACATCCCTCTTCTATTACAGATCTTCTTCTGGTACTTCGCGGTACTGCAAGCTCTGCCATCTCCACGTGAGAGTATGAGCCTGGGAGAAGCGGTGTTTCTGAACGTTCGTGGCTTGTTCTTCCCTGCACCTGTGTTTGAGAAAGGCTCCAGCGTGGTGTTGATCACTCTGGTAGCAGGCATTATCGCCTCCGCCGTGATCAATATCTGGGCGAATAACAAGCAACGTTTAACTGGTCAGCAAACACCGATGGGGCGCATCATCCTGACACTGTGTGTCGGTCTGCCTCTGCTGGTGTATTTCATTATGGGTATGCCAATTTCTGCGCAATATCCGGAACTGAAAGGGTTTAACTTCCGTGGTGGTATCAGCATCATTCCGGAATTGGCAGCTTTGCTTGTCGCGCTGAGTGTTTACACCGCCGCGTTCATTGCCGAGATCGTCCGTTCTGGTATTAATGCCGTAAGCCATGGTCAGACAGAAGCGGCAATGTCGCTGGGTCTGCCACGCTCTAAGACTCTGAAACTGGTCATTATTCCTCAGGCTCTACGCATCATCATCCCGCCACTCACCAGCCAATATCTGAACCTGACCAAAAACTCATCCCTTGCGATGGCAATTGGTTACCCGGACTTGGTGTCGGTATTTGCGGGCACAACGCTGAACCAGACCGGTCAGGCAATTGAAATCATTGCAATGACCATGGGTGTCTACCTGACACTAAGTCTGATTACGTCAGCGTTGATGAACTTGTATAACCGTAAAGTTGCTTTGGTGGAGAGATAAGATGAAGACACATCAGTTTCAACCTAGTCTGCCGCCACCATCCAACACCACCGGCGTTGTCGGCTGGCTGCGTAAAAACCTGTTTAACAGTCCGCTGAATTCCGTTGTCACTATTGTGTTGGCGTATATTGCCTTCTCAGCAATCTGGCATGTTCTGGACTGGGCAATTATCAAAGCAGACTGGGTCGGCACGACCCGCGATGCCTGTACTCGTGATGGCGCCTGTTGGGTTTTCATCAGCGTGCGCTGGGAACAGTTCATGTATGGCTTCTACCCGCAAGCAGAGCTGTGGCGCCCTCGCCTATTCTTTGCAACGCTGGCGATTTTCATCGCTCTTCTGGCGTATGAAAAGACACCTAAACGTACCTGGATTTGGCTGTTCTTTGTCAACATCTACCCATTCCTGATGGCAGGCCTGCTGTATGGCGGTGTGTTCGGACTGGACGTAGTTTCCACCCATAAGTGGGGTGGTTTGTTGGTAACGTTGATCATTGCGTTGGTCGGTATTGTTGTGTCACTGCCTATCGGTGTCGCACTGGCCCTAGGTCGCCGCTCTGACATGCCTGTTATCCGCAGTCTGTGTACGGTGTACATCGAAGTGTGGCGTGGTGTTCCACTGATCACGGTTCTGTTCATGGCGTCAGTTATGTTGCCACTGTTCCTATCCCAAGGTTCAGAGACGGATAAACTGCTGCGCGCCCTGATTGGTGTGGTGATGTTCAGTGCCGCGTATATGGCTGAGGTTATTCGTGGTGGTTTACAGGCGATTCCTAAAGGTCAGTACGAAGCCGCGGACGCTCTGGGTCTGAGCTACTGGAAAAAGATGGGATTGATTATTCTGCCTCAGGCACTGAAAATCACCATTCCATCGATCGTAAACACCTTTATTGGTCTGTTTAAAGACACCAGCTTGGTACTTATCATCGGTATGTTTGATGTACTGGGCATCGGTCAGGCTGCAAACACCGACCCGGAATGGTTGGGTTTTGCAACTGAGAGTTATGTATTTGTCGCGTTAGTGTTCTGGGTGTTCTGTTTCGGCATGTCGAGATACTCGATTTGGCTCGAACGTAAACTCCATACCGGCCACAAACGATAAGCAATCTTTCAAGGAACGTATTATGACGCAACAAAATTCTGGCGATCTCATGATTCAGATTAAGGACATGAATAAGTGGTACGGTGAGTTTCACGTACTGAAAAACATCAACCTGGACGTAAAAAAAGGCGAGCGTATTGTTATCTGTGGACCTTCCGGCTCCGGTAAATCCACCATGATTCGCTGCATCAACCGCCTGGAAGAGCATCAGAAAGGACAGATTGTCGTGTCTGGCAATGAACTGACTGAAGATCTGAAAAACATTGAAGCCGTTCGGCGTGAAGTGGGTATGTGTTTCCAACACTTTAACCTCTTCCCTCACCTGACGGTTTTGGAAAACTGTACACTGGCACCTATTTGGGTGAAAAAGATGCCGAAAGAGGAAGCTGAAGCGATTGCGATGAAATATCTCAAGCGCGTTAAGATTCCGGATCAGGCAGATAAGTACCCTGGCCAGTTGTCCGGTGGTCAGCAGCAACGTGTGGCGATTGCGCGTTCACTGTGCATGAATCCTCAGGTAATGCTGTTTGATGAGCCGACCTCGGCACTCGACCCAGAGATGGTGCGCGAAGTACTCGACGTTATGGTTGAGTTGGCAGAAGAAGGAATGACCATGTTGTGTGTAACGCACGAAATGGGCTTTGCCAAAGAAGTGGCTGACCGCGTGATCTTTATGGATGCAGGTGAAATTATCGAGGAAAACAACCCGAAAGATTTCTTCGAAAATCCACAATCCGACCGTACTCAGGCTTTCCTGGCGCAGATTCTGCACCACTAACAGGCCCAAACTCACAATCCAAAGAGGCGAATTATCGCCTCTTTTCTTTTGGCATTTATGCTATCCGCTTGGTGAGATTGAACATCAACAACACGGCTCATCGGACTCGATCACCACAAAACATTTCAGCCAAACCATAAAAAACACATAGTATTCAAATAAATACTTCAAAAATCTTTCGTTGATTGGAAATGTTGTGTTACAACTTGTTCACACCTATCCGCCCATTTTTTGATTATTATTTCCAGTAATTGTTAGTGGCAGAGGCTTGAAATATGGAACTTTTGGCCTCATAAATGTCCATATAAATATCAACACCTTTCTATGAGGAAGAGTATGAACAGTCCTATGTATTCACGCACCTCGTCTTATGACAGTGCTCTACAAACAAACAAAGTGCTGCGTAACACGTATGCACTGCTTTCAATGACACTGCTTTGGTCTGCGGTTGTGGCTGGTATCTCGATGGCGATGAACCTTCCTCGCCCGGGTCTGATCATCATGCTGGTTGGTTTCTACGGCCTGCTGTTCCTGACTGAAAAGAACCGTAACAACAGTATGGGTCTTGTATTTACGTTCCTGTTTACCGGATTCCTGGGCTACACCATCGGTCCAATCCTGAACATGTATGTGGGTGCAGGTATGGGCGACGTCGTGCTGACAGCGCTGGGCGGCACAGCTCTGGCGTTCATGGGTGCTTCAGCATACGCACTGACCACAAAACGTGACCTGTCTTTCCTGGGTGGTCTGTTGATGGCGGGCTTCGTGGTACTGCTAATTGGTATGGTAGCGAACATCTTCCTGCAAATGCCAATGCTTTACTTGGCGATGAGCGGCATGTTTGTTCTGTTCTCAACGGGTGCAATTCTGCTGACAACACAGCAAATTGTTCGCGGTGGTGAAACCAACTACATCTCAGCGACCATTACTCTGTATGTGTCTATCTACAACCTGTTCATCAGCCTGCTAAGCATTCTTGGCGTGATGCGCGACGATTAATTCGCTCGCTTAAGGTAAAGATTCTAAGCCCGAAAGCTTTGCTTTCGGGCTTTTTACTTTTTGGAACAATCACCAATACCCCTTGAGCAAATGCACGGGCTTCGCTACCCTTAGCGCAAACTGACGATTGGACAATAAAGATGTTTGAATACAACGGCAAATCGATTGAAACCGACGCACAAGGTTATCTGCTGGACTACACCTTGTGGGAAGAAGGAATGATTGACATTCTTGCCAAGGATGAAGGCCTGACTTTGACGGATGCTCACTTGGAAGTGGTGCACTTCGTGCGTAATTTCTATGAAGAATTTAAAACCTCGCCAGCCATTCGTATGCTGGTTAAGGCGATGGAAAAAGAGCACGGTCCGGAAAAAGGCAACAGCAAATACCTATTCAAACTGTTTCCGAAAGGCCCGGCTAAACAAGCAACCAAACTGGCAGGCTTGCCAAAGCCAGCCAAATGCTTGTAACGCCAATGAGTAACGAAATCCTGTGAGCGAGCCTCTTACAGGATTTCAAATCCTCTATAGTGCTTGTTGGTAATACATTCTGACCGCTCAACGCACTCAACTGACGCCGTTCTTGGCCCTTCTTTCAACCATTCATGTAATGCGTCCACTTGTTGCGGATCACCACAGGCAATCACTTCAACATCTCCGCTGAATAAGTTTTTGGCATACCCGGTTAAACCCAGCGTTAACCCCTGATGAGCGGTGTGATATCGAAAGCCGACTCCCTGCACTACACCCGACACAATAAACTTATCGCACTTTATCGACATCTGATTCCCTTCTTGTTCAGTGGTTGAGTCCTCTTCCTTATTGGACAACAACCATTTCCTTAGTTTCGTAAACATGCGCGCACCTCTTGATCGCCTTTCCCAAGGATAGACAATTTTCACTCGGGCCACTGTGAGGTCATCAAAAAGACTATTTTCCTACGGCGTTTGCTTTTCTGGCTGAGTTCCATGAAAATACCCGCCCATTTCTATTAATCATTTGAGTAACGCAATGACTCCTGCAATCTATCTGGTCAAAGGTCGTGAGAAATCTTTACGCCGCAAACACCCTTGGGTGTTTTCTCGTGGTATCAGCAAAATCGAAGGTGAACCGGGTTTAGGTGACACCGTTGATGTGTATACCCACGAAGGCCAATGGCTTGCGAAAGCGGCATACTCACCGCATTCTCAAATTCGTGCTCGCGTTTGGAGCTTTGAAAAAGAAGCCATTGATACCGCGTTTTTTGTTAAACGTATCCAGCAGGCACAGTTGTTGCGCGATGATCTGATTGAGCGTGATGGTCTCACGGGTTACCGCCTGATCGCCGCAGAGTCTGATGGCTTGCCAGGCATCACCATCGACAAATATCAGGATTTTCTGGTGTGTCAGCTGCTCAGTGCAGGTGCAGAGTGCCAGAAAGACGCGCTGGTTGAAGCGCTGAAACAGTGTTTCCCGACATGCAGCATCTACGAACGCTCTGATGTCGCGGTACGCAAGAAAGAAGGTTTGGAAGAACGTGTCGGCGTTCTGCATGGCGAACTGCCGCCAAAATCAGTTGTAATTGAAGAAAATGGCGTGAAAATCAGCGTCGATATCGTCGGTGGCCACAAAACCGGTTTCTACCTGGACCAACGTGACAGCCGTTTCCAGTCGATGAAATATGTGAAGAACAAAGATGTCCTTAACTGTTTCTCTTACACTGGCGGTTTTGGCCTTTACGCGCTGAAAGGCAGAGCAAAGCGCGTGATCAACGCTGATGTATCTCAACCAGCGCTGGATACCGCGAAGTTCAATGCTGAACTGAATGAGTTTGATATTTCGAAAAAACGTGCAGTTTTCCTCAATGCAGACGTGTTCAAACTGCTGCGCGAATACCGCGACCAAGGCACCAAATTTGATGTTGTCATCATGGATCCGCCAAAGTTTGCGGAATCCAAAGCGCAGCTTAATGGTGCATGTCGTGGTTACAAAGACATCAACATGCTGGCGATGCAAATCCTTAATCCGGGCGGCACCCTGCTGACCTATTC
This sequence comes from Vibrio sp. LQ2, assembly GCF_023920125.1. Lineage (NCBI taxonomy): Bacteria > Pseudomonadati > Pseudomonadota > Gammaproteobacteria > Vibrionales > Vibrionaceae > Vibrio > Vibrio sp. LQ2. Next base: position 931,518 of record NZ_CP085308.1, read on the forward strand.
GTGCTCAGGATTGATGGATCAGGTGCTGTTCCAAAAAATCATCGCCGATGCTGCACTGGATGCCGGCCGCGACGTGAAATTCATTGAACGCTTTGAACAGGCGGCGGATCACCCAACGGATACCGCTTATCCGGAAGGGTTCTACCTTAAAGGTTTTGCCTGTAAGGTGTTGTAATCTGTGTTCTCAATGCTTCCCATCCGGAAGCCTTTTTCTTACCTTCAATCTCTCCAGAGTCATGTGCAATCAAGCGCACTTTTAGTGCATATACTCCAAAGTAGTGCGTTGAAAACAGACATTTTTGTGCATGACTAGGCCCGCGACATCGTAAAGTGACACTTTTATTACAACCCAAATCTCATGCCAGACCAGATGTAACAAGGTGTTTCCCCACTCACTATTAACAAATTAGAAACCACTGATAAACATGGCATAAACATTGCGATTTGAATGATGATTTCTTAAAACGAAAAGGATCATTCAATGAGAAAAACAGTACTAGGCGCTCTATTTATCAGCGGCTTAATCTTCCTTCCAACCACATATGCAGCCACTCAGTTCAAACCTGAACACGTCTCTGTAGAGAAAGAAATTAAACCCGGACCGAACGTCTTCATCATCGATCAAAGCTGGGCAGGTTCAAGCATGATCACCGTGATCGGCGCGGACAACCTCGAAGCGAAGGGCAACATCTCCACGGGTTTGATCGCACAGTTTGGTTTATCGAAAGACAAAAAATCGCTCTACACCGCCTCGGTATACCCAAAACGCATTGTTTGGGGTGACATCGACGCTGTGGTGCAAAAGTTCGCGGTCAATTCTCTTAGCTTGGATAAAGAGATCGAATCTTCTCCCAAAATGGCGCAAGCCGCAGCTTACGTGAACACTTTCCAAACTTCCGCAACCGACAAATACGCGTTCGTACAAAACGCCACACCCGCTGCATCGGTATCTGTGGTGGATATTGCCAGCGGCAAAGCGCTGTTAGAAATCCCGACACCGGGCTGCTGGGGTATTTACGCATCACAGGATGACAACAAGTTCAGCTCCGCTTGCGGCGACGGCACCTTCTCAACCTACGTCATAACTAAAGATGCGAAGAACTATACCGCGCATAAAAGTGAAAAGATTTTCGACACTGACGACGATGCGCTATTCATCACCGCACAGCGCGATGGCAGCAAACTGATGTTCACTTCGTTCAAAGGCAACATGTATGTCCTGAATGACACTGGCGAAACCGTGACGTTGGCAGACAAGTTCAACTACACCAAAGACATCGAAGGCAACTGGCTACCTGGTGGTTACGAAGTCATTGGCTACAACCAGCCTAACAAACTGATGTTCGTCACCATGCATCCGGATGGCAAGGAAGGTAGCCACAAAGACGGTGCGCAAGAGATCTGGGGCGTGAGCATGGATTCGCATAAGGTTGTGACGCGCATTGAAGCAGAAGAACCGATTTCTCTGGCCGTGTCTCAAACCAAAGCGCCGGATGTGTACACCCTGACCGACTTCGGCACCGTGGTGAAATACACCTTTAATGGTGGCAAGTTTGAAGGCACCAAAGTACATGAAGCGGAAGAGATGGGCAGTTTCACTCAAATGTTGATGGTGGATTACTGATATGAGCACATCCTGGATAACCCAATATCACCTGACCATCATGACTTTTTTCGTGTTGGTGTTTATTCAGGCCGCGCTGCATAAAGGAGCGGATCTACGTCGTTTTTCAGGCTACATCAGTCACTACTCACGCCACTTTGAACAATATGCCTACCCGCTTGCGGTGTTGTTATTGGTTGGCGAAATTGCGGCAGTGGTTCTGAGCATAACGCCGGCAACCAATATGACCGGGGAACTGCTGATGCTACTGCTGCTCATCGGCTATACGCTCGCCATGAGCATGCAACTGAAAAGTGGCAACCGAGAAATTGACTGTGGATGTGGTGGAACACCGATCGTGGTATCGCGCCGCACGCTGTTACGCAATGCCATTCTGATAACGCTGGCAGGGTCGATGCTGATGACAGCTAATCAGCCCGTCACCAGTTTGAGTCTGCTGATGGCTATCGCAGGCGGAGTGATTCTCTGGTTTGGGTATTACCTACTAGAGCAACTGATGCACAACCACGATTTGATTCTGAAGCTCGCTCAACACGATCAGGAAAAGGACATCTAATGAATACTGTATTACTGTTTGCAGTCGGCTTTTTAGCTGTACTCGTCGCACTGCTGTTTATCGCTTTTATTGCGCTTTCCCGTCAGGTCGGGATTCTGTTTGAACGCATCTCTCCGGTGGGAGCCATGATCAACAACAATGGACCTCAGTTGGGTGAGACGCCCAAACCGATGACGTTGATGTCTCTCAATCAGGGGGAAATCACGCTGGGTGGCGCGCAAGCAAAAAGTACCTTGGTGCTGTTCGTTGCACCATCATGCCCTATCTGTAAGGTGCTGCTTCCTCTCATCAATAGTTTGCAAAAAGCCGAATCGAGCTGGCTGAATGTGGTGCTGGCAAGTGACGGTGACGAACCCGCTCAACGCGCGTTGATTGCTCAGCATAAACTGGAAAACACTCCGTATGTGCTGTCTCAGGAGCTGGGCATGGCCTACCGCGTGGCAAAACTGCCGTTCTCTGTCCTCATGGATGAGCAGGGACAGATCGTGTCAAAAGGTCTGATCAATAGCCGCGAACAGCTCGAAAGCTTGTTCAACGCGAAAGAGAGCGGCTTTGAATCACTACAAGATTTCTCACACAAACAGACCGTGACGGTTAATCACTAAGCAGGAGACAGTGACAATGAAAAAATTCAGCGAAATGTTATTGAATGCCATGGACAGGCTCTCAGAGAAAACCGTCCGTCATTCCGCACGCCAGATTGGCCGCCGCAACTTTCTCGCCAAAGCAGGTGTGTTTATCGTCGGTACGGGCATGATGCCGCTGCTGCCATTTGACCGCTCAGCAGGCAAAGTGTTTGCAGCCGAAGGCCCGGGGGATGATATCAACAGCTGTGACTACTGGCGCTATTGCGCGCTCGACGGAAACTTGTGTTCCACATCCGGTGGCAGCGAAACCACCTGCCCTCCGGGTTCTGAAGCGTCCAAAGTGGCTTGGGTGGGCACATGTCTCAACCCGAACGACAATAAGAACTATCTGGTGTCGTATAACGACTGCTGTGGTAAAGCGATCGTGAACAGCTCAGTCGCGTGTCTCAACAGTGAACGTGAACGTCCGGGATACCGCATGGGTCTGCACAACGACATCAACTGGTGTATGGCGAACACCAACAAAGGCTACCACTGCACCGTAGCCGCACTGGTGGGGCTGGCGAATGAATAAACGCGCCGTTTCCCTATTGTTTGCTTTAGTGGCGCTTGGCACTCACTACCCAGTGAGTGCTGAATCCGACCAGGATAAATTCGTCACCAACTGTTCTGGCTGCCATGGAATGGACGCCAAAGGCATTATCGGTCTGGCTCCCTCGTTGGAAAACCCGCAGCTCTGGAACCGCCTTGGCGACAAGCGCGATCAGTACATTGCGGGTGTGGTAACAGGGGGGATGAGCGGTAAGATCGAGTCTTTGGGCAACAGCTATCAAGGATTTGCTATGCCTCCACAAAGTTTTCTTGAGACCGCGGATCTGGTGGAAATTACTCACTACATCCTGAGTGACATTAACCACCTTACTGGTGGGCCTGATGCCAATCTGATCGACAAATACAAGGAGAACCCACTCTCTCATCAGGAACTGCATCAACTGCGTGACGGAGACTAAGGTATGAAAACAACGCTTTACCGTCGTTGGGTACGAAGCGTCTTGATTACCTTCGCACTGTGTAACGGAGCGGCTTATGCCGCTTCCAACACGCCCCAGCAGAACTACATCCTCAAATGTTCCGGCTGCCATGACATAGATGGGTCCGGCTCAGTCGCCGGAGGTATCCCGCCTCTTCCCGGCTATCTGGGCGCATTTATGGACGATGAACAGGGACGGGTCTATCTGATGAACGTGCCTGGCGTGGTTGCATCCGGACTCAACAACCACGAGCTCGCCGTACTAATGAATTATCTCAATGACAAATGGGGCGATAAAGCCAATGCCAAACCCTATTCGCCTGAAGAGATCGCGCAGATTCGCTCCGCGCCATTGGAAGATGTAGTGAAATATCGCCGAGAAATCGTTAAACGCTTCAACGAACAAGGCATTGCCACAGGGTCGTATCCTTGGCCATAAAACACAAAGCCCGCATTATGCGGGCTTTCATTTAGCCTTCAAACAAGTAGGAAACATGTTCAATAACCTTGTTCCAAGAAGACAAAAATGGTTCGAACGGCTGTTCGGGAATAAATTTCTTCGCCGCCTGATTACCATGGAGATAGACAGCCTCTAGAGCCCATATGTGATGATCGGCGAAAATTGCCCAAGCATTTGCCCCATCTCGTAACCGCGCTAGACTCAGCACTGAAATGGATAGATAGCCCTCTATAAACGCTTTTGTTTTTGATAAGTCCAGACGAAACATGTACCAACATGCTCTAGCAATCTCATAACCTACAGGCATTCTCTGCGCCAAATCCCAGTCGATGACTTCACTGACCTGCCCATCTTTGCCAAAAAACAGGTTGTAATGATGAAAATCACCGTGAATCACTTGCTCTTGTGTCGTACAAACATAGTGGTGCCAACTATCTGGTCGATTTAAATAGTCATACTGCTCCCTAATGCGTTCAATCGCCCAGCGATCAACATTATCAGGTGATTCCACTTCCAGAACCGACGCCAAAATACGTTGAAGCCTTTCACACCATTCTTTTCCGTTCCAACACAATTTCATTTTGGGGAAGTCAGTAACATTGATAGCTCGTAATGCGTGGTGTAAGCGAGCCAAATAGATCCCCGCTTCACGCGCATGAGTACAAGAGAGCTGGAAGCTTTCTAACATCTCTCCCTTAGCTTCAGGGAACAACGCATAAAAGTGCCCTTCCCAGCATACAAGATCACCATTCAGGTGAGTTTTAATCGGCTTAAGAACTTGTGGAAGCTCAGTACTCAACGTATTTAGTAAATGATGTTCTCGATTGAGAGCGGATTGCAGGTTGCGACGATAAGATTTGAGGTAGTAACACTTCTTACCATCGTCAATACGATAAACCTGATTGGTTGCCCCGACTAAGACTGGTGTAATTTCAACTGGAAAGTTAACCCTAGGCCAGTGCTTAAGCACACAGCTAAGTAAGCATTCTTTATTCGTCACTGTAATGGAATCTCCAATTGCCAATAACCGACAGAAAGCCAACGCTCAAATTTATATCCGACCTGACTGAACTCGCCCACTTTGCGAAAGCCGAGGCTTTCATGCAAACCGATACTCGCCTCATTGGGTAAAGCGATAACGCCCAAAACATTGCGGATCCCGAGGTCTTTGAGCTTGCTGAGCAACACCTGATAAACCGCTCGTCCCCACCCTTGCCCCTTGGCTTGTGGTGAAAGATAGATGGAAGGTTCGACGGTATAGCGATAAGCACTGCGGGCGTTCCATTGTCCGGCATAAGAGTAGCCAACTACCGTACCTTCGTGTGCGACGACCAACCATGGCAATCCGGCCGCGCGAATTTTGTTCACCCTTTCGCCCATCTCACTCACGCTGATCGGCACTTCTTCAAAGGTAATTGTCGTCTGTTCGATGTAACGATTATAAATCTCGGTAATTGTTACGATATCAACGTCCTGAATGTCGCGTATTTCCATCACCTTTCCTTTGCTTTATCAATGCAATCTGTTGACTATTTTTGCCAATCTAACGTAACCGTGCGCAAAGAGTAAACGATACAGCGTTGAACTGATAAAAAAATCCCCCGGCGATGCCGAGGGATTCAATTGCAATGCTACCTGGGTTAGACGAGGTCAAAACGGTCCGCGTTCATCACCTTGGTCCAAGCGGCTACGAAGTCTTTCACGAACTTCTCTTGGTTGTCGTCCTGAGCGTACACTTCCGCGTAAGAGCGCAGGATAGAGTTCGAACCAAACACGAGGTCAGCACGGGTTGCCGTCCACTTCGTGGCACCTGACTTACGGTCAACGATATCGTATTTGTTGCGACCCGTTGGTTTCCAGGTATACGCCATGTCGGTCAGGTTGACGAAGAAATCGTTCGTCAGCGCACCCACTCGATCAGTGAAGACACCGTGTGCACTGCCACCGTAGTTGGTGCCAAGGACACGCAGACCACCAACTAGAACCGTCATTTCTGGTGCAGTCAGGCCGAGCAGTTGCGCGCGGTCTAGCAACATCTCTTCTGGATTCACCACGTAGTCTTTCTTCTGCCAGTTACGGAAACCGTCTGCAAGTGGCTCCAGCACATCGAATGATTCTACATCGGTCATGTCTGCCGCTGCGTCGCCACGGCCTGGACTGAATGGAACAGCGACATTGAAACCAGCGGCTTTAATCGCCTGTTCAATACCCACGTTACCAGCCAGAACGATCGTATCAGCAACGCTGATACCCGCTTCAGCTGCGATGTTTTCCAACACTGCCAGTACTTTCGCCAATTTGGCAGGTTCGTTGCCTTCCCAATCCTTTTGCGGAGCCAGACGAATACGCGCGCCGTTTGCGCCGCCACGGTTATCGGAACCGCGGAACGTACGAGCACTGTCCCAAGCGGTAGACACCATTTCCCCAGTGCTCAGACCGCTCGCCGCAATCTTCGCTTTCACCGCGTTGACATCATAATCGGTGCGACCTGCTGGCACTGGATCTTGCCAAATCAAATCTTCAGCTGGCACATCCGGGCCAAGGTAGCGCGATTTCGGCCCTAAATCACGGTGGGTCAGTTTGAACCATGCACGGGCAAACACTTCTTCGAAGTACGCTTGATCTTTGTAGAAGCGCTCCGAAATTTTGCGGTATTCAGGGTCGACTTTCAGCGCCATGTCCGCATCGGTCATCATTGGATTGTAACGGCTTTTGCCGTCTTCAACATCCACCGGTTTGTCTTCTTCTGCGATGTCCACAGGCTCCCATTGCCAAGCGCCTGCCGGGCTCTTCGCTAACTGCCACTCATGTTCCAGCAGCATTTTGAAGAAGCCGTTATCCCATTGCGTCGGATGTGTTGTCCACGCGCCTTCCAGACCGCTCGTTACCGTGTTTCTGCCGATACCACGTGATTTGTGGTTCATCCAGCCCAAGCCTTGTTCTTCAAGATCCGCGCCTTCTGGATCCGGGCCAAGTTCTGCTGCATTTCCGTTGCCGTGCGTTTTACCAACAGTGTGGCCACCAGCGGTTAACGCCACGGTCTCTTCATCATTCATGGCCATACGGGCGAACGTGACGCGCATATCTTGCGCCGTTTTCAGTGGATCCGGGTTACCATCGACACCTTCTGGGTTTACGTAAATCAAACCCATCATTACGGCTGCCAGTGGGTTTTCCAGATCGCGTTCACCAGAGTAACGGGTACCTTCACCGCCACTTGGTGCCAGCCATTCTTTCTCTGAACCCCAGTAAATGTCCTTCTCCGGATGCCAGATATCTTCGCGACCGAAACCGAAACCAAAGGTTTTCAGACCCATTGATTCGTAAGCCATGTTACCCGCCAGCAGGATCAAGTCCGCCCAGCTTATTTTGTTGCCATATTTTTTCTTCAGAGGCCAAAGCAGACGACGAGCTTTGTCCAGGTTGGCGTTATCAGGCCACGAGTTGAGTGGAGCGAAACGTTGGTTGCCAGTTGCACCACCCCCGCGACCATCCGCTGTACGGTAGCTGCCTGCTGCGTGCCAAGCCATACGAATCATCAGACCGCCGTAGTGCCCCCAGTCCGCTGGCCACCATTCCTGACTATCGGTCATGAGCGCTTTCAAATCTTTCTTGAGTGCATCAACGTCGAGCTTTTTCAGCTCTTCACGATAATTGAAATCGACGCCATAAGGATTTGTCTTGGTGTCATGTTGATGAAGGATGTCGAGATTTAGTGCCTTAGGCCACCAATCCATGTTTGACGTACCCGTGGATGTCATGCCGCCATGCATGACCGGGCATTTACCGGAAGAACTACTTTCATGATTTGCCATAAGATGTCCCTTTACCTGTTTGGTTCAAGTTCGTTGATTCAGATTCAAAAGCGCTGAGTCAGTTAATTAAAATTAGTCAGAATTATTGTCTACGAAAGTGAGTCTAGTCCCGATGTTTCAAATATTCACATTATTTATGGCAATTATTTCAATAGAGAAAACCTATCAAAGAATTTTTCACCAATAGAATATGTAAACATTTTGAACAGAAAATAATAACCCATCCATCGATTCAGATTTTTTATTCTTACCAATAGTAGAAACTCGCTTTAGAAAATATAAACAAAAATGAAACTCACTTATATACAAAACCAATTGCATCAAATGAATCAATGAAATGAAGTCAACGATAAAACTGGAAACAGAGAAGTTAAGAAAATCCTTACAAAACATGAAAAAGACAAAGATAAGCAAAGGAACCAATAGGCACAACATATAACAACGCGACGAATGGCAACATGCTAAACATGTCGATCTAACGCTATTATTAAATCTTCGCAAAGAAACAGATTGGACTAACAAAGAATAGATTGTGAATATTAACGATCTAAATCACAAATTGGAAAATATATAACTTTGGCATGATAAAAATGTGGATAGAAAGAATAAAAGTTTAAACACCCATCAATTTAAACGTCATATTGTTTAAACTTTTTCGTTAAAGCCAATCCCCAAAGAAAGAGATACTGGAACCTAGATCATATTTATAATAACGACGATGGTCATGTTTGATGTTACTTGTTCATTCTCCCACAACCATCATCGCTACATTATGCTGACTTCTCACACATTGTGATGCTGAAGCAACGGAACCTCTTTGGGAATAGCGATATTGACCGTCAAGGTCATGGTATCTGGTTGAATAAAGCTCAATGTATATCCTTGTTGACGACAGATATTACTGATGATCGATAACCCCAGACCAAAACGCTCATTGCTGGTTCGCGCCGCATCTATCTGAAACAGGGGTAGCGTCAGCTTTGCAAGCTGCTCCTCGGTAATCGACTGCACCAACGCGTTACTGATGGATAATTGATAGTCATCATCCACTTCACTCCAGCCCAGCGTCACGAGGCTTTCATGCGGGCTGTAATACAAGGCATTATCGATTAGGTTTTTTAAGATGGTTTCAATGCTGAAGCGATCGGCAGAGAAAAATTCGTCCGCACAACTGCTGACTACCAGCCTCTGATCGATATCCGGATATTTGAACATCAAATCATGCTTCACCTGGCCAAATACGTTTTTGATCGACAGCAGTTGCCATTCGGAGTTCATCGCAATCGAAGACGTTTTTTGCAACAACAGCAGGTTCTCCACAATCGCTTTCATACGCTTAGCGATCGCCAGCATGTCATGCTGGTAGGTTTTACTGATGCGTTCATCCTGCGGATAGCGAATGTAGACCTCACTCAGCGTGATCATTTCTGCCAGAGGCGTTTTTAGCTCATGAGCAATATCTGCCGTAATACGTTTTTCATTGTTGATCAGCGTTCGGTTGCTGCGAATGTAACGATTAAGTTCCTTGCGGATCGGCTCGATCTCTTCCACCACTTGCTCAGGTAACTCCAGCTCTCCGGCCGCGGGCTGTTCGCTGCTGTGCAGTGTTTTCAAATCCTGATTGAGTTTTTCAAGTGGCTCCAGGCCACGGCGAATCACATTCTTGGTAACATAACGCATCAGCATCATCGCCAGAATGAAGCTGCCGATCAGCAGCCCGTCAACCACCCAAACCAGTCTTTCCAAGCCGGTCGAGGATTCGTATATCGTCAGTGCAACCGGGAGGATTTCGTCATCACTGCTTTCAGGGACAAAATAGGACAGCGTCGCGCGGCCCATGTCACCATTGGGCATAACGATATCTACGATGCGATCACGACCCAGCTGCACATCCGGTTTAAGCAGATCAACATGTGGATACTGAGCCAATGACTCTGAACGTTTGATTGTGGTTTCATCGTGCCACAGCTGAAAGAAATGCGGATCGTCGCTTTCAGCATACTCTGGCATAAAACGTTCATCAGCCAAAAACTCAACATGATGGTCAGCCACTCGAATCTGAGATTTCAGATAGTTGGCTTTATTGAGCATCGCCTGATCAAATTGGTCTTCAACCCAATCGTCCAGCCCCAAGTCCACGGACAAAAACACCATAAACAGGAAAGCCCCGAAAATCAGGGTGACGGAGTTAATCAGGTTGCGTTCAATGGAAGCAAACTGATTCGCTTTTGACAGTGAACCGAACAAAGATTTCATCGCCACTTTCTACCTTAACTACACTTTTGCGCCACATAGCCAAAGCCACGTTTGTTCTTCACTGGCAGATTGCCACCAGCATCACGCACCTTTTTACGAATGGAGGAAAGGTGCGCTTCAATCGTGTTTTTGGCGACATAATCAAAATGCCCCACCACGGATTCACTGATCTGTTCCACGCTCATCACCCGGTTTGGTGCACTGAACAAGCACTGTACGATTTTGAATTCGTTCGGGGTGAGATCAATGACCTGCCCCTGATAAAGAAAGGTTTTATCCGCTAAATTGACACAGAATTCGTCGATGGACAGTGTCTGGTCCACCTGCTCAAGACTACCTCGACGCATGATCGTCAGAATACGGGCATGCAGCTCTTCAAATGAAAAAGGTTTGGTCAGGTAATCATCAGCGCCTTGCAGCAAGCCTTCCACCCGATCCTGAGTGTCGGTTTTGGCGGAAAGAATCAACACGCGAGTCTGTTTCTTCTGTTTGCGCAGTGCTTTGAGTATTTCCAGGCCACTTAAGCCGGGCAGCATTAAATCGAGAATGATGACATCGTACTGATTGTTAAGCGCCATACTCAGCGCTTCCTGACCATCACCCGTGTCATCAGTGGCAAACCCAAGATGGTTAAGACCCACAATCAAACTGCGGCGGAGCGTTTCGGAGTCTTCGATAATTAATAGTTTCACGGCAGGTTCTGTTATCGCGGAGGAATAGCTCAAGCATACGTGAAAACGCCGACAATGTGGACCCAAACGCTATGCAGAACTGGTAGAAAGCCCTACTCATAAACATAAAAAAACTCCCACCGAGGTGGGAGTTTTCAGCAATTCATTAGCCAATCATGCGTTCACTGTTTTCGGCCATTTCATTGAAAACGACCGTTTGCGCACGTTTGAAGAAGTTGAAGTCGGTTGCCGTCGCACTGGTGTAAGCCCCCATCATGCGGCCGATAATCAAATCACCGTTATCCAGTTTTGGCAGCAGAATGTTTTCTGCAATCACGTCAATACTGTCACAAGTCGGGCCAGCCAGCACACTTGGTGCGTACTCGCCTTCTTGCTTCAGCGTCACCAATGGGTATTGTGCGTCGTCAAAAATCAAACCGCTGAACGAACCGTAAACACCGTCATCCAAGTAGTACCAAGTCTGACCATCGCGCTCAGCTTGACCCATTACCGACGCCACGCTCATCATAGATTGCGCGACAATAAAACGACCAGGTTCAGCAATCACCTGAACGGTTTCAGGCAGCTCTGCCAGTGCTTCGTTTATCGGCACGCAGAACTGATCAATCGGCATCACTTGTTTGGTGTAGTTCACAGGGAAACCACCACCGATGTCCAGCGTGCTCAGGGCAGGCAAACCACGTTCTACCACTTGTTTCATCACTTCTTTACACGTGTGGATCGCTTCCACGTATTTTTGTGGATTGGTGGTCTGAGAACCGACGTGGAATGACAAGCCTTTGATACGAATGTTCCACTCTTTTGCCATTTCAATAATGGTCAGTGCTTGTTCTGCCGAGCAGCCGAATTTTTTCGACAAGTCAGCAAACGCTTCAGAGTTTCGAAAGCTCAGGCGAACCAGAAGCTCTACATCATCGCGGTAAGCTTTAAACTTCGCCAGTTCGTTCAGGTTGTCGACCACAAACACGTTGCAACCGTAAGCAAGAGCATCACGGATGTCGGCATCACGTTTGATTGGATGAGTATGAATCGTACGTTCTGCAGGTACACCTTCCTGAGCAACCAGTTCAACTTCGCCGGTTGTCGCCAAGTCAAAGCTTGCGCCTTCTTGCAGCAACGTTCTTACCACAACCGGATGTGGCAGTGGTTTCAGTGCAAAATGCAAAGTGACGTTTGGCAGTGCCGCGCTCAGTGCACGGTATTGCTGACGGATGATGTCACAGTCAAGCATCAGTAATGGCGCACCAAACTGTTCGACCGATGATTCGATCAAATGAATTTCGTCAGCAGAAAGCGCTTGAGAAGTGAAAGATTGAAAATTCAGAACTGAACGAGCAGTCGCCATGGCAAACCTCCAAAATAATGAGCACTTTTCATATGCGTTGTGATGAAAAGTGGAGCGTCAATAAAAGCGCGGTTGCGCTGTCAAAGTCACTCTTGGATAGTTGCTCTATCGCCTTGCCACAAAACCAGCTGTGATGTACTCGGATTGGCTATCATCAAGAAGCGAGGCGATAGTAAGGTCATAAGTTGGTCAGCGCAATAAAAAATGCGGTGTTTAAAACTAAAACTTTTTTGTGGTAAAGATTGCATTATGTAATGGTTTTTCTAGGTCCCGAAACACGGTTGATCTCCTTGTCGGCAAAGGAAAATCTGGCCCGATTTCGATGTGTTTTTCAACCAAGATAGACGATCATTTTTCAACGGAGTAAAGTGAACATTGCACTCACACTCAATAATCACAAAGAGGCATTCTATGTTAATGACTTTTCGCTGCAAGGCGTCGGCGAACGTCACCATGTTTGGCAGCATCGGCCTGCAAATGTTGACAATGATGGGTCACAGTGAAACCGTCCCAGGAGCCATTCTCGCCAAGGATGTGCCAGAGGCACTTCGTTTGTTGCAAGCTGCGATAGAGCTCGAAAAGAAGAAGGCCCAGCCTGAAACGGATGATGATGAAGACAATGAGTCCGCGATTGAGCTGCCGGTCAGCATTGCAAATCGCGCTTTACCACTGATTGCGCTGCTTAAGGCAGCATCGCAGGAAGAGTGCGATGTGATGTGGGAAGAAGGATACTGATTTTCTTCCTCAACTTGTCACAATCACTAAGATCAAAAAGCCCCGCAATGGCGGGGCTTAGTTTTATTTGATGAGCTCTTGCGGCGTCATCGTAATGTGCAGGTCGCGCTGCGGGAATGGAATCGACAAACCCGCCTCTTCAATTTTGCCTTTAAGCTGGCGTTGAATGCTCCAGTATGTTTCCCAGTATTTGTCTGTCGGACACCAGGCGCGCAGTTGCAGATTCACCGAGCTGTCTGCCAGCATCTGTACCATCACCTGAGGCTGCGGATCGCGCATGATTGCTTCGTGACTCAGAGCCAACTCTTTCAGAACCTCTAACCCCACATCAACCGAATCTTTGTATGAAATACCCACCGTGACTTCCATACGACGACGATTGTTGCGGCTGAAATTTTTGATGGTCGCGCCCCAAACGGTGCGGTTTGGGCTGGAAATATACAGACCATCTGATGTTTCAAACACCGAAGTGAACAAGCCAATGTCTCTCACGCTGCCGGTATAACCCGCAAACTCGACAAACTCACCTTTTTTAATCGGTTTTAAGAACAGGATCATGATACCTGCGGCAATGTTGCTCAGCGTATCTTTCAATGCCAGACCAATAGCCAGACCAGCGGCACCGACCAGAGCAACTAAGCTCGCTGTATTCACGCCAAACAGATCAAGAATGATCACCAGCGCCAACAAGTAAACAGAATAAGAAGCGATTTTCGATAGCAAACGCGCCACGATTTCATCACTGCTACCGACTTTCATCACGCCTTTAAAAACGGCTTTGCGAACAAGTTTCGAGATAATTGACGCAGCCACGAGAATAAGAATGGTCAGTAGCGTATTTTTCGCTACGTCCAACAGGAATGCCTGATGCGTGTTATAGAAGTCGACTAATGAATCCATGAATATCTCCGCAATGGTTATATGGATGGGTTTAAAGGCTAAGAAGGTGGGTGACTAACCCACACTTCCCTGAATCAAATACAGGTTATAACTCAGATAACACAAAACAAAAACCGCACCTTCAACACGGGTTATGGTTTTGGCCTTGCCAAATTTCAGTGCCATGATGAGCAGCAATGCAGTGATAAACAGCATTGCGGTCCAGTCGCGCCAGAAAATTTCAGCGCCGATGTTGTTGATGGGTTCGATGACTCCGGCAATACCTACCACCGCCAATGAGTTAAACATGTTTGAGCCGACCACGTTGCCAACCGCAATGTCATGTTCCCCTTTGCGCGCTGCCGTAATGGATGCCGCAAGTTCCGGTAAAGACGTACCAAGTGCAACGATGGTCAGACCGATCAGCAGATCACTGACACCCAGTTGCTGGGCTATCGTGACCGCACCCCAAACCAGAATGCGGGAACTGACAACCAGCAGCAGCAAACCGGCTGCCAGCCAGAACATAGCCTTACCTTTTGAGAGCTCAGGACGCTGCATTTCTTGTTCAAATTCAGTCTGCAGAGAATCACGTTTGGCTTTAAGAGCACTCCAGATGGACCAACCGATGATCGTCAGAAAACCCACAAGCAGCACCCATGCTTCTGCCGAACTGATATCGTGATTCCAAAGCATGCCACCAAGCACCAAGGTGATGATCAGCAAAATAGGCAGTTCTTTACGGATAATATTGGAGTGAACGGCAATCGGAGCAATGAGCGCGGTGACACCCAGGATCAGGCTGATATTAACGATGTTGGAGCCCAGCGCATTACCCAGCGCCAACGCAGGGTTACCATCCAGCGCGGCCATTGCAGAGACGACCATTTCAGGCGCCGAAGTGCCAAAACCCACCACCAGCATACCAATCAGTAAAGGCGGCATGCCTGCGTAGTTTGCACTCGCCGCAGCCCCTTCAACAAATTTATCTGCACTCCAGACCAAAAGGCCAAATCCGGCAATAATTGCCACAATCGCTAACAACATAGCTCGTTTCCCACTTTCAAACACGCTTAAAAAGGAGTCGCAACCTGGCGGCGCTACAAAAAGCTGTTGTGTCTGTTGGTCAGTGTTGCCAGAAACAAAGATGTGTTGGTGCATTCAGTATAACGTTCAATTCTCACATTGGTTGTGAAAGGTAATATTTTGCTCAACATGGATTACATCAGAACGTTTGCGCTGAGACTTTCAGCAAGTGATGGAATAGCTGATCATAAAACTCCGAATATCGACAGGCAAATTTACGTAAGCAAAGCAGCGGGACCTGTCGTTACCCCTACCTTGCTTAAGTCTTGCCAGAACATCAGGAACGTGAATACCACAAGCATGAGGCTTGGAGACTGTTGATATTCACTCTTCAATGAATTGAAGAAGGCTACTCCCTTAAACGCGCGCATTTAACTACGTCATTCCTGACAATGCAAGCGATTGTTTATTGGTCAATGATTCATCGGAGTAAATAACAACCAGAATGAATATTTCTCTGACACCAAAAACAACGCTGATATTTGCCGGAATTCACTTCCAGGACTGCTGCTTCGCGCCATTCAGACTCTGCGAATATAGGGCCCAGAAATAAACAGAGGCCGCAGATACGGCCTCTTGTAAATTGTAACAATCATTGTTGCGGTTTGGCGTATCTCATGCTGCCACGATGAGCGAGAAATTCTTGTTCATCGATTAAGCCATTGCCATCAGCATCGATCTGCTCAAACATGCCATCGCTATTTGCGGCATTTTTCATCATGCGACCATCCGCGGCACGCTCCGCTTGTCTGGCTTGTTGAAATGCCACAAACTCTTGCTGAGTAATTGCACCGTCGTGATCGACATCGATCTCAGTAAAGGTCGGCATCTGCGTGGGCCCCATTCCGCCATTGCCTTTCCCCATACCATTCCCAGTGGCGTTTCCTGCAGCATAAGCGGGCAGAGACACGACAAAACATCCGATCAATAGCCATGAAGCTTTACGAGTCATACATCCCTCCTTCCCTGTAAACACAACTCAGAGTGTAGACCTCGATAACCATATATTTTGTGAGGTTGTTTACAGATAGAGTAATGACGACTTTTTCACTCATGAGACAGGCAGAATTGATTGCACCTCAGCTCTCTCCACCTCCGTGTTCCACATAACGCGCAAAGCTAGCCAGAATGGTTTGCCAACCCTCTCGTTGTTGCTCGATTGAATGCGTCGTCTCCGCATCAAAGGTGACACGCACCAGCACGCCATCAATATGGACAGTAAAGGTGACTTCTGCTTTCCTGTCTCCGAATTCATAGACAAGAAGAGATTCCGGTTCGACATGGGTATAGACACCAACAAAATCAAATCCCATGCTGCCATCTTTCGCTTCCATTCGAGAGCAGAATTCTCCACCGACTTGTAAATCCACGGTCGCCTTGGTGGTGTGCCAATCATCAGACGCCGCATTCCAATGCACAATATCTTCCGGTGTTGTATAGGCATGCCACACCCGAGCAAGCGGGGCGGCGACTTTCTGTTCCACGGTGATTTTCATCTTTTATCCTTTTGCCACTGACTGTGTGAGCGAATCGCCTATAAACCATAGTTAAAATTAACGAAGTTACCAATCAGCGGCATTCAGGATAAATAAGCATCGCTATGAGTGTGAAGCGCATTTATGGCTCAGATACATTGCCTGACAGGAAGCATTACAGTTGCTGATTAAACTGACTGACAGCATCAACCACTTTCTGCGCTCCGCGCTGAATATCACCCATGACCTGACCTGCCTCCGTCGATAGCTCCAATGCTTCTCCAGCCTGATTCTGGCAACGCGCGATCAACTCAACAGCATCTTTGGTTCGTTTGAGGTTTTCACTCACCACCGCCACAATTTCTTCGGTGGTTTTATTGGTGCGAGAGGCTAACTGGCGCACTTCATCAGCCACCACGGCAAACCCGCGCCCCTGTTCCCCCGCTCGCGCAGCCTCAATCGCTGCATTCAGCGCCAGCAAGTTGGTTTGATCAGCAATGCCACTGATGCTGCTGACCAGTTCACTGATCTTTTTCGAGTGCTCACTTAACGCTTCAATCCCCTGGCTCGCCTGCTGCATTTGTTGCGCCAGCGCTTCCATTTTGTCAATCGTGGTACTTACGACCTGCTGACCTTGAGAGGTTTGTTGCCCAGTCACTTCAGAAACATCAAAGGCGATTTTCGCCGCTTCGGCCACCGCCAGTTCCTGATTCACCTGGTCGGTGATCACCGTGGCAAACTTTACGACCTTATACAGTTCACCTAAATCGTTATGAATGGGGTTATAAGACGCTTCCAGCCAAACAATTTGCCCATGACTGTCCACGCGCTTAAAGCGTTCGGAAACGAACTGACCACTGGCCAGTTTTCTCCAGAATTCTTTATAAGCGGGCGAGTTAACCTCTTCTGCTTCGCAAAAGATGCGATGATGTTTTCCCGCAATCTGATCATTGTTGGAATACCCCATGGTTCGCAGAAAATTGTCGTTAGCGCGGATGATGGTGCCGTCCAATGTAAATTCAATCACCGCTGTGGAGCGATTGAGCGCTTTGAGCATATCTTCGTGTTCACGCGACGTTTTGATGGTTCGAGTCAGCTCTGCCGCATAGACAGCGATGCGCAGCACCTGATTTTTGCTGTTTTTTATCGGCTGAATAATGGTACGCAGCCAAGCCTCTTCGCTGGTCCCCTTCTTCAACTGCACTGCACCGTTCCAATGCTCAGAACGCACCAACGCTTCTTTCATCCGGTGAAAATGCTCAGTATCCCGCGCTTTCTCCGGCACGAGTTCCGTGATGTGTTTACCGGATACTGCCGTTTGCTTCAGGCCCAGCTCGTCCTCAAAACGCGCATTGACCGAAACAACAACACCTTTGGGATCCAACGTAATGCGCAGCATATCTTCATCAAGACTTTCACGTATTTGAACCCAAGAGTGAAGATCTTCTTTAAGCTGCTGATTTTCCTTTTGAAGTGACTTATTGAAAAACATAGTGGCCCTGTCTGGTAATAAGGTGTTTGAACTCGAATGCAAAAAGCATCCAGATTGCCTTTATAAACTGACTTAGTAGGTTATCTGCCGAAACGGCATTTGTTTGAATAATATTTAAACTTTCGTTCTAAACCAAAAGTTTGTCTATTTATTATTGTCGAATTCAGCACCATTTGCCGATGTGAATTTATGAACGAAGATCTAACTGTTGAATGGACAACCGCTGCTCTCCGAGACGAGTTGCATCTATTCTGAAAGGTAATGATGCAACCCGATACGATGATCAATATTAGGAGGTTCTCTGATAGCTGCTTCAAAGCACACAACAAAGAAGATTAAGTTATAATGTCGTCATTTCTTTTTGAAGGCGCCCGTTTCCGCGTCTTGCTTTTTGATTGAATTGCTAATGCACACACTTGAACAATTGCGGTCGGGAGAACTAAAAGGACTCCGCCGCTTAAAACTGTCATGCGGTTTAACCGACTTCCCACGAGAGATATTTTCGTTATCTGATACGTTGGAGATCCTTGATCTGACAGGGAATCATCTCTCATCACTTCCGGATGACCTCGAACAGCTCACCAAGCTTAAAGTCATTTTTTGCTCCCAGAATCAATTTACGCAATTGCCTGCAGTGTTGGGGCGATGCCATTCTCTGACCATGGTGGGTTTTAAATCTAATCAGATAGTAGATGTACCAGCGGAGTCGTTGCCGGCAAGGTTGCGTTGGCTTATTTTGACAGATAATTGTATTCAGGCTTTACCTGAAAGCATTGGGCAATGCTCTGACTTGCAGAAACTGATGTTAGCCGGAAATCAGCTTACTAACTTGCCTGATTCACTGGCCCGATGTCACCGCTTAGAACTCGCCCGTATCGCAGCGAACCAACTCAAAGCCCTACCCGAATGGCTAATATCTTTGCCTAGGCTAACCTGGTTAACTTTTGCCGGGAATCCGTTTATAGAGCGATTGGAGGCTCAAGCTTTAAAGACATCAATGGCGGGTATTAATTGGCATCAATTAGAAGTTAATGAGTTACTTGGTGAAGGGGCATCAGGTTTGATATATCGTGCTAGCTTGTCTCTAGGTCAGAAAACCTTCCCAGTTGCAGTAAAATTGTTTAAAGGTGCGATGACAAGTGATGGTTCGCCGTTGTGCGAGATGGCATCGATTATGAAGGCGGGGCAACATTCGGCTTTAACACAAACACTCGGGCGCATTCAGCATCATCCAGCAAGTGTTGATGGCCTAGTCATGAAACTCATACCAAACAATTTCAGCAACTTAGCAGGTCCTCCGAGCCTTGAGTCGTGTACGCGAGATGTTTATTCCGAAGATAGGAAGTTTTCTACATCAGTACTATTTCGGATTGCAGGCACAATAGCGGATGCCGTACGTCATCTTCACCAACAGGGGGTGATGCATGGTGATTTGTACGCACACAATATACTGATTACATCATCAGGAGATGCACTACTAAGTGATTATGGTGCTGCATCATTTTTTGATTTTACAGATCCTAATCAATCAGCGAAATTACAACGTTTGGAAGTTAGAGCGTTTGGGTGTTTGTTGGAAGAACTGACAGAACGTTGTGATGATTTAAATGATCAAGTTCGAGTAGAGTTGGAGGCACTAGCTTTTGACTGTCAACATCGCGACATTATGGCTCGACCTACATTTGATAAAATCTGCAATATTTTATCTCAGGTTCAATCAGGTACTGAATCATCCATAAAAAGGCAATACTGATAAACTTAAGTTGATATGTGCAATCTACAAGTCGTTATCACATTCAGCGATTACCTTGTAGAAGCGGGACAAAGGTACTCGAATGTTTTGCTGGCCTAAACGGGTACCCATTCGGTCCTCCGATCATTCATGAAGTCACACATCTCAGTTGACGACGCAGCTATAACGTTACCCGGAGGCTTTGGTGGTGTAACTGGAGACATTGAAAGCCAGTACCATGGCACCACCATAGTCGTTCCTAAAAGGAAGTGATAATTCAGTGTACGAGTGCTACACACATGTGACACTTAGAAAAATATAATGGGGGTGTTGCTTTTAGGCTACTGATGTTGCTTGAAAAAACGCTCAGCGCTAGCGAACAGAGAGTTACAGTGTTTGTCATGTTGCAAGTATTCTGGTGTCCCTTTTTCCATCGTTTCGAGCTCAGCCTTAGCTTTATGGTACTCTCCAACCATTTGCTCGAATTTTGCTTCATAACCGCCTTTCCACGCTTTCTTTTGCGCTTTTTCGTGTCGACTTTTTCTCATTAACTGTTCCTTATTGCTAAGTGCAAAACGTCAATAACATTAAATATATCACCTCAAATAAATAATTAATTACAATAACCAATACATTTACGAGCTAAATTAATATTATCTCTGTTAGTGTTTATTAAGCACAAAAAAAAATAAAGATACGATATTCAGTTACACTCATTTAAATTAGAGTGTAATTCACATCGCACCTTTATAATAATTTATTCTTATTGCTGCCAATGGCTTCAAAAAAAACACACATTATCATCCAGGAAGGAATAGACAGTGTGTTTCCGGAGCTAGATTATGCAGTTTGAACGTTTGCAGCTTGAGGACCTTTCGCGCCCTGCTCTACGTTGAACGTTACTTTTTGGCCTTCAGTCAAGGTTCTGAAACCTTCTGAAGCGATAGCATTGAAGTGTACGAACACGTCCGCGCCACCGTTGTCTGGAGTAATGAAACCGAAACCTTTAGTTTCGTTAAACCATTTTACTGAACCTGTAGTCTTATTAGACATAAATACCTCGTTATTAATTAAAGATTCGAAAGCGAGACTATTTGATGGAAGATGAAGCATAAGTTACTGCAGGAGTAATATAACGAAATAACTCGAAAGAAAACTAAGAAGAGACTTGAACTAAACATTTCATAAATAGCTCTCGTTTAAGAGCTTCGGGTACTATACACGGATGTACTCAAATAGATAGGAATATTTTGATTTATTTTCTCTAACAGCCAATTTTTGTATCAAAAATATTTCTATGATTTCGTTCGTGAACCCAATGATACCAGTGCCTAAGCGTTAGTAGTCAGCAGGACGTTTTGAGAAACGGCAGATCCAGTTTTGGGGATGCGAACTAGGGGATGGAACGAGGTAGCGATGAAATATTGAACACTATTGAATGAAAAACTTACCCAGGCTTTCACCTTGGCCGTTCAAGATTTCTCCGCAGCTCGATTGCTCGCAGTACGAAAAACTCACGTTCCTATCGAAAACAGGCAGCTTTTGAAAAACGTGTCGTCTCAAAATATCGCTATTCAGTTGGTGAATAAATTCCGACCAACTCAGTTCATTGTGGTTTAGGTAAAATTCTATTTTGAACATTCTTGTTTCTTTCCTTGTACGGATTCTTGGTTACGATTGGTGTGATACCAATAGATTTGTCGGCTGGTTCGTCTAGCCATAATAAATTTAACTTCTGTTTAGTTTACGGAAAGGCAAGCATGGCATGAGAGAGTTTCAGCCGTGCGAACCTAAAAATACTTCGATAAAAAATGTATAGGGATACTTAAGCTATTTGATGGAATATAAAGAGGAAGTAATCGCAGGTATGTGACGAAAGAATTCGAAAAGATACAGGGAAGAGACTTGAACTTGATGCTACATGAATAGCTCATATTTTATGAGCAAGGCACACTATACACGCAACAAACTAAATAGATAGCTTTTTCGTTTGCATTGCAAAAACTGATTCATTGCTCACCAGCTCTAAATGAAACGTGAGAAGGCAAATCAATGATGTCGATTTATAGAGCTATAGCGCTTCATTGTGACGAAAACTGGTGTGAGCGTTGGGAATGTGCCACGCTGTTACACGCTGCCTGCAGTTTCAACGACTAAAACTCTTGCTTCACCTTGTGGATGAGCGACATGCTCAGTACCCATTGACGCATAGAAAATATCGCCGGCCTGCAAGGTTGTCGTTTTTTCTTGTCCATCAATGCGATATAGCATTTCAACAACACCATCTAGTACAACAAAAACTTCTTCACCATCGTTGATATGCCATTTATAGGGTTGATCTGTCCAATGTAAGCTCGTAGTGATACCATTCATGTTCGCTATTTCTTTAGCTCCCCAAGCTCGCGATGCTTTAAACTCCCTGCTTCTTATGATTTCCAAAATTATCATCCTTTTTAAGTGTATAACGCCACGTGAGGCGTTTGTTATGCACGTGCTTCCGACCAAACTGCAAACTCATTGCCACTTGGCTCTACAAAATGGAAACGACAACCACCGGGAAATTCAAAGATGGGGCGGATAATATGGCCGCCATTGTTCGCGACTTTATCCAAAGTAGATTCAATGTCCGCACTGTAGAAAATTAAAAGCGCACCACCATTTTCAGTCCGACTAGAAAGCTCAGCCTTAAAAAAGCCACCGTCTAAACCTTCATTTGAAAATGCGGTATAGTCAGGTCCATAGTCAACAAAACGCCAGCCAAAAACCTTTGAAAAAAACGCTTTCGTTGACTCCAAGTCTTTAGCTGCAAACTCTACATAATTGATCTTTTCATGCTGGTTCATTGTTAACTCCTGTCATTTTTTCATTGGCGCACAACGCAACGTTAATTAAGTCGCGATCTACACTTCCACCTAAACTGCCAAACGTTACGAATCACTCTTGAACGCTTTGTATGCCTTCATTTTCTACTGCTTGTTTGAGCCCTTTCATCGTCGCAGGTAAGGCTCTTTTCATCTGTTTACCTATTAACCTGCCGAACAGTGGAGCCAAGAAGCCCGAAAATTTCACAGCGTGAATCACTTCCGTTTGCTTACCTTTTCCCCGCAGTTCATGTTCAAAACTAATTTGGCAAAGTGGTAAGCGACTAATTGTTGTAAAGGACTTATTTATAGTTACTTCCGTAAACTCTATTTTTGCTTCCGGTCCTTTCATAGGTTTGAGCCTACCTTTTGTACCTTGAACAAAATCGCCATCTATTGAAGATGAGGTAACATCGGGGTCCCACGCAGCCCAATCATTAACATTAGAATAAAATGGATAAATTTTTTCAGGTACAGCATTGATAAAGATTTTTTCTTTGAATTCCATAGACCGATTTCCTCGAAGAAAGCTAACGCTCGCTTACGTGGTGAGCAACACACAACAGTACTCAACCATTGCACAGTAAAGTAAACACAACGCTAAATCTAACCATAACCGTCGAGCGTTACGAATCCGTCTTGAGGCATTTGTTGGGCTAAACTTGTCTACAGCAAACTTATCCCAAAGTGCTTCACTACTGCTTGTGTAATTGCGAAGCAAACAATCGAAACTACACAACTTATTAGCAACGTGATCCAAAATGAATATTTAGCCAGTAAATAAGGAAAGAGCAAAAACATTGGGAATGTTGGTAACACATACCAAAAAGTATAAAAAGCATGATTTGAAAGTTTGCTGTTTCCCTGCCCTTCTATGTACATCCAAACCAACGCCAATATGGTTACTGTCGGTAAAGCTGCGACCAAAGCCCCCATTTTGTCACTTCTTTTTGCAACTTCAGAAACCAACACAACGATAGCAGCAGTGGTAAGGTACTTAATGACAATCCAAAGCATTATCAGATCTCCTTTCCCATAACTTTTGGATTAAACTTGTTTAGCCTAACATTCTATTGGTACGCTTGCGTGTTTTTATATATAACTAGTTTTACAAAAAACCAAATAACTTATTGATAGTTAATCAAATAAACAAGAATAAAAGAATTGTTTGGCTGACAAAAATCACACTGAAGCGATCAGCTACCATGCTCCAAGCTCACATACTCATTCAATTTAAGCTGCTCATTCTCCACAAACTCGTTCAGTTCGCCCAGTGAATAAATCTGTGCCAGCACATCATTCAAGATCTGGTTCTTCGCGTCTTTGAACGAGTCTTTCGCTTCCATAAGGCCAATAGGTTTGAGTTCCGGCGCTGTGGTATCTTTACCCTTGGCATTTACAAACAGGTTTTTAAACGCCATCCCCTCCTTTGTCATGCTCAGATCGTCCATATACCGCGGGCAACAAAGCCGCAGATTGGCGCTAACAGTAGCCTTAAAATCCCTATCAGCTAATTAAGAGCCAGACGTCGAAGAGCCGATCCGAAGTCGCACTGACGAATAAGTCAGTTAGACCGGTGACGGTGGGCAAAGTAAGAGGCGAGAAAGGAACCGAACTTAATCTGGATGTCGGGAACTTAGGTTGGAGCGATTAAAACCACACCTGAAGACGAATGTGGACACTCATTCTAGGAAAGCCACGTATTTTAATCGCTTAAGAAACGACAAAACCCGCTAAAAAGCGGGTTCTGTGTGAATTTATGGTGCGTCCGAGTGGACTCGAACCACCGACCCCCGCCATGTCAAGGCGATACTCTAACCAGCTGAGCTACGGACGCACACCGCATGTTTATACACTTGCTGAGTGTTTTCTCATGGTGCGTCCGAGTGGACTCGAACCACCGACCCCCGCCATGTCAAGGCGATACTCTAACCAGCTGAGCTACGGACGCTTTACCTGAGAACGGGGAGGATATTAACGACAGATTTTCAGACGCGCAAGTCAAATTTCTTTGTTTTTGAATCGATTGGCTTTTACATCGACAGTTTGCTGTTTTTTTATCCCATTTCACAACAATTAACTGAGTTACATCACAATTAATTTTCCGGCACTAATTAGAACTATCTCTCCTTTTGTGATTCGTATTCAAAAATAATATTGATTGCTTAAACTAAAGGGGTAGTATAGCGCCTTATTGGCTAGGAACTATGCAATTGAGACGTTAGAACATGGATGCAAGGTTGTTTGACAATTCGCATACTTTGAGAGCGTCAGTACTGGCGGGTCTCAGCCTGTTCCTGACTGGGATTGCCCTGTTCTTCACCATCTTCAACATCTCCTACAACGAAGCCTATGTGCTGGCAGGACTGGAGTTTTTATTCGCTTTCTACTCTGGTTATATTTATCGACTGGCAACCGCTCATAAACATACCCATCGTCATATTCAGTACTATGTCTACTTCCTCATTACTATTATCGGTGTGGGCAGTTTCATGCAACCGCTGGGTAACGGTTTATTCCTATGGACGATATTCTGCCCGATTCTGCTTTATGTCTTGCTCGGACAATCGCATGGACGACTGATGACGGGCGTGGTGCTGATCATTCAGATTTTTAACGTCTACCACAATGCTACCAAAGTCGACGCGTTTGATACGGTAGCGACGTTAGTCAATTTGATCCTGTGTTATGTGGGCGTTTGGACGGTTTCCCACATTTACGAGACCAACCGTCACAACATTGAAAACTCCCTCACCTATCTGGCGTCCCGGGATTCATTAACCGGAGCACACAACCGCTTATCGCTGACCTCTGCCTTCAATCACTTCGAGAAGAACAAAGACGACGCCTCCTCACTGTGCTTGCTCATCATCGATTTGGACTACTTCAAACAGGTTAATGATGAATTCGGCCACGATACCGGCGACAAAGTGTTGATCGAAACCACGCAATTGCTGAGCCAGATCGTGGGAGACAACAACTTATTCAGGATCGGCGGAGAAGAGTTTTGTGTCACTCTGTTTGACCAAGGGTTGGAACAGGCAGAACGCGTCGGCGAGCGCCTGCGTTACGTGATTGGGCAGCACCTCTACAACTATCGTAATCAACGCATTCAACTGACCTTGAGTGTCGGTATTTGCGAATACCGAGATGGCGATAACCTCAGCGATTTGTTGAAACTGGCAGACGTAGAACTGTATCGAGCGAAGAAAAACGGTCGTAATCAGGTGCGTTTATGCCAAATTTCCGACAAGCGCGAACACACCATGCAAACCGAATCAGTTTAACGGCTCGATATCATTCGACTCGTTGTCATCATCCAGTTCAAACACCACGTTATAGTTTTCTGTATAAGTACAGTGCGGCTGTCGGCTGCAGGTAAAAAAGCGGCGGCCTTTAAACTCGCCTTGGCTGGCAACTTTTATTACCATCGGGCTGCCACAACGCTTACAAAAGCGAACTTCTTTATCGGTTTCGATCAGATCAATATGCGCGGCCAACAACCGGCGCAGCTTCCCGACCTGATAACTGTATTTGATATTGGCGCCGATGAGTGGAATGTTGGCGGTTTTGCACACGTGCATCAGCAGTTTTTCACGTTCAATCTTTGACTTGTTCAGTTCCTTGCCATCGTCAAGCTCCACCACCACCCGTGGTTCTAGGGTGCGGGCATCACACACCACAAAATTGAAGTAGCTGCGTGCAATGCGGTTACTGGCAATAAACCACTGCTTTTTGTTCTGCAACTTAGCGGGCGTCACCACGTGCGCCATGCTGACTTTGGTCAGTACGACACCGTGCTCCCCTACTGCCGTTTTCAATGCGTTATAAAAGGTGCTTTCGGCCATATTGAGCACCGGCCCTTTGCGCTTATAGGCGTAATCCTTGGTATCGTCGTGACGGATGACGTACTTTTGAATCACAACGAAAAATACCACCAGCAATGCAACAATGATGAAAATGTTAGTCATGGTGCTCCATCAGCTTTTATTCATAGCGCTTTGAACTGCCAGTAGTGGCAAGTAACTAAATGAGACGTAACGCTTTTATAGATAACCGAAGTTTTGCGGAAAGGCCAGTTTATTCCTTCAGTTTTGAGGATTGGGCATTTCGAGAAACAAAAAGCCCGCCGAAGCGGGCTTTCACTATATACAAAGAATACTTACTCAACCAGTAACAAGCGTCCGGTCAGGGCGGGGAGCGAAACCGTTGTCGTGGTCTCGGTCGTTGCGATCACTTCATTCGTCAGCAAATCACGCAGTTGTGTGGTTGGCTTGAGTTTGCCCATGTCAATCGGCAGGCTTTGCGCCGACGTCGACGTGTTGAGCGCAAACACTATCTGCTCTTCACCACTGACTTTAAGATCCGCATAGACATTATCGTCAATCCACAGGTTCCGACGCTCACCGTTATACAATGCCGGATGCTGTGCCCGTATCGCCATCAGCTCGGACACCGTGGCTTTAAATGCTTGCTGCTCAGCCGTCAGGGCCACATCAGTCACGCCATCAACTTTCCCGCTGGAGCGTGAGACATGGTCATCACACAGCCCTTGCTCGGCGCAGTTATCTGTCACTTTTGTCGCAAAGTCTGCCACTTCATCGCCAATTTCCTCACCGTAATAGAGTGTGATGGGTCCGGAATAAGCCGTCAGGAATGTCATGGCTGCCTGATAGCGTGCGTAGAAATCGCCCAGGTTGCCACGTTGAATCAAATCACCAAAGCGCACCAAATCGTGGTTGCCCAACATCAGGTTTGGCATGGCGTGATACGGTGACAGGCTACGCGTATTCCAAGACGCATCGAGCGCTCGTGCGTTAGCTGACGCCCCCGACTCCTCAACCGCCAAAGCTTGTACCAGGCCATAGCGTAGCGGGAAGTTGAAGGCTGAAGCCAGAGCGGGCGCATCATCACTGCCATAAGCCTGTTCGGTAATGGAATTGGCATCACTCCACACTTCACCGACCATATAACCCAGCGTACCCCACTGCGCGCCAGCTTCTTTGTTGGCCGCCGCTGCACTTTCAACCGCCGAGCGCAGGTTGCGCCAGGTTGCCAGCGGTACCTGATATGCTTGGTCCAGACGCCAGCCATCAATGTGATACTGACTGATCCAGTACGTCGCCACTTCCTGGAAGAAGGCTTCACTGTCCACGCTCGGGTACACCACCAATTGCCCCGGGTAACCGCTTTCACCCGCTTTGAGTTGCGGCAGTTTCCCGGTTGGTGAAGCTTTGACGGTGTTAACATGAGTGTGACCGAAAACGCCGTCAAGGAACACGTACAAGCCCTTAGCATGCGCTGTATCAATCAGCGTTTTCAGTTGTGCATTGGTCCCAAAATTCGGATCGACATTGAAGTAATCACACGCAAAATAACCAGTCGCATCGAGTTTGTTGTCTGTACCTGTTCCTGCACACGAATCAAACACAGGGGTCAGCCAGATGGCGTTGACATTCAAGCTGGCGATGTAATCGAGGCTATCAATGATGCCTTGTAAGTCGCCTTTGTGATGCGAACTGCCATAGCCGACGCCGTAGTCTGCACCGCTGTCGCCATCAACAAAAGACTCCACCATCACCTGATAAATACGCAGGTTACAGGCCGGATCGTCATCCTGATAACAGGCATAATCCGTTTGACTGAGCGAGAGACTCGGATGCGCAGTATCCGAAGCATTCAGTACAAAGTGCCAGAGCCCTGCTTCGCTCAGCGTGAGTTTGAAGTTGCCACCAGCGTCCTGCAACAGCCCGCTGTTGTCTGTCACTGAGCCAAACCCGAGGTTCACGGTTGACCAATCATCACTGGCAAGCTTGAACTCGTACTCACCCGGTTGAAGGTAGGCACTGACCTGATAAACCCCTTCTTTGACATACTCAAAAGCGGTGCTGGTTGCCCAGCCATTCATCGAACCACGCAGATACACAGTGGTTGACCCGTAAGGGGCCTGGTCGGCTTGTTGTGACGCAACCTGAATGCCGGTGCCCTGCTCGCCTTGTTGCGGCAGAACAAACACCGCAGCAGTGAGCCCGGGGACGGAGAAAGTATGAGCGCTGACACTGGCACTGCGCACCACCGAATCGGACGCATTGGCCAGCAGCGGATGCAAACTGAATCCAGACGCTTCATCCATCGTGATACTTTGTGTTGCCGTGTTGGCGTTGATGATCACCACAATCGCGTCGTAGTTGGCATCAAGATCCGCGCCGGAAGTAATACCGTCGTCCACCGACATCGCAATCAGGCCCGGCAGAGCATCCGACCCCGTATTGTGGAAATGTACGCGTGTAACGATTTCATCCTGCGTCAGCAAACGCAACAACGGTGTACCAGAGCGAATTTTCAGCAGCGTTTTAAATGCTTCATCACTCCAGGCGATGTCTTTCGGTGAGGCCACCGTATTCGGATTGCTAATGATGGACTGAATCGCACTCCAGTTCGCCTGATCTTTATCAGCGCGTGGCAGACCGACGTTCCAGTTGTTGGTCTGTTTGCTGAAATCAACCCGGTTGACCCAGTCACCACTGTCGTAACTGTCACGAGCCATGGATTTGGAACGCAGCAGCTCTGATCCCATATGCAAGAACGGCACACCTTGCCCCAGCAGCACAGGCGCGAGCCCGACAATCTGCATTCGCGCGCGATCAGCCGACGAGACTGACGCATCCGTTTTGTACTGGTTAAAATCCCACAGCGTCTGGTTATCATGCTTGGAGACATAGTTTACCGACTCTTGCGGATCCAACGTATACGCGGCTCCTTGGTCGCCATAGAGGTAATCCTTACCCAATACCACCATCCCGCTGTAGGTTTTCAGCGGATAATTTTGCAGATTTCCCGCCATGCCGTAGCGAATCAGATCCATACGTGATTTCAGCTCATCACTGAATCGGTCACCAGCATTGGCAAAACCAGGGTTATTAAGCAAATCTGCGCCACTGTCGAACGGGCCGCCACCACGCACACCATCACGCAGACGATCGTTGTAAGTCCCGATTCCGGTTCCGGCCATCTGCCATTGCGTGGCGTTTTCACCGCGTGCGCCATTGACCACTTCACCAAAGTTCCAGCCTTCACCGTAGAACCAGGTATCCTCGTCGACCGCTTTCACCTGTTCATACACTTTGAGCATGCTGGACTTCATCAGGTGACCCATCAAGTCAAAACGGAAGCCATCGATTTTGTACTCTTTGGCCCACATACTGACGCTGTCAGCCACCAGCTTTTCGAACATACGATGCTCAGAAGCCGTGTTATCACAACAGGTTGAGTTTTCCACCGCCCCTGTCACAGGGTTCAAACGGTGGTAATAACCCGGAACCGTTTTATCGAGGACCGATTTATCGTACAGCCCCGATGAATAGGTATGGTTGTACACCACATCCTGCACGACTCTGAAACCAAACTCGTGCAGCTTCTGCACCATCTGGCGGTACTCTTTGATGCGCGCCAATCCTTCACTGTTTACGGCGTAGCTGCCTTCCGGCACCGAGTAATGGTATGGATCGTAACCCCAGTTGAAACTGTCGAGCGGACGAATGTCGGCCATCAATGCCTGCGCTTGTTCGGTGGCAGGATCCGCCTGCTCCAGCAGAGACAAAATTGTCGCGCCGCGATCCGTACCATTGCTGCACAATGTCGCACTTGGATTGAGATCGCACAGCTTAGCGACTGTGTCATTCAGATCGACCCGGCGGCGACTCTCTTCAGGGATGGACGCCAGATCATAGCTTGGCAGCAGATGCACCGTGGTTAGGCCGGCGTCGCGCAAGCTTTTCAGGTGCGCGACACTGTCACGTTGTTCTTCCAAAAATGCCAGGTATTTACCATTGAGTTCCGGTGTACCTTTGGTATCGCTGGCGCTGAAATCACGAATGTGCACTTCATAAATGATGTTGTCTTCCGGCGCGCTCAGTTCGGGAACCATCTGGTTGTCCCAGCCTGACGGTTTACTCTGCGGCGATTCCAGATCGACCAGTTGTGAGTAAAGGCTGGAGGTGCTGAGAGAGAGTGAGTAAGGATCGGTGGTCATCATCCATTCCACCTGACGGGTTTTCGGATGATAAGCACGCAGGCGATAACGATAGTAGACCTGATTCAAGGCGGCTTCATCGCCCTGATAATGCCAAATACCCGTCGCCGGGTCTTCGCTCATCATAACAGGCGACGCCTGACGCAGCGTTTTATCCGCATCATACAGATAAAGCTCCACGCTTTGTGCGGTGGGCGCCCAAAGAGCAAAATGTGCTTTGCCGTCAGCCAGCCAGGAACCCAGCTTCGCTTCATCCGCATCGTTCTCTCCGCTGGTGTACAACGCATCCACGGCGCCAGGGATTTGCAACTGCGTGGCTGCCAACACTTGCCCTTCACTGTTGAGCGCCACGGCCAGCAGTTCGGTTTTCAACAGTGCTTTAGCCTGTTCAGCCGTCACGTCCAGTTGAAAATTTACCATGCCACTCAAATGCGGATAGTGAGTGCTGCTCACCACTCCCGCTTGCGCCAGCGGATAAGCAACGAACTGCGATGGCTCGTTGATATCGCCATTGCCCGCAGCACGGCTCCACAACTGATAACTGCTGGCACCATCGGTGGTTTGCCAGGCGATGGAATCAGCTGCCATCCAGTGCGCTGATGCCCCTTCAATCGTGACCGTCGTTTGTTCATTCGGCGAGTATTTGAGAACACTACTGCCATGCTCAGTGTAGAGCGTGTTACCTTTGGAAAAATCCAGCTGCAGGTCATCACCACCCAGCGCTTTGTCATCGCCGTTATGAATGATGAAGTTCATGCAATTGCCATGCTCTGCTTTGAGCGGAATATGGAACTCAGCGCCATAGTCACCGTCGATAGTCGTGTAGCTTAGTGGCGCGCCCCAGCTCACACTGTTCAACGTATCGTCGGCAACCGAATCGCAGCTGCCGCCATTCCAAAGATGCAATCCCCATCCAGCGTAGTTGGCATCCGAGCGATGGTAATACACGACCGCTTCGCTGTATGTCGGGGTCGGCGTCTCTGTCGCGTTGTCAGGATTTTTCGGCTGAGGATCAATACTGTCCGGAATACCATCGGCATCATCATCGCTGGATGCGAAGTCGCCCAAGCCATCGCCATTGGTATCGGTACTTTCAAAACGATCACGCGGAAACGCATCATCGCTGTTCAACGCGCCATCGTTATCCATATCAGTGTCGTCAACGTCAGCGATACCATCATTGTCCAGATCCGCAGGCACACTGCGGGCATCATAGGGATCGCTGCCCAGACGGCGTTCATCTGCGTCTGACCAACCATCGTTGTCATCGTCGCTATCGGCGAAATCACCGATGCCGTCGTTGTCACTGTCTACGGATTCATTCGGATCATGCGGAAACGCATCCACGTTATCGGCAACGCCATCTTTGTCGCTATCGACCATAATGACAGGACGGCCATTTTCATCGAAAGTCAGTGTTTTATTGCCAAGATCGACTTCACCACCATTTTCGCGCGCGTTTTTGATTTCCTCGCCAATCGCTTTGGCTCCTTGCGCCATTTGTTCGGCATGCTGACCAATCAGATTGGCATCGAACTGCTCCGGCATCATTTGCGCCATAGCTTTCGCGGACTGTGCCACCAGTGTATTGCCATCAGCGATGTAGTTCGCTTTCGGGTCCAGACCCGGTTGATTGAGATCCTCGCGCAGCGCGGCCAGAGCTTGCGCTTCACTCAGGCCATCTTCCATTTTGGCATGCAGCATAGTGGTGAGCGGTGTGATCTGACGATAGCCTTTCGGTGCCGACATCATGTAGCCGCGTGACACAGTCACTCCGGGCAGATCTTCGTCAATGGTTTGTCCCTGTATGACTTCTGTCATCAAGGTATAACTGTCGGGGTCACCATTGAAAGCGGAAAGATCAATCTCCGCACGCCCCTGCTCGCCGGTTGTGGCTTGCGGTTCATCACTGTCACGTTCAAAGTTGCCGTTGACGTCAAGCCACACCACAGCCTGATTCAAATAGCCATCCATCGCCTGAACGCTCATCGTCTGACTATCACTGGAACTGCCATCATTACAGGCGGCCAAAAGTCCCAGTGAAGCAAACGCGATGGTTATTCTCGTTAGCTTTGTATTCATCGTTCTGTCCATAAGGTTTACGTTATTGGGTGCTGCTTGAAAACGAAATGGCAGCAAACCCTGACCTGCGCCGTCATATGCACCTGACTACGCACAATAACGTTATAATTGGACAACATTTGATGACCTCCCCCTTGCAATTCCCTGGTATGGGCGTAGATGAAAAGGATGAGAAATCAAAATATTGGGAGAGTTCACATTCGGCAGGGATATAAGTGGTGATGAGTTTCATATCACTGGCCATTTCAGTGAAGCGGGTAACACTCGGTAGGTTGAAGCGCGGCTGGAACTGAAAGAAAGTTACATTTGCGTGAGTGCCGGAATTTATGATCCTAATCCCAAGCGGCGCAGCGGGCGGGTTTCGAATTTTGCACATAAAAAAACGGAACCCTTGGCTCCGTTTTTACTACTAATTCGCGCTTAACCGAAAATATAGTTATCCATCATACTCACCAGTTTGCCGATTTCAGGCTTGGTGATGGTGTCATTGGCACCAAGCGTCATGGCTTTGTGACGGTTATCTTCACTCATCAGGGAGGAGAACATCACGATAGGTGTCTTGGTATAGACTTCGCTGTCACGCAGGCGTTTGACCAAGTGCATCCCGTCCATACGCGGCATTTCCACGTCGGTTACGATGGCATCGATCAGCTCGCTCACTGGCAGGTTCTCTTCTTTGGCAATACGTTGAATATCCATCAACTTTTCGTACGCTTCGCCACCATCTTTACACGCAATCACGTTATAACCTGCGGTGCTCAGGGTGTCCTGAATCAGGCTGCGAATAAAGGCGGAATCGTCCACCACCATGACTGTTTTGGCGTTACGTTTGCCGACCATTTTCTGGTTAAGATCCACCGAGCGGTCTACCTTCACATCGTATTTTTCCATACTCAGTTCCGGGTTGATGTCGGCAATGATCTTTTCAAAATCGAGAATCATGATCAGCTTGCCTTCTTTGCGCACAACCGCAACGACGCAATCCTGCTCACCAGATTCTAAGAACTGGCTTGGCGATTCCACATCGTTCCAGGAAATACGATGAATGCGGCTGATGCTGTCAATCAGAAAGCCGTTGGTCATGCGGTTGAAATCGGTCACGATGACGAACTTGTTGTCGATCTCTTTGCGAGTCGGTACACCGAGCCAGCCTGCCAGATCCACCAGTGGCGTGAGAATCTCCCGTGATGAAAACACCCCTATCATGTGCGGCTGCGCATTCGGATAGTCCGTGGTTTCCGGCACGCGAATCACTTCACGCACTTTGGCCACGTTGATGCCGTAATAACAGGTTTTGGTTTGACCGCTCGGCAGCAGCTTCTCCAAGTGGAATTCGATAATCTCTAATTCGTTGGTGCCGCTTTCTAATAAGATTGTACTGCTTGGGTTGCTCATAATGGTCACATCTTTAAGGCCAGTCATCGATATTTGTTCAAGATCGCCTGATACAGGTTCACGCCATCTTTACCGGTGGTATTTTTAATTGTATCAATACCTTTTTGTAAGTCGTTCAACAAGCTTTGATCGACGTTTTTGTTAAACGCATAGTACAACAATCCTTCTTTGAGGACATAAACAGTTTCAAAATCTTCGACATTATAGCCCGCTTGTTTGATCCACCACTGTGCTGAACGTTCATCATAAGCAATTAAATCAATGCGTTTCTTGAGCAACTGCTCAGCCAGTACGCTGACATACGCCGCTTCTTGCATCGATTCTCGTGGCACACCAAACTGCAGCAGCATCTGCTCACCCACGTCATCACGAATGATACCAATGCGGTAAGACGCCATGTCCAGCGGACTATCCACCTCAATACCACTGCCTTTGCGGGCAATGATGACGACTTTGATGTCGTCAATCGGGCCGACCCAGTGAAACAGATCTTCCCGATGTTGAGTACGAGTAGTGGAAAACAGCACGGAACCCGGACGCAAAATAGTCGAACGATAAGAGCGCGCCCAAGGCTGCAAAACGATGTGATCGCGCGGTAAAGTAACGCCTGCGACTTGAGCGGCCTGAAGAAGCAGGTCGACCGAAATACCCGTCACCTGACCATTTTGATGGAAATTAAAAGGCGGATACTCTTCCGTGTAATAGGTCAGAGAATCCAGAGTGGCGCCAAAGGCACCGGAGAACGAACATACCCAAACAAAAATCACTTTAACGAACGTGTTACCTATCTTCATAACACCCTACCTGATTGTTCAGACGACGTCTGAATTTAACTGTAGATAGGGATAGAAGGTTCGTCTAGACGATACGTTCGTTCAATGGCGTAGGACTTTCTTATAGCTGCGCTCCGGACGCCCTACGCTGCCATAACGCACGTCGGCTTCCAGCTCTCCAGAACCAATCAAATATTCGAGATAGCGCCGCGCTGTGGTGCGACTGGCTCCAATACGTTCCCCCGCTTCATCAGCGGTCAGGCTGACAGGTTGGCGAAACAGATGGCGGATTTTGTCCAGCGTGACCGAATCAATCCCTTTCGGCAGTCGCTGCTGACCGGGCTCGGATTGAGTGTGTGCGGTGAGCATTTTGTCCACCATTCCCTGATCAAGATCGGCGACCCGGCCAAGCTCAACCTGACGGGCCTGATACTTGTTCAGCGCCGCTTCAAGACGCGGAAACATGACCGGTTTAAGCAGGTAATCCACTACTCCTCCGCGCATAGCCTGCTGCAGCGTTTCCACATCACGGGCAGCAGTGATTAAGATGATGTCGCAACACTCATTGCGGCCACGCACCCACTGCAATATATCGAGGCCCGTACCATCCGGAAGATAGACGTCCAACAACACCAAATCCGGCTTTAGAACGTCGAGCTGCAACTCTGCTTCTGCCTGAGTTGTGGCAATCCCTACCACTTCAAAGCCGCCGATCTGGTTGAGATATTTGTGATGCAATTGAGCAATCGCGACATCATCTTCAATGATCAATACCCGGGTACTCATTGCATTTCTTCCTTCGGCAAATAAACCGTCATACGTGTTCCAAATTCCTTATCACTGACCATTTCTAATTGTCCCTGATATCTATCCGACAGCTGTTTGACCAAGAACAGGCCGACGCCGCGGTTCTGTTTGGCTTTGCTGGAAATCCCTTTTTGCAACAGCACTTCCGGATCGACATCAGTGGGAAGTCCACAACCCTGATCTTCGACTTCCAATATAATTTCATTGCCGTAATCGCTGATAGATACATCAATTATACGTCGCTCTTGCGGGATAGGCTGCTCGCTGCGAATGACACTCAGCGTGGCATCAAAGGCGTTATCGATCAGGTTTCCCAAAATGGTCACGATATCTTCTGCGTTAATACGCTGAGGCAGCGCCGCAAGATGAGATCCCTCATCCACGCGCAGCTCTAAACCAATTTCACGCGCACGTTCCGTTTTACCCAGCAACATGCCGGCAATCAGCGGATCTTTCACCGTCTCGCGCAAGAACTCAATCAAGCTCTGATAATGCGCGGTTTCCTGCCCAATCAACTGCTGTACCGCTTCCAGTTCGCCCATTTGTACCAAGCCACTGATGGTATTGAGCTTGTTACGGTGTTCATGGGTTTGTGAACGCAGCATTTCTGCGTACTCTTTGGTTTGCGACAGCTGCTCAGTCAAATCATTAATTTCATCGCGTAAACGGAAACTCGATACCGCCCCCACAACTTTACCATCCACAATCAGCGGGCTGCGGTTGGCAATCAAACGCTGCTTATTCAGATAAAGTTCAATGTCGTGGTCTATCTCGCCTGACTCCAGCACCGTATACAGATCACTGTCCGGCAGCGAATCGGTGAGTAAACGGTTGAGGGCTTTGTCACGATCAATACCGAGAATTTCACAGGCACTTTTGTTTATCGAGCGTAGTATTCCTTTGTCGTCGATACTGAGAATGCCCTCTTTGATGGTGCTCATCGTCACGTCAAGTTCGACATACAAACGGCCAATCTCTTCCGGCTCAAAACCCAGTATCGCTTTCTGGAAGCGGCGGGAGACATAGCTCGACACCACTCCGTTCGCGGCGACCACCAGAAAAGTAATGCCGATCAGGTAAATGAGATACGGCTCAATGCGATCTTGCAGGCGCTCAAGCAGATAACCGACCGAGACCACACCGATGATATTGCCATTAGCGTCAAGCACCGCCGATTTACCGCGCACCGACTTACCGAGAGATCCTTGTGCAAACGAGACGTAAGCTTCACCGTTATTCAGTGCGCGTTCGTTATCGCCCCCTACCATCGGTTTGCCGATACGGCGGTCAAGCGGATGAACAAGTCGAATACCTTTCTCGTCACCAATCACAATAAACGCAGCACCGATGAGCTGAGTCAGATCGCGAAAACGCTCTTGTTGAGCATCAGAAGCGTCGCCTTTTTGAATCAGATCGATGACCGCTGGCGAACTGGCCAGAAACGAAGCCACGCCCAGCGCCTTTAGCCCCATTTCTTCTTCTTGTGCATGTTTTATGTAAACAAAACCCGCCGCCACCAGCACCAGCAGTTCAATCAAACCGGATAAAGTCATAATGATCAGCATTCGTTTTCGGAAGCTGATGCTGTTCCATGTCATCGATTTCTCCTTGTTGCGCACAAAGCTAACACTTATTTAACAACAGGGCGAAAAGTGCGGCTGAGAACTGTGAGCCCTGTGATAGTCCCCAACCTATTCATTTCGATAAGGAAATTTAGCGACTAAAAAAACGCCTCAAAGTGAGCAATAAATCATCAACAAACTAAAATTTTTTGCACCCATAAAACGTGGCACAGATCACACCACATTTAGGTTATTTTTAGTTCGTTTGAGTGATTAGCCGATATACTCAATGGGCAGTGAGGACTGAAGCGTTGTAAAAACAATCACAACTTATACATAACTATTCAAATCGTGATTGCGGCTTAACCACTACATTGTCAGAAGGAAACTCACCATGGAAAGAGATGCTTTCGGGATATGCTTGTCTCACGACATGCTGTTCGAGAATCTGCACTCAACATTTACTCATGTGCGTGCTTATGAACTCGAAACCGAAGACGACGATCAACTGCGCGTACTGCTCGCATTTCCTCAAATGTCCGGCAGAGACGTGTTGATCACGATGCAAGGAACCAAAAAGCTTATTTGGCGTGCTGATTTCTTGTGCCCTTCTTATCCCCGCATTTAACATCGCGCTGACTTCGCAAACCGGGTCAGCGCGTTATTACATCTGTTGCACTTTCTTATATACTGCTGATGGCTTTTTAAAATTCTGTCACGTCAGGCAGAAAATCTATAATATAGAGCATTAACTCTAAAACCCTATTCTGAGCTAAAGCATGAAAGTGAAATCCATCAGTATGCTGATGTGTTCGCTGTTGGGGACCTCGTCAGTATTCGCTGCGCCTATCTCTTTCCAGCAAGCCTGGGAAATATTGCAGCAAAACAATAATTCATTAGCTGCTGAACGAGCCAACGTCGAACACTTTGAACACCTGCAAGACTCGACATCGAATCTGAATTTGCCTTCCGTGACGGTTGGTGCCAATTACACTCGTCTTGATCAGGATGTGACTGTATCAGCAAAGCAAATCGTCGACAGCGCCGGTGGGATTCCTGCTTCCCTCGCGGCCTATGCCCCTTTATTCGCTTCTCTGGGCTCGCTGACCTCTACCATTACTGAGCGCGACGTGTTCAGTTCTTCCATTCGCGCCGTGTGGCCCATTTTCACAGGTGGTCGTATTACTGCGGCGCAAGATGCAGCGGAAGGAAAAAAAGAAGAAGCGCAAAGCAAGCTGGCGATGGAAACCCAAGCTCGCTATGAAGATCTCGCCAAATACTATTTCAGTGTTGTCCTCGCCAGAGAAGTACTGCAAACCCGCATCGCCGTAGAGCAAGGTCTGACCAAACATCGCGACAATGCCATTAAACTCGAGCAGCAAGGCCAGATCGCACATGTCGAACGCCTGCAGGCGGATGCCTCGTTGGACAAAGCCACCGTCGAGCGTAAAAAAGCACAAAAGGATCTCGATATCGCGCAGAGCGCACTGACACAAATCCTCAGCCAGAATCAAACCGTTGAACCAAGTGGCGGCCTGTTTATTAATAACAGCCTGCCGCCAATGAGCGCTTTCATTGATCAAACACTGGCTACTTATCCGGGACTGGATATGCTGGCAGCCAAAGAGAAGCAGGCCTCCAGCCTCATCAAAGCGGAAAAAGGCAAATACTATCCTGAGGTCTATCTTTACGGGACCTACAACCTCTACGAAGATGACTCGCTTGCCAGCCAAATCGCGCCAGACTGGATGGTTGGAGTGGGCGTCAACGTGCCGTTGATTGAAAACACAGGCCGCAGCTCGCAAGTGAAGGCCGCCAGCAGCACCGTAACGCAGGTAAAATATCTGCGCGCGCAAGCCAAGCAAGATCTCAGTGTGTTGGTTGAGAAAACCTACAAAGAGGCCGAGCAGGCACTGGAAGAAGTTCAAGGGCTCAATTCAAGCCTGAAATTGGCAGAGGAGAACCTCTCTCTGCGCCAGAAAGCGTTCAGCCAAGGGTTATCGACCTCTCTGGATGTGGTGGATGCCGAACTCTATCTAGCCAGCATTCGTACCCAACAAGCGGCGGCCGGATTTAATTATCTGATTTCGCTCACCAAACTTCTAGCGATCTCCAGCGAAATGACCACCTTCCCGCAATACACCCAGAGTGCGATTCCTCTGGTCACTCAGCATTCCAATAACCAGTTCAACACGCAAAAGGATCCTTCATGAAAGCGGCAAAATCCTCTCTTCTTGCAGTCACTGTCTTAGCAGCCGCGGGCTGGATTGGTTACAGCTTTTATCAGGCCTACCAACCAGAGCCTGTGCGCTTGCAAGGCCAGATTGAATCTCAGCAATACAGCATCTCGTCCAAAGTACCGGGGCGAATCGATCAGGTTTACGTGCGTAAAGGCGATGAAGTGAAAAAAGGTCAGCTGATTTTCACCCTGCACAGCCCGGAAATTGAAGCCAAACTGGAGCAAGCCATCGCAGGTCAGAAAGCTGCTGGCGCGCTGGCACAAGAAGCCGAAAATGGCGCTCGCGAGCAACAGATTCGCGCCGCGAAAGACCAATGGATGAAAGCCAAAGCCGCGGCTGAACTGGCAGAGAAAACCTACCTGCGCGTGAACAACCTATATAAAGATGGCGTGGTTGCCGAACAGAAACGCGATGAGGCCAATACTCAGTGGCAAGCGGCGAAATACACCGAAAGTGCGGCATTCCAGATGTATGAAATGGCCAAAGAAGGCGCTCGCGCAGAAACCAAACAAGCCGCGCAGGAGAAAGCGCGTATGGCCGCAGGTGCCGTAGCGGAAGTAGAAGCTTATGCCGCAGACACCAAGATCGAAAGCTGGTTCGATGGTGAAGTGTCGCAGGTGTTAATGCAAAGCGGCGAACTGGCTCCTCAGGGGTTTCCTGTGGTGACGGTGGTTGATCGCGAAGATTCGTGGGCAGTGCTGAACGTGCGTGAGGATCTGTTGAGCCATTTCCAGAAAGGCACCACGTTTAATGCCTATCTGCCTGCGCTGAACAAGTCGTTGGAGTTTAAAGTGACCCATGTCGC
This sequence comes from Vibrio sp. LQ2, assembly GCF_023920125.1. NCBI lineage: Bacteria > Pseudomonadati > Pseudomonadota > Gammaproteobacteria > Vibrionales > Vibrionaceae > Vibrio > Vibrio sp. LQ2. Next base: position 971,839 of record NZ_CP085308.1, read on the forward strand.
CGTGATGGGTGATTTCGCGACTTGGCGCTCAACTGATGCTGCGCAAGGTTTTGACCTGCGTACCTTTGAAGTAGAAGCTCGCCCGACTGCGCCAGAAACGAATCTGCGCATGGGCATGAGCGTGGTGGTTGAGTTGTAAGTGATGCGCCGCGCTATCCCCTCGCAATGGCAACTGCTGCGTCATGATCACTGGTTACTGGCCTGCCTGACCTGGGTACCCATTCTGCTGGCCGGTTCCATCTGGTGGATCTTTTCTGCGGGTGTGGTTCAGAACCTGCCGATTGGTGTGGTCGATTTGTCACACAGCCAGCTTTCACGTCAGTTAGTCAGAGAGCTGGATGCCACGTCAACGCTGTCAGTCACGCGCCAATATCAGAACGTGGCTCAAGCTAAAGATGACATGGTAACCAGCGACATTTATGCGTATGTGGTGATTCCCTATCAGTTTGATAAAGCCATTTATCGTGGCGAACAGCCGAGAGTCACTACTTTTTACAACAGTCAGTACATTCTGGTTGGTCGTTTAATTAACTCAGCGGTAGTGCAAGCGCAGGGAACACTCAACGCTCAGATCGACGTGGTGAAAACACTCGCTTCCGGTGAACAAACCACACTGAGCGCCATGGGCCGTTCCGTTCCGGTACGCACGCAAATTACAGCGCTGTTTAACAAAAACACCAACTACGCCCAGTTTCTGGTGTCTGCGATTGTGCCGGCATTGTGGCAGATTGTGGTTGTAGTCAGTACCATTTTGATTCTGACTGCCAACTATCGCGAATACGGACTGAAAGCCTGGTTGGATGACAAGCCGCTGTTGAATCTGACTCGTACGTTATTGCCTTACTACCCGATGTTTGTGCTGCAAGGCGCAGCGTTTCTCATCTGGTTTTACTCACTGCTGCAGTGGCCGATGCATGGGAGTTTCGCGGTACTGATTGGCGCACAAATGCTGACAGCCATAGCCTGCATGATCATGGGCACCGCGTTCTACTTCCTCACGCTCGATCCAGCGCGCGCAATGAGTTTTGCCGGTGCGTTCACCGCGCCCAGCTTTGCCTTCATGGGCATCACCTTTCCGACCTCCGATATGGGTTCTCTGGCTCAGGCATGGCGCAGCCTACTGCCCATCAGTCACTATATTGAAGTCCAGGTCAGTCAGGTCAGTTACGGACTGAGCGCAGCAAAATCGCTGTCCCATTTATGGCCAATGGTGGGCTATGTGCTGCCACTGCTGCTGACGTTAGCGTTAATTCGCAAGCATCAAAGCAAAGAGCAAACAGTAAGGAGTACTCATGACCCTGTTTGAACTGTTTAAAGCCGAGCTCAAAGCCCTGCTGACCAATCCGGTGGTCATGCTCACCATGATTGGCGGCGTGGTGTTCTATTCGTTCCTCTATCCACTTCCCTACAGCCATCAAACGCCGCGCGAGCAAAAAATCACGGTGGTCAATCTCGACAAAAGCCAGGCCAGCTATCAGTTGGAGCGAATGGTGGATGCGACACCTCAGGTGCAGGTGGTTCAACGGGACCATTCGATTGAAGACGCGAAACACGCTTTTCTCGACGGCAAAGTCAGCGGAATTCTGGTGATCCCGGAACATTTTTATAAAGACTTGCTGCTGGGTAAAAGCCCGACACTGGCGTATGCCGGTGATGCGTCCTATTTTCTGGTCTACGGCACGATTGTTGAGGGCCTGGCGCAGGCGGGCGGCACACTGTCGGCCAAAGCCAAAATCTCGCGTCTGGTGATCGACGGTGAGCCGATGGCACTGGCTGCCCATCACTATTCAGCCATGCAGTCCAATCTCAAACCGACCTTCAACCCACGTATGGGCTACGTCGATTATGTCGTTCCGGCCGTCTTCGTGCTGATTTTGCAACAAACGCTGGCGATGTCCTCAGGTTTGATGGTGGGAACACAGAAACAGGGCCGGGGCTATTGGAGCCGCGTGTCACCACTGCGTTTGATTCTGGTGCGCAGCGCGATCATCATCGCAATCTATTATCTGCTCAGCATGTACTACTTCGGGGCGAGTTTTACCACCCACGGAGTGAACACCCTCGCCAGTGGCGGACAGCTCCTCACCCTCTTACTGCCCTTCTTGCTCAGTGCCTGTTTTATCGGCATCTGGCTTGGTGCATTAACGCCGCGCCGGGAACTGGTGACACTGGTAGTACTGATCAGCTCAATGCCATTGGTATTTTCGGCTGGCTTTATCTGGCCTGTTGAGGCAATTCCAGCCCCGCTGATTTGGATATCAAAACTGTTTCCGAGTACGCCGGGGATTCAGGGCTTTTTAGCGTTAAACCAGATGGGCGCAGAATGGCGTCAGATAGCGCCTCAATGGACACTGTTGTGGCTACAAACGTTCGCCTGGGGCACGCTGGCTTGGTGGCAGTTTACACGCACCGGTCAAGGTGAGTTGGCACATCGCGATTAATCGCTTCAGTCCTGCCACTTTTGGCGCATACGCTCGATAGTGGCGGAGTCGACACCGTGAACATTCGGGAAATCCCCCCGACAGACTTTGGTAACTAATCTGGCGCGATATTTCCGCGCCAGATTTTTATACGCAGTCATTTCCCAATGACGCACAAACGTGTTCGCCACCACCACGCTATTCCCCTGTGCCAATGCGCGTTCACATTCCCGCTGACACCACTCGTGCGCCTTGGAAATCAATTCCGGGCGGTAATGATATTCGCCCTGTGCGTTCTCAAAAAACATGTCCGCTTCCAGATGCACTCCGGGCAAGGTTTTCGCAAGGGTGGATTTGCCGGAGCCTGGCAGGCCGCGAATCAGGGTCAGAGTGAGTGGCATAGTGGGTTTGGAGTAGGAAAATCGTGGCTTTCATACTAACTTAAATTCGAGCCAGCTGCATTTTGCTATCGACAACTTTAGGGAGTTGGGTTATAAGTCTAGATGTATAGACGTCCAAACGTAACGCTTAGGGAGAAAGCTGTGCCAATTAAGATCCCCGATCAATTGCCTGCAACTGATGTTCTACGCAATGAAAATATCTTCGTGATGCCAGAATCGCGTGCCTCTACGCAAGAAATTCGTCCGCTTAAAGTTTTGATTTTGAACCTGATGCCGAAAAAGATTGAGACAGAGACGCAGTTCCTGCGCCTGTTGTCCAACTCGCCACTTCAGGTGGACATTGAATTGTTGCGCATTGATGATCGCCCAAGCAAAAACACTCCAGAAGAGCACCTGAATGAGTTCTACCGTCAGTTTGAAATCGTTAGCCACCGTAACTTCGATGGCCTGATCATTACTGGCGCGCCTTTAGGTTTGGTGCAATTTGAGGATGTGGTGTATTGGGATCACCTACAACGGATCATGAAATGGGCCAAACAGCATGTCACCTCCACACTGTATGTGTGCTGGGCGGCGCAAGCTGGCCTGAAACTGTTGTACAACCTGCCGAAACGCACCCGTGACGAAAAGCTCTCCGGCGTGTATCACCATGAAACCCTGCAGCCTTATCATCCGCTGACCCGAGGTTTTGATGATACGTTCCTTGCGCCTCATTCACGCTACGCGGATTTTGAGCCGGGTTTTTTAGAAACTCACACCGATCTGGATATTCTGGCCACCTCGGATGTGGCGGGGGTATATCTGGCCTCGACCAAAGACAAACGCAATGTGTTCGTCACTGGTCATCCAGAATACGATTCCCTGACTCTGCACCATGAGTATATTCGCGACTTGGGTGAAGGTCTGGAACCGGCAATTCCGGTCAACTACTACCTGAATGACGATCCGGACAACAAGCCGCGCGCCAGCTGGCGTAGCCATGGTCATCTGTTGTTTGCGAACTGGCTCAACTACTGCGTGTACCAACAAACGCCGTACGATCTGGAGCACTTCAGCGAAGACAAATTCACCAAAGACGATTAAATCTATCTCTCAGGCCGCTTCAGCGGCCTTTTCTTTATCCGCACATTACGTTTTTACTCGCCTCGCATCCTTTGCGATTGACTCTCGTATGTTTGCCAACTGACTCGCAATGTTATTGCCGCTACCTAGGTTAACTTGCTGATGTGCTTATGATTGTGCATTGAAAAGGAGTGAGCGAATGAAACATGTATGGATACTGGCGTGCGTATTGAGTTTAACTGGCTGTATTACGGTGAAGGAGTCAGACAACAGCGATCTGAAAAGCGATCCGGTTGAGATGGCCGAATCACGTATCGCACTCGGGCTGGGTTACTTAGAAAACGGCAGCATGATCAAAGCGCGTGAAAATCTAGAAAAAGCGATGCAGCACGCGCCGCACTATTACCGCTCACAACTGTCGATGGCGCATTACTTTGAAACCGTTGGCGAAACCGACTCAGCCCGAGACACCTACCGCGCGGCACTGCGCAATCATCCCAAAAACGGCAATGTGCTCAACAATTACGGCACCTTTCTATGCAAACACGGCGAATATCAGCAGGCCGATAAGTACTTCAACCGCGCTGTCGAACAGCCTTACTACTACCTGATTTCCGCCAGCTATGAGAACGCCGCGTTTTGTTCACTCAAATCCGGCGACCAAGAAAAAGCCGCCTACTACTTCAAACGTGCTGTCGACCACGATCCGACACGGGTTCGGTCTTTACTGCAACTGGCGAAGCTGGAAATAGAACGGGGAGATTACACGGAAGCGAGAATCAAACTGCTGGCCTTTCATCAGCGTTACGGTTACCAAAAGGCGTCGTTACAACTCTTGATTGAACTGGAAGAAAAGGCGGGCAATAAAGCACTGGAGAAAAAGTATCAGCAAGCGCTGGATGCTCTTTCTCCGTCTTGATTAGCGCCGCTTGCCAATGTTGGTTGGGCGGCCATCTTTACCGCCTTTGCGATCGCGATAGTGAGTGCGGCGCAAACGGCGAACTTTAGTAGAGCGTTGAATTTTTTGGTATTCACGATACAAGATACGAATAAACAGCACGAGACCAATCAACAAAATGACCGAGAACACGGAAAGGAACGGTACACATAACCAATCAGGCTGACAGGGGGTATAGATTTCAAAGTCCATGACCAACCTCCTCTGCTGTTTATCCTGTTATTTACCTTAGCATTTTCTGCTCAACCACAGCTTGCGCTGCTCAGCATTTTGAAAACTCCATGCCACAAAGCGACTCACTTTCTGTCCTTGCTGCATCTCTACTACCTTTATCGACTGCACGCCAACTTTCTCCAGTTGTTTTTTCAACCAACGGACGTTGTCGCTCTTAGAAATCAGTGTCGTGAACCACAGCACTTGTTCTGCGAACTTCTGACTTTCCAACGCCATGTCTTTCACAAACGCCGCTTCGCCCCCCGGGCACCACAGTTCAGCTTTCTGCCCACCGAAGTTCAGTGTCGGAGACACAGGCGCCGTTTTGGCCTGCTGAGTCTGAGCGACCCCTTTCTTACGCTGGTTGTCGCGCAGATTGCGGATTTTACGCTCAGTGCCCTGCTGAGCCTCAGCCAGAGAAGCATGAAACGGAGGATTGCAGGTGGTGACATCATAACGCTCATCTTTGCCAATGATGCCACTGAACATCGCTTTGCTGTTTTTCTGCAATCGGCATTCAATGCGCCCTTTCAGCACTGGGTTGCCTTGCGCAATCAAATTTGCCTGTTTGACCGACGCCGGATCCACATCGCTGCCCGTGTAATTCCAGCCATATTCCGTTACACCAACTATCGGGTAAATGCAGTTCGCACCCACGCCAATATCCAACGCTTTCACCCTATTTTGCTTAAGTGCGGGGCACTCTTCAGTGAGCAAATCCGCTACACGGTGAATGTAATCCGCGCGCCCCGGAATTGGCGGGCAAAGATAGCCGGCAGGGATATCCCAGAACGTGACACCGTAATGATGAGCCAGCAATGCTTTGTTGAGCAGCTTCACCGCCACTGGGTCAGAAAACGGAATACTCCATTCCCCTTTCGGATTCTTAATCAGAAAACGTTCAAGCTCTGGCAGAGTTTTGCACAGCGCAGGGAAATCGTAATTGCCTTTGTGCTGGTTACGCGGATGCAAGCCCGCTTTACCTTTTAGAGGAGCCTGAGTATTTTTATTCGTCATCGGCTTGCCCGCCAGCTTGCTACTTGATTGAACTTTAGCCATCGGCTTAGCGCTGCGCTCCGATTTGCGCGTGAACGGACGTGTTGGTTTAGACATCGATTTTCTTTCCCGCCTTCAGTTCAAGCACCATCATATATAACCGTGCATCCAGTTCTAGCTGATGATAGTCCGGCTCCATATGACAGCACAGTTGATAGAAGGCTTTGTTGTGTTCTTTTTCGCGTAGATGCGCCAGTTCGTGCACCACCAGCATACGCAGCAAGGGTTCCGGTGCGTTTTTGAATGCGCTGGCAATACGGATTTCGTTCTTGGCTTTAATTTTGTTGCCGTGCACTCGGGACACATAAGTGTGTAATCCGAGCGCATTGTTAATGAGGTGAATCTTGCCGTCATACACCACTTTGCTCAGCGGCGTGGTCTTTTTCATGTACTGATTTTTGATATCCATCGTGTAGTTAAACAGCGCTTTTTCACTCTGAATATCGTGACGCTGCGGATAACGCTGCTCAAACCAAGACACCAACTTTCCAGATTCAACCATTCGCTGAACCGGTTCGAGAATGTGGGCAGGGTAACCCTGAATGTATTTCAGCACAGGATGCATAACGGGAACGCTTTAACAGTCCAAAAATTTAGGGTCGCAAAGTGTAACCGAAACCCGGCTGTGAATCATCCCGCCAATTTGCATCAACTGGCGTTCGCCGTTAAACTCTGCGCCTTTCCACTTTGCGAGCACCACCATGAAACGAGTTGTCCTTTACATTAAAGATAAATGCCCACACTGCAAAGATGCCCAGCGCTATCTCGATTCTAAAGGGGTGAAGTACCGTCTGTGTAACGCCAAAATGGAACGCGGCCGCAAAGAACTCGATGCGATGGGTGTGCGCAGTGTACCGGTGCTGAAAATCGGTGACCGCGTGATGATTGGCTGGAATCCGACCAACTTCGATCGTATTTACAACAGCAAATAAACCCTAAACATACTGCTTCACGAACTCGATAAAAGTTCGGTCGGCATTAGACAAGTAGCCATCTTTACGCCAGGCCAGCGCTAAATCGAGCCAGACTGGCGGGTGAAACGGAATCGCTTTCACCTCCGGTTCGTTATCCGTGACCAATTCCAGCAGCGCCGTGATCGCGTATTCATGTTTAACGATACTCAAAATCATTGGCAACAAATTGGTTTCAAAAGAAAAATTGGCGCTGAGTTTGTGTTCTTTACACACCTTATCGATAAATTCGCGGTGAAAGTAACCGGGCTTGAACATCACCAGTTCATGTTCAAAAAACTCTTTAAACTCTATCTGCTTACGCTGCGCCAGTTCGTGCTCTTTGCCCACCACGGCCACCATTTGTGACGACAACAACGGATCGACCTCCAGATCGGGTGGTAGATCGTGATTGAGAATTACGCCGATATCCAGCTCACCCGACAACAACATTTTCCGAATCGATTGAGTACCCGCTTCAATCACAGTCATTTTAAGATTGGGAAAATGACTCTTAAACGCCATCACGATTTCCGGGAAAAAATACGATCCCATCATGCTCGGCGCGCCAAGACGCACTTCCCCTTTTACCAGCCCTTTGAGTTCATCCATCGCCAGTTGTGCATCTTCAATTTGCTGCAGAATGCGCGTGGCATGTTCCAGCAACACCGAACCCTCATGAGTGAGCGTCACTTTGCGTTCATCGCGTTTAAACAATACCACCCCGAGTTGTTGCTCAAACTTCTTAATCGAGATACTCAACGCAGGCTGCGCAATGTGCAGTTCCTGTGCGGCTTGGGTAAAGCTTTCATTACGCGCTACCGTAGCAAAATGTTTGAGATGACGGGTTTCCATAAGGCTCCAAGCTGTGGTGATAACCAAAACATTTGAGTCTGGCTTCTCCATATACAAAATATATGACAACAATAATTTTAATATATTTTATTAATTCGCATTGCACTGATACTTTGATCACATCGTCGTATGAGCCTAGTTTGAGTTGTCGCCATGATTGAATTGAGCAGCCCCCAGTATCGAAAAGTAACCTTCGCCCTCGCCTTTGGGTCATTTTTGGTTTTCTGTAACCTTTACCTGTTTCAACCGATGCTGCCTTATATGGCCAAACATTTCGCTGTTTCTGAAACGCAGATCAACTGGCTGTTCGCAGCGTCTACTTTAGCTCTTTCTGTCAGTTTAGTGCCCTGGGCAATCAGCTCTGAGGCCATTGGTCGCCGCCGTGTGATGCTGCTTGGCCTGTTTGCGATGCCAATGATCGGAGCCGTGATGCTAATCAGCAGCGACTTCTGGGTTTTAGTTTTGGCGCGCGCACTAATGGGCGTGGCGCTGGCGGCGTTTGCGTCTGTTGCGGTTGCGTACATGGTCGAAGAGCTGTCACCACAAGCGTTCAGCAAAGCCATTGGCGGCTATATCGCTGCGAACTCATTGGGCGGCATCAGCGGACGTATTTTTGGTGGCCTGCTTACCGACGCACTGGGCTGGCAACAAGCGGTGATCGCAATGGCTGGCTTCACCTTTATCGGCGCGCTGATTGTACTAGCCTGCCTACCCGTTCAAGTGAACTTCAAACCACAGCGCGGCATGTTTTTCCATCACAATCGCGCACTGGTCAAACACCTTTCCAACCGCACTATTTGGCTGGCGATGCTGATTGGCGGCACCAATTTTGCGCTGTTTGTTAACCTTTATTCGGTCATGGGTTTTCGCTTGGTAGCCGAACCTTACTCAATGCCAATTGGTCTGGCTTCTCTGATTTTCCTCTGCTATCTGGCGGGTACGCTGAGTTCAAAACTCACCGCCAACTGGACCAAACGTTACCCGCCAATCACAGGTATGGTGGTGGGCGCCGCGCTGAGTATGTCCGGTATGTTGATTGCGCTGGTCGAATCGATTCCATTCATGATGCTGGGCCTCATGCTGATTAGCTTTGGTGCATTTTTCACCCATACATTGGCTTACGCCTGGGTCAGCCAGAAGGCGACCGAAGCCAAAGCGACCGCAACCGCGCTCTACTTGGTGCACTATTATGTGGGCGGCAGTCTGGGCGGGTTCTATCTGCTGTATTGCTGGCAACATGGCGGCTGGGAGATGGTGACCGCTGGCGGCATGGTGTTGTATGCCGTGTTGTTTACCCTGTGTTGGCGTCTGAGCCTGCGTCACAAAAGCAATGCAGCGACCAGCGCAACCACAGTGTTGAAATCTTCTCACTAAGTTGTGTTATTCTTGCCGCGAAATTTAAAACAACGACGACAAGAATATGAGCTCAACTACCGATAATCAGGCCGTCGCCGCCAGCGTAAACCAATGGTTAGACGATGTGGTGATTGGCCTGAACCTGTGCCCGTTTGCGGCCAAACCTCAGCGCAACCAACAAATTAAGATTTGTGTCAGCAACGCAACCCGCGAAGAGGATCTGCTGCAGGACATTCTTGATCAACTGTTGGAACTGGACACCAAAGAACCGCAAGAGCTGGAAACCACTCTGGTCGTCGTGCCAGATATGCTGCAAGATTTCACCGACTACAACTTCTTTATCGACTGGGTCGAAGCTCTGATTCGCCAGCAAGATTGGGAAGGCGTTTTTCAGGTCGCCACATTCCATCCGAATTACTACTTTGCCGGTACTGAGCCGGAAGATGCGGAGAACCTCACCAACCGCGCACCGTATCCGATCTTTCATCTGATCCGCGAAGAGAGTATGGAAAAAGTACTCAAACATTATCCGAATCCGGAAGCCATTCCCGATACCAATATTGAACGTGTATCGAACCTCACCGAAGCAGAACGTAAGGCCTTGTTCCCTTATCTGTTCCGCTAGTGAAATGAACGGATTCGACGGTAGAAAAGTGGGACATCCACCAAATCTTAATGGGATTTAACCGTTGAAAATGCTACTCTTACGCCATCATTCTTAGTGAGAGAATAAAATGAGCAAATTAACGACAGATATTCAAGCCAACCTTGAATTGTTCATCAAAGAATCCCAAGAGAACAACCTTGTTTGGGGTCTGCGTAATGAAGAAGGCTGGTTGTCTTGTGAATCGACCGAGTTTGAAGACAGCGAAGTGATGCCCTTCTGGTCATCAAAAGAAGACGCGCAACTTCATAACGTCGAAGAGTGGGCCGATTTCGAAGTACTGGAAATCCCGCTGGATATCTTCGTTGAAGATTGGCTGATCACTCTGGGCGAAGATGGCGTGCTGGTTGGTACCAACTGGAACGCGAATCTGGATGGCAAAGAAGTTGAGCCTTCAGAACTCGCCAAGATGTATCTGTAATCTCTTCTGTTAAGGCGCTCACTGCAGCGCCTTAATTATTTCTGAACAACACGTTTTCTCTACATAGCCGCTAATGGCAAGCTCTGCTACCATTGGCGCTTTATTTCAAGCAATCGGACTGAAAGCATGCATTTATCTAAGCTGACGCAAGACATTTACGATCACCTTTACCGCGACATCACTGAGTTTCGTAGCACGTTTGACCTGCCAGTCGCCACTCCAGCCAGCCTGGATGACAAAGCAGATACGCTGCACACCTCTCTGGCGATTGAAGAACTGACCGAACTTGCCGAAGCGGACAACAAAACTGAGCAAGCGGATGCGATCGTCGATAGCGTTTATGTACTGATGGGACGTCTGGTGCACCTGGGTGACGCAAAAGTCAGCGATAATCTGGCGATCAGCTACCTGATTGACCTGCTGCTGAACGTTGCTGCGAACCGTGGTATCGACTTCCTTCCTTGCTGGGACGAAGTTCACAGCTCAAACATGAGTAAAGTGTGCCGCAACGAACAAGAATACTCAGAAACTGAAGCTTTCTACGCAGAACAAGGCATCCAACTGATGGCCGTGCAGAAAGGCGATTACATCATCGCAAAATGTGCGCAGGATTTTGTCTCTGAAGGTAAAACCATTCGTCAGGGCAAAGTACTGAAATCGGTTTACTACCGCCCTGCTGATCTGGCGAAGCTGACTCAATAAGCTCAGCATGCGAATAAAAAAAGCCAGAGTACTCTCTGGCTTTTTTTGATCAGGTGGAACTAGTCTTCGATCGTTTTATGACCGCAGTTTTCACAGATAAGGTGGCGAGAAAATTCGTCCATTGACGCAACAAAGCTTCCGAGCGCCCAACCTTTAACGGCACCCGCAATAAACTCTTTCCATTTTCTATGGGGATCATCCTGATAAGGACTCGGCTTCCTCACCAGAATCACGATGTGATGCGTTTCCACGCCACACGGATGACACAAGTGAACTTCCGTCTGTCTCAACATCATCTGCTGTCCTTTACTCCACCTACCAGCCATTAAGCTTCCCGCAAAGCAATATACACGCTCACGGTATTCGCATTTTCATAATGCTCAAAATCGGTAGTGTATGCACGAGTGTGTTCGCACTCTTCGGCACTGAAATAACGCCATACTGACTGCCACACTTCAATTACCGCGGCAGGGAAATCACCTTGGGCAGTAAATTTCAGATAACTTCCCGGTTCGATAGTGACAGACTGCAGGGGGGCTTTTGCTTCTGCTACCTGATCTGATCCCATCAGCACATCGAACTCGCCGTTAACGTCCGATGCATAGTTGAAGTACACACTGTATGCACGGGCGCCAGCCGCATAGTCAATATGGACATTGGCGTCGACGTACGCGACATGAGCGGGTATTTTCGCCCGTTGAGGATTCATTTCATCCGCATTACACGTTCGCAGCGTCAGTCCCCGAATCTCTTTTTGTGCCACCTTAACCTGTTCCAAACCCTGCTCCTGATTTTGAATGTTGTTGTCCTGCGCGATAACTCCGTTTACCTGCTTGGGTGAACTCGCTGTTTTTCATGATAAATCACTCTACGCGCATCTTAAGCCATTCACTCTAACAATCATATGAAACCTATTGATTTAGCTGGGTCACACTATGAAAATTTGACTTGTCAGTGAGCTTCACTATCATACCCAACGACATATCCGTACGCGTTAACGTCAATCAACGCACTCGTTCTCATGTATATGAGCGCTGTGTGTTGATGTGTCTGCAAAGTACGCAGTGCGGAGATCTGTTTATGAATCACAAACCCTCCTTTCTTGTCATCCTGTCGCTGATCTTTATTGCGGGGTTTTCCCTGCGACCCGGCATCACCTCCATCGCTCCGGCTCTATCCGAGATTCAAACGCATTTTCAAGTGCCTGAGAGTTTATTGGGATTACTGACCGCTATTCCGGTCATGTGTATGGGGCTGCTCTCTCCCCTTGCCCATTGGGTGGCACAACGCGCAGGAATAAAGATGACGTTGTTGATCGGTTTTATGTTGGTAGCCGTTGGTGAAACGCTTCGTGTGCAGACATACTGGTTCAGCGTTCTGCTGTTCACATCTCTGTTGGTGGGGATTGGTGATGCGCTGATTAGGCCAGTGCTGTCTGGCTTTATCAAGCAGCACTCAGGGCGATATACGCCACTTGCAATTGGTTGGTATGCTGCATCCATGGGCATCGGTTCTGGCTGTGCGGCGATTCTGACCACGCCTGTTGGCTCCGCTTTGGGCGGTTTTGAGTTTGGCCTTGCGATTTGGGCCCTGCCAACGCTGCTGAGTCTGATTGCCTTTTCAACAGGCATGCCATCCCGTGAACAAGATTCTCACTCTGTGGTCAACGTTGTACTGGTGGTTAAACGATCGCTGATCATCGCGTTAACGCTATTGTTTGGCCTTCAATCAGGATTGAATTACGCCATCGCGGCGTGGTTGCCGCAATGGTTGATCGCTCAGGGCGAAAGCGCAACTGCTGCCAATCAGTACACCTTTGTGTTTATCATCATCGGTACACTTACCAGCCTTAGCTATCCGCTGTTTGTTGCTTCACTGCGTCATAGCGAAAGCAGAACCGTTTTGTTGGCCACGGCGCTGTTGACCCTCGCTCCAATCTGCTATGTAGCCAACGGTCCTGTTTGGTTGTTGATAGGATTACTCAGCATGAGCATTGGTATTTTCTTCCCGTTGGTACTGCAACTGCCGTTGGCAGTAACGCATACACCAACCGACGCTATTCGTCTGTCCGGCATCGTTCAAAGCTTAGGATATTTGCTTGGCGGTCTCGCGCCTGCGGCTGTCGGGGTGATGGCCAAGCAGTATGGCGTCATAGACGCTTTGGATGGAATCGTCCTGATCATCACCTTGAGTATGACAGTGACCACAGGGTGCCTAGCTTATTGGCTGAAGCGATAACGCTCCTTTCGTGAGGCTCAGCACTGCTTAGTCTTGGTACTAAGCAGTGCTTTTACTTCAACCATTTATACATCACCAGGCTATCCACATAACCTAAACGGCCATGCCGGTAGGCTTTAGGCAATCTGCCGATAATCGTAAACCCCAGTTTCTGCCATAAGCTCACTGCGATTTCGTTAGTCGAGACCACACTGTTGAACTGCATCGCTTCAAAGCCAAGTGCCAAGGCTTGTTGCTGTGAATCTTCACACATTTGACGCGCGATCCCTTTTCCCCGGGCCTCATCTGCGACCATATAGCCGCAATTACAAATGTGATTGCTCGGCCCCATCGCGTTGGGTTTGATGTAATACGTTCCCAGAACTGCATCACCGTCAACATAGACGTAAGTCTTCAGCGGCGCTTCACACCACAATTGATACGCTTGGTCTTGGGTCATGTGCGGATCATAGGCATACGTTTCCTGAGCCTGAATGATGCGTGAAAATGTTGGCCAGAAGGATGCAAAATCCGCTCGGTTGATTTCCCTTAACACTTAACGTCTCCCTAATGACATAGTTTGGTGAGTTGGGTTACTTTCAGCGTTGTTTTTTAACTCAACCCTCAAATAAGCCGCGTTTCACAGTACCATATCTTGTGAATCGTTTTTGAATGTTTTGTTGTGTGACTGTGACGTGCGATTTTTCTTGGCTAAGCGGATAGAATTCATATGCACTCCGTGCAATAGAATAAAAAGGGAGTTACATGAAAACGCTTATCTATGAAACTTTGATTAGCCTTGCTAGCCAAGAACCTGAACAACACGCCCAGATCCGACAAAATCTTTACGAGCAGTTAGATTTGCCGTTCGATAAGCAACTGGCGTTGTATTCTTGTGCGCTTGGTCCTGCCAGCTCCGGAAAACTTGAGAGTTCTGAAGGCATTCATAATGCTGTGGATTGCGCGGTTAAACTACTGGAAACCCCAGAGCATTAATCAAGTCCACCTCTCACTCACGGCCCAATCCCCCAGGGCCGTTTTTGTTTCTCACTTCCCTTGTATCCCGAATTCCCCAGATATCAGTGCATACACATTGGTACTATGCTTTGTTTTTGCTTAAAAAAAGAACAAAAAAAGGCCACCTTGGGAGCAAGGTGGCTAAGGAGACTATAAAAAGCCTAACAAGAACGAGAATGTATCGATCTTATTAATGCCATTTGCGTGCCAACTTTTTAAAACTTATTAAACCATTGATTTTAAATAAAAATAAGAATATGTCGTAAAAATGAGTGATTACTCCAAAGTGGTAGCCGACCCAAAATTGTGCTCTGTGCACCAAAATTAGTCGAAAACTAAGTAAGGTTTCCCTTCCACTTCGACGCGCTTCACAGAAGTTTCAAACACTTGAGCCAGATTTTGCTCCGTGAGAACGTTTTGTGGAGTGTCAACACAGTGCACAACCCCCTGACTGAGGAGCAACACCTTGTCAGCATGGCGTAGCGAACGATTGAGGTCGTGGTTAGCCATGATTACCGTGATGCCTTTAGCGGCAACCTGCTGAATCAGTGAATACAGCAATCCTTCCTGAGCGATGTCCAGCGGTGCCGCCGGCTCATCCAGAATGAGCAACTTAGCGTAAGGGTTCAGTGACGGCCAAATTTGCAGACAGCTACCTGCAAGACGCACTCGTTGCCATTCTCCCCCGGATAAACGGTGGATCGAGCGATGCAGCTTATCGTTGATGTTCAGCAGCCCAGTGATGAAAGTAATGACCTGATTGACATCATCCCCTTTCTCAACAGCGCACGCTGGCAGTGACAAAGCCAGATATTGAAATACGTCGAGATTGAACGCAGGCTTTTCACTCTGGGAGAGATAAGCGCGATGCAGCGCCAGTTCACTCAGGGATGCCGCGCGCACATCCATATCCGCGATATGAATGTCACCAACACTGTCCAACACGCCGGACAGCGCAGCCAGCAAAGTACTTTTTCCGCTGCCGTTCGGGCCGACAACATGCAGAATTTCGCCCGGCTGACAGTCAAACGACAACGGCAGCAGGCGTGATTCCACGTGTAAGCTCTTAATGCGAATCATGACTTTTCACCAACATCCAGATGAAAACAGGCGCGCCGAGTGTGGTTGTCACAACGCCGAGCGGTAGCTCTGCCGAATCCAAGGCCAAACGGGCGATGGTGTCAGCAAAAACCAGCAACAGAGCACCACAGATAGCGGAGAGTGGCAGCAGCATGCGATTTTCGGTACCGAGTGCCAAGCGCAACAAATGTGGCACCACCAATCCGACAAAACCGATCACGCCACCAAGTGCGACTGCCGCACCAACAAGTACCGACACCGCGAGGATCAGTTTCCAGCGCAGCGTTATCACATCCACCCCGAGTTGCTTGGCGTGGGTTTCGCCAAGCATCAGTTTATCGAGCATTTTACCCTGTAAAACCAACCAGACGATGACTGGCACAGCGACTAAGGATAACGTGTGTTGGTACCAACTGGCACCACCGATACTGCCCATCAGCCAGTACATCAGTTGGCGCAGGCTCAAATCATCACTGAAATAAAAAGCCCAGGTGACCACCGCACCCGATAAGATCCCCAGCGCGACCCCAACCAGCAACAACCGAGTGGTTGTCAGGCGCATCGCCTTCGCAATCGAGACCAGCAACAGAGTAAACAGCAGCGAACCGGCAATCGCCGAGAGCATAAAGCCGATAGGAGTGGCCGCTGCGGGAAAGAAAAACAGCAAAATCACCATAGCCACACTGGCACCACCTGAGATACCAATAATCCCCGGCTCAGCGAGGACATTGCCCAGCAAGACCTGAAGCGTTGCCCCGGAAACGGCTAGGGCGGCACCGATCACCATCGCTGCAACCAGACGTGGCAGACGCAGTTCAACCACCAGCTGTTGCTCCAACGGCGACATCGCAGAAAAAGGAGAAATGAAGATTTCGCCGACCATCACATAGGCGGCACTGGCAACCAGAAGCAAGACCAGCATGATGAGCGCAGCGCGCTGCCAGCGACGCTGTTTTTGTTGTAGAAGCTGACTAAAATCCATGCAGTACTCAGGTAAATGGTCGGCGCCAGAAAGAAGATTGGCTTAACCATAACGTTAAGCCAATCAAATAGAAAGTGTTAGTTGTCCACCCTCAACGGGGTTGCTCAGCCCTTAATCGTAGACCAGTTGATCTTCTTCGTAGCGGGTATCCACTTTGCATACCATCAACGCCGCACGCTGGCCGATGTCAACATATCGGTTCGGGAAAACAATCGCTTCCCCTTCGTTTTTAGCCATTAGCGGTTTGTCGCCATCATGGCCAAACACTTCTCCATGCATAAAAGAGGTGAAATTTTCAACGTTGTCGTCAAAACGAAAATCAAAGTCGTCATGTAGGCGAACAATCGTGCGACTGACCCGATACATAATGGTCTTTTTCGGCAGATGCTCTGATTTCTCCCGCGCGACCAGATCACGCAGCGCCAAATCAAACGCGACCAGACGTCGCAGATCGTTTTCACCAATGCGCGCTACCTGCCCCAGTTCCATCGTCAGAGCCTGAGCACCAAAATGTTCCGCGCTGTACCAACTGAATGTACTGGCTGGCGCGTTCGACAGCATTACCGCTTCCACATGGGCAGACTCAACAAAATCCATCAAGGCGTGGCTGCGTACCGCATGGCGTGCTTTCGGACTGACGGCAAAAGAGTAATGTTTGGATTGGCGGATCGCACAATGCAGATCAAGGTGCCAGCGAGAGGACATCTCGGTTCCGGCGAAGAAATCTTGCAGATGAATTTTCAGATTGTCGGCGATCACCAGCTCTTCACTGGAATCATGCGGCTTATCGTCAAACAGGCGATTCAGATTCACCTCGATGAAGCGTGTGTGCTGGTTGGTCGCTTTCGGATGCGCAATGATCAGCAGCAGTCGCTCTTTAACCGGTTGAAAGCCAGAAATAATGTCATCGACCAGTTTATCCATCAGCTCCATCGGTGCGGTTTCATCACCGTGAATACCACTGGAAATCACAATGTGTCGGGTGGATTCGTCCTGCTCTGCTGGCAGCACTTCTAATACACCGCGCTCATGCAGTTTCAGCGTCACACCAACTGCGGTTTGCATTTCTCCGCTGGCGACAGACTGCTCTAGATCTAAACTGTCAAAAAGAAAAGATTGGCGAAAGAGGGACTTCGTCATGCGCTACTCCTTTATTGCACAGCGGTTATGTTAAAGAATTGTACAGTCGAATTATGTTGGAGCGATCTCACTTATCAAGACCGGGCCCAAGGGGACTGAATGCCGTACTGCACACTTTTTAACACACGCGCCCAGCCATCATGTATCAATAACTGACGGATGAATCGATTACTAACGGCGGATTCTACCACTAACCACTTGAGATACTCTATATTCAATTAGTTCAGTGGCTTATCTTTGAGTTCAATTCCGATGTTCCTCACAGTCACTATCGGTGGCTGTGTAGAGAAAACATCCAGCTGAGTCAGGGTCTGATTGCCTATTGCCAGCGATGAATACCACACCGGATTGCGCCAATCGGTTTGCAGTACATGCGCCAGCAATAAACGAATGGTTCCGCCATGAGCAATCACCAAGGTGTTGTCTTGTAAGGTGGGAAGCCAGCGTTGCCAAGCAGTACTCACTCGTTGATGACAAGCCTGAAGTGTTTCTGCTCCGGGTAGCGGGTTGTCTGCCGGTGATTGCCAGAACGCCTCTAATTCCGGCCAATAAGGCGCTAAGTCATCAAAGCTCTGACCATCATACTTGCCAAAGTGCATTTCCTGGAAATCTGCTTCGACGCTCAGTGTTATCGATGGATTGAGCGCTTTGAGCTTGTACGCTAAATCAGCGCAACGACGCAGAGGTGAGGTAATGATGTGGGTAAAACCGTGTTTGCTGAGCAATAGGGCAAGTTCATTCTGCACCGCGTCTGCCACGGCGACATCGGTAGAGCCGTTAAGTGCAGGTGGGCCGAGTGTTTTAGCATGACGCAACAAGAAAACACGGTTCATAGCGTTCCCTTCAGCGCCAGCGGCAAGCCCGCAGCAATCAACGTCACACTGTCGGCTTGTCGGGCAATCGCCTGATTCATCCAGCCTGCATGATCGACAAATAGACGCGACACCTCACCCAGCGGCACCACACCAAGACCCACTTCGTTTGACACCAAAATCACCGTTGCCTCGATCCGGCCGAGCGTTTCGGTAAGCTCAGTGACTCGCAGTGAAATGGCCTCAGCGCTCAGCGTTTCGCCCTGATTGTAAATCACGTTGTTCAGCCACAGCGTGAGACAATCCACCAGCACCACATCGCGGCGGGTAAATTGAGACAATGTCTCGGCTAACGCCGTTGGCGCTTCATGTTCACACCATTCATCGCCGCGCTGCGCCTGATGATGCAAAATACGCTGCTGCATTTCACTGTCAAAAGCAATCGCCGTCGCGACGTAATTAAGCTGCCCGGCGCCGAGCGCCGCTATCTGTTTCGCTTTTTGTTCCGCAAAACTCGACTTGCCGCTGCGCGCGCCACCAAGAATCAGATGGACACTCATAACAGGCCTCCGCTCACCGCGATGCCAACGTGCAAATAGGCCAGCAGCAATAAGTAGAGGCTCAGTTCCACAATCTGTTGGGTACCACCGAGACAATCTCCGGTAAAGCCGCCAAGGCGTTTCATCAGCCAATGTTTGAGCGCACAGCGAATCGCCACA
Source organism: Vibrio sp. LQ2 (assembly GCF_023920125.1). NCBI lineage: Bacteria > Pseudomonadati > Pseudomonadota > Gammaproteobacteria > Vibrionales > Vibrionaceae > Vibrio > Vibrio sp. LQ2. Next base: position 990,864 of record NZ_CP085308.1, read on the forward strand.
CTCAGTACCGCCGCTCCGCCAAAAACTTGCGGGCTGAACCACATACAAGGAATGAGCCCGCTAACCAGCAGCAATGCCAGCTCTTTGCGGCTCTGTCGGTTCGCCAAAGGTTTGGATTTGCTGCTGTCAGGGTCGGACACATACTGCATGTCGTAGATGAGCGAAGCTGCCACCGCGCGGCTTAAGGTGTAGCCCAACAGCCACACGCTAAAGAGCGACATCTGTTCAGCCAGCGAACTTAAAAACAAGAATTTACCCAGTAGCGCCATCACCAACGCCGAAGCGCCATAAGTGCCGATGCGGCTGTCTTTCATAATGGTCAGACGGCGCTCCACGGTCATGCCACCGCCAATGCCATCGGCCATATCAGTCAGGCCATCTTCATGGAATGCGCCAGTCAGAAGTAAACTGACCACCATGGTCAGAAACACGCTGATGGCAGGCGAAAACAGATGGCTGAATAGCGTAAAAACTCCCGCGCACAACGTGCCCAATAACAATCCGACCAGTGCAAAATAGCGCCCGGCCTGATTCATACGTTCACTGCTATAAGGCAAAGACGCAGGAACCGGCAAGCGGGAAAAAAAGCTCACGGCCAGCAAAAACAGCTCCCATTGATACTTGATCACCGTTGGCATTACACCGTCACTCCCGCTTCAGCGAAGCTGGCCATGGTGTTGTAAAACTCCGCCGCCGCGCGCAGCAACGGAACTGCCAATACAGCGCCAGTCCCTTCACCAAGGCGTAGGCCCAAATCCAATAGCGGCTGCGCATCCAACAACTCCAGCACCGCGCGATGGCCGGACTCATGTGAGCGATGAGCAAAAATCATCACATCACGCGCATTCGGATCAAGCAGCGTGGCAACATAAGCGGCCACAGTCACGATGAAGCCATCGACCACCACTGGCGTGTTGCGGCGTGATGCGCCCAAAAACGCGCCGACCATTTGCACGATTTCAAAGCCACCCACTTCAGCCAAGACAGCTTTCACATCCAAGCCTTGGCAGCGAGCGACAGCCTGCCCTACCAACTGACGCTTTTTCTGATACTGCTGCTCGGAGATGCCAGTGCCCATGCCCACACACTGCTCCGCCGACAAACCACTCAGTGCAGAAAGCAGCGCAGCTGCACTGCTGGTATTGGCAATCCCCATCTCACCAAACATCACCAGATTGGATCCGCCATCAATGACTTGTTCGGTCAACGCCTGACCAAGTGCCAGACCTTTCTCTACTTGTTCGTGGCTCATTGCCGCATGATGGGCAAAGTTTTCAGTTCTATCGCCCAAACGCTGCACAATAAAGTCCGGATGCTGAGATTCCACTGGCAACAAAATACCCGTATCCACCACTTTCATCGCCACTTGGTTGGCACGGCAGAAGCAGTTGATCGCGGCTCCGCCCGCGAGAAAATTCAACACCATTTGTTGTGTTACCGCGCTCGGCGCAATGCTCACGCCTTCATCAGCAATCCCATGATCGCCGGCAAACACCAACACGGTTGGTTGCTCAATACAGATTTGCGTCGCAGCACTGCTTTGCCCTTGGCTTTGAATCAACGCCAACTGATATGCCACCTGCTCCAGTTGCCCTAGTGCGCCCAGCGGCTTCGTTTTTTGGTCAATGCGCTGGGTAATGGCGGCGTGGAATGAAAGATCTAACATGTGTAATTCCTGATTATTGTGGGCGTTGAATAGTGAATGTTTTTTCGAGCGTGGCGTATTCGCCACCGCCAAGACGTGACAGCGGGTCGAGCGTCAGTGCGTCGACATTCAGGCGCTCACCCTGCATCTTGATGATGCGCTCATCAAGATAAACCTGTTCGACTTTGGCAAACAAAAGCGTTTGCGGTGTAGCGCCAATCTCCTGCATTTCGTAAAGCGTGCAGCCAAACGCCACCGGGCATGCTTTTACGCGAGGCAATGCAAAGCCTTCAAATTCACTCAGCTCAATATCGTTGGCAGCCACTTCTGATTCGCCGTGTTCAAGTGTTGCGGCCGTCTTGGTAACCGCTTCAGCCAATCCCACATCGGCAATATGGATCACCAATTTGCCTTTCTCTTTGGCATTGCGGGCGGTGTCTTTGATTTCACCGGAAGGCTTTTTGCCAATCGAAATCATCAGCAAAGGAGGCTGACTCGACACTGCAGTAAAATAGGAAAATGGTGCCAGATTGAAGTTTTCGTCCGTCGATTCCGTCAGCACCCAGGCGATCGGACGTGGCACGACAGTTTGCGTCATCAAATGGTAGATAGCGGAAGGGTCCCACTGGCTGAAATCAATATACATGAGCTAATCCGTAAGCTGACAAAGAGAGGAAAATGACATCGTTTTGCAGTCTACCCGCAATCGATGACGGATACCAAACTTTGCCGCTCTCTTCAGTTTGTTTGCCGAAAGGGTGATCGATTTGTAAACCACCGCCTATAAGCCATTGATCAATTTATACACTATACTCTTGGTACAGATGATGCAGGTATGCACTGTCGTCAGCGATAACTCACAGCAAGGAGATGTTATGTTTGCTAATCAACGATCGCAGAAACAGAAACCGGCAAAATCGTCGGGCAACAAAAAGCACAATCAAGTCCCACTGTCACTGACCTGACGTATCATTCACCCGATAAGACCTCGCCTCGCGGGGTCTTTTTATGACTTTAAGCGATTAATCTTATGGCTACCTCTTCCACCACTCAGGTGATCATCGCTGGCGCAACTGGCCTTGTCGGCTCCTGTGTATTAAAACAACTGCTCGCGGAACCAGTCATTGACGGCGTGTATGCTCTCACCCGCAAACCGCTTAAAGCCCATACAAAATTAACCGAGTTGCTGAGTGCCGAACTTACAGTCAAAAACTGGGACAACCACCACGTAGTTCCTGAATTTGGCGTCATAGCCCTGGGCACCACACGCAAACAGGCGGGTTCTCAGCAAGGGTTGGAAGCGGTGGATTATCATTTAGTCTGTCAGGTCGCACGGACGATGAAAGCGATCGGTGTGCAACGTCTGGCCGTGGTGTCGAGTTACGGCGCGCATCCGCGCTCACGATCTCATTACCTGCGCTGCAAAGGCAAAATGGAGGAAGCGATTCGCCAAATGGGATTCGAGCACGTCACTTTTGTGCGCCCCGGCCCGTTAGTCGGCAATCGCAACACGGTAAGGCCTGATGAAATCTGGCTGCAACGCATCATGAAGGTGGGACAATACCTGTTGTGGGGCAAGCTGAAAAACCTAATTCCGATTCGCGCCGAAGTGGTCGCCCAGGCCCTGCTTTACAGTTTGTTTGACCACAACGCTCCAACGGTTTCCGTTCTGTACACCACCGATATGAAGCGAATGCTGCAGAAATATCACTGAAACGAATATTTCACCGTCTGATCGCTAATTATTTGTACAACCCCCTACATTCATAACGTTTCGTTCTAAATAATGCTGTTTTTATATTTTCTATTCCGCATATGAAACGTTATGGTGCGCGCTAGATACGTTCCTACTTTTCAATATCGCTGAGGATTTCTCTTCAGGTCGGTATACACCCGTTTTAAGGATTCTAAATTATGTCAGTTGCAGCTATCGCGTCGATCGCGGTATTTGTCGGCATTCTGTTCTTCCTGTTTGGACAACAGAAAAAAGCCTACACCCTTTCTCGTCTTGTTCTGCTTGGCCTGGTGCTGGGTAGCGCGTTTGGTCTGGCCCTTCAACTGATCTTTGGTGAAGGCAGCAATGTGATCAAAGAAACGCTGTCATGGGTTGCCATTGTAGGTAACGGTTACGTTGGCCTGTTGAAAATGGTCATCATGCCACTGGTGCTGGTATCTATGATTTCTGCAGTGGTGAAACTGGATAAAAACGGTTCACTGGGCAAAATCTCTGGTCTGACAATTTTCATTCTGCTGTTTACTACCGCGATTGCCGCACTGATCGGTATTCTGATCACGCAGGCATTTGGCCTTACGGCTGCTGGCCTGACCGAAGGCGCTCGTGAAACGGCACGTATTGCTGTACTTGAGAGCCGTGCTTCAACCGTAGCAGACCTGACTATTCCACAAATGTTGCTGAGCTTTATTCCAACCAACCCGTTTGCTGATCTGACTGGCGCACGTTCAACGTCAATCATCGCCGTGGTTATCTTCGGTGTGTTGGTCGGTATTGCGGCTCGTAAAGTGATGATCGAAAAGGAACAACTGGAAGCGCCAATCCGCACTTTCGTGGAAGCAATTCAATCTATCGTGATGCGCCTGGTTAAAATGATCATGGCGCTGACTCCTTACGGTATCGCAGCACTGATGGCAAAAGTTGTCGCAACATCAAGCGCCGCTGATATTCTGAACTTGCTGGGCTTCATCGTTGCTTCCTACATCGCGATTGCACTGATGTTTGTCGTACACGGCGTACTGGTGTCATTTGTGGGTGTGAATCCAAAAACTTACTTCCAGAAAGTATGGCCAGTGCTGACATTCGCATTCACTTCACGCAGCTCTGCGGCCACTATTCCACTGAACGTGGAAGCGCAAATTACCAAACTGAACGTGTCACCAGCGATCGCGAACCTGTCCGCATCCTTTGGTGCAACGATTGGTCAGAACGGTTGTGCAGGTATCTATCCTGCCATGTTGGCAGTGATGGTGGCCCCAACCATGGGCATTAACCCGCTGGATATTCAGTTCATTCTGTCGCTGATTGCGATCATCACCATCAGCTCATTCGGCATTGCCGGTGTGGGTGGCGGTGCAACCTTCGCAGCACTGATTGTTCTGCCTGCCATGGGCCTGCCAGTGACCATCGCGGCGCTGCTGATCTCTATCGAGCCATTGATCGATATGGCGCGTACCGCGCTGAATGTATCCGGCGCGATGACCGCGGGCACGATCACCAGCCGTCTGCTCAATGAAACAGCAGACAACACTGCTGAAGCTGCTCAGGAAGCGACTGCGTAAGTACCAATACTTAGTCACAAAAAGCCGACGCTCAGATGTCGGCTTTTTTTGATCTTCGGCTCCGCATTCCCACTATGCTTCAGGTTAAATGTTCGATCAGTTCCGGCTGAATGGCCGCCAGTATTGAGCGCGCATGTTCGGATTCAATATCGAGCTCACACCAACCGTCGGTCCCCATAAACTCAGCAGTGCGATATTCCAGCGTCACCCTGTCACCCGAGATGCACACATAACCAGAAAGCCTGAATATTCCGGCTGGCGTATGTATTCGACTAATTTCAAATGTTTTCATATAAGTCATCCTGTCGGGCTCATAAACCATGAAATAGCATAAAGTGCGGCGGGTTTAAATTTGTTCCTGACCATGGCTAACATCCATGCAGACCAAAACGGTGCTTCTGCTCAAGCATTATTTGCTGAATCACTGACCGAACATGGCCTGCGGCGAGGTTTCGAGATTGCCATGTCCGATACGGGATGTTCTAATAACCGTTCAACAATTTTTAAATCAGCGACTTGGTAAAGAGACATGCAGCAGCAACACCAGCCAACTTATTTCTTCTTTGACTACGAGACGTGGGGCACCAGCCCGGCCAAAGATCGTCCGAGTCAGTTTGCTGGTGTACGCACAGACATGGATTTCAACATCATTGGCGAGCCTTTGGTGATCTATTGCCAACTGCCAGCGGATTATCTGCCAGCGCCAGAAGCCGCGCTGATCACTGGCATCATTCCACAAAAAGCGATGGCACAAGGGCTGTCAGAGCCGGAGTTTATTGCCAAAATTCACGCAGAACTGTCGACACCCAACACCACCAGCCTGGGTTACAACAGCATTCGTTTCGACGATGAAGTGACACGTTATACCTGCTATCGCAACTTTCTCGACCCGTATGCCTGGAGCTGGCAAAACGGCAACTCACGTTGGGATCTGCTCGATGTGATGCGTGCGTGTCATGCGCTGCGCCCGGAAGGCATTGTGTGGCCGGAAAACGACGAAGGCTTTACCAGCTTCAAACTTGAGCATTTGTCCAAAGCCAACGGCATTGAACACGAAAATGCGCACGATGCGATGGCCGATGTGATTGCGACCATTGAACTGGCGAAGAAAGTCAAAGCGGCACAGCCCAAACTGTTCGATTATTTCTTCTCTATGCGCCATAAGCGCAAACTGAATGAACTGATTGATATCGTCAACATGACGCCGCTGATGCACGTGTCCGGCATGCTGGGTCGCGAGTGTCAATACACCAGTTGGATTGTGCCGATAGCCTGGCACCCTACCAATCAGAACGCCGTGATTGTGGCTGATTTGGCCAAAGATCCACAGCCGCTGATCGACTTAGATGTGGACGCTCTGCATGCACGTCTATATACCCGTCACGATGATTTAGCACCGGATGAACTGCCTGTGCCCGTCAAACTGGTTCATCTCAATAAATGCCCGATTCTGGCACCGGCGAAAACGCTGACCGCAGAAAATGCCGCTACCATCGGTATTGATCGCGAATTGTGTCTGGCGAATCTGGCTCGCATTCGTCAGCATCCGGAAATTCGAGAGAAGCTGGCAGCCCTCTTTGGCATTGAACGAGAATTTGAAGCATCGAACGATGTTGATACACAGCTCTATGATGGATTCTTCTCACCTGCGGATAAAGCGGCGATGGAGATCATCCGTTCAACCAAACCTGAGCTGCTTGGCGAGCTGGATATTACCTTCAGCGATAAACGCATCGAACCGCTGCTGTTTCGCTATCGCGCACGTAACTTCCCTTGGACGCTGGATGAAAATGACCAGCGCCGCTGGGCGAACCATTGCCGCGACTACTACGAAACACACCTGCCAGATTACATGCTGAATCTGGAAAACTTAGTTCATGAACATGAAAGTGACGAAAAGAAAATCGCCATTTTAAAATCCGTTTACCAATACGTAGAGAAGCTAGCCTCTTAGTTTCTGAGTTTATTTGATTGCAATTACGGCTGACATTCTCATGGTAAAAACTATCGCACAATATGTGGTCTCAATGGGGTTGATTTTTCTGTGCCTGCTGGCCGGGATCAATCTGCAAAGCTGGCTGGAAGTCTCCATTCCTGGCAGCATCATCGGCATGCTTATTCTGTTCTCCCTGATGGCAGGAGGACTGATTCCTGTCGAGTGGGTAAAACCCGGTGCCAACCTGTTCATTCGTTATATGGTGTTGCTTTTTGTTCCGGTCAGCGTTGGACTGATGGCGCATTTTGATATGCTGGTTGCCAATGCCTGGACGATTATTGCCAGCGCGATTGGTGGCACCACACTGGTGATCGTGACACTCGGCGTGAGTCTGGATCGCTTTCTGAAGCGAGGTAAAAAATCATGTGGTTGATTGTCACCATTGTGGTGTTTTTCTTTGCGCGCTGGGTAGCGAAGAAAGGTAATTCCCCCTTCCTGAACCCACTGTTGATTTGTATTGGCATCATTATTCCGCTGCTAATGTATCTGAAAGTACCGTTTGAAACTTACTATGCCGATAACAAGTGGCTGAGCGATTTACTGCAGCCCGCAGTCGTTGCTCTGGCTTACCCGCTCTATGAACAGTTACCGCAAATCCGCGCCAACTGGCGCATCATCATGCTCGCTTGCGGCGTAGGCAGTGTGATGTCGATGCTTACAGCCAGCCTGATTGCGGTGGGAATGAAAGCGGATATAACCTTGATTGCGGCCCTGATGGGTAAATCGGTCACCACACCGATTGCAATGGAAGTCGCCAGCAACCTCGGTGGAGAACCGGCTGTCGCTGCCATTCTGGTGTTAATGGTCGGGCTGTTTGGCGCGATTCTCGCTTATCCAATCTACAAGCTGCTGAACGTGACCCACCCTATCGCCCGAGGGCTGACTATGGGGACGGTATCGCACGCACTTGGCACCGCTACCTGTGCGGAGAAAGACCCACGCGACGCGGCATTCAGTTCTCTGGCCTTAGTGGTTTGTGGTGTGATCACCTCCATCCTTGCTCCTAGCTTATTCGCTTTCGCGGTTTGGCTCTCTGCCCTCTAGACTAACAACGTCTTGCTGTCGATGGTCGTACCGCGATCGTCGACAGAGTTCACTCTTTGTCTTTGTGCAATCGATGACATGTGTGACATCACTCTAATTATGAAAACTGAAATACTGTTACATTTATTTATGTGACAAAAATCTCAGTAAAGATGTGATAGTGACCTAAAATGGAGTTCGATACATTAATAAGGATTCTTTATGAAAAGCCGTATTGAACAGGCGCTAGCGGGCATGCCGAAGCCAATCGCAGAGTTTCTGACTCCGATTACCCTGGCTGATGACTTTGACGCTACCCTTTCTCCCGACCAGTTCAACCAACTGCTTTCCATTTCGGAAATGAGTGATGCTGACCTGCGTGTTGCTTTGCTTCCCTTGGCAGCGGCCTACGCCTATGTGCCAATCTCTAAATTTTACGTCGGTGCCATCGTACGCGGCCTGTCTGGTCGTTTGTACTTTGGCGGCAATATGGAGTTTGCTGGTGTGCAGTTGGGTCAAACCATTCATGCCGAGCAAGCGGCTATCAGCCATGCTTGGATGAAAGGTGAAGAAGGTCTGGCAGATATCACCGTCAACTACAGTCCTTGCGGTCACTGCCGACAGTTCATGAATGAGCTGAACACATCACAGACGCTGTCCATTCAGTTGCCGCAACGTGAAGAAAAATCACTGCAATACTATCTGCCAGAGTCATTTGGCCCATCGGATCTGGGTATTGAGTCTGCGCTGATGGCCAAAGTCGATCACGGCAAAACCAGCGATGATGATGAAGCGCTAGTGCAGCAAGCTCTGCAAGCATTGAACCGCAGCTACGCACCTTATACGGCTAATCTGAGCGGTGTGGCACTGCAAACCAGCGGCGGCAATCAGTATCTCGGTGCTTACGCTGAAAACGCGGCGTTCAACCCGAGCCTGCCGCCACTGCAAGTGGCTTTGATTCAGGTACGCATGGCGGGTGAAGAGTTCGAGACCATTGAAAGCGCTGCGCTGGCAGAAATGGCCGAAGGCAGCATCAGTCATCTGGCGGATACGCAAGCGACGTTAGAAGCCATCAATCCGGATATTCCGCTCTCATATCTCTCGCTATAACCAGCAAAAAAGCCAGACAACGTCTGGCTTTTTTATTGCTGAAACCTTATCCGCGCTGGAACGTTTCCAGCGCCAGAGCGGCATCCATCGGTTTATAGAAGTAATAACCCTGGATTTCGTCCACATTCCACACATTGAGTTTTCTGAGTTGCGAGGCGTTCTCAACCCCTTCTGCTACCGTCGTCAGGCCGAGTTCCTGTGACATACTGATAATATTTCGAATCAGCGATTTCGCCTTTTCGTTGGTATCCAGGCCATCAATGTACGATTTATCCAGTTTCACAATATCCAGTGGGAAGTTGCACAGCGAGCTGAACGAAGAGTAACCAGTACCGAAGTCATCCAGTGCCAGTTGCACTCCTAGTGCTTTAATGGCATCCATGCGTTGCAGCGTCTCCTCTTCAACCCCCATCAGAATACTCTCCGTCAGTTCCAGCACCAGTTGGCCGGCTGCCAGTTGATACTGCTCGATCACTTTACGCAGCGTGTCGACCAGACTGCTGTGGTAGAAATGAGGGCTGGAAATATTAACGTGAATACTCACCATCTGTTTGTTGTGAGCCTGCGCCTGCTGAAAGGTTTGCAGAAATTCACACGCCTGATCGAGAATCTGCTCGCCGAGCTCAACAATCAATTTTCGTTGCTCTGCCAGTGGCACAAACACGGCAGGCGATACCATACCAAATTGAGGATGTTTCCAGCGCGCTAACGCTTCAAAGCCCACCAACTGACCGGACGCCGCTTTCACAATCGGCTGATAATGCGCGATGATTTCGCGATTTTTCAAGGCCGCGACGATATCCCGGTTGAGGATTTGCGCCTCCTGCGTTCGTTCAAACTGCTCAGGTGTAACTACCGTTAACTGGTTCGCTACCGATGGGTTGCGGTTCATGACCGTGTAGTATCCACAGTGAGCGATGTTTTCGAAGTTCTCGAAGTCAATGGATGATGGCAGTAAGGCGCCTTTCAAGCCGAGATCGAGTTCCATATCAGCCAAGCTGATTTTCGCTCGATAGGCGGCCAGAATGTGGTTGCCCATTCGCTCAACCCGGCCAATTGGACCAGTACAACAAACGACAAATTCACTCTCACTGATTCGCCCGACTTCTTCACGGCTGAAATAACGTTTAAGGCTGTCAGCAATATGGCGCACACAAGCGTCATAGAGTTCATGGCCATAAACTTCATCAATTTCTTTCAGGCGAGTCGCATTGAAGTACATGATTGAAAACTCGTGACCATCCGACTGATTGCGGAACAAGCTTCGAACCGATTCAATTAAAGTTGGACGGTTCAGCAAACCAGAGATCGGATCGTATTGAGTTAACGTTTGAATCAGTTCAGCCTGTTGTTTCTGTTCGCTGATGTCCTGCACTGCCAACATCACTGAGGACGTGTCGCTGTCCTGGAGCAGCGTCGCTTCCACTGAACACGCGATCTCAGACAAATCAGAGCGCTGCATAAAGGTATCAAACTTGTTCTGGCCATTTGCCAACATCACAAAGAATTGATCAACGGCACACTCCGCATTACTGGTACCACAAATCGCATCCAGTGTTTTGCCGATCAGTTCTTCACGTTGATATCCGAGCAGTTCCAACGTTGCCGGGTTTACATCGGCAATGACTCTATCGCTGAGAAGAATCATGCCCACCGACTGGCCGTGATACAGCGCCTCAAATTTCTGTAGGGTCGCTTTCAGTTGGTCCTGCGCTTGGTTGGAAGACAGCGCTAATGACTCAACCAGTTGAGTAATACGTTCAAATTCATCTTGTTTATTGTCCGAATGTTGCGGCATGCCGCCCAACAAATCCTGAATATTCTGTTCGAAACTGATAAAACGTTTGCCGACCTTGTCCCGGAACAACCAGAACACCACCATCGAGATGAAGGACGTGACCACCAGCATACTGATGATCAGGTAATAAAAGACATGCTCGCCTTTTTGATAGTACAAACGAGGTTCCCAGGTTTTGAGAATCGCGACTTCACTGCCAGTCATATCCCGAATCGAGGCGTAATGAACCAGCTCTTGATTACTTCTGAAAATCGAATGCGGGTTGTCGTCAACACCAAAAGCTTCGTGGACGCCGGACATCGCATTGGGATCAGTCAGCAACTGACTCTGCGCCATCAGCAAATCCTGATAAAGCGATGGGAAAGTTCTAGTCAGTTGTTGCCCCCACAGCATCCAACCGACGGTTTCCGATTCACCACTGCTGTCACGGACCGGCGTCATACTGATGATCCACACTTGGTCTCCTATCTTGACCAGACCAGCGTCACTGCTTTTTTGGCTGTCCAAACGTTTCGACATCGTGTGCAAAAATGCGCTTAAGCTTGGTGTCGCGAGTATGCTCTGCACGTCAATATGTGCATCTTCGCTTCGGCCCAGACTGGCGACAAGGTTGTAATTGGGGCGCAAAAACGCCATCAAATCGATCGTTAAGGCGTCAAGCGACTCCTCCGTTAAATTTCGTTCGATGTAGTCTGGGTTTTCATCATTAAGCAAGCTATAGGTTTCATCCCAGTAAGCCCAGTCAAAAGAGTTCTTTTCCTGACGATTCACCAGAGATTTAATCACCGCCTGAGCCTGATTGCTGGCCCGGTGGATCTCCATATCTTCGAGTTCATTGATACTGAAGAGAAAAAAGTAGCGAGTGACAAACAGGCAACTAAAAATCACTGCCATGAGTCCCAGTGAGAACAACAAGGCCGTTTTAGTGTGCAGTTTGACGGAGCGAAAGCGAGACATCTCAGCCCTCAGAATGTTAGTAATGGCTAAAATTTTAAACGCTAATGTGTCGAATTAAAATAATACACTGCGCTTTTCTATTCGTTGATCATAAAAAAGCCCTGAGATCGTTCCCATCCTAGAATGGGCGAGATTATTCACTGAAAATATGGAATTGGACGAACTAGCCCGCCGTAAATGACGGGCTACACAGATTAAAATCCGTACAAAAAGTTAAGGTTGATGGAACGGAGTTCCATGTCGATGCCGTCAAAAGAATCGTCATACAACATACGATACTCAACATCCAATATGAAGGGGGTGCGGTTTTTGATTCGCATACCGATGCCGTAAGTGAAATCTGTGCCATGCTCATCATAGCCATCTTTGGCGATCAGACTTAGCCCTGCAACAGCGTAAAAATTAAAATATTCATGAATGGGTAAGATGCCTCGCGCGAGCAACGACGCTTGAGTGTCGTAGACCTCGTCATGTCTGGAGACCCGGAACAGCTCTCGCCCTTCTACCGCGAAATACTTAATCGGTTGATAACCAAACACGATGCCCATCGCTGTCACGTCCGATTTGTTGTCAGAAACAATCGCGTAACTATCACTGTCTAGCTCGGTAAAACTCGTGCCAACGCCTATATAAAAACGGTCAAAATTATCGGTGCTGGCCACACTCGCACTGCTTACTACTAAAAGCCCTAATCCTAATCCCAGCAAGGACGATTTCATAAGATGACTCCTTATTGTTGTAGTAATCAAAAGCTTAGTTGAGCGACACCGTTAATCGAATTTTTATCCCTGTCTTTGATTGCACTTTTTGGCGATATCCCGTACTTCAAGACAGCATCTGTGCACAACACTTGCCGCACGAAACACAACTTGAAGCCGTGACGCTGACTAAAAACCCTGCTAATTTGAACATCTTATGTTCCGTCAACTCAGGTAAGGACACCGATGTTTGAACAGGTTGTCAGTATACTCTTTCCGGTCATGGCACTGGTGTGCGTAGGTTATGCTATCGGCCGCTGGCTTAAACCCGATTTCCGCCCAATCAATCGCATCAACATGGATACGTTTTTGCCTGCACTGGTATTCTCATCTTTGGCAACCATGCCACTGGACACCGCGCAATTACCGCTGATCTATGCCTCTTTGATCGCAGTGTTGATTCCCGGAATACTGATGATCCCGATTTGTAAACTGGGCGGCTGGAACTTTAAAGCCTGGGCACCGCTGCATATGTTTCGCAATAGCGGTAACCTGGCGATTCCGCTGTTTACCTACACATTTGGTGAGACCGCGCTCTCTTCGGCGGTATTGCTGTTTGTGGTCTCCGCTTGTCTGCATATCAGCCTGGGATTGGCACTGCTGAGCAAAGGCGGCTCGTTTCGTCAGATCTTCACCGCGCCGGTCTTTATCGCCACTGTCGTTGCCATGTTGTTTAACTTATCCGGAACCCCTGTCTGGAAACCGCTCTATGAAGCGACCGCACTACTCGGTCAGGCCGCAGTGCCTGTCATGCTGCTGTCGTTAGGGTCACAAATGACCAATATGCGTCTTGCGGGCTTGCGGGTTGGGTTAATCTCCACCGCCCAATCACTCACCACTGGCGCCGTGGCCTTTGCTCTCATCTACTTCTTCATTCCACTGCCCACCATGCAGCTGCAAATGATGGTGCTGTTTACTATGCTTCCTCCGGCAGTGATGAACTATCTGTTTGCAGAGCGTTTTCACATTGAGCCCACCAATGTGGCTTCGATGGTTCTGTTCGGCAATTTTCTCTGCCTGTTTACCCTGCCGCTATTGCTGATTTTTGCCCTGTCGCTGGAAGGGGGCGGAATGTAAAGATAGGTCAACCCAGGTAAAACAAGATAAAGTCGATTTCGTCTTTTCATTGACAGATCTAAGCTATACCCATAGTTAATGAAAGGAATTAGAACATGAAAAAAATTGCCTTAATTGTCAGTTTGTTATGGTTGCCGAATGTTTTGTTTACCTGGGAACCGGACGCGAACTTCTTCTACTGGCGTCATCAGCTCACACTACTGACTGGCGCGATCGGGTTTGCTTACATGGCCGTGTCGATGGTGCTGGCGATGCGTTTACCAAAAGTAGAAGAGTACGTAAACGGGCTTGATAAGGGCTACGCGATCCACAAGCAGATGGGGATCGGTGCGTTAGTTGCGCTGGTGTCACACTGGGTGATCATTGAATCCCCTAAATGGTTGGTCAGCCTTGGATTACTGGACCCGCCTCAACGCCGTGCCCGTTTGGGGCAGGCTGCCGACGGCATCAACTGGATGCACTGGGGAAAAATGGTCGGTGAGTACACCTTTTATGTGTTCGTCGCTTTCGTTGCCATCAGCCTGATTCAGGCGATCAGCTACCGCAAATTCCGTTTCACGCACAAGCTTGCTGGCGCGATTTTCCTTGCTGGTGCATTCCACTCCGTAACCGTTCTGGACTATCAACTGAGTGCGTCAGCGCTGAACATCATCGTTTGGATTTGCGCTGTGATCGGTTCACTGTGCGCAGTGCTCTCTCTCAGCGGACAAATTGGTCGTCGTCGTAAAGTCACAGGTCAAGTGACCATGGTGAAACAGGTAACGGACGAAAGCAGCAACTATCGCGTGCTGCACATCGGCATCACACTGGATGAACCGCTCAATTACAAAGCGGGTCAGTTTGCGTATCTGGATTTTCATGATGGCGAAGCGCCTCACCCGTTTTCCGTGTTGAAGTATGACCCATTTACTCAACAAGCTGACTTTGCGATCAAGGATCTCGGTGATTACACCCACCAACTGTTTAATCAATTGAACGAGGGGCGTCAGGTGACATTGGAAGGTGGTTACGGCCGTTTCCAAATTCCATCGGACGCTCAGCAAGTGTGGATTGGTGCCGGAATCGGGATTGTGCCTTTTGTCGCCTGGTTACAGCACCTGACACAACTGCCGCATTCATCTGGTCGTCATATTGAACTGTTTTACTGCCGTGATAACGACAAACAGCAATATTTCGTCAAGCTGCTGGAACTGTTCGTCAGCAAACTGCCTAATGTCAATCTGCATGTTTTCACGGCCAGCCATAACGAATTTTTGTGTGCAGAGCGGGTGGCTGAACGCCTCAATCTCGCGGAGGCCAGTGTCAGCTTCTGTGGTCCGGTCGGATTTGGATCAAGCCTGAAAAATCATCTGATTAACATGGGGTTATCGCAACAGAACTTCCATTCCGAACATTTTGCCATGCGCTAAATCCGAGTGTAAGCCAACCTTGCGCAAACGTTTGCTTTTCTGGGTAATTCCAGTATGATTGCCGCTGTTTTTACTAAGGTTATTCCCAGTATTCCACTGATGCTGGGAATCGATGCATAACTATAAGGATTTTCGCTCTATGTTGGGGACTGCTACTCGAGACAGTGCTAAACGTGTACTGTTACTTGGCTCTGGTGAACTCGGTAAAGAAGTGGCGATTGAATGTCAGCGCCTCGGTCTGGAAGTTATTGCCTGTGACCGCTACGCAAATGCACCTGCCATGCAGGTTGCGCATCGCAGCCATGTATTCGATATGCTGGATGCCGAGGCACTGCAACAGGTAATTGATCTAGAAAAACCGCACTATGTCGTGCCGGAAATTGAAGCGATTGCGACCAGCAAACTGGTGGAACTGGAAGCTCAGGGACTAAATGTGGTACCCACCGCCAACGCTACCCGTCTGACCATGAACCGTGAAGGCATTCGTCGTCTCGCGTCAGAAGAGCTCTCACTCCCAACTTCCCCTTATCGGTTTGCTGATAACTACCAAGATTTTGTCGCAGCGGTCGAGTTCGTCGGCATTCCTTGCGTATGTAAACCGGTTATGAGCTCTTCGGGCAAAGGTCAGAGCGTCATTAAAACCGAACAGGATATTGAAAAAGCATGGCAGTACGCGCAAGAAGGTGGCCGCACTGGCGCTGGTCGTGTGATTGTCGAAGGCTTTATCGATTTTGACTACGAAATTACGCTACTTACCGTTCGTGCAGTGGATGGCGTACACTTCTGCGCGCCAATCGGTCACCGTCAGGAAGATGGTGATTACCGCGAATCATGGCAGCCACAAGTGATGTCTGAAAATGCACTTAAAGCTGCAGAATACGTGGCCGAACAAATCGTCAACGCGCTCGGCGGCAATGGTCTGTTTGGTGTTGAGTTGTTTGTTAAAGGCGATCAAGTCATCTTCAACGAAGTCTCTCCTCGCCCACACGACACGGGTATGGTGACGCTGATTTCTCAGGACATCTCTGAATTTGCTCTGCACGTACGTGCCTTTACTGGCTTACCCATCGGCGAAATCACGCAGTATGGTCCTTCTGCCTCCGCCGCAATTCTGGGCCAGGGTACGTCAACGGATATTCAATTCTCAGGTTTAGACGATGCACTGAGCGTTCCGCACTCGCAAATCCGCCTGTTCGGTAAACCTGAAATCAACGGTCGCCGTCGTCTTGGTGTCGCGCTGTCGCGCGGAAAAACCACGACAGAAGCAACGGATCGCGCGATTGAATGCGCCAAGGCCGTTAAGATTCACTACTGATTGAATCTTACCAAGATACAAAAAGCGCGCCGTTGAGCGCGCTTTTTTTAATCGTTAACCAGTTGGCTCACCGTATCGGCGACGTTTTGTGCACCATGACGAATCTCGTCAATCAGGGCCTGGGTCGATTGCAATTGCTGATTGCACTCAATCACTTTGCGCTGAATTTCCGTCATGGTTTGTTCAGAAACCTGAGTCAATTCGCTGTTACGTTTAACGATGTTGCCAATTTCATCTGTCGCGTGAGAGGTATTCGCCGCCAGTTTACGCACTTCATCAGCCACGACCGCAAAACCACGCCCATATTCGCCGGCTCTCGCGGCTTCAATCGCCGCATTCAGCGCCAGCAGATTGGTTTGGTCGGCAATGGTTGAAATCGTAGTCACAATCTGTGCGATTTGCTGCGACTGCGCGGTCAGTTTCTCCATCAGAGACGACGCCTGTTCCACCGAGCTGTCTATCTGATTTGCCACATCAGTTGCGAGATCGAGTGTTTTTGCTCCATCGTTCGCGATATCCAGCGTGTCCAACGAGGTACGCTGCGCCACCTTGGACGCTTGTTGAATCGCCTGCAAATGGTGAATTCGCGCGGTAATCTCGCTGGCAAATTTCACGACGCGAACAACTTTGCCATTCTGATCTCGGATTGGATTATAGGTTGCTTCCAGCCAGATAACGTCGCCATTACGATTGCGGCGCTCAAATAACCCCGACTTGAATTCACCGCGGGCCAATGACGGCCAAAAATCAGCATGGCTCCGTAAAAACTCCTCGCTGCAAAACATACGGTGATGTTGCCCCTGAATCTCGCGCAGCTTATAGCCAACGCAACGACAGAAATTGTCATTGGCGTTAATGATTTGCCCTTGTGGTGTGAACTCAATGTACGCCAGTGAGGTTTTCAGGGCTTCAAAAATGGCGGCTTGACTGTCGAGCTGTAGCTTCTCTTCCGTGACATCGCTGGCCACTTTCACAACTTTGGATACTTTACCCAGCTCATCGACGACCGGAACGTATGTGGCTTCGATCCAAATGTCACGGCCATCTTTGCACACTCGACGAAACGTCCCATGTTGTGGTTTACCCTGTGCAAGATCGCGCCAAAAGTTCTGATATGAGGTGGATGACGTCAACTGTTTATCGCAAAACATGCGATGATGCTGGCCCTGCACTTCTTCGAGCGTATAACCCATCGCGCTGAGAAATTGTTCATTTGCGGTCAGAATTCGGCCATCACTGGAAAATTCAATATACGGCACATTATTTTTGATGGCATTGAGTACCATGCTGGCAGAGCGCATAGCCTCGAGTTGAGTGTTATTGTCTTGTTCTTGTTTACGGCGGCTAAAAAGAAACATACTAGGACCTCATGGTATTACTGGCCGGCTCGATAAAATCGGAATGTTTGAGATAATGCGCAGCATTCTTGGCGTGCCGCTTATTTTTCAACCTAGCGAAAAGGTGCCGTATCGTACAGCAAATCGGCACCTTTGCAATCCCTGATTAGACCATTTACTCCATTGGCAACAGAATGGATCAGCTCTCAATCAACCACACTTCTTCTGCAAAGCGACTGAGCCCTTTTTGAGCGCGTTTGGGATGCTGTGCATTCGCTTCGTCGCGCACCAAGCGGCGAACCGAAAATCCGTGAAATAGACGCTGGATCTCCGCTTCTCCAACACTAAATGGAGGACCACTTAATTCTTGCTGATCGTAATCAAGTGTCACCAGAAGAATGCGGGCACCTGGGTTAAGCAACTGCTTCAAGCGCTCCACATAATCAGCCCGCATCTCTTCAGGTAATGCAATCAGTGCCGCACGATCGTACACAATATCTACGGTCTGCAGTGGCGCGGTAAAGTAATCCCCGGTGTAAATTGACAGCTCATCAAACTGATACAGCTCATGCAAACTACTAATCTGCGTTACTGTTGGAGTATAGAAGTGTTCAGCAAAAAAGGCGCGCACGGCAATCGGGCTGAGTTCAACCCCCTGAACATCATTGTGTTTCTCTGCTAACCAAACAAGATCTTCGCTTTTGCCACACAGCGGCACAAACACTCTGTCTTCGCGTTTTGGCTGAGTTGCGTGCCAGTGGTCAGTCAATAATGTATTCACATCGGTCAGGTGGAAACCAATCTGGTTGGAGGCCCATTTGGCGTGCCAAAATTCTGGATCTTTCATTGTTCATCTCTGAAGTCATGTGAGCGCGCTAGGGTACCGAATTCTGCTTAAAATCGGTAGCCAGTTTTTATCACTCGGTCAGAGTTTTGTGAAATACACACTTGGTTACACTCGCAAAAGGAACTGTTTATCCTGCTAACAGTCTGAATAGTCGAGCATTGTAATGTGATGGAATACACACTCTGCACATTTGATGTTGGGATGCGATTGAGTTTTACGATTTCAACCCAACCTCTTTATTGAAGAGATTTCTTTGTTTGCACTCTGTTATGGGCCTTCTGATTGCCACTTTTGACCTAACAACGCAAGCTAAGGAGAGTGAATGAGCCTATTCCTACGAACAACGGCACTGATGCTTCTGGTTCTGAGCAGAGCGCCTGCTTTTGCGGCTGCTCTGCCATTAGACACGTCACCAAGAGAAGATCGGGGCGAGTCACAAAATCAAGTCAGTTCTAAGCTTTTCAAACACAGCCTCAGCGGCCTTTACGGCATTCAAACCACGCAAAATAGCGTTCTCCAGCCTTATCAGGATTTTGACGTACTCTACAGTAAAGCCCACCAAGCGCAGTGCGAACTGGAAACACTGTGTAAAAGTACGGCCCTGCTAACGTCCACCCAAGCCTACTTTGCCGGCGTTAAATCACAGCATCGCGCGGCAGAAAAAATTGAACTGGAGCTTAACGGTCAGCCAGAGCGCATTACCGACCTGGCCCGCGCGACCATCATTGCCAACGACGTCCCGAGTCTGGTTGATGCCTATGAGGCGCTGAGCCGCGAAGCGACCGTTCTTAAGGTGAAAAACCGCTTCAAGTCTCCCGCAGACTCAGGCTATCGTGATCTGAACGTACTGGTCCAACTGCCTAAAACAGGCATCATCGCAGAAGTGCAGTTTCACCTTAAAGCGATTGCCGATGTGAAAAGCGGTCCGGAACATGATCTTTATGAGCAAATTCAGAAGATTGAGCGCAACGCAGGACGCGAACAGCGAGCACTCAATGATTGGGAAGTCGCGAAGATTAAGCAGATTCGTCGCGAGTCGCAAAACCTTTACCAGCAGGCTTGGCAGCCTTACATCACCACACACATCCAGGCAGCATAAGCCAAATATGAAAAGACCACGCGAAAGCGTGGTCTAATGCTCGGTCTTTTTACGACTTTTTAATGTTCTCGACTCGGGCTTTTAGTTTTTGCCCTGGGCGGAACGTTACGACACGTCGAGCGGTGATAGGAATATCTTCACCCGTTTTTGGATTTCGACCCGGACGCTCGTTTTTGTCTCGCAGATCAAAATTACCAAAACCGGAGAGTTTTACCTGTTCGCCACCTTCGAGTGCTTTACGAATTTCTTCAAAAAACACTTCAACCGTTTCCTTGGCATCCCGTTTACTAAACCCTAGTTTTTCAAACAGGTTCTCAGCCAAATCGGCCTTTGTGAGCGCCATAAAACTTCCCTCAAAGCTATGTTAAACCTTGCTGCGCAGTGACAGCACCAAAGCAATTTTTGCTTAGCCAATCAACGACATATCGGCTT
Organism: Vibrio sp. LQ2; assembly: GCF_023920125.1. Lineage (NCBI taxonomy): Bacteria > Pseudomonadati > Pseudomonadota > Gammaproteobacteria > Vibrionales > Vibrionaceae > Vibrio > Vibrio sp. LQ2. Next base: position 1,010,961 of record NZ_CP085308.1, read on the forward strand.
TACCTGAAAAGTGTATGCCAAGCTTATGATTTTCGCCAACTTTTTTATTGAGACTAAACAAAGTCTAACGGTAAAAAGAGGCGCATATCCCGCGCTTAGAAGCAAAATTTGTCTTCATATTAAAAGAAAAACTACTGACATTTTAGTTACTTATACCACTTTCTTTAAAATACTCAGAGGTTCTCTCTAATTACAGCGTAGGAAAAATTTTTCGTTACGCCAAAAAAATTTTTTAAATTTATCTGTAAATCAGGCGGTTGCTCAGGATACATGCCAAACTTGTCACTTCATAGCAAAATTGCAGGCGTAAAAAAAGCAGGCTCTCAAGCCTGCTTTTTCACACTCAATGACAACAATCAGTCGCGCAGTGTTGCGCCAAATTTCGCTGATACGTGAGCAACAATCGCTTCAACCGCACCGGCGATATCGGCATCTTCCAGCGTGCGTTCTGCGGATTGCAGAGTCAGGGCAATTGCCAGGCTCTTCTTACCATCTTCAACGCCTTTGCCAACGTAAACGTCGAACAGTTTAGCGTCTTTCAGGAACTCGCCGCCCTGCTCCAGACACGCGTTAACGATGTCACCAGACGCCACTGCATCGTCTACCACAACCGCGATATCACGACGGTTTGAAGGGAACTTAGACAGTGCGACCGCTTCAGGAATCACTTTGGTATTGATTGCCGACCATTCGATTTCAAACACGATAGTACGACCGTTCAGACCAAATTTACGTTCAAGCTCAGGGTGAACCGTACCGATCACACCGATCTCTTTGCCGTCCAGAACAATCGCTGCTGACTGGCCAGGGTGTAGCGCTGGATGTTTTGCCGCCGCGAAGCTGTACGCTTTGCCGTTGGCCGTCAGTTCCAGAATCGCTTCGACATCACCTTTCAGGTCGAAGAAATCCACCGTTGCTGTTTCCAGGTTCCAGTGCTCTTCACCGCGAGTACCCGAAATCACACCCGCCAGAATTGGCTCTTGACGCATGCCGTTTTCAGCCGCTTGATCCGGAATGAAACGCAGACCTTGTTCGAACAGACGAACACGTGGTTGCTGACGTTTTTGGTTATGAACCACCGTGTTCAGCAGACCTTGAATCAGGCTCAAACGCATAGCAGACATATCTGCAGAGATTGGGTTTGGCAGAATCAAAGGCTCAACATCTGGCACGATCAGTTTTTGCTGCTCTGGCTCAACGAAGCTGTATGTGATCGCTTCGTGGTAACCACGGTCAACCAGCAGATCACGAACGCGTTTCAGAGGCAGGTTCGCTTCTTTGTGCAGGTTCATATTCAGCGCAGCCGCTGGCGCCTGGTTTGGAATGTTGTCGTAACCGTAGATGCGGCCCACTTCTTCCACCAGATCCTGCTCGATTGCGATGTCAAAACGCCAGGTTGGCGCTGTCGCTGTCCAGCCTTCCGCAGTAGTTTCAACGGTCATACCCAGACGTTGCAGGATTTCAACCACGTCCGCATCCGCGATGTGGTGACCCAGCAGGTTGTCCAGTTTAGTGCGGCGCAAAGCCACGGTGTTCGGTTTTGGCAGATCGGCATCAGATTCAGCCGCAACCACTGGCGCAACTTCACCACCACAGATGTCGATCAGAAGCTGAGTTGCACGTTCCATCGCAGCAAATTGCAGTGCGTAGTCCACACCACGTTCAAAACGCATTGAAGAATCGGTGTGCAGACCGTAGCTGCGTGCGCGGCCACGGATATGATCCGGAGCGAAGAATGCACATTCTAGCAGCACATCTTTGGTTTCAGTGCTCACGCCCGAGTGCTCGCCACCAAAGATACCCGCAATCGCCAGCGCTTTGTTGTGGTCTGCAATGATCAGTGTGTCGGCGTTCAGTTCTGCTTCGCTGCCATCCAACAGGGTCAATTTCTCGCCCTGCTCTGCCAGGCGCACCACAATACCACCGTCGATCTTCGCCAGATCAAACGCGTGCATTGGTTGGCCTTGTTCCAGCATCACATAGTTCGTGATGTCGACAACCGGGTCGATAGAACGAATACCACAGCGACGCAGCTTCTCTTGCATCCAAAGTGGAGTTTGTGCCTGAACGTTCACGTTCTTAACAATACGACCCAAGTAGCGAGGACACGCCGCTGGCGCTTTGACTTCAATAGAAAGGGTGGCATCGATTGCCGGTGCAACTGGTGCAACCGAAGGCTCAGCCACATCGGCACGGTTAAGTACGCCCACTTCACGAGCCATACCACGCAGGCTGAAACAGTCCGCGCGGTTTGACGTCAGGTCTACATCAATAGTGACGTCATCCAGAGCCAGGAATTCACGGAAATCCGTACCGATAACGGCATCTTCCGCCAGCTCCATGATGCCGCTTGATTCGACATCAATACCCAGTTCAGAGAATGAACACAGCATGCCGTGAGAAGGCTGGCCACGTAGCTTCGCTTTCTTGATTTTGAAATCGCCTGGCAAAACAGCGCCAACCGTCGCAACCGCGACTTTCAGGCCCTGACGGCAGTTTGGCGCGCCACACACGATGTCGAGCAGTTCTTCTTCGCCCACATCCACTTTTGTCACACGCAGTTTGTCTGCATCTGGGTGCTGACCACATTCCACAACGTGACCAACTTTAACGCCAGTAAAAGTACCCGCTACAGGAAGGACATCGTCAACTTCCAAGCCGGCCATAGTAATTTGGTGAGTAAGCTCGCCAGTGGTAACCGCTGGGTTAACCCACTCACGAAGCCAAGATTCGCTGAATTTCATTGTGATTAAACCTCTGGATTACTTGAACTGTTTTAGGAAACGAAGATCGTTTTCGAAGAACGCACGCAGGTCGTTCACACCGTAACGAAGCATGGTAAGACGCTCTACGCCCATACCGAATGCGAAACCAGAGTATTTTTCAGGGTCGATACCAACACTGCGCAGCACATTTGGATGCACCATACCGCAGCCCAGTACTTCCAGCCATTTACCATTCTTACCTTTCACGTCCACTTCGGCTGAAGGCTCAGTGAATGGGAAGTAAGACGGACGGAAACGCACTTCCAGATCTTCTTCAAAGAAGTTGCACAGGAAGTCGTGCAGAATGCCTTTCAGCTGCGCAAAGTTCACGTTTTCGTCAACCAGCATGCCTTCCACCTGATGGAACATTGGCGTGTGCGTTTGGTCGTAGTCGTTACGATAAACACGGCCAGGAGCGATGAAACGCAGCGGTGGCTGGTTCTCTTCCATGGTACGAATCTGTACGCCAGACGTGTGAGTACGCAGCATCAACTTTGGATTAAAGAAGAAGGTATCGTGGTCAGTACGCGCTGGGTGATCATCTGCGATGTTCAGAGCATCGAAGTTATGGAAATCGTCTTCGATTTCAGGACCAGACTCAACGGTAAAGCCCAGTTCACCAAAGAAGCTTTCAATACGCTCGATTGTGCGGGTTACTGGGTGCAGACCACCGTTCTCGATACGACGACCAGGTAGGGTCACGTCGATAGTTTCTGCCGCCAGCTTCGCTTCCAGCTCTGCACGTTGTAGGCTGTCCTTACGCGCAGCAATGGCTTTTTGAACCGTTTCTTTTGCGACGTTAATTTCCTGACCAGCGGTACGGCGCTCTTCTGGTGGAAGCTTGCCCAGGCTTTGTAGTTGAGCGGTCAGCTCACCTTTTTTGCCCAGGTACTGAACACGCACTTCATCCAGTGCGACTAACGACTCTGCAGCGTTGATGGCTGCGGTCGCGTTAGCAATAATCTCTTGTAGATGTTGCATCGTTTCCTCGTCTGCTGATGAGCAGTTTCCTTAAGGAGCCCGAAAGGGTTACCTTGGTGCCCTTTTGGGGGCCGATAAGGCTGACCGTAAGGGATTCTTGGGGTTTTTCAAATAGCTGTACATAGTAACTAAAGCTGCTGTCAAAGCCAAATTGAAATCGGTCTGAATCACACTTTCAGCACGAGGAAAATGCGCTTTCGTTTAATTGTTAAACAGCCAGATTTATTGCTGAGAACTATTTTCATTGATCATCACTTTTGGTTATGCCTGTTAGTGATAATTTTGATTTCTGTTTATACTTATCACCACGTATGGTAAAGACTCATTCTCAACCATTTATCGAGGTCGACATGCAACCCCACATCCTGCCCATCAGCGCGGAATATGACCAAACCATCTGCGATATCATTAAAAAAGTGGGCGCCGAATTTGGCGCAATTGGTGACGGCTTTGGCCCGTCGGACGCTGAAGTACTGGCGATGAGCGAGCATTACCTACCACAAGATCGCAGTGGTTATTGGCTGGCGACATTGAATGGCAAAGTCGTCGGTGGCGGTGGCATCGCACCATTCAATGGCAGCGATTCAGTGTGTGAACTGAAGAAGCTGTTTCTGCTGCCTGAAAGTCGCGGACACGGCCTCGGTAAAGCGCTGGCGCAACAGTGTCTCGCCTTTGCCAAGCAACAAGGTTTTGCTCAGTGTTACCTCGATACGCTGTCCAACATGAGCACTGCGGTGCGCTTGTATGAAAACCTGGGCTTTGAACATTTACCTGCGCCCATGCCGGGTACCGAGCACAACGGCTGTGATGTGTGGATGCTCAAACAGCTCTGAGGAATCGATGAACAATTACAAACTGCTGCCTGCGCTCATGGCGCTGCTCGAAACCCGTAACCTGACGGATGCCGCGCGCAGGCTGAACGTGACTCAGCCCGCAATGAGTAAAGCACTGCGCCTGATACGCGAAGAGTTCCAGGATCCCATTTTGATCCGCGATGGTCAGCAGTTTACCCTGACACAACGTGGCGAGCAGTTGAAAGAACGTCTGCCAGCATTGTTGTTTCAACTTGACCAACTCTACCTACCTCCGCAGGTAAACATTCAGCACTGCGAACGGTCATTTCGTCTTGCTTTCAATAGCTTTGTCTCAATGGATATTCTGCCTGCGCTCTGCTCAGAACTGTATGAGAAGGCACCTCAGGCAGGTATTCAGACCTCGTTGTGGCAGAACGCATCCCTGAGTGAATTGGGAGAAACCGACGTCGATCTGCTGGGCACACTGGCCGTGAACGTACCGGAAAACCTGTATGGAAAAAAACTCGCCAGTGATCACTACGTGATCTGCTGCTGTGAGCAAAACGATATCGCGATTAAGGGGGTTTCACTGGAGCATTACTTTGCGGCCAGACACATTCTGGTCAGCGGATTACATGAAGAGAGCCGCCAGGTGGATAATCTGTTCCGCCAGCACAAAAAACAAAGGCGCGTTTTCGCCACCTTGCCGTCGCTGCGTCTGGCATTAGAAACGGTGATTGGTACGGAATGTCTGGTGACGGTACCGCTGCATATCGCGGCACAATACGCCAAACATTACCCGCTAGCGGTACTAAGCGCGCCATTTGAGCTCGCAACCCATAATTACTACCTGCTGTGGCATGCCAAATTTCAGAATGACGATGAGCATCGCTGGTTTCGCGAACTCTGCTTTACTCATCTTCAACGGGATTTTCAGGCTAAGTTGGCGTTAGGTTCCGCGCTGATTTCCTCATCAAACTGAGCGATACAAACGCGGTTTTTGCCTGCTTTTTTGGCGCGATAAACCGCAGTGTCGGCCAGTTTGATCAGCTCATGGTGGTCATTCATAAAACCGTGAGATTCCGCGACCCCCACACTGATGCTACCGCGCCAAGGTTCCATGCCTGTCGGGACTAACAGATTATTGACCTGCTGACGGGTGAGCTCTGCAATGTGCAACCCACCTTCCAAATCTGTATTGGGACAAATCACCAGAAATTCGTCACCGCCGAGGCGGCACACCAAATCGTCGCTGCGAAACGCATGTTGTAGCGTATGCGCCAGTTCCACCAGCACTCTATCGCCCGCATCATGCCCGCAACTGTCGTTAACTTGCTTGAAATAGTCTGCATCGATCATGATACATACCAATGGTGCCCCTAACTGCATTGACTCTTTCCAATATGCTTCAAGCTGACACAAAGCTTTACGCCGGTTTGGTAAGGCGGTCAGGCTATCGGTCATCGATAATGCTTCCAGCTTCTGATTGGCCTTCATTAACTGTTGGGTACGTTCATGGACTTTCTCTTCCAGCGACTGATTAAGCTTGACCAGTTCACGGTTACGCTCAGAGACTTGTTCAAACAATCCATTCAGCGCATTCAGTAATGGTTCTGTAGCACTGTCGCGTTCGCGCTCCTCGCGCTCATAGGCCTGCTGAGGAGACAGACCGTTTTCAATCGCTTTGACCTGACGGGCCATATTCTGATCAATGCCGAGAATATGGTATGCAAGCCAATGGATCAGGAATTCCAGTAATTGCACCGCCGGTCTGTCATCAGTATCACTGAGAAAAGCTTGCATGCTGAAAATTTCCGCCATGAATGTACGATGGACTTTGATGTGTTCGCTCAAGTGCGCTTCTGCGATACCCGCATTGCGCATCAGTTGCTCTTCTTCCTTGAAATGAAATTCCGCATAGCGTGACAATTCAAACAGCGCCAAGCGCACATCCTGCAATGACATGCTGTTTTCTGCCAGCAGCTCACCGTACTTGTTGATAAACCCCACCAAATACTGGTGCTGCTCATCAACATCGTCGATGCCCGTTTCAAAATAGCGATCCCATAGGAATGATTTCATATCGAGAAAAGTCCACGCTGAATATTCTGATGTTCTATGTGCATAAACCACACTAAATACATGGACTATGACATACACAAGATCAATAGGTTGTGAACCAAAGCAGAGTTTATCAAGCTCAACTTGACGCATTGGCAGCCAGATATCGTGAGAATAGACATAAAATCAGCTAATTTTTCTTGCAAAACATGAAGATACATTAGCATCGTAATTAGAGATCTTTATTCCAAAAAATACAGTAACTAGACCAAAGTGTAAGGACAGGTATCGAGTACCCCATCGTTCAAACTGACGATTTTATAAACACTGCTAAACTGTCTTTATTATTCAGTGAGTAAGTAAGGATGCCATCATGACCCGCTTATTGTTTTGCCTGTTGTGGCTTTTCAGTTTTAACGCCGCTTCATATGAGGCAGAAAAAGTCATGAGTGGTTTACTCGTTCCCTGGGGAATGACCTTTGTTTCCACCACTCAACTGCTCGTCACAGAGCGCAACGGTGATATCGTGCTGGTCGACTTGAGCACACAGTCTAAACAGTCCGTATTGAAAGTCGATTCTGTTTCGGCCAACGGGCAAGGCGGTCTGCTCGATATCGCGCTCTCCCCTGTCGACCCCACTGTATTTTACTTTACCTACAGTAAGAGAAATGGCGCAGAAACAGATACCACGCTTGCCATGGCTCACTGGGATGGAAAAGTCGTCACCAAATGGCAAGATCTGCTGGTCACCGTGTCGAACTCCAACACCACCCGTCACTTTGGCAGCCGAATAGCATTTGATGCGACGCATCTTTATTTCACTGTCGGCGATCGCGGAATACGACCAAACGGGCAGAGTCTCCAAACCCACGCCGGTAGCGTGTTACGTTTAAATCTCGACGGCACGACTCCAGACGATAACCCGTTTGCGGGAAGAGCCAACGCACAGGCGCAAATCTGGAGTTTTGGTCACCGTAACCCACAAGGGTTGTTCTACGACACGCCAACCAAAACGTTGTGGGAAATCGAACATGGCCCGCGAGGCGGAGATGAAATTAACCTGATTCGAAAAGGGGCCAACTACGGCTGGCCAAATACATCTTATGGCAAGGAGTATTGGGGCCCCGTGTCCGTTGGCGATAGTGAAGAGGCGGATGGGATAGAATCGCCAAGGAAAGTCTACATTCCCTCAATTGCACCAAGCGGGTTGTTGCTCTATCGAGGCAAGCGTTATCCCGAGCTCAACGGTAAGTTACTGACTGGTGCACTCAAACTCACGCACATTAATGTGATTACCTTAGATGATAATCAGAGCGCCAGTGATGAAACCCGCTTACTGGAGTCCTTGGGAGAACGCATTCGCGATATTCGCCGTTCACCCGATGACTGGATCTACTTCTCCACCGACAGCGGCAATATTTATCGCCTAAAGCCGTAAGGTTGCCGTGAGTAGAAAACCCTATGACAAACGTCAGATGACAAATTTTTGGTAGCAAAAAGCCCGACCATTTCTGATCGGGCTTCTTTTATTTGGAGCGACGCGACCAGCTTGGGCACGAGGTTCGCCCTCTTCGCATGTGCCAGATAGCAAAAAACCCGACCATATTTGATCGGGTTTTTCTTATTTGGAGCGACACACGAGGTTCGAACTCGTGACCTCAACCTTGGCAAGGTTGCGCTCTACCAACTGAGCTAGTGTCGCATGTTCTACACAGAGTAGATATATGGTGCCCCGGGCCGGACTTGAACCGGCACGACTCGAAAGTCGAGGGATTTTAAATCCCTTGTGTCTACCGATTTCACCACCAGGGCACGCTAATTTGTTGCGATGGTTTTACCATCTAAGCATCGATATCGGATACTTGAATTTTTAGTAACACGACCAACTCTGGCCACATCACTTTAATTTGGAGCGACACACGAGGTTCGAACTCGTGACCTCAACCTTGGCAAGGTTGCGCTCTACCAACTGAGCTAGTGTCGCAAATGGAGGCGCGTCCCGGAGTCGAACCGAGGTCCACGGATTTGCAATCCGCTGCATGGCCACTCTGCCAACGCGCCTCTGACACTCATTTGGACTGCACTAACTGCGCATTCCTCTTGAGTACGGGATGCATTCTACGGAATCGGCAAAATGAGTCAACACAATTTTTTTGATTTTAAATCGTTTGTCTATTTTACATTCAAAAAGCTTTGCTTTGGTCAATTTAGTCGCAAAAAAGCTCATGTTTTCCGCAAGATAACTAAAGTCAGACAGCGAGTTTACCATTCCTGCTCCGTCTCACTTTATCACTCTGTCGACCAACATAAAAAAACGGGCTGTCGCCCGTTTCTTCATTGATGTTCTTCGCTGAGTAAGTCGTCTTTCGCCGCCGCCAGATATTGCACCATCGACCAGTAAGTCAGGATCGTCGCAACATAAATCGAAGCGTAGCCAAGCCAAATCATCCAATCATCGTAGCGCCAAATCAGCACCCACAGAGCGAACATCTGCGTCAGCGTTTTTACTTTGCCAATCCAGGACACGGCTACACTGGCTCGTTTACCAATTTCGGCCATCCACTCACGCAGCGCTGAGATAATAATTTCGCGCGCAATCATGGTCACCGCCGGAATGGTGATCCAGATGTTGTGGTAGTACTCGGTGATCAGAATCAGCGCGGTGGCAACCAGCACTTTATCTGCAACCGGATCGATAAACGCACCAAAACGCGATGTTTGACCAAGCTTGCGAGCTAACATCCCATCCAGCCAGTCAGTAAAGCCAGCTACCCAGAACACCATCGCTGCTGCGAACGGAGCCCAGTTGTATGGTAGATAGAAACATACGACAAAGACCGGAATCAGGAAAAGTCGTAGTAAAGACAGAATATTGGGAATGTTAAAACGCATATTTTTAGGCTCTTATCGACTGCGCGTTTATGGTGCGGTATTTTTCTTATTGTTTCAATGTTTGATAAATGATTTCTGCCAAAGAATGACTGATGCCCGGCACTTTGGCGATTTCTTCTACAGTCGCCCGCTTGAGTTCTTGCAAACCACCCATGTATTTGAGTAACGCCTGACGACGTTTTGGCCCGACCCCTTCAATACCTTCCAACGCGCTGGTACGACGCGTTTTACCGCGTTTTGCTCGGTGGCCAGCAATAGCATGGTTATGACTTTCATCACGAATATGCTGAATCAGGTGCAGTGCAGGCGCATCACTTGGCAAATGGAACTCATCTCCGTCAGTGGTGATCAGTGTTTCCAGACCAGGCTTACGTGTCACCCCTTTGGCAATACCAATTAATCGTGGGCGTTTTGGCCAATCCTGCCAACATTGTGTCATGATTTCATGGGCACGATTGAGCTGACCTTTACCGCCATCGATGAAGATAATGTCCGGAATTTTGTCGACATCAAGCTGTTTACCGTAACGTCTTTCCAACACCTGCCCCATCGCTGCATAGTCATCACCACCAGTAATCCCCGTAATGTTATAACGGCGATATTCTTGTTTGACCGGGCCTTCTTGATTAAACACCACACAGGATGCGATCGTACTCTCACCCATGGTGTGCGAAATATCGAAACACTCCATACGCAGGATGTTTTCAATACTCAACTCATCCTGCAACGCTTTGAAACGTTGGTTGATGGTCATCTTATGATTAATCTTAGTTGTGATGGCAGTCAAAGCGTTGGTATTCGACAGTTTGAGATAACGTCCGCGCGTACCCGTCGGATTGACATGGAAGGTGACTTTTCTGCCTGTCAGCTGAGCCAGCGCATCCTGCATCGGTTTCGCATCCACCAGCAAACCTTCATTCAAAATAATGCGGCTTGGAATCGTGCGCGCTTCATTGTGGCTGAGATAATACTGGCTGAGGAAACTCTCAAACACTTCCTCCTGAGAAGTGTTTTGCGGAATTTTAGGAAAATGGCTGCGACTGCCGAGCACTTTGCCCTGACGAATCATCAGGATGTGGATACAAGCGATGCCCTTTTCCTGCGCGAAACCTAACACATCCATGTCGTCCATGCTGTCTTCAGAAACGAACTGCTGCTCCTGAACGCGGCGAATGGCCTGAATCTGATCACGGAACTTCGCCGCATCTTCAAATCGCAGCGTCATACTGGCTTTTTCCATCTTTTCGATGAGAATTTCCAGCACTTGCTTATCTTTGCCCTGTAAGAACAGGCGCACATAATTCACCAACTCAGCGTAATCGTCATCGGAAATGATGGTACTGACGCAAGGGCCTGCACAGCGACCAATCTGATACATCAGGCACGGACGAGTCCGGTTACTGTATACCGTATCTTCACATTGACGAACCGGAAAACTTTTCTGAATCAGATGCAGCGTTTCACGCACCGCCCCGGAGTCCGGATACGGGCCAAAATATTCGCCTTTGCGTTTCTTCGCCCCTCGATGCATAGACAATCTTGGATGGCGATGTCCACTGATGAAAATGTACGGATAGGATTTGTCATCACGCAGCAGCACGTTGTATTTCGGCAAATACTGCTTGATGTAGTTGTGCTCAAGGATCAGTGCTTCAGTTTCGGTGTGCGTGACCGTCACATCGATCTTATCAATGTGACTGACCAAAGCGCGTGTCTTCTCGCTATCTATCTTCTTACGAAAATAACTGGAGAGGCGCTTCTTGAGATCTTTGGCTTTACCGACATAAATAACCTCAGCCTCGGTATTGTACATGCGGTACACACCGGGCTGATTGGTTACTGTTTTCAGAAAGGAGATTGAATCAAACGAGGACACTATAACTTCTCAGTGTCGAGCATCCCGTGTCGAATCGCCAGATGCGTCAGTTCCACATCACCACTGATGTCTAGCTTAGCAAACAGTCGATAACGGTAACTGTTGACCGTTTTAGGACTCAAATTCAATTGCTCTGAAATATCGGTTACTTTCTGTCCTTTGGTGATCATCAGCATGATCTGAAGCTCACGCTCGGACAAGTCAGCAAATGGATTTTCTGAGGCTGGTGAAAATTGGCTTAACGCCATTTGCTGGGCAATTTCCGGAGAAATATAGCGTTGACCACTGTGCACGACACGAATGGCGTTCACCATTTCATCTGGCGCGGCACCTTTGGTCAAATAGCCTGCCGCTCCGGCCTGCATAACTTTGGTCGGGAACGGGTTCTCTGTATGAACGGTTAACACGATGATTTTCACGTCAGGATTGAAACGAAGAATCTTCTTCGTTGCTTCCAGGCCACCAATGCCCGGCATGTTCATATCCATCAGTACGACGTCAGCATGATGGTTGCGACACCATTTTACTGCTTCTTCACCGCTATCAGCTTCCCCTGCTACGTTCATTCCACGGACGTCTTCAATAATACGTCGTATCCCTGTGCGAACCAGCTCGTGATCATCTACAAGGAAAACACTTATCAAACTTGTATCTCCACACTTATTTATTGGCTCTGCACCCACCGAGGTAGTGGATAGCAGCATGGCTGCCTAGTCTAACTAAAATTCAGAATAATTTCTTATCCTGAATATGTGCTCAAACGGAAACTTTAGCAAGCACTTATTTTCGCTTGCTGTCACGCATTGAGAATCGATTAATAAATCAACAGGTTAAGAATTATATCAAACCCTTTTCGAGTGGTTTATCTCAAGCTGCCATTATTTTGAACGGGATCAGATACTGAATAGAAATTATATTAATTTCAATGAATTGGTAAAATTCACCAGTGAATAATAAGCGAGCAACATGACTAATAATCATGCATGTACAACAGATATTCCCCGCTTTAATCAACTGAGTTTCAGAATTTTGATATAGTCTGCGCTCAGCACAACAGTGTGTTTTAAATATCAGTAACGGATCGGCGATTTGAGTATTCAGCAAGGCTTTTTATTAACCAGACAAGCTCGGGATATCCAGGGGCAGACACAGATTGAACTCTGGTTAGCCACGGATGAAGGCCCGGCGCAGCTGATCGTTCGCGGCGAGCACCCCGTGTTCTTTATTCTTCAGCAGGATATCGAAGCCGCGCAATCCATCGCCAAGCAACATCAGTTGAACGTTGACATTCGCCCGCTAGAGCTAAAGTCTTTCGATCAGGAACCGCTGGCGGCCTGTTACTGCACGCTGATTCAACATGCACAAGCATTGGCTGGCCATTTGGAACAAGCGCAACTGCTGACGCTGGAAGCGGATATTCGTCTCGCTGATCGCTACCTGATGGAGCGTTTTGTCAAAGGCAGCGTCGAATTTACTGGTCAGGTCACCACTCACACGGACTATCGCCAGGTGCGTCAGGCTAAATGCCGTCAGGGGGATTATCTGCCGTCACTGAAAGTGGTATCGCTGGATCTCGAGTGTTCGGAAAAAGGCATTCTCTACTCCATCGGCTTAGACAGCCCGATGGACAGCCGCGTGATCATGATTGGCGATCCGCAGCAAGCCGACACCCCAATGCAATGGGTGGAAGATGAGTATGCGCTGCTCAATGCTATGGTTGACTGGTTTGAACGTTTCGATCCCGATGTAATTATCGGTTGGAACGTCATCGATTTTGACTTCCGCCTGCTGCACAAACGCGCTGAATGGCACAAGATGAAGCTCATGCTCGGGCGAGGAAAACAACCAAGTTTTTTCCGCAGTGCCAGTCAGACTCAGCAGGGATTCATCACCATTCCAGGTCGTGTGGTGCTCGATGGCATCGATACGCTCAAAACGGCGACCTACCATTTTCGCTCCTGGTCGCTGGAGTCTGTATCTCGTGAACTATTGGGTGAAGGCAAAGAGATTCACAACGCGCATGACCGGATGGACGAAATCAACCGCATGTACCGTCACGATAAACCGTCACTGGCGAAATACAACCTGCAGGACTGTGTGCTGGTGAATAAGATTTTCACTCACACGCATCTGTTGGATTTCGCCATTGAACGTTCGCGCCTGACTGGCGTTGAACTGGATCGCGTCGGAGGCTCGGTGGCGGCTTTCACGAACCTTTACCTGCCGCAGCTGCATCGCGCAGGTTACATCGCGCCGAATCTGCATTCGGAAGATTGGCTCGCCAGCCCCGGCGGCTATGTGATGGATTCCGTTCCCGGCTTATATGATTCCGTACTGGTGCTCGATTTCAAAAGCCTGTATCCATCGATTATCCGCTCATTTCTGATTGACCCAATGGGGTTGATTGAAGGTTTGCAGATCCCGATTGGCAACGCGCCCGACCAAGCTGTGCCGGGTTTTCGCGGCGGTCAGTTCCACCGCAGCAGACATTTCCTGCCTCAGATGATCGAAACCTTGTGGGCGGCGCGCGATGTAGCGAAAAAGAACAATGAGAAAGCCTTTTCTCAAGCGATCAAAATCATCATGAACTCGTTTTATGGTGTGCTCGGTTCATCGGGGTGTCGCTTCTTTGATACCCGTTTGGCTTCGAGTATTACCATGCGCGGGCATGAGATCATGAAACAAACCAAACAACTGATTGAAGCGCAGGGCTATCAAGTCATATACGGCGATACCGACTCGACATTTGTTTCGCTCGGACGCGAACATTCCCAGCAAGATGCTGACACGATAGGGCGCGCGCTGGTTCAGTATATCAACCAGTGGTGGACCGATCATCTCCAGCAGCAATACGCGCTGACCTCCATTCTGGAGCTCGAGTACGAGACCCACTATCGCAAGTTTCTGATGCCGACCATTCGCGGCGCGGAAACCGGTTCGAAAAAGCGCTACGCAGGTTTGATCGGAGAAGGCGACAAAGAGCGCATGGTGTTCAAAGGATTGGAAAGCGCCCGGACAGACTGGACACCACTCGCGCAACGTTTTCAACATCAGTTGTACTGGATGATTTTCCACGGCGAGAATCCGGACGACTACATTCGTACCACGGTGGAAGCCACGCTGACTGGGGAATACGATAGCGAGTTGGTGTATCAGAAGCGCCTGCGCCGCAAACTCCACGAATACCAGAAAAATGTACCACCACAGGTGCGCGCGGCACGCATGGCGGACGATATGAATGCCCGTCTTGGCCGTCCGCTGCAATACCAGAACCGCGGCCTAATTGAGTACTGTATTACCGTCAACGGCCCAGAGCCGAAAGAGTACATGAAAAGCCCGATCGATTATCAGCACTATATCGATAAACAGCTTAAACCGGTCGCCGATGCGATTTTGCCGTTCATTGGCCGACAGTTTGAACAGATCAGCGCCCCTCAGCTCGGCTTGTTCTGACTGGATTTCACCGGACTGACGTTGATGAAATCAATAAAACGCTCGGCAGGCAATGACTTGGCGTAGTACCACCCCTGAATAGAGAGTGCGCCGTTGGCCTTAATCGCATCCAACTGCTGCCTGGTTTCCACCCCTTCAACGATAACCGCCAGATCGAGTGCATGCGCGACCGACTGCAAACTGGCAAACACCTTGCGCCCTTTGGGATTGTCTAAAGCCAGCACAAATGAACGGTCAATCTTGATGGTGTCAATGTCGAAGCGGTTAAGATAGCTCAATGACGAATAGCCGGTGCCGAAATCGTCGATATGGATTTTCACCCCGAGCTGATGCAGTTGGTTAAACGCCATCATCAGCGACTGCTCGTCCGCCAGCAGTGACGCCTCGGTGATCTCGATATCGATTTGACCGCTCAGAGGCTCGATGAGTGAAGCGATGGTTTCCATACACGCCTCATCCATCAAGGTTTCCGGCGTAATATTGATGCTCACTGGCACCATCACACCTAAACGATTCCAACGTTCTATGTCTCTTGCTGCCCGGCGAAACACCCACAGGTCCATCTCTTTCATCAGCCCAGCCTTTTCTAGCCAGGGTAAAAAGGCGCCGGGATACTGCATCTGGCCACTTTCATCCATCGCACGAATCAGCGCTTCGCAGCCCGTCACTCGCCCGGATATCGGCTCGACCTGCGGCTGGTATTCCAGACAAAACTCTTGGCTACTGATACCCAGCAGTTGCTGTTCGACGGTTTCCAGTTCACGCTCCTTTTGCTGCGCCATCAGAATCGGATCGTCTTTGAGAACCTGCGCCTCTTCCTGACGACGCATATACGTGGTGTTGAGTGAAGAGATTTTGATTTCGCTCGCGCTGTAAATCTGGTTCATGCGCCGCACGGCCGGAAAATAAATTGAGCAGCCCACCAGCACATTGAACAACTGGAGCAGCACCGCATTCCAGTCACCATCAGTAGCAACCCAGGCATTAAACAAAATTGGACTGTTAAACGGCACGGAGACACTCGGCGCAGTCACCCACCCCATCTGCACGGCTCCGAGTCCCAGCAATACATTGACCAATGGAGTGAGGACAAATGGCAGCAGCAGACGCGGGTTGTAAATGATCGGCAGGCCAAACAGCAGAATCTCATTCACGTTGATCAGAGCAATCGGTACGCTCGCCATTGCAATCAGACGCAAGGTGCGCTGTTTAGCAAACAGCAGCAACGCCAACACTAGTGACAGTGTCGAACCACTACCGCCAATAAACACAAACGACCCCATAAACGACAGGTTCATCGGATAAGGTGCAATCCCGCCTGCCATCATAGTGGAGTAGCTGAGATTGCTCGCTTCCTGCAACATGTCGACCATCGGCAACAAGGCGTAATAACCATGGATGCCGAAAAACCACAGTAGAGAATTGAGCGAAGCGAACGTCAGCCCGAAGACATAAGGATCATTGGCATAATCCATCAGCATCAGCTTGTCCAACGAGATATCCGATACCGCCGTAAGGAACAGACTGTTAAACGCCATGACCACGAATGCCACCACAATGGCAGGAATCACCATATTCAGTGATTCACGGACAATCGAACCAGCGCTGTCGGATGAAGTCATTTTCAAGGCATTGATTGCCATCAGTTTCGCCATCAACGGGGTGATATAGAGCGGAGTAATAATAGCCAGAATAATATGGAAGGTGATCAGGGTGGTGCCAGAATGGGTCATAGCGGACGCCATCACCAGATAAACGATCGCCAGCAACGCCATCGGCGGACGCGGCAAACGCCACTGCATCGCCAGCACATACGCAATCGTCGCCGTCATCAAGTAAGGGAAAAAGTCCGCGACCACTTGGTTGGTTTGATAGAGGACTTGAACCCAAGTCGGTCGATTACCTAGCAACAACTCGCCCATACTGGCGAGCAAAAGCGCAAACGAAGAGAGCATTAAACACGGAATGAGCCACACCATGCTTTCCCGAATGGCATGCATTGAGCTGAGCACGTAACGAGAGCTGGTATCCAGCACCCGCTCCCACCGAATCGTAAAGTGCTTTGACAATGCAGGCATGGCGCAATTCCGTTTGCAGAGATACTACTAACCTTAGCACATCTATTGATAAGTCTATTAAATAACTACACTTTCTCGTGATTTTGTGGATAAAGTCGAGCGTCAATCAGCCAATACGAAATTCAGTTTTTTCGTACTGTTTCACCAGCCATGGGCCAAAGCTGTCGAGCAGCCCAATCACCGACCGTTTAGGAATCACGCGCCCGCTGAGCAGGATAGCCAGCCGATCAATATCGAGCTGTTTTTCAGGGTGGTAACGTAAAAATTGGGTGCCACATTCCAGTGGGTCTTCCAGCCACTGTTTATCGCGATACATGATCAACGAATAACTGGCGCGCAGCAGTTTTTTCGCAATGGTCTTTTGCGCAGCGCTCTGCTCGGCGGCACTGCCCGCTTTGGCAATTTTGTCACGATAGAAGGTCAGCCAGTCGCCAACATCCTGATTCCAGTGCTTGGCGATTTCCCAGCTCGGTTCATAATGGCCAAAACACTCAGCCAGATCGTCGCCATACACACACACGCAGCAGTGACGCAGCATAAATCCCCATGAAAAAATGCTGTCGAGCGTCGCAACGTCACTCACCAATGCCGTTTTGACCGAGACATCAGTAATCAGCGGAAAACTTTTTTGAAAGCGCCAGCGGATAGTATTGAGCAACGTCGCCTTCGTGTCCTCAAAAGGCTGCTTGGTTACTACCACCACATCCAGATTTGACTCACCCGGTTTGGCGGTTTTGCGCGCCACACTGCCGTACAGATAAATGCTGTGCAGGCGCTCGCCAAGCCCGGCGCGCAGAAATTTCACCAAATCCGCAACGGCGGGCTGGTATTCTGGCTGAAAAGGCTGTTTAGGATCGATAACCGGCAGTGTCATAGTTGAAGGCAGTTTCCGTGGATATGGGTTGGCGTTATGTTCGCCCAAGGCTACCGTTGAATCAATACCTTGCCGAATCCGTTGCTGAAGAAATACACATTGGAGTCACGAACATCGGGTTAAGTCGCATCTCAGATATTCCTTTTCCCCCACTGCTTTAGTTATAATGCGCCGAATTTAAGAACCAAGGAACTTATTCCATGCCAAAGGCAAGTGAACTGAAAAAAGGTTTTGCGATCGTTTCTAACGGCAAAACGCTACTGATCAAAGATATCGAAGTGACCACTCCGGGTGGCCGCGGCGGCTCAAAAATCTACAAACTGCGTTGTACTGACCTGACAACAGGTGCACGCGTTGATGAGCGCTACAAGTCTGACGATTTCCTAGATACCGTAGACATGAACAAACGCAACATCTCGTTCTCTTACGTAGACGGTGATGAGTACATCTTCATGGATAACGAAGACTACTCACAATTCGTATTCAAGAAAGACGATATCGAAGACGAACTACTGTTCATCACTGAAGAAATTCAGGGCATGCAGATCGTTCTGGTTGACGGCAAAGCGGTTGCTATCGAACTACCATCTTCAGTTGAAATGGTTATCGAAGAAACTGACCCATCAATTAAAGGCGCTTCAGCGTCTGCGCGTTCTAAACCAGCTCGTTTCGCAACTGGCCTTGTTGTTCAGGTTCCTGAATACATCGCAACTGGCGAACGCGTAATCGTGAATACGGCTGAACGCAAATTCATGAGCCGAGCGTAATTGCATGTCTGATTTAATTTCTTACGACGACGCAATCGAAGCCGCATACGATATTTTCCTCGAAATGGCACCCGACAACCTGGAGCCGGCAGACGTGATTCTGTTCACCGCGCAATTTGATGACCGCGGCGCAGCAGAAATCGTTGAAGTTGGTGATGACTGGGATGAACAGGTTGGTTTCGAAGTCGATAAGGAAGTGTTCACGGAAGTACGTATCGGCCTTGTCAATGAAGAGAACGATGTACTGGATGACGTGTTCGCACGAATGCTCATCAGCCGCGATCCGGATCAGAAAGCTTGCCATATGATATGGAAGCGCGATTAATCAGCTTCAAAAACGCCAGCCTTTCGCTGGCGTTTTCATTTTCGGTAGGTCACTGAACCAAGGCTATTACACCAACTGGTACGTAATCACATACAACTCTTCGATGCCCGGATAAATATCGCTGATCACGTGTTTCAGTTCATCCAGCGTCATGTTCTCTTGATCAGCGTGATATTCCGTCAACGCCGAGAACTGAACCGGTTCCACACTCTCAATATGCAGGCGGCAGAACCAGCGCCCCTCTTCCAACGTACTGACATCCACAACCGTACCCGGCTGATAATCTTTTTCGCTGGCGTCACGAATCGTGATCACTTTCTTGCCCGCCAGAATGTCGCTCTCAAATCGGGCGAAAAACGTCATGGTAGTAGGAGCTGTCATAACAAACCTTTTTTATTCAAATCAATCACACACTGTGGCCGCCACAGCGTTGCCCCCTGAATTTGCGCAGGAGCAAGCATCGGATACCGCGGCGATTATGCGAGATCGCAAGGGGAAAATCACCAGATTAAACGGTGATATTTCACGATCGTGCCTGATTTATCCCGTCGGCATGATCATTTCATCGCACTTTGACGGAACTGCGCCCCCAAAAATCAGACCTTGCTAACACCCTGAAGCAAAAACCCCCGCCATCAATTGCAATTTGTCTTGCAGTTATAGATTATTTGTATATTCAATTAAATTATTCGTAGCGCTATGTCAGAGTCACCCCTTTATTTACAGATCAAACACTTCATTCTGGATAACATCGAATCCGGTCGCTGGCCTGTCGGCCATCGCATCGCGACGGAAATGGAGCTGACGAAACAGTTCAATGTCAGCCGAATGACGGTCAATAAAGCGATTCGCGATCTGGTGACTGAAGGCAAACTGCAGCGCCGCCCTCGTTTGGGTACTTTCGTTTGCGCGCCGGAAGAGAAAGCCGAGTCACCGCTGCTCGATATTCGTAACATCGCCGATGAAGTGGTCAGCAGGGGTAAGCGCTACCACAGCAAAGTGATTCAGCAGCAACAGATTATTGCCGATGAAAGCGTCGCAACCAAGTTGGGGGTAATGCTCGGCACGCCGGTGTTTTACAGCGAAATCCTTCATTACGCCAACGACGCACCGCTGCAACTGGAAGTACGCTGGGTCAATGCCCGTTATGCGCCTAACTATCTCCAGCAAGATTTCTCGCGCATTACGCCCAACCAATATCTCTCAGAAAACTGCCCGCTGAGCGCGATTGAACACACTGTTGAAGCCATCGTGCCGGATAGCCACATCAAAACCACGTTGTCGCTCAACCCAAGCGAGCCTTGCCTGTTGCTCAACCGCCGCACCTGGAGCGGCGACAAGCTGGTCAGCTCTGCCCTGCTCTATCACCCGGGGTCCAAATACAAGCTCACCTCGAAAGTGTTGCTAACTGAAAATTAAACCTTAAGACTGAAACTTGATCACATTTTTGCAACATCAGTCTTGCCGACTTCCTTCGTTTCCACTATTAATTGTATATACATTTAAACATACAAATAAACTTCACTCCGAAGTGCTCATTTGGTCATGACCGACGCATGACTTACCGAGGGAAACATGGAACTGATTCTGACCAACGCACGAATTGTCAGCATGCAAAACGGAAGCGCTGGCTACCAGCCAAGCGAGCCGATGAACGTGTTGATCCAAAACGGTCAAATTACTGCCATCAGCGCAAAGGTCATCGACGCCGATGCTCAGCGCATTGATTGCAGTGGCAAACTGGTCACGCCTGGACTGATTGATTGCCACACCCATCTGATTTATGCCGGTAACCGTGCAAATGAGTTTGAAATGCGCTTGCAAGGCGTACCGTATCAAACCATCGCGGCGCAAGGGGGCGGCATTATCTCTACGGTAAAAGCGACGCGTGGTGCCAGCTTGGATGAACTGGTTGAATTGGCCTTGCCGCGTCTCGATGGCCTGCTTAAAAGCGGCGTGACATCGGTCGAAGTTAAATCCGGTTACGGCCTGACGCTCAACGATGAAGTGAAAATGCTGCGCGCAGCCAAAGCGCTGGAAAATCACCGCCGGGTAAAAATCACCACGACGCTGCTGGCCGCCCATGCTCTGCCACCGGAATACATCGGCCGCGCGGACGACTACATCGAGCATGTCTGTCAAACCATCATTCCACAAGTTGCGGAAGAAAAACTGGCCACCAGTGTGGACGTATTCTGCGAATCGGTTGGGTTTAATCTCGCGCAAACTGAGCGTGTCTTTCAGTGCGCCAAAGAACATGGTTTGCAGATCAAAGGCCATACCGAGCAACTGTCTAATCTGGGTGGCACGGCCTTAACCGCCCGTTATCAAGGCTTGTCAGCGGATCATATTGAATACCTCGACGAAGACGGCGTCAAAGCGCTGGCGGAGTCCGGAACCGTCGCCACTCTGCTACCGGGTGCGTTTTATTTCCTGCGTGAAACGCAAAAGCCACCGGTTGCGACATTGCGCGAGTATCAGGTGCCGATGGCACTGGCGACCGACATTAACCCGGGCACATCGCCGTTTGCCGACCTAACCTTAATGATGAACATGGGCTGCACACTGTTCGGCCTGACCCCAGAAGAAACTCTGCGTGGCGTTACCGTTCACGCAGCCAAAGCACTGGGCTTTGCAGAAACACGAGGTCAAGTTGCAACAGGCTTTGATGCCGACCTTGCGATCTGGAACATCGACCACCCGGCGGATCTCAGCTATCAGGTCGGCGTTCCTCGTTTACATGCACGAATTGTGGATGGAGCTTTCTGCCATGACTGATTTTCCTCAAACTTCCCATCACTACCAATGGCTTGGCCGTCACGACGCTGAAGATGGCCAACTGGGCACACGGGTTCACCATGTGATGCAATGCCTGCAAGCCAGTGAACTCAACGGCGAGCAACATGCCGTCTCTCTGGTCGGTTTTGAATGCGATGCTGGTGTAGCGCGCAACAAAGGACGCGTAGGTGCCAGCCAGTCGCCAAACCTGATTAAACAGGCGCTGGCCAACATGGCATGGCATCGCAGCTCAGCGCTCTATGATCTGGGCAACATCCGTTGTGATGATGACGCATTGGAACACGCTCAATCGCGCTGCGCACACGTGGTGGCGAAAGCGCTGTCTCATACGCCAGTGATCGTGTTAGGCGGTGGTCACGAAGTCGCATGGGCAACATTTCAAGGCTTGGCTCAGCATCTGCATGCGCAAGGCATCAAGCAGCCACGCATCGGCATCATCAACTTCGATGCGCACTTTGACCTGCGAGCCTTTGAATCGGAGCTGGCCCCGGTCAAACCGAGTTCAGGCACACCATTTAATCAGATTCAGCACTACTGCGCCGAGCACAACTGGTGTTTTCACTATGCCTGTCTGGGTGTCAGCCGTGCGAGCAATACCGCCGCACTGTTTGAACGCGCCGATGAACTGGGCGTGTGGTATGTGGAAGATCGCGCGCTGTCGCAAGCCAACCACATCTATCACATGACGCAACTGCAACACTTCATCGATGACTGCGATTATCTCTATCTCACCATCGATTTGGACGTGTTCCCCGCCGCGACTGCGCCGGGCGTGAGTGCGCCAGCAGCGCGCGGAGTCAGTCTGGAAACGCTGACGCCGTATCTCGACAGGATTCTGCACTACAAAAACAAACTCATGATTGCCGATATCGCGGAATACAACCCGACTTACGATATCGACAATCAGACTGCCCGCCTCGCGGCCAGATTGTGTTGGGATATCGCCAACACCATGGCCGAGAAAAATGTGCGCTGAATGTCAGCCACGGGCAAAGCAACGCTAAAAAATAAACCCTAAAACGCTCAACGGAAAACGAGCGAAGCAAATGAAACACGGCGAATCCTTACCCTACACAACGGGGTTCGCCAACCCAAACATAAAGGAGTCGTAACATGACGCAGCACCAAGCTCAAGGTACCCGTCTGGACACAAGCCGCACCATTCGTGCACCCCACGGAACCACACTACGCGCCAAATCTTGGCTGACTGAAGCACCACTACGTATGCTGATGAACAACCTTGACCCGGACGTTGCTGAACACCCGCATTCACTGGTGGTGTATGGCGGTATCGGCCGCGCAGCGCGTAACTGGGAATGTTACGACAAAATCGTCGAAGTGCTGGAGCGTCTGGAAGACGACCAAACTCTGGTGGTTCAATCCGGTAAGCCAGTCGGCGTGTTCCCAACACACAAAAACGCACCCCGCGTGCTGATTGCTAACTCCAACCTGGTTCCACACTGGGCAAACTGGGAACACTTTAACGAGCTGGATAAACAAGGCCTGATGATGTACGGCCAGATGACGGCGGGCTCTTGGATCTACATCGGCTCTCAGGGCATCGTTCAGGGTACTTACGAAACGTTCGTTGCGGTCGCGAAGAAGCATTTCGACGGCAACGCAAAAGGTCGCTGGGTACTGACTGGCGGTTTGGGCGGCATGGGTGGCGCACAGCCTCTGGCCGCGACCATGGCCGGTTTTTCTATGATTGCGGTGGAATGTGACGAGTCACGTATCGACTACCGTCTGCGTACTGGTTACGTGGATAAGAAAGCCACCAGCCTGGACGAAGCACTGGCGATCATTTACGAATCGGATGAGCCGGTCTCAGTTGGCCTGCTGGGCAACGCCGCGGACATTTTCCCGCAGCTGCTTGAGCGCAACATCACGCCTGATGTGGTCACTGACCAAACTTCGGCGCACGATCCGCTGAACGGTTACCTGCCACTGGGCTGGAGCATGGAACACGCAGCAGAAATGCGTAAAATCGACGAAGCGAAAGTCGTCAAAGCAGCGAAAGAGTCGATGGCGATTCAGGTTCGCGCCATGCTGGAACTGCAAAACCGCGGCGCTGCAACCCTCGACTACGGCAACAACATTCGTCAGATGGCACTGGAAGAAGGCGTTGAGAATGCCTTTGATTTCCCAGGCTTTGTACCGGCGTACATTCGTCCACTGTTCTGTGAAGGCATCGGTCCTTTCCGCTGGGCTGCCCTATCCGGCGATCCAGAGGATATCTACAAAACGGATCAAAAAGTGAAAGAACTGATCCCGGATAACCCGCATCTGCACAACTGGCTGGACATGGCGCGTGAGCGCATCCACTTCCAAGGTCTGCCAGCACGCATCTGTTGGGTCGGTCTGAAAGATCGTGAACGTCTGGGTCAGGCATTCAACGAAATGGTGAAAAATGGCGAACTGAAAGCGCCAGTCGTCATCGGTCGTGATCACTTGGATTCAGGTTCAGTCGCCAGCCCGAACCGTGAAACCGAAGGCATGATGGACGGCTCAGACGCTGTGTCTGACTGGCCACTACTGAATGCGTTGCTCAATACGGCTGGCGGCGCGACGTGGGTGTCTTTGCATCACGGTGGCGGCGTCGGCATGGGCTTCTCCCAACACTCCGGTATGGTGATTTGCTGTGACGGTAGTGATGACGCTTCACAACGTATTGCTCGCGTCTTGCATAACGATCCGGCAACGGGTGTGATGCGTCACGCTGATGCAGGCTACGATATCGCGAAACGCTGTGCAAAAGAACAAAAGCTCGATCTGCCAATGCTGAACGACGAGCTGGCTCAACTGAAGTAAGGACAATGGACATGTTGAATTTAGTCATTAAACCGGGTTCGCTCACGCTGAACCAACTGCGTCAAATCAGCCGCTCACCAGTGACACTGTCACTCGATTCAGCAGCAATTCCTGCCATTGAACAGAGCACGCAGGTTGTCGAGCAAGTGATCGCGGAAGGTCGTACCGTTTACGGCATCAACACCGGTTTTGGATTGTTGGCTAATACCAAGATTGCACCGGAAGATCTGGAAATCCTGCAAAGAAGTATCGTGCTTTCGCATGCAGCGGGTATTGGTGAATTTATGTCAGACGAAACTGTTCGTCTGATGATGGTGCTGAAAATCAACAGCCTGGCACGTGGTTTCTCGGGCATTCGCTTGAAAGTGCTGGAAGCGCTGATGGCACTGGTTAACAGCGAAGTGTACCCATGCGTACCACAAAAAGGGTCTGTAGGCGCTTCAGGTGACCTGGCTCCGCTGGCTCACATGAGTACCGTACTGCTGGGCGAAGGTCAGGCACGTCACAAAGGTGAAATCGTTTCGGGTCTGCAAGCGCTGAAAATCGCAGGTCTAGAGCCTGTCACGCTGGCGCCGAAAGAAGGTTTGGCACTACTGAACGGAACTCAAGCATCGACGGCGTTTGCACTCGAAGGTCTGTTCATGGCGGAAGACCTGTTTGCGTCGGCGACCGTCTGCGGCGCCATGTCCGTGGAAGCGGCTCTGGGTAGCCGCCGTCCGTTCGACGCTCGTATTCACGCCGTTCGTGGCCACCGCAGCCAGATGGATGCCGCTGCCGCGTATCGTCATATGCTGGATAACCAGAGTGACATCGGTGATTCGCACCAAGGCTGTGAAAAAGTGCAGGATCCGTATTCACTGCGTTGCCAGCCACAGGTAATGGGGGCTTGTCTGCAGCAAATCCGCAACGCCGCTGACACATTGGTGGTCGAAGCGAACTCTGTTTCCGACAACCCGCTGGTATTCGCTGAAGACGGCGACATCATCTCCGGCGGTAACTTCCATGCTGAACCGGTTGCCATGGCGGCGGACAATCTGGCACTGGCGATTGCAGAAATCGGCAGCCTGTCTGAGCGTCGTATGGCCCTGCTTATCGACAGCGCGCTGAGCAAACTGCCACCGTTCTTGGTTGACAACGGCGGCGTGAACTCAGGCTTTATGATTGCGCAGGTAACCTCGGCGGCACTGGCCAGCGAAAACAAATCGTTGGCTCATCCAGCATCGGTGGATAGCCTGCCAACATCTGCCAACCAGGAAGACCACGTTTCAATGGCCACCTTCGCAGGTCGTCGCCTACGTGAAATGAGCGAAAATACCCGTGGTATTCTGGCCGTAGAATACCTCGCGTCTGCTCAGGGTCTGGACTTCCGTGCGCCAAACAAGTCGTCCGCGCGTGTGGAAGAAGCGAAGCAGATCCTGCGCAACAAAGTACCGTTCTACGACAAAGACCGTTACTTCGCGCCAGATATCGCTGACGCGAATGAGCTTCTGAAACAGGCGGTCCACAACCACCTGATGCCCGAGCAGATTCTGCCAAGCTTCCAGTAAGCATCGTAAAAGCCAAAAGAGCCCTGCGGGGCTCTTTTATTTTGCTGGCTTATTGCGGCGGCAGCGCTGCGAGCAATATTTCACGTCATCCCAGCACTGCGCCCACTTTTTCCGCCAACTGAACGATCGCTCGCATACAATACAAATCTTGTGAGGCAGATGAGGTTTCTGATGGCCTGTCATCATCGTCTCCGACTTTGTAAAACAGAGAAAAATACGCAGCCTGGCCTCTCAAGATCACTGCAAATTGTCTCTCTTTTGCTCTCAAAGCTAAGATTTCACAATAAGTTGGCACTGATTGGACCATTAAAACTTTTCAGACGGCTATAATCCGACACAGTTTAGACGAAATAGCGTAAATTATGTTTCTAGCTCCTTACTTCTCATCTCAAGAACACCAGTTCCAGTTTACCCGCGAGCAGGCAAGTCACTTTGCCAAAAAAGTGGCGGGCGACTTTAACCCTATCCACGACGAAGACAGCAAACGCTTCTGTGTGCCAGGCGATCTTCTGTTTGCGGTGCTGCTGCAAAAAGAAGGCATTAGCCAAAAAATGCACTTCAACTTCTCGGGTATGGTGAGTGACGGAACGGCACTTCACATTGAGAACAAGTGCAGCAAAGAAAGCGCCGTGGTTGACGCGTCAGGTAAAGAGTACCTGCACATGAACCGCGAAGGTGATGTTAGCCACAACGCCGCATTCATTGAACACGTGGTGACGAACTACGTGCAGTTCTCAGGCATGAACTTCCCGCACATCATGGTGCCGCTGATGGAAGAGAAGCAAATGATGATCAACTGCCAGCGTCCGCTTGTCATATACGAAAGCATGGAAGTGGAATTCGATCACCTGAATCTGACTCACCCGGAAGTTGCGTTTACTGGCGCGACCTTTGATGTCGATGGTAAGCGTGGTCTCGTGACCCTGAACTTCGCGTTTAAAGAAGAAGGCCAAGTGGTGGGTAAAGGCGTCAAGCGCATGGTAGCCAGCGGCCTGAAACCCTACAGCCAAGAAGAGATTGACGATCTGGTGAATCGCTTCAACGAGCGAAAGGATGCCTTTCTGGCAAAGTTCGCTAAAGCGGCATAAAGAGAAAAAGCTCCCGAGGGAGCTTTTTTCATATCCAGCGACGCACGCGCGCTTTGTAATCCGTGTAAGCCCGGCCGAACAAACGCTCGAGCACTCGTTCTTCCGGTTGAATCTGGAATCGGTTCATATAAATCACAAACAGCGCCACCACCAGTAGGCTGGCGACATTCTGATGCCAGTAAGCAAACCCGAGCAGAAGCAGCAACAGCGCCAGATACATCGGGTTGCGGCTGTAATGAAAAATTCCACTATCCACTACGGTTGATGCTTCATGCGGTTTGGTCGGATTCACCGTGGTCTTCGCGCGGCGAAACTGTACCACTCCCGCAATCCCGATCACACCGGACAACACAAAGCACGCCGCGAATACCAGGTATTTGAAGGGCAACGCCACATCCGCAAACATAAAGGCCTGAGCGAGGCGATTGACCATCACCAACGCAATCAGAAATAGCGCCACAGGCGGAATTTTTAACTCAAGAAATCGCATAACCACTCCCATCATATCTGCATTCAGTATATGCAAAGCGCGCCAGAAAGAACAAAGCCCGGCAAAGCCGGGCTTTCGATTACAGCAGAGCCAACAGCGCCTGCAACGGATGCTTCGGCTTAACCTGCTCAAAGCGTTTCACCTGACTGCGGCACGAGTAGCCGGTAATCAGGCAACGATCTTTTGGCAGCTTGTCTAAGCTTGGCTTCCAGCTCAGGCCATAAATGTCTTTCGACATTTGCAGCTTATCCACTTCGTGACCAAACGTCCCCGCCATACCACAACAGCCGACCGGTAAGGTTTGCAGCTTGGCTCCAAAGTGAGCAAAGATAGCGCCCCACTCTTTCTCGGCGTTTGGCATTTTAGTTTTCTCAGTACAGTGCGCTAGCAGATACCAAGGCTCGTCCGTGGCCGCTTCATGCGCGTCGAACTCACGCAGACGCGGTTGCAACCATTCGTGCACGGTCAGTACCTGATAGTCACCACGTTCAGCGCCCAACACTTCGACGTATTCGTCGCGGTAACACAGCACCAGCGCCGGATCGACCCCCACCATTGGAATATTCAGGTCCGCGACCTGTGACAGGAAGGCCGAGGTATTGGCCGCCGTGGTGCGAAACTGTTGTAGGAATCCTTTGATGTGCTGCGCTTTACCGTTTGGCTTGAACGGCAGCAGAATCGGCTTCTTACCCAACTTGATCGCCAGTGCGATGAAGTCTTCCACCACATCCGCATCGTAGTAGCTGGTGAACGGATCTTGCACAATGATCACGTGCTGATCGCGATCCGCCTGCGACAGCGACGCAAGACGCTGCAGGTCGAATTGCGCAACCGGGTGACGACGTGTGCGCTGAGCCAGCGTCGGCACTGACAACAGCGGTGCATCCACATACCCAACCGTCGACGCCGTCAGGCTTTGTACCCATTTCTGCGACATCACACCATTGACCAGCTTCGGAGCTTTACCCATCATCGGTAACATGGTTTCAATGTTCGCCACCAAGTAATCCTTCACCGGACGTTGGTAACGGGAGTGATAAATGTTCAGGAAGCGCGAACGGAAACTCGGCACGTCCACTTTAATCGGACACTGACTGGCACACGCTTTACACGCCAAACAGCCATTCATCGCTTCATACACTTCATGTGAGAAGTCGTACTCGTGGCGTTTGTTCATGCGGTTACGCATGCGCTCAATCATGGTCTTGATGGTTGGTGCGGTTTCCAGCGTCTGTTTTTCCAGATCGAGAATATCGATGCCCTGCTCGGTCAGTTGGCGCAGCCATTCACGCACCAGACCAGCGCGGCCTTTTGGTGAATGACGGCGATCTGCGGTGACCTTCATCGACGGGCACATAGGCGAGCTGGTGTCGTAGTTAAAGCACAAGCCGTTACCATTACACTCCATCGCTTGCTTGAAGCTGTCGCGCACTTGCACGTCAATTTGACGATCAAAGTAGCCGCGTTTAGTGTCAGACACTTTGACCAATTCAAAATTGGTGTCGAGTGGCGTACAAATTTTGCCCGGGTTCATCTTGTTATGCGGGTCAAACGCCGCTTTGACGCGACGTAACTCGGTAAACAGTTCGTCGCCGAAAAACTCAGGGCCGTATTCAGAGCGGTAACCTTTACCGTGCTCCCCCCACATCAAACCGCCGTATTTCGCGACCAGTTTGACCACCTCATCCGAGACTTCATGCATCATCAGTTCTTGCTTAGGATCGCACATATCCAGCGCCGGACGCACATGCAGTACGCCAGCATCCACGTGACCGAACATGCCGTAAGCTAGGCCTTTTGAATCGAGTAACTGGCGGAATTCTGCGATGAAGTCTGCCAGATTTTCCGGCGGCACACAGGTATCTTCAGTAAACGGAACCGGCTTAGCACGACCTTTCGCCGCACCGAGCAGGCCAACCGCTTTTTTACGCATGTTGTAGATGCGGTTGATGCTTGGCAGATCGTCACACACCTGGAAGCCGATAATGCCCGCTTCCTGATTCTCAACCATCTTTTCTAAGCGTTCGGTCAGCTTTTCCACCTGCGATTTCACTAACGCTTCGTCCTGATCAGCAAACTCGACGATGTTGATGCCCTGCATCACTTTACCCGGAACGTCGGTGATCAAATCGCTCACGCTGTGCCAGACGATGTCTTCTTTAGCAAGGTTAAGCACTTTAGAATCGACCGTTTCCACCGACAGCGCGTTCGCTTCCACCATCACGGGCGCGTTGCGCAGTGCTGAGTCAAAGCTGTCATATTTAATGTTCACCAACGTACGGGCTTTCGGAATCGGAGTCAGGTTCAGTTTGGCTTCGGTAATAAACGCCAGTGACCCTTCCGCGCCACACAGCACACGGGTAATGTTGAACTGGTCCGTCTGCTCATCTATTGCATTTTTCAGATCGTAACCCGTCAGGAAACGGTTGAGCGGCGGGAATTTTTCCACAATCTGCGCACGTTTTTCACGGCATACCGCTTCGGTCACCTGCATAGCGACCGCCGCGTATTCACCTTCACTTGGCAAACCACGTGATAAATCGGTTTCCAGCACAGAGCCATCGGCAAATACCGCTTGCAGCGATAACACGTGATCCGATGTTTTACCGTATTTGAGTGAGCCTTGGCCGGACGCATCGGTATTGATCATGCCGCCCAGCGTGGCTCGGTTACTGGTAGAAAGATCCGGAGAAAAGAAGAAACCATAAGGACGGACCGCATCGTTCAGTTGATCTTTGATCACACCGGCCTGAACTCGAACCCAGCCTTCTTCCGGATTCACTTCCAGGATCTGGTTCATGTGACGCGACAGATCAACCACTACACCCTTAGTCAGCGACTGACCATTGGTGCCGGTACCGCCGCCACGGGCCGAAAACGTCACACGTTCAAATTCAGGTTTAGTGCTCAATTTACCGATCAGGGACACATCGTAGGTCGATTTCGGATGAATAACCGCTTGCGGCAGTTGCTGATACACACTGTTGTCGGTTGAAACAGCCAGACGGCTTGAATACTGAGTTTCAATGTCGCCGCTAAAGCCTGCTGCTTCCAGTTCATGCAAAAAGGTCAAAACAACTGGGTCGACATCGGATTGGAGGTGAAGTCTAGGTAACATTTGCTTCCTGCCCGTACTGCGCTGATCCTATCAGCTCTGGGTTGTGAGTTAATTTTGGAATTAATCTTTGAATCAGGTCACTTTACAACATTTAAAAAGGTGATCAAATCAGAATCTCAATGACAGAATGAAATGAAACGGAATTTTTTATCAACCTGCCCCAACAAGCACCAAACCGGGGTCATTTGGTACAAAAATGCGACACAAAACCGTGACGCAAACGTTTAGGTAGTCATTTTAGTCGAATTCGAAAAGTCAGATTTATTGAATGGTTTTACGATTTGGGCTGCCACTTGGTTGATGAAGGGTATATTCTTCTTATTCCGCTTTCGTCTTATCAGCATTTACGGACAAACACATGAAAAAAAACAAAATCGTCACCACTGAAGATATTTTGTTGAAACTTTGCCAATCGGTTTCAACCGTTCTGACTTCAGCCACAGGTTCTAACATCTCCTATTCTGCGATGGTGCAGAAGATCAACAAAACCTCATTGAAACCTGATTTCGGCTGCTTCGTTCTGTTTGACGGTGGCTTTACCGGTCTGGTGGTCATCAACTTTACCGCCAAAGCGGCGCTGGAAGTGTATACCAATTACATGCGCAACATGGGCATGCCAGAGGACGAACTGGCGGTGCTGCACACCTCGGACGAAGTGGGCGACGTGTTGGGCGAGCTGATGAACCAGCTGGTTGGTGACTTCACCAATAAAGTGCGCAAAGAGCTGCAAACCAACATCACTCAGAACCAACCGAAAATGCTGTCGTTGAACAAACAGGTGATTCTGTCGGTCGATACCAACCTCGATCGCCCGCAAGCGCGCCGCGTGACTTTCTCCACAGCAAACAACAACATCTTCTACCTTGAGCTGGCGATGGACAAAACGGAGTTCATCCAGTTGGAAGAGTTTGAAGTCCAAGAAGATGAAAGCCCGGATTCGATTCTTGAAGCGACCCAACAGAAAATGGCATCAAACAAAGAGTCTACCAAAAACAACGACATCGACCCTTCTGACCTGCTAGACGAGCTCGGTCTGTAATCTCTCAGGGCGTCAATCTTTCACGAGATTGGCGCCCTCGCTTTAATTTCCATGACAGAAACGTTAAAATGGCGGACTTTTCTTAATGCCGTAGAAACGTTTTTTGCATGTCGATGGATAAACAAAAAGCCCTCAAAAAAATCGCAAAATGCCTGGAATTGGGCAATTCAGCCAACGTGAACGAAGCCGCGAACGCCATCAAAATGGCCCATCGCCTAATGCTCAAGTATGGTCTGGATAAAGATGACATTGAGTTCATCAAAATGGGGAAGACTCAGTCGACGCACCTGCTGCCGGCTTCGATCTCTTCGGCCATTTTACGTGTCATTCGCGGTATCAACACCAAATTTGGTGTTGAAGCAGTGCTGCTTAATCACAAAGGCCTCAAACGCGTTGAATTTATCGGCGAAGCGGATCGCGCTATCTTTGCGGCGTTTGCATTCGACATCGTTTACCGCGAAATGAACGAACAAACTGGCCAGTTCCGCAACAGCTTTGCTGGCAGCGGCACGTCAAATCTGGAAGTTCAACGTCGCGTAAACTCCTTCCTCTCCGGTTGGGTCGAAGGCGCCCTGGAAAAACTGCCTGTCATCACACCAGATGAAGATTCCGCGAACAAGATCAACAGCTACATCGATAAAGAATTTAAAAATATCGACCGCGAAACCTTTAAGCAGCAATTGCGCGAAGCAATGAAGAACCTGACGGCCGACTATGAAGTCGGGCTGAAAAAGGGGCGTCGAATCTCGGTCAACCGTCCGATCGACGGCGGACAAGCTCCGAAGTTGTTAAAGTAAATCTTGCGTCAAACCTAGGTAAAATCGTCTAAGCTTGCATTGACGTGAACGCGCTTTTCTCGTTTATTGCGAGCGTAAAAAATAATGACTCACGGAGATGATGTTTTGAAAAAAATGACCCTGGCTCTAGCAGTGTTGATCGCGCTTTCTGGTTGTGCTGCCACACAACGCCAAAATGCCACAACGGGCGAAACGGAAACGAACTCAGCAACCAAAGGCGCTCTGATTGGTGCCCTTGCGGGCGCGGCGGTGGGCCTTGCCAGCGGCGATGATGCCAAAGAGCGACGTCAACGTGCGCTGATTGGTGCCGCAGGTGGCGCCGCTGTCGGCGGCGGCATTGGTTACTACTTCGACCAGCAAGAAGCCGCACTACGCCAAGAATTGCTGAACTCAGGCGTTCAGGTACAACGTGTCGGTGAAAACCAACTGCTGCTACGTATGCAAAACGGCATCGGTTTCCAGACCAACTCTTATCAGCTTGACTCTTCTATTCACAACACTTTGCGTGGCGTAGCAAAAATTCTGGTGGAATACCCGGATACCAGTCTGGTTATCGACGGTCATACGGACAGTACCGGTAGCGACACCACCAACCAGATTTTGTCAGAGCGTCGCGCTGAATCCGTTCGTTCATTCCTGCTTTCACAAGGTGTCGCCGCTGGCCGTGCTGTTGCTCGTGGCAATGGTGAACGTTACCCACTGTGTTCAAACAGTACAGCGGAAGGCCGTTCATGTAACCGCCGCGTAGAGATTCAAATTCTACCGCTAAAATGATTTAATGCCCCGGCCACCTTTATGGGATGTGTCTGAACTTCAATGACTTAAAGCCTGGCCCTGTGCCGGGCCTTTTTATAGGGACCGATAAAAAGAATGAAGCGTGTTGTCCGAGGTTTGATGATTATCGCCAGTGTCATGCTACCGCTGAGTGCGCATGCCGATTTGTCGGAGCTGATCGCGCAAGCGAATCAGGGCGATCGCAACGCGCAATATCAACTCGCGATTGACTACCAAAGCGGTCAAAACACACCGGTAAGTCAGGACGATGCGTTTTATTGGTTCCAGCAAGCCGCGGAGTCCGGGCACCCCGCCGCCATGATTCAGCTCGCCAACACTTACCTCAGCGGCAGTGGCACAGAAAAAGATATCGACAAAGCGCTGCTCTGGCTGACCAAAGCGTTTGCCACGGGTAATCAGGATGCGGCAATCCAAATTGGCCAATTGTATGAGTCGCTCAATCGCTCTCCCGCGCCGCAAACGATGGCCGAGATTTGGTATCACACCGTTGCTGGCAGCAACCCCAAAGCAGAGCAGCTCTATACCCAATTGCTGGAACAGAAATTCAACCAGCAGCGCGCTCGCCAGGTTTCCTCCATCGAGCAACTGGAATCCACCATTGACCAGTCGGCAACTTCACAAGAGCCCACCGCGACCACCACCAGCCACACCCAGAACCAGACCGAGAGTCTGATGAGCGATTACCTGTTCATTATTCTGTTTGTGCTGGTTATCGTTGCCCTGCTGTCGGTATACCGTTACGTCAAGCAAGCAAGGCGGCAGCAGTCAACCCAGGAGCAGCAAAAGCTGACGACTCAACTCAACGAGCAGTCGGGTGTGGTTAAGCAGCAGAAGCGACAACTGGATAAATTCTATCGTGAGTTGAAAAAACTGCAATCGACGCAGGCAACGCAGAGCCAGGACCATAAACTCGCCCTCGCCTGTGCCATGTTTGGGTTCCACCCTAGCCAACTGCCCGATGAGCGCAACGTCAAAATACGATACAAACAATTATCAAAAATTTACCACCCCGACATGAAGGGCAGTGAAGAAGAAATGAAGCGTTTGAACGGCGCATTAAAGATTATTATTAGTTACGTTAATAAATAGTTACAAATTCTTAATTCCGGCTTATAACGCCAGTCATCAATAGCTCCCAGCCCTTATAGCGCAATCGATTACCATCTCAAACAACATAACAAATGCTTAACTTCCCCTCGGCGGATATGCGATAATCCGCCGCGAATTGAGCACCTGATCCAGGTGGGGAGAAAACATGTTCACAATCGAAGGCATTTGCGATTGGTGTAAACAACCAAGACTGCTGACCAAACACGAATATATCGACGGAAAATCACATCACTCTTGTGCAAACTGCAATGAGTTTGCTCGTATGGATGTACGACAATTTAATATTGCCGAACAAGCGTTCCGAGAGCGACAGGCCCAGCAGCCGCATTAAGACCTTAATCCGATGAAAAAGCGCCAGGACGGCGCTTTTTTGATCTCCGTTATTCTGCACTTTTCCCTTTCCGCGGCATTCCGACATCCCTCTGCTTGGTAAGCTGATAGCAACGCCATTCCTGCGCAATACCGTCGTTTTACTGGCTATACAGGTATGCATCCAGTAGTAAACTACCGCTTTGATCACAAAACACCACACTAACAGAACAAAAAACAATCAGATCTAATTTTAAAAATAATGATAAATATCAGATAGATAACCTAAGTTCCCACTTAATCGAGCCGCAATTCGTGCAATCCATAAGCAAATTACTACTTGATCAGTACCGCATTTAATAATACTGTATACACATACAGCATGTATGAAAGGACAGTATTATGCTTCACGCAGATTTCAATACCACACGTTTTGTAAACCACACTTACAACACCACTCGTTACACCACACAAGGTGCTAACACCGGCATGATGTCTCGCCTGGCTAATTTATCGCAGCAGCAACAGTGGATTCTTTACACTGCTCAGTGCCCGCGTCCTCAATACGATGAGCTTGCCGCTCATCACGTACAGTGCGGAAAAATTATTCATATGAAGCCTTCTCAGTCTCAATCTGAAATCGAAATCGTGATGAAAGCGATTCAGTCCGGCAATGCCAGCGCGATTGTGGCCTCCGGTGAAATCGACATCGTCAGCCAGAAGCTACTGACTCAATTGGCTACGGAACATCACTGCGAAGTGTTCTTTCTGAGCAGCATGCAAACCGCTTTCCATTAATCTTTATTTTCACTGTCTTTTCCCCTCAGTTCTGGCTGAGGGGCTTTTCTATTTCTCTTCGTCATTCACACGTCTAGGAACCTTTGTCGCTGTACACACCTCTGGCCAGACAGTGTGCTGAGTTATTTAAGCAAACGTTTGCTTTTTCTCTGGCGACAGAAAATAGTTCTGGTATGATGCGCTCAGTATTTGATATCTCATCCCGTTTTTACGCTACGGATATCTTCTCTCAACGACGTTTGAAATAAGATAGGAATGTCTAAATGAGCCTTGCTGACCAAGTTCTTGCCGTCAATGACGACCTCCCAATCCGCACCAACCAACCTGTTCACAGCGGAAAAGTCCGCTCGGTATACTGGCTGACTGAAGAAGACAGCCGTCGCCTGATCAAAGAAAAAGGCTACAACGTGGCCGAAGATGCGCCGTTGGCCATCATGGTGATCAGTGACCGAATTTCTGCTTTTGACTGTATCTGGCACGCCGAAGGCGGCGTCAAAGGGGTTCCGGGTAAAGGTGCGGCACTGAACGCGATTTCAAACCACTGGTTTAAACTATTTCAAGAAAATGGTCTGGCCGACAGCCATATTCTGGACATCCCTCACCCGTTTGTGTGGATCGTACAAAAAGCCAAACCAATCAAGATTGAAGCGATTTGCCGCAAGTACATTACCGGTTCTATGTGGCGTGCGTACTCAAAAGGCGAACGTGAATTCTGTGGTATTGAGCTGCCAGAAGGTCTGGAGAAAGATAAAGCGCTGCCAGAACTGCTGATGACGCCATCGACCAAAGGTATTCTGAAAGGCATTCCAAGCGTGCCGGAAGCGGACGACGTCAACATCACACGTCAGAACATTGAAGATAACTTTGCGGCATTCAATTTCAGCAAAGCGTCGGACATCGCGCTGTACGAAAAACTGCTGAAAGAAGGCTTTGGCGTAATCAGCGATGCACTGAAAGCGATTGGTCAGATTTTTGTCGACACCAAGTTTGAATTTGGCTACGTGACCGATGCCAATGGCGTTGAAAAGCTGATCTATATGGATGAAGTGGGTACGCCAGACTCTTCTCGCATTTGGGATGAGCAGGAATACCAAGCGGGTAAGATTGTCGAAAACTCAAAAGAAGGGTTCCGTCAGTTCCTGCTGAACTACTTCCCGGATCCAGACATTCTGCTCAACAAAGAGCGCATGTCTGAGCGTGAAGCACTCGCACGTGACAACGCGCTGCCTCTGGAATCACTGATGGATATCTCGCGCACTTACCTTGGTATTGCCGAGAAAATCGTCGGCCATAAGATTGAGCTGAGCACGAATCCAAAACAGGAAATCATCGACGTACTGGCAAAAGAGTACGGTTTGATCGATTAAGTGTTTGATCACGGATGAAATAGAAAAACGGTCCCGCTGATTCAGCCGGACCGTTTTTGTTTGTGTCGATGTGAAGCAAGCGCGATTGAAAACCACCCATCGCACTCGCTTTTATCGACAGGCCATACCTTCGATCTGCCTCAATGAGATCAGCATCAGTTAGATTAGCGTGCTCAGTGCTTGCTTCACTTTGTCTAAGCCTTCACGCAGTACGTCTGCCTCAATCGTCAGCGGCGGCAGGAAGCGAATCACGTTGCCTTTCACGCCACACGAAAGCAGGACAACGCCCTGATCGCGCGCCGCTGCCACCAACGATTTCGTCAGTTCGGCCATCGGTTTGCCATCGTTCGGGTCAATAAACTCCATCGCGATCATTGCGCCCAAATTGCGCACATCCCCGATTTGTGGCCAACGTTGCTGCCACGATTTCAGTTCGGTTGTCATCACTTCACCGATATCCAGCGCTTTTTCACACAAACGCTCTTCTTCGATGATCTTGAGCACTTCCAGACCCGCCACACAGCCCAGCGGAGAACCCGCATACGTGCCGCCCAAACCACCCGGCGCTGCCGAATCCATCACTTGTGCTTTCCCCACCACGGCTGAAATCGGGAATCCGCCCGCAATGCCTTTGGCCATGGTCATCAGATCCGGTTCAATACCCAGATATTCGGTGGCAAACAGTTTGCCGGTACGAGCAAAACCCGTCTGAATTTCGTCGGCGATCAGCATGATGCCGTGGCGATTACACAGCTCGCGCAATGCATGAGCAAACGCTGGGGGAGCGGCGTAGAAGCCGCCCTCTCCCTGCACAGGTTCAAAGATGATCGCGGCCACACGTGAGGGCTCGATATCACACGCGAACAGATCATCCAGCGCCTGTAAACTTTGCTCAATAGAAATGCCGTGTACGTCATTCGGGTACGGCACGTGGAAGATTTCGCCCGGGAACGGACCAAAGCTGCTCTTGTAGGGCGCCACTTTGCCCGTCAGTCCCATGGTCATGTTGGTGCGGCCGTGGAAGCCGCCTTTAAACGCAATCACGCCCGGTCGACCAGTGTGAGCACGCGCGATTTTCACGGCGTTTTCTACCGCTTCAGCGCCGGTGGTCAGAAAGATCGCTTTCTTCTCCGAAGGACCCGGCGCGCGGCGCGTCAGCGCTTCAGCCAGCTCGATGAATGACGCATACGGCGTCACCATCGAACAGGTGTGGGAGAAACGCTGCAATTGCGCGGTCACGGCGACCACAATGCGCGGGTGCGAATGACCCGTGTTGTTGACCGCAATCCCCGCAGCGAAATCGATGTAACGATTGCCTTCGATGTCCCACAGCTGCGCGTTGTTCGCTTTTTCCACGTAAATCGGACTCAGGTTCGCCATACCATTGGCGATCACCTGCTGCTTTCTTTCCTGCCATTGAGAGTTATTCATCGCTATGTTCCTTATCCTTTGAGTCCGCCAAAGCAGAGGTATTTGATGTCCAGATATTCGTCGATGCCTTGTTTGGCACCTTCCCGGCCGATGCCGGATTGTTTGACGCCGCCAAATGGGGCGACTTCAGTTGAAATCATGCCGTCGTTGATGCCGACCATGCCGTATTCAAGTGCTTCCGCGACCTGCCAAATGCGAGCAATGTTCTGGCTGTAGAAGTACGCCGCCAAGCCGTAAATGGTGTCGTTGGCCATCTCAATCAGTTCAGCGTCGCTGTGGAAACGAATCACTGGCGCAACCGGGCCGAAGATCTCTTCCTGCACGATGTCCATATCGTGGCGAACATCAGTCAGAATGCACGGCTGAATAAACAGACCATCCAGCGACGCTTTGCCCGTCAATTGAGTCGCGCCCTGCTCAACCGCAGTTTCGATCAGCGCCAGAATGTTCTCTTTGGCCTTTTGCTCAATGACTGGACCGACCGTCACGCCGTCATCCAAGCCATTGCCCACGACGAGTTTTTCCACTTCTTGTTTGAAACGATTGACGAACGTGTCGTAGACGGAGTCATGCACGTAGAAACGGTTCGCGCATACGCAGGTCTGCCCGGCATTACGAAACTTTGATGCCATCGCGCCTTTGACCGCCAGTTCAATGTCCGCATCGTCAAACACGATGAATGGCGCGTTGCCGCCAAGTTCCATCGACATGCGTTTCACACTGCCCGCGCACTGCGCCATCAGCAGACGCCCAACCTGAGTTGAACCAGTAAATGACAACTTGCGAATCAGCGGACTGGCGGTAAACAGCTCACCAATCATGGACGACGATTCATTGACCACCAGCTGCAACACATCGCGCGGTATACCCGCCTGATACGCCAGCTCTGCAACCGCATAGGCCGACAGCGGCGTCTGGTTGGCCGGTTTGCAGATGAACGCGCAGCCGGCCGCCAGTGCTGGCGCCGCTTTGCGTGTGATCATCGCAATCGGAAAGTTCCAAGGCGTGATTGCACAAGCCACACCGATCGGCTGTTTGATGGTGACGATGCGCTTGTCACTGGCTGGCGCAGGGATGGACTCGCCATACGTACGCTTGCCCTCTTCGGCAAACCACTGAATGAAACTGGCGCCGTACGCCACTTCACCCTTGGCTTCCGCCAGAGGTTTACCCTGCTCCAGCGTCATCAGGCGACCGAGATCATCCTGATTGGCCATGATCAAGTCATACCAACGCTCAAGAATGGCACCGCGCTCTTTCGCGGTGCGCGTTTGCCACGATTTTTGTGCCAAATGTGCACGTTCAATCGCATCCAGAATTTCGCCTTCACTTTGAGTCGGAAGGTAGCCTAAAACGTCGCCGGTCGCCGGATTTGAGACGGCCAACTCCATGCCGCAGGGTTCACCAAGGAACGCCAGCAGCGCTTTATTTTTTATCTGTTCCATTTTGTTTACCTGAGTGACGTATTAACGAGCGGCGGGAATCTGCTGGGTAATACAGTGTATGTTGCCGCCACCAAGCAGGATTTCTCGCGTGGCGACGCCAATGATCTCGTAATCGGGCAGCGCCGTTTGCAGTACCGCGATCGCTTTGCTATCCATCGTGTCATCCAGCAGCGGCAGAAAAATGCTCTGGTTACACATCAGAAAATTCGCGTATGAGCCGCCGAGTCGTTCCCCCGCCGCGCGCTTCATTCCTTGTGAAGCCGCAATGCCCGCAGCTTCATGTTCATCAAGATAGAGCGGCCCGGGAATCGGCAACTTGTGCACCACAATGCGCCGGCCCTGTGCGTCGGTTTCACGCTTGAGCACATCGTACGCTTGGCGCGAAATCGCATACTGCGGATCCGATGCATCGTCGCACCAACTGAGCACTACTTCACCCGGCGCAATCACGTGCATAAGGTTGTCGACGTGGCCGTCAGTTTCGTCGTTAAACAGACCGCGAGGCAGCCAAATCACTTTGCGAATGCCAAGATATTGCGCCAGTTGCAATTCAATCTCTTCACGGCTGAGGTGCGGGTTGCGCCCCGGAGACAGCAAACACTCTTCCGTGGTATACAACGTGCCTTCGCCATCGGTGTGAATCGCGCCGCCTTCCAGCACAAACGGCGCTTGGTAGTGATCGACGTTCAGCTGATTGCAGATCTGCCCCGCCACTTGGTCGTCCTCGCTCC
Source organism: Vibrio sp. LQ2 (assembly GCF_023920125.1). NCBI lineage: Bacteria > Pseudomonadati > Pseudomonadota > Gammaproteobacteria > Vibrionales > Vibrionaceae > Vibrio > Vibrio sp. LQ2. The sequence continues at coordinate 1,051,502 of NZ_CP085308.1, forward strand.
AGTGCGCATACAAACCATTGTATTCACCGCCCCAGGCGTTGAACTGCCAGCTGATGCCACGACGTTCGCCGTCGGAGTTCACCACCATCGTCGGGCCGATATCGCGCATCCAGGCATCGTTGTATGCCATTTCCACCACCGAAATCGGCTCAGGTAGCAACGCACGCGTCACCTCAAGATAATCCGCGATGACCGCGACGGTGACTTTGGCTTTGCGGCTGATCGCCTTCGCGACATCCGCAAAAGCGCGCTGCGCATGCTCGCCGTTGTCGCGCCAGTTGTCCGGGCGAAACGGCCACGCCATCCAAACTTGCTCCTGCGGCGCAAATTCGGCCGGGAAGTAAAATCCGTTCTCTTTAGGTGTGCCGGTAAGTTCCATATCCGACCTCCGCGTTATTTTCCGGTCAGCGACTGAATCGCGCCGTAAAGGTCCGGACGACGGTCGCGGAACAAGCCCCAGCTATGACGCGCCTGAGCAGTTTGCTCAAGGTCGATGGTGGCGTAGAGGATGGTCTCTTCATGGCGCTCCGCTTCCGCCAGTTTCTTACCCGTGTGGTCGGTGATAAATGACGAGCCGTAGAAGGTGGTTTCGATGCCATCATCGGTTTCAACGCCGGTGCGGTTAGACGCAATCACCGGTACCAAATTCGCCGCTGAGTGGCCTTGCATGGTGCGCTGCCAGTGGTCGCGTGAATCCAGCGTGGGATCCTGTGGCTCAGAGCCGATGGCAGTGGGGTAGAAAATGGCTTCCGCGCCCGCGAGCGCCAGGCTGCGCGCCAACTCGGGGAACCATTGATCCCAGCAGATGCCGACACCAAAGCGACCAAAACGTGTATCCCACACTTTGAAGCCGGTATCGCCGGGGCTGAAGTAGAATTTTTCGCTGTAGCCCGGCCCATCAGGAATGTGCGATTTGCGGTAGTTGTCCAGCACCGTGCCGTCCGCATCCACCATCACCAGTGAGTTGAAAAAGCTGTTGCCCGCTTTTTCAAAGTAAGACACCGGAATCACCACGTTAAACTCTTTCGCCAGCAGGCTCATCTCTTTGATCAGGCGGCACTGGTCAGTTTCCTCGGCCAGCGAGAAATATTTCGCTTCCTGCTTTTTGCAGAAATACGGCGCGGCAATCAGCTCCTGCAGTACTACCACATTCGCGCCATGTGACGCGGCTTCAGCCACCGCCAGACGGATTTTGTTCAGGTTCTCTTCCATATTCCAGGAGATCGCCAACTGAACGGAAGCAAACGTTACGTTTCTAGACATTGGATTTTTCCTTTTACCCGCAGGCTGGTTAGATAGCTAATTTATCGCGAAGGTTGTAGTAAGCAGCGCCGAGCGCAGTGAACGGCACCTGGAAGTGGCGTCCGCCCGGGAAGGCGTAATGTTTGAGCGATGCAAAGGCATCGAAACGTTCCGCGTGACCAGTCAATGCTTCTGCCAGCAATTTGCCCGCCAGATGCGTACACGTCACGCCATGGCCGCTGTAGCCTTGCAGGTAATAGATGTTATCGGCAAACGCGCCAAACTGCGGCATACGCGAATAAGTCAGCAGGAAGTTACCCGTCCAGGCAAAGTCGATTTTCTTGCCTTTGAGCTGTGGGAACACGGTCTCCATTTTCGGGCGAATCAGTTTTTCGATATCGCTTGGATCGCGCGCGCCATACACCACACCGCCACCAAACAACATGCGGTTGTCAGCCGTGAGGCGGAAATAGTCCAACAGATAGTTGCAATCTTCGACGCAGTAACGCTGTGGCAGCAGCTCGTTCGCTAACTCGTCGCTCAGCACTTCGGTAGTCACAATCTGAGTGCCGCACGGAATCGCCTTGTTGCTGATATTGGGAGCTAAACCGCCAAGATACGCGTTGCCAGCCAACACCAGATATTTGGCTTTGACCGACCCGTTCGCCGTGTGTGCGATAGGGTTCGTCCCTTTTTCGATGCGCGTGACTGCCGACTGTTCAAAGATCTGGCCGCCGAGAGATAAAATCACTTCGGCTTCGCCCAGCGCCAGTTTCAGCGGATGAATGTGACCGCCACGCATGTCAAGCAAGCCGCCTTCGTAGGCATCGGTGCCGACCATAGTTTGCAGCTCTTGTTTGTCCAGCAGCGTCAGATCGTGGTTACCGTAGCGTTCCCAGTGATGTTTGTGCGCGGCGAGCCCGGCTTGCTGCTTCTTGTTGACCGAGGTAAACAGTCCGCCCTGACGGTAATCACAATCGATGTTGTGGTCTTTGATCAGGCCGCGAATGATATCGCCGCCTTCAAAAATCATGTTACACAGTGATTGCGCTACATCCGGTGAGTAACGTTTTTCGATCACTTCCACGTCACGACTGTAGCTATTCACAATTTGGCCGCCGTTGCGGCCAGTTGCACCAAAGCCCACTTTGGCACTTTCCAGCACTACGACTTTGAAACCTTTCTGCGCGAGATGCAGTGCTGAAGAAAGGCCACTGAATCCAGCGCCAACAATACAGATATCGCACTCCATGTCGCCTTCAAGCACAGGGAAATCACGATGGTAATTCGCCGTTGCGGCGTAATATGAACTGGTATGATTAATCACAGCTAACTCCTTTTAGTACGAGCCCAGACGTAGCCAGGTCGTCTTCACTTCCGTAAATTTTTCCAATGCGTGCAGCGATTTGTCGCGCCCGTTGCCACTCTGTTTGAACCCACCGAAAGGCACTGTCATGTCACCTTCGTTGTAGTTGTTGATCCACACCGAGCCCGCTTCCAGTTTGCGCGCCACACGGTGAGCGCGGTCGAGATCGGAGGTCCACAATGCTGCGCCTAATCCGTATGGGGAGTCATTGGCAATCTGAATCGCTTCTTCTTCGGTCGAGAATGGGATCACACACAATACCGGGCCAAAAATCTCTTCCTGCGCCACGGTCATGTCGTTGGTGACGTTATCGAGAATGACCGGTGACACAAACGCACCTTTGCATTGCACGCTGCCGCCGCATAATTGGGTTGCGCCCTCTTCCACGCCCTGACGAATGTAGCTAAGCACTTTGTTCTTGTGCTCTTGGTCAATCAGCGCGCCCATGCTGCTGCTTGGGTCGAGTGGATCTTTCGGAGTGAAGGCTTCGCTCGCGGCAATCACCTTACGCACAAACTCTTCTTTGATGCTCTCGTGCACCAGCAAACGAGTCGCCGCAACGCAGACTTCGCCTTGGTTGTAGAAGCAGCCGGCCGCCGTTTCTTGCGCTGCTTTATCTAAGTTTTTGTAGTCAGCGAACACGATGTTGGCGTTCTTGCCGCCCGCTTCCGCCCATACGCGCTTCATGTTGGACTCGCCAGAGCAGATCATCAGTTGGCGAGCGACACGAGTGGAACCGGTGAACGCAATACAATCGACGTCATGATGACGCGCCAGCGCATCGCCCACTTCGTGGCCAAAACCAGGCAGAACTTGAAAAACACCATTGGGCAGCCCGGCTTGTTGCGCCAGTTGACCAAGGAAAATTGCAGTCAGCGGGGATTTTTCGGACGGTTTGAGGATCACGCTGTTGCCTGCCGCCAATGCCGGACCAATTTTCCAGCACGCGAGCCACAACGGGAAGTTCCAAGGAACGATGGCGGCCACTACGCCGACCGCCTGATGAGTAATGTAGGCGTGAACATTATGTTCGGTGGTCGCGACCTCGCCGTAAATCTTGTCGATGGCCTCCGCATACCAACGGAGGCAGGACGCCGCGCCGGGAATGTCAGTCTGATAACTGTGACTGATGGGTTTTCCTGTATCTAAGGTCTCCAGCAGAGCCAGAGTCTCTTTCTCCTGTTCAATCAGATCCGCCAGTTTGAGCAGAACCTGTTTTCTCGCTGCCGGTGACTGACCGGCCCATTCTCCGCTTCGGAAAGCGCCCTTTGCATACTCAACTGCGGCTATTGCATCCTGATCACTGCATCGCGCCACATAGGCGATGACTTCTTCAGTGGCGGGGTTGATGACTTCAAACGTCTCGCCGCTGAGTGAATCCTGATATTGACCATTGATGAAGGCTCGTCCTTCAATATTGTGTTGCTGCCGCAAATCCATCCATTGCTGTTGAGTTCTCATCACGCTTCCTTAACAAAGAAAACGTCTAGAAGCTTGGCGGCGTATGAGCACTAATTATCCGGCAAACTCTATCCGTTTTATTGGTAAATTTATGAGGCACGTTGGTATCGAAGAGGTAACACTCACCCTCGCGAATGACATAAGTTTTATCGCCCAGGGTCAGCTCGATTTCACCTTCGAGTACCGTTCCGCTTTCCTCGCCTTCGTGTTTAATACTGATCACACCGGTATCGGTATGAGGTTGAAAACACTCAATCAAGAAGCCCATCCGGCGTTTATCGCGACCATCACACACCAATCGCATCGATACACGTTCGTTACCGATTTCAATCAGCTGATCCGGAGCAATCACCACCGGGCGCTCTTCAATTGTCTGGTCCTGAGTGAAGAACTCGGACAGAGACAGATTGAATACTTTCACAATCTTGTGCAGCGAACTGACAGAAGGACTCACTTTGTTATTCTCAATCGACGAGATAGCGCTGTGAGTTATATTGGCTTTCTCCGCCAGTTCACGTTGAGATAATTTGTGTTCCTTACGCAGTTGCGCAATTTTTTGACCAATTGAATCTGTTTCCATTTAAAAGACTCCGACGTTCCGAAGCCGCTATGATAAACCGATCGAATAGAATTCTGGAAAAGATCCTTTTACGAGATTGCCATTCTGGGTGCCATTGCACACCAATGAAGTACGGATGATCCTTGAGACTAAAGGCTTCAACCAATCCATCCGGCGCTTCAGCCTCTTTCGTCAGTCGCGGTGCAAGTTGGTTGACACCCTGGCCATGCAGAGAATTGACCTCAATGTCTTCCTGAGAACCGAGCCAGTGAGCAAAGCTGCCGTTGGACGATATTTTTACCGTATGCACGTAGGCATACTTCTCGTTGAAGTCCGGACTCTGGCTTTCACGGTGATCCATAAAGCCGTCGGTCTCGTGCACTTTCGGGTGCAGTGTTCCACCCAAAGCCACATTCATTTCCTGAAAACCGCGGCAGATACCCAGCAGCGGAATGTTCTGTTCGATGCAGTGATCAATCAGAGTAAAAGAGAGCGCATCGCGGGACTCGTCCGTTTTCGGTTCATCGTGCGTAGCTGCATAACGATGTGGAGCGACATTTGAGTGACTCCCGGTGAGCAACACGCCATCAAGCATGGTTAGCAATTGCTTGAGCTCTTGTGCATCGGCACCGGCTGGCAGCAACAGTGGCGAGGCTCCGGCATCGCGAACCGCATTCAGATACAGCTCATTCACACTTTGTACGTCATAGCCTTCTACCTGCTTACGACAACAAATCACGCCAATCACGGGCTTGGTCATTCCGTTCTCTTTACTCATCGCGACGTCCTACTCGCTTGTTCAATATATTTACCAACCTAAAACTCAAAAACCAAAAACACAACCCAAAATTAACAAAAAAGACACAAAATATGATCTTCGTTAAAAATTTCTACCAATTCGGCATTAATTATTGCCAAAAACATAAAGCTTGTTAAATATAAGTTACATGTCAGCCATACGGAGTGTCTGAAAATGGACGGATTCATACAAGAAGTTAAAAATTTTAAACAAGAATGGCCCGAGATACGCTTCATCGATCTCATTTTTCCTGATATCAATGCGCGACCTCGCGGCAAACGCATCCCCATTGAAGCGCTCGATAAAGTGTACAAAGGGGTCTATCTGCCGCTGTCGACGCTGTCATTGAGTGTACACGGCAAGGTGGTAGAAGAAGCGGGACTGGGCGAAGCCATCGGCGAACCAGATCATATTTGTTATCCGATTCTGGGCACCTTAACCCCGACCTTTAACCCTGAAGTCGGCCAGATCATGCTCAACATGATGGACCGCAAAGGAGAAAAGGAGACACTGATGTCACCGCGCGTGGTTCTGGCGCAGATGATGGAACGCTTACACGCCAACAATCTTTTTCCGGTCACCGCGATTGAGCTTGAATTTTATCTGATCGACAAAAACCGCAACGACAAAGGCGAAATCCAGCCCCCCGTCAACCCAATTCATCAGGGACGCGAATTCAAATCGGATGTGTACAACATCGAAAACCTGGATGACTACGCCGACTTCCTCAGCGATCTCAACTTCGCCGCGCAAGCCCAGGGCCTCAATACGTCCGGCGCATTGTCTGAGTCCGCACCGGGCCAGTTCGAAATCAACTTCAACCATCAAGCCGATGTCATCAATGCCTGCGATCAGGTCATTTATGCTAAACGTCTGATCCGCCAGGTGGCGCTCAAACACGGGTTTGATGTGACCTTTATGGCGAAGCCATTCGCTGACGAAGCGGGTAACGGCATGCATATTCACCTGAGTGTATTAGACGAACACGGTCATAACCGCTTCTCAGACAGCCAAGGTGATTGCAGCCCGTTTTTTTACAAAACTTTAACAGCAATGCTTGCCATGATGCCGGAATCTATGGCACTACTCTGCCCCAACGTGAACTCCTATCGACGCTTCTGTCCGATGATGTACACCCCAACCCGTGCAGACTGGGCTGAAAACCACCGCGGTGTTGCCCTTCGTATCCCGATGAGTGACAGCAAAAACCGCCGCATCGAGCACCGAATTGCCGGCGCAGATGTGAACCCATATTTGCTGGCGGTCGTGGTACTGAGCGGCCTGCTCGCCAGCCAACAATTCGGGCCGGAGCAATGCCCTCCCGCTCTGGATGAACACGCAGCCTCATTGCCAACGCGCATGGCGGATGCACTCAGAACACTGAGCTCCAGTGAGCTGATTGGCATGTACTTGCCACAGGAATTTGTTTCGCTTTATACCGCATGTAAAGACAAAGAGCTGAGGGAGTTTGAACAAGCAGTAACGCCACTTGAAGTGGAATGGATGCTTCATTCAGCCTAATTGAGAAAGGATCTCTATTTATGACGACTAAAAACCCAGCAATAAAGATGCAATCCGCATTCGACTTTAAAAGTCTGATTGCGGTCCTTGGTATCGCGGTGCTCATTGGCATTTTCGCCACCATCGGGACCAGCCACCAGCCAGATACGGAATACGGTTGGTACAGCATACTACCAACAGTCTTCGTTCTTGCCTTCGCCCTGCTGACCCACCGTACGGTGGAAGCGCTGTTCAGCGGCGCGATTGTCGGTTTGATCATGCTTAACCCGACCGAAGTGGTTGGCGGCGTGGTCGACATGTCAATGTCGGTCATGATGGATGAAACCATCGCCTGGCTGATTCTGGTGTGTGGCCTGATGGGCGGTCTGATCACGATTCTTGAGAAAGGCGGCAGCATCCTCAGTTTCAGTGAAGCGCTGGTGACGAAAGTAAAAAGTAAGCGTCAGTCGATGCTGCTGACTTTCGTGCTGGGTATTTTGGTCTTCATCGACGATTATCTCAACGCTATCGCGATTTCATCGTCAATGAAGCGCATCACCGACAGCTACCAGATCTCACGCGAAAAGTTGGCGTATTTGGTCGATTCAACGGCTGCGCCAGTGTGTATCCTGATCCCCATTTCAACCTGGGCGATTTTCTTCGGTTCACTGCTGGAAGCCAACAATGTGGCAGACGCAGGGAAAGGCATTCAGGCTTACATCGAAGCGATTCCTTACATGGCCTACGGTTGGGTGACGCTGCTGGTAGTGTTCCTAGTTGCGATGGACAAAATTCCAGACCTCGGCCAGATGAAGATTGCCGAGCAGCGCGCGCAAGCCGGTCAGGTTCAGCCTGATGGTGGCGTGGATATTTCGATGGGCGAAGAAGTCACGGCGCATCCAAACTCAACCATGGGCGTGCTGAACTTCGCGCTGCCGATGGTGGTGTTGGTCGGCGCAAGCTGGTACTTCGATATCGACCTGCTGGCCGGTGTGTTTGTGGCGATTATTTTCACCATTTTCCAGTACGGCGTACAGCGCCTGATGCCAGTCAATTCTATGTTCGAAGCGATTTACGACGGTATCAAAATCATGATGCTGCCATTGGCGACCGTAATTGGCGGTTTCATGCTCAAGAACGTGAACGACCAACTTGGCCTGACTTCCTACGTAATTGAAGCGGTTACGCCTTGGCTGTCACCCGCTCTGTTCCCAGCGATCATCTTCCTGGTAATGACCGGTCTGGTCTTTGCGACGGCGTCATCCTGGGGTCTGTTTGCAGTTGCGATGCCGATTGTATTCCCGCTGGGCGAGCAAATGGGCGTGCCAGTGTCGCTGACTATCGGTGCTCTGCTCTCTGCATCAGCGGCAGGCAGCCACTCGTGTTTCTTCAGTGACTCCACGGTACTATCAGCGCAAGGCAGTGGCTGTACTTCAATGCAACACGCCATCACGCAGTTCCCTTATGCTCTGATTGGTATCGTTGCTACAACGCTGTTCTTTCTGTTTATTTAGAATTTGACCGATAAAAAAACGGGGCAATCAGCCCCGTTTTTCTTTAAAAGGTAATAATAAATTCTTCCGGTGCACACACTTTTATTTGCGCTTCACCTCGGGTCTGAATCGCAGCGATCTGGTCTGCATCCAATGAATAGGGCATTACCAGTTTGAGCTCTTCAATCCCTTCCAGCTTGGCGAGCTTCACCAGCGTCACCAGATTGGATTCATCGCTTCTGCGGCTGGACAGTCGCTGCAGCGCCATGTCCCACAGCCTCTCTTCATGACTTTTGCCATCTTTCACTGTGTCATGCCACACCGTTCCGAAAACAGGGGCAAATGAAACGAGCGCATCTGAAAAAGTCCATTTTTTTGTACAAGAGGTACCTAAGAAGCTGGTGTAATCAAACACGACAGAGATTCGATCGGTTTTTTCCATGTTGTCCCCCGACATCAGTGGTCTCGTTTGAGATCAATATTATTCAGGATTTCTTATATAGCAATACGATATATAAAAACATTCTTTTATGCCCCACCTTCAAACCAATGGGCTATATAAAAATCAATCTGGTAACAAAAATTGATCAAAGACAACAAAATAGGTGTGTGGTTGATTAATATTTCGGGCTACAAACAATTTATTCAACAATTATTCACGCCCGAACATCATTACTGAATATCAATCACCCGGCTCGCCTTCCTGAACTGGACCTTGTATCCGCTCCAGCGCGGGAGCTCCCAGCGTTTAGGGACCGTTTTGCGCAGGCCACTTTTGTACACCACCTGCACCAATTTACGTTTGACGAAATATTCAACCGTGAGCTGTAAATCACCCAGACTAAGTTCAAACGGATAGGCCTCAGCAAAATCGCTCAGTTCCCAATAAGGGATTCCCGCGAACGGTATATCATCAGCGTCAAACATCGCCAGATCTTCCGGCGACTCTACCCCTAGCGCCTGAAGTTGCTGTTCAAACCAGCTTTCGAAGGTGATCTCGCCATGTTGTTGCGCATTAGCATCCAACCCCAGCTCGACGTAAAGTTTCCACCACTCGATTTCATAATGGCGTCGCTCAGCAAAACCGGGCAGACACTCGTTTGCTTTCACGGCTTCCACCAAAGGTTTGAGCGCCAATTCACCGCTCGCCTGCACCGTTTTGCTCGCGACCACGCGGCCAGCATAGTGAAGATTGAGAACGGTGCTCAGTACGCCATCTTGCTGCACCGTTTCGCCCTGCTGCCACTGCCCCAATTCCAGCGTTTCAATCAGTGACAGCGGTACCGGCATCATGACCGTTGCCAGCGTCAATGTCTGCTTGACGCCTTTGCCCGGCAAACTGTGTTGATCCAACACCAGCGCAGCTTCAGAACGCACCGGGAAACGACTGTTGCGCCCCGTCAGCACTTCCATTCGCCCGTTGCCGAGCGCTTCTCGACGCCGTTCGCGGCGTACAAACAGCAGCTCAGGATGCAAACGGCCGACCGCTTCTGCCAAAGCTGCATGCTGATAGCGCGAAGCCACCTCCAGCTCAGGCAACTCATAGATATCACGCATCTGCTCGGATAAACCGCGCGCTTCCCGCAGCGCTTCTTCATCGGTTGTAACAGCGGAAAAAGCCTGGCCACGAACAAGCTGAATCAACAATTGTGCGTCACAGCCCAGCGGCTCTTCCTGCTGCAATTTTTCCAGCAGCTCGTCGTTTGAAGAGAGTGAATAGAGACTCGCCGGCACGGCCAATGCCGCCGTGAGATCAATCATGGCTTCTTTCAGCGCTTTCGGTTCGATACGGGCCACCAAATCGGCGTAGAGCGCATCAACCGGCAAGGGTGCAATGCGGCGGCCGTGCTCGGTAATCGCCAAATGATCATCCAGCGCACCAATACCCTTGAGCATCTCCGCAGCTTGAGTCAGCGTCTTTTCCGGCAAAGTCTCAAGGAACGTCAGCGATTGCAGCGGCGAACCACAGCTGCCAGCGGCCAGCATCGGCTCAGTCAGATCTTCACGTTGCAATTGCGGCGGCGTGACGGCATCCAGCGCGGCGTGTTGGCCATATAAACGCACGGCTACGCCGTGCATCACGCGACCAGCCCGACCTGCACGCTGCTTGGCACTCGCTTTGGAAATGTGTTTTAAGACAAGCGCCGTGCGGCCATTGCGCTGTTCGTTGCGGCGCTCTAAGCCGCTGTCGATCACCCAAGCAATATTGGGAATGGTGAGCGAGGTCTCCGCCACATTGGTCGCCAGCACCACTTTTTGCTGGCGCTGCGGATTCAAAGCTAACGAGCGCTCATGTTCACTGACTGAAGCATGCAGCGGCACCACCAGCAGTGAGTCGATCCCGCTGAGCATCTGTTGACACTGCTGAATCTCTTTGCGCCCGGGCAGAAAGACCAAAATATCGCCCTCGGTAGCTGACATCGCTTCTGTCACTTCGGCTTTTACCCGCTCGGCAAGATAACGCCCATCGGGTAACTGCCGACTGTCAGACGCACGGTATTCAATACTGACGTCATAAATGCGCCCACTCGCTTGCAGCCGCTGAGCTTGTAAATATGCCGCGAGACGGTCCCCTTCCAGTGTTGCAGAGGTCACGACTAAACGATGACTCTGACGCTCTTTCAGCAGTGCCACCAGCAAATCGCTATCCCAGCGACGCTCGTGAAACTCATCGACCATGATGACATCAAACTGCTTAAGTCCATCTTCTGCAAACCAGCGCAGCGCGACACCCGGGGTGACAAACACCACTTGCGACTGCTCCGAATAACGGTTTTCGAGTTTGATGGCGTAACCAATGTGCTGGCCGATCGCTTCATCGCGCTGCTGAGCGAGAAATTCAGCCAGAGAAGTACAGGCAATTCGGCGCGGTTCGATGACCAAAACCCGCCCTTGCTGCGCGGCCCAAAGTGGCAGGCAAGTCGACTTGCCGGAACCGGTTTCCGCTTCGACAATCACATGATCTTGTTGCAAAGCCTGCAAAAAGGTCTCTTTTAGGGGCTGAATAGGAAGTAACTGCATATTTTATAAAAGAAAATTCTATGGATGATTTCGATAAATAGTAAGCCGTTTGGGTATTGATTTGGCCAATTTTAACTAGGTTTAGGAAATGTTACTGACTTTAGGCAGAATAATCTCCTGAAGGTTACGGGTTGTCTATTTACAACCTAGCAGATAAGCCGTTATCATTTTTGCGTTTCCCGTCCACCCTACAAAGGCCGAAAATGAATAACGACAAACGTCCGCTTTATATTCCCTACGCTGGTCCAGCTCTGCTCAGTACCCCTCTTCTTAACAAAGGCAGTGCATTCTCCGCTGAAGAGCGTGCATCATTCAACCTGGAAGGTTTGTTACCAGAAGCCACGGAAACAATACAGGAACAAGTAGTTCGTGCCTACCAACAATATCGCAGCTTTGAAAGCGATATGGACAAGCACATTTACCTGCGCAACATGCAAGACACCAACGAGACACTGTTCTACCGTCTGGTGCAAAACCATATTTCTGAGATGATGCCAATCATCTACACGCCGACCGTTGGTGCGGCGTGTGAAAACTTCTCTAACATTTACCGCCGTGGTCGCGGTCTGTTCATCTCGTACGCGAACCGCGATCGCATCGACGATCTGCTGAACAACGCAGCGAACCACAACGTCAAAGTTATCGTCATCACCGACGGCGAACGTATTCTTGGTCTGGGTGACCAGGGCATCGGCGGCATGGGTATTCCAATCGGTAAACTGTCACTGTACACCGCGTGTGGCGGTATCAGCCCGGCTTATACTCTGCCTATCGTGCTGGATGTCGGTACCAACAACCCACAACGTCTGGCGGACCCAATGTACATGGGCTGGCGTCATCCACGTATTACCGGCGTTGAGTACGATGCGTTTGTTGAAGAAGTGATTCAGGCGATTCAACGCCGCTGGCCAGAAGCACTGGTGCAGTTCGAAGACTTCGCACAGAAAAACGCGATGCCACTTCTTGAGCGTTACAAAAACCGTATCTGTTGTTTCAACGATGACATCCAAGGCACTGCAGCGGTTACCGTGGGTTCTCTGCTGGCCGCGTGTAAAGCGGCAGGCAGCAAACTGTCTGAACAACGCATCACCTTCCTGGGCGCAGGCTCTGCGGGTTGTGGTATCGCCGAAGCGATCATCGCGCAAATGGTCTCGGAAGGTATTTCCGACGAACAGGCACGCTCTCAGGTTTACATGGTAGACCGCTGGGGTCTGCTGGAAGAAGGCATGCCAAACCTGCTGGACTTCCAACAACGTTTGGTTCAGAAAAAAGCCAACACCAAAGAGTGGACAACCGAAGGCAATGGTTACTCGCTGCATGACGTAGTTCGTCAGGCGAAACCAACCGTCCTGATCGGTGTATCTGGTGCACCGGGTCTGTTCAGTGAAGAAGTGATCAAAGAGATGCACCTGCACTGCCCTCGCCCAATCGTGTTCCCGCTGTCGAACCCAACCAGCCGTGTGGAAGCAACGCCAAGCGACATCATTCGTTGGACCAACGGTGAAGCACTGGTTGCAACAGGCAGCCCGTTCGATCCAGTGATCAACGAAGGCAAGACTTACCCAATCGCACAATGTAACAACAGCTACATCTTCCCGGGTATTGGCCTGGGCGTTCTGGCCGTTGGCGCAAAACGCGTGACTGACGATATGCTGATGGAATCAAGCCGTGCGCTGGCTGAATGTTCTCCGCTGGCGATCAACGGCCACGGCCCACTGCTGCCGCCATTGGAATCGATTCACTCGGTGTCGAAGAAAATTGCCTTTGCTGTGGCGAAGAAAGCCATTGAACAAGGCGTTGCTCTGGAGATCACCGATGAGGCACTGGAAGTGGCGATTGAACAGCACTTCTGGCAACCGGTATACCGTCGCTACAAACGCACTTCTTTCTAAGAGATTGAATTGATAAAGCCCCTGTAAAGGGGCTTTTTTGTTTTTTGGCGGGAGGAAAGACGCCACCATGTTTATCTGCTAACCCTTGGCTCGTTTACTTCATCCAATAGTTCAATACCACGACGCAAGTGTCATCCGCCGCGACGGTCATCTCCAGACTAGGCTGGTTATTTTCACTCGTACAAATAGGAAGGATATAGACGGCAGAATTTTTGGCTGGATATTGCGATTGGCCATCTTTCACTACGTGCCCGCCAAGGGCGTTGTGTGGGCACATTGCGCCAGTCGCACTAAGTTTACCGGGGTCTGTTCCACATTTATCTCGATATATCGCGATCCAAGAGCTGTGATCTATTTTCGGATCATCCGTTGACCCTATGACATTCCAGAATTTTTGCCCGCTGTTCCAAACGGTCGTATTTTTAAACGTTGACTTTGGCACTATGGAATTAGGGGATTCACTTGTTGCTGATGAGCTACATCCACTAATTATAAAAAAGCTGACGAACAACATAATGAGCGTTTTCATTGTCATATCTAGCCTCCTATCAGATTCCGGGGTTCATAGTTCAGAGAGTTCTTCATTTACATATAAGGTAGTGAATATCCTGAACATAAACATAAGCCCGCAGTTGCGGGCTTGGTTATTACGTCAGTACAACAACGTTTCTCTCAGCGTTATCTTTCTTCCAGACAAAGCGCTTTAACCGTACTGCCCGCTTTCGCTGGCGTCGTCATATCATTGATCCAATCGTCAACCGTCACTTTGTATTGTTGAGCGAAGGCTTCTTTCACGGTCTCCCAGTTCGCCGGAGACAACGAATACATCGCTTGAGAAAGTTCGTATTCAGAATGGAATGTAATAATACCTTTCTTTTCAGTCGCTGAAATTTGGAAAGTGCTGCTGTACAAACTGAACTGCACGTTGCCCGAAGAATCAACCTGCAGTAGGTTCTGAGCAAAGTTAGAGAGTTTCTCAGTTTGATTTGCATAAGATAAAGCCGCCGACACCAGCCCCTGAACGGACGTGACGATCTGGTCTTTATCGCCTTTCTCGATCCCCCAAAAGCCGTCGACAAAGGAGTTGATCAGTACATCGGCATTTCTGCTCTGCTGTTTGATCTGAGTGGTTGTCGCCCAGTCCAATGTGACAAAAGGCATTGAGCTGATATATTGCGTGAACTGGATAAAGTGCGCCTTATCACCATTTCCTTCTGGATCTAGTGGGTTATATCCAGCTTTAGTTCGGCACATGTTTACAGCGGTCTGCATACCATCAAACACGCTTTGTGGAGCGGTACCCGGTGTAGAAGCCTTAGCTGCCTGCGCTTTATAGTCGCCAACAGCAGCGGCTCGGGACGGGTTTTCTGTCAAGCTGTCGGTGTCTAACATCTTCAACAACGACTGGCTTGCAAAGACGGATTGCGGTAACAAAATCTTCTCTGCGCCAGTGATATGTCCCAGCCAAGCATTCGTTCTTTCTAGTAGATTACTCATTTATCTATTCCCTATATTTAGATGAATATCAGTACTACTTAAGTCAGAGAACCAATACCGCTGACTGCGTCTCCAACTGTTTTCATATAAAACTAGGTTTATATCAGATTTGTGATAAATCCATGACGCACGCCGTTTGGTCGAACAATTTCCAATTTAATTAGATATGCATCCAAGTTTATATTTGAAGGGTACATTTTTGCTCACGAACACAGTGAACCAGCACACAGATCACTGTGTTCAAGGCATGTTGATGTCTGCCGAGGCGATTGGAGAAGTAAGGACCGCCCGCGTTATTTCATCGCAGCCGTCAAAATCTCATAGGCGGCTTTTACACGTTCGGTGTTCGGATAACTCTTGTTAGCCAGAATGACCACGCCCGCTTTCTCACTCGGAATAAAAGGATGACTGATTCGTCGCCTAATTTACGGATTTCATTCATGTTACGCGTAAAATCTGTGTCAAATCATTCACTCCCCACGGGCCACATACCCCACTGCGTAAATATCACCTTGTATCGGGCTACCGTTATCAATCTGGCTGAGCCAAGTTACGCCAAGTGATTGCCAGGTCGTCACGTTGACGCCGCGAACGTCAGCGTCCTGCTGCGCTGTGTGTTCGATACAGGCAAACACCACGTTTTCATCGGGTGCGGTTGGGACTTCGTCAACAAACCAGACCTGCACTGCCGGGCGACCAAATTGCTCGCACAAGCCTTTAAATCCATCACTGTTTAAGAACGCGCGCATTGAGTCGTGATCGCGCCAAACGTAAAACGGCGCGTAACTGTTTACGTCATTGTGGTACGTCGTGGCATCTTTGCGCGAATAGAGATACGCCTTAAACAGCAAACCGGGATAACCATCCAACAGATGTCCTTTCTCGCGGATTCGGTTTTCAATGCTCTCCATTGGGTAATCTGCGGGTAAAACCATTTTGTATTGCATCGCGATCATTGTGTTGCCTCCATTTCGTCTTTGGAGTCAGCATAAGTTGATCTTTTGATACAAAAAATCAAAACTATTGGAACTAACCATTTTGATTTTCAGGATTATTAATAATGCGAACTCTGGATTTGGATGCACTGCGATGTTTTGTGTTGGGCATTGAACTCGGCAGTTTCGCGCTGGCCGCCGAGCGACTTAATCGCTCCCCTTCGGCCGCCAGTGCCCAATTGAAAAAGCTTGAGCAGCAATGTCATACGGCGTTAGTGACCAAATCAGGCCGCCATCTGCAACCAACCGAGGCAGGTGAAATGGTCCTGTCTTATGCCCGGCGGCTATTGCAGCTCAACGATGAGGCCTTGCAGCGGCTACAAGGCAATACACTGGAAGGCAAAGTCATTTTCGGTATGCAGGAGGATTTTAGTGAAGCGTTGCTACCCCAGGTGCTCGGCTCTTTTTCGCGCGCTCACCCGCAATTGCAGTTGCAATCGGTGGTCGGCCGCCATAAAGAGCTGCTTGAGGGGATTCATTCTGGCGACATTGATTTTTCCTTGGGTTGGGAAGGCCCTAAAGCCGCCCCTTACAGTGAACGTTTGGCAGAACTTCCCTTGCACTGGTTTGGTCCTGCCAACCCGCACTTGAGCAACACCATTCAAGCTACGCAGCCTCTCCCTTTGGTGATGTTGGATGGCGCCTGTGCGATTCGCCAGCAGGCCACCGAAGCGCTAGATGCTGCGGGTATTCCGTGGAAAATTAACTTTATCGGTCGCAGCCTGAGCAGCCTGTGGAAAGCGGTGGAAGCCGGACTTGGCGTCACCGTGCGCTCTGCCTTTGGCCAGCCCGACTGTGTGACAAAATTAACCGGGCTGCCCGCTTTAGGCAGCCTGACCGTTTGCCTGGATCGTAGTCAGAATCAACTGGATGAGGTACAACAGCAACTGTACAACGCGCTAAAACAACAGCTTCAACAGCATCTTGCCCAATAACCCTGCCGCGCACGGCGCTTAAGCCAGCTGTGCGCGCCGCCACTCACGCTGCGTGTTAAACGATCCTTCCTTCACATTTCGCTGCGCAGCGAAGTATCCGTTTTTCAACCGATTATGATGGGCTTCATCCATGAGTCACATGCCAAAAGGAAACATCATGATCGCGGTTCTATTTGAAGCTCACGCAGCGTCAGACAAAAAAGAGCGTTACTTCGAGCTGGCAGCCACCCTCAAACCGCTGCTCAGTGAGATTGAAGGCTTTATTTCCATTGAACGTTTTCAAAGTACCACTGACCCCGACAAATTTATCTCCTTGTCGTGGTGGGAAAACGAAGCGGCCATTCAGCACTGGAAGCACAACATTCACCACCAAATGGCGCAGGATGAAGGGAAACGCGACCTTTTCTCTTCCTACACAATCAACGTACTCACCTCGGTTCGCGAATACCGTTCCCTCTAAAAGCAAGGAAAAGCAGATGCAAAACATTCACGTTATTTTCACTCGTACTCCCGGCGAGCTCGCCCGTTTTGGCCAAGTGTTAGGCGCTAATGGTGTCGGACTGGAAGGAGGCGGCGTATTTACGATCGGTGACTGCGCACACGCCCACTTTCTGGTTGAGGACGGCGAGAAAGCTCAAGCGGTACTGATGGAACATGGCTTTGACGTCCAAAGTGTCACCCGGCCATTGATCCGCAAACTGAAACAAGAGCAGCCGGGCGAACTCGGCGCCATTGCCCAAGCGCTGGCGGCTGAAGGCATCAACATTCTCGTCCAATACAGTGATCACGCTAACCAATTGATACTGGTGACCGATAACGATACATTGGCGAAAGACGCGACGCGAAACTGGGCAATTTAAACGTGAGTACACACCATTCGTCTGCCGAGCAGAGTGCAGATTTCAATCAGGAAGTGGATATGGCAGCCTTGGCGGCTGCTCTGTCTGATGCTTCGCGCATGAAAATTCTCTGTGCGCTGATGGATGGACGCGCCTGGACGGCCACGGAACTGAGTGCGGTGGCCGATGTTTCCGCGTCCACCACCAGCGCTCACCTTTCACGCTTGCTTAACGCCAAGCTGGTGACGTGTTTATCACAAGGACGCCACCGCTACTTTCGTCTTTACAGTACCCATATCGCAGCGCTGCTGGAGCAGATGATGGGCATTACTTTTCAGGCCAATCACACGGTTCGCGCCACGGTGCCAAAAAACTTGCGAAAAGCCCGCACCTGCTACGACCATTTGGCCGGAGAAATGGCGGTCAAGCTCTACGACTCACTCATTGCACACGATTGGCTTACGCAAGATGGTTCTGGCCTGACACCACAAGGGAAAGAGAAGTTTTTGCAGTTGGGTATCGACATCAATGCCAGAACCAAGCGCAAAGCGTGTTGTCCGTGTCTGGACTGGAGTGAACGTCAATTCCATCTAGGTGGACAGGCTGGCGCCGCGCTGCTCCGCTTTTTTGAGCAGCAGCGTTGGATTGAACGTGTGATCGGTTATCGCGAAGTCACCATCACCGCCAAGGGTGACCACGCGCTGAAAACGCATTTTCATGTCGAATAATGATGAATGTTTACCGCACGGCGCGCCAATCATCGCAAGACAATCCCCCAACCGAATCAGTCGCGGCTTACCTTAGCAAAAAACGTTTCATGTTTTCGGTAAGGTCCGGTGTTGTTCTCGGGCTCAAACGCTTTCAAGCCGTCAGCGTCATGCAACGCATCCACCATTTGGCGATTAAAATGGGCATTGTTGTCATCACCTAAAAACGCTGGCACATCAAGCCACTTCGCCTCGGCAATTTCGTCGGTATCGTGAATGTTGATCGCTTCCGACAGCGCCGTGAGCTTACACACCAAGTACATGTTCGTCTTGCCGAACTGGAACGGATGACGCGTGGTGAACCCCAGAATGGAATCAAATTCAGTTTCAACGCCCGTCTCTTCCAATACCTCGCGAATGATGGCCGTTTCGATCTTCTCTCCCAACTCGATATGGCCGCCCGGCAATTTGTAGCCTTTCATGCCATGCTCTTTGATCACCAACAGTTGTCCGAGACTGTTTTTGACTATCGCGCCAGCACCCAACGTATGCGTGGGGATAAACGGAATAAACGTGGTCGACGGCGCTTTGTGAATAAGGGTGACTTCGTCCTCAAGGCAATTGTGAAACACAAACCCGAGTTCGGTGGCAATCGGCACCAAGTGTGATAAACCAATCGGCAGCGTCAGCCAAATGATGTTCTTTGCTTCAGCGTGGGCCAACGCCACAATGTCTGCCAGTTGTGCGTGAAATGTATCAACATCAGCCGGCATATCTTCCCGGCCGATAATGATGCCGTTGAACTTATCCAACTCGAACTTCAAGGTGATCTCCTAAGTGGTGCTTCATTAGGCCGTCTTAGCCACAAGACAACGAAGCAACCATCTTAACCACCTTTTCTCGCTCAGTGACAGAACAAATTCACCTTCTCTTTAGCGAACAAGATATTACGCTGCGGTGACCGCCAGATCCGGGGTTTTGTTTAAACGCATCATGGTCAAGACTGCCAACACCATGACCGCCGCGGCGAAGAAAAATCCCCACTGAGTCAGGCCATAGTGACTCAGCAACGCAATCGACACATAGCTGAGACTCTGCACCAAAGTTGCGAACATTTGCAGCCCACCGTCTGCGCGCCCACGTTGGTGGATACTGATGCTGTGATGCATCCAGTTAGTTCGAGCGATACGATTCAAGGCGTTAAACGTGCCAAAGAAGAAGGTAAACACCAGTAACCAGAGTGGCGTCGGCGAAACGCTCATGCCCACCAGCATGATGGCCGCCAGCCCCATGGCTCCGATCATCATATTGGGATGAGAACTCAGCCCCAGCAGACGGCTCACGAGCAGTCCGGTGACCAATGACCCCGTGCCAAAAGCGATGTTGTAGCCGGCAAACCAATCACCCGACACCCCCGTTTCGGAAAACCAAATCGGCACCAGCTTGGTCAAAAACGTCAGGATGGGATAGCTCAGCGCCGAGAGCATTAAAAACGCATAAAACTGGGGTCTTAATGTAAATATCTCCCGGCTCTCTTTCATCTGGTCAAGAAACGATACCGACGTCGAGTGGCGCAACTGGCGACGGTACGGCGTCATAAGATAGCTGACACACGCAATCGCCGAGGCGATGGCCGCAAAGCTGGAGAATTCAAACATGCCCCACATTTCCAGCAGCACCACACCGAGCGCGCCAGAACCCAGCGTCGTGCCCTGCATGATCACTTCCTGCTTGCCGGATATCGCCGCATATTCGTGTTGATGAAAATTCTCCTGCGTAAAGGCGTTGTTGGTCGCCCAAGCCAAATTACTGGAGGTCCAGAACAGCAATTGCGCCACCGCCAGCAACCAATTCGACTCATACCCGGCCCAATAAACCAAAGCCACCACCCCTGCGGTACTGGCCTGAAGCCATTGCACCAAGACCAATAAGCGTTTGCGCGAAAATCGGTCGATCAAGGTCGAGAAAAACGGCGTCAGCACAAAAGACACGGCGGTACATGCCAGCGCCACCATCGCCACAAACGCGCCCATATTGGGCGTCGACAGCATGGCCCACGGCAGGGCCATCATAAACAGCCCGGAAGAGATACCGTCAAAGAAGCGTCCGGTCAGATAGGAGCGCGTGCGGGTTTTATTATTCCATTCCATATTTGTATTCCATATCAAGCCAACTTGGTGTTACGGTAATACCTCAAGTTAACTTAAGGTAAAGCACTTTTTTATTGATGATCAGAAAAGAGTAGCTGAGCAGGAGTCCGGACGATGGAGATGACCGTCGGTGAAGTTGCCCAACGCGCAGGAGTGAAGGTATCCACCCTACACTTTTACGAACAGAAAGGATTGATTCATAGTTGGCGTAATGCTGGTAATCAGCGCCGTTACCATCGCAACGTGTTGCGTCGGATTGCGGTGATCAAAGCCGCGCAAATGGTCGGGCTCACCTTAGAAGAGGTGGCCGAATCGTTGGCGGATTTGCCCAAACATCAAGCGCCAAGCCGACAGGAATGGGAGCAGATGGCGTCAAACTGGAACGCCATGCTGGAGCATCGTATTGCGCAGCTCAAAGCACTGCAGAACGATCTCGGCGGCTGTATTGGCTGCGGCTGCTTGTCGATGGAGTCCTGCGCCATATACAACCCGCAAGATATTCGAGCGCAGACCTTTAGCGAAAAAACACGCCTGACGCATCCGGAAGAGTGGTGAAGTTGAACCATTGCGCTCTGCAATAGGGGGAGTCCCCCCCCCCCCTCAGAAAATTGGAGCTCACCCAAACGGTAACTCGCCTGCCGCGCACTGAACCTCATGAAGACTGAACCGCCTTAAAACATTGTTAATCCTTACAAGTTAAGAGCTTGATAGTTCACCGCAATATCCCTTATCATTTTTGCCACTGAAACGTTCACGCCTATGTAGGCGTTCTACTGATAGATCACGGATATGATGAGCTTTTTTGCCCCGGCGGGACATTACATCGCCCCTTATCTCAGCGAAATTTCTACCGCGCTGATCGCCTGTTTGCTGGTTATGCTGGGCGGAGAAATCAACGCACTGCTGCGTCGCGTGATGCGCAATCAACATTTCATTCTGCGCACCGTCGCTTTTATCTTGATTAACGCGTTTGGTTACGGATTAATCATAATTAAAGCAAGCCCTTACCTGACTCGGACACTCTCTCATTTAGAGCAAGGCATGATGTTTGGCATCATTTTCATCAGCTTTGTTGTGATTGGCCTATGGGCTCAAAGAAACCGTCAAATCTAAATCTCAGAGTGTTGTTCACTCGTCTGAAATCCCGGCTTCGACGTATGAGGCTGGGACTCTGGCTGCGCCGAATTTCGCTGACTCTGCTTGGCTGCGCCGTCGTCATTTATGGCATCGACCGCTGGGTGAGCTGGCAAACTCAAGACAGCATCATCAGCGACATTAATAACGTCCCCAAGTTTCAGGTTGCCGTGGTGCTGGGCACCAGTAAGTACCTCGGTCGCACACTGAATGACTACTATGTGCACCGCATCAATGCGGCCATTGAACTGTTCGAACAGGGCAAAGTGAATGGCTTTCTGCTCAGCGGCGACAATGCGCATCGCTCCTACAATGAGCCTTGGACGATGAAGCGCGATCTGTTGAAAGCGGGCGTTCCGGATGAGCATATTTATCTCGACTACGCCGGATTTCGCACTCTGGACTCGATTGTGCGCGCGAAACGCATTTTCGATACCGATAATTTTCTGATCATTACCCAGCGGTTCCATTGCGAGCGCGCGTTGTTTATCGCTAATCATCACGACATCAACGCCACGTGTCTTGCGGTGCCCGGGCCGACCAACCATTCCGGTTTTCAGGTCAGATTGCGCGAAGTGTTTGCACGCACGAAGGCATTTTTCGATCTGTATATCTTCGATACTCAGCCGAAATTCCTCGGCCCGAAAGAGCCCATTGTTCTCGATGACACGCAACTGGCTGAAATCGCCGATGATAGCGTGAGCGAGGCCGATGCTTTGCCACTGCCCGAATCTGCCGCTCCACCAGCGAACGAATAACCGACAAACAGCGCCTTCCATTCGGCTTGGCGCCCTTTCTGCTTTTCTTTTCTGATAGACTAGCGTCAAACACTAAAACTATAGAGTAATGTCATGTCGATAATCGCAACGGGCGTGCTGGATAAAATGCGCGCCAATCTAGACGGTACCGTCGCTTACCGACTGCCGGTGGGTGAGGCAGAGATCGATCTCAATCCGCTGATGGGCCACACCATCACCCTCAAACACACGGGCAATATCTACTGCTGCTCATGCGGTAAGAAAACCAAGAAAAGTTATTCGCAGGGTCACTGTTTTGTGTGCATGAAGAAACTCGCCAGCTGCGATATGTGCATCATGAAGCCGGAAACCTGCCACTTTGATCAGGGCACCTGCCGAGAACCAGATTGGGCAGAAACGCACTGTATGGTCGATCATTACGTGTATCTGTCTAACACATCGAGCCTGAAAGTGGGCATTACCCGCCACACACAAATCCCGACACGCTGGATTGATCAGGGCGCGACCCAAGGCCTGCCTATCTACAAAGTAAAGACTCGTCAGATCTCAGGATTGGTTGAAGTTGAGCTCGCCAAACACATTGCCGACAAGACCAACTGGCGTGAACTGCTGAAAGGTGATGGCGAACCCCTGTCACTGGAAGAACGAGCGGCAGAGCTTAAACCTCTGCTGGCCGACAAAATTGCAGAAATCAAACAGCAATTTGGTGAAGATGCGGTCGTTGAAGTCAGTGAGCAAACTACGCAGCTCGCCTATCCGGTTGATGTGCATCCGAAGAAAATCACCTCGCACAACTTTGATAAGAACCCGGAAGTCACGGGCGTTCTGCAAGGTATCAAAGGCCAGTATCTGATCTTAGATAGCGGCGTGATCAACATTCGCAAGTTCACCTCATACGAAGTGGAAGTCAGCGCAGACTGAGTGTTGCTGTTTTCACACAGGCCCGATATTTGGGCCTGTGTTTTATCACATCCAGCGCCTGCAACTCTGGCGCCACTCCTCAGAGCCGATATACTGGCTCTCAACATATCATCCTTCCGAAATGAGTGAGCATGGAAAGCAAAGCAAACGCTGTCAGCCGAATTGTTGAAATCATCGGTGAAAGCACCAAACGTGAGCAGCCTGTGGCCGTTTCAGAGCTGATTTATCACTCCGACATCGCCAAACCGACCTATCACCGCTTGGTTCAGCAACTGGATGAGGAAGGTTTTCTGACCACCGATCAGCGTGGCAATCTCTACCCTGGCGCAGCGCTGCGCAACATCGCGTTGAACCTTGCGAGCAACAATACCCAGCGAGCGCAGTTGCAAGCCATTTTGCATGGACTTTCGCGCCGAATTGACGAAACCTGTGGGATTGCGGTCCCCGATGGCGACGCGATGGTCTATCAGGAACGGATTGAAACCAACTGGCCGCTGCGCATTGTGCTGCCTGTTGGCATGAGAACGCCAGTCTGGGCCACAGCCAGTGGTAAACTGCTGCTCAGCACTCTGAATAAAGCGCAGCGCGATCGGCTGTTTGAGCGCACACCCATAGAACAGTTAGCAAAAAATACCCACCGCGATCGGGAATCTCTGGAGGCCGAATTGCGCCAAATCCGTAGCCAGCAAGTGAGCGTGGATAATGAAGAGTTCATTGATGGTTTGGTTGCCGTCGCGATTCCCCTGTTTTCACCACAGGGCAAGTTACTCGCTTCACTCTTCTGCCATTGCCCGAAAACCCGCAAACCTCTCCCAACGTTATTGAGCTATCTGCCGGATTTAGAACGTGCACGTGAACAGTTACTCAACCTTTATCAACTCAACGACGATAACAACTAGCTGTTCATTATCACTGCATCAATGCACCAATCTCTGCAGCGGCTCGGCGCAACTGAGGTAAATAGACTTCCAGTGCTTCGAGTGAATGACGCACTTGAGGACAGTGACAGAACAGATAACCGAACAGATGTTCGCCACAATGAATCGGCACCGACACCGCCACCATGCCATCAATAAATTCACCATTGTCTCGTCCGTAACCCAGTTGTGCGATCGCATCAAGTTCCTGCGCCAGCGCCGTTTTGTCGACCAAGGTTTGCTGAGTAAACACTTCCAGCGCCAGATTATCCATAATCACCCGGCGCGCGCTTTGCGGTAAGGTCGCCAGATAAAGCTTGCCTGATGCTGTGGCTGCCAGCGGAACCCTACTCCCTTCCGGCAGGTTAATCTGCAGTGGCCAGTTGGTTTGCACTTTTTCCAGATAGAGCATGTCGATACCGCTCGGGATAGAAATTCCGCAGGTTTCACCGATCTCATTCGCGAGGGCTTCCAGCACGCTCAGGCGCTGCCGGGCAAAAACGTCATTGCGCAATACCGCCAGCGCCACTTGTTGCAACTGAGGACCCGCCACCACCTTGCGCAGCAGATTTTCACTGATCATGCCGAGCTCATTCAATTGAGTGAGCAGTTTGCCTGTTGCCAATTCAGGCAAGCCCATCGCCGATGCCAACTGCTGGCGATCATACTTCCCATCATGCTGAGCAATAAACGCGAGTATTTGAAGCACACGCTCAATCGTTGAGCCTTTTTCTCTTCTGACCACACTGATCCTTTTCAATCTTGTTTTCATGCCGAGCCCAGAGTAACCACTTCGTACCGCGCGTTCAACGTAATGCCTGATAAGGCAAAGCGTTTTATTGCGAGTCTCACACACAAACGCTTCATCGCGTCTGTCACAAGGCTGCCTGCAAGCAGAACAGCAACACTGTGAAAGGAGGGTTATTTCATGGTTGGCATAACAAAATCCGCCGCCTGATGCTGATGTTTTGGCCAGCGAGTGGTGATGGTTTTCATTCGGGTGAAGAAACGGACGCCATCACTGCCGTGCATGTGCAGCGGTCCGAACAGAGAGCGTTTCCAACCGCCGAACGAGTGAAAGGCCATGGGAACCGGGATGGGTACGTTGACACCCACCATACCCACCTCAACCTGATCGCTGAAACGGCGCGCTGCTTCGCCGTCCGACGTAAAAATGGCGCAGCCGTTACCAAATTCATGAGCATTGATCAGCTCCAGCGCGTCGTTAAGAGAAGAGACACGCATCATCGACAGCACGGGTCCGAAGATTTCCTCGCGGTAAATGGTCATCTCTGGCGTCACATGATCAAACAGCGTTCCACCGACGTAGAAGCCCTCCTCATAACCGGGTACCTGATAATGACGGCCATCCACCAACAGCGTTGCACCTTCACTCTCTCCCCGGTCGATATACGCACTGACTTTTTGTTGATGCTCTTTGGTAATGAGCGGCCCCATTTCGCTTTCAACGTCCTGACCATACCCAGGCCCGACACGCAGTTGACTCAGTCGGGCACTCAATGCCTGGGCCAGACGATCGCCAACCTCATCGCCCACCGCGACCGCCACTGAAATAGCCATACAGCGTTCACCAGCAGCGCCAAACGCCGCCCCCATTAAGGCGTTAACCGCTTGTTCAATATCGGCATCTGGCATCACCACCATATGGTTTTTCGCGCCGCCCAGCGCTTGTACTCGCTTACCGAAAGCCGAACCTTTGGCATAGATATACTCCGCAATCGGTGTAGATCCGACAAAGCTCACCGCTTTCACCCGCGGGTCAGTCAGCAGTGTATCCACCGCTTCTTTATCCCCTTGCACCACGTTAAATACACCGGGCGGTAATCCTGCTTGTTGCAGCAGTTCGGCCAGTTTCAGCGCCGCAGAAGGATTTTTCTCTGACGGTTTGAGAATGAAGGTGTTACCCGTTGCCAATGCGATCGGGAACATCCACATCGGTACCATGGCCGGGAAATTAAACGGCGTGATCCCGACGCACACGCCAAGCGGCATCATCATCGAATGCGAATCGACCTCACTACCGACGTTACGACTGTGCTCCCCTTTTTGCAGATGTGGAATACCGCAAGCAAACTCCACCACTTCAAGCCCGCGAGTCAGTTCGCCCAACGCATCGCTGTGCACTTTGCCATGCTCACGACTGATGAGGCTGGCCAATGCATCCATATTCTGCTCTAACAGTGCCTTAAAGCGAAACAGGATCCGCGCGCGATTCAGCGGCGTTGTCTGCGCCCAGGATGGCCAGGCTGCTTCGGCTACCGCGATCGCCTGCTCTGTATCATGAACACTGGATAAACCGACTTCGCCGATGATCTTACCGTTAGCCGGATCGCTAACCTTGGCTGAACGGCCGGACGTCGCCACTGAATGTTCGTTGTTAATGAAATTTCCAATCATTGTTCGCTCCATACTGTTTTATAAAGGTCGATCACTTCTTCCTTGCTTGGGACTCTTGGGTTGTTGCCCGGCGAACCCGACGCCAGAGCCTGCTCGGCCATGATGTCGAGCACACTGAAATAGTGGGATTTTTCAACGCCGAATTCGGCTAAGGTCGGCACATTAAGGTCGGCATTAAGCTGTTTCAGTTCGGCCAGTAAGCATTGCACGGCTTGCTCATCGCTGGTTTTAATATCCGCCAGGCCCATCGCACGGGCACACGCTGCATAGCGCTCTGGGCTCGCGGCCACGGAATACTCTGTAATTGCTGGCAGAAGCATCGCATTGCTCATGCCGTGCGGAACATGAAAGTGCGCGCCAATCGGGCGACTCATGCCGTGAACCAGAGCCACAGAAGCATTGGAAAAGGCCATGCCTGCCAATGTGGCACCGAGCATCAATTGCTCTTTGGCGCCGATGTTGTCCGGCCGCGTGACGGCTGTGCGCAGATTAGGCGCGATAAGGCGCATCGCCGCGAGCGCCTGCTGGTCGGTAAAACCGCTCGCTTTTACGCTAACGTAAGCTTCAATCGCATGCGTCAGCGCATCAATGCCAGTATCGGCAGCAATGCGTGCCGGAACGGAAAGCGTCAGCTCAAAGTCGATGATTGCCGCACGAGCTATCAACCCCGGCCCCATGCAGAGCATTTTCTCGTCACTGTTTTGATCGGTAATGATAGTTACGCGCGTGACTTCAGAGCCCGTGCCCGCCGTGGTCGGTATAGCAATCACTGGCAAAATGGCTTGGTTAACCACGTAAGGCACTTTGTAGTCACGCATGCGTCCGCCATGTTTGGCCAGTAGTCCAATCGCCTTGGCGCTGTCGATGGCGCTGCCACCACCAAGCGCAATCAAGCTGTCAAACTGTCCGCTGAGAACCTGATCAACAGCCGGCAGAATCGACGCTTCCGTTGGCTCTGGCTCAGTATCAAGAAATACGCCGCACTGAATGCCCTGACTACTTAGCAGGGTTTCAACCCTTGGCACATAACCTAATTGCGCCATCACCCGGTCAGTGATGATAAGCGGCTTTTGGCAACCAATAAGTGTGAGTAATTCCGCCACTTTATTCAGCGCTCCGGCACCCACTTCCATCAATCCCGGCATAACGATTCGTTGTGTCATTCCTTTAACCTTCTCATTTGTGTTCTTGATTAAAAATTAGAACATAATGAGACAAAATAAATCATTATAATTAAATAATGCGATCTCAAGCAGAATTGGCGCGCGATAGCAGAAGTGACGTTGGCAAGGCGGAAGAGATAACGGCAAGAGGTAAAAACGCACAAGGCCCGCATAAAGCGAGCCTTGTATTCAACATCTGAGGAAACGTTATAAGCGCTGCAAAGCGTCAAACAGAGAATCGATTTCCTCGGTGGTGTTGTAGTGCATACAGCCGATACGCACTACGCCGCCTTTGTCTTCCAAATCCAGTTGGCGAACCAACCCCAAGGCATAGAAGTGACCATTCCATACGCAGATGTTCTGCTCGCCCAGTGCTCTGGCGACCAATTCGGGATGGAAGTCATCCAAACGAATGGCAAACGTCGGCGTGCGATTTTCGCTCTGATAATCGTCACGGCCATAGAGTGTGGCGCCTTTTAACTCCGCCAGTCTGGCAAGGAAATGCTTGCTCAGCGTCTGCTCGTGTTCGTTGAACTGGGCAAAGCTCTGCTCAAGACGTTCGCGCAGACTCAGCCCCGCCTCTCCCCACTGCGCCAGATAGTCAATAGCCGCAATGACGCCGGCCAGCCCTTCGAAACTCTGTGTGCCGGTTTCAAAACGGCCCGGGCCAATATTGGTCGCCGGTTCGACTTTATAAGGCTTGAGGGCATGCAGCCATTGCGACGAAACGTACGCAATCCCCACATGTGGGCCAAAGAATTTGTACGCCGAACAAGCGAGGAAATCACACCCCAATTCCTGCACATCAATGAGATGATGTGGCGCGTAATGCACCGCATCCACGTAAACCATCGCACCCGCTTGATGCGCCGCTTCGACGATGCGCTTCACATTGACGATAGAGCCTGTGGTGTTGGAGGCGTAAGTGAGCGCCACCAGCTTAGTGTTCGGATTGATGAGCGAAATCAAATGATCTTCATCCAGCGTGCAGTCTACAGGATTGATGCGCGCCTGATGCACAATCGCCCCTTTGTCTTCGGCAGCTTGCTGCCAGCTGGATACATTTGAATAGTGGTCGAGCGCTGTGACAATCACTTCATCGCCCACCTGCCAATCTCGGCTTATTGCGCGGCTGAGCGAAAACGTCAGCGATGTCATGTTCGCACCGAAGATAATGTTGCCGGAAGATTCTGCATTCAGCAGTGCCTGAGCATGTTCGCGCGCCTGCTGCATCAAATCCGTGGTGATCTGACTGGAAAAATAGTGTCCGCCGAGATTGGAGTTGTAATGGCCCAAATAGGCGGTCATTTTCTCCAGCACCGATTGGGGCACTTGCGATCCACCCGGGCCATCGAGGAACACCACAGGTTTGTCGTTAATACGTTGATTGAGCGCGGAAAACTGAACGCGCGCTTGATCAGGAGTGAAGCTCATGATTACTGCCTTTTGCTGTCAGGACAAACAGATCCATATAACCTTGTTCATTGCCGCTCAATGAGCGAATCGGACGGGCGTTATGCCACAACTTGTTGTCCGCCAGCATCGCAACTTCACCATTGCCCAGCACTTTGCGGAAAAACGGGTCGTCGTGACAATCCTGATACAGCAGAATTTCGCCGCCTTCGATATTGTGACGACCAATACCCACGATGGCGATGTGATCGAAACCATCCTGATGCACCCCTTCCGGAGCGACTTGTGTTTCATCGAACACGGTAGCGATGCGAATCTGATGAATCTCGATTTCCTGACCATTTGGCAGGCGGTTGGTTTCTACGAATAGCTTGCACATTTCGCACATACCATCGCTTTGCAGCGTCGATTTTAAAATCGGCTCGAACTGACGGACGATGTTGCCCTGAAAATGGTTGAAGTGATCGGTTTGCATAAATTCGTTTTTGCCCGTTTCCAGCACAATCCCATCCTGGAATTGAACCACCGAATAACGGCGCAAACGATACTGGCCATCCGCGTGTTCAGTATGCGGCAGATCGACAAACGACGGCGCAAGCTGGTTGATCGCCTGATGACTCAGTTGAGTGATATGTAGGGTATTTTGGTGCGAGTGTAACATCATCGACTCCTTAATGAAGACACATTAATTATCAGTTTTGTTAACAAATAATTTACACACAGAATACGCAATTATTTTGTCAGATCAATTTTTCACCACAAATAAATCCAACATAATTAAATAAATAACATATAAAACCAAAAAATATCAAATAACCAGAACTAACGACCAGTTTTAACATTACAGACTTCAAAAAATTGAACGGTTTCACTAAAAAATAATTTTACCATTTAATATCAATAATTTAGTTATAAATACAACTGAACTCAGCACAAGAAAACCAGACCAAACCTTCGTCAAGCCTGACAGTGAATCATGCTATTTATGTCACAAGTATCCGCTATCTTCGGAGATAATCGTCGGTTCGGATTGCAGATAAACAAAACCCGGCAAGATAGCCGGGCGAGATGAGGAGAAGAGAGACTGCCGGACGGCGTTTCATGGTTGCTGATCATTACTCATTGGATAAAGCCTTCAGCGCGTTGAGCGCATCATTGGCGCGCTGAGTCGGGACAAAAATATGGTCGTGATAATAAGCGGCGATGACATTGGCACTGATCTCTTGCTGCGTCAGCGCGGCAGAGACGGCGGCCGTCAGACCAACCGCTTCAAGACTTGAATGGACATTCAGCGTGATCTGCTGAAAACTGCCATCAAATGCCAAGCCGTGGGTTTGCGCTGTGACTTTCGATAGTACCAATGTCAGCCCTTCCCGTTCGTGAAACATCGCCAGTGGCTTCAGCTCGAGATAATCTTGCAGGTCGCCGCTGACACTACAAAACACCACCTCTTCATCTTTCAGCTCCGGCTGCATACTTTGCAGTAAAACTTGTAACTCTGTAATGCCTACCATCGGATTTCCTCTCCTTTCTACGCAATGTCCTTTTTAGCGGGTGAAGATTAAAACGCCATTGCCCTGACCGCCTGCTCGACCGTCGGGAAGTAGATTTTCGTCACACAGACCTGCGCCGCGGCAAATTCATGCGCCTGAATCAGTTGGCAAACTTCTTCAGCGCTGTAACATTTATCATCAGCCACCAAGGTCAGCCTGTTCTCTGCGCTACGAATGTGATGGCTCTGTCCTTGACAGTCGATAAGATGATCGCCTGTGCCCAAAATCATTTCGTCACACTCTTGATGAAATTGCACTTCGGAAGCGAGATAGACAAGTTCATCATCTCCGTCGAGTTTCAGTAGTGCGGGCCAGTTCACCATGGTTGATCCTTTATCGCTATGCAAAGCGCTACCTTACGCCTGAAGCAAAAACGTGCGCAACCCCAAACTTTATGTGGTCGGGACCAAAGGCACAATCCGCCCATTATTTACACACCATTGATTACGCTTTGTTCGAATCCATCCGCTTCTTGTCAAATCCTTTGTATTTAAAGGGATTTAGTGAGACTCGAAGTTCTAACTAATAACGAATAATTACAGTTTCTCCACGCGTTTAGGCTTTAATTGGTCGCTTATATTCCCTACAATCGATCAAATTTACTGAGCACATTGAACGTGGAGCAATCATGAGCGACGTTAAACATTGCAAACTTCTTATTCTGGGCTCGGGCCCGGCTGGCTACACTGCCGCAGTGTACGCAGCACGCGCGAACCTAAACCCTGTTCTGGTAACAGGTATGCAGCAAGGTGGTCAGCTGACCACAACCACAGAAGTAGAAAACTGGCCGGGCGATGCTGAAGGCCTGACTGGTCCTGCGCTGATGGAGCGTATGAAAGAGCACGCTGAGCGTTTTGAAACGGAAATCGTGTTTGATCACATCAACCAAGTTGATTTTTCTCAGCGCCCTTACCGCCTGAAAGGCGACAGTGGCGAATACACCTGTGACGCCCTGATCATCTCAACCGGTGCATCAGCGAAATACTTAGGTCTGGACTCGGAAGAAGCGTTCAAAGGTCGCGGCGTATCGGCGTGTGCGACGTGTGATGGTTTCTTCTATCGCAACCAGAAAGTTGCGGTGGTAGGTGGCGGTAACACGGCAGTTGAAGAAGCGCTTTACCTGTCTAACATTGCCGCCGAAGTTCACCTGATCCACCGTCGTGACAGCTTCCGTGCCGAGAAGATTCTGATCAACCGTCTGATGGACAAAGTTGAAAACGGCAACATCATCCTGCACACCGATCGTACTCTGGACGAAGTGCTGGGCGACGATATGGGTGTGACTGGCGTGCGTCTGAAAGACACACAATCCGGTGCCACGGAAGAATTCGACGTGATGGGCGTGTTTATTGCCATCGGCCACCAGCCAAATACCGCGATTTTCGAAGGTCAGTTGGACATGAAAGATGGCTACATCATCGTGAAATCTGGTCTGGAAGGTAACGCAACACAAACCAGTATCGAAGGCATCTTCGCAGCCGGTGATGTGATGGATCATAACTACCGTCAGGCGATTACCTCTGCGGGAACAGGCTGTATGGCCGCGCTTGACGCAGAACGCTTCCTTGATGGGCTGAATGATAAATAACTCACGCCCTACCGCTTCATGGTGCAAGCAACACGCTGGCAACGTTAAGTGGATATGACGTACAAGTTTATTTTTCATTTTTGACAAGACAGCAACAAACCCGGCGGTATATCCGCCGGGTTTTCTTTTGTATACTAACGCCCTTCCAAAAACATAATAATTCTCAATAAGCCTTCAAAATGGATAAGAAAAAGCAACGTAGCTTGAATATTTGGCTCAAGCAGCAAAGCAAACTCGCCAAACGCTGGCTGATGCTTGCTGTGGGGCTTGGCGTGTTATCAAGTGTGTTCCTACTCGCCCAGGCCGCCCTTCTCGCCTCTATTCTGCATCAGCTCATTATTGAGCATGTCGACAAACACGAACTGATCCCTTATTTCGTCGGATTGGCCGTCACCATCGCCATTCGCGCCGGCTGTTCCTGGGCCCGAGAATTGGCTGGTTTTCGCGCTGGTCAGCAAATTCGAATCTATATCCGCCAGTTAATTTTCGACAAACTGCGCGCACTAGGCCCAGCCTACATCAAAGGCAAACCAGCAGGTGCATGGGCCACATTGACGTTGGAGCAAGTCGAGAACATGCACGACTTCTTCGCGCGTTACCTGCCGCAAATGTCGCTTTCTGTGCTGATCCCGTTTGTCATTCTTATTGTCGTTTTCCCGGTCAACTGGGCCGCTGGTTTGATTTTTCTCATCACCGCACCACTGGTTCCGCTTTTCATGGCATTGGTGGGCATCAAAGCCGCTGACGCCGGACGCAAAAACTTCAAAGCACTGCAACGCTTATCCGGTCACTTTTACGACCGTCTGCAATCGATGACCACCATTCGTCTGTTTGACCGCACCAGTGCAGAAACGGAGCAGATGAAAGGCGCATCCGAAGTGTTTCGTAAACGCACCATGGATGTCTTGCGCATTGCGTTCTTGTCATCTGCCGTACTGGAATTTTTCACCTCGATCTCGATTGCGATCACCGCGGTGTATTTTGGCTTTAGCTTTATCGGCGAACTGAATTTCGGCGGCTATGGCGCCAGTGTCACACTGTTTGCCGGTATTTTTGTGTTGGTGCTTGCGCCTGAGTTTTATCAACCACTGCGCGATCTGGGCACCTTCTACCATGCGAAACAGCAAGCGGTCGGCGCAGCAGAAAGCATTGTTGAGTTTTTGAATATCGATGTCAGCCAGGTGCAGTCGGGGTCACAAACTCTGCCTGAGATGCAGGGCGTCGAAATTGTTGCGCGCGATCTGGAAGTGTTCAGCCCAGAAGGCAAATGCCTTGTCGGTCCACTGACCTTTACGCTCAATAGCCAACAGACGACCGCACTGGTCGGCCCAAGCGGCGCAGGCAAAACCAGCCTGATCAATGCCATTCTGGGTTTCATGCCCTACCGCGGCAGCCTTAGCATCAACGGCATCGAACTGAGTGAACTGGATCATGCGCACTGGCGCAAACAGATCAGTTGGGTGGGACAAAACCCGTTGTTGGTGCATGGCACCATTCGTGACAACGTCACTCTCGGTAAATCCAATATCGCGGATGCGCAAGTACAAACGGTCCTGGACAGCTCTTTTGCGGCTGAGTTTGTCAGCAAGCATGGCCTGGATTACCCAATCAGCGATCGCTCCGGCGGTTTGTCGGTGGGTCAGGCGCAGCGCCTTGCGCTGGCGCGCGCTATGCTGCAAAACGGCCAGTTCTGGCTGTTGGATGAACCGACCGCCAGTTTGGATGCACGCAGCGAACAGCTGGTGATGCAAGGCCTCAATCAACAAATCACGCACAAGACGGCGCTGCTGGTGACGCACCAACTGCTGCCACTCAAGTCAGTGAATCAAATCCTGGTGATGCAGGATGGTCAGTTGGTTCAAGCGGGCGACTATGCCACGCTCAGCCAGCAAGATGGCTTGTTTGCCACCATGTTAGCGTCCAACCAAGCCCTTCAAGAAGCGAATAAGGGGAACCTCGATGCGTGATTTACTGCCTTATCTGAAACTGTATAAAAAGCATTGGTTCGGTCTGACACTGGGTATGCTGCTGGCGTTTGTCACGCTGTGCGCTTCGATTGGTTTGTTAACGTTGTCCGGCTGGTTCTTGTCTGCCGCAGCGGTTGCTGGCCTGACCATCGCCCGTGAAACGTTCAACTACATGTTACCGGGCGCGTTTGTGCGCGGCTTTGCGATGGGTCGTACCGCTGGTCGTTGGGGCGAGCGTGTGGTGAGTCACAACGCAACGTTCAAACTCCTGACCGATCTGCGTATCTTCTTCTTTGAAAAGCTGGCACCGATGATTCCGGGCCGCGTGTCGAATCTGCGCGATGCAGACCTGCTCAACCGTTTGGTGGCAGACATCGATGCGATGGACCACGTTTACCTGCGCCTCATTAGCCCGGTGACGGTGGGCGTCTTAGGTATTGCTGCCCTCACTGCGCTCTTGTGCTGGTTTGACATGGCCTTGGGTTTAACACTCGGTAGCGTACTACTGGTTCTGCTACTGGTGTGGCCGGTGATGTTCTACAAGCTGGGAAAACGCAACGGCGCAGAGCTGACACAGCACAAAGCCGAGATGCGCGTTGCCACGCTCGACTGGCTGCAAGGCTATAGCGAACTGACCATTTTCGGTGCGGAGTCTCGCTACCGTGACGCAATTTACGCGGCGCAGGAAAAACTGCTGGCAAACCAAAAAGTTAACGCAAGCTTTACCGGCCTTGCCTCTGCCCTACTTCTGCTGGCAAACGGCTGGACCTTGGTTCTGATGCTGTGGCTGGCAGCAGACGGCGTGAATGGTCAAGCACCGGATCCGATGATTGCTCTGGTGGTGTTTGCGACCATGGCCAGTGTTGAACTGCTGATGCCAATCGCGGGCGCGTTCCAACATCTGGGTCAAACGCTAACGTCAGCACGCCGCCTGAATGAGATCATTCTCTCCGAGCCGGACGTGAAATTCCCAAGCGAAGAGACTCGTCATTCGGGTCAGTTTGATATCACCTTTGAGAACCTGACGTTCAACTACAGCGGCGGCGAACAGCCAGCATTGAAAGACGTGAGCCTGACTATTCCAGCGGGCAACAAAGTCGCGATTGTCGGCCAAACCGGTTCAGGCAAATCGACGCTGATTCAATTGCTGTGTCGCTATTGGGATGCACAACAAGGCGACATCCGCATTGCGGGTACGCGCCTGCAAGAGTGGAAAGAGAGCGATCTGCGTGCAGCAATCAGTGTGGTGAGCCAGCGCGTCGACATTCTCAACGGCAGCCTGCGTGACAACCTTATCATGGCCAAACCAACCGCGAATGACAGCGAACTGAGCGCGATGCTGGAACGTGTCGGTCTGGGTAAGCTGCTCGAAGCACCGGGGCTGGATGCTTGGCTGGGTGACGGTGGACGTCAGCTATCCGGCGGTGAGAAACGTCGTATCGGTATTGCCCGTGCCCTGCTGCACAATGGCCCAATCCTGCTGCTGGATGAACCAACTGAAGGTCTGGATAAACAGACTGAACAACAAATCATGGCGCTGTTTCAATCCCATTTCGAGAACAAGACGGTCATCTTCATTACCCACCGCCTAGTCGAACTGGAAACGATGGATGCCGTTTGCCTGATTGAACAAGGTGAAATCGTCGAGCACGGCAGCCACCAAGCACTGTTGGCACAGCAAGGTCGCTACTTCCAACTCAATCAAACACTATGATTTGATGATCATTAAGAGAGCAAAAGCCCCGTCGCCGATTGGCCCGGGGCTTTTCTTTATCTGCTGTGGGAGAGGAATCAAGTTTCAGATGGGTTGTCTTGCTCCTCCAATGAAATACGTTTCTGGTTTAGTTTGGTGTGGTTTGTTGCGCTTTAGATTTAACGAACCACGTGGCTTTGGTAAAGCGCACCAGATACTCTTTGCTGGCACAAAGAGTATCCAGAAAGTGCCTTTTACTTCATGGTCGCTGGCCGGGACGGTTTTAGGCGTTCCCGACGCCGAAAACCTAAAAATTCATCCATGAATTTTTCCCTGTTTGTAAGGTACAAATCTAACTCGCAATTGGACAATTTCGTGTTACGAATAGAAACAACACAAGTCCAGTTTGCATGAAAAAATGTATGGGAAAAATCCACCGCTTTGAACAAGTTTATGGTTCAATACTTTTTTCACAGTAAAAGCTAATGACGACATGATAAATCGAAACAGTAACGTTACCACGCTGACGTTCTTCTTTTCCCATCCAAAAGGTATCTGAATCTTCACCATTTACAGTTTCAAGGGCATAACCATTTGCTTTG
The DNA here is from genome assembly GCF_023920125.1 of Vibrio sp. LQ2. Classification (NCBI taxonomy): domain Bacteria; kingdom Pseudomonadati; phylum Pseudomonadota; class Gammaproteobacteria; order Vibrionales; family Vibrionaceae; genus Vibrio; species Vibrio sp. LQ2. The sequence goes on from NZ_CP085308.1 coordinate 1,088,085, forward strand.
GTAAAACCTATGTGCTGACGTTGTTTTATGTGGTTCTTATACTTATCTAATAGGGTGACAAAATCATTATCGAATGCATATACAACAACAAATATCGTATCAAAGCACTCTCGATCATACCCTGCAAGCTTATCCATATGGTCATTGATTACGGTAGTATCCCATTTAAGAAGGCGAAACGCTTCAAATAGCGCAATACGTCTACTTTGATTGTTATCGACTATGACACCATCCACCTCACCATAGCTTTTACCTGAAGATGAACTACCTATTTGACTTTGATCCAAAATATGAAATGGAGAGTTTTTTTCTCTCATGTTAAAAAGACTACAAAACCATTGATTAATTCGATCTTCGTTTGCTGGTTTACTAGAGTATCCAGATGAGGGTTCCTTATCTTTGACAGGTATGTAAATATTTTTACTGCGGCTAAGTAATTCTTTAGAGACTGAAGAAACTGTTTCAACTAAATACTCTTCAACAGAGCTATTATTTGTTATCTTCACATATGTTTCGACATCACTACCGTTGATAAGTTTAAAGCTATTTGCTAGTTGCTCAGGACTTCTTTGATTCCTTTCTGCAAAACGGTCTATATATTGCGTAGCAGATAATTCCTTCGCTAAAGCATTCATTATAGTATCGTTGATTTTTTCTAATTCACCTGGCAGTACTTCATATTGACCTAGGAATTTAATATAAGCTGAAAATGCTATATCTGCTTCTTTTACCAACTTATGCTTGAGCAGTAATTCACAGTAAGGTGTAAGTAACTGAGGAAGAAATTTCTGAGCTGAGCTCAATAGTTCCCATGTTTTCCTCATTGAACTGATGTCATCAATCGTTGAGTAAGCATGAAGTATTCCAGATATCCAAGGTAATGGATAACTCGAGATAACAGACCATTTCGCTTCTGCCGATTGTTTTACTTTTGCCAAAGCATTTCGAATCAAATTTATATTTGAAGCTTCATGATGGTTAGCAAGATACGCATGTAACAGCATTAAAATATGTTCTGGGTTACTAGTATCTTTGACCAGTTTTTCCAAAATAAGAATGCTCTTATTGGTATCATGTTCGATCAGATAATATGCTAGATAGTAGCGTCTAAAATGTTCACATTCGTTGTAATAATTTTTCTCTTTATTGGTAAAGGGAATAGGGATAGCGTTAATATGTGATTGAAAATCAGGGTCGTATTCGTCTTGATTAATAGCCAACAATGTAACGTCTAATTTATATTGATAACACTTTATCAATTGACGTTTATCAGCAAAGAGGGGATGGTGCTGATCTTTGAACCTACCTTCATTCAGTTCATGACTAGCTTGATTAAGAACGGTCCGAGCAAGATCAAATTCAGAAGCATGGTATGCTGATACAAATGTTTTTTCTAAGTCATCCAAAGAGCTCTTATCAATATTATCTATTGCGAGTTTTGTAATAGCTGATTTGATACGATCTTTTCTTGAAGGATGAATACAAGCCTCCAACAATTGGAAAAGCTGTGAGTTTGTTAGGGTCTCGTCATTTGAATCAAGAAAGTTTTCGAAGTCTGAGTCATCGATTTTGTTTATATAGACACAGAAATCAGGCCATAAATCGTAATCATGTACTCCAACAGGGCCAAATAACCCATCTCTTTCATTAGTACCGAAGCCTAAATTGTCAACGATAGATATATTTCTTTTATGCAGCTTACTTAAATGTTGGCAAGAGTCATGATTTGCAATCACCATCAGTATTTGAAAGTAACAGCTTATAGCCCCTTTCGCTGTATACTGTGAATCGTTTCTCCATAGCAGAGCAGATGACCATTCGGTTTTATGCCTTTTAGAAATCAACAATAGCCGTTCTACATTATCGTCAATAACTAATTTGTACCAAGGAAACTGTTTTATAAGGATTGAAGCATCTAGGTTTGATTTTTTCCCTTCAAGATTTAATATCAGGTCTTGCTCTAGCTCATTAGTTATGAGGTTGACTAATTCACTTATATGCACCTGTTCAGTATCAAGTGAATTTCTATCAATAAAATCATATAGCCACCATAACAAGAAATACTTGTTATTACGGAGATTAAAAACCGCTGGATTAGGATAAGCATGTTCACTTAACTCCACATTTTTAATAATATCAATCATCGATAGTATTTTATTAGACTGTTGATGCTCTAAAAAGTTGTTAAACAGGGTGAGATAGGTTGAATCTTTAAAGTTATCTTTGTATAAGCCTAACTTATTAGTTAATACAAGCACAATATCAATAAAATCTTCATTACAATAAACATTGTTAGTGTTAGTTTCTGCATACTTTTGGGAAATAAAAATCTCCAATTCTTCTAAAACACCTCGATTTAAAATCTGATTCGCGATGTCATCATAGAAATAGGAAAACCAGTATATTGCGAAGTTGCATGTGTCTATTCTAGATAGGAGAAGACAGAAATATTTAGGTAATATTTTAAATCGAAACAAGTCACAGAAAAGCAGATGCTTAAGTAAAGGATGCTCCAACGAAAATTCAATCAAATCTATAACTATACGAGGATAAGATAGCGAATGGGTTTCAACACAAATATTTTGCTCTATGAAATCTGAAATTAACCAACTATAAAAGTACCCAATCCCATAGTGATAAGTTCTGCTTTCCAAATGCTCCTGTATCTGAGAAAACTCATTTTTACTAACCTGACGTAATGAATGAGCATTAAAAGAAGGCAAAGAGCTTTTTGTAATCACATTTTTTCGAGGCTGGTTTACACATTTATCTGTATTTTTCGTTTTTCCCTTCGTTGGTGAAAGCTCAATCGACATGCTTATCACTGGAGTATAGTTGCGAACAACGTCTGAAAACCAGTTACTATTTAATATTGAACGTGTTAAATCTCTAGGAACAGGGAGCTCTAATAAATATTTTTGCAGTTCGACTGTGTAAGCTTTGTACTCTGATTCTGAAGTCACATATTTAAGAACAGGGAAAGCGCTACTACACGTTAATCGCATGATACGTAGCCATTTTCCAAAGGCTTCATTAGCGTTAGCTGTGTTAGAAAGTAACATCTGCCATAAAAAGCTACTAACTAACTGGTTAAGGTTATGCTCTCTTCCATTAAATACATAACAGTTATCTTCTTTTTCAACACAGGTGAATAAAAGGGTTGTGCTAGTAAATTCTCTATCCCATATATCTTCCGAAACACAGAGATTAGTTTTTTTATATCCTTCTTGACCGCGCTGGATATGTTGTAAAGTTCTAAGAGTTTCTATTACAGGAACTAGAGAGTCATCAACTTGCCGCTCTAGGTCGTGTTCTAAGTTACAGGTAAGCAAAAGGTAATCAGCCTCAAATGTTATAAGGCAGCATTCTTCTAAATATTCAATTTCAATGCCTTTACTAATCGATACAAGTTCGCCATTACGTTCCCATGACTTAGTACCATTAAGAAGCTCAGTTACACAGTTTCTATCTAGTGCTTCTGTTGTAAGTGATGAGAGCATTAGAAAAGTAGCTAAATCCTTGGCTTCTTTCTGTCTTTCTAAACTGTAGAATTTCTGCGAATCAGATGAGGCTCGTGTGGATAGCGCCAAAAGAGATTTAATCTTCGACCAATCCCTTGAATGCTCGACATGATTTGCAGCCATAGTATCTTCCCTTGATTTAAACGAATAGATAGAAACTTATTTGATTTCATTCAACTATATAGGGATATGATACACCGAGAAACCAAGAGGATACCTATCAGTTGTTTAAAAATTAATGCAAAGGAATAAGGCACTTTACCTATGACTCTTTGTGCCAAACCAAGATATTAATCAACTATTAGGAAAAGTAGGTCAAGAACTGACATGTGAAAGAAGCCAAGAAGCTTGTGTTAGCTAATTTTGGGGCATTAACGTTTTTGAAAAACAGCATACCAATGTGATCGCGGCTTTTTTAGTATGAGACGTTATGACTTTCTCACACCTGCTGCTTTTCTTTTGCTACTCATTGCTTGAGCTTGCGACTTCACGCTGTTTTCCGGGCATAAAAAATCCCGGGACAAGCCCGGGATTTTTATACGTTCTTAGAGCGAGAGATTAACGACCTTTACGCGGTGCCGCGCTGGTGTTACCCGCTTTTTGGCGAGAGCCTGATGAACCACCTTCTTTGCGGCGAGAGTTGCCGCTACGACCCGCAGGAGCAGTCACACGTTCTTCGTGACGGCGCACTGCACGACGGATTTTCTGGCTGCGTGAACGCTCACGTTTACGAGATGTGTTGTCTTTGGACACGTCCAGCATGGTGGTTTTCTCTGGCTTCAGCTCCACCAGCTCACGCAGGTAGTTCACATCTTTCAGGTCCAGTTCCATCCAACCGCCACGAGGCAGTTTTTTATCGAGGAAAATGTCACCGTAACGCACACGTTTCAGACGGCTTACTGTGGTTTCTTGCGATTCCCACAGACGGCGTACTTCACGGTTACGACCTTCGTTGATCACCACGTAGAACGTATGGTTCATGCCTTCACCGCCCGCGTAGACCACGTCTTCAAAGCGAGCCAGACCATCTTCCAGTTGCACGCCGCGAACCAGATTGCGGATTTTATCTTCGGTCACATCACCGAATACACGCACAAGGTATTCACGTTCAACCTGACGGCTTGGGTGCATCAGGCGGTTCGCCAGTTCACCATCAGTTGTGAACAGCAGCAGACCGGATGTGTTGGCATCCAGACGTCCCACCGAAATCCAGCGAGAACCACGAATCTTGGGTAGACGGTCAAATACTGTACGACGACCTTCAGGGTCGTGACGAGTACACAGTTCACCTTCTGGCTTGTAGTACGCCAGTACGCGGCAAATGACTTCTTCTTGCGCTTTTGCAGACACAGCATGTCCGTCAATACGCACTACGGCGTTTTCATCTTCCAGGCGCTCGCCCAGTACAGCTACCTTGCCATTAACACTTACGCGCCCAGCTCGAATCAGAGCTTCTAGCTCACGACGAGAACCATGACCAGCACGTGCTAAAACCTTTTGTAACTTTTCGCTCATTTATCTACCTAATTGTGTCGTCTTCTCAGACGTCGAATAACAAGATGCGACCTCAAAATCGCGGTCGCGTAGTATCGCAAATTCTCTCGCAAAAAGCACCCGTTTTATCAGGGGCTTTAACCCTCTCGGCTTTCTGGGCCCGAGGATTATTGGAATGGGGTGGGATCCCCGGCGCCAAAACGCACAACCTGCATGTCATCTTCGCTGAAATCGATCACGGTCGTTGGCTGCTCGCCCAGATAACCGCCGTTCAAAATGACATCAACCGCGTGCTCAAGACGATCGCGGATCTCTTCCGGATCTGACTCGGTCGTTTCGTTACCCGGTAAGATCAGTGAAGTCGACATCAGCGGCTCACCCATCGCTTCTAATAAATCCAGTGCGATTTTGTTGTCAGGCACACGAATACCGATGGTTTTACGCTTTGCATTCATCAGACGGCGCGGCACTTCTTTGGTTCCTTTAAAAATAAAGGTGTAAGGCCCCGGCGTGTTGTTCTTTAACAGGCGAAACGCTGCGTTATCGACACGGGCATAAAGAGACAGCTCAGACAGATCGCGACACATCAGAGTGAAGTTGTGCTTGTCGTCTAAACGTCGAATTTGGCAAATACGCTCCAGCGCGTGTTTGTTTTCTAACTGACAGCCCAGTGCGTAGCCGGAATCGGTCGGGTAAACCACGACGCCGCCGTTACGAATGATAGCCACCGCTTGGTTGATCAGGCGCGCCTGCGGATTTTCAGGATGCACATAAAAAAACTGGCTCATTGTCATTCCTCATCATTGAGTCTCTCGACTCGCTTATCGGGGAGATTGGTCCAATCTCTCCAAACAGGTTCTACTCCGGAAGGCAACCAAAGATTACGGCCCAATTCCATCCACGGAGACGGGTAATGAAAGTCGCTGCCTTGAGAAGCTAATAGGTTGTATTGTATCGCATAATCGGCCAGATTGCGTTTTTCTTGTGGCGCTTGTTGCGGCTGCGCAACTTCCATTGCATCACCGCCTGCTTCCACAAACGCTGCAATTAAGCGCTTCAGCCATTTGGTCGTCAAGTCATATCGACCCGGATGAGCCAGCACCGCCTGTCCACCGGAAGCATGAATGGCGGCGATCGCCTCCTGCATTGTGCACCAGTTTGGCGGCACGTAGCCCGGATTGTTGCGCGTCAGATATTTCTTAAACACTTGCTGCATATTCTTCACATACCCAGCATCCACCAACCATTTCGCAAAATGCGCTCGGGTAATCGGTGCATCGCCGGCAATCGCTTTGACTTCGTCCAGCACGCCTTCACGCGTTGCCTTTTGCAGACGCTCAGCAATCATCTCGGCGCGTACAATGCGATGCTGCTTTTGTTTGTCAATCAGCGCATTCAGCTCAGGATGATTCGGGTCGATATTCAGGCCGACAATGTGAATGTCCTTGTTCTGCCATACCGTAGAGAACTCAATGCCATTGATCAGTGTCAGTGGATAGCCGCGCTCAGCAATATAAGCACGCGCAGGCGCCAGCCCATCTACCGTATCGTGATCGGTAATGGCAAGCACATCGAGCTCAAATTCAACGGCTCTTTCAATCAGTTGGTCGAAGCTCAGACGGCCGTCTGATGCAGTTGTGTGACTATGTAGGTCAATTTTCATCATTTTTTTGAATTTGCCTGTTTTTAAGGCTTGACTTTCGAACGTCGCACTAGTTTACTAGTACACAAATACGAGAGCACATGAATAAGGCTTCCTATGTTACAAGAATTTAACTCAAACCATAATCCAAATTTAAGCACAGCGTCTGCTGAGCTTAACTGGTGGCGCACTTGGGCAAGTTCTTGGTGGGCTCACGTGTACTTTTAAGAAAGGATACGCATGAAAAAAGCCCGCCAACTCAGCGGGCTTTTTTTCACCCATTTTTATACGAAATTCACCGGCTCTGTTCATCATACAAACTATGCATTCAACAGCGATACTTAGATAGAGCCGCGACGTAAACCGTTTAAAACAGATAAGGAGGTCTTGTGAACAAGGCCATTGAAATCAAAAATCTGGCAAAGCTTGAAGTACTCAACGCAACGCTACCTTACACGCAAGATCCAACAGCGCTGTTTCACGCACTGTGCGAAGGGAAAACGGACTGCTTGTTACTGGAATCAGCGGAGATCGACTCCAAACAGAACCTGAAGAGCCTGCTGCTGATTGATGCTGCCGTACGCATTATCTGCTTCGGTCATGAAGTGACATTTCAGGCGCTAAGCGATAACGGTCTTGCCCTGATTGATATTCTGGCGCAAAACGTTGTGGCAGATATCCCGGCCAAACGCACCGAAGACTCTATGACGCTGACTTTCACCACACCATGCGATACGTTGGATGAAGACTCTCGCCTGCGTGAAGCTTCATCGTTTGACGCATTGCGCCTGGTGCAGCACAGCTTTGATTTGTCGGGTCACGACAAACACGCGATTTTCCTTGGTGGCCTGTTCGCTTACGACTTGGTGGCCAACTTCGAACCGCTTGGCGACGCAAAAGCGACCAATCAGTGCCCGGATTACGTATTTTATGTCTCTGAGAACCTGATGATCGTTGATCACCAGAGTGCAAGCTGCCAGTTGCAGGCCACAGCATTCACGACCGACAGCAATGTGAAAGCGACACTGCGTCAACGTCAGGAAGCCATTCGTGCTCAGGCGTCCCAGGCTCTGTCTCAGCCAGAGGCACAAAAACTGGCTGAAGTGAACGTGGACACCAACATCAGCGATGAAGATTTCTGCGATATCGTACGCGATTTAAAACAGTATGTGGTGAAAGGCGATATCTTCCAGGTCGTGCCTTCACGCCGCTTCACGCTGCCTTGCCCTTCTCCACTTGCGGCTTATCAGCGCCTGAAAGAGAGCAACCCAAGCCCTTACATGTTCTACATGCAGGATGAACGCTTTACCCTGTTTGGTGCCTCTCCGGAAAGCGCATTGAAATACGCCACTGATACCAACCAAATCGAGATTTACCCAATTGCCGGCACGCGTCGCCGCGGCAAAAATGCTGATGGTTCGATTAACTTTGACCTCGACAGCCGCATTGAACTGGAGCTGCGCTGCGATAAAAAAGAGAACGCCGAACACATGATGCTGGTCGATCTAGCGCGTAACGATGTAGCACGTATCGCCAAAGCTGGCAGCCGCCATGTGGCGGATCTGCTCAAAGTTGACCGCTACAGCCATGTGATGCATCTGGTGTCACGCGTGGTGGGCCAACTACGTGAAGATTTGGATGCGCTGCATGCTTATCAAGCGTGTATGAATATGGGTACCCTGACTGGCGCACCGAAAATTCGCGCCATGCAACTGATTCGTGAAGTGGAACAGGAACGTCGCGGCAGCTACGGCGGCGCGGTCGGTTACCTGACCGGTGAAGGCGACTTGGACACCTGTATTGTGATTCGCTCTGCGTTTGTCGAAAACGGCATTGCTCAGGTTCAGGCTGGCGCTGGCGTTGTGTACGACTCCGATCCACAGGCCGAAGCCGATGAAACTCGCGGCAAAGCACAAGCGGTTATTTCCGCCATTCAATTTGCCCATCAGGCGTAAGGAATTTCATCATGGCGAACCCAACCCAACCAGCAAACATTGTCTTTATCGATAACTTTGATTCCTTTACTTACAACTTGGTGGATCAGTTCCGTTCTCTTGGCCACCACGTCACGATTTACCGCAACAACATTGCCGCAGACGTGATTGAAAACGCCGTCTCACAACTGGAAAACCCAGTCGTGGTGTTATCTCCTGGCCCGGGCGCACCTTCTGAAGCGGGTTCCATGCCGGAAATCCTGCAGCGCCTGAAAGGCAAAGTGCCGATGATTGGCATCTGTCTCGGTCATCAGGCGATGGTTGAAGCCTATGGCGGCACCGTTGCTGGCGCAGGTGAAATCGTGCACGGCAAAGTCTCCATGATGGAGCATGACAACCACCCGATTTATCAAGGCCTTCCTTCTCCACTGGCGATTGCGCGCTATCACTCGCTGGTCGCAACGTCTGTGCCGGACAGCCTGATGGTAACTGCGGAAGTCGATGGTCTGGTGATGTCGATTGTCAACGAACAGGACAAGCTGTGTGGCTTCCAGTTTCACCCGGAATCCATCATGACCACCCACGGCGCAACCCTGCTGGCCAATGCGATTAACTGGGCTCTGGCACGATAAGCCCCTCAGGCCGCACAGACACAACCAAGAATAAACAAGATTCGCAAACACAACGATTACAGCGGGTCTTCAGGGATACGGAGAAAGAATTATGCAACAGATCATCAATAAACTTTATGACCAGCAATCACTGACGCAAGCCGAAAGCCAACAGCTGTTTGACTACATCATTCGCGGTGAGTGTGAGCAACCACTAATGGCCGCTGCGCTGACAGCATTGAAGATCAAAGGCGAAACCCCGGATGAAATCGTTGGTGCCGTACGTGCACTGCTGGAAAATGCGAGCCCGTTCCCGCGCCCGGATTATGACTTTGCCGACATAGTAGGCACGGGTGGCGACGGCGCCAATACCATCAACATCTCAACCACATCGGCCTTTGTCGCAGCCGCGTGCGGCGTCAAAGTCGCCAAGCACGGTAACCGTGGCGTCTCGAGCAAATCAGGCTCTTCCGATCTACTTGATGCCTTTGGCATCAACATGACCATGAGCGCAGAAAACTCTCGCCAGGCTCTCGATGAACTGGGCGTTGCTTTCCTGTTCGCGCCTCAGTACCACGGCGGCGTTCGTCACGCGATGCCAGTACGCCAGAGCATGAAAACCCGTACGATTTTCAACATTCTTGGCCCACTGATTAACCCTGCACGCCCTAATATCGAATTAATGGGCGTTTACAGCCTAGATTTGGTTCGTCCTATCGCAGAAACCATGGTACAAATGGGTATGAAACGAGCCGCTGTGGTTCATGGTTCAGGATTGGACGAAGTGGCAATACATGGAGTCACTCATGTTGCCGAAATCAAAGATGGCGAAATTTTCGAATACACCTTAACGCCGCAGGACTTTGGTTTAGAAACCTACCCGCTGGAAGCGATTAAAGGTGGCGAGCCTCAGGAAAATCGCGCCATCATCGAAAATATTCTGACTGGCAAGGGAACGCCTGCTCAAGTCTCCGCTGTTGCGGTTAACGTTGCCCTGTTGCTGCGCCTGTTCGGCTTTGAAGATTTGAAAGCCAACGCACAACGCGCCATTGATGTCATGAACTCAGGCAAAGCGTTTGATCTGGTAAAACAACTAGCAGAGCGAGGTTAAGCCCCCTGATGTCTGAAATTAACGTGTCTGAACAAAACGGCCAGCTGTCTGAACATATTTCTCTAAAGAATGCCCAGATGGCTGAAGTGCTGGCAAAAATCGTCAACGACAAAATTACCTGGGTTGCGGAACGTAAAGCCGTGCAGCCTGTAGAAACGTTTAAACCTCTGCTGACAGCATCGGATCGCGACTTCTACGCAGCACTGGATAACGGCCAGACAGCCTTTATCCTCGAATGTAAAAAAGCTTCGCCATCAAAAGGCCTGATTCGCCAACAGTTTGATTTGGATTACATTGCATCGGTTTACAACCAATACGCCAGTGCCATCTCTGTGCTGACTGATGAGAAATACTTTCAGGGCAATTTCGATTTCCTGCCGCGCGTACGCGCTCAGGTCACTCAGCCGGTACTGTGTAAAGACTTCATGATCGACACCTATCAGGTGTACCTCGCCCGACACTACGGTGCTGATGCGATTTTGCTGATGCTGTCGGTGCTGAATGATGAACAATACCGCGAACTGGCCAACGTAGCGCACGAGCTGGGTATGGGCATACTGACTGAAGTCAGCAACGAAGAAGAGCTGGAACGTGCCGTGGCTTTGCAAGCGCGAGTGATTGGTATCAATAACCGCAATCTGCGCGATCTCAGCACTGACCTTAACCGCACCAAGCAGTTGGCGCCGAAACTGCCGCAAGGCACCATCGTGATTTCTGAATCCGGCATTTACACCCACCAACAAGTACGTGACTTGTCTCGCTTTGCCAACGGTTTCCTGATTGGCAGCTCACTGATGAGCCAGGAAAATCTGGAGCTGGCGGTCCGCAAAGTCGTACTGGGTGAAAACAAAGTCTGTGGTCTGACGCATGCCGATGACGCCGTCAAAGCTTATCAGGCTGGCGCGGTGTTTGGCGGGCTGATTTTTGTTCAGCAATCCAAGCGCTGCGTGGATATCGAAACGGCACGTCTGACAATGAGTGGTGCACCACTGCAATATGTGGGTGTGTTTCAAAATCACAGCATTGAAACGATTGCCGACACGGTTACCGAACTTGGTCTGTTTGCGGTGCAACTGCACGGCGACGAAGATCAGGCTTACATTGATGCACTCAAAGCCGCTTTACCTGAATCGGTCGAAATCTGGAAAGCCTACGGCGTGACCGATCACATGCCCGTTCTGTTGAATCAGGTCGATCGCCATCTGCTGGATGCCAAAGTCGGCAATCAGAGTGGCGGCACAGGAACCGTGTTCGACTGGTCACTGATTGAAGCTCCAGAGCGCATCATGCTGGCCGGAGGTCTGAATCCGGACAATGTCCAGCAAGCCGCGAAACTCGGCTGCCTCGGGTTGGATCTCAACTCCGGCGTAGAAAGTGAACCCGGTAAAAAAGACATCGCCAAACTGCGTCAGGCATTCAGCGAAATTCGTAATTATTAATGACAGGTAACCCGGCCCCTTCTCTTCGCTAGCGCGAACGATATGAAGCCCAAAAGGGGCCAAACAGGTTACGTAAGGAAGAAGATCATGGCTAAACTCAACGCCTACTTTGGCGAATACGGTGGTCAGTACGTACCACAGATTCTGGTTCCGGCATTGGATCAACTGGAACAAGCATTTATCGATGCGCAGGAAGATCCCGAATTTCGCAGCGAGTTCATGAGCCTGCTGCAGGAATACGCGGGTCGTCCGACAGCGCTGACGCTGACACGCAATATCGTAAAAGGCACCAAAACCAAACTCTATCTCAAGCGTGAAGATCTGCTGCACGGCGGCGCGCACAAAACTAACCAAGTACTAGGTCAGGCACTGCTGGCTAAACGCATGGGCAAACACGAAATCATTGCCGAAACTGGTGCGGGTCAACATGGCGTGGCCACGGCTCTGGCCTGTGCACTACTGGGGCTGAAATGTCGCGTCTATATGGGTGCTAAAGACGTTGAGCGTCAAAGCCCGAACGTATTCCGCATGCGTCTGATGGGAGCTGAAGTGATTCCGGTTCACTCCGGTTCAGCCACACTGAAAGATGCGTGTAACGAAGCGCTGCGTGACTGGTCTGGCAGCTACGAAACCGCACACTACCTGCTCGGTACAGCGGCAGGCCCTCACCCATTCCCGACGATCGTGCGTGAATTCCAGCGCATCATCGGTGAAGAAACCAAGAACCAGATTCTGGCTCGTGAAGGTCGTCTTCCGGATGCAGTGATCGCTTGTGTGGGCGGTGGTTCTAACGCGATTGGTATGTTTGCCGACTTTATTGAAGAACAATCTGTACGTCTGATTGGTGTGGAGCCAGCGGGCAAAGGCATTGATACCGACATGCACGGCGCACCGCTGAAACACGGTAAAACCGGTATCTACTTCGGGATGAAATCGCCGATGATGCAAGATGAGCACGGTCAGATTGAAGAGTCTTACTCCATTTCTGCAGGTCTTGATTTTCCATCGGTAGGTCCGCAGCACGCCCATCTGCATGCAACTGGCCGCGCTGAATACGAAAGTATCACCGACGATGAAGCACTGGATGCATTCCAGCAACTTGCGCGTACCGAAGGCATTATTCCTGCGCTGGAATCTTCACACGCACTGGCTCATGCCGTGAAAATGGCTTACGCCGAGCCTGAAAAAGAGCAGCTACTGGTTGTGAACCTGTCTGGTCGAGGTGACAAAGACATCTTTACCGTGCATAAGATTTTAGAAGAGAAAGGAGTGCTGTAATGGACCGCTATCAATCGCTTTTTCAGCGTCTGGCTGACAACAACCAAGGTGCGTTCGTTCCGTTTGTCACCATTGGCGATCCAAACCCCGAGCAGTCGTTACGCATTATGCAGACACTGGTTGAATCAGGAGCCGATGCACTGGAACTGGGTATTCCTTTCTCCGATCCGCTGGCCGATGGCCCAACCATCCAGGGTGCAAACCTACGCGCCCTGAAAGCGAAAACCACACCGGATGTCTGTTTTGAACTGATCGCTCAGATCCGTGCTCAGCACCCCGATCTCCCGATCGGTCTGTTGATGTACGCCAACCTGGTGTACTCACGTGGGATTGAAAACTTCTATCAACGCTGCCAGCAAGCTGGTGTCGATTCCGTGCTGGTTGCCGATGTACCGACCAATGAAAGTGCAGAGTTCGTGGCTGCGGCACGTAAATTTGGCATTAAACCGATCTTCATCGCCCCGCCAACCGCAAGCGACGAAACGCTTAAAGATGTGGCAGAGCTGGGAGGCGGTTACACTTACCTGCTGTCTCGTGCTGGTGTGACAGGTGCGGAAACCAAAGCAAACATGCCTGTGACAACCCAATTGGACAAGCTGACTCAATACAATGCACCGCCTTCACTGCTGGGTTTTGGTATTTCAGAACCCGAACAGGTGAAACAGGCGATTGCGTCGGGTGCTGCGGGCGCCATTTCTGGCTCAGCCGTCGTTAAAATCATCGAATCCAATCAAGATAACTTTGATGAAATGTTAAATAAGCTGGCACAATTCACGCAAAACATGAAAGCAGCCACGCACAAATAATCCTCCCCCAATATGTGTTCGGTTTCTTAATTCGCTAAGAAATCGAACATTTTTTTAACAACCATCCCCTCTCTTTATTTATTTACCTGGCACACAAAAACTGCGCTTCTTATTGTCAAAACCAATAGCAAACGTTTTCCTTTGAACAAAAATCCATCACACGTCAATGAAATAGCATTTCTACTGAGAATTCACTCGATTCACATATTGCCAATTGTGAAAGATAAGTGTAAAAAGCGAGGGCAATATATTTACCCATCGAACAACAAATGTTCAGTGAGTATCACTGGAAGTTTACATTTTATTAGCACAGAGGTTATGGAAGTGTTAAAGGAAAAGAATTTACTAAGCAACATCGGCGTACAAGTCGTTATTGCCATGATCGTTGGTACTGCAGTCGGTGCCAGCATGGGCCACGATGCTGCGATGTTTGCACCTCTTGGCGCCATCTTCATTAACTTAATCAAGATGCTGGTGATTCCACTGGTTGCCGTTGCCCTGATTTCAGGTGCTGCAGGTCTGGGTAACAGCCAATCTGCGGGCAAAGTGGGCTTCGTGACTCTGAGTTACTTTGCTGTGACTTCTGCTCTGGCAGTCGCACTGGCTCTGGTCATGGGTTCAGTATTCCAACCAGGTCTGGGCATCGACGTGTCTGGCGTGGAAGGCATGTTCTCATCAGAATACGCGTCAAAAGGTGAACTCCCAACATTCTGGGCAACCATCATTGGTATGATCCCAACCAACGTTTTCCAGTCACTGAACGATGCAAACATTCTGCAAATCCTGGTGTTCTGTCTGTTCCTGGGCGTTGCAATTTCAAAACAGCCTAAAGACAAGCGCGATCCTGTGATCAACGGCGTAAACACGATTGTTGATTCAATGGTGTGGATGATCAACAAAGTGATGGTCATCGCTCCTATCGGTGTGTTCGGCCTGATGGCAGAAGCAGTAGGTACGTTCGGTTTCGGCGCTCTGATGGTCGTATTCAAGCTGTTCGTCGTTTACGTTGCAGCAATCCTGATTTTCGGCTTCGTTGCTTACCCACTGATGATTCAACTGTTCACCAAAACATCGGCGAAGAAATTTATTCTGGCGATGAAAAAGCCTCAGGCTGTGGCACTGTCAACAGCATCATCAATGGCTACCCTGCCTGTCACTATGGACACGGTTGAGCACGATCTGGGTGTACGCAACTCTACAGCGTCATTCGTTCTGCCACTGGGTGCGACTATTAACATGTCCGGTAACGCGATTTACTACGGTCTGGTTGCGATCTTCTTCGCTCAGCTGTTCAACATCGACCTGAGCATGGGCGCATACGCCGCGATCATCGTAACAGCTACACTGGGTGCAGTAGGTCAAGCGGGTGTACCGGGGCCATCATTCCTGGTTGTTGCGGTACTTCTGGCGGCTGGTATTCCAATCGAAGGTCTGCCGCTACTGTTCGCTCTGGACCGTATCTTTGACATGATTCGTACAGCTCTGAACATCACGGGTGATGCCGCGTGTGCTGTGATTGTCGATTCACTGATCAAAGAAGAAGTAGCTGAGAAAGAGTACAAAAATCAGCAAGCGTAATCGCTTTTCGCTTTCAAAAGGCCGCCTTCAGGGCGGCTTTTTTATTGGTGCCGCTTCTGCTTCCTCATCGTGACTGTGCCGTATAAAGAGAACAACCAAGCAGAATTTGGCTGTAGCGGCCAAAGTAAGGAGTGACCATCATGACAATGCAGCGCCATATTTACTATAGCCTGATCCACCACGGCATCGAGACTTTGCTGCAAGAGCGTATGGGATATTTTGACGAAGCGGCCTATCACCGCACTTTGCGCACCATGACTGGCAAATCCAGTTGTTTTAATTTGTCCGACGATGAATTGGATCTACTGGTCGAAAACCTGATGGCAGAAGGCTACTTAGAGGACATGAAGCATGTGATTCCTACGTTGGAGAACCAACACTGTGATCGATAAATTTGTTTCAAATTATCATTTACTGTTTAGCTGACAGTCTTATTTGGTTAGACTGTCGGCACGCTATTATTTGGACGTATCTACACAATGAAACAACTGCTCGACTTCATCCCGCTCATCATCTTCTTTGCTTTGTTCAAGTTCTACGATATTTACGTCGCGACGGGTGCTCTGATTGCAGCCACTGCAGTTCAGGTCGCAGTAACGTATTTCATGTTCAAAAAAGTCGAAAAAATGCAGCTCATCACCTTTGTACTGGTAGCAGTGTTTGGTGGCATGACCATTTTTCTTCACGACGACAACTTCATTAAATGGAAAGTGACCATTGTTTACGTCATCTTCGCACTGGGTCTGACTATCAGCCACATGATGGGTAAATCTGCCATCAAAGGCATGTTGGGCAAAGAGATCACTCTGCCTGAAACGGTGTGGGCTAAGGTCAACTGGGCCTGGGTTGGTTTCTTCTCGGTTTGCGCGGTGCTCAATATTTACATCGCCTATCAGCTTCCGCTGGATGTGTGGGTGAACTTCAAAGTGTTTGGCCTGCTGGCTGCCACGTTCGCTTATACCCTGCTCACGGGCATCTACATCTACAAGCATCTGCCAAAAGAGCAAAAAAACTCCGGTGAATAACCAGTCATCCGAGCACTCAAAGATGAATTGGTGACGAAATTATTGTTATAATTCGGCCCTCTTTTTTACAGCGACCACTTTGGTCGCTGTTTTGTTTGTAGTGGATGTCAAAACATGAATCAGGAAGTGAACTCACCACGAGGTCAACTCTTACTGCGTACACTGGCCATGCCAGCGGACACCAATGCCAATGGCGATATCTTCGGTGGCTGGATTATGTCGCAGCTCGATCTCGCCGGCGGTATTCTGGCTAAAGAAATCTCCTGCGGCCGTATCGTCACGGTATCTGTCTCCAGCATTACGTTTAAGAAACCCGTCAAAGTCGGCGACGTTGTGTGCTGCTATGGCGAATGCACCAAAATCGGCCGCACGTCGATGTCAATTAATCTGGAGGTTTGGGTCAAACCTATCAAAGAAGATGGCGTGTTAGATCGCTTTCAGGTGTGTGAAGCGACCTTCAACTACGTGGCAATTGATGCCGATGGCCGCCCAAGACCGATTAAGCAGGGTAGCTGATCACAGAAATATACGTTTTGGGCTTTAAAAGTCGCTCTGTTTCAGTACATTAAGGCCTACACTTACTGTTAAGAAATCAATAAGGATATCAATATGTGGTACGTCATCTTTTCTCAGGATGTTGAAAACTCGCTTGAAAAACGCATGAGCGTTCGCCCTGCTCACCTTGAGCGTCTGCAAGCACTGCAAGATGAAGGCCGCCTGTTGACCGCAGGTCCGATGCCAGCGATCGACTCAGACAATCCGGGCGAAGCGGGTTTTACCGGTTCAACCGTGATTGCAGAATTCAACTCGCTGGAAGAGGCTCAGACATGGGCGGACGCGGATCCTTATGTGGGCGCTGGCGTATACGCAAACGTGATTGTTAAACCTTTCAAAAAAGTATTCTGATATGAAAAAGTCATCTTTGGGTCTGGCACTTCTCTCTCTCGCAGTTCTGGCTGGTTGTAGTGCCAACGCCGAACGCGAGAAAAATCTGGAGCTGCTTGCTGCCAACCGAGCCAGCATTCTGAGTTCAGAGCTTCCGCTAGAATACGGCCCGCTCAACATCATGCGTGCCAATGCCAAAGGCAGTACGATTGAACTGATGATGGTTTACAACACCGACCATCAGGGCGCGAAGCCTATTGATCAAGTGCTGAAAAACAGCATTCATTCTTTCTGTAACAATTCCGATGTCCGCGCCAATTTGGATGTCGGTGTGGGTTACCGAATCAAAATGCGCAATACCCGTGGCCAGTTGATGGTTGACCAGATAGTGACTAAAGAAGACTGCAAATAAATCTCACGGGCGCTTCCCGCTTGTGATTTGCAGACTCAGCAACACAAAAGGCCTCATTTGAGGCCTTTTCTATTCGTGGAACGTTGATTTTTACGCAGGTTGCAACTCTTTACGTAGTGCTTTGGCCGCCAGAACCAGGTTGGTCAGCGCCGCTTCCACTTCGGGCCAGTTGCGGGTTTTCAGGCCACAATCCGGGTTGACCCACAGGCGCTCCGCCGGAATTTTCTCCGCAGCTTTGCGCAGTAAATCTTCAATCCACTCCTGAGCCGGAATGTTTGGCGAGTGAATGTCATACACTCCCGGACCGATTTCATTCGGATAATTGAACTCTTCGAATGCTTTCAACAGCTCCATATTGGAGCGTGACGTTTCAATGGTAATCACGTCTGCATCCAGCGCCGCGACCGATTCGATGATTTCATTGAATTCGCTGTAACACATATGCGTGTGAATCTGCGTTTCCGGTCGGGCGCTCGCGGCGGAAATCTTAAACGCTTCGACTGCCCAATTGAGATAGGTTTGGTGATCACGTTTTTTCAAAGGCAAACCTTCACGAATCGCTGGCTCATCAATCTGAATGATGTTGATACCAGCATCTTGCAGATCCGAGACTTCATCACGCAGCGCCAACGCCAGTTGCTGCGCAATCTGTTTACGGGAAATGTCTTCGCGCGGGAAGGTCCAGCACAGAATTGTCACCGGGCCGGTCAGCATGCCTTTCATCTGTTTCGAAGTCAGCGACTGCGCGTAGGTTGACCACGAGACCGTGATCGGCTGCTCACGTTCAATATCAGCCACCACAATCGCGGGTTTTACGCAACGTGAACCGTAGCTCTGTACCCAACCAAATTGCGTGGTTTGAAAACCCGCCAGATTCTCAGCAAAGTATTCCACCATGTCGTTGCGTTCTGCTTCTCCGTGCACCAGCACGTCCAGATCCAACGCTTCCTGACGTTTAACCGCATCGGCAATGTGCCCTTTCAACGCCGTGATGTATTCCGCTTCCGACAATTTACCCTGACGATAGGCGCTGCGCTGCGTGCGGATTTCACCCGTTTGTGGGAAAGAACCGATGGTTGTGGTCGGTAAAAAGGGTAAGCCCAGCACTTCTGCCTGATGGTGTGCACGCTCGGCGTAAGGCGCGCTACGTTGCGCCAAAGCATCCGTAATTTGATTCAGCCTTGCCTGAACCTGTGGTTTGTTCACGTGAGTCGCGGTTTTACGCGCGGCAATCGGCTGGCTGTAGGTATCACAAGCCAGAATCGCAGCCTGATCGCCATCCAGCGCGCGGCCAAGCAGTGCCACTTCGGTCACTTTCTGCTTGGCAAATGCAAACCAGCTGCGCACTTCTTCCGACAGATTTTGCTCCAATTCCAGATCGACCGGACTGTGCAACAACGAGCAAGAGCTTGCCACCCAAAGGCGCTCGCCCAGCTCGGCTTTGACGGGTTCCAGTTTGTGCAGCAGCGTACTCAAATCCGCGCGCCACACATTTCGGCCGTTGACCACACCAGCCGACAAGACCCAGTTTTTCGGCAGTTTGGCGAGCACCTCATCCAATTGCTCTGGCGCCGCAGATAAATCAATATGCAGACCGTTCACAGGCAGTTCAATGACTTTGTCCAGTGTGTCCTGCACTGAATCAAAATAGGTGGTCAGCAGCAGCTTCACGTCGCCCTGAATAACCTGATACGCCAGCTTGAACGCATCCTGCCAAGCTTGATCCAGTTCCAGCGAAAGAATCGGTTCGTCGATTTGTACCCAGGTTACGCCCTGCTTCGCCAGTTTTGCCAGAATCGCCTGATACGCAGTCAGCAGACGCGGTAACAATGTCAGACGGTCAAAATCCTCTTCCACCTCTTTACCCAGATACAGGTAGCTGACCGGGCCAAGCAGTACAGGTTTGACGTCAAAGCCACTCTTGGCCGCTTCGTTCACCTCTTCAAACAGTTGCGGCCAGCTCACTTCAAAACTGTCGTCTCGGCTGAATTCCGGCACGATGTAGTGGTAGTTAGTATTGAACCACTTGGTCATGTCCGACGCTGCGCTGCCACTGCAACCGCAGCTGTTTTGCGACTGGCCGCGACCCACACGAAACAGCGTATCTAAGTCTGGAAATCCATGTTGATGGCGTTTCGGTACATGTCCCAGCAATAGGGTGGTCGTCAAGACATGGTCGTACCATGCGAAGTCGCCGGCGGTGGCAAAGCTCAGACCCGCTTCTTTTTGCAGCGTCCAGTTACGCTGACGAATATCACGACCAACGGTCTGAAGTTCTGCCTGATTGATTTCGCCGCGCCAGTATTTTTCCAGCGCAAATTTCAGTTCACGTTTTTCGCCGATACGTGGGTAGCCGAGGATGTGTGTAGTAGTCGCCATAGCCTGATTCCTTACTGTCATTAATTGAGTCAGACATCCCTGTGCTTAAATTAATCAAGATGTCTGGATGGCTAAACTATCTCGCTCGACTGACGTTTACTCAACATCCAAATATTCAACTTGTTTATTAAAAATATTCATGGTGCACTGGCTGTGATTCGTAAATACTCACAACAAATAGACGTCTAGATGTTTACAGCTCCAAAAAATCGGCGTACTTTAAATAAAAATTCATGTTGGCCCAGGGAAAGATGAGGAGAACTCATGATAGAGCTCAAACACTTGCGAACGTTAGTTTCATTGCGCGACACCGGCTCGCTGACTTCCACCGCCACCGCGTTGCACTTAACTCAGTCTGCGCTCTCTCATCAGATTAAAGATTTAGAAGCCCGCATTGGCGGTCAGCTGTTTCTGCGCAAAACCCGCCCGGTACGTTTTACTTCCGAAGGTGACATTTTGCTGAAGCTGGCAGATGACATTCTGCCAAAGCTTGCCAAAGCAGAAAACGAACTGGCGAGCTTGAAAGAGGATGTGAACGGACGCCTGCACATGGCGATTGAGTGCCACTCCTGCTTCCAGTGGCTGATGCCGGCGCTGCGTGAATATCAGATTTCCTGGCCAAGTGTGGCGCTGGATTTCTCATCCGGTTTTGGCTTTGAACCCCTGCCCGCTCTGCTAGCGGGTGAGCTCGATCTGGTCATCACCTCTGATATTCTGCCGCGCTCTGAAGTGCATTATGAACCGCTGTTTGATTTTGAAATGCGTTTGATCACCGCAACCAATCATCCGCTGGCGGAAAAAAGCGTGATTACTCCGCAGGATCTGGCGGGGCAAACCATGCTCAGTTATCCGGTGCAAAAGCAACGTCTCGATGTGGTGAAGCACTTTTTGCAACCAGCCGGAGTGGAACCCGCTAAATGGAAACAGGCAGATAATACGCTGATGTTGGTGCAGATGGTGTCGGCGGGATTGGGGGTAGCGGCCTTGCCGAACTGGGCTATCAGTGAATTCTCCCGTCAGGGACTTATCACCAGCAAACCGCTGGGGAAAGGTTTATGGCGCCGCCTGTTTGCTGCCACGCGTAACAGTGAAAAAGATAAGCGCTATCTGCAGGCTTTCTTTGCCACGGCGCGCCAGCAATGTAAAAGCCACCTTGACGGAATCAAGATGGCTTAATCTTTCTATCGTTCGACAGATTTAAACTGGTTGGTAAGCGGATCGTACTGAAAACCCAGTCCGCTCAACTTATCCACCACATGATCCATATCCATTTCGTAAGTGACCACCAGCTCGTCAAAGCTGTCACACTCCAGACGCAGTTTTTCGTTCACAATGCCCAGCAAAATCACACTGTCCAACTTACCGACGTTACTCAGATCCATCTCCGTGCTCCTTCTTTCGAAACGCTTTCATTAAGCTTAGTTCGAAATTGACACCTGAACCGTGATTTTGCTCTAGCCAAACAAAAACGGCGCATAGCGCCGTTTTCTCGACAGTTACATCAGATACAAACCGTGAAAACCCGTCGCAGCGGCCAGCATCAGCAGTTGCGCCACTGCCAGTTGCACTTTATCTACCGTTTTGGACATCATGATGTGCCAACACCAGACAATAATGCCTGCCACCATCAGGGCGAAACTGATCAGCAGCGGTTGGGTCAGCGACGCCAATAGTTCCGGATCAAGACGATGGGCAAACGGCACCACACACAAAGTGGTGAGCATTGCAGCCAGAATGCCCGCCACTGGCAAAATGCGGTGAAACGCCTGCAGACGCGTGCGAGCAATGGTCAATAATAGGTGCGCAAACATCGCGCCTAGCATGGCCACCATCGCGAGAATTGACAGTGATGCGGCCCAGTTTGGCGCTTCCCCCATCAAAATCGCGACATAAGCAATCGACAAACCGTTGGCCAGATACAACACCCACAACGGACCTTCATCACGAGTCTTTTTAGTCTGCACTTGCGAATAGAAATAAAAGATCGCCGCAACAATCATAAACGCTTCAATTTTGACCGATGCCACCGCCAACCAGAGTACACCGATCGCGGGTAACACCTTGTGAATACGGCCACGCTGGCCCGGGCAGATTTCCCCTTTGACCAGAACCAAGGTCAGGATGATTTGTGCTCCCAGTAACATCGGAGCAAAAACAGAAAGCAGTGAATAAAGCATAAATCCAACAATCAATGGCAATAAAAACTGGCGCGATAATAGCAAACTCCGCCAGCGCATGCCTAGAGCATGTTGTCACGCACAGTTTGACGTTCACATTTCATCATCCGTGACTACAAAAATATAACAAACTTAATGCATATGATTAGATAGCACGCATTTTCCCGCTAAATTGGTTTTAAACATTTAATAAATCATATGGATAGGTATATAGTGACGCAAAAACAAGAACAGAGGTTGTTATGAAATACCGTCATTTGGCAGGCATTTTTGCTCTGACATTAGTGGGTTGCGCGAGTCAGCCAACATCCACGCCTTTCGAACCGAGTCAACATTGGGTAACACAAACCCTTGATAACGGGCTCACCTATCATCTCTATCCTGACAGCAACGAGTCGGTCTCCATCCGCTTATACGTGCACGCCGGGTCGTTCCAGGAAACGCTGCGACAAGCGGGCTACGCACATTATGTTGAACACATGGCATTCAACGGCAGCATCCATTACGAACACAATGATGTGATCGATATGGTAGCCAAAAGTGGCGGCCAGTTTGGTGCTGACCTTAACGCCTACACCAATTACTCGCAAACCGTGTATCAGTTGGATCTGCCGGACAACCAGCACATGGATGACGCGCTGTTGTGGATGCGTGATATTGCCGATGGCCTGACGTTTGATCCGCAAGAAGTCGAAAAAGAGAAAGGGGTCATTCTGGGCGAATTCCGTTTTCGTCGTTCAGAGCCAGATACGCTGTATGAACATTTCGCCGACGGCTCCGATTATCTGACCTACGATCCATTGGGCAATCGCAGCAACGTGCAAATGGCGACAGCAGACGGGCTACGTGAGTTCTACCAGACCTGGTACCAGCCACAGCTCACCGAAGTGATCATTACTGGCAATATCACCTTAGAACAAGGCGAGAAATGGGTGCGCCAGTATTTCTCAGACTGGAAGCAAGGCACGACGCCACGTCCCGCTCGCCCGGCGTTATCGCAGCAAAACACCAGCGATCTGATTTACACCGCCTCGGCGGGTGATGCTCCGCGCCTGTCGCTGTTTTACCCGCAGGGTGAAATCCGTATTGCGGATCAAGAAACTTTGTTGGAATACCGTTTCGACGAAATTGCGACTCGCCTGATGGAACATCGCTTGCAAAACGCGTTTTACAACGCAGCGCTGCCGACTCAGGACTTAGCCGCGTTCAATTACAATACGGACGATCAGCGCTATACCGAGCTGACCATTGCGTTTCCGGTTGAGCAACGCGCGGCTTCCCAATCGCTGTTCCTGAACACCTTAGCGTCACTGCGTGATCATGGCGCAACTCAGCAAGAGCTGGACATGGTTCTGCAAAGTTACCGCGACGATCTGGAGAATTTTGATTGGTATCGCTCACAACTGACACCAAATACGCTGGCCGATGACCGCGTCTATGCCATCAGTTACGACGAAGTACTGCCATCCGATTTGGAATACAAGAAAGGTCTGAAAGCCCTGCTCTCCGCCGCCACACTCAAACGTATCAATCAGCATCTCAACGCCTTTTTGACAGTGAATCCTATGATTGAACTGGTGGGTGCTGAGAATGAAGATCTTAATACCTTGGAAAAATCGACCGACAGCCTGCGCCAAATCCTGCAACAGCCGGGACTGATGGAGACGGTTAGCCAGGTCGACACACCGTTTTTGTCTCCAGCCGCACCTGGCGATATCGTGCATACTCAGACCTTCGGCAACTATCCGGATCTGACGCAATGGACCTTGTCGAATGGCGTCGAAGTTTATTATCTGCGCAGCAGCCACGCGGGTGACGATGTTTACCTGCGCTATGCCAGCCTGGGTGGGGCTTCAGCTCTTCCACGCGATCTGTATCCTGCCGGCCAACTGGCCGTCAACGTCGCCAGCCGTAGCGGACTGGGCAACCTGTCCAACGTGCAGCTCAATAATTATCTGAAAGAGAACAACATCTACTTAGGCCCGTATATCAATGAAACGTCACACGGCGTGGAGATGAGTGCCAATAAGAAACAACTGGGCAATGTGTTCGCGCTGTTGAACCAACTGACACGTGAAATTCACGTGGATGACAATCAGCTGGCATCGGTGAAATCAGAAACGATTCAGGCCATTGAGCAAGACAAAGCGTCCCCGGCGGGTCAACTGCTTTACGCGATCAATCACGGCTCCTATACCGAAGGTTCTAAGCATTGGTTGTTTAGCGAGGCAGATTACCAACAAGTGACGCCTGAGCAGATTTATCAGGTCCACCATGAACTGTTCCAAAAGCAGCGCAACAACACACTGGTGATTGTCGCAAACACGTCACCAACCGAACTGCAAACCCTACTACGTCAATATGTGGGCAGTCTGCAATTTGATGCGGGCAGCACACCCGATTTTAGTGTCGGTTATCGCGATCCGATTCAGGCTCGTCTTGAGTTGCCGATCAATAACCACGCCAATACGCAGTACTTTGTTCGCATGATCGCTCCGGTACGCACGGCTGATGCCAAAACGGTATTCATGGACGACTTGTTGATGCGCATCGTCAATAAACGCCTGACCGCCGTTGTACGTGAGAATCAGAGTCTGGACTATTCACCTTTTGCGATGGCCGTAAACTCGGACAGTGAACACGGCGTTGACTGGATTCTGAGCGCTTCGGTTGAGCCAGCTGATGCGCAAAAAGTCGAAAACGCGTTCGATGAAGTGATACAAAGTTTAGCGCAATCCATTAGCGCTGATGAAACTGCGATCGTCGCCAAGCAGTTGATTACCGATCTGAATAACATGCAGAAAAATGCCTCTGGCATGGCTTGGTATATTAACCGTTACGTGATCAACGATTTTGGCCTGGATGCCGCGCTGGATATGGAAGCGACCACGCGCAGCATTACGGCAAGCGATCTGACGCAGCGCGCTCAGCAAATATTTGGCGCATCAGCCACGAAACAGAAAGTTCTGATGACGCCTCAACCCGATGCCATCTAAGCAGTAACAAAAAAAGCGGTGTTAAACACCGCTTTTTTATTGTTTTAAATTCAAGTTAGTAGCGACCCATACCATGGAACATGCCGCCGAATAACAAGCCAAAAATAGAAAAAATGGCACCGAGAATGATCATCGCAGGGATCGATGCAATAGCAAACTTCACCATAAAGATCACCATCGACATAAACGGCATTTTAATGTCCACCACGGTGACTTCTTGTTTTCTGTTATCCATATCTGACATGGTTTTCTCCTAGCACAACGTGAATGATTGTTAGCAGCCGGATTACGACTGTCTTTGATAGATATCGGGATGCCACACTTCCATAAATAATTCCGGTTTGGCAATCGATTCGAATCCATACTGAGCGTATAAGCCATGGGCGTCACTGGTTGCCAGCACCATACGGCGTAGCCCTTGCAGATCCGCGTGACTCACCACCGCATCCATCAATCGCTTGCTCAAACCTTGTCCACGATGCTCAGGCAAAATGAACACATCGGCCAGATAAGCAAACGTCGCCCGATCGGTGATCATGCGTGCAAACCCGACCTGACCAGCAGCGTCGTCATATACCCCAAAGCAGAGTGAATGCTGCAGCGCTTTTTCGACCACACTGCGAGGCACGCCTTTAGCCCAATAGCTCTGGGCCAAAAAGCCATGAATGACGTCCAGATCCAGTCTGGACGGTTCGCTACTGACCGAATAGTTTTGCATCCTGCTTGCTACTGTCATTTTTTGCTGTCTTCCCAACGCAGAGCTTCAACAACGGCATCTTTGGTCAGCGGCCACTCCAGTAAACTCTGCTGGTACTCACCCGCTTTCCCTTCGAGAGCCACGCCATAGCTTTGCAGACGAAACGCCAGCACCGCATAAAACGCATCCACAGCGCCCGCCTGTTCAAACATAAACGGTAGCTGCGCCTGATTAAATACCGTCGTTGCTCGCGCAATATCGGCTTCCAACTCTGGCGTCAGTTCTGTCAGCGGCTCGACAGGCTCAAGGCTGAACGGACACAACCGGCGCAGTGACAAAAAGCCCGAATGCATTTCAGCGCACAGACTGCGGGCGATAGCACGCTGCAACGCATCGCGCGGATAAAGTCCGCCGTCTGCCAGTTCGTTAAAGTACTCCGCAATCGCCAATGAATCGTGAATCACCGTCCCATCAATATTCAATGCCGGAACCAAGCCAGAAGGAGACTGAACCGCCAGATGCTTTTTGTAATCAGAGTTAGTCAAATCGACCACTTTGATACCCAGTTCAACGTTCGCCAAGCGCCCACACATCCACGCGCGCAGCGACCAGGTTGAACCATTACCCACTAACATTTCCATTTGAATTCCTTATCAATTAACGGCGAATGACTGTCACTCAACATACGAGATAAACGGGCTGAGATCCATCTCTTCGATCGCACACACCGCAGCGATAGTCGGATGGCCAGCCAGACGCTGAAGATAACGCGCCAGATTTGGAAACGTCAGTGGCGAACGAGCCACTGGCAGGCACCATTCCGCGAGCATAAACAGGAAAAAATCGCACGCCGTCAGCCTTTCTCCCACCAGATACGCATGTTTGGCTAATTGGCCATCAATCACCGCCAACGCATCACCGATGCGCTCATCCTGCGCCGCGACGACATGGGGAATCGTCGCGGGATCATTGGTATGACGCTGCGGGTAATAACGCACCATCAGTTCAGCCTGAAGCGTGTTATTGAGATACGCCAGCCATTGATAAAACAGCGGACGAGCTGGATCTCCCATTTCCGGCATCAACCCGTGTTCAGGGTGCTGCTCACAGAGATGAATACAGATTGCAGAGCTTTCAAAGATGGCCTGCCCCTTGTCCACCAGAGTTGGAATTCGCCCCGCCGGATTGAGCTTCAGATACTCAGGCGATTTTTGTGACTGAGTACGCTTATCCACCAGCACCAACTCATACGGCAGTTGCATGTAATGCAGCAGAAAATGCGGCGCCAGGCTGGCGTTATTCGGATAGTAATAAAGTTGATACACCGTAAGTTCCTTAGGTTGACGATTGAGGCTCTGCATGCGCGATACGTTGGTGCTCACGCAGTTGAGCGAGATGGCAGTCATAGAAGGCAATCGGACGTGCGCCGTGCTGCAACGCTTTCTTGTAGATGGTTGCCACAAAAATGTCAGCTAATGAAAAAGTTTCACCCACCGCGAACGGCGAATCGAGGCACAGTTTGAGCGCCAGTTTCTCTAGCCCTTGCGTGATCCATTGGGCGCGTAACTTACGTTTGTCGTGCTCATTGAGTTCCGGGCGAAGTGCCTTGAGCACACTACGGTTCTGCGGCGTATGAATGGATCCATTGACGTATTCGCAGATCTCGCGCACTCGGACTTTGGTCATCACATCGCCGCCCAATAGTGGCGGATGAGGAAAAAGCTCCTCCATACACTCAATGATGGCCATCGACTCCGTGAGCACCAGCCCGTTCACCGACAATGCCGGCACATAACCAAGCGGATTTATCTGCAAATAAGTGGACGTCAGTTGCTCGCCAGTCACTTCCACCCGAGCATACGCAATGGCTTTGTACTTAAGCGTCCACT
The DNA here is from genome assembly GCF_023920125.1 of Vibrio sp. LQ2. Classification (NCBI taxonomy): domain Bacteria; kingdom Pseudomonadati; phylum Pseudomonadota; class Gammaproteobacteria; order Vibrionales; family Vibrionaceae; genus Vibrio; species Vibrio sp. LQ2. The sequence goes on from NZ_CP085308.1 coordinate 1,115,959, forward strand.
CCACTCGCTCCGAGCTGTTCGAGCCCTGCGCGCTATAGAGAATAATGTCCATCGTTCTCCTTGTGGTCCTTTCCATGATGGGATGTCGAACACGCCCGATTTGAACAACCATTGTGGCATAACGAAGAAAAATAAAGCGACGTTGCCCCCTCAAAAATATGAATCGATGCGCATTTACAAACCGAATAAAAGAGGTGATGATGCGCAAGCTTTTATCGTTCTAAACGACAATGTAATCGATTGAACTACTAGAAGTTTTGCCAGATAGACTCATTTTCTAAGCTTTACCCGGATCACAATTTTTGTGATTCCATCAAGCTGTCGCACGGACAGCATTCGTTATAAGTTAAAGTATTAGTAACCTACGGCTATTTTTCGCTTCCACGCAGTTAAGGGATGAAAAATTTTGTTCAACACGTCTTCGACCAGTTATCGTCAGTCCCGCCTGCTTAAAGCTCGTCTTTATGCGGGACTGCTGTTTATTGTTCTCGCCTTAAGTTCTGTAATGCTGGCGTATCAGCTCGTCGCGCGCCAGATCGCTCTGCAGGCGCAAGGTGAAGCCACCAACGTGTTGGATCAACTGGACAACCTCTTCGCGCAACTCGACAAAGCGACCCAACATCTGGTGCCGAGTCTGAGTGATTCCTGTCAGTCACTCAAACCGCAATTAATGGAAGAAATTCTTAAGGTTCCAGGTGGATTGACCGCCACCAAACCACTACGTCTCGGCTTTTGCAACTCGTTGCGTGGGTATATGGATCAGTCGCCAGTGGCGGTAAGCGGCCCCTCCATTAGCCTGGATACCGGCATCATTGAGCCCGTTTCGGTCTATTACCGTGACAAGTCGCTGGTGTACGAGCTGTCGATGAACTACTTTCTCTATCAGTTGAAAATCAATCCCGATTTCATCAAGCCGACCCTGATCCTGGCCGACAAAGAGCTCACCACTGGCTATCCGGCCTCACGCCTCATCAAGGGCGAGTTGTTTCCATCCTCCAAATACGACTACACCATGCGCGTTCAATTCGATCAGAAGATGTATTTTTGGGAACTTGCGCAGCGCGTGGCGTATTACCTGGTGATCCCGTTTGCCCTGTATTTGTTTGCCAGCTATCAGTTTTATCGCTTTCTTTGTCAACCAGAGCGCCTCGCCAGTGAACTGGCACGCGGTTTGGCGCACCAGCAATTCAAACCTTATATTCAGCCGATCTTTGACTGTGGCGGCAGTCTGGTCGGCGGCGAAATTCTGGTGCGCTGGCATCACCCGAAACTGGGTATCATCGGGCCGTATGAATTCATTTCGATTCTGGAGCGGGGTGGCCTATCGCACAAACTGACCGAATCCCTGATGGAGCAAGCTGCCGAACAGTTGACCCCGATTGCCAACGCGTTGCCGGACGGTTTCCATCTGTCATTTAACATCAGCGCCGAACAACTGACCGACCGTAAGATTGTTCACTGCTGCCAGCGCTTTCGCCAGATGATCAACGCGCCCCACGTCCAGCTGATTCTAGAACTGACCGAACGCGAACAGGCGGTGGAAGCCGTCGAACTGATGGATACCTATCAGGCGCTCAAAGAGGAAAATGTGCTGATCTCGGTCGACGATTTCGGCACCGGCCACTCGAGCCTGATCTACTTCCAGATGTTTAAAGCCGATTACCTGAAAATTGATAAGAGTTTCGTCGATTTGATTGGTGAGAATGCGCTGTCGAATCACATCGTCAATAACGTACTCGATTTGGCTCGCCGCCTGAATATTCCAACCGTCGCGGAAGGCGTTGAACGCCCAGAGCAGTTGCAATACCTGACGGTGCATGGTGTGGACTTCTTTCAGGGTTATTTGTTCAGTAAGCCGATCACCATGGATGACTTCGTCGAGGATTACTGCCAGCCGGACTCTTTTGCCTCTGCCAGACGTTTTCCGGATTAAACCAAGAAAAAAGGCGCCTCGGCGCCTTTTAGGTTATTCGGTTGGTGCTCCACACTAAGCCAGACGGAACTGCCCGACCAGTTTATCGAGTTGGGAAGAGAGTTTTTGCAGGCTGGCACTCGACTGATTAAGCTGCGCCGCGATATCCGTGGTTTGCATTGTCAGTTGGTTGATGTCTTCAACGTTACGGTTGATGTCTTCCACCACACTCGCCTGCTCCTCTGTGGCGGTTGCCACCTGAATGTTCTGATCACTGATTTGGTCAATGTGGCCGTTGATCTGCTCCAGAGAGTCGTTGGCCTTGTTGGCGTAATCGACCACCTGAACACTTTTCTCGCGACCTTTTTCCATCACGGCCACCGCACGTTTGGATTCGGCCTGAAGTTTATCAATCACTTCCTGAATCTCATCGGTCGATGCCGCCGAACGGCTTGCCAGAGTACGCACCTCATCGGCCACCACCGCAAAACCTCGGCCCTGCTCGCCAGCACGCGCCGCTTCAATCGCAGCGTTAAGCGCCAGCAAGTTGGTTTGGTCGGAGATACTGCGAATCGTATCCAGTGTAGAGCTGATGGCATTAATTTGTCCGGCCAGCGCCTCCACAACACCGGTTGCCTGCTGCAACTCGCTCGACAGTTCCGTGATACGCATCTGAGCCTGATTTACCACTTCACGGCCATCCGCTGAACGATGCGTTGCTTCGCGGGCTACGTCAGCGGCCTGCGCGGCATTTGAGGCAATTTCATTCACCGTCGCTCCCAACTCATGAATGGCCGTCGCAACCTGAACGGTGCGATCGCGCTGGGCAACGCAGTTGTTTTGCGTGTGGTGAGCCTGATCAGCCACGTTATGCGACATCGTCGCCAAATCGCGGGCACTTTTCGCGACCTGATCAATCGAGGCATGCACCTTTTCAATGAACTGGTTGAAACTGTGACCAATGTCGGTCAGTTCATCCTGACCTTCCAGCTTAATGCGCGTGTTGAGCGACATATTTTTCGCTGCATCACCGATGGTTTCGCGCAGGAACGACACTCGATTACGCAGATTGGCGATGATGAACCAAGACGTCAGAATCGAAATAACAATGGATGCCACGATGATCAGCATGCTGTCGCGACGCCCGGCCTGATAACTGATCGCGCTGTTTGTGTTGCGGCGCTCCGCCTGCGCGAGCAGCGCATCGAGAATATCGTTGGCGCCTTTGCGCATCACACCATAGGTTTTGGCGTACTGGTCGCGATAGATGCGCTGCGCGCTGGCCATATCGCCGCGGTCAAACGCATCCAACATAGGGTTAAGGTCGGTTTTGACCATGGTTTCAAACTGATCAAGCAGCTTTTGCGCCTGCTGTTTCATCTCCGGATTCAGCTGAGCATCCACCGCCTGTTTCATGGTTTGGCGCATCTCAGGGATATCTTCATTGCGCGCTTCCTGGACACGTGTTTTGACGCCTTTCTCGTCGCGCAGCGGAGTTTCCTGAAGCAGCATCATGTCGATCCCCACTCGCATACGCGGAATACGCGAAGCCGCTTCTGCCATCGCACGCAGCGGTGATGCGGTGTTGAGGTAGAGTTTCTCCGCCTGAAACTGCATAGTCGACATCGTATTGAGGCTGGTAAGCCCGGTAATCACCAGCGCCAGGCAGGGGATTGCAACCGCGATGATCAAGCGGGTTTTCAAAGTCAGATTGTTGATGAACATGTTACGTTCCTTTTAGACAGCCATTGGTTCACTCACCCGTTAAATCAGGATATTGCTGTTATTGTTGTTGGTGACGTCATTGTGCAGCAGCTGGCAAGCCAGATCCCGTAAACTCAATGACGTTAATTCATTCTGAGACCACCGTTCCAACAAAGCAGAAACAGCGTGCTACAGGACAAACCACAACGGCAGAAATGCCAAAGATTTGTCCGCTAACCTATCAAGAATAGACGCGAGTGAGCTGAACGTCGCCCGAAGCTTGTGGGGACCAGGGGCCAAAGTTAAAAAAAAGCGCCTCCACAGGCGCTTTGAGATGAGAGTGACACTCAGGAGCGGCGCCCCTCGCCTTTTTGCGGCAGCGAATCTTCGATCGTGTACCAATTGGCTTTGTAGTGAGTGTAAATATGGGTGTCTGGCGAGACAGGAATGGGTTGATCAAACAGGCCCAGCGCGACTTCCATCTGCTCCGGGGCAACCCCCTTGCTGCGAAAACCAATACTCGACCCGCATTCCGAGCAGAAAGTACGCACGGTACCATTGGCGGCAGTAAATTCTTTAAGCAGCGAGTGACCACTCAGCCACTGTAGGTCTTGCGTCGCCGCCAGAGTACCAAATGCCGCGCCGTGAAATTTGCGGCACATGGTGCAGTGGCAATGCGCCACCAGCGGCTCAAAACCGGCAACGCTGAACGTCACTTGCTGACACAGGCAACTGGCATGATAACGAGAGGTCATTGTGCACCTCCCGTGGATTGGCAAGCCTGTTGCTGAGTGCCCCGTTTGGGTTTACGCGGCATGAAAAAGCCACATGCAGCCCGCTTTGCCTGTGTCGGCTGCTCCCAGGCGCCACAAATATCCGCTTGCCCGCCCTCTTTGCGGGTAAACTGGCGGCACTTTCCACAATAGTCACTCATCGTTACTCTTCCTTAAGTTAAGGCAAGCTGCACCGCCTGCTCGGCATGAATTTTCGTCGTATCGTACAACGGCACGTCGGTATCGTGCTGCTGAATCAGCAACGCAATTTCCGTACACCCCAGAATCACCGCCTGAGCGCCACGTCGGTGGAGATCTTCCACAATCTCAACATACTGCGCACGGGACTCCGGTCGAATTGTGCCCAGACACAACTCTTCATATATCACACGGTGCACCTGCTGCCGTTGTTCTGCATCAGGGATCAACACATCAATACCAAACTGCTGTTGCAGCCGTCCTTTGTAAAACTCCTGCTCCATCGTAAAGCGGGTGCCGAGCAGTCCGACGCGCTCAATACCATCTTGTTGCAGCTGTTTCGCCGTCGCATCCGCAATGTGCAGAATCGGAATCGAAATCTGCGCCTCAATCTCTGGCGCGACTTTGTGCATGGTGTTAGTACAAATCAGCAGAAAATCTGCGCCACCCGCTTCGACCGACTTTGCCGCCTGAGCAAGCAGCTGCGCGGTTTCATCCCATTTCCCTTCATGTTGCAGTTTTTCAATCGGCTCAAAGTTGACGCTGTACAGGCAGATTTGCGCCGAATTCAGCCCGCCCAACTCCGCTTTAACGCCTTCATTGATCGCCTTGTAGTAGCTGAGCGTCGATTCCCAGCTCATGCCACCAATCATTCCGATGGTTTTCATTGCGTTTCCTTTCATCACCAAACTGCGTTCTCCATCCTAACAAACCAAGCCGAGATGTAATCGGCTTGGCTCACACTTTCCTTTCAATAACGGAGAGAACCTGACTCTTGAGGGCAGTGTCTTTTTGCCTGATTTGCGTTAAGGTGTGTGACCTAATCTCCCATCGAAAACCTCCAACAAGGGAACAGCATGAAACAGTCGATCATTCACATCAGTATCGTCGTGCACGATTATGATGAAGCGCTGGATTTCTACATCAATAAACTCAAATTTGAACTGGTTGAAGACACGTATCAACCTGAGCAGGATAAACGTTGGGTGGTGGTCTCTCCGCCGGGTTCACAGGGCGTTACTCTGCTGCTGGCCAAGGCATCCAAACCGGAGCAAAAGCCTTTTATCGGCAACCAGACTGGCGGTCGCGTATTTCTGTTTTTGAATACCGATGATTTCTGGCGCGACTACCATCGTATGGTCGAAGATGGGATTCACTTTGTCCGCCCGCCGGCCGAAGCCGATTACGGAACCGTCGCGGTGTTTGAAGATCTGTATGGCAATCTGTGGGATCTGCTGCAAATGAACGACAGCCATCCGATGGCAAAGCGTTCGCACTAAATCTGCATGCCAAAACGTCAACGCCTGTAATACTGCGGCGTTGGCGCATTCCACACCCCGATGTTGACATTGCGGTTACAAAACAGCGGCATTTCGCACTACAATCTCAGCAATTTCACGCTTTAGACGAGTCTGCAATGCGCCCATTTTCGCTGGCAATCTGTTTTGTTCTGCTGCTCCCTTGCGCCACACAGGCTCAGAGTGTGCAAGAACAATGGCAACAGTTTTATCAGCAAAGCTGGCAATCCCAACCCTTGAGCGTCACTCAGTCACAACTGAGTGATTCACCGCTCGAAGTACTGTTGGAGAGTGCCCGTTACCCCGATTTTCGCCGCTTCAGTTGGCAGGATATTGAGCAGTTGTATCAGGTGGCGAAAACTTGTCAGCACCCAGCTAAACAGCGCGCTCGCCTTGCGACAGCGGTAGAGTTTGAACTGGCACTGTGCAACAACCAACCGCTGAGTCATCACTGGTTCGCCAACCACGAACCGCTCCACCCAGCCGGAGGCAGTTACGCCGATCGCTATCTGGCGCATTACCCGACCTTGGTACCCGGTTCCGCACTGGCACGTTATCTGACGATTGGTCATAAACAGCACCCTTTGCATGCTCCGCTCGCGGGCCTGTCTTCTCAGGGGCGGGATAGTCTGCTCAATGGTTATCGCGCCTGGCTGGAGGGCAACACGCTCTGGCTCAGTGGTGAGCAGGGTTGGAAAACGATCGACGCCGCGCACTGGCTGCCCCTTGCTAATCAGTTGAAGCTTGATCTGCACGCGCAAAACTGCACGTTTCGTTACAGCAACCTGTGTATAGCGCCCATTGAGGCGAGCGCCCGATGGCTTACTCTGTTGGTCAGTGCGCTCATCGCAGCCGTCACTTTTCTGCTCGTCAAATCACTCTATACACGTCGTCAGCACAGCCGCGAAAAACGCTTTGTGCTGCAACTGCTCACGCACGAATTACGCACGCCGATCACCAGCCTGGGGCTGACTGTCGAGCTGTTCCGCGAGCAGTTTGATCAATTGTCGCCAAACACTCAGGATACCGTGTGGCGTCTGATGTCCGATCATCAGCGTCTCACCCAACTGACAGAAAACAGCAAAGTCTACCTGAGTGCCCGCCGCTCAGAGCCACTGCTTAAACAGACGGCGTCGCTGGATGACTGGCTGAGCCACATCGCAGAGAAACACGGATTGAGTTATCAACTGAATGACGATCGTGAGCTGGCGCTGCCTTTTTACTGGCTGACTATCTGTCTCGACAACCTGATCAACAACGCTCGTCAACATGGCAAAGGGCCGATATCACTTAAGGCCGAAGTGGCGGAGACGCTCAGGATTGAAGTTCGCGATGGCGGTGAGTTTCCTTCGTCGCTCACGCGCTGGCTGCGCCGCTTTCAGCCGCAATCGGACACCAACAACATGGGCATCGGGCTGAGCATCGTGGCTCATCTGATGTCGATGATGGGTGGCAGACTGCGCCTTCTTCGCCATCCCACCCGCTGTATTCTGGAGCTGCCGTTATGAACACCCTACTGTTGATTGAAGATGATACGCTGCTTGGTCAGGGACTGGTGACGCTGTTCGAGTCACAAGGGTATCAGTGCTTGTGGGTTCAGGAAGCCCGTCAGGTAGAGACTTTGTGGTACAAGGCCGATTTAGTGATCCTTGATCGCCAACTGAATGACGGGGATTCACTCCGGCATCTGCCGCAATGGCTACAGCGCAAAGCACTGCCGGTTATCATGCTGACTGCCAAAGTGGAAACCGAGGAGAAAGTGGCCGGATTAATGGCTGGGGCCAAAGATTATGTGACCAAGCCGTTTGCACATGAAGAGTTAGTGGCGAGGGTGATCAGTCAGCTCAGACCGCTCGGCACCAGTTCCCTGCAATATGGCGAGATCCACATTGAACTCGCCAAACGAGAGGTGATGACAAACGGGCAAGCCGTTGTGCTCAAGCCAAAAGAATTTCAGCTTCTGGTGTTGCTGGCGCAGAATCCGGGCCGGGTTTTTCATCGCGACGAACTGCTCAACAAAGTGTGGGGCTATGAAGCTTTTCCCAGCACCCGCACGATTGACAACCACATTCTGCGTTTAAGGCAGAAACTGCCGCAACTCAATATCGAAACTTATCGCGGTGTTGGCTACCGACTCAATGAGGCACCGGAATGAATTACCTGCGTTTGCTATTTCCCGTCGCATTGGGGCTATCGTGCCATGTTGAGGCGGGCTGGTTTCCAGACTCACCATTGCAAAAAACCTATTTGGCACTGGCTGAACACCAGCCCAATCTGGCGTGGCAAGAGTTGCAGATTGCACTCGGCGAACAGCAGCTCGATCCCCGGTACTGGTATGCGGCGAAACAAGCCATCTTAACGCAGACTCGTTGTGGTAAAGCGTTGCGCGCAGAGCCAGTACACGTCGCATCTGGCGTCAGCGTCAGTTTCATTCGTCGCTCAGGTGTAGCCTCTCAGGGGTATCAGATCAAACTGACCGCAGACTCCGTCCCCTTTTCCTCGCCCGTTGAACTTGTGGCCCCTTCGGGAGAGTTGTTGCTTGCAGGCCAACTGGCCCCGAGCGCCGACTATCAGGAAATCGAAACCAGCGAAATGCTCACTCCGCCACCGTTTGGGCTCTATCAGCTTAAGCTCGGCACCAATCGCTACCCTTTGGTTGTCTCGGTCGATGATTCACAACCTTGGTTGAGTGTGAACGTGCAGACTCATACCCTGTCACTGAGTCTGCCTGAGACCGTTGCAGGATGCGCAGACCCCGTAGCAAACTGGCTGTGGCTGGATGAGCAGTATGACATGGTCAAGCTATCGACCGTCATCACCTCAACACAAACGTCACTGCCCGGCACTGGGCAAACTCCCTTAACGGCCAGGCACCTCAGCGCAGTAGCAACACAGTTCGAATATCAGCATGGCGTAAAGGTGGAGTACGTGCAGAGGATAGCCATCCCGTTACCGCAGGAGCCATAGCTGCACCAATAGAGACAATGCGGTGACAATCGTCAGTGTCACTCTGGCTGTAATAGTGACATTCATTGACACAGGAATTCACTATGACTCATCCATTGCTCTCTTGGGCTCCACTTTCACTGATGGCGCTGACACTCTCCGTGCATGCCGCCCCTGTCACGCTCAATAGTGACCAGCAGCAGATTCAAATTTCACCCGACAACCTCGCGATCCTCTGGAACGGAATTCACGTCAACAGCGCGGCGCTAAGCGTTAACCAGCAGCCGCAGCAGGCTTCAAACATTGAGGCCACCAGCGCTCGGTCAGCGCGTTGGCAGCTCCGGCCAAGCCAGATCAACGTCTCGGCCACACTCGATCGCGATGGACTAGAACTGAGTTTCGCTCCCGCGGCTCAGCCGCGGATCACGCGTAATCATCCCGTCACCTTGCGCTGGTTTGATCTGCCGCAGCGCGACACCGATGCCCTGTTACTGCCATTTAGCGAAGGGATGCGCATTCCGACAGACAACCGCACCTGGAGCGACTTTCTGATCGACAACTATTCCGGAGCCAACACGACTCAGGATCTCAAAATGCCGTTCTGGACTGCGCAGCAGGGAGCGAATTTTGTTTCGGTGCAGTTGCTTAGCGCCACCAACAATACGCTGACCTTCTCCCAAGCAGATGAACGTCTCGACATGCAGGCTGATCATCAGTTCACTGTTCTGAATCAGCATGATCCGTTTCAGGTTCGCTTGTCGCTCGGCAAACATGCGCTTGATGGTGCGAAAGCCTATCGCCAGTGGCGCAAACAGCATCAGCAATCGACACCATTGCAACAACAAGTGGCGCGCAACCCCGCTATTTCCCGCTTGATTGGTGCCAGTCAGGTATATCTGTTCGGGCAAGGTTTGCTGAGCACACAAGATGTACGCGACTGGTGGGGGCTGAACGACTGGTATCTCAATGCCTCTACGTTATCTGTCGATCCTGCCAGCCGTAAAGAACTGCAAGCTCTGAAAGCAAGGCGAGACGGATTCAGCCGCTACCATCAACAATTGCTGGTCGATGCATTGAACAATTCGCTGGCAGCGCGATTCGCCGCTTCCCCGCCGACCCTGAGCAACAACACAATTGCAGCACAGTTTGATGCGGCTCAAAAGCAAAAGCGTTGGCTCGCCTCCGCCGCGGCGCGCTACCTCTCAGCGCCTGAGCGCTGGGGTCAAGCGTTAACATCAGAAATGGTCAACACCTTGCAATCTGCCGGGCTGACACAGTTATGGCTCGGTTTTGACAACTGGATGCCGGCCTTCTATCAACCCGACGCTGTTGAGCAGGCTAAAAAGGCGGGCTATTTAGTGGCCACTTACGATTCGTACAACACCGCTATTCCCCTTGGCGTGAACGACAGTTGGCTCACCGCGCAGTTGCCCGGCGAAATGCGCGAGCAATGCGCCATCGAACGAGCCAGTGGCGAAAAGCAGCCAGGCTTTCGTGGCCAAGGTAACTACCTCAATCCAAACTGTCACTTAGCGTATGTGCAGCAGCGCGTGCTCGATATTATCCGCTACGGCCACTTCAACAGTCTGTTTCTCGATGTGGATGCCACCGCCATGGCCCGCGAGGATTATCGCGATGCAACCAGTGAAAACGCCATGCTTAGTGCGTTTAATCAGCGCATGCTGTGGATAAGCGAGCAGCAAGGCCTGGTTCTGGGGTCGGAAGATGGCAACAGCCTCACCACACAAGGCATCAGTTTTGCTCACGGCCTAGAAACCATCGGCTTTGGTTGGCAGGATAATGAGATGAAGCGCGATACCCGCTCACCCTATTTTCTCGGCCGTTGGTATCCGAATCACAAACCGGATTTCTTCTTTAAATCAGCAGCAGTTAAAGAGCCATACAAAACTCTGCTGTTTAGCCCGCAGTATCGGGTTCCGCTGTATCAAACCGTTTTTCACGACGAGGTGATCAACAGCCATCACTGGCACAGCGACAGCCTTAAATTCAGTAATGTGCAGGCAGAACGCGATTTAACCAGCATGCTCTACAACACGCCGCCGATGGTGCACCTGACTCGGGATGAAGCGTTGTCGCCATCAAGCCAGAGAATCAAGGCGCTAAAGCATTACCAGCAAGGATTTTCTCCGATCCACCAGCAGCTATGGAATCAGGCATTGACGGACTTTCAATGGTTGGATGATGTCGGCCAGTTGCAACAAACGACCTTTAGCGATGGCTCCACCATCATTGCCAATTTTTCACCGCATTCGCGAAATCATCATGGCGTAACCATCAAGGCGCAATCGGTGCTGGCAACGCTGAGTGATGGTAAACAAATACACTGGACGGCGATGCCTAATCGCTAACGGCAAAGCTGTTTGACAGATTAAAAGGGCGGCGCTGAATTGGTGGCCGCTCTTAGCGTGCACTAGACTTAGGGGCGGTGATCTGCCTGTTTGTGACGGCCGAAGTCGTTTTATATCAGCCCCCAACAGCGGATTTTACAACGCGTTTTATTGACCTTTCCTTTGCCATTCCCAAAACAGCTTGTGGGCAAGGAAAAACCAGGAGCTTGATATGACCAAGTACAAAATCGGCTATTTCGTCGGGAGTTTGTCATCTACCTCCATCAACCGTAAGCTGGCTCATGCGCTGGCCAAACTCGCCCCACCGGAGTTAGAACTGGTGGAAATCCCCATCAAGGATCTACCGCTATACAGCCAAGATTACGACGCAGACTTTCCTGAGGTAGCAAAAGCGTTCAAACAGGCGATCGCCGATTGCGATGGCCTGCTGTTTGTTACGCCGGAGTTCAACCGCTCCATTCCCGGCGGGCTGAAAAATGCCATTGACTGGGCAAGCCGTCCCTGGGGGCAGAACTCGTTTGCCAGCAAGCCTTCCGGCGTTATCGGCACTTCACCCGGTGCTATCGGTACAGCGGTTGCGCAGAGCCAATTGCGCAGTGTGCTCTGTTTTTGTAATTCACCGCTGATGAATACCGTTGAAGCGTATCTGCAATATCACGATGGCATGATAGACGACGATAACAATGTCACCGCTGAGCGAACCAAAGCGTTTCTGGAAAACTACATGAAAGAGTTACACCAGTTTGTGATTCGCGTACTCACTGTGCTACCGCGGCAACGCTGATAACACAGGACGCAACGCAATAATCCAAGGCGCAGAATGCAGTAAATACCGGGCTTACAGGCCGATTCGCATCAAGTTGAACGATCATGGGTGATGTTAATCACAAAAACTGTTACTATCGCGCAGCTTTGAAAGTTGGCCTTGGCCAACTTTTTACTTATTTACTGTACCCAATCGACTTCGAAGCCTGCTCCTCTGCCACTTCAGCGCAGAGGCACTGTCACTTCAAGTCAGAACGGGTAGACCAACAACTTGGAATGCCTTGTGTTAACGACTGCAAACATCACCATGCAATTTGGCGATAAGCCATTGTTTGAAAACATCTCGATTAAATTTGGTAATGGCAACCGTTACGGCCTGATTGGTGCCAACGGTTGTGGTAAATCCACATTTATGAAAATTCTCAGCGGCGAGCTGGAGCCATCGGCAGGTTCTGTTTCGACCGATCCAAACGAGCGTATGGCTAAACTGGGTCAGGATCAGTTCGCGTTTGAAGAGTTCACGGTGGTGGACACAGTTATCATGGGTCACAAAGAGTTGTGGAAGGTCAAAGAAGAACGTGACCGCATTTACGCTCTGCCAGAAATGACCGACGAAGACGGCATGCGTGTTGGCGATCTGGAAACTGAATTCGCAGAAATGGACGGCTACTCCGCCGAAGCGCGCGCGGGTGAACTGCTGCTGGGCTTGGGTATTCCTGAAGCACAACATTTCAGCCTGATGAGCGAGCTCGCACCGGGTCTGAAACTGCGTGTGTTGCTGGCGCAGGTGCTGTTCGCAGAACCAGAAATCATGCTGCTCGACGAACCCACCAACAACCTGGACATGCACACTATCGCATGGCTGGAGCAAACGTTGCTGGCGCGTAACTGCACCATGATCATCATCTCGCACGACCGTCACTTCCTGAATACCGTATGTACGCACATGGCGGATCTGGATTACGGTGAACTGCGTCTGTTCCACGGTAACTACGACGAATACATGATCGCGGCTGAACAAGCGCGTGACCGTCTGCATGCCGACAACGCGAAGAAGAAAGCTCAAATTGCTGAGCTGCAAACCTTCGTAAGCCGATTCTCTGCGAACGCATCAAAAGCGAAACAGGCGACTTCTCGTCAGAAACAGCTGGATAAAATCCAACTGGAAGAAGTGAAACCGTCAAGCCGTCAGTCACCATTCATCCGTTTCGATCAGAAGAAAGAACTGTTCCGTAACGCGCTGGAAGTGGAAGGTTTAAAACAGGGTTACGGCGAGAACATTCTGATCAACAACGTCAACCTGATGGTTGAAGTGGGTGAACGCATCGCGATCATCGGTGAGAACGGTATCGGTAAATCCACCACGCTGAACACTCTGGCGGGTGTGATGGAACCGATGGCGGGCATGATCAAATGGTCTGAAAACAACAACATCGGTTTCTACGCTCAGGACCACGCACATGATTTCGCGGAAGACATGTCGTTGCTGGACTGGATGAGCCAGTGGAAAAACGAAGGCGAAGACGAGCAAACCGTACGCGGTATTCTGGGTCGTATGCTGTTCTCACAAAACGACATCAAGAAATCGGTCAAAGTGATTTCTGGTGGTGAGCAAGGTCGTATGCTGTTTGGTAAGCTGATCATGCAAAAACCAAACATCCTGCTGATGGACGAACCAACCAACCACATGGACATGGAATCGATCGAAGCACTGAACCTGGCTCTGGAAAACTACAAAGGCACGCTGCTGTTTGTTTCTCACGACCGTCAGTTCGTATCATCGATTGCGACTCGCATTATCGAAATCACCAAAGATGGTGTGAACGACTTCCACGGTACGTACGATGAGTACCTGGCGAAACAAGGCCTGATTGGCTAATTCGCCACCCGGTTTTAAGTCATAACGCTTGCTAAAAAGCCATCGCATTTGCGGTGGCTTTTTTATTGGCGCCATCGCCTTGAAAAGCAACTTCATCGTCCTATCACCCACAATGTAAAGTTTTTAGTTATCCGTCACAGAAATTGAGCGACTCTGCCGAGAACGTGATACACTCCACCGCTATTTTGTTTGGCTGCTTTTTTCACCTAGTATTACTGCAGGTATTAAGGCCGCACAGAGGCCTTAATACGCGATATTAGGCGCAATCTAAGCCGAACAAAGCGGAGCGGAAAACGGAGGTTGGACGCTCGTAATACGCGTAAATAACGCCAGCGGGAAGCGATGAGCGTGAGGCGAACCTGAGTGATGAAGATCAGGAAGACTCTAGCGCGCAAGAATGTCGGGCGTTGAGTGGAAGACCGCACAACAGAGGCCAGGCTTTTGCCCTGTGACCACATAATAATGGTCAGAACGCCACTCAGCCCCTTTAGTAAAGTGAGCAAGTTTTTAAACTTATGAATACACCAAAGATTAACGAATACAAGAAATACTGGGCCGAGTGTTTTGGCACTGCCCCATTCCTGCCGACATCGCGTAAAGAGATGCAGGCGCTGGGTTGGGACAGCTGTGACATCATCATCGTCACTGGCGATGCGTATGTCGATCATCCGAGCTTCGGTATGGCGATCATTGGCCGTTTGCTGGAATCGCAGGGTTTCCGCGTGGGCATCATTGCGCAGCCAGAATGGAGCAGCAAAGACGCCTTTACCACGCTGGGTAAACCAAACCTGTTCTTTGGCGTAACGGCCGGGAACATGGACTCGATGATCAACCGTTACACGGCGGACAAAAAGCTGCGTCACGATGATGCTTACACGCCAAACAATGAAGGCGGTAAACGTCCGGATCGTGCCACTCTGGTGTATTCACAACGTTGTCGCGAAGCGTACAAAGATGTGCCAATCGTTTTGGGTGGTATTGAAGCCAGCCTGCGACGCGTCGCGCATTACGACTACTGGTCAGATAAAGTTCGTCGCTCGGTCCTGTTTGATGCCAAAGCGGATATCCTGCTGTTTGGTAACGCAGAGCGTGCACTGGTCGAAGTCGCGCATCGCCTGGCCAATGGAGAAAACATCAGCGACATGACTAACGTGCGCGGCACTGCAGTCAACCTGCCTGCTGCTCCGGAAGGCTACACCATTATCGACTCTTCGCGTATTGATAAACCAAGCACGCCGTTCGTACCAACCAACCCGTATGAAGTGGAAACGCAGTGCGAGACCGGCAAAAAAGAAGAAGCCGAAGCCAAACCGATCACCATTCGCCCTTCTCGCCACGATGCCAAGACGACCGCCGTGCGTCTGCCTTCTTACGAGAAACTGCAAAACGACCGTATTCTTTACGCACACGCCAGCCGCGTGCTGCACCTGGAAACCAACCCATATTCTGGCCGCGCGCTGCTACAGAGCCATGGCAACCGTGAACTGTGGGTAAACCAGGCACCGATCCCACTCTCGACAGAAGAGATGGATTTCGTGTTCGACTTACCATACGCGCGTGTTCCGCACCCAATGTATGGCAAAGCGAAAATTCCGGCTTACGACATGATCAAGACATCGGTCAACATCATGCGCGGCTGCTTTGGTGGCTGTTCTTTCTGTTCGATCACCGAACACGAAGGCCGCATCATTCAGAACCGTTCGAAAGAGTCGATCATTAACGAACTGAAAGAGATTCGTGACAAGGTTCCGGGCTTTACCGGCACCATTTCGGATTTGGGTGGCCCTACGGCCAACATGTACCGCCTTGGCTGTTCGGATCCAAAAGCGGAAGCGAACTGTCGCCGTCCGTCGTGTGTGTTCCCGGGTATCTGTCACAAGCTCAATACCGATCATAAGCACACCATCGACCTGTATCGCGAAGCGCGTAAAGTCGACGGCATTAAGAAGATCATGATCGCTTCAGGCGTGCGTTACGATCTGGCGATTGAGTCTCCGGAATACATCAAAGAACTGGTCACGCACCACGTAGGTGGTTATCTGAAGATTGCACCGGAACATACCGAGAAATCGCCACTGGATCTGATGATGAAACCGGGCATGGGAACGTACGATCGCTTCAAAGAGCTGTTTGAAAAATACAGCGCAGAAGCGGGTAAGAAACAGTACCTGATCCCGTACTTCATCTCCGCGCACCCGGGCACAAAAGACGAAGACATGCTCAACCTGGCGCTGTGGCTGAAGAAGAACAACTACGAGTGTGACCAGGTACAAAACTTCTACCCTTCGCCAATGTGTAACGCGACGGCGATGTATCACTCAGAAGTGAACCCGCTGAAACGCGTGAAGTACAAAAAACGTGAAGATGTGGCGGTGCCAAAAGGTGAGCGTCAGCGTCGTCTGCACAAAGCACTGCTGCGCTACCACGATCCAGCCAACTGGCCACTGATCCGTGAAGCGCTGATCAACATGGGTAAAAAGCACCTGATCGGCGACAAACCAGGTTGTCTGGTTCCGTCGGAGGATGGTGAGAAACTGACACCGGCACAGCGTCGTAAATCAGGCCGTCACGGCTCTAACCGTTTTGCGACCAAGCATACGATGTTACAACCGGGCTTTGATGCACTGCGTGGCGACAAACCAGTCGGTCAGCGTCAGGGCAACAGCAAACCAGGCGGTCAGTCGAAGCCGGGAGCTAACGGCAGACCTGCGGGCAATCAGGCAAAGTCAGGCCAGAACGGTAAACCGAGTGGCAATGGCCGCCCCAATACCAGTGCGGTTCAGGGTCAAAACCGTTCCCGTCCGGCCGGAAAAGGTAAAGCGCAGGGTCGCAGCAGCCAACGAGTCTGATAACCATGTAGAAACCGCCAGCAATGGCGGTTTTTTTATCGCTGTGCTCAAGGCCCCTGAGCAACGGAAACAAAAAAAGCCCAGTGTGACCACTGAGCTTTTTAAAATGTGCGTTCAAGCTTGCAAGCAAGCTCTGGCAATTACGCGTACTGAGCTTCGAACTCTTTCATGAAATCAACCAACGCCTGAACGCCTTCCAGCGGCATTGCGTTGTAGATAGAAGCACGCATACCACCCACGACGCGGTGACCTTTCAGAGAAGTCAGTCCACGCGCTTCAGCCAGTTCCAGGAAAGTACCATCCAGTTCTGGTTTTGCCAGCTGGAACGGAACGTTCATCAGTGAACGGTTGTTAGAGTGAATTTCGTTACGGTAGAAGTCTGAAGAATCGATGTAACCGTACAGCAGCGCCGCTTTTTCACGGTTGATCTTTTCAATCGCTTTAACACCGCCCTGCTCTTTCAGCCATTTGAACACCAGGCCAGACAGATACCAAGCAAACGTTGGTGGCGTGTTGAACATCGAATCCTGTTCCGCCAGCAGTTTGTAGTTCAGAATGCTGGGTAGAACGTCATTGGCTAAGCCCAACAGATCATCACGCACGATCGCAATACAGATACCTGCAGGGCCGATGTTTTTCTGAGCACCCGCGTAAATCACGCCGTATTTCGATACGTCGATTTCGCGCGAAAGAATGGTAGAAGACATGTCAGCAACGATCGGTTTGTCAGTCACAGGCAGGTCGTTAATTTCGATACCGTCGATAGTTTCGTTTGGACAGAAGTGAACGTAAGCGGAGTCCGCGTCAATTTCCCATTCGCTGGCAGGCAGGACAGCCGTTTTGCCGTCTTTTTCGATTTTCGCGTCAAATACCGCCGGTTTGCAGTATTTTTTCGCTTCTTTCACTGCACTTGCCGCCCAGTAACCTGCGTCGATGTAGGTCGCCTGAGTTTTGTCACCCAGTAGGTTCAGTGGAACCGCCGCAAATTGTGCACGCGCACCGCCTTGGCAGAACAGCACTTTGTAGTTATCTGGAATGTTGAGAAGATCGCGTAAATCCTGTTCCGCTTCTTCAGCAACTTGAATGAAAGGTTTGCTACGGTGACTGATTTCCATCACTGAAACGCCCAGATCGTTCCAGTTAACAAATTCAGCCTGTGCTTTTTGCATCACTGCTTTTGGCAACGCTGCTGGACCAGCACTAAAGTTAAAAACAGTGTCCGTATTCGGCTCCATGTGTTCCTTGCTCCTGCTATCGAAAATTAGTGTGATTAATACCACTTTTTTATCAGGATAAAAAGCGAGAAAAGAGGTCTTAAGACCTCTTTTCTTTAATAACCGATTAAATCAGCAGATTAGTAACCTTGTTGCATCATTAACGGTACCAGCAATGCCACCAGCGGGACCTGTTGACCATTGGCAAAAACGAGATTTCCGTCTTTCACATCCGCTTTTAACTGGTAACCTTTTTCGTT
This sequence comes from Vibrio sp. LQ2, assembly GCF_023920125.1. NCBI lineage: Bacteria > Pseudomonadati > Pseudomonadota > Gammaproteobacteria > Vibrionales > Vibrionaceae > Vibrio > Vibrio sp. LQ2. The sequence goes on from NZ_CP085308.1 coordinate 1,134,126, forward strand.
CTGAGTCGCCATTTCCATCATGACCAGTTCGTCAACACCTTGTTGAACAAACGGATAGTCAGCCGCTAGCTGAGTTGAGACAAAAGTGTCCAGATTGCCAGTCAACGCCGATAAAATCACGCTCGGGTCCTGCAGCACGTCTTTAGTGCCTTCTGGAATGGCAAACGACCAGTTAGAGTCGAATTCACCCTCACCCACTTTCAGCGCCATTTTGTTCATGCTGACTTTGAAACCTTTTGCGAACAGGGTGTCCACGTAAGGCAGCGCTTCAGAAATCGCCTGTTGGGACATATCAGGATTCTCCTGATAGATGTCGGAAAGTTTGGCAAACGACTGGCTGTCGACATCACCCAAAGTGAAATCGATTTGCACGTCGTTAACTTTGCCACTTTCATTCACCAACTCACCGATCTTGATAATATGTTGGCTGCTAAAACGCTGTTTCGACTCATCCAATGTTGAGGTGAATTCGTACGATGCCTGTTTCGCACTGAATGGCGATTCACCTGCCGTATCTTGAGTATTCAGTTGCTCCATGGTCATTTTTTGCTGACCAATCCAGAAACCGTTTTGTTGTATGCCCTGACCTTCGCCCACCAAATTGTTCATCTGCACTTTTTCACCCGTCGGGAAATCCATATCAATGGATGGAATCGACGCAGAGTAAGTCAGTTCGCCCAGCGTCGTCGCCGTGCCCTTAAACACCATCGGTGTTACAGACAGCGTGAATGGATTCTCGCCGTTGTTGGCATAGTGCCAGGTTTCCGTTTGTGCTGTGTACTCCGTGTTGCCGTTTAAGCGGGTGGTACTGTTGATCACCATGGGGAAATCCGGGTAATCCGGGAACGTTGAGACCGCAGTCAGGCTCAGCAGACCATGATGCACTTCGCTGTTCATCACAACTTCGGTCGGTATACCTTCCGCTTCCATTTGGAGCTTAATGGCCGGATCTACGATGGAATAACGGGTTTGGACCGTTGAAGTCAGGTAGCCACGATCGTAACTGACCACTTCCGCTTTAACCTTATCGTTGTCGATGTGATTCACACCATCTGTGATCACGTTCTGACCGATTTGACCGACAGCCAAAGGCCAGCAAAGTGCCAATGATATTGCGCCACCAACTGCACCGATTCGTTTAATAGTTTTCATAATAAAAGGATTTCCTGATTGTTTGGCTCAGTCTACCGTAGTTATTTCAATGAGCTCAAGTGACACGAGTATAAATGCGTAATGTCAGGTATTAATGAGAAAAGACTGAGTTAAATCAGAGTATTGATACCTACTTAGTCAAAGTTTAGTGTCTTCAAACCTAGCTCCCAATTCCATCTGGCAAAGCTTGTTACAGTATCGATGCCGACCCGTAACCGACGAGACTGCCGTGAATCGATACGCTTTGCTCTGTTTAGACAACAATCCCATCAGCGTGGAACAATGGCGCCACGAGCTGAGTGCGTTTGCCGCCAAGTTTGACCTGCATACTGCGGATTCTGTAGAAGATGCTCAGCAGGCTTTAGAATTTCTCGAAGAGCAAGGTCAGACCGTGGCTCTGGTCGTCGCCAGTCATCATGAAGCGTTTAACGGCGCAGACTTCTTAATTCACCTCGATAAGCTGCCGCACACACGCAATGCGCGCAAAGTGCTGATCAGTTGCGGACAGGACATTCAGGCGATTCTGAATGCCGTCAACGAAGGTCGTCTCGATTATTGTCTGACTAAACCTTTGCAAGACAACGTGCTGCGCAAAACCGTGCAACAGGAGCTGACTACTTACATTCTGGAACAGGATAAAGACAACATCCTGAGTTACAGTACCCTGCTCGATCAACAGCGCATTTTGCGTGCTCATATCGATAACAAGATGCGCTCTTTCCGCGAAGGCTTTATCACGGATTACCATCGTCTGTCCGACGCCGAACTGGCCGAACAAGTCATTGGCGCCTTGTACCAATTTTTTGAAAAAGAGGATGAGACCCGAGCGTGTCGTACCTATTCTGCGGAACATCTGCTGACTAAGGAAGGCGAAGAGAACCGCTTTTTATGGTTTATCACTGAAGGTGAAGTTGCGCTGTATAAAAAAGATGATCTCGGCCAGCAACGTGAAGTGGTTCGGCATAAAAAAGGTAATATCGTCGGAGGCATGTCGTTTGTCACAGGTGAGCCTTCGTTCTCAACCGCCATTACTCTGACCAAGACCGAAGTGATTAAACTCGATCGTGATGTTTTTGCCAAGGTGATGCACTCCGACAGCAGTTTATTACCCCTGTTCACTAACTTGCTGTTACGTCACTTCAACCGCCGCCTACAACGCAGTATCAACACCAAACTCCAGTTGCAAAAAACGCTTGAATCGCTCGAACTGGCGCATCAACAGCTGATCGAACGTGAGAAGATGGCGATGCTTGGCCAGTTGGTCGCAGGCGTAGCTCATGAACTCAATAACCCGGTCGCCGCCATCCTACGCGGCACAGAAACCTTAAGTCGTAACATCGAATCGATTGTCGACGGCTGCAACGTGGCCCATTCTCGCGACTCACAAGGCGCCGCGCTGCTGCGTAATGCTTTACAGGTAAAACCACTGTCGACGTCCGAAGAGCGCGCTCGCGCTAAACAATTGGAAGAGAAAACACACCACCGTTTACTGGCCAAAAAGCTGGTAAAACTTGGCCTCGAAAACGATCAGACGCTGATCGATCTTGCAAGAAGCCATCCCGATGACGCATTAGTACAGGTAGATAAGCTGGAATGTTACCATCTTGCCGGCAGCAATTTACGCTCCATCAACGTATGCGCGCAGCGCATTGCCGACATGGTGAAAAGCCTCAAAGGCTATGCCCGCCCGGATGACGAAACTTTTCATCAGGTCGATATTCATGAAGGGATTGAAGACACTCTGGTCATCTTCGAAAACCGGCTCAAGATGCACAGTGTTGAAAAAGAGTACGCCGATATTCCGCCGCTTCGCTGTCTGCCAATTGCGCTGCAACAGGTGTGGACCAATTTAATTTCTAACGCCATCGATGCGTTCCCTGAACGCGGCATACTTCACATTCGCACACGAATGGAGGAGAAAAATGATCAAACCTATGCTGTCATAAGCTTCACCGATAATGGCTGTGGCATACCGGATGAGCTCAAAAATCAGGTTTTTGCCCTCAACTACACCACCAAGCGGGAAGGCAACTTCGGACTGGGCATTGGTTTGTCAGTTTGCCAGCAGATAGTGCTGCAACATCAGGGGTGGATTGACGTCGACAGTGAGCTTGGCCATTACACCACCATGAGCGTTTGGTTACCGCTCTCACCTCGCTAAATCATGCGATAAGGAAAATGACATGAATAAGTACATGATTTTATGTGTCGATGATGAAAGAGAAGTGCTCGATAGCGTGGTTCAGGATCTCGATTGTTTTGAAGAACACTTCGTGATTGAGGCTGCGGAATCTGTAGCAGAAGCCAAAGAAGTCATTGAAGATTATCGCCAGCAGGACATTCCTCTGGCGCTGATTTTGTGTGACCACATCATGCCAGAACAAACGGGGATCAGTTTTCTGATTGAATTAAACGACGACGAAGATACCGCCAAAACACGCAAAATTCTGTTGACGGGTCAAGCCGGTCTGGAGGATACCGTCGAAGCCATCAATCATGCCAGCCTGCATTTTTACGTGGCTAAGCCGTGGCATGGCGACCAGTTGCGCCAAACGATCAAAGACCAGCTCACGCAGTACATTATCGACAACGAAGCGGAACTGATGCCGTGGATTCAGGTACTCGACGCCGAAAAGATCCTCAATGCGATTTCTGCCAAACGAATCAGTTTCGGTGAATAAGCAAACGCAGAGGAAATCACAAAGAGTTCATATATTTGGCATCTTAATTGCTTAATATTTACTTAGACGACAAAACAATGACATTTTTTGGTGGAGCCAGACTGCACCTATGAATTATGATGTCGACACTTTTGAAGCCTGGTTATCTTTCAAGGCTTTACGTCCTAGCGGATATTCCGCTTTCGACCATGGAATTAATCATAAAGATATAGGTTTATCGTGACTATGCGTAAAACAATCATTGCAACAGCACTTCTTCTTGCTTCAGCACAATCAATGGCTGAAGTTGACCGTAACAGCCCATCCGTGATGAGCAACTTCAGCTACGACTACATTGAAGCGCGCATCGGTGCAAGCCCTGTGACCTATGGTGCTGCAGTCAGTAAATCTATTCACCCTAACGCTCACGTGATTGCACGTGTTGACTCTGAGTTTGAGAGCGACTACGACGCGGCGGCGGGTTTTGGTTTCCACGCGCCGGTTAACAACTGGGCAGACTTTACAGGTGAAATGCTATTCCACCTGCAAGATAAGAAAAACAATGGCAGCGCAGATACTGGTATGGAACTGAATCTGGGTGTGCGCCAGTGGTTAGGTCCACAGCTGGAAGTTGGCGGTAAAGCGGGTTACGTTTCGATCGACAACGACGACAACTGGATCGGCTCAGTTTACGCACGTTTCCACTCAACTGAACTGTTCTCTTTGGGTGCCGAAGCCCGCATCAACGATACCTACGGCGACCAACTGATGTTTACTGCTCGTTTCAAATACTAAGCAGAGAAACGAACACAAAAAAACCGAGGTCATAGCCTCGGTTTTTTATTGAGCTCTGTACTTCCTTGTCTCAGCGCTCTTTGTCACATACTTTTTAACGACCGTGACAGATATCGAGCAATTGGCGCTTACGCGGCTCTTGCAGCAATTTCCAGTGAATACCTTCAATCGCTCCGGCAAACTTCCACAATAACTTCACATCCAGATCGCTGCCATAAATGCGGCGAACTTTGTTAAACACATCCGGCGCACCCAGACGCATGAATGTTTCCACATCGTCAACGCCCGCTTTCTTTACCATTCGTTCCAGCGTCAACTGCATATTCGGTAAATCCCTCAAACGACGGTTCGCCTGGGATTTCTGAAAAGAGCGCTGCTCGATAGAATACAGTATTGAACGTTCAATAATGGAGTCCAATTCAGAGTGGTTCTGTTCAAATAACTGCGTAATATCGTAGTAATTAACGGTGGCCGTTGTCTGCTTCTTCACATGACGGTACTTATCACAGCCAAGATTCGTCAAAACTTCATCGAGATCTTCGCCGCCGCGAATGAAAATGCAATCTTCTGTCAGCAGCGCATACATCGCGTCTTGCTGGAACAACCCAATACCACCAAACATAGAACGTTTTTGGTAGGTACCAAACTTAATTACATAATCGAAAAATCTATGCTCAAACATATCCATTGATCCTTTAATCACATTCCCCGATTAAGACAGATCACCAGATAGCAGCAAATTTTTAGCGAATAAAATGAATAGGTTAATTAGTAAGCTTTTTATATGTACTACACGCTTACCTATATGTTTCATATATCATAGTTAACGAAACGAAATAAGTCCGGACTTAATTCACATCAACGTATCGAATATTTGTCTAGAATGAGAGAAGTGTCACAAGGCCATCATCTTTGTTGGCTTTTCGAACAGAATAAGCACGCAAAATGTCTCACAGATCATCGAAATGTAAAGAAATTGCCGCTTTCTTCCGGTTTATAGTTGCTTCTATTAATTAGCGATCGGTAGAATGAACAGGACTAAAACTAACAATGATAAACAATGAATCACTTAGCTTTTTATTGGCTTCCGGAAAACCGACACAAACTCATTGAAGGGCTAGAAAGTGAGTTTGCCCAGTTGGTTAAATCCTCCATCAGTACCGGCAAGATTTCTCTGCCGCCGATTCCTGATGTCGTGCTGAAAATTCAGAAACTGTGTACCCAAGAGTCAACTGGCGTCTCCGATGTCGCTGACTGCCTAACTGATGATCCCGGCCTGGCGGCCATTGTTATTCGCGTCGCGAACTCCGTGGTGTTTAACCGCCGTAATATTACCTGTACCGATCTGCTCACTGCCGTGTCTCGTCTAGGCATCGTTCGTGTACGTGACATTGTCACAGCACAAGCCATCGAACAACTCAAGCACTCAATCAATCTGAGCAAAGAGTGCAACAAGATCTTGGTCAACAGTGCTTCTGTCTCACGCGAGTTGGGAGCGACCATGGTGTTAGTCGCTCAGTCGTTCAAAAAGCTTGAACCCGATAACTACCTTCACCTTGAGCAGGACAAAGCTCTGTTGGTTGGCCTGCTGGCTGACATCGGTTTGTTCTGTCTGGTCAATGAATATTATCTCTACCTCGAAAACGGCAACTACCTCGATCAAGACATCGCGTTGCAAATCTTCCAGTCCAGCTGTTCCAGCACCAGTAAACTGGTCCTCAAACATTGGGGATTTGACGAAGATTTCCTTGAAGTGGCTTGTAACGAAGAATTAGTAGAACATTGCCAGGAAGTCAGCTACCTTGATGTGGCACGGATTGCACATCATCTACTTATGTTTAGAAAACAAGACGATGCGATAGAAGAGCACGACGTTGAAATCAACGCGGCCGGCGCAGAAGTCCTCTACAATCTCAGCAATCTCAGTGATGTGGAATTCAAAACCCAACTCAGTGCAGTAATTAACGCCAGCGGTTTCTAAATCACTTTTCGAGGAATGTATGTTATCAGGGATGTTGTTTATCTTTGCCCCACTTGTGGTGGGGTATCTGTTCTCTATTCACAATAAAAACTGGCTCGCCAAACTTAACCAAGCTACCTCATCACTGGTCTATGTGATCCTTTTTCTCATGGGACTCAGTCTGGCGGCTTTGGATAACCTCGGTGACAACCTGCAACTGATCCTGAAATACGCGGGCGTATTTTTCGTTCTGCTTGGCACCTGCAACCTGCTTGCTCTACCTCTGGTTGACCGTTTTCTTCCGCTTGCCACCGACACCAGTCACACTAAATTGCCTCTTTCTAGTATGGCTCTTGAATCCGTCAAACTGATTTTAGTGGTCGGTGGTGGCTTGCTGGTTGGTGTCGTTTTCAGTCTTGACCTTTCGTGGGTCGATACCGCAAGCGAATGGATTCTATTCCTGTTGCTGTTCTTTATTGGCATTCAGCTTCGCAACAGCGGTCTTACCTTAGGTCAAATCCTATTGAACAAACATGGCATGGTGATCGCCGCAGTGGTGATGATCACCAGTTGGATTGGCGGCATCATTGCTGCATTGATTCTGGATATTCCCATCTACAAAGGGCTGGCAATGGCATCTGGCTTTGGCTGGTACTCTTTGGCCGGTATCCTGATGGGCGATGCGTTTGGTCCGGTTTATGGCGGCGCTTCATTTATGATAGAGCTGCTGCGCGAGCTGATTTCTCTGGTGCTGATCCCGATGTTTATTAGTCGCAAACCTTGCACCTCCATCGGTTACGCGGGTGCGACAGCCATGGACTTCACCTTGCCAGTCATTCAGACCACTGGTGGCGTGCGTTGTGTGCCAGTTGCGATCGTCAGTGGGTTCATTCTCAGCCTGTTAGTGCCCGTTTTAATGTTATTCTTTGTGTCTCTTGCAGGCTAGATCTCAGGAATAACGTTGCACATCTTTTAAAATGGTGCGCCTTGCGTGTGACGATTTTGTTTCATACGCATTAAGTAAAGCCCAACTGGAAATCAATAAAACCCTGCCCACAGGGTAAAGATAAAAAAGTCGCAAAAGGAACGATTATGAAACGCTTTATTGTCACCATGCTCTTATCGGCTACCTCAATGACCGCGGCTGCAGCCGACAATCAATGTTTTGCGAAAAAATACGATGCCTACATTGATGCTTCACTGGCGTGGTACTCGGATCTTGCCAAAATGACGACGGAAAAATACCCGGAATTGGCTGACGTGAGCCAATGGTTCCTGGAAGGTCGCCAACACCATTTTGAACTGAGCCGTGCAGCGGTTCATTACTACTTAGAGCATGACGCTTCAAAAGTCGCCACCGCGCAACCTGTCGAAGCTTGGCTGAAACTGGAACAACACGATATCAAAGTGCTGGCGTCACGCAGTGATGAACTGGGCCAGATCGCCAAAACGACGTTTGATGATCGTCAAGCCAAGCCACACGAAAAGAACTATGAGCTACGCTCCGCATTTGCTGAACTTCTAAGCCATCCAAAGCAAATTGAAGGTGCACTTAACAAGTACAACGAGGCGATCGCCAAAACAGAAAAAATCGAGTGTCAATAACACTCGGTGGCATGGTACATCTCTGTATATTCTGCCCTGTTGCTCTCCATGGCCATCCGAATTAAGGCGGGACTTTGGTCCCGTTTTCGTTTAGATTGTCTCGCCTGAAACGATAGATTAAAAATTATAACGACGCTGTATGGTATCTGAACACAAAATCGCGGATGCGAACTTTGAAACTCTGCTGCGCATCTTTACCGTGCCAGAAGGGCCAGACTCAACACTGACCCGTATCGAAGAAGAGCTTTCACGCAACCTCAACAAATTTCTGCGCGAACACATCGTAGCAGAAGAAAAACCGTTGAAAGAGATTGAAAAAGATTTCTCTGATGCGCGCATTCCTGATGAGCCGGAATTTGTCTCGGACCATACTCAGCATCTGCTTGATACACTGGTAGCACAGTCGGTGCATACCGCCTCTCCCAGCTTTATCGGTCACATGACATCGGCGTTGCCTTACTTTTTAATGCCGCTGTCCAAAATCATGATTGCCCTCAACCAGAATCTGGTCAAAATCGAAACCTCTAAAGCGTTCACTCCGCTGGAGCGTCAGGTTCTGGGCATGTTGCATCGTCTCATCTACGGTGAGCAAGATTCGTTCTACCAACAATGGATGCACAGCGCCGAGCACTCACTTGGGGCTTTCTGCTCCGGCGGTACTATCGCCAACATTACGGCCTTGTGGGTTGCCCGTAACAACGCACTGAAAGCCGACGGTGATTTCCACGGCGTGGAGAAAGAAGGTCTGTTCAAAGCCATGCGCCATTATGGCTATGAAGGCTTGGCGATTCTGGTTTCCGAGCGCGGCCACTACTCACTGAAAAAAGCCGCCGACGTACTGGGTATTGGTCAGGAGGGTTTGGTTTCAGTCAAAACGGACGAAAACAACCGCATCTGCCCGGAAGATCTCAAGCGTAAAATCACCGAGCTTAAAGCGAACAACATCAAACCATTTGCCGTTGTCGGTGTAGCCGGCACCACAGAAACGGGTAACGTCGATCCGCTGCGCATCATGGCAGAAATTTCTCATCAGGAAGGCTGCCATTTCCATGTCGATGCGGCATGGGGCGGTGCAACTCTGATGTCGAACCATCATCGCCATCTGCTCGATGGTGTAGAACTCGCCGATTCCGTCACTATTGATGCCCATAAGCAGTTGTACATCCCTATGGGCGCTGGCATGGTGCTGTTTAAAGATCCGAGCGCCATGAACTCTATTGAGCATCACGCACAATATATTCTGCGTAAAGGGTCAAAGGACCTCGGAAGTCACACTCTGGAGGGCTCTCGCTCCGGTATGGCGATGCTGGTTTACGCCAGTATGCACATTATCAGCCGTGCCGGATACGAACTGTTGATCGATCAGAGTATCGCCAAAGCACGTTACTTCGCTGATCTGATTCAGGAGCAGGATGATTTCGAGCTGGTTTCTCAACCGGAGCTGTGCCTGCTGACCTATCGCTATCTGCCACCACACATTAGACAAGCGTTGGAAAAAGCAAATGCAGACGATCAGGTTCTGTTAAATGAACTGCTGAATGAACTGACTAAGTTTATTCAGAAGAAGCAGCGTGAAACGGGTAAATCCTTTGTTTCCCGGACTCGCCTCAACCCGATCTGTTGGAATAAACTCGACACCATCGTGTTCCGGGTTGTGTTAGCTAACCCGCTGACCACCAATGAAATTCTTCAATCAGTTCTTGAAGAACAACGCCAGATTGCCGCTTTAGCCCCAAATCTTATGGGTAGAATCGAGCATTTGGCGAAACAAATCCTGGCATAAACCTATCGGATAAAGTTACAGCAAACTGAAAATTTATTTCGTTTTGCTGTAACTCACACATCAATACGGCGCATTTGAATTCCTTTTGATGAGAATTCTGAGCTTAAAACTGTAATTTTTATGAAATTTAGTTTGAGGCTTGTCATATTCTCATCATTCGATACGTCGTTTCATTTCTGAATTATCCGTGCTTAGGTTTATACTCATCCCATGGCGTTGGTGAATGTACCTTTTGGAAATGATTTATTTCCCTCCCCTAAATGGTCACATCGCTTTACCAACGAGTTGTTCTCTACGCCCGCGTGAACACTATGAATACATTAGAAAAAATTCAAAAGAATCTGGAAAATTTTAGCAAGTCGGAACGCAAAGTTGCCGAAGTGATCATGGCTTCGCCGCAAACTGCTATTCACTCAAGCATCGCGACTCTTGCAAAGATGGCTGATGTCAGTGAGCCGACTGTTAACCGCTTCTGCCGCCGCCTTGATACCAAAGGCTTCCCCGACTTTAAACTGCACCTGGCCCAAAGCCTGGCGAACGGTACGCCTTATGTGAACCGCAACGTCGAAGAAGACGATGGCCCGGATGCTTATACCCACAAGATTTTCGAATCAACGATGGCCTGTCTGGATGTGGCAAAAAACAGCCTTGATCCGATGCAGATCAATCGCGCGGTTGACCTGCTGACCCAGGCCAAACGTATTTCGTTCTTTGGACTGGGCGCATCGTCTGCCGTCGCACGTGATGCTCAGAATAAGTTTATTCGTTTCAACATCCCAATTACCTGTTTTGAAGATATTGTGATGCAAAGAATGAGCTGCATTAACTGTACAGACAACGACGTGATCGTCTTGATCTCGCACACTGGTCGAACTAAGAGTCAGGTCGAGATTGCTAATCTGGCGCGTGAAAACGGTGCAACAGTGATTGCAATTACCGCGAAAGATTCGCCACTGGACAAAGCAGCCTCACTGTCTATTTGTCTGGACGTGCCGGAAGACACCGATGTCTATATGCCAATGGCGAGCCGTGTCGTGCAGATGACGGTGATCGACGTGCTGGCAACGGGTTTCACCCTGCGCCGTGGTTCAGGCTTCCGCGAAAATCTCAAGCGCGTGAAAGAAGTATTGAAAGACTCCCGTTACGACAAGCTTTCACACTTTTAATCACTAAAAAACGGAGCCTGATGGCTCCGTTTTTCTATCCGCTCAATTTGCTGCTTTCTTCTTCCGCTGAGTCGTGGATCAACAACACCGCGCCATGTCGGTGCGCCTCTATATCCGCGTCAACACATTCGCCCCGGCATGCACAAACCTGATTGAGAATATAAATCAGCCTTTCCGAGGTTAGTGGAATCGGGTTGCCTTTGATCGCATTCGATTTCATCGCATCTCGCGCTACCTGCTCGAATGAAGTACTGCAAACGCCATACTCACTGAGCGTTGGTAGCTTCAATTTATCCAACATCATCTGCGCCCATAAAGCACCATCTTCGACATTAGCATTTTTACGCCCAGTGAGCAGATGTGACAACCTGCGGTAGCGAGCCAGCACATCCTCGCGTCCTGCAAGCTGCGCAGCATGAATATTCTCGCGCATCACATAAGGGGCTAAACGCGCGGTTATCACGCTGTGCGGTGCATCGAGTTTCCCCCCCAGAGCCGAAGCCAGCCCATGCGCCGCACCGAGTTTAGCGTTGGTAATAGCCATGCCACCGAGCATTGCGGCAAACGACAAATCTGCACGTGCCTTGCTATCATCCCGTACACAAGCCGCCAGAATTGAGCGGGAGAGGCGACGTACCCCTTCCTCGCAAATCATGTCAGTCAACGGATTGGGTTCACCGCACACGTAAGCTTCCATTAAATGGGTGAACGCATCCATCGCGCCGCGGCCAGATGTCGCCAAATCCGTACCGTACGTTAATGTCGGATCAACTATCGCAACATCGGCCAACATTTCCGGACTTCGCAAGCTGACTTTCACCCTATCCTGCCCCGAACGCAGAACCGCATTGCGCGTGACTTCTGACCCCGTACTGGCTGTGGTTGGTATAGCAATAAAGGGTAAAGGCTTGGATTTAAGCGGAACATTGCGGCCGACCACTTCCACATAGTCATAAACATTTCCCTGATTGGGAATGATTGCAGCCAGTGCTTTGCCCATGTCGAGCACACTGCCTCCACCGATCGCCACCACTACATCAGGGCTGAACCGACGCCCTCCTACAGCCGCCTCTTCCACCATCGTGATGTTGGGCTCACCACTGACTGCCAAATGTTGGTAACGCATATTCTGTTGCTGCAGGTAATCCACAACAACATTCGCGCGTTCAGTTCGTTTACCTGACACCAAAAGCACGCTGTATCCGTATTGGCTAATCACCGATAAGGAACTTTGCAGAGCTCCTTCACCAAAGATAATCCGACTTGATGTCATGAACTGAAACATGAGGCCTCCGGGCTGAATGCGTGCGATGCGTTTTAGATTGCTCGTATCACGAAAAAAATTGTTTGATGCAGTGCAACTTGCTGTAAATAACCATAATAAAAAAGCAGGTTTTTGCAGAGCATCACAAACGCCAGCTGCAAATCGTTATCTTTCAGTACGGCTTGCAGTCAGAAGCAGATTAGTGATTAAACAGCGACTGAAGCAAATTTATGCGATAGCTTTTGCCTATCAAAAGAACAGGTAATTGCCACTTTATTTTCTAATTCGGATCGGGCATAGTGGCAACAATCGAAATAAAGGAGAAAGTTATGTTCGTAGTGATTTTTGGCCGCCCTGGTTGCCCTTACTGTGTACGTGCAAAAGAGCACGCAGAAACGTTGAAAGCGAAACGTGACGACTTCAACTACCGTTATGTTGATATTCACGCAGAAGGCATCACTAAAGCTGATCTAGAAAAAACTGTCGGCAAACCAGTTGAAACCGTGCCACAAATCTTCATCGATCAACAACACATCGGCGGTTGTACAGACTTTGAAGCATACGCAAAAGAGCATCTGGGTCTGTTTGACGAGTAAGTTGCAGAATGCATTAGAACCCGCTGATATATAGCGGGTTTTTTATTTGTGGTTTTCCTTCAGAGAAATGTCAAACCGCAAAAATTTCACTTATCTTTTTGCATATTTACGATACAATCCTCACACTTTAACCATTCTCTTCTTGCGCGCTTGAATCGAGCTAAATTGTGAATATCGACGTCGTACTTTTGCTAGACCAAAACCCTATTCTGCTGATTTTTGTTGTTCTGGCTATCGGGCTTGCTTTCGGAAAAATCCGCTTTGGCAGCCTGCAGTTAGGTAACTCTATTGGTGTTCTGATCACGGCCCTGATCATGGGACACCTCGGTTTTACGTTTAACGCCGAGGCGTTGACGATAGGCTTCATGCTGTTCATTTACTGTGTAGGCATTGAAGCGGGTCCGAACTTTTTTGGCATCTTTTTCCGCGACGGTAAACACTACCTCGTACTCAGTCTTGTGGTTCTGGTTACCGCAACGGTTCTGACGTATATCTCAAGTCACTATTTCAATCTCGATTTCGGTCTTGCTGCCGGCATGATGGCGGGCGCTCTGACATCAACGCCTGTATTAGTTGGTGCGCAGGATGCCCTGAACTCTGGCCTTTCCTCGATTCCGCGCAATATGGATCTGTCGTTGGTGCTGGAAAATGTCTCTGTTGGCTACGCGATGGCTTACCTGATTGGTCTTATTAGTATGATCATGTTCGCCAAGCTGCTGCCAAAGATTCAAAAACAGAATTTATCCGATTCCGCTCAACAGATTGCGCAGGAGCGCGGCCTTGGGGGCAGCAGCCAACGTAAAGTCTATCTGCCGATTATTCGCGCTTATCGCGTCGGTCCGGAGCTTATCAACTGGGTAGACGGTCGAAATCTGCGTGAACTTGGCGTTTATCGCCAAACAGGCTGTTACATCGAACGTATCCGTCGCAACGGTATTCTTGCCCATCCCGATGGCGATGCCATTTTGCAGGAAGGTGACGAGATTGCTTTGGTGGGTTTCCCAGACAGCCATGCGCGTCTCGACCCAAGCTTTCGTAACGGCAAAGAAGTATTTGACCGTAACCTACTCGACCTGCGCATTTCGGAAGAAGAGATCGTGGTGAAAAGTGACAGCATTGCGGGCAAACGTCTGTCGGATCTTAACCTGTCAGAATACGGCTGTTTCTTAAACCGCGTAGTCCGCGCGCAGATTGAAATGCCAATGGACCTCGACATCGTCTTGGCAAAAGGTGATGTATTGCAGGTCAGTGGCGAGAAAAGCCGCGTGAAAGGTCTGGCGGATAAAATCGGTTTTATCTCGATTCACAGCCAAATGGCCGACCTGCTGGCATTCTGTAGTTTCTTTATTCTGGGTATTCTGTTCGGTCTGGTGACCATGACCTTTGGTCAGGTGTCATTCAGCCTGGGTAATGCGGTAGGACTTCTGTTGTCAGGCATCACGCTCGGTTTCTTGCGTGCTAACCACCCAACCTTTGGTTATGTACCACAAGGTGCCCTGAATATGGTTAAAGATCTCGGCTTAATGTTCTTTATGGTCGGTATCGGTCTGAGTGCCGGCGGCAAAATGTTTGAGCATCTGTCCGAAGTCGGCCCTCAGGTTATTGGCCTGGCATTTATCGTCAGTGTTCTGCCCGTCGTGTTTGCTTATCTGGTGGGTGCGCACATTCTGAAGATGAACCGCGCACTGCTGTTTGGTGCCATCATCGGTGCCCGCACGTGTGCGCCAGCAATGGACATTGTGAACGAATACGCTAAGTCCACCATTCCGGCATTGGGTTATGCCGGTACTTACGCTATCGCCAACATTCTGATGACGCTGGCAGGTACGATACTGATCCTGCTCAGCTAGTGTACTTCCCTTTCTCGGGCAACGTTTCTCTGTATCACGTTGCCCGAGAAGCAATAAAAAAGGCGCTGATTTCAGCGCCTTTTTTATGTATCTATCGCATTAAATGTCGATAACGTCGAAGCTAACCTCTGGGTTAACGTCTGCATCGTAGTCCACGCCTTCGATACCAAAACCGAACAGTTTCAGGAACTCTTCTTTATACAGTTCGTAATCTGTCAGTTCTTTCAGGTTTTCAGAAGTGATTTGTGGCCACAGGTTACGGCAGTGCTGTTGAATGTCATCACGCAGTTCCCAGTCATCCAGGCGCAGACGGTTCTTCTCGTCAGTTTCTGGCGCGCTGCCATCTTCTTTGTACAGACGATCATTGAACAGACGGAAAATCTGCTCCATACAGCCTTCGTGAATGCCTTCTTCACGCATTTTCTTGAAGACCATTGCGATGTACAGAGGCATAACAGGAATCGCTGAGCTCGCCTGAGTCACAACAGATTTCAGTACCGCTACGTTTGCCGAGCCGCCTTTCGCAGCCAGTTTCGCATTCAGAGCCGCAGATGCGCGATCCAGATCCATCTTCGCACGACCCAGAGCACCATCCCAGTAGATAGGCCAAGTCAGCTCAGTACCGATGTAGCTGTATGCCACCGTCTTGCAACCGTCTGCCAGAACGCCCGCTTCTTCCAGCGCTTGCATCCACAGCTCCCAGTCCTGACCGCCCATGACAGTAATCGTATCTTCGATTTCCTGTTCAGTTGCTGGCTCAACACTGGCTTCGATGATCACATCTTTGTTGGTATCAACCGCTGTAGAGGTGTAAGTTTCACCAATCGGCTTCAGTGCAGAACGAACCAGTTCACCAGTTTCTGGCATTTTACGCACTGGAGATGCCAGTGAGTAAACCACCAGGTCAATCTGACCCAGATCTTGTTTAATCAGTTCAATCGCTTTCTGTTTAGCTTCGTTCGAGAACGCATCGCCATTCAGGCTTTTTGCGTACAGGCCTGCTTCGTGAGCCAGTTTGTCAAACGCTGCTGCGTTGTAGAAACCCGCTGTACCAGGTTTCTTGTCTGTGCCTGGTTTTTCGAAGAATACTCCGATAGTCGCTGCACCGCCGCCGAATGCCGCCGCGATACGAGAAGAGAGACCATAACCACTAGAAGAGCCGACAACAAGCACACGCTTAGGCGCGTTCTTGATTGGACCTTGTGCTTTAGTGTAAGCAATTTGTTCTTTTACGTTAGCTTCACAACCCACTGGGTGCGTTGTTGTACAGATAAATCCGCGAATTTTAGGTTTGATGATCATATTCAACTTCCTTCAAAAATCTTCGCTAGGATAAAAGTTTCGCCCGCAGTTCGCATCCTATTTCTGTAAAAATGCCTTCATTTAGCAAGTGGTTGGAGCACTCGACGCTGAAATTTCCAGCAAGTTACCCTGTTTTTCCGGATGCGGCTTACAAACTAAAGAAGGCTTCGATGAGGAAGCCTTCTTGGATGGACACGAACGATTCAATTAAGCGACGTTATTTAGCTTAGGTTTACTATTCTTATTGGTCAAAACTTCGGAGAAATCGTGACTAAAGTGGTCAACCTGTATCGCTTTGTAGCGCAGTTTGTCGGCAGCCAGAATCGCTTCAACTTCATCCGCTGTCAGCACACCTGCCGCTTTGGCTTGCTCAAGGCGGTCGCCCAACAAACCTTTGCGAGCCACCTTGCCTTCCTTCACACCTTTTGCCAACTGACGTTCCAGCCCTTTGATGCTGTACATCGCCAGGAAAGCTTTTTCCATCAGACCGACACTGTCATTCTCATCTTTACCGATGTAGCACAACTGTGTCAGACGATCACGGTGCGCCCCCGGAGTCATCAGGCTATCTGCAATGTTCAGCGTCAGATTGTCGCTTGGCGCATCGAAATGGTTACCAAATGGGAACAACAGGCCTTTGAGCAGTTTGCCAACAGACTTAATCGGATAGTTACGGTACGCTTCATTCAACGACTTCGCCGCGTGGTGCAAACAGTATTGCATTGAGTAGTGTACGTAATTCAGATCCGCCTGCTGACGACCTTCGTCTTCATAGCGTTTCAGGACGGCAGACGCCATGTACAGATAGCTCAGACCATCCCCCAGACGCGCTGAAATCATCTCTTTACGTTTCAGCTCACCACCCAGTGTCAGCATGGCGAAATCTGCACTCACCGCTAAAGCGCGGCTCAGGCGGGTCATTTGCTTGTAGTACTGTTTCGTTGGGCCACTCATATCGGCTTTGATAAAGCGCGAACCTGTCACCGCCGCACCAAACGCGCCAAAGGTGTTTTTGGTTGCATGAGCAATGTGCTTGAACAACAGCTCATCAAACTCTTTCGCACCTTGTTTCTCATCCGGGTTCGCCGCAGCTTCCATCTCTTTCAAAACATAAGGATGACAACGAGTGGCTCCCTGACCAAAGATCATCAGGTTACGGGTCAGAATGTTGGCGCCTTCGACGGTAATCGCCACTGGCACACCGAGATAATGACTCGACAAGTAGTTCATCGGGCCTTCCTGAATCGCACGCCCAGAGTGAATATCCATCGAATCATTCAGAATAGTCCGCGCGATCTCCGTCATGTGATATTTGGCAATTGCCGTCACAATCCCCGGTTTTTCTTTCAGATCCAACGACGTGGTGGTCAGTGTGCGCGTCGCTTCCAACAAATAAGTCAAACCACCGATGCGGCCCATGGCTTCGGCAACACCTTCAAACTTACCGATCGACATACCGAACTGTTTGCGCACATAAGCATAAGCACCTGTGGTTCGCGCCGTCAGATGGCCGATGGCCGTACCTAGTGCTGGTAGCGAAATACCACGACCCGCAGACAGACATTCCACCAGCATACGCCAACCTTTACCGGCGTAATCCACACCACCGATCAGCCATTCCATCGGGATAAACACATCCTGACCGCGCGTTGGACCGTTCATGAAAGCCAAACCAAGCGGATCATGACGCTCACCGATTTCAACACCTTCGTGGTCGGCAGGAATCAGCGCACAGGTAATACCGATATCGACTTTGTCTCCCAGCAGTTTATCCGGATCGCTCATCTTAAACGCCAGACCCAGCACCGTCGCAACAGGAGCCAAGGTGATGTAGCGTTTATTCCAACTGATGCGAACACCCAGTACTTCCTTGCCTTCGTGCTTGCCGTAACACACGATACCCTGATCCGGAATACCACCAGCGTCAGAGCCCGCTTCTGGGCCAGTCAGTGCGAAACACGGAATATCCGTACCGTCAGCAAGACGCGGCAGCCAGTAATCTTTTTGTTCTTGAGTGCCGTAGTGTGAAAGCAGCTCACCCGGTCCCAATGAGTTTGGCACCATGACGGAGACCGCAGTACTGATGCTGCGCGTTGCAATGCGAGTTACGATGGTTGAGTTCGCCAGAGCAGAAAACTGACGGCCACCGTACTCTTTGGAGATAATCAAAGAAAAGAAACGCTCTTTACGCAGGTAATCCCAAACTTCTTTAGGCAAATCGCGATCGTGCTTAACAATCTTATGATCATCAAGCATGGACAGCAGGGTTTCCAACTCATTGTCCATGAAGGATTGCTCCTCCGCACTCAGAGTCGGTTTCGGGTAGTGATGCAATTTCTTGAAATCTGGCTTGCCAGAGAATAGCTCACCATCCCACCAAACGCTCCCCGCTTCCATCGCTTCTTTTTCAGTGTTCGAAAGCGGTGGAAGTACCTGTTTAAACAGTTTAAAAGCGGGGTCGCTAATCCATTTTCTTCGTAGAGAGCACATTGTTCAGATCCTTTTGTTCACTGGTCTTAAATCACGTTATTTAAATTATAGTTTCGTTATTGTGCGGCTACTCCGGCCGCTAAGTATGGAATGATCTGGTCGACAACGGTTTTCGCATCCACCTTATTTCCAAAATCGTTTTCGGCAATCTCGGCCAGAGCCTGGCTCGATGCCATCGTGAATACACACGTACCCAGCGTAAAATGCAGTCGCCAGAACAGGGTTTCACGCGTCAGGTTCGGATTGGCTTTCATCACCGATTCAATGAACAGCGACAACACATCATCGTAACGGGTGGTGATAAACCAACGCAGGTGACCCTGTACATCGGTATAGCCACGTCCAATCAGCAACATAAAACGGCTGGTACCGTTCGGACGAATATCGTTGAGTGCACGCAGCGGGCCGCGCAGCGATTCAAACACATCTGCCATGCTGTATTCATCACGCAGATTCAGATTTATCAAGGCATCGTGCACCGCAGGCATGAACGCTTCTAGATAGCGGTTCAATACTGCACGCACCAATGTTTTTTTGTCACCAAAGTGGTAATTGACCGACGCCAAGTTCACGTTCGCTTTGCTGGTAATGGTCCTCAGCGATGTATCGTTAAACCCGTATTCCGCAAACAATCCTTCTGCGACGTCCAGTATCTTATCCTTCGTACTACTTCTTGGTGCCATTTCAATCACTCGTATCAAACATATGTTTAAAATATACCTTTGACACACATGGTTAACAAGTAGTTAACATCACATTTTTTACTCATGGTCCGACCAGGCGACATTTTCTACACCCAACTTTTTGATCCAGCTCTAATTCATAAAAAAGTGAAGTTTTTTTATCTTTTCTGGGAACTCTTTTTGTGAAGCCCGGTCTGAATTATCGTAGTTGGCAGAGCTTTAAGAGTTTTACAGGCCGTCGAACTTTCTTCTTTCACTGACAACTGACATTTACGCTGCTTTTTCTTATTAACTCCTATGTTTGTATCAGCCCGGATCGTCTTTGTTCCGGGCTTTTTTTCATCTGGCGATCAAGGCACACTACACATCACTGTTTTTGCTGACGGATAAACATGAAGCTCGCCCACAGCCCTATCACTTATCACCACTTTGCCAATCTTTCGTTTCACCTCAAGCGAGACGACCTGCTTCATCCTCAGTTCAGTGGCAACAAAGCGCGTAAATTCATGACGCTGTTTGAGGGACAGTATTCAACAATAACCACGCTGATAAGTTACGGTTCCGCGCAAGCTAACTCGCTCTATTCTTTAGCAGCCCTCGCCCGCCAGCGAAACTGGCAACTGGAGTTCTATGTCGACCATATCCCCGCTTGGCTGAAAGCTACGCCGATTGGCAACTACCGGGCCGCACAGGAGCTGGGCGCACGAATCATCGAGACCCGGCCTTTGGGTGAGCATCATCCGCGCGACTATATTGCTCAAATTCGCCAGCCGGATGACTCGTGTCTTTTTGTTGAGGAAGGTGGACGCAGCACTATCGCCGAACAAGGTGTCACTCAACTTGCCAATGAATTATTGGCATGGATAGCGCAACAGCCAAAACAGGCGTGGCGGGTGGCATTGCCGTCAGGTACCGGCACCACAGCGTTGTTCCTGCATAAAGCTCTATCCGAGTACGATATTGAAGTGGTGACCTGCCCTTGCGTAGGTAGCGAGGCTTATCTTGTTGAGCAATTTATCGAGCTGGGAGAAACATCCCATCCGGTGATCATCAATGCTTCATCCAAACACCACTTTGGTCGCCTTTATCAGCAGAACTACGAAATTTGGCAGGCTCTCCACAATCAGACAGGTGTCGAATTTGATTTACTCTATGACCCGCTAATGTGGCGCAGCCTGCTGGAATGGCTGCCTACTCAGCCACATAAGTCATTGATTTACATCCATCAGGGTGGATTGTTGGGTAATGAGAGCATGCTTCCACGCTATCGGCGTCAATTTGGCAAAAATGAACAGCAAGAGTAATCTAGGCGCAAAAGGAGCCCGTTTATGATCAAATCCATTGGTGTATTTACAGCTATCGTTATAGCAAGCACTGTTCAGGCAAATACGGTGTCTACGTCTACCCAACAAAATACACTGTTGATGGATGGCAGCATCGGCAAGCGCGTTTGCTATTACGAAGATAAAGCGTATTCAGAAGGTTCGGTCGTTCAGATAGCGCAAGTGTATATGATATGTCAGCGAGCCAATGATTTTGAAACCAATGGCCCGCTGAAATGGGTGGTGTTACAACAGGAAAAGCCGAAAGCGCCTTAAATAGGTTAATTCAATCCACCCATCAAGGTGTATTTCACTTCCAGATATTCTTCCAGTCCGTGCTTGGCACCTTCGCGTCCCAAGCCTGACTCTTTCACACCGCCAAACGGTGCCAGCGTGGTTGAAATCAGCCCTTCATTAATCCCAACAATACCGCTTTCCAACGCTTCACTCATTCTCCAGGCTCGTGCCAGTGACTGTGTATAACAATAGGCGGCAAGACCAAAGTC
The DNA here is from genome assembly GCF_023920125.1 of Vibrio sp. LQ2. NCBI lineage: Bacteria > Pseudomonadati > Pseudomonadota > Gammaproteobacteria > Vibrionales > Vibrionaceae > Vibrio > Vibrio sp. LQ2. The sequence continues at coordinate 1,155,260 of NZ_CP085308.1, forward strand.
AGTATCGTTCGCGCGTTCAACCACTTCCTCTTCGTTGCTAAAACGGAACAGAGCCGCAAGCGGACCGAATGTCTCTTCGCGAGTCACCAGCATATCATCGCTCATTTCAGTCAGCACATGCGGAACGAGTAAACGACTGTCATCTTGAGGCAAGGTTCCAAACGCCACTTTAGCGCCCTTTTCTACCGCATCTTTGATGTGGTTACGTACTTTCGCAACCGCTGCATCATTGATCAGTGGACCAATTTGCGTGTCTGGATCTAACCCATTGCCCACTTTCAGCTTACGCACTCGATCCACCAATTTCGCGGTAAATTGTTCATACACGCTGTCATGGACGTAAATACGGTTAGCACATACACAGGTTTGTCCAGCATTGCGGAATTTGGCGATCATCGCGCCATCCACAGCCGCGTTGATATCAGCATCATCAAACACAATAAATGGCGCATTGCCACCGAGTTCCAACGATAGCTTTTTGACGTTGGAGGCCGATTGCTCCATCAGAATTTTGCCGACTCGAGTCGACCCCGTGAACGACAGTTTGCGAACGGTTTTGCTCTTTGTCAGCACTTCACCAATCGAAATTGCATCTCCCGTCACCACTTGCAATAAGCCATCCGGCAAACCCGCACGTTTAGCGAGTTCTGCTAACGCAAGAGCAGTGAACGGTGTATCAGGAGCAGGTTTGAGTATCACTGCGCAGCCTGCTGCGAATGCAGGTGCAGCTTTTCGGGTGATCATCGCGGCGGGAAAGTTCCACGGGGTAATCGCGGCAACCACACCGACAGGCTCGCGAGAGACCAGAATACGCGCATCCGCTTTATGCGTCGGAATCATTTCGCCATAAGCACGTTTAGCCTCTTCGGCATACCACTCAACAAAGCTGGCTGCATAACCTATCTCGCCTTTGGCTTCGGATAACGCTTTGCCTTGTTCACAGGTCATCAGATAAGCCAATTCGTCTTTGTGCTGCTCAATCAGATTGAACCAACGACGCAGCACACCAGAACGGGTAGCCGCTGTTTCTTTCGCCCATGAGCGCTGCGCCTCCTGAGCCGAGGCAATCGCACGCTTTACTTGATCGGGCGTTAGCTCCGGCACCGTGCCAAGCACTGCACCATCGAACGGATTCGTCACCGTCGACGTTTTTCCATTCTCACTGGCCACCCAATTGCCGTCGATAAAACACTGCTGCCGGAACAACGCAGAATCTGATAATTGCATTCCCATCTCCTGAATAGTGAATCTTAGAGCGCTGAAATCATGTTTCAGAGTACGGCATCAGTTATAGCACTAATCAGAAACGCCGTCCGAATGAAATGGGGAGTTCACGTGCAAGAGCGTAAAAGCTCGGCAGTGACATTATCTACAAAAATGGATCAACCTAACTAATTCAGAATGCAAATTAATCCAAACATCAGCGATACAACGTCAGATTATTTGAGGTGAGAAATTACAGAAACGAAAAAGCCCCAGCATTTCTGCTGGGGCCTAGAATTTGGCGAGCAAGATTTCAGAATCATAAACATAAGACATTCATATGGTTATACTTAATAAAAACCCATATAGCAAAGTATTACATGAAGTATTACATGAAGTATTACTTAAAACAAACTATGTGATTCCATCTCAAAGGCTTACTGTCACAACTAGGTTTTGTAGTCTGAAGCGTTGATTGGTCTCATAATGTGTATAGATAAAGGCGGCTTTCCCCGAAAAGCCGCGATTAACCTAAAAATTCCCTTCCAAATTGGAAGTCCGCTTAATCTTGATTTTCCAATAAACAACGCAGCATGCTGCTACTTCCCTTACCTTTCGGTTGAAGTAACTGCTTACCTTTGCGTTCCGCTTTAATCGTATAGAAAGCTTGGTGTGTAGTAGTCAACAAAGTCCTGACTATCTGGAAAAAAAACTTCATACACTCACCTCCGAAATAAAGCATATACGAATTTAGTAGATTCAGCTAGTCTAGTTAGAGTGGAGAAAGACGTGGGTTGAAGATAGAATCTGGCGTTGTTGATAGGAGATATATATGCCAGAGATACATTTATTAGTCCCGTGCAGTGCACAGAAAACGAGTTCAGCACCAGAAAAGATGTGTTTCTCTAAACATAATGCTGCTGATTTGAATCAGTATCTAAACTCTTGGGTGGACGCGTTCAATCAGACGTCTGAGCGCCAACCAACTTCACGCCTATATGATGGCCAAGCTTTTCAATATGCGAAAGAACTCGCTGAAAAATATCACTTAAAACTATCTATATTATCAGCAGGTTTTGGATTGGTGACGAGTAACATTGAGTTGCCTAGTTACAATGCAACTTTTAGCGCAAACAAAGACCGAGTCCCCTCTCCTCAATCCTCGTGGTGGTCTTCGGTATGTCAATCTGATTTGCCAGGTACTTCTATTTTTGAGTATGTAAATGCGCACTCAGGAGACCAGTTTATCTTTTGCCTGAGCAATGAGTATTTGCGAGCAGTACAAGATGATTTGCTCTCAACGTTTGAAAGCGGTACGTTCGACAATGAGCGTATAGTGATCATTTCGTCAAATATCCCCAAAAAACTAAAAGCTTATGAATGTCGCTTCGTACATACGTCGCGCAACGTGCTAAACCACTCTAAAGCCAAAGAGAGTGGTTTAGCGATTAGCGATAGAAATGTCACTTCAATTGCATTGTATATGTTTGTTGAGCAATTAAGACTTACAAAAATACCTTTCAGTGCTATTATCCCGGCCCTAAATGAAGATTTCGCAAAGTTAAAACCGACTTTTAAGCCTAAGAGAGCAGTTCAACCCATTGAATTAATTAAAGAGTTCATCTGGAATGAAATCTGCGATAGTGAGAAGCCTGCCTCCGCAACATCCATACTTCGCAAGTATAGAGACAGTGGCTTTGCGTGCTCTGTCGAGCGCTTTGGCGAATTCTACAAACAAGTCAAATCAGAAAAAGGTTTATCGTGACTAAGTTCCGCTTTTTTTTCCCAGATAACAAAGACTTTGTCGACCCCCAATTTGATGGACGCGATAACAGCCGCACCAAGCACCATCGGCAGTATGATGATGATCACTACCCACATCAAATCCTAGCTGAACTTCCTTATGATGGTATGCTTGTATCGCTAGCTGGTGTAGGGACAATGCAAAAACGCGGTAAGTACTACGAGCAAGAGTTGACCGAGGACTTTTATTTTAACGGCGCACGCGAGTTCCTTCGTTTAGATACCAAAAAGTTCGAAAACGTAAAATTAATGGGAGACTGTGGTGCATTCGATTACCACAACGAACATGAACCTCCATTTACGGTGGACGAACTGATCGAATTCTATGATCGCGGCGGATTCGATTACGGCATCTCTCTCGACCACATTGTTTTCCCCTACTTCAAAGACGAATCCGCGAAAGACGCGGCCGCTGAAAAGTATGATTTGCATGAACTAATCGCAGAGAGTGAACGTCGTATCGACATCACGTTGACAAACGCTAAAGAATTTTACGAAAAAGCCCAAGGTTATCGTTTTGAGGCTTACGGCGTGGCTCATGGTTACGACAAACATTCTTTTCTCCGTTCGGTCAAAGAGTTGCAGAATATGGGTTACCGCAGAATCACCATCGGAGGCATGATTAAATCGAAAACCGATGAACTACTCGATCTGCTGGAAAGTTTGAGCAGTATTCGAGAGCCAGACACCCAATTCCATTTACTAGGTATTTGCCGTTTTGAAAACATCCCTGCTTACATTAAGGCCGGGGTTACCAGCGCAGATAGCACATCTCCGTTGATGCAGGGGTTAAAAGCAGGCAAATACTACTCTATATCTTCGGATTCGACGCACTTTAACGAGTCCCTAATGATTCGTGTCAGACAGTGTGACCATGACAATGTTCAAGATCATATCGACAAACACAGAGATGAGTTACGCCAATATATCTCGGCACTTCAAGACAACAACGAATTTGATATTGACTTGTCCAATACAGCGCTCTCAGTTAATGAATGCGTAAAACGGTTAGAGGTGGATTGCCTGAAAAGACTCCAACACTATGATGAGACTGGCCTCGACCTCGGTGGCGCATTAAAAGCTTTGATCGCGTATGAAAAAGTTACTAATGAGAACTACCTGCCGTCCAACCTCACTCAATCAAAATTAGCGCAACTAAAACGAAACGAAGCTAAATACCGAGAGTTTCTAAATGCGAGAGAGTGGCGTCGATGTACTTGTGGGATCTGTCAAGGTGGCTTAATGAACATCATGTTTCGTTCTAATCAGTCAAACCGCCGCCGAGGTATTCACAACCTGGCTATCATCACTAAACACAAAAATAAAGTGCTCGAAACGATCAACTCTGAAGCTAAGTAGTAACTATGTCTGAAGTTTTAAAAATTAAAGCGATCAAAGAGATCGTCAATGGTGTAACAGTTTACACAGGATGGGTAGAAGGCAAAAAAGTGCGCGATGTGGCCAAAATTGTCCACATTACCCGGGATGGTGAATACATTCACGGGTACCAGCGAAGTGAACTGCCGAAACACATTGAGTCGATCACAGATTACGTTGAGTCAAAGAATTCGACCATCTTGGCAAATTTGGTCATTGGCTTCAATAACACAGTAACGTTCGAACCTATCATGCCAGACTCTGAGTTTGGCTATTTGCATATTCCTTATGACCCTGAAAAGCCATCTAGTGAACTGCCAGGAGCTATCGTCGATGGCCAACAACGTTCAGGTGGTGTAAAGAACAGTCATCACAACAGCTATCCACTGCCAGTCTCAATTTTCATCTCAGAAAATGAGGCTGATTATATCCAGCAGTTTTTGATCTTAAACTTGGGCAAACCGCTTACGTCAGTGCAGTTGAACGCGTTAGCCTTATACGATGAAATCTACAAACCACCTGCGTTGGCAGAGAAAGCATTCCCACTTTCAATGTGCGAAGAGTTGGGCTTTCGTAGAAGCGATTCGCCACTGTTTGGGTTGATCAAGTCCAACGGAAATAAAGATGGTATAATTGCGGAGTCGTCCATTACCGAATTTATTACCAATGTTCGCCGACAGGTTTTAAGCACGCTCGGCGTACGTGTATATCAAGATCTCGATGATAACACCCGGAAAGAATTCGTTCAGATCATAATTAATTTTTGGCAGGCCGTCTCCGACGTCTTTCCACAAGAGTGGGCGAACAAATCCCGAGATATGAAGCGCTCATATATTACTCACGGCACCTCAGTGATTGGTTTCTCATACTTATGCCGCCACATGTTACGAGTGTTCCAAACGCCAAGTAAGAACGAGGGTAATGAATCTATGCTGTATCATAAAATTCCTTCCTCCAAGTTCTTTGCAAAAGAGTTATCCTTGATCAAGGATAACTGCCACTTTAGTAAAGGGTATTGGACTCTTGGCCTTGCCCGTAACCCTGACGTCAAAGATTTGCCTTATAGTCGACGTTGGAATGACTTCCAAAATACAACGTCTGAGAAGCAATTATTTGCGACCAATATTTTGCGTTTGTATGAAATCCAAAAAGGTTGGCGCAAAGACTATCCTATTTACATTGACTGATATAAATCACCACAATTTGTAGTTGGTGGTTTTGAGTTTGAAAGTGAAAAAGAGAAGGAATATAGCCTTCTCTTTTTTCTTAGTTATTTTCCTAACTCGTCCATTAACTCATACAAAAGCCCCAACTTTTCGTACCCACACAGCTCAACCATTTTCCGCAACTCGACATCCGAGACGTGGTTATTCTGGGCTTTCTTTTTTAGATCATGCCATTCCTCAGAGTCAATCTCTGATGTAATCTGACCACTGGACACACCGATCAAAAAAGGTCTCACTTCATAGTTGAATAAGCGAGATCCTATCAGACTTAATTTGTAGGCATCCATTATCGACTCTCCATCACTGACCGTTACGATTGTAAGTCATCTCGCTCACAATGCCTTCCAACAGGTGTATAAAAACCTTAAGGTCTTATCTTCTCTTTAGACTTAGACTACCACTTTATTGATAAAACGTGCCAGCCTTTTGATTCCTGACGAAAACTAACTAACACTCAAACAAAATAATAAACATCATAAAAACCAAAACACTAACTAGATTTTGTTTAGTACTCAGTTTGTTTAGTACTCAGAGAAGAACGAACTAGCCGTATGATAAGAGTTTTTGTCTATACCCCACTACATATTGATGCGATTCGGGTATAATAAAACTTCACTACAACGGCTATCATTAAAGGGTTTATTTTGAATCTATTTGTCAAAGCGCTTACTGTCATTGATGCTTCATATCTAAGTGTGAAACAAGGTATGGTGGGTGAGAGTTGGATTTTGGATGTTTCTCTTTCTGGCCAACTCAACGAAATGAATATGGTGCTCGATTTTGGTAAGGTTAAATCGCAAATTAAACACCTCATTGACCAGTTTGTTGATCATCGCTTGCTAGTGCCACTGCATAACCCAATGATTCACTCTAAAGAAATGGAAGCTAGATACAAGTGTGTAGACCTAATACGCGCAGATAAGAGCATCCACTTGAAATGCCCTGATGAAGCATACTGCTTTGTGGACGCACATGAAATTACTACTGAGACTCTAACCAAACATGTATACAACCTGTTGAAAGAAAACTTACCAGGCAATATAGATGGAATTGAAATCACATTGCGTCCAGAAAAGATCGAGGGTGCATTTTATCATTACTCACACGGATTAAAAAAGCATGATGGTAATTGTCAACGTATCGCCCACGGACACCGTTCAGCCATAGAGTTGATTGTTGATGGTCAACGAGACACAATACGTGAAGTACAATTTGCCAAACGATGGAATTGTATCTACCTCGCTTCTCTGGAAGATAAAGTAAACCTAAATACTCTGAACTTAAGCGAACATGCGAAATCTGTAACTGACCAAAGTCATTACGGATTTAGATATCTCGCTCAACAAGGTGCATTCGAACTTGCGATAGCTCAGTGTGAAACAGAGATTATTGATACTGATACAACTGTAGAACTGCTGGCCAATTACATTGCAGACGAAGTCTACAAGTCGCTGAGCGACAAACAAACGTTGAAAGTCGTGGCTTACGAAGGGGTTGGCAAAGGTGCCATCGCTAACCGGAACTAAAATTGGCCACGGTTTTAGAGTTTTCCCAATATAATCGTTCTGATTCATTGGGAGTTATGACCACCGTTATACTGATGTGGTCTAAGTTGGCAGTAGTATCCGATAATGTAACGGGTAATCTCTTGTTGAGCTTCAGCGAAGCTACGATAGCCCACAGTTGGCACCCATTCCGCTTTCAGACTTCTAAAGAAACGCTCCATCGGCGCATTATCCCAACAATTTCCTCGGCGAGATAAACTCTGCTTTATTTGAAAACGCCACAGCAATTGACGATATTTACGGCTAGTATAATGACTGCCTTGATCGCTATGGAACAGAACACCTTTAGGCTTGCCACGAGACTCATAAGCCATCGAAAGAGCTTTGCCTGTTAGCTTAGAATCAGGCGATAGAGATATCGACCAACCAATCACTTTTCGGGCAAAAAGATCGATAACAACGGCTAAATACATCCATCGATTACCTGTCCAAATATACGTCACATCACCAGCCCAGACCTCATTTGGGGTGGTAACCGCAAGCTGACGACCTAAGTGATTTGGAACTTCAATATGTTCTTGTGAAGCTTTTCGGTAACAATGTATTGGTACTTGGCAACTCACTAAACCAAGCGTTCTCATAAGCTTTGTTGCTCGGTATCGGCTCAGCTTTACACCCTGATTTGTGACTATATCTGCAATGGTTCTCGCTCCCGCAGAGCCATTGCTTGCAGCGTGAGTCTCACTGACCAAGCTGCGCAATTTTACTGTTTCAGCATTAATGACCGTTAGGCGCTTAAGCCAATAGTGAATAACTACTTCGATGAACATTGAAGACTTCGCATAATGTTTTTACGCTGTAGCTCTGCTTGAGTTTCTTGATTATCAAGAATTGTTCAGTGAGTCCGACATCAACAGAGCCGTGGCTTTTTAATACTTCATTATGCTCTTCAAGGCGAGCCAACTTCTTTTTTAATTCCAGAATTTCTATTTGTTCAGGGGTCATCGGTGACGCTTTAGGTGTTTTTTCTTGGCTCTCTTCTCTGAGCCGGCGAACCCACTTATCCATCGTGGACTTGCCCACATTAATGACTTGGGCTGCTTCAGTCACTGAGTAATTTTGGTCTAGGACTAACTGCGCTGCTTCTAACTTAAATTCTGCGCTAAATAGTCGTCTTATACTTTTTGTCATAGTGCCACCTGTTAACTTATGAGGTGATGATATCACCTCTAACTAAGTGACCAAATTCACTATGCCACTACAAAGAGACTTGTTTCACCGCTGGAGAGGACACAGACAAAGGACTCCCCGCGATAGACGTAGAAATTGGGTCATAACCAAAGTCCCGCTTGTGACGTGCTCGGCATAAAGCTTCTAGGCGATGCACGTAGTGGTAGAAGGCAACAGCCAACCGCCAACCGCCAACCGCCAGAATGAATCACTAAGTATAGAGACAACCAACCCTTCACGGTCGAGCTGTTCCAGCATGAACTCTTTCAAGTGTTCCGCTAGCTCTTGAAGCTGGCTATTAGTAGCGGTCTCAATCTCATAACCACTTAGTGGAAGGGTATCAGAGAGACCAAATTCGTGAATACTACCGTCAGTGTCACGGGTGAGCTTGAGGACGTCCCTATAGGCCCCTGTAGCGTCTAAATCGGCCTTAACGTGCTCATACCATCGCTCAGCGACAATCGCACAGTCGATAGCATTCAGCTTGATATCAGACGAGCCCAACAGCTTCAGCTTAGCTAACTCAATCTGCTTTTGAGCTTCTTCAAGATGAGCGGGAAACAGACGCTTGGCGTCTTTGAGGTTCTTGGTGCGTAGTGATGTTTTTGAACTCGGTCTTACCTATGGTGTCCCGTAACTCTTTCGGGACGTCCATTCTGAAGTAGTAGACCCCAGTTCTAGGATGTTTGTGAGGTGATGCCATGATACCCACTTGTACCTACCCTTTGTACCACTAGGTAGCCACGCCAGAAACAACTAAGCCCCTGTAACATAAGTATTCCTTATGCTACAAGGGCTTGCAGAATTTGGCGGTGAGCAAGAGATTCGAACTCTCGATACGTTGCCGTATACACACTTTCCAGGCGTGCTCCTTCAGCCACTCGGACAACTCACCGGGGTGTTAACCTCATCGGCTAACGAGGCGCTAATTTAATGATTCTGCTTAAGATGGTCAAGTGCAAAACCGAAAAAAAGAGTGCTATGCCGTTTGTTTGCTTACTAATTGGCTAATTAGCACAAAATCAACGCGCTCAAATACTTTGGTAGTAACCCGGAACTTTAAACCAGCGGCGGCACATATCCAAAAAGTAACCGTACAACACACCCATGCCACAGGAAACCAATGCGTTACTGGCCACAGCGGTCACGATCTGTTCGCTTGAAGCACCAACGGTGTAGAGGATAGCGGCATAGACTGGTGACTGGAATAGAACATAAGCCACTAGATCAGAGATATTTTTCATCATGCTGCCCGCAGAGAACTTTCTTCCCTGACGCAGTACAAAGTCACGAAAAACACCATATGGCCAAGCAATCGCGATGTTAACCGGAATAGAGAGCGTACGCGAAGCCAGCGACTGCTCAAAAGTCATACCTGAAATAAAAATCTCGATGATCATCCCAGCGACAAAACAGAACACAACCATGGCAAATGTATCCGCAGCTGCGTGTCTGATACAAAACGGACCACGTGGTTTCATTTACACCCTCTACATAAAATATTTGACTATATAAATAGCAATTAAATAAAACAGATAACTAGATATAGAATCACATCCAGATTATGACGCTATTAAATCATACAAATATTAGTTTTAGGTTCCGTTTTTTAATTTGACTGGTAAATAAACTACCAAAAAGTAAGAGAAAAGTAGCAGCTATCGCTGAATTTACAACCAATTAACAACAAGATCGTTTAAACAACAACGATAAATGTAAATTAATTACAGAATTCCGTAAGCAGGACGGTGAGTAGGTCTATCTCTTCCTGAGGCGGTATCCTGCCGCGTCGTAAACATTCGAGGGTGCTTTCCAAAACGTGGACAATCTGATGATCTGCAGGAAGTGGTAGAGATTGTTGTAGTGATTCGGTGATTTCCAACGCATCCGCAACCGCTTTGTTGTCCAGGGCAATGTAAAGCCTCACCAGAATCTCTTCAATCGTTCCCGAGAATACGGGCTTGCGATAATGAGTTTGATACTGATAAAGCGCAGTTGAATGGCGGTAGAGTGCGTCATCCAACTCATTTTCGTCGATCGGTTTTGCAATGATGAAATCGGCTCCTGCGTTGAGCATCTGCTCACGAGTCTCTTTGAAAACATCTGCGGTGCAGCCAAAAATCAGTACTTTGGATTTGGTTTCTGGCAATTGACGAATGCCACGGATTGCCTCCACACCATCTTTGACGGGCATATGGTTGTCCATCAAAACTAAATCATAGCTGCCCTCTTTCACCGCTTTAATCGCCAACGCGCCGTTTTCTACACAAGTACATTCAAACCCTTTGTTTTTCATGAAGGTTTCAAGAATGATGGTGTTAGTTCTGTTGTCTTCAACAATCAGAACCCGCAGCCCGGTATAACTGACATGGCGCAGCGGTTTTGCTGTCGTTGTTTGCGCATCCGTCGCATCTATCGCGACACTGACACGAAAACTGGTTCCGATGCCAACCTCACTCACGACGCTGACGGTACCGCGCATCAGCTCGGTAATTTGCTTAACAATCGCCAATCCCAACCCTGTGCCACCAAAACGGCGCGTAGTTGACGATTCTGCTTGCTCAAACGGCTTGAAAATCTTGCTTTGCGCGTCTTTGGGAATACCTATCCCGGTATCGCGTACCTGAATGATCAGATAGAGCTGCTCTCCAATCGTCTCCTCTTCGAGGATCACCTCAACCAAGCCACGATAAGTGAACTTGACCGCGTTGTTGAGCAAGTTGAATAGTATCTGGCGCAGGCGCGCTTTATCGGAGTAATACCAACGGTTTTCTTCAACCTGAGAATACACTTTGAACTGCAACCCTTTTTCATTGCACAAGGTTGAATAGACGCTGGTGACGCTGCCAATGATGGATTCAAGCGGGAAGCTACTGCGATCAAGTTCTAGGTGCCCCTGCTCTATTTTGGAGAAGTCGAGAATTTCATTCAGCAGTGTCATCATGTGCTCGCCCGATTCATACAGGCTCTTCATCTGCTGACGCTGACGTGGTTTGAGATCGCTTTTGAGCAGGATTTGAGCGGTGCCCAAAACTCCATTCATCGGTGTACGAATTTCATGGGACAGCGTCGCCAGAAATGCACTTTTTGCTTTAGTTGATGCCTGAGCTTTGACCTTTTCTGCTTCGAGATAAATCGTTTTTTGATTAAACGTATCAATCAGATAACGGATTTCATCCTGGCTGTGATATGGCACATCAATGATGCCGCCTTCCATCGACTCATCCACTTTTTGCGCGATAACGACAATGGGCTTGATGAGGTAGCGGTTCAGCAAGTAATAACCAAGCATTACACACAGTAGCAAAAGTGGAATCAATCCGCGTTCCACGCCAGTGATCAGCTCATATACTTGATCGTTGACTAAGCGTCGCGCATTCACTACCTCGAGCTGCCAGTGGAAATCACCAAACGGATAACGGCTGACGTACGCACCACGTCTTAAGTGGAAGTTATGTTCACTGATGATCGAACCATAGGCGTCGTGGAGTTTAACACCTAGACCATATTGCTCGGCGTGATTGGCAATGAAGTCGACGAAACCCTGCAATGATAAGTCGACCGTCGCGACCCCCGCAAACTGACCATTAACGTAATATGGCGCGGACGCAGTCACCATCTGAACCTGAGTGTAGGAGTCCACATACACCGGCGACCAAGTGACGCTGCCTTTGGCTTCATCGACAGCAGACAGATACCAACTCTCGCTGTCATACCCACCAGCGGCAGGGTTATTCCAGGAGATCAATTGGTCAACTTTGCCATCCGTTGCCCGGTTAAAAAACAGACTCGAGTACTTTACACTGGGAACAATACTGTTGGGTTTCGGCCAAAGACCGCCGCTGATCACGACACCATCCAGAATGGAGAACAGGGAACGCAGCATGCGGCCTTGTTCTTCCTGTCCTTGGCCACTCTGGCCGATGCTGACAATACTCTGCAAGACGCCAATTGAGCTGTTCAAAGGTTCGCGCACTTGCGTTGCCATGAGCGTGGCACGTAAATCGAGGTTTTGTTGCACCTCTTGTCTGAAAGGCGCTTCTACCACCCAATAGGTTACCGTTCCTATCGTCGCGAGGAAGAAGAATAAGTAGACGCCCAGAGCAAGCATACTTTTGCGCTTTAACGAGGAACGTATTTCCATAAGCCTTTGAAATTTTTCCGTTTGTACAAGTATAGTGAATAAGTTATTGAGGAAAATGTTTTATTCACGGGTTTCGTGACCCATACAGCGTTCTGCTCTCCTGTAAAAGTCGAAGAAATAACGTAACAAATTCGCCTTTAGACACCGTTTGAGGGTAAGATGGGCGCCTATTTTTCCAGATAAGTATGGAACTCTATTTTGACGTTACACGACATTCTAACCTTACCTGAACTAGAAGATCGTCTGCTGAACGAAGCAAAAACCCGTGGTTTTGTGACAGCGATGGCTTCGGCACCTAACATTCTTCCGCCTGAAGAGTGGCTACCCTTTTTGTGGGGCGGTGATGAAGTTGCACCGTTTACTGACGCTGAGGTGATGGAAAGCTACTTTCAACACATCATCGATATGTGGAACGTTTACCGTCCTGCGTTATTAAACGGCAGTTGGGCATGGCCGGAAGGTTGTGAGCTGGACGAAGAAGAGATCATCAACCAGAACGCACGTGATTTCTGTGAAGGAACTCTACAAGGCTGGCAATTGGCCCGGGACGATTGGGAAGTCTTAATGCCCGAAGAGAGCCAGGATAATGCTCTGCTTGGCGGCGTGTTACTGTCGCTGGCTATGCTGTACGATCCTGAAACTTCTCTGGCGACACTGTCTGAGCAAGGAATGGAAGGTTTAGATCAATTTGAAGAAATCTATAACGCGGTTCCGGTCATGTTGTGTGGACTGACTCAGCGCGGTGTAACGCTGGCCGAACAGCAATAATCCGTCGAATAGAAAAAGCCCGCCAATCGGCGGGCTTTTTAATGTATATCAGCAAGTTAAGCGTTGCCTTTAACCTGCATATTCAATTGTTCTGCAAAATCCAGCATACGGTTCAACGGAATCAGGGATTTGACACGCAGTGCTTCATCCACAAAGATTTCGTGCTCTTCACCGCCATCACGCAATGCTTTTTCAATCGCTTTGAGTCCGTTCATTGCCATCCACGGACAGTGGGCACAGCTACGACACGTTGCACCGGCACCTGCCGTTGGCGCTTCAATGAGTTCTTTCTCTGGCACCATTTGCTGCATCTTAAAGAAGATGCCTTTGTCAGTCGCCACAATCATTTTTTTATGTGGTAAAGACTTCGCGGCTTTGATCAATTGACTGGTCGAGCCGACGGCATCTGCCAGTTCCACCACGCTTGACGGTGACTCCGGGTGCACCAGAATTGCTGCATCTGGATACAGAGATTTCATTTTCTTCAGTGCATCAGCTGAGAACTCATCGTGTACCACACATTCGCCCTGCCAAAGTAGCATGTCTGCACCAGTTTTATTGGCAATGTATGAACCTAGATGGCGATCTGGACCCCAGATAATTTTCTTATCTTCTGCATCCAGATGTTCAACGATTTCCAGCGCGATACTGGACGTTACAACCCAGTCTGCGCGTGCTTTTACCGCTGCGGACGTATTCGCGTAGACCACCACCGTATGATCCGGATGGGCATCGCAGAACTCAGTAAATTTGTCTGCAGGGCAGCCCAAATCCAGAGAACACTCTGCATCGAGCGTTGGCATTAAAATGCGCTTCTCTGGGGTCAGGATTTTCGCTGACTCACCCATAAAACGTACACCGGCAATAATCAATGTACTGGCTGGGTGGCGATTACCAAATTTGGCCATTTCCAGCGAATCGCCGACAAAGCCGCCAGTCTCTTCTGCCAATGCCTGAATTTCAGGATCGGTGTAGTAGTGAGCGATCAGCACTGCGTCTTTGTCTTTAAGCAGTTGTTTGATGCTCGCGATGTAGGTTTGTTTTTCTTGTTCTGTTAACGGAATAGGTTTTGGAGGGAACGGGTAAACCGTCTCGATCTTATCCAGTATATGACTCATTGCTCTTGCTCTACGCAACTTCCTTTAATCCGGGCATTGTACACCGTAAATTGTTCGATAGGCAAAAGTGATTGGGCGAGAAAAACAGCGCGCAGCAATGCTTAAACCATGAGACGTTATAAGCAAAAAGGCCGCTAACGCGACCTTTTGATTATTTGAGATTTTCTCTTGCCACTTTGGCAGAAGCACTGTCCGGATACTCATCCACAACTTGCTGATAATATTTTTTGGCTTGCGCAGCATTGTTGTTGCGCTTAGCGATATCACCCAATTTGACCATGGCATCAGCGCGTTTATTGGAGTCTTTATACGTCAACACCGCAGCAAAACTTTTCACGGCGTCTTGATCTTGCTTCTTCGCAAAATAGAGCTGACCTAACCAATAGTGCGAGTTTGGCGCAAAGTTGGAATTTGGGTAATCTTTCTGAAATTGTTGAAACGCAGCGATCGCTCCGGCGTAATCTCGCTTTTTAAGGATCAGATCGACAGCATTTTCATAGGCGGCTTGCTCGTCGGCATCACTGCTGAACGTGCCAGCCGGAATATCTTCACTCTGAGCAGCATTGCTCGCCACAGCGTCGGCTGGGCGTGATTTCATTTCACTACGAACATTATCCAGCTCCACAAACAGTTCGCGCTGGCGTTGCAGCATTTGCTGCATGTCGTAGTTATTTTTTTCTATTTGCCCACGTAAATCATTAATTTCCAGGGACATATCATCCAGCTGCTTCTGCATTTGCAACTGCATGCGATTACGGTTTTCCAACAATCGTTCCAAACGAGCGACTTCACTTTCTGAAGATCCCGAACGTGTAGCGGAAGTTTGATTGCTGCTGTTGCTGAGGTCAGATACTGGAGCTGGTGCAGCGAACGAAGCGCTCGCTGCACTTGCCAGTAACGTAAGCGTGACAACGCGCTTTAGGTTACTGAACATGAGGTTCATCCTCGATTAGTACACTAGAACTGCACGGCGGTTCTTAGCGTATACTTCTTCAGTTTGACCAAGAAGTAGAGGCTTCTCTTCACCGTAGCTTACGATAGAGATTTGGTCAGCTTGAACACCCAGAGCCTCTAGGTATTTAGCAACAGCTTGTGCACGACGCTCGCCCAAAGCGATGTTGTACTCTGGAGTACCACGCTCGTCTGCGTGACCTTCGATAGTCACTTTCAGGCTTGGGTTCTTAGTCAGGTAAGCTGCGTGAGCTGCCAGCATTTCTTCGTAGTCGCTTGCGATCGTTGCGTTATCGAATGCGAAGTAAATGGTTTGAGTTTCACGAAGCGCTTGCTCTTTCAACTCTTGCTCAGAAAGTTGTGCATTCTCGTCCATTGGCGAAACAACTGTTGTGTCAACGTTGCCTGCTGTACCTGACGTAGTTTGGTTAGTTTCAGAACCAGAAGCGTTTGCTGCTTCATCGCTTGAACTACATGCAGTCACTGCTAGTACTGGTAGCGCAATCAGTAGCCCTTTAAGAACTTTGTTAAGTTGCATCTTATTTTCCTTACTATGTAATAGTTAGTTGCTATAAAAACGGAGACCAAGCAGGTGCTCTAACGCGCCCATTAGTTGCCGGTAATCTAGCTTTAAATCGTCCATCTATCGACACCATCGACAACACGTTTGTCTTGTTATAGATGGAACTGTAAATGACCATACCACCATTAGGTGCAATGCTTGGAGACTCGTCGAGCAAAGTCTTCGTCAGAATTTGCACAGAACCCGTTTCCAAATCTTGTTTTGCCAAGTTAAAGCCAGAGTTGCTGCGATTCACCATAACCAGGAATCGTCCGTCCGGTGTAATTTGACCACCTAAGTTTTGGCTACCTTGCCAGGTCAGACGTTTGGTCGCACCGTCTGTCAAATTTACTTGATATATCTGTGGTTTACCACCCCGATCCGATGTAAATATCAGGGATTTACCATCAGGATTCCAGAAAGGTTCTGTGTTATTTGATCGACCACTCGTAATTTGCGTCAGCTTCCGACTGGTCAGATCCAGCGTATACACCTGCAGACTACCCGTTTTTGAGAGTACCAGCGCTAGTGTTTTGCCATCCGGTGAGAATCTTGGTGCGCCATTATGACGTGGGTATGACGTCACCTTTTCACGCTCACCGGTATAAATGTTCATGATGTAGATTTCAGCCTGACCGTTCTGGAAGCTCACGTAGGCCAGCTTCTTGCCATCCGGCGACCAGGCAGGAGACATCAAAGGCTGTTTAGAGCGCAATACCAAACGTTCGTTGTAGCCATCGTAATCGGCCACTCGCAGCTGATATGGATAAGCATCTTTGTCGTTGACCACCACGTAAGCGATACGGGTCAGGAAAGCACCGCGCTCTCCCGTCAGTTCTTCATAAACCAAATCCGCAATGCGGTGCGCATACTCACGCATGCGTTTGGCTGGCACAGTCGCGACTTTGTTAAACAGAACATGATCTTTTGACATCACGAGCTGTCCGTCCGAACTTAGTGCGCGGCTCTGGCCTTGTGTCAGTTGACCACGTACTACATCCACTAACTGGTAGTTGATCACGTAGTTGCCTTCGGCATTCTGTGTGATGCTGCCTGTCAGCAGTGCATCGACACCAATACCAGTCCACGCGTCGAATTTTACATCCGCTTCGCTGTAGGGAGTCTGAGGCATTTTGCTGGTTGGAATTGGGCTGAATTTACCACTGCGCTGCAAGTCTGATGCAATGACGCCAGAAACGTCTTGCGGCAGCTTGGTCTTTCCTTCCCATTTGAAAGGAACAATCGCAATCGGGCGTGCAGAGTTGATACCATCGGTAATCACCAGTTCCAGCGCCGCGTTGGCAAATTGCATGCTACTTGTAACTACAAGCAGGCATCCTAACATTAATCGCTTTAACACAAGCTTTTCCTTTTTACTCTGGTACTACGGTTAAATTGATGTTCTTAAGCTTTTCAATCACGTCGGATTCGTCTTTTTTCGGCAGTGGAAAAGTCCCCACCTGAGCGACCGCACGTTTCGTTGCTGCGCACAATCTGCTGTCACCATCGAGAATTCGGAGATCGCCCACAATCGCGCCTGTTCCGGTAGGGATAAGGCGCAGATTCACCCTACACTGCTTTCCCTTAAAGCTATC
Organism: Vibrio sp. LQ2; assembly: GCF_023920125.1. NCBI lineage: Bacteria > Pseudomonadati > Pseudomonadota > Gammaproteobacteria > Vibrionales > Vibrionaceae > Vibrio > Vibrio sp. LQ2. The sequence goes on from NZ_CP085308.1 coordinate 1,172,742, forward strand.
TTCCAACAATAAGTTTTGCTGAATCAACTGAGTGTAGATGGCACCCCAGCGTTGTGCTTCGCTGGTAACGTGCTGCGAACGAGCCACTGAGTTATTTTGTGACTCAGTCTCAAGGCCAGCAAAGATATTGTTCAGTGCGGCTTCCTGCTCTTTACGTTCACGCTCAGCACGTTCTGCTCGTTCTTTTTCCAGTCGAGCCTTCTCTGCTGCCGCTTTGGCGGCCTTCTCTTTCGCGATGCGTTCCTGTTCCGCTTTGGCGGCCGCTTCACGCTCTTTACGCGCTTTCTCTTGCGCTTCCTGAGCGGCTTTCTCACGTGCTACTCGCTCTTGCTCAGCTTTCGCAGCAGCGGCCTCTTTGGCGACACGTTCGGCTTCCGCCTTTTTCGCCGCCTCTTCTTTCAGTTTGCGCTCCGCCTCAGCTTTAGCCGCACGTTCCTGTTCCTGACGCGCTTTTTCTGCAGCAACTTTCTGTTCCTGCTCTTTCTGCTGACGAACCTTCTCAGCTTCCCGAGCGGCTTTTGCTTCTTTAGCCTGCTGCTCTTTCAGCTGACGAATGCGCTCTTCTTCTGCTTTACGGTTCTTTTCAAGCTGCTCACTTTCGCGGCGCAGTTTGTCTAACCTTTCTTGCTCTTGCTTGGCAGCAGCTTCACGCTGACTACGGATCTGCTGAGCCTGCTGTTTGACCAAATTCGGGTCAATGACTACGGCTTCAACCATGTGTCCGCTCGTTTCCGGCTTAGACATCGTGAAATCAGTGCCCCACAACAGAGCAGCGACCAATGCCACATGTAACCCAACCGAGATGGCAAGAGGCTTTTTAAAATCGTTTTTCTTCGACTTCTGATCTTTCATGAACAGTATTAAGCCTATTCCTTGATATCCGTTAACAAGCCAACTTTAGGAATACCTGCTCGGCTCAGTTCATCCAACACCAGCACCACATCCGCGTATGGCGTGGCGCGGTCACCACCTACTGCAACTGGGGAATTCGGCTTCAGAGACAGTTCGGCTTTGATACGTACGATGACATCCTGCAACGACAGACCGCGCTGTACCTCTTCATCGTTCACGCTCAAACCGAGGTTACCCTCTTTGTCGATTTCTACGATGATGAAACTGGAATCGCTGTCACCCGCCAGTTCAGATGCGGGTTTCGCCGTCGTCGTTTGAGGCAGCTCAACATCCACACCCTGAGTTACAAAAGGCGACGTCACCATAAAGATGATTAACAGTACCAACATGACATCGATGTAAGGTACCACGTTAATCTCGGCCGTCATCTTCCGCTTTTTCGGTTGATAACCCGCCATATCTTATTCCCTACCCGCCATCGCCTGACGATGAAGAATGCTGTGGAACTCTTCTGAGAACGTGGCGTAACCATGTTCTAGTTTGCCCACCTTGTTGCTCAGACGGTTGTATGCCATTACCGCTGGAATTGCTGCAAACAGACCCATCGCCGTTGCCACGAGAGCTTCAGCAATACCCGGAGCCACCATGGCCAGTGTGGCTTGCTTTACCTGACCTAGCGCGATAAAGGCGTGCATGATCCCCCAAACGGTACCAAACAGACCGATGTAAGGGCTGATAGAACCTACGGTTGCCAAGAACGGCAGGTTAGTTTCCAGCTCATCAACTTCACGGGCCACCGCAACACGCATGGCGCGACCTGTTCCTTCCATGACGAAGTCAGGAGAAGCTGCGTTGGTTTTGCGCAGGCGCGCAAACTCGGTAAAGCCTGAATAGAAGATTTCTTCAATGCCGGAAATCTCGTCTTTGCGTTTCTTCACATCCTGATACAGCACAGACAGATCGGCACCAGACCAGAATTTGTCTTCAAATGCTTCTGCGCTGCGTGAAGCCTGAGACAACACCTTACTGCGCTTGATGATCATCGCCCATGAGACAATCGACATCCCTAAAAGGATCAGCATCACCACCTTAACGAGGAAGCTGGCTTGCAAAAATAAGTCGAGAATTGAAATATCAGCTGTCACTGTGGGTTAACTCCAAAATTATTGATTGAGGCATCGCCTTGGGTTTCATTTTCTCATTGTCGATACATGCTACCTTAACTATTGCTTTACACAATAGTTGCCCTTCAGGATTGACGAGCTCTTGACAGAAGGTTAGCGATGCCTTTTTAAGCTCTGCGATTGAGGTCACGACTGTCAATTGATCGTCAAGACGCGCCCCTTGCTTAAAGTCGATCTCAGCATGTCGGACAACGAAGCCGATTCTTTGTTCCAGCAGAACCTGCTGTGACACTCCGATAGCACGCAACATTTCTGTACGCGCACGTTCGAAAAATTTGAGGTAATTGGAATGGTAAACTACGCCACCGGCGTCGGTATCTTCGTAGTAAATGGTAATTGGCCAGTTAAAAACTCGCATAATAGGGGCGTAACCGTCTCAATAAGTGTCTGAATGAGTGGGTTACTATAACGCATCTCGTTGTTGTTAGTACAAGGTAGAGGAAAGAATTCGCAGGCTACTGACAAAAAATTAGCGCTGACTCAAAGAGACAGCGCTAATTCGCATAAATCATCATCAATGATGCTGCTTTGTTATCCGATAAGGCGAACCACCAGCAGATAACACAGAATAGGCAGCGAGATGTAAGGGCTGAATACCAGTTGCCAAATCCACTTACGCGGTCTGAAGCCAACACCGAATACCATACTTGAGCAAATGGCCCAAATCAGCAGCGGCGCAATTAAGGCGTTAAAACCGCCAATGCTTGCACTGTAAGCCTCAGGATCCCACATCACCATCGCAACGTGGTAGAAACCGAGTATCAGGGATAAAACCTTCAATACGGTTTTGTCCACTGGAGCGTGTAAATTGGCAATCTGAACAGACCAATTACTCACTATCTTTATCCATCATTTCTGAGTGCTCTAACCAAAGAGCGTTGATGATGCCGAATGCACAGGCGAGCAATACGCCAAGAATCCATGCAAAATACCACATAGTCTGAGCTCCTTAGTACAGTGAGTTTTTGTTGTCTTCGATGAACTTGTCGTCCAGACGACCAAACATTTTGTAGTAACACCAAGTGGTATAACCCAGAATGATTGGAACCATCACAAACGCCACACCTGTCATCAGATTCAGAGTCAATTCACTTGAGGTTGCATCCCACATGGTCAAGCTGTGATCAGGCATCAGGCTCGAAGGCATCACGAATGGGAACATGGCAAAGCCAGCAGTGAAGATCACACCTGCGTTACCTAGGCTTGAAGCCAGGAATGCAATGCCGCCTTTCTCGATACGAGAAGCCAGAACCGCCAGCAAAGGCATCACCACACCAAGTGCAGGAGCGGCCCACAACAGTGGGTACTGCTCGAAGTTATGCATCCAAGCGCCCGCTTCACGCGCCACTTCTTTATTCAGTGGGTTGGATGGACCCATCGTATCGATTGCACTGGTAATCACGTAGCCATCAATGTTCTGAACCCAGAAACCTGCCACCACGAATAGAATTACCGTCAGTAACCCTGTCAATTGTGCAATGTTGCGAGCACGTACATGAACAGGACCTGTCGTCTTCATTTGTAGCCATGTTGCACCTTGCATCAGGATCATGAACAGGCTAACCAGACCACACAGCAGACCGAACGGATTCAGCAGACCAAAGAATGAACCATGGTAAGTAGGCATTGCGAACTCGTTCAACTGGAACGGTACACCTTGCAGCAGGTTACCAAACGCCACACCGAAGATGATCGGCGGAACAAAGCCGCTGATGGAGATACAGATATCCCAAGTATTACGCCATTTCGGATCTTCGATCTTTGAACGGTAATCCAAACCAATCGGGCGCAGCCACAGAGCAGCCAACGTCACGATCATCGCCAGATAGAAACCCGAGAACGATGTTGCGTACACCATAGGCCACGCAGCAAACAGTGCGCCGCCTGCAGTAATCAGCCAAACCTGGTTACCGTCCCAGTGTGGAGCAATAGAGTTAATCATTACGCGGCGTTCTGTGTCGTTTTTACCGATCACAGGTACCAGCGCACCAACACCCATATCGAAACCGTCTGTAATGGCGAAGCCTACCAGCAGTACGCCGATCAGTACCCACCAAATGAGTCGTAGGATTTCGTAATCAAACATAATCTTCTCTCCCTGCCTTATGCTTCGACCTGACGACTAACTCTGTCTTCAACAGTGTTGCCGTTCTGCTCGAAGTGATAGCGGCCAGTTTTTAGGCTGCTTGGACCTTTGCGAGCGAATTTAACCATTAGATACACTTCGGCAATCAGGAATGCTGTGTACAGTGCAAGAATGGCGAACAGTGATGTCCAGATTTCAGCTGCGCTTAGCGCGGATGCCGCAGTATGAACTGGCAGGATTTCACCCACCGCCCATGGTTGGCGACCAAACTCGGCAACAAACCAACCGGTTTCAACCGCAATCCATGGAAGTGGAATGCTGAACAACGCCGCTTTCAGAATCCAGCGTTTCTGTTCGATCTTCTGACGACAAGTCTGAACGAATGCCGCGCCAAATACGAATAGCATCACAAAGCCACACGCCACCATGATACGGAACGACCAGAACAGTGGCCATACAGTCGGAATTGAATCGTCCGCTGCTGCCTGAATTTGCTCTTCAGTCGCATCCGTCACTTTATCGGTGTAGCGCTTCAGCAACAGGCCGTAACCCAGATCGCTTTTCACTTCATCAAACGCTGCAACGTTCTCAGCAGATTTGTCACCCGAACGCAGTTTTTCCAGCAGCTCATAGGCGTACATACCGTTACGGATACGTTCAACGTGTTCTTCACGCAGGTCGCGCAAACCAGTGACGGGTGTGTCGATAGAACGCGTTGCAATGATACCCATTAGGTAAGGGATCTTGATCGCGTAATCGGTGTGCATGGTTTCCTGGTTAGGTAAACCAAACAAAGTAAAGGCTGCTGGTGCTGGCTCAGTGTGCCACTCCGCTTCGATAGCGGCCAGTTTCACTTTCTGAACTTCACCGACTTCGTAACCTGATTCATCACCCAGTACGATGACAGACAATACTGCTGCCATACCGAAAGAGGCGGCAATAGCAAAAGAACGACGTGCAAACGCAATGTCGCGGCCTTTCAACAGGTAGTATGCGCTGATGCCTAGGATGAACATAGCACCTGTTGTGTAGCCTGCTGCCACCGTGTGTACGAATTTAACCTGAGCAACCGGGTTGAAGACGACTTCTGCAAAGCTCACCATTTCCATACGCATGGTTTCGAAGTTGAAGTCTGCACCAACCGGGTTCTGCATCCAGCCGTTCGCGATTAGGATCCACAAAGCAGAGAAGTTAGAACCCAGAGCCACCAGCCAGGTAACGGCTAAGTGTTGACGTTTTGACAGTCGGTCCCAACCAAAGAAGAACAAACCGACAAAGGTGGATTCCAAAAAGAAGGCCACAAGTGCTTCGATGGCAAGGGGGGCGCCAAAAATGTCGCCTACGTAATGTGAATAATATGACCAGTTGGTACCGAACTGGAACTCCATGGTCAGGCCGGTTGCCACACCAAGAGCAAAGTTAATACCGAAAAGCTTACCCCAGAACTTAGTCATGTCCTTGTAGATTTGCTTATCAGTCATTACATACAGAGACTCCATGATGGCAAGCAAGAACGCCATGCCCAGAGTCAATGGAACGAACAAGAAGTGATACATCGCTGTCATTGCGAACTGCAATCGCGACAGATCAACTACGTCAATCATGGTAACTCCTTTGTGTCGGCTGAATGACACTTTCGACATAAAGCAACAGAAAAAAGACAGGTTAACAACAACGAGAAGTTGTTAGTTTACCGCAGTAACTTGTTGCAATTATGTACCATTGTGGTTAGTTAATTGTTAAGCATCAGCTAATATAGCTGGGACTAATACTACTGCCAAAAACCAGTTGTTTCAAAAGGTTTATGGGAGAAAACCGCCTTGATTTACATCAAATTTTGCTTCTCAAAACTGTATAAAAAAACTACAAAATGATACAGATCAAGGAAAGATAAATTTTCTTGTTAGCATTAAGTAAAAAACACAATTAGATACGGAAAAACGAGAACAAAGGGTTAACAATTCATCGAAATTAGCTAACCCTTAAGCAGTAAGGGAATTTCAAAAAGTGTGATATTGATCCACAAATCAACTTTTTTACTTGAGGGGAAAATTAATTGTAACGTTATTTTTCTAAACCGAAGTGCAGATACGCTCGATCGGTGGTAATTCGCCCACGAGGGGTACGTTGCAGATAACCTTGTTGAATAAGAAATGGTTCTAATACATCTTCAATCGTATCTTTTTCTTCACCAATCGCGGCCGCCAGGTTATCCAACCCTACCGGGCCACCACTAAATTTCTCCATAATCGCCAGCAGCAACTTACGGTCCATGTAGTCAAATCCCTGATGGTCCACATCGAGCATGTTGAGCGCTTTATCCGCGATGTCAGCACAGATGTGTCCATTGCCTTTGACTTCCGCATAATCGCGGACACGGCGCAGCAGACGGTTGGCAATACGTGGCGTACCTCGGGCTCGGCGCGCTACTTCCAGCGCACCTTCAGCATCCATAGAGAGACCAAGACAGTCAGCACTGCGCTGCACGATATGTTGAAGGTCCGCCACTTTGTAATATTCAAGACGCTGAACGATACCGAAACGGTCACGCAGTGGCGAGGTTAGCGAACCTGCGCGGGTTGTCGCACCAATCAACGTAAACGGAGGTAAGTCGATTTTAATGGAACGCGCTGCTGGCCCCTCTCCAATCATGATGTCTAACTGATAGTCTTCCATCGCTGGATAGAGCACTTCCTCAACCATCGGACTGAGGCGGTGAATTTCGTCGATGAACAGGACATCGTTCTCTTCCAGATTGGTCAGCAGCGCAGCCAGATCACCCGCTTTTTCCAACACGGGACCAGAAGTGGTACGAATATTCACTTCCATCTCGTTGGCTACAATATTGGCCAACGTTGTTTTCCCCAAACCCGGTGGACCGAAAATCAATAAATGGTCGAGCGCTTCGCTACGCTTTTGTGCGGCCTGAATAAAGATTTCCATTTGATCACGCACGTGATCCTGACCTCGGTAATCGGCCAGCTTTTTAGGGCGAATCGCACGATCGATCACCTCTTCATCTTTAAATGAAGGGTTGGTCGGAGCAATAAGGCGATCAGCTTCAATCATTCAACAATTCCTGTTCGTTTGCAGAGGTCTTCAACGTCGTTGACCCAGATATTCACACCAAAAGAGATACTCGGGATTGTGACGTGTTGTCGTCACTCTGCTGGAGAAAAAACAAACGGCTAACTTAAGCCGCCTGTTTAGTTTAAACCATAGATTTGAGCGCTTCGCGAATCAGTTGTTCACTGCTCATATCCGGCTGAGCGACCTGAGATACGGCTTTCGATGCTTGAGCGGGTTTGTAACCCAAGGCCAACAACGCACTCACCGCTTCCTCTTCAGCATTCTGATCTTGAATGGCGGCAATCGAGTCAAGTGGCGCCGCATCGGTTGCAGGCGTAAATAAATCACCAGCCCCCCAGCCTTTCAAGCGGTCTTTCATTTCCACAACTAAACGTTCAGCGGTTTTTTTACCTACGCCAGGCAATTTTACCAAGGTTGAAATGTCTTCTCGTTCCACGCAAGCGACAAACTGGCTGGCTGTCATACCTGAAAGGATCGCCAGACCCATTTTAGGCCCAACACCATTGGCTTTAATCACTTCACGGAACAACGCACGTTCGTTCACGGTATTGAAACCATAAAGCAACTGCGCATCTTCACGTACGACAAAGTGTGTATAGATAATGGCTTCTTCACCGATATTGGCGAGTTCATAAAAACAGCTCATCGGCATTTGTACTTCATAGCCGATACCGCCGACTTCAATCAGAACTTGTGGAGGTTGCTTTTCAATCAGTGTGCCGCGAAGACGTCCAATCACTGGGAATCCTTGGTTTTGATGAGATGAGAATGACCAAGATGATAATCAATAACTGGATGGATAGCCAGTAAAAGATAGGCAATGCAGGAGGCACAACGCCTCCCGAGATTGGATCTAACGGTAGCGGCCGCGTCTGGCGCTGGTTGCATGACCAGCGAGCGCGATCAGGGTCTTGTTAGTGTTGGCGTGACAGATAGCCACCCCAAGCGCATCAGCCGCATCGGCCTGCGGTTTGGCTGGCAACTTCAACATTTGCTGCACCATGTGTTGCACTTGAGTTTTATCTGCCCCACCAGTGCCCACCACAGCCTGCTTGATCAAACGCGCCGCGTACTCAAATACTGGCAGATCGGCATTCACTGCGGCAACAATTGCACTGCCCCTCGCCTGCCCAAGTTTGAGTGCAGAGTCGGCGTTTTTCGCCATAAAAACTTGCTCAATGGCGAACACATCCGGTTGAAACTGCGTGATGATTTCACTCACACCAGCATAAATTTGTTTCAAACGCAGCGGCAGCTCTTTCTCGGAGGTGCGGATACAACCACTCCCCAAATACTGAAGGTGACGACCTTGCTGACGAATAACGCCGTAACCAGTAATACGAGAGCCCGGGTCAATGCCCAGAATAATAGACATGAGTGATCCTAATTTCTGATATCGCTATCGACAGCGATAACGCAGGTGCTTGCTAAAATGGCGTACAAAAAGAAAGTGGGCGACGCCGCCCACTTTACACAATCGTTATTTGCGACGCCATGTCGTACCGCTTGGGCCGTCTTCCAGCACGATACCCATCTCGTTGAGCTTGTCGCGAGCCATATCAGCATTTGCCCAATCTTTGGAAGCGCGAGAATCGTTACGCAGTTTGATCAGCGCTTCAATTTCTGCGACTTCATCATCATTGCCGGCGTCGCCTTTCAGGAACGCTTCAGGATCTTGATACAAGATACCAATCACATCTGCCAGTTCACGCATCAACGCGCCAAGAGAGCTTGCTTTATCGGCGTCTTCCGTTTTCAGACGGTTCACTTCACGCGCCATATCAAACAGAACAGAATAAGCTTCTGGCGTATTGAAGTCGTCATTCATCGCCGTCGTGAAACGAGTGAGATACTCTTCACCACCCGCCGCAGGAACGGTCATATCCAGACCGCGCAATGCCGTGTAGAGACGCTCCAGAGAAGCACGAGCCTGATTAAGGTTCTCTTCACTGTAGTTTAACTGGCTGCGGTAGTGACCAGACATCAGGAAGTAACGCACGGTTTCCGCATCGTAGTGATTCAACACATCGCGAATAGTGAAGAAGTTACCCAGAGACTTCGACATCTTCTCTTTGTCGACCATCACCATACCGCTGTGCATCCACGTGTTCACGTACTGCGTATCGTGCGCGCAGCAAGACTGAGCGATTTCATTTTCATGGTGTGGGAACTGCAGATCTGAACCGCCACCATGAATATCAAAATGGTTACCCAGAATCGAAGAATTCATTGCAGAACATTCAATGTGCCAACCAGGACGACCCGGTCCCCAAGGTGATTCCCAAGTCGGCTCACCGGGCTTGGACATTTTCCACAGCACGAAATCTAGAGGACTACGTTTCGCCATGTCGATATCAACACGAGCACCCGCTTGCAGTTGATCCAAGTCCTGCTTCGACAGCTTGCCGTAATCGTCGAACTTGTTCACTTCAAACATCACGTCGCCGTTGTCTGCAACATAAGCAAAACCACGATCAATCAGGCGCTGAACCAAATCAATGATTTCCTGAATGTAGGCTGTTGCGCGTGGCTCAACGTCCGGACGTTTGATGTTCAGCGCATCAAAATCAGCGTACATATCTTGAATCAGACGTTCAGTCAAAGATTCGCAAGATTCCTGATTCTCCGCCGCACGTTTAATGATTTTGTCATCGATATCAGTAATGTTGCGTACGAAGGTCAAATCGTAGCCAAGGTAGCGCAGGTAACGGGCCACGACATCAAACGACACAAAAGTGCGGCCGTGACCGATATGACAGAGATCGTATATTGTGACTCCACAGACATACATGCCAACTTTACCAGCAGTAATGGGTTTGAATTCCTCTTTCTGTCTTGTGAGCGAGTTATAAATCTTCAACATGATCTCTATCTAATTACCGTTAAAACCAAAATAGTGTCACAGTATAACAACTCTGTTATCGCTAGGTCATCCATTTGATGTTTTGAATGAACAAAAAGTTAGGCTAAAATTCGGTATTCATACAAAACAAAGCAAAGGTAATGCACATGATCACCCTTCACACAAATTTTGGTGACATTAAAATTCAGCTGAACGAAGAAAAAGCGCCAGAAACCAGCGCAAACTTTCTGCAGTACTGCCGTGACGGTTTTTACGACAACACTCTGTTTCACCGTGTTATCGATGGCTTCATGATCCAAGGCGGCGGCATGACCTCTGGTCTGCGTGAAAAAGCAACCCGTTCACCGATCCGTAACGAAGCAAACAATGGCCTGAGCAACAAAGTGGGCACCATCGCGATGGCTCGTACCATGGAACCGCATTCAGCAAGTTCACAATTCTTCATCAACGTAAACAACAACACGTTCCTAGACTTCCGTTCAGAAAGCCGTGATGGTTGGGGCTACTGTGTATTCGGTGAGGTTGTCGAAGGCATGGACATCGTGAACAAGATTAAAGGCGTAAGCACTGGATCTTACGGCATGCACCAGGATGTACCGCTGGATGAAGTGGTGATCACTGGCACGACTATCGAAGAATAATCGATCAAAGGAGTGCGCTAGGCGCGCTCCTTGTTCCTGAACTTATGCATACATTATTTATTTCAGATCTCCACCTGACTCCCAATCGCCCCGACATCACTCACTGTTTTACTCAGTTTATGCGCAGCGAAGCCACCAAAGCGGACGCTCTGTATGTGTTGGGTGATCTGTTTGATTTCTGGATTGGCGACGACGATCCCACGTCATTTGCTGAACAGATAAAGCAAGAATTTAAACACCTGACGTCTAACGGTGTGCCTTGCTACTTTATTCACGGCAACCGCGATTTTCTGATTGGCCGCCGTTTTGCCAAAGAAACTGGCGTCACCTTGCTGGATGAAGAAGCCGTGGTTGATTTATACGGGACTTCAGCTGTGATTCTGCACGGCGATACGCTTTGCACGGAAGACGTACGATATCTGGCATTCCGCGAAAAAGTCCATCAACCTTGGTTACAGTGGATTTTTAACCGTCTGCCCTACTTCATTAAAAAACGAATTGTTGCCAAAATTCAAACCGATATTCGCTCTGACAAAAGCCAAAAGGCGATGGAAATCATGGATGTCACGCCAGACGAAGTGGCGCATGTTATGGATAAATATGGCGTAGATCTGATGATTCACGGTCATACTCATCGTCCTGCCATTCATCAGGTTAATGATGGTTCTCAAAAAACACGCATTGTTCTGGGTGACTGGTATACCCAAGGCTCAGTATTGGTCTATTCTAACAACGGTTATTCATTAGAAAATCGTCGTTTTGAATCGCAATTATGATTTGAATCGCAAACAACGGCCTGATCTTTTGAGATGATGCCAAGCAATGAACTCTGGTATTGATATTAATCACAATACAACAACGATAAGATTCAGCCTTGACGTACTCTTACATTGCACGACAACCCATTCTGGACAGTGACCGAAAAACCGTCGGTTATGAACTCCTGTTCAGAGATGGGCCCAAAAATACCTTTCCTGAAATCGACCCGGATCTTGCGACCAGTCGCTTGTTGTCCGATCACTTTCTTTCTACTCATTACAACACGCTTGGTAATCATCTGGGGTTTGTGAATTTCCCGTATCAGAGCCTGATAAATATGATTCCGACGCTATTTCCAACCAATAGTTTGGTTGTAGAGGTTCTGGAAGATTGTGAGCCTACAGGAGAGTTGCTAGAAGCTGTACGCAAGATGTCACACATGGGGTACAAAATTGCGCTGGATGACTTCGTACCGAGCCCTGAGTGGAAAGCATTTCTGCCTTATGTTTCTATCATCAAGTTTGATATTCGCATCGTACCGATTGAAAAAGCCCGCCTATTCATTAACAAATTGAAAGGCTCAAAAATCATCTTTCTTGCTGAGAAAGTTGAGACCTATGAAGAGTTTGAACAGGCAAAAGCCGCCGGCTTTCGCTATTTCCAAGGCTATTTCTTTAGTAAGCCAGAACTGATTCAACGCAAAGCATTGGAGCCTGCGTTCTTAACCGTAGTTCAACTGTGTAAAGAGATTGCCAAAGACGAAATAGATTACAAAGAGCTGGAAGCCTTGATCGCGAAAGACGTCACCTTGTCATACAAACTCCTGACATTTGTGAACTCATCTGCCGTTGTCAGCTCTAAAATTCAGTCCTTTAAACAAGCTTTGGTGTATCTGGGCGAAGAGCGCCTGCGTAAGTTTGTTTCGCTGGTCGCGATCGCCTCTACACACAGCGACAAGCCGGACTATCTCTATGGCTTATCCATTCAACGCGCGCGCTACTGTGAACTGGTGTACTCGCGCCTGAGTGAAAATCGAGATATGGGGAACGCGTTTCTGACGGGCATGTTTTCATTACTCGACAGCTTGCTTGATCAGTCTCTGGAATCCATCATCAATGAGATGCCCGTCGAAGAGAGTGTAAAGCAAGCTCTGGTAGCAGAAAGTGGCACTCTCGGCGATATCCTTGCCCTGACAAAAGCGTATGAGCAAGCGGACTGGGATAAAGTCTCTGTCTTTGCAACAAAACTGGCTATCAGTGATGAAGTCCTCAGTAGTTGCTACGATGAAGCTGTTAGCTGGACCGCAGATTTACTGAATCTCAATAGTTAAGTAATTCCGTTCTCGTGCTCGACACTCTGCGGCTAAGCTCATAGACTGTGCGCGTTTCAATCAAGTTTCAGAGAGCAACCCATGACTGCATGTTATTGTGGTAGCGGTAAGAGCTATACCGACTGCTGCCAACCTATTCATCAGGATCATAAACAAGCCCACACTCCGGAACAGGTGATGCGTTCACGCTATTGTGCTCATGTGCTCGGATTGGTGGATTTTGTCATCAATACTTACCACCCATCATGCAACGCCGAATCTGAACGCGAAGCGATTGCAGAATCGGTGCAAAGCGAATGGCAAAGACTTGAAGTGGTCAGTACTGCATCTGGTGCCCATGACGATGAAGGCTATGTGCATTTCAAAGCGTATCTATTGGACCAACATCAAGAATTTTGCTTGGAAGAGCGTTCACGTTTTTTACGTGAAAATGGTTTGTGGTACTACATTGATGGCGAATTTCCGCAACAAAGTGCTTCCCTCAAAGTAGGAAGAAATGATCCTTGCCCATGCGGCAGCGGCAAAAAATCTAAAAAGTGCTGCAATTAATAAAGCAAAGCCAGGTTAATCACGACCTGGCTTTTCTGCTTTTGGGGCAATCGATCTTAGTCCTGATCAACAACCCATTTACGAAATGCTTTACGCTCTTCAGGAGTTGATTTCGAATACCACAATTTTAGCTGCGCTACGTTTTCTGTATCGATCACCGTCTGTTGTTCAGCACTCACTGGTAACGATTTAGCGTAGGTGTACCCCACCACTGGAATCGCTGCAACGCCACCTTTCTGGTTGTAATCTAAGACATCCTGGATGTAGTTACGACCCAACTGAACACCATTCGAATCCAATTTATCACTGACCAACTCAATCGGTTTCCCGGAAGCATCCTTCAGTGCCCACTCAAATGTTTTGATTTCTTTGCGCGCTTGGCTTAGTCGTCGATATTCAGGAAGATCAAACGTCAATGTTGTATCTGTAACAGAGAATTTTGTCACAACAATATCGCTGTAGACACGACGCATACCATCGTTGTCCTCTACCATTGGCTCAAACTGAAATGCAATCTGGTTTGTACCATCCGGTAACGTAACGCTTCTGCTTTCGGTGTACGCTTTATCAATTACTGGTTTCATGCCGTTTACAGCGATCAAATCGATGAATTCTGGCAACTCAAGTTTCACTTCCGCATGAGCAGCAAAGCTCAGCGCACTGACACCCAGAATCAGGCAAGACTTCAAAACTTTCATATATTTACCCTAAAAAAAAACCCGGTCGAGACCGGGTTTATAATAACTGAGGTAATTTAAATTACCAGTAAACACGCATACCCAGAGAGTAGTTGAATTCTGCGTCGTAATCGCCGCGCTCAACTGTACCTTCTGCTGCGTCTTCGTATGCTAGAGTAGCACCGTCTGCATAGTTTGCTTCAGCAAATACGCGAGCCCATGATGCGAACTTGTACTCTACGCCAGCGAAGATGTTTGTGTAATCTTCATCTGCATCGCCAAGAACGTCAGTAGCGTCTTGGTTTTTCCACTCGTAGCCACCGTAGATAGAAGTTTTCTCAACAACTGTCCAGTAAGCACCTACAGAGATACCGTTTTGGTCGATTGAACCAGCACCTTCAGTGTTTTCTAGTTTAGCACCGTAGTAAGTTGCGCTCAGCTCTAGGTTGTCAGCTGCTGCAAGAACTGCTGTAACTTCGTAGTATTTGTTTTCAATCGCGCCAACTTTGTCACGGCCACCACCAGTGTGAACAGAAACAGGACCGAATGAAGTACCTACAAACGCTTCAGCTAGATCGTGGCTGTCATCTGCGCCGTCAGCAAAACCGTAGCTCGCTTTAACCCAGAAGTTGTCTAGTTCTAGAGAGTATTTAGCTTGAGATTTGTGCAGAGCACCGTTTAGCAGGCTGTATGCGTTCGCAGAACCACCGTAAACGTAAGAGTAGTCAGTACCACCGATGTCATCTGAAGTAGTCCAGTCACGACCAAAACGCAGTGTACCGTAGTCAGTAGCGAAACCAACCATGTGAACACGTACAGTTACGTCGTTGCTTGAGTTAGCAGGTACGCCAAACTCAACTTTACCCAGAGCTTTAACGCTGTCGTTAACTGCGTAAGCTGCATCTAGGCCCAGACGAGAAGAACCAGTAGTTAGTTCTGCTGCGTAGTCGTTTGAATCAGCGAAGTCTACGCGAGTACGTAGTTGACCGTAGAAATCTACAGAGCCTTCGTCAGTTTTCAGAATTTCTGCTGCGTTTACAGAGCTTGCTGCTGAGATAACAGCTAGAGCTAGTAGCGTCTTTTTCATATTAATCCACTGCCTTTTCTTAATTGGGAAGTCCGTTTCGATTCCCTTTTGTTTTTTAGATGATGGTTTCCCAACTCTGCGGTTGGTTGCCATCGCCCACTAAATTCGAGGTTTAGATTGCAAAAGATTATGCTGCGTGTCAAATGTGAAAAAAAATATTTCTAAAATAGAAATAAATTCAATTAAATCAATTATTTACATATAAATTTCATAATGCTTCGGCGAAGTTCTAATCAAAAAACTAAGAATAGGTAAATGTTAAATTTTTTAACATAATAGATTTTTATTTCTTATAAATATAAAAAACAAAGCACTATCAGAATAAAATATAGTAAAAATCACCTTTGCGGAGCTTTATATTTTTCATAATTCAAAATTAATTTAAGTGTATGAAGGTTCAGTTTTTTTTTGTGAACGAGATCTAGATTTGTTCTAAAAGCATACGATTTCGTGAACTACGTATCGCTTAGCAAACTGTGCTAACATCCGGGACCCGATACGCAGGTCACATTATGCTTACTACCAAAATTCAACAATCGATACGCAACAGCTACCAAAACCTCCAAAATCAGCTCGACAATTTTGTGCCTCGCCGAGCTCAGAATTACCTTGTTGCGGAAATTGCAAAGACACTTTGTGGCAGTTATCACAAGTCTACACGCATGCTTGTTGCTGAAGCTGGCACGGGCATCGGTAAATCCCTTTCCTATTTGATGGCCACGATTCCGGTTGCTGTGACTAATAACAGGAAAATCGTCATCTCTACGGCTACCGTGGCACTACAGGAACAGTTGGTGCACAAAGACCTGCCTCTTTACCGCCGTATCACCGATCAAAAATTTACTTTTATTCTGGCTAAAGGGCGTCAGCGCTATTGCTGTACCGAGAAACTGGCGGCGGCCTCTGGCACCGATGGGGGTCAGATGGCAATGTTTGAATCTAAGCCAGCAGAAAAAGACATCGAACAGCTCCAGCTGCTCTATACCGAGTTATCGCAAGGCAAATGGGACGGAGATCGTGACTTTTGGCCAGAGCCGATATCCGATACCGTTTGGAATAGCATTGTGAGCGATAAGCACAGTTGCAACGGAAGTTTTGCCGCACATCGTCAATGTCCTTTCCAAAAAGCCCGTTCAGAGCTGGATAAAGCCGACGTGATCATTGCCAATCACAGTCTGGTTATGGCTGATGCAGATCTCGGCGGAGGCATTATCTTGCCGGAGCCAGAAAATACTATTTATGTGTTTGATGAAGCTCACCATTTACCGCATGTAGCACGGGAACATGCTTCAGCCGCCGCGACAATGAAAGGCGCCGCTGCCTGGTTGGAAAAACTCAATCAGTCGCTCTCAAAACTGGCAAACCTTGCGGATGAAAAACGTGTATCGCGCTTTAGAAATGAAGCACAAGACGCACTCCAGGCATTGATTCCGGCTTTAAATCAAATGCCAAAGCACTTTGAAGCCAGTGCTTTTGAAGACAAGCGCTATCGTTTTGAGCATGGCGATTTACCAAGCTGGCTAGAGGAAGAAGCCAAAGATCTCAAACGTCAAAGCCAAAAGGCCAATCAGGCCGTTGCAAAGATTGCTGATCTGATTGCTGAGAGGGTTAAAGATGGTGAGTTAGCGCCTCGTCTCGCTGAGCCAGCACTTGCCGAACTGGGCTTCTTCATTCAGCGACTGGAAAATCTGGCTCAGGTGTGGCACCTGATGGCTGAACCTAAGCGGGAAAAAGGCGCGCCGCTTGCTCGTTGGCTGGAAATCAGCCCAGAACGCGAAGGCGACTACGTAGTTAACGTCTCTCCATTGGAGATTGGTTGGCAACTTGACCAACAAATTTGGAGTCGCTGTGTCGGCGCAATATTGGTCTCAGCAACCATGCGAGCCCTTAACTCATTTAATTTTTTCTGTCGTCAGGCAGGCATCAGCGAAAAAGCGGAAGACGGTGTCCAATTCCTTGCGCTCGCGTCACCGTTTGATTATCAAAATCAAGCAGAGTTGCTGATCCCTAAAATGCAATACGAACCTCAGGCACCTGAATACACAGATCATCTTGCGAATAAGGTCGAAGAATACATTCAAGACGGTAAGGCGAATCTGGTTTTGTTTGCTTCCTACTGGCAAATGAAGGAAGTCGCTGAAAAAGTGGCTAAACTTTTTATAAAAAAAGGTTGGGCTCTGCAGGTTCAAGGTGAAAAATCCAGAAAAGAAATTCTAAATAAACATAAAACACTTGTTCAATGTGGGAAAACGAGTGTGTTATTCGGTACTGGCAGCTTTTCTGAGGGTTTGGACCTACCGGGTGAGCTGCTGGAAAACCTCATCATCACCAAAATACCGTTTGCGGTCCCCACTTCCCCGGTGGAACAAGCGCATGCAGAATATATCCAGCATCGTGGTGGCAATCCTTTTTTGCAAATTACGGTACCTGAAGCGAGCAAGAAACTGATTCAGTCTGCGGGCCGTCTGCTGAGAAAGGAACGAGATTGTGGTAGAGTCGTGATTCTTGATCGACGTGTAGTCTCAAAACGTTACGGTAAAGCGCTGCTTGATTCGCTACCACCGTTCAAAAGGACGATTGAGTATTGATGTTTAAGACAAGCTAAGCCTACCCAGCGGTGAGATTATGAGTGATTTTGCAAGATTGACGACTCTGTTGGATGATTTGAAACGCAGTGCAGCGCAGATAGACCGCGTCCGCGGCGAACATCATCATCCACTTTTTGATGCCGTGCTGTTTCATTGCCATGGCAAACTGCTGACTCCTTGCGTTCAAGAGGCCGAAAGCACCCTGAGTGCGATTCTCCGAGAGCAGCAAGCTGGCAAGCTCACTTCGCAACGGGCCGAGTACTTAACAGAGCGACTACTGGCACAGGTGGCGGCGATTCAGCGTGAACTCTCGACACAATCAATACGTAAAAGTGAACCCAAGCACAGCAGCTACTATCGTAAACCCATCAGCGACCTGTATCAGGACTTAGCGCAGCATCAGGATTGGGAACGGCGCCTCATGGAAATGGTGCGCGACAAACAATATGCGTTAGAGCAGGCCTCGGTATTTCAGAAGCAAGCAGCTCAACAAGCGTTACTTGCCGTCGAGCAGCGTCTCAAGCGCTGTCAGGAAGCCAAAGCGAAAATCGAGAAACAAATAACCTACAGAGAGAAACACCAATAAATGAGTCAGTCATCTGTTCCTTTAAACGACGCATCAGACGAGATCAAACTCGCGGTCGATCTGATTTATCTGCTCGAAAGCAATGAGGTGGATCCTCATGTCGCATTAGCCGCGCTGGAAATTGTCAAAGGTGACCTTTTGAACAAGCTAAAAGAAAAGAGCGCCTAAGCGCTCTTTTTTATCTTCATACCTTAAACTGAGAAACCAGTTGTTGCTGCCTTTGGCTCAATTCACTGATTTGAGCTCCGACCGTCTCCGACTCGCCTGCTTGCTCGAGGATTTGTGCGCTGAGATCGCGGATGTTAGCCACACTCTGGTTAACTTCAGCAGAAACCGTCTGCTGCTCTTCAGCGGCTTTCACAATTTGTGAGTTCATATCGTTGATGGAAGCGATCGCTTCAAATACCTGACTCAATTCTGTGACCGCATTCTGAACTTGGTGCGCGGTGCCATTAGCCAATTGGTTGCCATCCTGAATGGCCGCCACCACATCACGAGTACCTTTTTGCACTTTCTCTATCACCAAACGAATTTCACCCACCGAATCCTGCGTGCGACTGGCAAGATTTCTGACCTCATCCGCCACCACCGCAAAACCGCGACCTTGCTCACCGGCGCGGGCAGCTTCTATCGCTGCGTTAAGAGCCAGTAAGTTAGTCTGCTCCGAGATCCCTTCGATGACTTCCAGTATTTCCGTGATATTGGCATTGTTCTGCGCCAGTTCTTCTACCACAGGAACGGCTTCACTCATTTTCTGTACCAGTTTACGCATTTCTGCTTCTGATGCTTCAATGACGTTCTGGCCGAGCTGAGCTGAATGATTAGCCTGCTCTGCTGCTTTCACCGCGTTTTCTGCGTTGTGAACCACCAAGCTCGCCGTTTGCGTCATTTCCTCAGACGCTGTCGCAACCAAATCGACTTCTTTGAACTGCGACTCGCTGCTCAAGCGCGTTTGCGCAGCGGCGACTTTAGATTGCTCTGAGGTTGCAGCGACCGAGTGAGTGGCATCAACGACCTGGCGAATGATCGCCTGCAATTTATCTAAGAACTGGTTGAAACCCAGCGCCAACTGGCCGACCTCATCTTGAGATGAAACCGTAAGACGTTGTGTTAAGTCCCCTTCTCCGGACGCAATGTCTTTCAGGCGCACAACCACAGCCCGGATCGGTTTAACGATTCGGGAAGCTGTCAGCGCAATAATCAATAACCCCAACATGACGAACACGGCACCTGCCGCCAACTCTGTTTTGACGCCACTGGCCACCTGGCTTGAGATCACTTGATCCAACTCATTCGCATCGGCAAGCACACTGCTGCGCGGCATTTCAAA
Source organism: Vibrio sp. LQ2 (assembly GCF_023920125.1). Classification (NCBI taxonomy): domain Bacteria; kingdom Pseudomonadati; phylum Pseudomonadota; class Gammaproteobacteria; order Vibrionales; family Vibrionaceae; genus Vibrio; species Vibrio sp. LQ2. Next base: position 1,192,364 of record NZ_CP085308.1, read on the forward strand.
AATGACGCCCCAGGTTTGGTTAGCGACATGAATTGGTGCAAACACCGTTAGCCAGCTGCCATCTTGTGTCCATTGAGTTTTTACTGCATCGCCGAACAATAAGTCAGTCACTTGCTCACCACTGAGTGTCGAGCCCGAGAATTTCTGACCAATAGGCAATGACGTATCATCGCTGGCGATTAGCGTACCATCCAGACTGATGATAAAAACTTTACCGCTTCCGCCAAACAAGCTGCGGTCAGAATCCTGAGCGATTTTCAGTAGCGGATTCAGTTTTAAATCGATGCCGTAGAAGCCGACTGGCGCATCATCAATTTGAATCGGAACAGAGATGGATGCCGCCAAAACGCCGCCATTTTCCTGTTCGATTAAGCGAGGAGTCGATACACAGGTATCCCCGCTGGTAAGCGGACAAGAGAAACGTTCTCCATCTTCTGATGCGGCTAACGCCTTTTCGCTCAGCACATTGGCAATGACATTCTCGCCATTGGGCGTCGTCATCCAGTACGGTGCAAAACGTCCGGAGTCATTCGAGCCAACATAATCGGCATTGATGTAGTTGCCATCCTCGTTATCCAGCATGTTTGGCTTAAAAACCAAGTACGCGCCATCGATGGTCGGAAAATTAAGTACAGACTTTCGCACCATCTCATCTAAAGAAGTACGAAGCTCTTCGCTCGCGCCAAAGTTCTCTTCGGCGTTAGTTTTCAGAAACAACGCATTGGAGGCCAGCATTTCGGCACGGTAGGTGGCTTCATTGAGAAACTCGGCGATTTCGGTTGCGTTTAATTGAGCACGAGTTTGCAGCAGTTGCTGAGACTTGCTGATTACCGAATCTGCGCTCTGCTGTTTGATAATTTTTTGATTATTGACTGCGTTATAAACCGAGAAGCCAATAAGAGAAAGTGACGTTACGAGCAGACAGATACCTGCCATTAGCGTAATTTTCCACTGAACTGATAGTGTTCGCATACAACATCCTTATGCTTGCGCCATTTGCCCTTTAAATGAACAAGGAAGCCTGAAATTAGACCACAATCTATCGATTTATCAACCGAAAGTTTACATAGATTTTACAACTTTCTGACTAAGACAGTATTGCAGAGTTTTTTCGTCTTGTACTCGCATTCGAAGCTGGTAACATCAATCGCTAAGATCATAATAAAGGACAAACCATGAAAATTATTAGTTTTAATATCAATGGCTTGCGCGCTCGACTTCACCAACTCCAAGCCGTAATTGATAAGCATCAGCCTGATGTAATTGGCTTGCAGGAAATCAAAGTTCACGATGAGGCCTTTCCGCTCGAAGACGTAGAGGCGATGGGTTATAAAGTTTACTTTCACGGCCAGAAAGCACACTACGGCGTGGCGATGCTGTGCAAGCACGAACCATTAGAAGTTCGCAAAGGTTTTCCTTCCGACAATGATGACCATCAAAAGCGCATGATCATGGCGACCTTCCTTAATGAACAAGGTGAGAAAGTCACCGTCATGAACGGCTACTTCCCTCAGGGCGACAACGTGAGCCATGAGACCAAATTCCCCTACAAGCGCCAGTTCTATAAAGATCTGATGGGTTACCTCAACGAATATCACAGTCAGGATGAGCAGTTGATCGTCATGGGTGATATCAATATCAGTCCGATTGATCTCGACATCGGTATCGGTGAACCTAATCGCCAACGCTGGCTGAAAACGGGTAAGTGTTCTTTCCAACCAGAAGAGCGTGAATGGCTGAAAACGCTGCTGGATTGGGGTTTTGAAGATACGTTCCGCAAGTTGCACCCAACCGTTGACGATCAATTTTCGTGGTTTGATTACCGCTCGAAAGGCTTCGACGACAACCGGGGGCTGCGTATCGACGTGATTCTGGCGACACCATCGCTGGCAGCAAAATGTGTGGAAGCGGGGATCGATTACGAGCTGCGCGGCATCGATAAGCCGTCTGATCATGCGCCGATCTGGTCAGTATTCTCGGCGTAATCCTTTACCCAACTGATTTGCCGACAAAAAAGCCCCGTTGTACGGGGCTTTTTTAGCTATTTTGTACCGTCCTATCATTCAGCTCAGCGGACGAAGATACGCGAGGAAACGCTTTTCCGCTTTCTTAAAGCAGAAAATAATCATAAACGTCAGCGACATGTAGAATAGGCCAGCGGTCAGAAACGACTCAAACGGCGCATAATATCGAGAGTTGACCAATCGCGCAGCGCCCGTTAGATCCATGATGGTAACAATACCCGCAACCGCACTGCCATGGAGCATGAAGATCACTTCGTTACTGTAGGCTGGCAGCGCACGGCGCAGTGCACTTGGCAATACCACTCGACGATAGGTTTTCCAAGTCCCCATGCCGTATGCTTTCGCAGCTTCAACTTCACCTTTTGGCAAACCATTGATGGCACCGCGAATAATTTCCGCAGTATAGGCCGACGTGTTCAATACGAAAGCGACCAGCGCACAGAACCAGGCGTTCTCCCATAATGTACCTTTAACCGGAAAGAACTGATCCATACCGTAGTAGATCAGATACAGCTGAACCAGCAGCGGTGTTCCACGGAAAAAGTAAATGTAGCCCCACGCAGGCGTACTGATTACGTAGTTGCGGCTGTTACGGGCAATGGCCAACGGAATGGCAATGCTCAGACCAATCACCAAAGACAGGCCAACCAGCCATACCGTGGTCCACAAACCACTGAAGTAGATTGGCAAGCTTCCGATAATTAAAGAAAAATCCATAGCGCTCTACCTCGTGTGAATACTGAATTTACGTTCAACGATCTTTAAAAGACCGGTTGAAACACTGGTAAACAGCAGGAAGATGATCGAGACCGCCATATAGAAGGTAAACGGCATTTTCGTTGAGCCCGCAGCCAGCGAGCTCATACGCACCATGTCTTCCAGGCCGATGATCGACACCAACGCAGTGGTTTTAAGCAGCACCAACCAGTTGTTACCAAAACCCGGTAACGCATGACGGATCATTTGTGGCAAAAGAATACGACGGAATGAGAGCGCAGCGCTCATGCCATAGGCTTTAGCGGCTTCCAGCTCACCTTTATCGACAGCCATGATCGCGCCACGAAAGGTTTCTGCCATATAAGCACCAAAGATAAATCCGATGGTGAGTACGCCGGCGATGAATGGGCTGACATCGATATAGTCCGGCAGATATGAGACCCACTCATGGTTTGGATCACTTGAAGCAAACCAGTTGTTGAGCCATTCATTGATGGCGTACAGACTGTTATTAAGAAGAATTTGGCCACCAAAGAAAATCAGCATCATCAGAACCAAGTCCGGAATGCCGCGAATAATCGTGGTGTAAAGTGTGGCAATGGCTCTTGCCCAACGGTAAGGCGCCAGTTTGGCTAGTGCGCCCAACATGCCCAACAACATCGCTAGTAACAGTGACAGCACGGCCACTTCGATGGTCAGCACGGCTCCTTTGAAAATGGAGGCTTCGTATCCATGTAAATCCAGCATAAAAATTTTCCTAGTCCCTTAGAGCCTGGTTGCTGGGTACTGCTACGAACTAGGAACCAGCAACCAGGAATGCCTTTTTGTTTTTTATACCAACGTGAATCGTTGGGTTGCGTCAGGCTTATTATTGGCCGTAAACGTCATACTTGAAGTATTTCGCTTCGATTTTCTGGTACTCGCCTTTCGCGCGCAGAGCATCGATCGCTGCGTTCAGTTTCTCAGTCAGATCTTTGTCTTGCTTACGTGTTGCGATACCAAAACCATCACCGAACCATTTAGGATCAGTCAGAGAAGGACCAACGAATTCGTAACCTTCACCACCTGGTTTGTTCAGAACGCCGTCTTCCAACGCTGACGCATCGCCAAGAACCGCTGCGATACGACCGTTCGCCAAATCCAGGTACGCTTCATCAAATGAACCGTAACGAACAATCTCAACTGCATCACCATAGTTATCAGTCAGGTATTTGTCGTGAGTCGTTGCGCGTTGCACACCAATTTTCACGCCTTTCAGGCCTTCTTTGGTAAAGTCCAGATTAGCCCCTTTCTTTGCGATAAATTTGTTCGGGATCAGAGCGTACTTGTGAGTGAAATCGACTTTCTTCTTACGCTCTTCAGTGATAGACATCGCCGCGATGATCGCATCGTATTTACGTGCTAGCAGAGAAGGAATGATGCCGTCCCAATCTTGAGGAACGATCTTACATTCAACCTGCATCTCTTTACACAATGCGTTCGCCATATCAACGTCGAAGCCTTTCAGAGAGCCATCGGCTTCCGTCCAGCTAAATGGAGGGTATGCGCCTTCAATACCAAAGCGAACGGTTTTCCATTCTTTCGCCTGGGCTACACCAGTTACTGCAGTTGCAGCTAAAGCCGTCACTAATAACCACTTTTTCATTTCCATACTCCTGTGATTGTATTGTTGTGTTTGTTAATTCTGTCAGCGAAGAGTCTGCATCACGGCACCAATCAAAGGGTGTCCGACTGCACAATCTTGGGCATTATCAGTAAATCGATGAAATAAACTGTTTGAGTCGCTCCGAGTCCGGATTGCTGAATAGTTTCGTCGGATCGCCTTGCTCTTCCACTAGGCCCTGATGTAGGAACATCACATGGTTAGACACATCGCGGGCAAAGGCCATTTCGTGTGTCACCACCAACATGGTTCTCCCCTCTTCTGCCAAATCTCTCATAACCCCAAGAACTTCACCAACCAGTTCCGGGTCGAGCGCAGAAGTCGGCTCATCGAACAGCATCACTTCAGGATCAACGGCTAATGCACGGGCGATAGCCGCACGCTGTTGCTGACCACCCGATAAGTGTCCCGGGTAGTAGTCACGACGCTCATAAAGGCCCACTTTCTTGAGCAGCATCTCTGCATTCTCAATGGCTTGAGCTTTAGGAACACCCAGAACATGAACTGGCGCTTCGATAACGTTCTCAAGCACCGTCATGTGTGACCATAAGTTGAATCCCTGAAAAACCATAGCCAGGCGCGAACGGATGCGCTGAACCTGTTTTTCGTTGGCAGGAGAAGATTCACCCTGACGGTTCTTCTTCATCTGGATCATTTCACCTTTCACCCAGATTTCACCTGCGGTTGGGGTTTCAAGTAAGTTAATGCATCTAAGAAAGGTACTTTTGCCTGAACCGGATGAGCCGATGATAGAAATCACGTCACCTTTGTGAGCCTGAAGTGAAATGCCCTTCAGTACTTCGTTCTGGCCAAATGTTTTGTGCAGGTTTTTTATATCCAGCGCTGGTACATCAGTCATGCGCTCTAACTCCCTGTATTTTTTATCACTGCCGAGCATTCCAGCCCAATTTCCGATACAAACTAGCACTCTCCCCAGGAACATGCAACAAATTATTAACCTATAAAAGCGGGATATTTAGTTGTTTTATCTGAGTATAAATTCATAATTTAGCCAATTCTTCTCCAAACAACGCATAGAATCACATTACATCAGAACAAAAACCCATCGAACTTTATTAACATTTTTATAAAAACAAGACCTGCCGCAAGATTTCTGGGCAACATTTGTCACCTAGTGACACATCTCTCAAACTGTACTTTTTCCCGGTAGGAAACCTTACATTATGAAAAAAAATTTCATTCACATTTGCCGCTATCTGGCTGATTTTATTTACGTAATGTAGTTTTCTTTCATATCTATTCTTAAAGTGATCAAGATCAATCACCCTAAAGAGTTAGCACGTTAAACTCGCCAACAAATAAAAGAGTAAATAAAAACTCTGTATTCAATCAGTTGGTTATGCATTGTTGTTGCTAAAATGAACAGTTATGCAGTTTCAACCTTTTCGCTTCGGCAAGTTTTATAGAATTCAACAAAGAATTACTTACTTTTATAAATATGAGGAATCTATGTCAGACGTAGTCAATAAAGAGCGCTCAGACATCGAGACAAAGAGCTACAGTGAGCTCCACCGTCCATCATCTGAGTTTGCAAGCCGCTCCGATTACCTAGACCACGAACTGCAGATCATGAAGCCACGTCGCTTCGGTTTGAACCTGCCAGGTCGTGACTTCCGCTTTGAACTTGAAGACTTAGTTCCGGCACTGGCAGGGACCATCGGCATTATCGCGATGTACTCCGCTGTTATGATGTCTTGGGCCGACGGTCTGACGCAGGCGTGGGACCACATTACTCTGGGTAAAGAGTTTGCGATTGAAGTCGCGCGTGTAGAAATGCTATTCCCTGCTCTGTTCTTCTGTGTCATCGCGTCGGGCTTTTTAAACCCGCGTGCGAACCTGGCAGGCAACCATGGTCCAATGATTCCTCTTATCGGCTCAATTGCACTGGCCGGTGCTCACCCTCTTGCATTGGCGATTTTGCTTGGTGTGTTCGGCTTGCTGCTGAGCTATTTCAAAGGCGGCTCCAAGCTGGTCAACCTCACTTCGGAAGGGACTGCCGGGGGCTTACTGATTTTCCTCGGTTTTACCGGGACCATGAGCCAGATCACCTCCATTCAGGAATGGGCAACCAGCCTGCATTCTGCTGACGTTGTCGCGGGCAGCATGGGTTATGTCGGCCTTGTCGTTCTGGGCGTGAATATCGTGATTTATGCGATTCTGGCCAAGCTCAACCTGCGCTGGCTGGCCATTCCGGTGTGTGCATTCACTGGACTGATCATCGCTTTGTTATTCGGTGCAGGTTTCGACCTGCGTTTCGAAACGCAAATGGGTCTGCCTAACCTGAACCCGGTGTACTGGTGGGGATCAACCACTGAAGGCTGGATGCTAGGCATGCCAACGGTAGAACATTTTATTGCGTCACTGCCATTTGCCATTCTGGCGGTTGCGATGTGGTCACCAGACTTCCTGGGCCACCGTATATTCCAAGAACTGAACTACCCTCGTAAAACTGAAAAAGTGCTGATGGATGTGGATGACACCATGACCATGTGTTCTATCCGTCAGATGGTGGGAACAGCTCTGGGTGGCGGTAACATCACCTCTTCTTGGGGTACGTACATGATCCCTGCAGCGATCGCGAAGCGTCCAATCCCTGGTGGTGCGATCATTCTTGGCCTGCTGGTGATGACCATTGCGATTCTGGGTTTCCCTATGGACGTCGCGGTCTGGCCTCCGGTGATGCGCTGTGCTCTGTTGGTGGGTGTATTCCTTCCTTTATTAGAAGCCGGTATGCAGATGGTTAAAGACACAAAAGATTCACAAGCCGCTGGTATCTGTATCTTTGGTTCTGCGGTCGTCAACCCGGTACTTGCGTGGGCATTGACCATGCTGCTGGATAACAACGGCCTGATCGGTGACAAAGAGCGCGCATCTAAACTTTCGTTTGTTGATAAAATCGTCATTCCTGGCGGTGTGTTGGTTATCTGTTTAATTGCTATGCTTGCAGTAGGTATGCTGGAAAGCCAATACGGTCTGAAAGCTTGGCTACACTAAGTAAGCCAGATTCAAAAAAATATTGGGTAGTGCATTGCACTACCCAAACTTTATTTTAATTTTTTAAGATTTATTGATTTAGTTTAAGGTTTGCGAGTTTTTTTTAGCTTAAATTGAAAATCAAGGGGAACAAATAACAATATCTATATTCAAACGGATGAGTATAATTTTCGAACATAGATTGAATATAGATATTGTTATTCAAAGAGTGTACTGACTCCTGTACTCATGCAGGATAGCTGGCTCAACGGCGAACAGTACGTGTTTTTTCTACTAAAAAGGTAGGTATGTCATGGCAGAGCAATTTGCTAAAGCTTGGGAAGGTTTTGCGGCAGGTGAGTGGCAAAACGAAGTAAACGTTCGTGATTTTATTCAAAAGAACTACACACCGTATGAAGGCGACGAATCTTTCCTAGTTTCTGAAGGTACCGAAGCAACGAACAAGCTTTGGGCACAAGTAATGGAAGGCATCAAACAAGAGAACTCTACTCACGCTCCTGTTGATTTCGACACTTCTGTTATCTCTACCATCACTGCTCACGATGCAGGCTACATCAACAAAGACCTGGAAAAAATCGTAGGTCTTCAAACTGAAAAACCTCTGAAACGTGCGATCATCCCTAACGGTGGTATTCGCATGGTTGAAAGTTCTTGCCAAGCTTACGGTCGCGAACTGGATCCTCAAGTTAAGAAAATCTTTACTGAATACCGTAAAACACACAACCAAGGCGTGTTTGACATCTACACTCCAGAAATCATGGCGTGTCGTAAATCAGGCGTACTGACTGGTCTTCCAGACGCATACGGCCGTGGCCGTATCATCGGTGACTACCGTCGTGTGGCTCTTTACGGTATCGACTTCCTGATGGCAGACAAATTCGCTCAGTTCACTTCTCTTCAAGAGAAATTTGAAAACGGCGAAGATCTGCAAATGACCATGCAACTGCGTGAAGAAATCGCAGAACAACACCGTGCGCTTGGCCAAATGAAGAAAATGGCAGCGAAATACGGTTGCGACATCGGTCGCCCAGCTGAAAACGCGCAAGAAGCGATTCAGTGGACTTACTTCGGCTACCTGGCTGCTGTGAAATCTCAAAACGGTGCAGCAATGTCTCTGGGTCGTACTTCGACTTTCCTAGACGTGTACATCGAACGCGACATGAAAGCTGGCAAGATCACCGAAGCAGAAGCTCAGGAAATGATCGACCATTTCGTCATGAAACTGCGTATGGTGCGTTTCCTGCGTACTCCTGAGTATGATGAACTGTTCTCTGGCGACCCAATTTGGGCAACTGAGTCTATCGGTGGTATGGGTCTTGACGGCCGTACTCTAGTTAGTAAATCTAACTTCCGCTTCCTGAACAGCTTGTACACAATGGGCCCTTCTCCAGAGCCAAACATCACTGTGCTTTGGTCTGAAAAACTGCCTGAAGGCTTCAAGAAATTCTGTGCAAAAGTATCTATCGACACGTCTTCTATTCAATACGAAAACGACGATCTGATGCGCCCAGACTTCAACTCTGATGACTACGCAATCGCATGTTGTGTATCACCAATGGTTGTTGGTAAACAAATGCAGTTCTTCGGTGCTCGTGCAAACTTGGCGAAAACTATGCTTTACACCATCAACGGCGGTGTGGATGAGAAATCTAAAGCACAAGTTGGTCCTAAAATGCCAAAAATCACTTCAGACGTTCTGGATTACAATGAAGTGTGGGAAAAAATGGACCACTTCATGGACTGGCTGGCAAAACAATACGTCACTGCATTGAACGCTATCCACTTCATGCATGACAAATACAGCTACGAAGCGTCTCTGATGGCTCTGCATGATCGTGACGTCACTCGTACTATGGCTTGTGGTATCGCTGGTCTGTCTGTAGCGGCTGACTCACTGTCTGCTATCAAGTACGCAAAAGTAAAACCAATCCGTGACGAAGATGGCGTTGCAGTCGATTTCGAAATCGAAGGTGACTACCCTAAATTCGGTAACAACGATTCACGCGTTGATGACATCGCATGCAAACTGGTTGAAGTCTTCATGAACAAGATTCGTGAACTGAAAACTTACCGCAACGCGATTCCAACTCAGTCTATCCTGACTATCACGTCAAACGTGGTATACGGTAAGAAAACAGGTAACACTCCTGACGGTCGTCGTGCTGGCGCTCCATTCGGTCCTGGTGCAAACCCAATGCACGGCCGTGATGAGAAAGGTGCAGTCGCGTCTCTGACTTCAGTAGGTAAACTACCATTTGCTCACGCTAAAGACGGTATCTCTTACACCTTCTCTATCGTGCCAAATGCACTGGGTAAAGACGAAGGTTCACAACGCGCTAACCTTGCTGGTCTGATGGATGGTTACTTCCACCACGAGACTGGTATCGAAGGTGGTCAACACCTGAACGTGAACGTACTGAACCGTGACACTCTGCTAGACGCAGTGAAGAACCCAGAGAAGTACCCACAACTGACTATCCGTGTATCAGGTTACGCAGTTCGCTTTAACTCTCTGACTGCTGAACAGCAGCAAGATGTTATCGCACGTACTTTCACTGAATCTCTATAAGATTGAGTCTGAGTCGATAAAACCAATCCCCGCTCATTGAGCGGGGATTTTCATTTCAGTCCAAACCTATCGCAGACCAATTAAATCACTTGCATATCAACACAATCCCGCCCGCAAATTTATCGCTCAAATATCACTTTTCCTCAATAATTCAGTAAATTGCGTTACTATCTTCGTTCAATGACGGAATGATGTAGCTATCTTATGAAGTTTTTTCGCCTGTTTCCTATTGCCCTGTTTTCAGGCGCTGCGATTGCCTCTTCTCAGGCAACGTTTTCACTCCATTTAGATAACGATGGTGTTTTTGGTGTTGACGAAGAATACACCAACGGGATTTTCCTGACTTACACCTCTCAAGGCATCACTCCATATTGGTGGGCTAAACCGCTCAGTCTTTCAGCCTGGGGCGCAAACAGCTTAGATAAGTGGGAGATCAGCGTCGGCCATAAGATGTGGACACCGTCAGACATCACTCTCGAAACCCCGCAGCCCAACGAACGCCCATACGCCGGTTATTTGCATGCTGAGTTCAATTATCTGAGTTTGCATCCGCAGCAAGCGCAGCGATTCAACTTGACCATTGGCACCACAGGTGAAAACTCAATGGCAGAGAAAGCGCAGATACTGGTACACGGCATTACCAAATCAGACGACCCCAACGGTTGGGACTATCAGGTCGAAAACAAAATCGCCGGCAGCGTCGGCTATCTTGGCCACTTTAACTGGATGCGCACCCGTTCTTTAGGAGGGCTCGAATGGGACATTGCTAATGTGTCAGAAGTGAATGTGGGCAACTTTCGCAGCGATGCATCGACCGGAGTGATGCTCAGATGGGGGCAAGATCTGGCTGGCAACTTTGGCAGTGCACAAATTTCCGCGGAAAAGCCTTTTCTTCCCGGTATGATTGGCGCTTCAACCCACGGCTGGTTCCTGTTTGGTGGTGTGGAAGGGCGTTATCGGTTCAACGACCTTACCATTGAAGGCAATCGTCCGCTGAATGGGTTGGAACATGAAGCGAACTACTATGATGTGACTTTAGAACCTTGGCAGGCCACTGCGGTACTGGGTGCCGCCTGGTATGGATCACTGATTGGCGCGAGTATCGCAACAACGGCCAATACCGCAGAGTACCAAGAAAGCTCTCGCAATATCCACGGTACTGGCTCATTTACACTTTATGCGTTTTTCTGATCGGTCATCGCTAAATGGTGAATCGCTGACAATCGCTATTGAGGCTGGTTGAACGCTGATCCACCACTTGGCTGGTCGAGCGTAACTGCTCATTATTGTCTTCCAATTGTTTCATCGCCACCGAAATCTGAATCATACTGTCTGCCATGGACTGACTGGTGGTCGCTAACTCTTTCATCGACGCAAAAATCACTTCCGTCTGGTGCGCTGCTTGCTCAGCCTTTTCCGTAATGTGAGTCAGCGCTTCCATTGCTTCAAGTCCACGCTCCTGTCCCACTTTCATACTGTGTTCAGATTGCCCGATAAACTGAATCACTTCGGCGCTCTCTTTTTTCATGGTTTCAATCGTTCCCGAAATTTCAGTCACCGCATTCACCGTGCGCACCGCCAAGCTGCGAACTTCATCCGCCACGACGGCAAAGCCGCGTCCCTGCTCACCTGCTCGCGCTGCTTCGATCGCAGCGTTGAGAGCCAGCAAGTTAGTTTGTTCAGCGATGCCATTGATGATTTCCATCACCGAATCGACTTTAGACGATGCCTGTTCTAACTGCTGAATATGACCTGCTGCGGAGTTAAGGATCTTACCCACCTCCTCCAGCGAACCGATCGCGGCGGCAATGACTTTCGAACCGTCTTCCGCAGCTTGAGTGGAAGATTTACTGACATCAGACACAAACTCCAGAGAGTTAGACACTTCTTGAGTCGTCACACTCACCTCTTCAGTCGCAGAAGCCAACAATTGCGTCTGACCAAGAATATCGGATTGGCTGCGTGCCAGGTTATCGATGCCTGAATTGAGCTCAGCTGCGTCACCAGACAAAGCTTGGCTGCGATCCTGAACCGCCTTGACCAGCTCACCTAAGTTTTCGCAGCTCTGGTTAATGGCCACCGCCAACTGGTTAAACTCATCATTGGTGTTGCGTGTAATCGCCAAGCGCTGGGACAAATCACCGGCAGACAAACGTTCAAGAATCGCTTTGGTTTGCGCCAAAGAGCGTGAGAGTGAAAGGCTCAGCATGACAAAGATAGAGATAGTAATCACCGCCAACGCTGCACAAGCCACCAGCACAGACCACAATGTCTTGTTACCAGAACTCTCCGCGGCATTGCGGAATTGCGTGCTCATGGACTCCAATTTTTCAGAAATCGTTTCAATCAATTCGCGAGCCTGAGTTTCGCTGCCGACCAATGCCGCTTCCTGCTCTTTAACCTGCTGGGATAACTCACTCACACGCGCAAAGGTGGTTTTGAACTGTTCGATTTCTTTTTTATACAGCTCCAACATCGCATAGGAATTCGAGGAGCTGACAAATCCCGCCATCGCACGGTTAAAAAGTTTCAGATTTTGTTCGTTCGGTTGAAGTAAGTAATTCTGCTGAGTTTTGATCATCGCCTGAAAATCAGAATTGATGGTCACCATACCGGTTTCTTCAATTTTCTTTTCAATCGTTGTCGCCAATGATTTCAACTCGCCCAGTTTGCCTTCATCAACATTGAAACCCAACTCGGCTTTGATCGCCATCCATGGACGCAGTGCGCCATCGAAAGACTGAATCGCCTGACCAAGCTGGTTGGCTTCATTGTCAAAACCAATGGATTTGAGGAACTGGACGTCTTTGTCCACTTCGATCATCAGTTCTTTTAACTGGGTGGTTGTTTCACCAATTTGCGTGGCATTGAGGTCGTCACGCTCGGCGGCCAGCGTTAATAATTTGGCCTGAGTTGAATGGATTGCGACGGTACCAGAACTGATGTTACTGCTGTTTTGGTACTGGCTGCTCATGCTTTTCAGACTCGAGGCAGTATAGAGTCCTAAAGCGATGAAACCGATGCAAAGAACAACGATAAATACGCTGATTTTTTGTTTCTGAGAAAGATTAAGTACTTCCATGTAATGATTCCTTACCACTGTGCAAGTGACTATCGACATCAAGGAAAACGTGTGTGCTTTGTGTAAATATTCTTATAATTTGCAACATTCTTATAACACAGTTTTGTACAAAATCGATTGTTTTTCTACCAGTTGTAAGTAGCCCACAGATTGAGTAAGGAAAACCTATTTAAACCCTACCTTTTGTAATAAAATAACGAACACACTCAGCAAATGAGAGCAACTTATGTCTACTATTGGTCGTATCCATTCGTTTGAATCTTGCGGCACTGTCGATGGCCCCGGTATTCGATTTATTGTCTTCCTCCAAGGTTGCTTATTCCGTTGTAAGTACTGCCACAATCGCGATACATGGGACACTCATATTGGTAAAGAAGTGTCAGTGGATGAGATCATTGCAGAAGCGAAATCCTACCGCCATTTCATGAACGCGTCAGGCGGCGGCGTGACCTGTTCGGGTGGCGAATCTATGCTGCAACCAGAATTTGTGCGCGATTTTTTCCGCGCAGCGCAAGCGGAAGGGATTCATACCTGTCTTGACACCAACGGCTACATTCGCAAATACACCCCTGTTATTGATGAAGTACTGGAAGCCACTGATCTGGTGATGCTGGATATCAAACAGATGCAGGATGAAATTCATCAGGACCTGATTGGTGTTTCCAACAAACGCACTTTGGATTTTGCCCGTTACCTGCAAAAGTTGGGTAAGAAGACCTGGATTCGTTACGTGGTCGTTCCCGGCTATACCGATGATGATGAATCAGCGCATCTGCTTGGCCAGTTTATTCAGGACATGGACAACGTTGAGAAAATTGAGTTGTTGCCGTATCACAAACTTGGCGCACACAAGTGGGAAGCGATGGGTGAAGAATATCCTCTTGAGGGAGTGAACCCACCAAGCAAAGAAACGATGGACAAAATCGTTTCAATCCTTGAGCAGTATCACTCAAACGTAAAATACTGATTCAATCTGCTGCATGAATCGTAAAAAATACCAGCTGTCGAGCTGGTATTTTTTTGAGGATTTCATGTGCAGTTAGAAGAGTTGGCATCCCTAATCATTGTTTTAATCTTTCTCGCTCTGGCTTTACGCGATGTCAGGAGCACCTTCTGGCCCAAATTTACTCACGAGAAATCTTTCCAACATCTCACCTACTTCGTGATTTTTGCGCTGTTTTTGCTGTGGTCGGCTCAGGCCAGTGTCAAAGAAGGCTTGCAGATTCATTTTCTCGCACTGACAACGTTAACCATGATGTATGGCTGGCGCTGTGCATTTGTGTTAACACTACCTGTCACCGTCGCGCTGGTCGTTGTCGGCAAGCTTGGGCTATATGATGTCCCCGAATATCTGCTACTGTCCGTCCTGCTGCCAATTTTGATCAGTTACGCCATTTTTGCCCTGAGTTATCATTACCTGCCACGGAACATTTTTGTGTTTATTTTTGTTGCAGGTTTCTTTAACGGCGGCATGACGGGGAGTTTACATCTGCTGCTCAACACGCTTTACCAACTCACGTTTGGCTCACACGACTGGCACACCATTTACGATAACTACCTCATCTTCGTCCCTTTGCTGGCCTTTCCTGAAGGGTTACTTAATGGCATGGCTCTGGCCATTTTGTCGGTATTTAAGCCGGAATGGTTGCGCGTTTTCTCTGACAGAGACTATATCTACAACCACTACCATAAGTAATGAGACTGATACGCACCAATCTCACATTGAAAGAGATATCACCGCTCAGATACTTCAGCGCGCGGGACTAAACTTTGATAAGAAAAGTTGCAGATATTTTGTACTTTCTCCATTAAATCCGTGTTGAGATCATGTTTCAGAGTTACCCAATGCTGTTAACCTTAACTCAGAAAAATTACACAGTTTAACTTTAGTGAGGCCAGCTATGGAAATGACAAACGCACAACGTCTGATCCTGTCTAACCAGTACACATTAATGTCTCAGCTTGATCCGGAAAATGCAGCCAAGTACCAACGCCTGCAAACGATCGTTGAGCGAGGTTATGAGCTGCAAATGTGCGAGCTCAACAAAGAATTTGGCTGCATCTCTGAAGCGCAATGCCGTGAAGTCATCGACATCATGGAGATGTACCACGCAATGCAAGAGTCCTTCAACATGCTTGAAGAGCATGAACGTAAAGACGTGGATGCTCGCCGCCTGAACTTCCTAGGCTACGACAACGCTTCAGAATCGCAATTGGTGAATTACGTCCGCTTCCTGACCAACTCTGAAGGTCTGTATCCGCAGTTTGACAAAGGCGACCATCACTTTAATAGCCAAACGCCAATGCAGGAAAAATACCGCCGCATGCTGACTACCTGGCGCAACTGCCCTCGTCAGTACCATTTGTCTGCGAGCGAGTTAAGACAAATTTTCAACGCATAAATCAATGAGAAAAGGCTGGTTAAACCAGCCTTTTTCATGCCTGACCTAGCAACGATCTTACGTTTAGAAGACGTAAGCAATACCCAGCGTTCCCATCGTGCTGGTGTCACGGCCAACGACCGGACTCGCCGACAGATCGCCGTCTAAGTTCGAATAACGAATGCCACCGCTGACGCGAATGCTTCGGGTCACTGACCAGTATGCCGTGGCACCAATAAAGTACTGACCATCCCAATCGGCTTCATACTCCGCCAAACCACTGCGCGCAGACTCTTCGGCCGAGACGCCATACAAGTGATTATTCAGTTTGTCAGAATTGTACGAGTAACCAATCGCCGGAGTAATGCCCCAGTTATCAAACCGCAGGGGTAAACGCCAGGCTATCTCCGCATACATACCGTCATGACGCCCAGCGACATCAGCGCCAACTGAGGCTTCCCACATACCCACGAAGGTGCGCATTTGATAACTCACACCACCCAGCACCGTTGACTTACGTTTATCCAGCAAACGAATTTGTGGATCATCCGAGTCCTCCGGCTTCAGTGTCCGAGGATCATACGCCAAGCGAAACACGATATTGTGGTCTGAACCCATGGGAAACAAGCGATAGCCTGCGGTAAACCCGCGCAGGAACAGATGTTCTCCTTCGTAACCAATCAAGGGGATAACGGTGCGGTCTGATGGAGTGTCTTTGTACACTGCGGGTGAATACGCCGCCGCAACGCCCAGTGACCACTGAGACATTTCCGCGTGCGCAAAGGTAGATACAGCCAGGACAGGTAGTGCCCAGGCTGCCTTAAAAATTGAATAACGCATACTGACCTTGTGAAATCGTTCTAATTAAAATTGGGTTTTGATGATACGACGAGTGCGTTCCACTCACAATCTTTGCTCGGACTTTCACCGTTTTTCGCCATCGATTCTCGACCTATCTTCTGTTAACTCTCTTAATCCTTCGAAAATCTTATTGAACGATCTGTGAACATTCACCGTAAAAATACACGTAAGAAAAGGCGCTAAATCAGTCACGATTTTGAAATAAACACATAATCTCTAAGCAAAATAGACAATTGCGAACTAGGCTTAGATCGTTAGGGATTTGTGTTTTTAAGCGGTTGTATGTCATCACGACATTTTCAGAGGGGAATCACTATGAGTATTTTTGACCACTTTCAGGCACGCTATGAAGCAGCCAAGGACGAAGAGCTTTCCATTCAGGAATTTCTAGCTCTGTGTAAAGAAGACAAAAGTGCTTACGCCAACGCAGCGGAGCGCTTGCTAATCGCTATCGGCGAACCCGAGTTTGTCGATACATCAAAACACCCGCGTCTCAGTCGAATTTTTTCAAACCGTGTGATTTCTCGCTACAAAACGTTCGAAGACTTCTACGGTATGGAAGACGCTATCGAACAAATCGTTTCTTACCTCAAACACGCTGCCCAAGGACTGGAAGAGCGTAAACAGATCTTGTATTTACTCGGCCCGGTGGGCGGCGGTAAATCATCGCTGGCAGAAAAGCTGAAAGCTCTGATGCAGCAAATGCCAATTTATGTGTTGTCAGTCAACGGGCAACGCAGCCCGGTGAACGATCATCCATTCTGTCTGTTTGACGTCAACGAAGACGGCGACCTGCTGAAACAGGAATATGGTATCGAGAAACGTTACCTGCGCTCCATCATGTCTCCTTGGGCGGCAAAACGCCTGCATGAATTCGGTGGTGATATTACTAAGTTCAAAGTCGTCAAAGTGCGCCCTTCCATTCTGGACCAAATCGCGGTTGCCAAAACTGAGCCGGGCGATGAGAACAACCAAGACATTTCATCACTGGTGGGTAAAGTCGACATTCGTAAACTGGAACATTTCTCTCAGGATGACCCGGATGCGTATAGCTACTCAGGTGCGCTATGCCGAGCCAACCAAGGCTTGATGGAATTCGTTGAGATGTTCAAAGCACCAATCAAAGTCCTCCACCCGTTGCTGACCGCAACGCAGGAAGGCAACTATAACGGTACTGAAGGCCTGTCTGCCCTGCCGTTTGATGGCATGATTCTGGCGCACTCGAACGAATCTGAATGGCAAACGTTCCGCAACAACAAAAACAATGAGGCCTTCCTTGACCGTGTATACATCGTCAAAGTGCCTTACTGTCTGCGTGTATCGGAAGAAGTCAAAATTTATCAGAAACTGCTCGACCATAGTGAACTGTCGCAAGCGCCATGCGCGCCAAGTACCTTGGATCTACTGGCCCAGTTCAGCGTGCTTTCCCGTCTGAAAACACCAGAAAACTCGTCCGTGTTCTCCAAAATGCGAGTCTACGATGGTGAAACACTCAAAGATACCGACCCGAAAGCGAAAAGCTATCAGGAGTATCGCGATTACGCCGGAGTGGATGAAGGGATGTCCGGTCTGTCGACCCGTTTCGCGTTCAAGATCCTGTCACGCGTGTTCAACTTCGACCACAGCGAAGTGGCCGCAAACCCGGTTCATCTGTTCTACGTTATTGAGCAACAAGTCGAACGTGAGCAGTTCCCGCAAGAAACCGCCGATCGCTATCTGGAATTCCTCAAAGGCTATCTGGTTCCGCGTTATGTGGAATTTATTGGCAAAGAAATTCAGACCGCTTACCTCGAGTCTTACTCGGAGTACGGCCAGAATATTTTCGACCGTTATGTCACCTACGCTGACTTCTGGATTCAGGATCAGGAATACCGCGACCCTGAAACCGGCCAACTGTTTGACCGTTCAGCCCTGAACAGTGAACTGGAGAAAATTGAGAAAACCGCAGGCATCAGTAACCCGAAAGATTTCCGCAACGAAATCGTCAATTTCGTTTTGCGTGCCCGTGCCAACAACAATGGTCAGAACCCGGTTTGGACCAGCTACGAAAAACTACGCACCGTGATCGAGAAAAAAATGTTCTCGAATACCGAAGAGTTACTTCCTGTTATCTCCTTCAATGCGAAAACCTCTTCTGATGATCAGAAGAAACACGACGACTTTGTCGCCCGTATGATGGAGAAGGGCTACACAGAGAAGCAAGTCCGATTGCTGTCTGAGTGGTATTTACGCGTTCGTAAATCCTCTTAACAGTCAATCAGCCCTGGCATAAGTGGCGGTGGCATTCGGATAGGATGCCACTTCTGCTGGTCTAACACTCAGGGCAGGCCCGAAGTCGTATGAGCGAACAACGCTCACTGGGGGACGTTTACAGGGAGAATCTCATGGCGCAATTTATCGACAGAAGGTTGAACGGCAAGAACAAGAGCGCAGTCAACAGACAGCGTTTCTTACGCCGTTACAAAGAGCAGATCAAGGAATCGGTCGCCGATGCCGTAAATCGTCGTTCCATCACCAACACAGAAACGGGCGAAGATGTTTCCATTCCGCATCGTGACATTAAGGAACCGGTTTTCCATCAAGGCAAAGGCGGCCTGCGTGAGCGCGTGCATCCGGGTAACGACCAGTTCATTCGCGGCGACAAAATCGAACGGCCGAAAGGCGGTCAGGGAGGCGGATCCGGTGAAGGAGAAGCGAGTCCCGACGGCGAAGGTCAGGATGATTTTGTATTTCAGATTTCAAAAGACGAATATCTGGACATTCTGTTTGAAGACCTTGAACTACCCAACCTGAAGAAAAATCAGGTCAATAAAATCCGTGAATGGAAAACGCATCGCTCCGGTTTCCAGACCGCGGGGATTCCAGCCAACATTTCCGTGGTACGCTCGCTACAGCAATCGCTCGCTCGCCGCACGGCCATGACGGCAGGTAAACGACGTCTCATGCATGAGCTCGAAGCAGAACTCGAACGTATCCAGAATTCCGAGCCTGCTCAAATGTTGGAAGAACGTCGTATCAAACAAGAAATTGAAGAGCTGCGCAAAAAAATTGAAAGCGTACCTTTCATCGACACATTCGATTTACGCTTCAAAAACTATGAAAAAAGACCGGTGCCTTCCAGTCAGGCCGTCATGTTTTGTTTGATGGACGTTTCCGGCTCTATGGATCAGGCCACCAAAGACATCGCCAAACGTTTTTATGTCTTGCTATATCTGTTCCTGACCCGAACCTATGAAAACGTTGAAGTGGTTTTCATTCGTCACCATACACAAGCCAAAGAAGTGGATGAACACGAGTTTTTCTATTCTCAGGAAACCGGGGGCACCATTGTCTCCAGTGCGCTCAAGCTGATGCATGAAATCATCGAGGCGCGTTATCCGCTCGGAGAATGGAATATCTACGGCGCGCAAGCTTCCGACGGCGACAACTGGGCCGACGACTCACCTCGTTGTAAAGAGCTACTGACGAACAAACTCCTGCCCTACTGCCAGTACTATGCGTACATCGAAATTACTCGACGCTCGCATCAGACTCTGTGGCATGAATACGAAAAACTGCAGCCTTCATTCGATAATTT
Source organism: Vibrio sp. LQ2 (assembly GCF_023920125.1). NCBI lineage: Bacteria > Pseudomonadati > Pseudomonadota > Gammaproteobacteria > Vibrionales > Vibrionaceae > Vibrio > Vibrio sp. LQ2. The sequence continues at coordinate 1,212,253 of NZ_CP085308.1, forward strand.
TGCAATGAAGAACATTCGTAATGTGGAAGACATTTTCCCTGTGTTCAGGGAGCTGTTCCATAAGGAAACGGCATAGGGGGAGCGCACATGACTACGAAAACCAAAGCAACACCAAAGCGCAAAGCGAAGAACAAGATGCTACCCGACGGGCCAGACTGGACTTTTGATTTGCTTGAGCGTTACCACGTTGAAATCAAACGGGTTGCCGAACATTACAAATTGGATACGTACCAGAATCAGATTGAAGTGATCACCTCTGAACAGATGATGGATGCCTATTCCAGTATCGGTATGCCGATTAATTACAATCACTGGTCGTTTGGTAAAAAATTCATTCAGACTGAGCAGAATTACAAGCACGGCCAGATGGGACTCGCGTACGAAATCGTGATCAACTCGGACCCGTGTATTGCCTATCTGATGGAGGAGAACACCGTCACCATGCAGGCATTGGTGATGGCCCATGCGTGTTACGGACATAACTCGTTTTTTAAGGGCAACTACTTGTTCCAAACCTGGACAGATGCCAGTTCTATTATCGACTACTTGCTGTTTGCCAAAAACTACATCACCCAGTGTGAAGAGAAGTATGGCGTCGCTGAAGTAGAACAGCTACTGGACTCGTGCCATGCCCTGATGAATTATGGGGTTGACCGCTACAAACGGCCGGAGAAAATCTCGATCGCAGAAGAAAAGGCCCGTCAGGAAGAACGTGAAGCCTACCTGCAATCGCAGGTTAACGAACTGTGGCGCACCGTACCGAAGAAGGCCACCGAGACGGAGGGGCAACGTCGTTTCCCGAGTGAGCCTCAGGAAAACATTCTCTACTTTATTGAAAAACATGCCCCACTGCTGGAACCTTGGCAGCGAGAAATCGTGCGTATCGTGCGTAAGGTCAGCCAGTATTTCTACCCGCAGAAACAGACGCAGGTCATGAATGAAGGCTGGGCTACCTTCTGGCACTACACTATTCTCAACCATCTTTACGATGAAGGGCTGGTGTCAGACAAATTCATTCTGGAATTCCTGCATAGTCATACCAGCGTTGTGGCTCAGCCCCCCTATAACAGCCAGTATTACAACGGTATTAACCCTTATGCGCTGGGTTTTGCGATGTTCCGCGACATCAAACGAATTTGTGAAGAACCGACTGATGAAGACCGGGAATGGTTCCCGGAACTGGCGGGATCCGACTGGTTGGAAGCGGTACATTTTGCCATGCATAACTTCAAAGACGAAAGCTTCATCAGCCAATACCTGTCACCGAAAATCATTCGTGACTTTAAACTGTTCGCCATCTCCGATGATGACCACAAAAACTTCATCGAAGTCAGTGCGATCCACGACGACCTGGGCTATCGCCAGATACGGGAGAAACTGGCCGCTCAGTACAACCTCAGCAACTTAGAACCAAACATTCAGGTCTACAGCGTTGACGTGCGTGGTGATCGTTCCATTACGCTACAGTACGTCCCACACGATCGTATTCCTTTAGATCCAAGCTATGAGGAGGTGCTGAAACACATGCACCGCCTGTGGGGTTTTGAAGTCAAACTAGAGGAGGTCAAGGAAACAGGAAGAAGAGAGATCCTCGCAACCTGCCCGAAGAGGAATGACTTCGAGAGTCATAATTAAACGGGCAAAACACAACATCTAACATTCTATTTGTAATAAAAAGCCCCGGGATTAACGGGGCTTTTCTTTATCTGTTGGTCACCATTAACCGACAATGCGGCGTACAGCGTCCAGATCTTCTGGCGTATCTACACCAGCAGGTGGCGCTTCCAATGCAACCGCAACATGGATTTTCTCACCATACCAAAGCACACGAAGCTGCTCGAGGCACTCAATTTTTTCCAACTGACTGGCAGGCCATTGAATATAAGTATTGATGAATCCTGCGCGATACGCGTAGATACCAATATGACGCATCAGAGGCTGAACGACGGTTTTGTCTTTGGCAAAGTTATCACGATCCCAAGGAATCGTTGCACGGCTGAAATAGAGCGCGTAGCCATCTTTGTCAGTGACCACTTTCACCGCATTCGGGTTAAACACTTCGTCTTCATGGCTGATTTCAACCGCCAGTGTCGCCATTGGTGCTTGGCTGGCAGCAAGATTATCGGCCACCTGACGAATGATACTCGGCGGGATTAACGGCTCGTCTCCCTGAACATTGACGATGATGTGGTTATCTTCGATACCCATCAATTTAACCACTTCAGCCAGACGTTCAGTGCCTGATTGATGGTCCGGTGACGTCATGCAGACTGTGCCACCAAACGCCAGCACCGCTTGTTCAACTCGCGCATCATCCGTCGCGATAATGACACGCTCAGCACCCGCTTGCATGGCTTGTTCATACACCCATTGCACCATAGGTTTGCCTGCGATATCCGCCAGCGGCTTACCCGGCAAGCGAGTTGACTGATAGCGCGCAGGAATGACGACCGTAAATGACATTAGCGTCCCTCATCCATCGACATAGTGCGAGCTTCGCTTTCCAGCAGCACTGGAATGCCCTCTTTGATCGGATAAGCAAGACGATCCAACTTACAAATCAGCTCTTGGTTATCTTTATCGTAAGTCAGTTTGCCTTTACATACCGGGCAAGCCACGATCTCAAGCAGACGGTGATCCATACTGTTCCATTACCTCTTTAATTGTTTCCAGAATGCACTGTTTATCTTCGGCGGCAATCTCCGCTGAAACAGGTAAATACCACCAGTTTTTCTCGGCAAAGCCGGTGCATTTGACGGCATCTTTTTCTGTCATGATGACATGGTCCCCTTGGCTGGCTAACGCGCGCAGCTCAGAGACATCAAATTCTTTATGATCGGCAAAACCGTGAGTAACTACAGGTTTTGCACCTAACTCGTTGAGCGTATTAAAAAAACGAGGTGGATGACCAATGCCAGCCCAAGCGACCAGATTGGTCAGTTCGCTGACCGATATTTTTTCACCTGTCTGCAAATTGATCGCCAAACCGGGCTTTAGGCTCATTGCGATTTCGCCATCCTGAGCCACTCCACCATTGGTAATGATGAAGTCGACCTCTTTGAGCCTGGCAATCGGTTCACGCAGCGGGCCTAATGGAATCATCTGTTCGTTACCAAAACGCCGGGTGCCATCGATCACCACGAACTCAATATCCCGTTCTAGAGCGTAATGTTGCAACCCATCATCGGTGACAACGATATCAATTTGTTGATTTAGCAAAGCCTTGACTGCATTAGCACGAACCGGATCCACCGCGACCGGCACACCCGTGCGTTGATGGATAAGTTTCGGTTCGTCGCCACAATGAGCAGCTGGAGTTTGTCCATCGACTAACAGTGGGTAGCGTGGCGCTTTGGCACCATAACCACGAGAAACAACGCCAGGCTTGTAACCTAGTGATTGCAGCGTTTCCACCAGCCACACCACCACAGGTGTTTTACCATTTCCACCCGCGGTGATATTGCCAACCACAATGACTGGTACCGGAGCCTTGTAGCTGTGTTTTTTTCCGTTTTGGTAGCTTTCTCGGCGCGAGCGACTCACAGCCGAGAAGATCAAGCTCAGTGGCCACAAAATCGGCCACAGCAGGTAAAACATGGGATGGCGGTGAAACCAGATTTTCTCAGTCACGTGTTATTCACCGAACTGAATACGGTGTAGCTGAGCGTATGCGCCATCTTTAGCCAGCAGCTCAGCATGTTTACCGCGCTCAATAATTTCACCTTCATCGACCACCAGAATCTCATCAGCCTGTTCGATCGTCGACAAACGGTGCGCAATAACCAGAACCGTTTTGTTCTTTTGCAGCTCATCCAGCGCAGCCTGAATTGCGCGTTCAGATTCCGTATCCAGCGCCGAGGTCGCTTCATCCAAGATCAGTACAGGGGCATCACGCAATAACGCACGCGCAATCGCGATACGTTGGCGTTGACCACCGGACAAGCTGGCGCCGTTTTCGCCAATCATGGTATCCAGACCATCTTCCATGTTCTGGATGAAATCCATCGCATGCGCGAGACGCGCCGCTTCTTCAATCTGCTCACGGGTAAAGTCGCCTTCTGCCGCATAAGCAATGTTGTTGGCGATGGTGTCGTTGAACAGATGCACGTTTTGCGATACCAGAGCGAAGTGCTGGCGCAGGTTCGTCAGTTTGTAATCGCGGATATCGTGATCATCCAGTGTGATAGACCCCGAATCAACGTCATAAAAACGCGTAAACAGATTCGCGATGGTCGATTTACCGGATCCAGAGCGGCCAACCAAAGCCACCGTTTTCCCTTGCGGGATGGTAAAACTCACATGCGACAGGGCTGGTTTTTCTTTGCCTTGGTAGGTGAACGTTACATCTTTAACAGCGATCTCACCACGTACTTTGTCCGTTTCAAACTTGCCGTTGTCGGTTTCGGTTTCCAGCGCCATCAGTTGGAACAGAGTCTGACTCGCTGCCATACCGCGCTGGAAGTCTGATGTCACGTTGGTCAGCGCCTTCAAAGGACGCATCAGGCCAAACATCGCAGAGAAAATTACCGTGAACGTACCTGGGGTCAGTTGATCGCGCACAGAATCAAAGCTTGCCAGATATAAAACGGCAACCAAGGCCATTGAGGCAATCATCTGAATCACAGGGTTCGCAATGGATTGAGCGGACACCAGTTTCATCGTTTGTTGGCGCATTTTGTTGCTGACGGTTTCAAAACGCTTGGTTTCTACGTCCTGACCACCGTAGCTCAGTACCACTTTATGGCCTTTCAGCATCTGCTCCGCCGACGCGGTCACATGCCCCATAGTGGTTTGCATGTTTTTCGAAATCTTGCGAAAACGCTTTGAGACGACGCGAATGCCCAAAGCAACAATCGGCGCGACAACCAGCAGGACCAGCGATAACTGCCAGCTGTTCCAGAACATCAGCACCAGCAAACCGACGATGCTTGCCCCTTCACGGACAATACTGACCAATGCTTTGCTGGTAGCACCGGCAACCTGCTCGGTATCGTAAGTAATACGTGAGAGCAAACCACCTGTCGATTCACGGTCAAAGAAACTGACGGGCATATGCATGAACTGGTTGAAAATACGGCGGCGCATCAGCATCACCACGTTCCCGGAAACCCAGCTTAAGCAGTAAGAAGAGACGAATCCGCTGAGGCCCCGAAGAAACATCAGGCCAAGAATGATAAACGGCAGCGTTTTAAGGAAGTTAGATTCCGCTTGACCAAACCCTTCATCCAATAAAGGTTTAAGTAGCGAGATCATATAGGTATCAGAAACGGCGTTGATAACCAGAGCGATAACGGCGACCACTAACCCAGATTTGTAAAGGCGGATATAAGTCCATAAACGCTTAAACGTTTTCCAGGTGGTTTCGTCAGAATTCAGTGACATAGATATGCTTTATTTTTATGACAATATTGCGCTCATTCTACCCCTTTACGTAGCATCTGCCTATACCATGAAGGATTTCCTATTTGGCGCAGAGTCGATAGCTGCCGGGATTGAGCTTGATAAGTCAGAGTGATTTGCCCCGCCTCGCCAGTATCAAGCCAGTCGGACCCCGCATCCACATAACGCGCCACCACACTGCGATGCGGCAACTGCCATTGATTCCCTTTCGCCAGAGACGCAATGGCCACTTGCGGGGAAACCCGCTCGATAAACTGACGCGTTGAGGACGTTTTACTGCCGTGATGAGGCACAATGATGACATCGCTCTTAATATCCATGGGTTGCCGACTGAGTAACCACTCACCGACTGCCGTAACATCGCCAGCCAGAAGTAGTGAATGACCGTATTCAGGATCGCTTAATCGAATCACGCACGACTGCAGATTATAAGCACGATTGACGGTTTGCGGCGGCCACAGTGCCGTCATCGTCAGTCCTTGCCATTCCCACTGTTCTCCCGCGTGGCAAGCCTGCCAATTTGGACCAGACTGACTCGCCACAACCCATTTCGGGGACAATAAGGTTTCGGCATCTTTTAAACCACCAGCGTGGTCATTGTCTGTATGGCTGAGAATTAAACCATCCAGAGAGTCCATACCGCGCTGATTGAGTATTGGAACAATCAAAGAGCGAACGTAACTACCTTCAGGCCAGCCACTGCCGGTGTCGTACAACAGGGCGTTGTTATTCCGTTCAATCAACACTGCCAGACCGTGCCCGACATCAAGGATGTCAACTCGCCAACGCTCATCGTGTGGGGTAAAAAAGCCAAAGCCAAGTAATGCAATTCCCGCATAGAGTTGAGCTCGCCAGCTTAATACCGGGCGGCAAATCCAAAGGAGAAGGCCAACACTAAATACGACCGTCGCCGTCTGACTTACAGCAATCCAGCTCGATCCCGCCCATTCCAGTGCCCGCTGCAGTGGCCAGAAGCTCAGGTCAATCCCACGCCACAGCCAGGTGATATCTCCGGCAAAGGTAGTGAGAAACAGTGCGAGAAACAGCAGCGGCACGATGACAAAGCTGAAGTAAGGAATAAAAATCAGGTTATAGAGTGCCGACGAAACACTGAACCCGGAGAAAAAATACGCGGAAACTGGAATCATCATAGTGACCAACGAGCACTGCATCGTCAGCCATTTTCGCCAGCCATGACATGTTGTTCGGTCTGCCAATTGATACAAAACCAACGCGACCGCCAAGAATGAGAGCCAGAAACTGTTGGAGAGCGGTGCAAACGGCGTCACGATTAATACCGCAGCAAGGGTGATAAGGATTCGCTGCACCGCCGTCACACGCACGCCACTCATCGTGAGAGCGACGTTGAGACCGCACATCAACAAAGCGCGCTGGGTCGGCAAGGTAAATCCTGCCAGCCATGCATAAATCGCGGCAATACACATCCCGCAAACGAAAGGCATCCACAGCAAACTGACATGCAGCCGCATCATCGCACTTCCAATCAGATAACCAATCGCGAACGCCATGCCAATATGCAAACCGGATATCGCCACCAGATGGATGAGTCCGCTGTTTCTCAGTGCGCTCCATTCAGCTTCATGAATGCCGTTGCGGTCACCAAATGTCAGCGCCAAGATCATGCCTTGAGAAGGGCTATTTTGCGTCCATGTTTTGATTTGGCTGTGCAACATACTGCGAAAATTCGGCGTTGAAACGACCTCAAATTTTGACTGAGGTTTAACGTTCACTCTAGCACCCCAGCCCTGACTGAAGTAGTAAGCTTCTAAGTCAAAACCGGCCTCATTACGGCGGCCATAAACGGGTTTAACCATTACAGAAAACTCAAACTGATCGCCAATTTGCAGATCGACCGGAGCAATTAACCGCACCTTCGGCTGCCAAAAAGTGCGCAATTCTTGTCCATTGATTGATCTGACTACTACAGTCCCTTCATAACCATAACTAATTTGCTTAAAAAAGCTGTCAACTTCACCTTTTATGGTAATATCCTGCCCTGCTTGAAAAATAGTGTTGGATTGAGATCTCACAACGTTGCCGTGTGTTACTATCACTAACAAGGCAAGCGCGATCCCGCCAAAAACTCTGAATCGGCTCACCACGAGCGTGATCATCAGAGCAGCAAGGCAAATGAATGCAAAATCCCACTCTGGCATCCACGGCCAAAGGGGCGCAGACAATACGGTGAGCGAGAACGAAGCGAGCATCCAGTAATTCGAATAGAGAGTCATGTTCCCCTATGCCAAGAAAATTCATTAAGCGGTTCATGCCTGACCATGATGTGATTAAGCGTCAAAAGGCATTAAAAGTTTTTGGCAATGTGCTGTATAACCCGAACTTGTGGTGTCTCAATCGACGCTCTGCTGCGGGCGCTTTCGCCGTTGGTCTGTTTATGGCGTTTGTTCCACTGCCAAGTCAGATGATCATGTCAGCCGGGCTTGCCATTTTATGTGGTGTGAACTTACCTCTTTCTGTGGCTCTGGTCTGGATTACTAACCCCATCACGATGCCAGTCATTTTCTACTTCTGTTACAAACTCGGCGCATGGCTGATGAATGTACCGCCGCAGCCGTTTCATTTTGAGCTGACCTGGGATTTCATCATGCAACAAATGAGTACCATCGGGCCTCCGTTCCTGCTAGGTTGTGGCGTATGTGGTGTGGTGGCTGCGTTTCTTGGCTATTTTGGTATTCGCGGCCTGTGGCGCTATTCCGTGGTTCGCAGCTGGCAAAAACGCCGCGTGACGAAAATGCCCTCCAAGATAATCTGAAGGCGTTAGCGCTGTGCAGCATTTAATTAGCGCTGAGAGCGATGACTAATTCTGGTTTGCAACACTTGCAAACCGAGTATGAAAAAAGGACCCATCGGGTCCTTTTTTGTTGTGCCTGATTCGGCTTAATGGTTACTTGCTACTCAGTACGCTCGCCGGATTGAGCTTGCTGGCGCGCGCTGCGGGATACCAGGTTGCGAGCAGGCTCAGCACGATTGCCGTGCCAGACACCAACAGCACATCACCACTTTCCACCTGTGAAGGCAGGAAATCCACAAAATAGATATCACCGGATAAAAAGTGATGGCCAATCAGCGTTTCCAGCCCTTTCACCAAAGGAGTGAGGTTAAACGCAATCACGACACCAAACACACTGCCGACGATACTGCCCAGCACACCAGAAAACACGCCCTGCCAGACGAAAATTCGCTTCACCAGACCATCCGTCGCGCCCATAGTGCGCAGAATCGCGATCTCGCCAGCGCGGTCCTTAACCGCCATCATCAGCGTGGACACAATGTTAAAACTCGCCACCCCTATCACCAGCACCATCACCAGATACATAATGGTGCGCACCATTTGAATGTCGCGATACAGAAAGCCAAACTTCTGCTGCCAGCTGCGCAGGTAAACATATTCATTCAGCGTGTTACCCACTGAGCGCACGATTTGATTCGCACTCAGCACATCAGCCACCTTGATAGATACGCCGCTCACGCCCTGATCCAAACGCGCATATTGCTGCGCATCGGCTAACGGCAGCAGTGCCATGCTGTGGTCAATTTGGCCGTTCAGGGCCAACAGACCAGAAATCTGCACCCGAATTCGACGAGGAGCCTGTACGCGTGACGAACCGTCGGCAGTTGGGATCATCAACGTGACATAGTCACCGACCTTGGCCCCAAGCTGATCCGCCACACCTTTGCCCAGAATCACCTGCTGTTCACCGGGCACAAACGTTGACCACGCGTTATTGGTCACGAACTGCGACAAACGCGATACCGCCTGTTCCATATCGGGATCCACACCGCGCACTTCAATGGCTTTTAGCTGCGTACCTTTTTCAGCCAGCGCAGTGAATTTGACATACGGCGCAGCAGCCAACACCTGCGGATTTTTGGTTGCTTGTTTCACCATCGACTGCCAGTTCTGAATAGGACCGCGCACACCTTCAAACTCGCCATGTGGGATAACCGACAGAACACGGTTTTGTAACTCGCGTTCAAATCCGTTCATCGCCGACAGACCAATGATGATCACCGCGACACCAACTGCAATACCGATGGTGGATGAGAGCGAAATAAACGACACCATTTTGTTGCGCTGCTTAGCGCGACTAAAACGACCGCCGATGAAAAGAGACAATGAAGCCAGCACCTATGCTTCCCCCACATTCAGCAGCAGACCATCCTGCATGTGCAGTCGGCGATCCATCTTGGCGGCCAATTCACCGTCGTGCGTCACGACTAAAAAGGCGGTGCCCGACTCACGGTTCAATTCACGCATCAAATCGTAAATAGACAGCGCAGTTTTGTGGTCAAGGTTACCTGTCGGCTCATCTGCCAGAACTAAATCGGGTTTATTCACCAGCGCACGGGCAATCGCCACACGCTGACGTTCACCACCGGAAAGCTCAGAAGGTCGATGTTCCAGACGATGCGAGAGTCCAACCCGCTCCAGCAACGCCGCCGCGTCCTGTTTCGCCTGCGCCACTTTTTTACCACCAATCAGCAACGGCATCGCAACGTTCTCTAACGCACTGAAATCGGCGAGCAAGTGATGGAACTGGTAAACAAAGCCCAAATGTTGGTTGCGGATCTTAGCTTGTTTATTTGAACTCAGTGCGCTCAACTGTTGACCCAAAAACTCGACATGGCCCTGAGTCGCATCATCCAGTGCACCCAGAATGTGCAGCAAGGTGCTTTTACCTGAGCCTGATGAACCAATGATCGATGCCAGTTCCCCTTTCTGCAGTTCAAAGCTCACACCTTTAAGCACTTGCGTCTGAAGATCGCCTTCCTGATAAGTTTTGCAAACTTGATGACAACGTAAAAGGTTATTCATAACGTAGAGCCTCAGCGGGTTTAACAGAAGATGCGCGGTAAGACGGGAACAGAGTCGCCAACAGGCTTAGCGCAATAGCCAGAACTACGACAACACAGATTTGCAGCGGATTAATCAGCACAGGCAGTTCACCGCCCATCGGGAACAAGGCCACGCCAAGGGCATCCATAATGGTATTGAGATTATCCGCCAGCAGCACGCCGAGCGCGCCCCCGAAGATGGCGCCAATCACGCCGCTGCTGGCCCCCTGAACCATGAAAATAGCCAGCACTTGGCGATCCGTCATCCCCTGGGTTTTCAAAATCGCCACTTCCGCCTGTTTCTCCATCACCACCATGATCAGTGCAGAAATGATGTTGAACGCCGCAACACCAACAATCAGTCCCAGCATCAGACCCATCATGTTCTTTTCCATCCGCACGGCTTGGAAAAGCTCACCGCGTTGATCGCGCCAGTCGCTCCATTGCCAGCCATCCGGCAGTGGCGACTTCGATAGCTCACCAACCACAAACGGGTCGCTGAAGAACAAACGCCAGCCGGAAACGGTTTTGTCGTCAAAACGCAGTAATTTGCCTGCGTCGTGAATGTGCGTGATCATTAACTGACCATCCACATCCGAACCCGTATTGAAAATACCAGCAACCGTGAAATTACGTTGGCTCGGAATACGGCCAAGCGGGGTAAACTGACTGGCACTGGTCACCATCAGGCGGACCTTATCGCCGACGGACACACTCAAATTCCGCGCCAGCGTGTGGCCGAGAAAGACGCGGTATTCACCTTCGGTGAGCGAAGACAAGCGCCCTGCAATCAGATAGTCGCCAATCGGGTCGTGTTGATTAGGCTCAATGCCGACCATTAATCCGGCAGAAAGCTGCGATGCGCTCTGAATCACCGCTTCGCTGCGAACAATCGGTTCAGGTTCGCGTTGAGTCGAGAGCGCACGAATAAATTGCGGCGCCTGATCGGTCAGCACCGTTTTGTCCTGAGCCTGAGAGACCACCGCTTGTGGCAACACGCCAAGAATGCGATTTTTAAGCTGCGCTTCAAAGCCATTCATGACCGAAAGCACCGTGACCAGCGCCATCACACCGATGGTGATGCCCGCCGTCGACATATAAGAAACGAAACGACTGAACCTGTCACCGGATCGCCCGCGCAGATAGCGTAACCCGATGAAGGTAGAAATCGGATGAAACATAATGAAAACCAATCAAATAGGATGGCGTTACTGTAGCGAGAATCCCGCCAAGGTTGTAGTTTTTCTTTGCTAATTCTCTGTTAGAGGCGCTTCAATTCACACCAATAACAATGACATACCTTGATTACTTGGTCTGTATAGCGATAATCAACACAGAGGTGAGAAGGAACACACTATGACAGATCAAGAATATTTCACGGTGCATCACGCACTGAACATCAACGTTGAGCCGATGCCGGCCGACTTTCTGCTGCCTTCTCCACTGGATTTTGAAGCTGAAATCCCGGCGCCGTTTGTTGTCGCCAGTGAATTCAGCCAGATGGATCAACTCAACGATGCAGCCAGGCTCGAACTGAAAAACAGCGACTTTAAACACGTGATTCAGTTGTTGGAAACACAGAACTCGAAACTGAATCTGCTACTGAGTTTCATGCTGTCACAACAAGACGATCCGACCTTGCGAACCTTCACCGTCAGCTTTGGCGCCAGCCAGTTCACCTACAAAGCGAAAAGTGCTTTGCAATCGGGTCAGCAAGTGCGAGCCAAGCTCTTTCTGGAACATCCCGCGGCCGCTATCTACTGTTACGGCCTGGTTGTTGCCTGTGAAGCAGAAGAAGGCCATTTCATCGTGACGGTACGTTACGAACTGCTGCGCGATACCGATCAGGATCTGCTAATTAAAGCCGCCCTTTATCAACAGCAGAAGCTGCTGCGTCAACGCTCTTTAGACCGAGAAAAATCATAAGCGTTACCATGACTAAACAAACTTTACTCTCTCTGCCTGCCGCTACTGGAGCGGGAGACAAAAAACACGTTGGTAATCTTCATGGTGCCAGTCTGGCGCTCGCCATTGCCGAATTGGCCAACCAGCACAACGGCCATACTCTGCTCGCAGTGCCTGATCCACAAACGGCGCTTAAGCTGCTGCAGGAGATTGAGCAGTTCAGTCAGGCAGCGGTGGCTCTGTTTCCGGATTGGGAAACCCTGCCGTACGATAACTTTTCGCCGCACCAAGAAATCATTTCCGACCGAATTTCCCGGCTCTATCAACTGCCTTCGTTAACGCGCGGCATTACTATCGTGCCGGTGAGCACACTGTTGCAACGTCAAACACCGCGCGATTTTCTGTTACAACACACGTTGATGGTCAAACGCGGAGACCTGTTCTCGTTAGATAAGCTGCGAGTGCAGTTGGAGAACTCTGGTTACCGCCATGTCGATCAAGTCTTTGGTCCAGGCGAATACGCCAGCCGTGGTTCGATTCTCGATCTGTTCCCGATGGGGAGCGCCGATCCGTACCGGATTGACTTCTTCGATGATGAAATCGACACCATTCGTACTTTCGATCCGGAAAACCAGCGTTCGATTGAAGAAATCGGTGAAATCTGTCTGTTACCAGCACATGAGTTTCCGACCACCGAGCAGGCAATTGAAGAGTTCCGTACGCGATGGCGCGGCCGCTTTGAAGCGCGTCGCGAGCCCGAATCTGTCTATATGCAGGTTTCCAAAGGTACGTGGCCGGCGGGGATCGAATACTGGCAGCCGCTGTTTTTTGACCACACCGAAACGCTTTTTGACTATCTGCCTTCAGGCAGCCAGTTGTTGAGTGTTGGCCAACTAGAAAACGCCATCGATCATTTTCTTAAAGATGTGGATTACCGTTACGACCAACGCAAAATCGACCCGCTGCGCCCACTGCTGCCACCGGAGGAGCTGTGGCTGAAAAAAGACGAACTGTTTGCGCGTTTTAAAACCCTGCCTCAGGTGCTGCTGAGTGTTGAACCGGTGGAAGAAAAAACCGGCCGAGTCAATCCACGTCTACAACCACTACCAGACTTGGCAGTTCAACATCAGAACAAAGAACCACTGGCCGCTCTGCGCCAGTTCTGCGAAAGTTTTGCCGGGAAAGTGATTTTCTCGGTGGAGTCTGAAGGTCGCCGCGAAGCACTACTGGAACTGCTGCAACGCATCAAACTTCGTCCGCAGAGCAAAGCCGACTTTATGCAGGCTTATCGGAATGACGATAAGTTTGCGTTGGTGTTGGGCTCGGCAGAGCGCGGCTTTATCTTTGGCGATCATCAGCTTGCGTTGATTTGCGAAAGCGATTTACTGGGTGATCGCGTTATTCAGCGCCGCAAGAAAGAGCGCAAAGCGACCAACAGTGATGCCATCATCCGCAATCTGGCTGAACTCAAACCAGGGCAACCCGTGGTGCATATTGATCACGGTATCGGTCGTTATGTCGGCCTGCAAACCCTGGAAGCTGGCGGTATGACCACCGAATATGTGACGTTGGAGTATCAGAACGACGCCAAGCTTTACGTGCCGGTTTCGTCGTTGAATCTCATCAGCCGCTATTCCGGCGGTGCCGAAGAGAGTGCGCCACTGCATAAACTCGGTGGCGAAGCATGGGCAAAAGCGCGCCGCAAGGCAGCGGAGAAAGTGCGTGACGTTGCGGCGGAGCTGCTGGATGTATACGCCAAACGTGAACTGAAACCTGGCTATAAATTCCAACTCGATCGCGATCAGTACGCGACCTTCAAATCGGGCTTCCCATTCGAAGAAACCGACGATCAGGCAATGGCCATTAATGCGGTGATGTCGGATATGTGTCAGCCGAAAGCCATGGACCGTCTGGTGTGTGGTGACGTGGGCTTTGGCAAAACCGAAGTCGCCATGCGCGCCGCCTTTGTCGCCACCGACAACGGAAAACAAGTGGCGGTATTAGTGCCGACCACCCTGCTCGCTCAACAACATTTTGAAAACTTCCGCGACCGTTTTGCTAACCTGCCGATTCGGGTAGAAGTGCTATCGCGCTTTAAATCGGCCAAAGAACAGAAAGCCATTTTGCAAGACGTGGCAGACGGCAAAGTGGACATCGTTGTCGGCACTCATAAGCTGCTTTCGAGCGACATCAAGTTTGCCGATTTGGGCCTGCTTGTGGTCGACGAAGAACACCGTTTCGGCGTGCGCCAGAAAGAGAAGGTCAAAGCAATGCGCGCTGACGTCGATATTCTGACTTTGACCGCAACACCGATTCCGCGAACCCTCAATATGGCGATGAGTGGCATGCGCGATCTGTCGATCATCGCAACCCCTCCGGCTCGTCGTATGGCGATCAAAACCTTTGTTCGTCAGAGTGAAGACAGCGTGATCCGCGAAGCCGTACTGCGTGAAATCATGCGTGGTGGTCAGGTGTACTTCCTGCATAATCAGGTGGAAAGCATCGATAAAGTGGCCGCCGATCTGGAAAAACTGATTCCGGAAGCACGCATTACCGTCGCGCACGGCCAGATGCGCGAGCGCGAATTGGAACGCGTGATGAACGATTTTTACCATCAGCGCTTCAACCTGCTGGTGTGTACCACCATCATTGAAACGGGCATCGACGTGCCGACCGCCAACACCATCATCATGGATCGCGCCGATTCATTGGGTCTGGCGCAGTTACACCAGTTACGTGGACGCGTCGGCCGTTCTCACCATCAGGCTTACGCCTACCTGCTGACGCCGCATCCGAAAGCAATGACCAAAGACGCGATAAAACGGCTTGAAGCCATTGCCTCGTTGGAAGATCTTGGCGCAGGCTTCACTCTGGCGACTCACGATCTGGAAATTCGCGGCGCGGGTGAATTGCTTGGCGATGAGCAGAGCGGTCAGATTCAGTCGATTGGTTTTACGCTGTACATGGAAATGCTGGAGCAAGCCGTCGAAGCCTTGAAGTCAGGCAAAGAGCCGTCCTTGGACGATCTCTTGCGTGAGCAAACCGAAATTGAAATGCGAATTCCTGCGTTGCTGCCCGATGACTACATTCCGGACATTAACACCCGCTTGTCGATGTACAAGCAGATCGCCAGCGTAGCTGACAGCGATGAACTGACGGAACTGAAAGTCGAGCTGATTGACCGCTTTGGCAAACTGCCGGACGCTGCGCTCAACCTGCTGGCGATTGCCGAACTCAAACTCAACGCCGCACGACTCAAAATCCGCAAAATTGAGGCACATGAGAAAGGTGGCTACATTGAGTTCTATCCGAATGCTGACATTAACCCTATGTTTTTGGTTAAACTACTGCAATCGCAACCGAAGAAATTCGCTATGGAAGGGCCGACCAAGTTTAAATTTGCCTTACCTCTGGTCGATCGCAGAGAAAGAATTCAATTTGTTGCAGACATGTTGAGTGAATTCCAGCAAAATCTACTTCCAGCAGCCTGAGAGATACGTTCTCTTTTGATCTACCCATACAGCATGATGTGATTGTTTCATTGGTGTATGGGGACAAGAATAAAGTGCCGTCGCACTGAATAACGGAGTCATAATGAAAAAGCTGATCCCACTACTACTTTTGCTGGTATCCATGCCAAGCCTGGCACAGCGACAGTTCGACATTGAAGTGATTCTCTTCAAACGAGCGGTTGATGCTGAAAAAGTGAGTGAATCATGGCCAAACAGCCTGCCGGAAATCAACGTATCGCGCGCTGGCAGCTTCGGCGATGCGAATTATCGCCAGTCAAAAGGCGTGCAGATGCTGCCTTATTCTCAGTACCAACTAAACGATCAGGCCCAGAAACTGAAGAACCACGCCGGTTTCCAGGTACTGCTGCACACGGCTTGGCGTCAGGGTGATGAAGGCCGCGCTGCCGCGCCGATTTTTCACATTCAGGCGGGCAAAGATTATTCTGCCCAGTTTAAGCCGGATGGCAGCGAGATGACCAAAGCAGCCACCACCGACACGCCGATTAATGGTGTTGTAGAGCAGAGCATTGCCAAACCGCTGTATGAGCTCGATGGCACACTGCAAATCTACGTTCAGCACTATCTGTATGCTGAGGCAATGATGGATTTAAAAGAGCCAAGCGTGCGCGAAGTGGTGATGAAGGATACTCCACTGGATCTGACGGTGGCACCCGATGAGCAGAATGCCACCGTTCAGGCGGGTAACCTGGAATCCGTATCGCCAACCGTGGATGTGGAATCATTCCTGAAGAGCTACCGCATGGATCAGAAGCGCCGAATGCGCAGTGGCGAAACCCACTATTTGGATCACCCTCTGATGGGGATGATCATCCAGGTTCGCCGAGTCGACCAGAATTAAAGAAACGCCCCTTGTGGGCGTTTCTTTTATACTCAAACCTGATAAACCGTGCATAGGTGCATCACTTATGAGCCCTGATTTTCAGATAATTACCCAACGTCTGCAATTACGCCTGATTACTCTCGATGAAGCCGCGGAGTTTGCTGACTGCGTTCGCCACTCCCCTTCGCTGCACCAGTGGGTGGATTGGTGCTATGCGCAGTTCTCAACGCAGGAAGCTGAACGTTTCATCCTGGCGACCCGTTTGAACTGGGTAAAGGCCGACTCTTACGGATTTGGTGTGTTTGATAAGAAGCAACAGCAACTTGTGGGAATGGTGGCGATTAATGAGTTTTACCATACCTTCAATATGGCCAGCCTCGGTTACTGGGTTGCCGACACCTATCAGCATCAGGGCATGGGAAAAGAAGCGCTTAGCGCGCTGATTGAGTTCTGTTTCAGCAGGCTGGAGCTCACCCGGCTTGAGATCGTTTGCGATCCGGACAACGCAGCCAGTCAACGTCTCGCTATTGCCTGCGGTGCGATGCAAGAAACCATTGCCAGAAACCGCTTTCTGTTCGACGGTAAACCTAAAGATGGCATTGTCTATTCATTGATTCCAGAATAATAAAAAAGCCCCTGATGGGGCTTTTTTAATTCATCTTGCTTAGTGAAGCTTGAGGTTTGGACGCAATACGCGGTTGATTCGTCCCACCAGCATCATCAGGCCAGTTTTGAACATGCCGTGCAACGCCATCTGATGCATGCGGTATAGTGAAATATACACCACCCGTGCGATACGGCCTTCAACCATCATAGAGCCTTTAGTTAGGTTGCCCATCAGGCTACCAACGGTAGAGAATCGGCTCAGAGACACCAGAGAACCATGGTCTTTGTAGACGTAAGGTTTCATCTCGCGACCAATCAGTTTTGCCACAATGTTTTTAAACGCAAGACTCGCCATCTGGTGCGCAGCTTGAGCACGTGGTGGAACGAATGAACCGTCAGCCTGAGTGCATTGTGCCAAATCGCCGATAACAAAAATATCGTCGTCACGTGTGGTTTGTAGAGTGTCTTTCACCACCAGTTGGTTAATGCGGTTGGTTTCTAGGCCAGCAATCTCTTTCATGAAATCCGGTGCTTTAATACCCGCCGCCCAAACCATGATTTGCGCAGAGATTTTTTCGCCGTCTTTCGTTGTCAGGCCATCCGATTCCGCTTTTGTGACCATCGTTGCGGTACGCACATTCACACCCAGTTTAGTCAGCTCACTGTGTGCAGCAGCTGAAATACGTGGTGGCAATGCTGGCAGAATACGTTCACCCGCTTCAATCAGGTTCACGTTCAGCTTGCTGGAATCCAAATCACCGAAGCCATAGGTATGCAGTTCTTTCACCGCGTTGTGCAGTTCCGCTGACAACTCCACGCCCGTCGCGCCCGCGCCGACAATAGCGATATCTACCGTACCGTTACCATTTTTCGCGTGCAGTTTCAGGAACTCGTTGTTCATCTCTGTACGGAAGCGGTTTGCCTGTTCAGGGCTATCCAGGAAGATACAGTGTTCACGAACACCAGGAGTGTTGAAATCGTTCGATGTGGAACCAATCGCCAGCACCAGAATGTCATAAGACAATTCACGTTTTGGCATCAGAAGCTCACCATGTTCATCTTTCAGTTCGCTCAGCATGATGGTTTTGCTGTCGCGGTCGATGGACTCAAGGCTGCCTAGTTGAAAGTCAAAGCTGTGGTTTTTGGCATGAGCACGGTAACTCAGAGCGTCCACCCCTTCATCCAGAGACCCGGTTGCAACTTCGTGCAACAAAGGTTTCCAAAGGTGGCTAGAGTTACGGTCTACCAGTGTGATTTCTGCGCGATGTTTACGGCCCAGTGTACGGCCCAGCTTGGTTGCAAGCTCAAGACCACCAGCGCCACCGCCTACTACGATAATGCGTGTCACAACAACAATCCTCAAAACAAATATCAATAACTATGGTTCGGCACGATGACTCATACCGAGAGAATTCTTTGCAAAACTGTCGTTTGGGTATCGATGTTTGTTTTCGGCTATTAATGCTCTATCGACACGTTCATTGGGCTAAAAGCGTGGTTAACGCAAAAATATCGGGCAAGTTTTCGTTCTTGCTCTTTCTGTTTTTTTGATATCTATCAAATTTTTTATGCGCAAGCCATTATATAGAGGTAAATTCCCCACGCAACCTAAGAATTCGCCGAATTCGCTGCTTTTTTGCGACAAAAAAACGGCCCGTATTGTGGGCCGCTGAAACTCATTTCATTTGTGCTGGTTATGCATTTTTGAAGGATTTGATCGTCTGTAAATGCTGCGAAATCTTTTTGAATTTGTGAGACTGCGCTTCATCCCAAACAATGTCATAGTAATCCTGTAGCTCTTTAGCAGTTTCCCGATTGTCCAGAATCTCGTCGTTACGTGACAAAATAACTAGGCAACGGCCTTTATTCTTAACTCGGTACTGCTCGACGCATTTGGTGGCGATGTCTTCGTACTCTTCAGGACGATCAATTCGCCCGACCATGTTGCGTTCAGGATGCAGATTAGGATTCATAATCACCTGCTTGATACCGCACAAGAAACCCACCCGCTCTGACCAATAGCCGCCTAAACCTACCCCACAAATGATAGGGTGTGGGTCGTTGGATTGCTCAATCACTTTATGAACTTCTTTGAGCAGATGCTGCATATCATGCTTAGGATGCAAAGTACTGTAGTTGATGAAACGAACGTCGTCGTCGATGAACTGAAGCTGCAGGACTTTCTCGTGGTTCCCTGGGCTAGTTGAGTCGAACCCGTGCAAATAAATAATCATAATGTCCCCCGATTCCCTTGAGGTTTTAATCTACCACGAACTGTATGGTTTTAAAGATATAGAAAACAATTTACCGCAACAAGGTGGATAAACAGTGATCCTAACTACAGAATGTTTCTTTGATGTGTAATGCCTGCTGATAGTAACTGTCGTCCCCCCACAACTGGAACGCCAGCAGATACCACAGCATGGCCATCATGGTCGTTCGCGGTAACCAGGCTTGCACACCATCCACCCACACATCAACATCATCAATGTCACGTAACTGGCAATAACGAAATACGGAATCGAGAATCTTCTCTCCGGCCACATTGATGCTCAGCGCTAAGTCCATCCTCGGGTCTGCGATTGCGGCATATTCCCAGTCGATAACTTTATTGCCCTGTGCGGTTTTCACCATATTGTAGCCCGCCAGATCAAAATGACACAGCGCAGGCAGGACATCCACCGTATTCGGAGTCGTTCTCCAGGCCTGATACAGCGACTGAATCTCAACGGTTTTGAACTCAGATTTGAGCTGCATCCAATAGTGATCGACCCTTGCCGTAAAGCTGAACGGGGCCACCGGAATGCGGGAAACATTCAGTTCATGAATGCGGATTTGTGTGCGAAGCAGCGAATCGAACGGCAAATTATTGGTCAGCGATTCGCCTTCTATCCACTCCACCAGCAGACCCTGATCGTTAACGGATACGGCTGCCGGACCGATATGACTGGATTCAATCGACTTAAGAATCTGATATTCCTGGAAACGAGAGATAGAAAACGCTTTGGTGATCGGAGTTGTCGGACGCCATACATAGGCTTTGCCTTGCGAGCAGACCACTTTCCAACAACGGTTGGTCAACCCTCCCGTCAGCGTTTGCGCGTATTCGGGAGGAAACGAGAAAAAGTGAGTAAGGGATTGCAACGTGGGGTCTAACTGACACGCTTCACGCCAGGACATTCTCGCCATCACTCACCTCTTCATTTCAAAGCTTACAAACCAAACAAGCTTTTAGACTGCTGCTTACGAATTTCGGTTTCATCTGCCCATTCGATCAGGCCTGTTTTCAGGTCCATCAGGCGCATGGTCATTTTGTAGTAAACGTCAGTGTCACTACCTGCATTCTTCACGATGCTGGATAGGTTGCCATACAGCATGTACTCGGCGCCCACCATTTTACCAAACTGAATCGCTGTGCTTTGGTTCACCAGTTCATCGTTGTTCTGGAATTTCAGCTGTTCACGCACAGCCTCGACACGATCCATATCCACAAAGCGGAATTTACCCGAATTCAGCATTTTAGTACTGATGGTATCGGTGATGGACTCGGTATCGATGTGTTCGCTGGTTTTGTTTTTGATGCGCTCAACAAATACGATTGGACGTGAGTCACGGGTGATTGCCGACACTGAACCAGACATCATCATGCTATCAATCATATCTGCAGCGATCTTTTGCAGATCCGTAGAACCGAAGTCGACAGTGACAGTTTCTACAGCTTGTGCATCACCATAACTGACTTTGTTTGAACAGCCGCCCAGAATTACTGCCAGGCCAAGCAACGCGATGATACTTTTTTTCATTCTGAATCCTCTAAACTAACTCGATGAGTTTAATCATTTGATGCACGGATTTGTACGCGGAATTGAGTGCCATTCGGGTTCACCGACACTTCCGACAGCGATACTGTCTCTTCCCCACGTACAATAATTTGTTTCCAAGGTCCCGGCTGCGTGTTCACTTCCAGTCCTTCATTGTCGTACCAATAAAAACGGTACTGCAAATGTTGGTCACCGCTGTATTGACTCAACAGACGAACGACACCGCGGGTGTGGCCATCGAACACACTAGTGGCGATATCTTCAACGCTCAGACGGCCCGCCAAAACGTTATCGCCTATCAACACTCGCTGTGTGCTGCCATCAACTCGCAAGCCAGCGGTGTTGTCAGCACATCCCATCAGCGCTAACGCAGACAATAAACAGATTAACCATTTTTTCATTACAATCTTCCCAGTTGTTTATGCCATACGGTGGCATGATTTCCCTGACGCGACAGCCACACCAATGTTGTCCCGCGTTGCGGTACAGTAAAGGTGTAATTTTGACCATCCACCTGTAAGTTTTGTTGACCAGCATCGACCACGGAACTAGAGGCATTCACAGCTTCAGGTAACGTCAACCAACTGCGCGTATCGGGTTGCTCCGTTAACGTATTCAACACGTTAAAAATCAAGTTGCCGACATCGTCACCTTTGGTCGCTTCTTTGCGCAACTGATCTTTTGCCACCACTCGTAACGCCTGACGTATAACCATTGCCGGCATTCGTTCTCGCAGATCGCGTTGCGCCATCAAATCCACATCCGTCAGGCGATCACTGTGCAACTCCGTATCATTGAGACGCAGAGGTGCAAACCGCGGCGTTGTTTGCTTGGGATAGTAAGGCAACGCCAAAGAATACAACGCGGTATTCCCTCTGCTGTCAAAAAGCGGTAAAGATAACCGCCAACTCTCCAAAGCCTGCACAATACCTTGTTCGTCAATCACGATAACCCGCCCCTGCTGATCGTTTAGGGACTCATTCTGACCGTAACGCGTGGTGAGCTGCGTCAGGTCTTCGTTCATGCCAAGACGCTGTGCGACGCGAATCGTACCATCGATCACAGCACGGTTTTCCGGAGCCACCGCCAACGCGCGTCGATAATCAACATACGCGCTGTTCAAGTCATTCGAGGCTTCGTAAAGCAGTGCTGAAAGATAAAGCAGGTAACCGTTTTGCACCGCTTGCAGTGTCTGCCCGGCATCCGGATATCTGGCCAGAACACTGCCCAGATTCGGAGTGACGCCTTTTGACTGCATTTCCTGCTGCGCTTGCTCAAGTTCCGCTTCACGAGACTTTCTTGCCTGCTCTTGCACCTGATTTGCCCGGCGCATTTCCACCAACGCCCCTTCTAAACTATTGTTTTGAAGATAGTTCAAACCAAGATAAAGATGCAAAAAACCAAGTTCATAGTCTGCTGGCTGATAGTCATTGAGGTTATCGTTTACCGCCAATGAACCCACGCTGGTTGCCGTCGAGCTGAGAGAAATAACCGCTTGATCCTGCTGGCGACGAATCGCCGTATCCGACAACTCAAGTGCGGATTGGCTTTCAGCGTATTGGCGATTTAGAAAATAGACGCGGCCTTTTTCCAGATTGTCCAGAATGTCTCCGGCAACGTAATCAGAAAACTCTTCGGTGGCTTGTTGATAATCGCCCGCTTTAACCGATTGGTATAAGTCAGAATTCTGAGCACTGTAATGGCTAAAAAGATTACCAGCCGTGAAGTTTGCACAGGCGCTAAGCCACACACAGGTAAGCGAAATGGTCAGGTGTCGTAAGTTAAACTTCACTACAAACTCCGCTTGAGCATCAATAGAAGCGTCTGACCCGGGCAACGCCGGGCCAGACAAACGGTTAACTCATCAACAGAGGGCCTAGCGGACGGCCGCCCACCAGATGCATGTGGATATGGTAAACCTCTTGGCCGCCGTGTGAATTGCAGTTCACTAACAAACGGTAGCCATCTTCAGCAATACCTTCCTGCTCAGCGATTTTCTTCGCCACGGTAAACATGCGGCCTAAAGCAAGTTCGTCTGCTTCTTGCACGTCATTTACGGTCGGAATCAGTTTGTTCGGAATGATCAGGACATGGCTTGGCGCACGTGGGTTAATATCACGAAATGCCGTTACCAGGTCATCTTGATACAGAATGTCAGCGGGAATTTCTTTGCGAATGATTTTACTAAAAATGGTTTCTTCAGACATGAAGCTCTCCATCAGAGGTATTTTGAAATGTCATTGTTTGAGTGAGTATGCGACAAGGCGTATTAAAGCTCAATAAAAAACACCGTTCACTTAACAGAAACAAAGTTTGGCGGCAGATAAAAAATGTTTTTGCAGTGTCCGTCATAAAATGCGCTTCTCACGCTCAATACAATAATGATTATTTTGTTAATTTTTTAAGACAAATTTGTCATTACTATTTTTATAAGAATTTTGAGTGTATCAAGGGAGAGATTTATGCAAGGTTCAGTGATCAGGCGTATGTACGCCGGCTTTGCGCTGATAATCATCATGTTCGCCGTGACGGTGGCCATCATGATGGGAGGTATGAGCCAAATTCATTCCAATTTTGAAGGGGTATCCAAAACCGCTTTACCACTAGTTTCACTGTCTAATAAAACCAGTGTTCAACTGCTCTCTGCAGACAAATCTTTCAAAGACTTTTTGACCACGCAGAATGTCGACCGTATGAACGTAATGCGCGGTGAATTCGCTCAGGCGAAAGATGATTTCAGCGCCGTATTGAGTCAACTGGCAGCGGCGAGCGTCTCACATCCTGATTTGCAAGAGCGTATTGACGCTCTTAAGCAGTTGGAAAGTCGCTATTTTAACGAAGCCAATGAAGCGATGAACAACTATCAGGCGATGTTCGACGCTCAGGCAAAAGTACAAAAATCCACGCGCGAATTTCAACGTCTGCATTTTGAACTCAATGTGGGTATGAAGAGTTTTGTTGATGACCAAAGTAGCATCTCCGTCAAAGTCATGGCCAAAAGCTATTTCATCAAGCTGAAGGACGCCGAAGTGATTACCTCGGATGCCCTGGCTAGCTCAGACGTGGATTTTGTTGAAAAGGCCGTGGCTAAGAACAAGAAAGCGGTTACTCATCTCAATTACGCCTATCGCGGTCTTGCCACGCAACTCCCTGAGTTAAAAGAAACCTTCGATGAACCCGTACAGAAGTTCACTCAAGATATCGGCCAGAAAGGCGGCGTACTGGATCAACACAACGAATACCTCAAAGCGCGTGCCGCGTTGTATGACAACATCGCGAACTTAGCGACCGAAGTTGACAATGCGATGAAGATCCTCGATTCGTTCAACCAAACAGCGACGCAAGATCTGGATAACTCACTTGCTGAAGCTGGCAACGTTTATCAACAAGGCGTGTACAAGGCGATCGGAATCGGACTGGTGGTCGTGCTGCTGGCCGCGGGTATTGGCTATCACATCGCGCACAGCGTCCGTTCACCATTGAAACGTATTCTTACTACACTGGAAAGCCTGACGCAGGGCGATATGACCCAGCGAATTGAAATCACTCATAACAATGAGTTTTCTCGCCTCAGCGGTCACATCAACTCACTGGCGGATAACCTGCATGATATTTTGCTCAAACTCAATCAAGCCTCAGATGATCTGACCTCAACAGCCAATCAGAACCAATCGACCTCACAAGGCGCGCAATCGCAATTGAACAGCCAACGCGAACAAACCGCTAGTGTGGCGACCGCCATGACTGAAATGGCCCATTCTGTTCAGGAAGTGGCGCACAGTGCGCAAAACTCGTTGGAAATGGTACAACAGGTGGAAACGGCTTCGGAGTCTGGCCGCCATATCATGAGTAACAACATTACCACCATCAACCAACTGGAAACTCGCCTGAACGATTCTGTAGAAGCTGTGGGGCAACTGCGTAAAATGAGCAGTCAAATCGGTTCGATTCTGGATGTTATTCGCAACATCGCAGAACAAACCAATCTGCTGGCACTCAACGCAGCGATTGAGGCGGCACGTGCTGGCGAGCAGGGCCGAGGCTTTGCCGTGGTTGCTGATGAAGTGCGCGTACTGGCTCAGCGTACCACCGAATCAACGTCCGAGATTGAAACCATGATCAGCAATCTGCAGACCAGTTCAACGTCAGCCAGTAAAGTG
This sequence comes from Vibrio sp. LQ2, assembly GCF_023920125.1. Taxonomy (NCBI): domain Bacteria; kingdom Pseudomonadati; phylum Pseudomonadota; class Gammaproteobacteria; order Vibrionales; family Vibrionaceae; genus Vibrio; species Vibrio sp. LQ2. The sequence goes on from NZ_CP085308.1 coordinate 1,237,373, forward strand.
ATTGAAAGTTGTATGCAAGATATGGAGCAGTCGGTGGAGCAAGCTTCTCACGCCAACAGTGCGATGGAAGAGATTCAGGCATTGATCATCGAGATCAGCCAAATGAGTACTCACATTTCTCAGGCGGCAGCGGAGCAAAGTGAAACCACAACAGCGATTGCTCGCAGTATTGAAGACATCAACCATATTGCCGATGAAAGCTATCAGGCGATGAGTGAAATTGCCCAAACCAGTGCCAATCTGACTCAGTTAGCCAGTCAGCAGAGCCACCTGGTGCATCGCTTCAAATTGTAAAACCGCAACCAAACAGCCGCTTGCTTTGTTAGGGCGGCGTAAAATCTTGACTCAGGGTGACTTTTCTAAGCGGTCACCCTTGTTTTTTGTGCGCTGCGTCGTTATATGGATACTATGGCTTGCAACGCTCTTCTCAAATATCCCAATTTTTCGCAAGCCAAACATGAGGATAACGTATGGCCGTTCATGTTGGCATCATAGATCAGGATCCGGTTCGTCTGATCACTCCGCTACTGGATAATCGAACCGTCAGTCGACACATTGTGTTTATCGGTGACCGTTCACAAGAATCAATGTATGTTCGTTTGCATACGGTCCTCAATCAGCGTGATATCACTTCTGAGTTTTTCGAGATTCCTGCGGGTTCAAACATCGCCGACATCAAAACCTCGATTCGCGAACTGGCTGAAGACCTCAAACAACGCAATCTCGACGTCAAACTAAACGCCAGCTGCGGTCTGCGCCACCGTTTGCTGTCGGTCTATGAAGTATTCCGCACATATCACTGGCCGATTTTTGTCGTTGAGCCGAACAGTGATCGCCTGTGCTGGTTGTATCCGGATGGCAATAAAGATACTCAGGTTCAGGACCGCATCACCATTTCCGATTATCTGACCATTTTCGGCGCACGTGGCGAGTTCAGTGAGCAAAATCTGCCACCGCAACTGGATCAAAAGCTTTACGAATTGGGCGAACGCTGGGCAAGCAACGCTCTGGAGTTGGGCCCTGGTCTGGCGACACTGAACTATCTGGCAACCACTTGTCGTAAAGAGCAGCGCCTGGATGTTGAGCTGTCCGACAAACAGCAAGGCTACCGCGAACTCAATCTACTCCTGAGTGATTTAGTGGAAGCTGACATCGCCACTTACGACAAAGGGATTCTCACGTTTGCTAATGAAGACGCGCGACGCTTCTCAAACGGTGAATGGTTAGAAACCTTGGTTCACAGCACCGTTCGTCAGATCCAGGACGATATGCCAACCATTCAAGACCGCTCGCTTAACGTGCAGGTTTATCGCCAACTGGGCGATCGTGAAGTGCGCAACGAGTTGGATGTTGCTACGGTGGTGAACAATAAGCTTCACATCATTGAATGTAAAACTAAAGGCATGCGCGACGACGGCGATGATACGCTGTATAAACTGGAGTCATTGCGTGACTTATTGGGTGGGTTACAGGCCCGTGCCATGCTGGTGAGCTTCCGTCCGTTGCGTCACAACGACATTACTCGCGCCGAAGATCTCGGTTTAGCGCTCATCGGTCCGGATGAGCTCAAAGACTTGAAAACTCATCTTAAAAACTGGTTTGCCGCTGCCGGTGGTAGCGAAGAAATCTAATCCATTAAAAAAGCCCGCTGAGCGGGCTTTTTTATTTAATCAGTGATGGCTCGCTTAGCAATCATCTTCTGTAAAGTTCGATGGCAGCGTAGTCTTCATCTGGTTCCAGATATGCGCACTCGCAATACCGTACTGACGAATAATACCCGGCAACTGTTCACGATCGCCAGTTGAACATACATCCAACAATTCACGATAGAATTTCATCGCCAATTGGCGTGCTTCCGGGTTCGAGAAGTAGTAGCTACCAACGCGATCATACAGCTTTCTCAAACCATTAAAGATCAGACCGTAAATCTGGTTGCCAGAGTGGAACGCCAGACGTTGGAACAACATGTAATCGTAGAAATTAAACGTTTTCGCCAGTAACAGCTCCTGACGTTTCGCTTCATCTTTCTCACCATCGTCTTTCACCTGCTGCAGAATTTTCTCTGCGTAAGGGGAAGAGGCGATAAATGCGTCCCACGACTCAGCGTTCAACAACGACTCACACGAATCAATCACATTGGATATGGTGCGCTCACTGCTTTCTTTGTTTACCTTAAACGCATAACGCATAAAGATAGGGCTGATGTTGGTTCGCGCGGCCAGAAGATCCTCGACGATACTGGTTGCGTTTTCCGCATCCAGTGTCATTAGAGTATCCAAGATATGTAAACCGGAGGTTTCCATAAACTGGTTCACTTTGGTTGGCTTACCATGTTGAATGGTTAACCATCCATCACGAGCTAAACGCTGTAAAACTTCGCGAAGCGTTGTACGTGTTACACCAATCAGTTCGGAGAGCTCTCGCTCGGCAGGCAGAATGGAACCCGGTGGGAATCGACCATTCCAAATGCTTTCAATAATGTATTTCTCTGCAAAACCTGCTGGGCTTTTTGCCTTGATGACCATTAAGTACTTTTCCAGTTTTCTATTTTTTGGGTCGAATGGCACTCATCATACCACTAGTTTTCATCCAGCGGAAACAAACCATTGGGAAACTGGTAACAACCACTCAGTTAGAGTTATAGCTCTATTTTTGTTCTATCTTTTTGTTATTCAGAAATTTTATTGTGAAATAAACGTTTCAATGTGTTTCAAAATATTTCTTAATTAACCTTTCTTAGACTATTAATTTCCATTTAAAGAGATATTGCTCACATTATTATTTTTATATTCTTCAAAATTAACTTACCAATAAGAGGTATTTTTCAACACTAAACTTATATTTACTCCAATCTGCTGACATCCTCCCCTTCTGAATGAAATTTTTATAACTTTTGTGCTATGCTAGCGCCACTTTGATCGCGTTTCTCTACGAAAGTGCAGTGAGCCATTTATCAACAGATGGTTTGATATTGACTAAATTACGTCTCACTGTATTGTGGCGTTCAAAGTACAGAGTGCTTATTTTCCTCAGGGAGTGACTTAGTAAGTCGGTCGGATAGCTTCCACTTATTGATTTACTAAGCCATTGTTAAAAAAGAAATTTGTATAGACTTACGTCTGATTATATTGAATTGATTCAAAAACAGGCACATAACTTAAGTCTATTCATCACTAAAGTGAGAGTGATCACCATGCCGATGTCGCTTGGAAGCGCATTTATCAAAAACTTCTTAGGTAAAGCGCCAGATTGGTACAAAGTTGCCATTATTGCCTTCCTTATTATCAACCCAATTGTTTTCTTTTTAATTAATCCGTTTGTTGCGGGCTGGCTATTAGTCATTGAATTTATTTTCACTCTGGCTATGGCATTGAAATGCTATCCGTTACAACCTGGTGGATTATTAGCTATTGAAGCTATCGCAATTGGCATGACCAGCCCAGCACAGGTAAAACATGAATTAGTCGCAAATATCGAAGTATTATTACTTTTGGTATTTATGGTGGCTGGCATTTACTTCATGAAGCATTTGCTGCTGTACATTTTTACCAAAATTTTACTTGGCATTCGCTCGAAGCCTCTGCTTTCCGTCGCATTCTGCGTCGCGGCGGCATTTTTGTCTGCGTTCCTGGATGCGTTAACCGTGATTGCGGTCATCATCAGTGTCGCTGTCGGTTTCTATTCGATCTACCACAAAGTGGCTTCAGGGCAGTCATTCCATTCAGCCCATGACCACACACAAGATGAACACATTCCAGAGTTGACACGCGATGACTTAGAAAACTACCGTTCTTTCCTGCGGTCGCTGCTGATGCATGCTGGTGTCGGCACAGCTTTGGGCGGCGTGACCACTATGGTAGGCGAACCACAAAACCTGATCATTGCCGATCAGGCGGGCTGGTTCTTTGGGGAATTCTTGGTGCGCATGTCACCAGTAACACTACCCGTCTTCCTTTGCGGTATTCTGACCTGTGTTCTGGTTGAGAAACTGAAAGTATTCGGATACGGCTCAGAGCTGCCACCGAATGTGCGCCAGATTCTTATCGATTTTGATACTGAAGAACGTAAGACCCGTACCAACCAAGATGTAGCAAAACTCTGGATTCAGGGCGCTATCGCAATCTGGCTGATTGCTGGATTAGCATTGCACTTGGCGGCAGTGGGTCTGATTGGTCTCTCGGTTATCATTCTCGCGACGGCCTTTACGGGTGTGATTGAAGAGCATTCACTTGGGAAAGCGTTTGAAGAGGCGCTGCCGTTTACCGCTCTTTTGGCTGTGTTCTTCTCCATCGTTGCAGTCATTATTGATCAGGAGTTGTTCAAACCTATCATCGATGCCGTTCTGCACATCGAAGACAACGAAACTCAGTTGGCTCTTTTCTATGTCGCGAATGGCCTGCTGTCTATGGTGTCAGACAACGTATTCGTAGGCACGGTGTATATCAACGAAGTGAAAACCGCCATGATGGAAGGTATCATCACTCGTGACCAATTTGACTTGCTTGCTGTGGCCATTAACACCGGGACAAACCTGCCTTCAGTCGCGACACCGAACGGCCAAGCTGCTTTCCTATTCCTGCTGACATCGGCTCTGGCTCCATTGATTCGTCTCTCCTATGGACGCATGGTAGTGATGGCTCTACCGTACACTGTAGTGCTGACGCTGGTTGGTTTAGTCGGCATCATTTTCTTCGTCGATCCTATGACCAGCTATTTCTACGACATGGGCTGGATTAGTCATCACAGCGTTCCAACAATGGAGAGCGTTGTGTCGAGCGGTCACTAAAAATGTATTGAATAGGAAACTATTCCGAGATAAAAAGCTCTGAGTTATCAGAGCTTTTTTTATTTGAACAAGTAAGGACTGTTACGTGAACTTTTTATCCGGCTTGAAATCTTTTTCACAGTCTCGTCTATCCTGGGGACTGCTATTCGCCTTCATCATTTTCTTTGAAGCCTGCGCATTATTTTTTCAGCACGTCATGATGCTTGCCCCATGTGTGATGTGTATTTATGAACGTATCGCGATGCTGGGAATTGGCGGTGCAGCGGTGATCGGTCTTATCGCTCCCCAAAACCCTCTATTTCGCTGGATTGGGCTGATCGCTTGGGGTGGCAGTGCTTACAAGGGGTTGACTCTGGCAATGCAACATGTGGATTACCAATTTAACCCTTCACCGTTTGCGACTTGTGACCTTTTTGTTATGTTGCCAAGTTGGGCACCGTTGAATCAATGGTTCCCATGGATGTTCGAAGCTTACGGCGACTGCAGTAAAGTCGTTTGGCAGTTCCTGTCTCTCTCCATGCCCCAATGGCTGGTCATTATCTTTGCTGCAAATCTCGTTGCTCTGGCAGTGATCATTTTAGCTCAGTTTGCTAAGTCAAAACGTTGATATTTTGGCTATAAAAAAGGCGCCCTTTTGGCGCCTTTTTCATTTGTCGTTTAGTCTCGCACGGGAGCGGGGGCTAATACTTCTCGGTTCCCGTTGTGTCCCGGAGCACTGACTATACCTTGTGCTTCAAGCTGTTCGACAATTCGTGCTGCTCGGTTGTAACCGATCTTAAAACGGCGCTGAACGCCGGACACAGAACCGCGGCGGGTTTCTACGACGTGTTCGACTACTTGATCAAACAGCGGATCCATTTCTTCGTCGCTTTCCATCTTCTCACCCGGCAGTAAAGCGTCAGGCCCTTGATCACCGTTAGTGATCTCACTGATGTAGTTTGGCTTACCACGCGCTTTCCAGTTGTTCACAACAGCATGCACGTCATCATCGGAAGCAAACGCACCGTGCACGCGAATCGTATGGCTTGAACCTGGCGGTAGATAAAGCATGTCACCCATACCCAACAATGATTCTGCGCCACCTTGGTCGAGAATGGTTCGTGAGTCCGTTTTGGTTGAAACCGTAAACGCCACGCGAGTTGGGATGTTGGCTTTGATTAAGCCGGTGATTACATCGACTGACGGACGCTGAGTCGCCAGAATCAGGTGAATCCCCGCGGCGCGCGCCTTTTGGGCCAGACGCGCAATCAGCTCTTCCACTTTCTTACCAACCACCATCATCAGGTCGGCAAATTCATCCACCACGACTACGATGTAAGGCAGTTTTTCCAACAGCGGTGGTTCAGGGTCCATACTGTCCCCTTCCTGCCATAACGGATCGTGAATCGGGTGACCAGCTTCCGCTGCCATTTTCAACTTATCGTTGAAGCCTTTAATGTTCCGCACGCCCAACACTGACATCAGTTTGTAGCGACGTTCCATTTCTCCCACACACCAACGAAGAGCATTGGAGGCATCTTTCATGTCGGTTACCACTTCAGACAGCAGATGAGGGATCCCTTCATAAACGGACAGTTCCAGCATTTTCGGGTCAATCATGATGAAACGAACATCCTCCGGAGTCGACTTGTACAGCATACTCAGAATCATGACGTTCACACCCACGGACTTACCGGAACCCGTGGTACCAGCCACCAGCACGTGCGGCATTTTCGACAGATCGGCGACCACGGCATCACCTGCGATATCCTGGCCCAATACGATGGTTGTCGGTGATTTAGACTCTTTGAACTGCGGACTGCTGATGACATCCGATAGATAAACCGTCTGACGGCTCATATTTGGCAGTTCCAGCCCCACATAAGGCTTACCCGGGATCACCTCAACCACACGTACCGCCATCGCTGACAGTGAACGGGCAAGATCCATCGACAAGCTGGAAATACGGCTAACTTTCACGCCAGGAGCCAAATCCAGCTCAAAGCGGGTAATCACTGGTCCTGGGAATATATCCACGACCTGCGCCTGAATTTTGTAATCGGCCAGTTTCGATTCAACCAAACGTGCAATCTCTTCCAGCGCTTCACGATCGATAAAGTTTTCACGTTTCTCTGGATGATACAACAGCTCCAACGTCGGCATCGGCTCCGTCGGTTTAGGCAGATTCGCATCTTTTTGAATCAAGAACGGATTCTGTTTGGCCGCCATATTTGCCTGAGCCTCAGAGACTAAGCTCTGGAATGCTTTCACATCCTGATCGTCGTCCTCGTTGAATTCGTCATCAATGTATTGAAGCTCATCATCCACTTCGTCTGTTATCACGTTATTCGAGACGCTCGGTTCGTCGCTGTCGTCGTCATCCAGGATGTCAAAGTTGGAAATAGTCGGCTCAATATGAACGTGATCCTCCTCAACATCATCAATCGTATGACTAAAGGCAATCGGATCCACCTGCGGTTGAACGGGTTCTGAAACGGCAAAAGTGGGATCACTGATAGACGCATTCTCAATCTGCGGCGCTGCTTCATCCCATGGTAGCGTATCATCGGCGAAATCATCTTCTTCGCGGGCTACCATTTCCAGCTCTTCAATCGTGGCGCCCAATTGGCGACTGCGTGAACTTTCTAAGGTTTCTTCGTCTTCTTCAAAGCTGTACAACGGAGCGGATGTCGGTGTTACCTCGGGTGCTTTATTTGGCTGAGGTTGAGCCACCGTCTCCTTGCGTTCAGGCATGTGAATGTTAAAGCGTCGTTCTTCTGATGCGGGTAGCGTGTCCGCTTCACGGACAGGCTCTTCAAACGACATTGTTGGCGCTTCTGCACATGCAGTTTGTTGCGCTAATGAGTTGGTCACAAGCTCAGTAACCATAGGAGTCACCAGTTGCGGTGCAACAATCTCTTCTTTCTCACCGCGCAGTCGATTAATCAGCCAGTGGAAACCACGAATACTGGATTCACCCAATCTCTCTACGATATTCAGCCAAGAGATCCCCGTCAGCAGGGTAAATCCGGCTCCCCAAAGAAACAGCAGTGCCAGAGTGGTTCCCAACACGTTTAGGGTTGGTAAGGCGAGGCTGGTGAGCACATCACCGACAACACCACCGGAAGAGAAATACCAGATATCATCAAAGTTGATGTCTGCTAAGCCACAGCTGGTCAGCAATAACACCACTAAGCCCAGAAGGCGTGTTCCCCAGAGCATAAGATCAATGGATTCATCTTCGTCACGATTGCGCAGCAAAATCCAGGAGATTACCGTCAGAATGACAGGCAGCGGATAGGCAAGCGAGCCAAAGACAAAAAACAGAGTATCGGCGACCCAGGCACCAACAATGCCACCTGCATTCTGAATATCAGATCCCCACGCCGTTTGCGACCAGGATGGATCAGCAGGATTAAAAGTCAGCAGAGCGACCGCTAAAAGAATGGATGCCAGTACAGCCAGAATCAGCCCGCACTCGCGAAGACGTTGTACACCACTTAAACGAGAAGACTGAGGCTCTTCACTCGTTTTGATAATGGTTTCGACTTTATTGTTGTTCTCTTTGAACATAAACCAACTTGAATATGATTATGGCCAATGGGGGTATCACTATACGCACATTGGTAGGGTGAAAACAGTCCGAGCGGCAAAAGCCGCTCGGTTTGTTCGAAGATTTAACCATATCAAGGTCAAAAACCCAATTAGCGAAAGTCAGAATGTGGAAAGAAGTACCACTATTCCGACGAATTCTAATTAACGAGTCTTGATGACCAATTGGTTGGTCTGCTTCACTTCTTCCATCACCACGTAAGTACGAGTGTCGTTTACACCCGGTAAGCGCAACAAAGTATCCCCTAGCAGCTTACGGTATGCACCCATATCAGATACACGTGTTTTGAGCAGATAGTCGAAGTCACCAGATACCAGATGACATTCCTGAATATCATCCAGCTTTTGAACCGCTGTATTAAACTGTTCAAATACATCCGGAGCACCACGGTTTAGCGTGATCTCTACAAACACCAAAAGCGAAGCATCAAGATACTGCGGATTCAACAACGCGGTGTAACCCGTAATGTAGCCCTGACGCTCTAATCGACGAACACGTTCCAAACATGGAGTTGGAGAAAGACCCACACGCTTAGACAATTCAACATTCGAAATACGACCGTCTTTCTGCAACTCATTCAAAATGTTGCGGTCGATACGGTCTAAATCCTTGGACGGCCTTTTATAGTTGTCTGCCATTTTTTATTCCACCTTATTACTTCCTTGCAAAAATATATACTACAACTTTTTAATATTCAGTATCAAATATCATATTGTACTAACTATACTAGCCATAAATTCGATACAAAAACCCTACAATAGTCAATACAACCACATAAATATAAGGAGTCAGGATGATCATTGGCGTACCAAAGGAAATCAAAAACCACGAATACCGTGTGGGTATGATTCCAGCAAGCGTGAGAGAGCTTGCCTCACATGGCCACCAAGTCTTTGTTGAAACAAATGCCGGTGCCGGTATCGGCTTTTCAGACGATGATTACATCGCTGTAGGCGCATCCATTCTTCCTACTGCTGCAGACGTATTTGCGAAAGCAGACATGATTGTAAAGGTTAAGGAACCTCAAGCTGTCGAACGAGCTATGCTCCGAGAGGGACAAATTTTATTTACGTATTTGCACCTCGCTCCAGATTTTCCACAAACTGAAGAGCTAATCAAGAGCAAAGCTGTCTGCATAGCCTATGAGACTGTAACAGATAATATGGGTCGCTTGCCACTATTAGCACCAATGTCTGAAGTTGCTGGTCGTATGTCTATTCAAGCAGGTGCACTTACGCTGGAAAAATCACACGGTGGAAGCGGGCTGCTGCTGGGTGGAGTACCGGGAGTAGCACCAGCCAAAGTCGTCGTTATTGGCGGCGGCGTCGTCGGCGCAAATGCCGCACGCATGGCGATTGGCTTACGTGCTGATGTCACCATTCTTGACCGTAATGTCGATACGCTACGTAAACTCGATGAGGAGTTTCAAGGCCGTGCAAAAGTCGTTTACTCCACAGAAGATGCGATTGAAAAATATGTACTGGATGCAGATTTGGTGATTGGTGCCGTTCTTATTCCGGGTGCTGCCGCGCCGAAACTGGTGACCAAAGACCATATTCGTCGCATGAAACCAGGTTCTGCCGTTGTGGATGTGGCGATTGACCAAGGAGGTTGCTTTGAAACCTCGCACGCCACCACACATGCCAATCCGACTTATATTGTGGATGACGTCGTGCACTACTGCGTGGCGAACATGCCTGGCGCTGTGGCTCGTACTTCAACCTTTGCGCTCAACAATGCAACCCTGCCTTACATTGTTAAATTGGCGAATAGAGGCTATCAGGCTGCACTAACATCAGATCCTGGCTTTATGAAAGGACTGAATGTCATTCACGGCCATGTGACCTGTAAAGAGGTCGCTGACAACTTCGATTTGGCATACGTTGCACCGGGCGAAGCCATCGCCATGTTCAATTAACCCAGACCGCTTGCAATAGCCGGGCTAATGCCCGGTTATCAAGGCGTGAACCAGAATGTTTCTGGGCGTCACATCCCGCTTGCAAAACTCTGACAACGTCACCTGGTAGCCACGCTCTTCCAAATACATCGCCTTATCCAACACCAACCACAGCTCTAGTAATCGGCGAAAGCCTGACTGCACCAGACTCAATCTCTCCATGGTCCAGAATCGCAGCTCACCGCAATGCTGAAAGTGCGCATAGTCCACATCCGGCAACTCAATCCCTTTCTGCTGAGCCGCCCATTGGCAAAATGCAACGAACCCCTCGCTCAATTGGGACTTTTTAATACTGGGTATGGGCAGATATTCCATCAGTCCCAATTCGGCCCTCAACAATTCATCAAAACCTAATCGATAACTCATCTCTGCAAAGCGATGACGCCGTACACGTTCTCCCCCCGTTACCGTTTCCTGTAGGGGAATGCGCAGTTCCTGACGAGTCAAACTCAAAGCAGACGCCAGAGCAGGCTGCGACAAGCACTGATAGCGATCAGATTGCACCAGATGATAACAGCATGGCGAAAAGCTTATGGCCTGTAACGACGCATCCGTCGCGTATTGCATCAAACGGACATGCAGATCACCGCATGCATGTAACGCAATCGCATGTTGAACCGACGAAAAGCAGCATCGACTCCGTTCATCAAATGCATCGCCCTGAACAAACTGCATCGGTAAGCCCAGAGCATCCGCATCCGACTGACCAGATTCACACAGCGCATGTTGGAACTCAAAACTGGTAACCTTTTGCCCAGTCGCACTGGCCAAAACACGCCCCAGATAACCTTTCCCAGAGCACCATTCCAGCCATTCTTGGGCTTGGTGGCAAGTTATCGCTGCTCCACCAATTAGACGGATCTGCTCCAGCTTTCGACCTGGTATACCCGTTTCTATTGCTGCTGTATCTATTGCTTGACAAGACGCTGATGGTAGTTGCAACGAACGATGAATATTCTCCAACCCTTCAATAAATTTACCGATCTGGGGAAGAAGAGTGGCAGGTGATGCCTTAAACTGCTCAATTTGGTGTTCAGAAAGCGACATCAGCCAACGTTGCAGATCCGGATGGCTATCAGTCCAGGGGGCATGGGGTTGAGCACTAAGATGAAAAGACTCAAACCGCCAAAGAGGCTGAGTTTGAGTCAAAAATTGATCGAGATGTAGAAAAAGTTCACGCATGCCTGTCCCCTGTTTGAAGCGCTATTGTAGGAGGAAGGCATTGAAGGTCAATGATTTGTCTCAGCGCACAGGTAGCTCAATGTCGCGGAACATTTCTTCAATTTCATGATTGGATTTTAGCGATATCGCTTGTTCAACTACAGGGCGCGTCAAGTGCGGAGCAAAACGTTCCATAAAATCATACATATACGAACGAAGGAAAGTCCCACGACGAAAACCAATACTGGTCGTACTGGCACCAAAGATGTGGCTGGCATTAATCGCTACTAAATCTTTGTCCTGATTAACATCCATCGCCATACTCGCAATCACACCGACACCAATTCCCATGCGTACATAAGTTTTAATCACATCCGCGTCAGTTGCGGTAAACACGACTCGAGGCGAGAGCCCTACGCGACTAAAGGCGCTATCTAACTCAGAACGCCCGGTAAAACCAAATACGTACGTGACCAACGGGTACGGCGCCAGATCTTCCACACTTACGTGTTCTTTCTTGGCCAACGGGTGATCCTTAGGTACCACAATTGAACGGTTCCAGTGATAACAAGGCAACATAATCGCGTCTTGGTACAAATGCAGAGCTTCTGTCGCAATAGCAAAACTGGCCGAACCTTTGGCGATCGCTTCCGACATTTGCGCCGGAGTTCCTTGGTGCATGTGTAGTGACACTTTCGGATAACGGGCCGTAAAACCCTTAATGACCTCAGGCAATGCATATCGAGCCTGAGTGTGGGTGGTGGAGATGTTCAGCGTCCCCATCTCAGGATGCGTGTGTTCCCCCGCCACAGATTTGATACTCTCAACCCGTGACAAAATTTCCGTCGCAATCCGTACTATGTCTTCACCAGCTTGAGTGACCTGAGTGAGATGTTTACCACTGCGCTCAAATATCTGAATTCCCAGCTCATCTTCCAGTAAACGAACCTGCTTACTAATACCAGGTTGGGAGGTGTAAAGACTTTCGGCGGTAGCAGAAACATTTAAGTTGTGGTTCACCACTTCAACGATGTATCTAAGCTGCTGCAACTTCATAATTGACCTGTATTTCCTTGCGGAGTGCTACATCACGAGTTTATATTTTATAATTATTAGTTATAACGCTTTGAGAACATAATTCAAAGCACAACCAATAAATTGTTTTTGAAATGACCCATCGTTTTGCGTAATTGAACAAATTTTTGCCACAGACGACCCAATCTCAACATTCTATTGCAGTTTTTTATTGGCAAAACGGGAATAATCAAATTAATAAAATTGTAGGTGTAGTGGAAAGTTAGGATAGTGTATCCTTTATCATTAGGCCTTTGAAAATGAAGACACGGATTATATGAATATCGGTTTAATTATTGCTCTGATTGCCATTTTGCTGGTTTTAGTTCTGGGCTATAACATCATGCTTCAGTACAAAGTCAAAGTAGAAACCGCGAAGAAACAGGAATCCTCGCGTTACCTAGCGATTATCGACGCAACAGAAGATCTGATTGGCAATGCTCATCACATGCCATTTAGCAAAGATCTGTTGGTCTGCCTCAATAATCGCATTCTGGACGCTTTGCAGAACATGTATGAGCTGGATCCAAAGAATAAACAGCTACAGCAGCGCATTGAAAACATGAACGCGCAAATCAAAAACCTGCAAGATAACCATCCGGGTAATGAGAGCACCAGTTTCAAAGTACCAAGTAGCGATAAACAAGCGATCATGATGCTAAAACTGGTTAAACGCCTGCGTGATACTATTCGTAGCGAGCACAATAAAGGTCGTTTTGATACACAAGCGTATGTTACAGAGAATGCACGCTTAGAGACGATTCAGATTCGTATCAACATCGAAAACGTGATTAAACGTTCTAATGATGCGATTGTGCGTGGTCAACCTGGCACTGCGGTACAACTGCTGCGCAAAGGCCTGGAAGTGCTGAGCACGAAAAATGACAGCTATTCAAATCAGGCACGCGAGAAGCTTCAGTCTATGTTTGATGAACTGCAACAGCGCCGCCAGTCTAAAAGTGCCGCTGAGTTACAACAAATCGAAGAGAACGAGCGTAATAGTGATATGGAAGCTCTCTTTGGTGAAAAGAAAAAATGGTAATATACTCGCCCAACGAGTACCGATTGAATTAAACAAAGGTCGCTTGAGCGACCTTTTTTATTGTTAACGACATGACCAATACGCCTGCAATTCAACAACTTCTGGAACCAATTAATCAGTTCCTCCACTGCCAAACTCCTAATGCCTGGATTGAAGAAGCCCGCAAGCCAGAGAATCTGCCAACAATTTTGCTCGACCACTTGATGTGTGAGCTCAAAGCCGGCCAGTCAGCGATGTATCTCATTCGCAAGTATGCTGTTGACCATGAGAGTCAACACTCTCTGTTGGACTGGTTTAAACCATACGAAGATTTTGCGTATCGCAACATCGGTTCGATGGAAACGTTAAAAGGCAAAAGTCAGATTTCCAAAGCAATCATGGCCAAATCAACCTCACCTTACAGTCAGGATTTAATTGATAAGATGGTATTACTGATCAAAGAAGAGTTACACCATTTCTATCAAGTTCTGGAAGTGATGGAAAGCCGCGGCATTGCTTACGAGTCGACTCCGGCCAGCCGCTATGCGAAAGGTCTGTTGGCTCACATGAAAACTCATGAACCACAAACACTCATCGATAAGCTGATCATCGGCGCTTACATTGAAGCGCGCTCCTGTGAGCGATTTGCTCGCCTTGCACCACATCTTGATGAAGACATCGCTAAATTTTATGTCTCACTGCTACGTTCTGAAGCACGCCATTATCAAGACTATCTGACACTGGCCGAGCAAATTGCCGGGCAGGACATCAGCGAGCGTATTGCCTACTTTGGCCGCGTGGAAGCCGAATTGATATCGTCCTCTGATGACGACTTCAAATTTCACAGCGGTATTCCAGCAAATCACCTATAAAACAAAAGGTCAGCTTAAGCTGACCTTTTTCATTCAATTATGACCTCAAACCAGAGACGCATTGATCGCAGCAAGCACTTTTGCAGGCTCAGCAGCTTGCGTAATCGGACGACCAATCACGAGGTAATCTGAACCTGCCTGAACCGCTTCGTATGGCGTCATAATACGGCGTTGATCGCCCACTTCCGAGCCTGCCGGGCGAATGCCTGGAGTTACCAGCTTAAACTCCTGACCAAGGCTCGATTTCAGCATGCTCGCTTCTTGCGCCGAGCAGACAACACCATCCAAACCGGAATTTTTAGTCAGTGTTGCTAAACGCATGACTTGCTGTTGCGGTTCCACATCCAAACCGATGCCTGCTAGGTCACTTTGCTCCATGCTGGTCAATACGGTCACGCCGATCAACCATGGACGGTCTTTACCATATGGTTCAAGGATCTCGCGTGACGCCGTCATCATGCGTTCGCCACCACTGGCATGGACGTTAACCATCCACACACCAAGTTCAGCCGCAGCTCTCACTGCTTTTGAGCAGGTATTGGGAATATCATGAAACTTGAGGTCTAAGAAGACTGAGAAACCACGTTTGTGCAGCTCACGTACAAATTCAGGACCAAACAACGTAAACATCTCTTTACCGACTTTCAATCGACAACTCGCTGGGTCGATTCTATCGACAAATGCCAGCGCATCCGCCTGATTGTCATAATCCAGTGCAACGATCACTTTTTGGTCGTTCATTTCTACTCCTAAGATACGCGTTGAGCCTAAAAAAATGCAGCCTATCCAGCTGCATGTCTTATTAAATCGGCGTCTAGCCAATTTCTTCTATTATTCGCCATCTAAGCCGCGAATCGGCTTGATCGAGCCCCACCCTTTACACGATGGACAGTGCCAGTAAAGGGAATGGGTCGAAAAACCACATCGGCGGCAGCGATAATGTGGTTTGACTTTCATTTGCTCACCAACCAGTTTCTGAAGTGTTGACAAGCTCTCTTTCGCTCGGCCCTCTTCCGCTTCAGCAATATGGTAATCAATCAGACGATAGAAGCCTTTCATGGTTGGATTTTTGACCAGCTGACGGGTCAGCAGTTCTTGAGCCGAGGCAACACCATCATGTTGAGCAACCATCTGAGCCAGCATCAATTCAGCCGATACCCCGGCCTTGTTAGAGATACACTGACGCAGGAACTGCACAAGTTCTTGCTCTTGACCCAAATGGTGGTAACACTCTGCCAGTGTTGGCAATACCTCACCAATAAAATCAATATCCTGTTCTAAGACCATCTCCATATATTGGATGGTCTTGCGATAATCTTCATTTTCCAGATACAACTTGCCGAGCGAGATGCTGGCACGAACACATTTGGGGTCTTCTTGAAGCGCTTTCTTAAATAGTTGAATCGCTTTGCTATCATGACCGTCGGCTTTCTCTTGCATCGCTAGTTCACACCAGAAATGGGCAATACTCGTTTTCACGCGTTTGCGGCCCATCTTAACTAATGCCTGTGCACAATCGATCGCCTTGTGCCATTCACGTGTTTGTTGGTAGATAGCAGTCAATTGCTGCAGAGCTGACTCACGATGTTCTGGTTCGTCGACAAGCTGCTCAAATATGCGTTCGGCGCGGTCGAGAAAACCCGAAACCATATAGTCTTTCGCCAGCTGTTGCAGCGCAAGGTTCTTCTGGTCAATGGTCAGGCCTGAACGAGAGATAAGGTTCTGGTGAATACGAATAGCGCGGTCAACTTCGCCTCGGGAACGGAAAAGATTACCCAGCGCCAAGTGGGTATCGATGGTCTCGTTATCCACTTGTAATAGTTCGATAAAGTGATCAACCGCTTTGTCCGATTGATCAGACAATAGCAAGTTCAGCCCCGTTACGTACTGACGGGAGATTTGATGGGAATGCTTCTGCTTGTCTTGCTGGGCACTACGATTACCCATATACCACCCGTATGCGGCGGCGATTGGCAATAACAAGAAGAGAATTTCTAACATCTAAAAACAGCCTTATCCGATATTCGCTTTTTGTTCTGAAACAGAATGGGATGAGGTTTGTTTTTTCAGCTTTCTGTTCAACTTACGGATTTCAAGTTGCGATTTTAGATGCATGCTTCCAAAAATGATCCAGGCGATGAGAAAACCTACCACAAAAACCGACCCGAGTAGCGTCGATAGATGGAATTCGCCCTGAGCCAGCAGATAGTTGAACGTTACGATCTCCTGATTTTGAGACCCTAACGCCAATGCGATCAGGAAGAGAGCAAGTAACACAACGATTTTTATTATTTTCATAATCCATTACCTATTCACGAATTGGCTTCCTGATTATGCAGGAAAACAGCGCGACAAACCATGGCTATTCGAGTTTGCGCCCGCAAAAAAGCGGCACACTGAAACAGTATGCCGCTTTATACAAGAATCTTTACGTAAATCAAATGTTTTCGTTTACACGTTCACGAAGTTCTTTACCTGGTTTGAAGTGTGGAACGTATTTACCTTCCAACTCCACTTTTTCACCAGTTTTAGGGTTACGCCCTACTCTAGGCTCGCGATAGTGTAGGGAGAAACTGCCGAAACCACGAATTTCGATACGCTCTCCTGCCTCTAAAGTATTCGCCATGTGCTCAAGAATATCTTTTACTGCGTCTTCGATCTCTTTTGCAGACAGGTGTGTTTGCTCAGCACAGAGTCTTTCAATCAATTCAGACTTAGTCATAGTTTCCCTCATCGAGTTTTTATCCTGATTATAGTCAGTAATATCAATTCCAACAAACACTTGCTTAATATTGTAGAAAAAATCTACAGCTTCGCTAAATCTTTTTTGCACTCAAAAGATTTATTTTATTTGGCAGTTCGAAATCACAAGCCAGAGGAAGGATAAGAGAAGTGTTTAACGAAAGATAAAAAAAGGAGCCTTACGGCTCCTTTTTATTTAGCGATACGGAATTATTCGCCTTTAGCAGCTTTGAAAGCGTCTGCCATTGCGTTACCGAATGCAGCGTCATCTTGCTTGTTGATAGATGCCATTGCTTCTTGCTCTTCAGCTTCGTCTTTCGCTTTGATAGACAGGTTGATTACGCGGTTCTTACGGTCAACGCCAGTAAATTTCGCTTCAACTTTGTCGCCAACGCTCAGGATCAGAGTCGCGTCTTCTACGCGGTCACGAGAAACTTCAGAAGCGCGGATGTAACCTTCAACGCCGTCTTCTAGCTCGATAGTTGCGCCTTTAGCGTCAACTGCAGTTACAGTACCGTTAACCAGAACGCCTTTCTTGTTGTCTGCAACGTAAGCATTGAATGGGTCATTTTCCATTTGCTTAACGCCTAGAGAAATACGCTCACGCTCTGCATCTACAGCTAGAACAACTGCAGAGATCTCGTCGCCTTTTTTGTACTCACGTACAGCTTCTTCGCCTGGAACGTTCCAAGAGATGTCAGACAGGTGAACAAGACCGTCGATGCCGCCTTCTAGACCGATGAAGATACCGAAGTCAGTGATTGACTTGATCTTACCAGTAACTTTGTCGCCTTTAGCTTGTGCTTCAGCGAATGACTGCCACGGGTTAGCTTTACACTGTTTCAGGCCTAGAGAGATACGACGACGTTCTTCGTCGATATCAAGAACCATAACCTCAACTTCGTCGCCAACATTAACAACTTTAGATGGGTGGATGTTCTTGTTAGTCCAATCCATTTCTGAAACGTGTACCAGACCTTCAACGCCTTCTTCGATTTCAACGAAGCAGCCGTAATCAGTCAGGTTAGTTACACGACCAGTCAGTTTGTGACCTTCTGGGTAACGTTTAGCGATTGCTACCCATGGATCTTCGCCAAGCTGTTTCAGACCTAGTGATACGCGAGTGCGGTCACGGTCGAACTTAAGAACTTTAACTAGGATCTCGTCACCAACGTTAACGATCTCAGATGGGTGTTTAACACGTTTCCACGCCATATCAGTGATGTGCAGAAGACCGTCAACACCGCCAAGATCAACGAATGCACCGTAGTCAGTAAGGTTCTTAACGATACCTTTAACTTCAGTACCTTCTTGTAGAGTCTCAAGAAGTTCGTCACGCTCAACGCTGCTTTCTGATTCGATAACAGCACGACGAGAAACAACAACGTTGTTACGTTTCTGGTCTAGCTTGATTACTTTGAACTCTAGCTCTTTGTTTTCTAGGTGAGCTGTGTCACGGATAGGACGTACATCAACCAGTGAACCTGGTAGGAATGCACGGATACCGTTCAGTTCAACAGTGAAACCGCCTTTAACTTTACCGTTGATGATACCAACAACAGTTTCAGCTTCTTCGTAAGCTTTCTCAAGAACGATCCAAGCTTCGTGACGTTTCGCTTTCTCACGAGAAAGTTGAGTTTCACCGAAACCGTCTTCTACAGCGTCTAGAGCTACGTCTACTTCAGAACCAACTTCAACTTCAAGTTCGCCAGCAGCGTTCTTGAACTGTTCAGCAGGGATTGCAGACTCAGACTTAAGACCAGCATCAACAAGAACGTAACCGTTCTCGATCGCTACTACAGTACCTTTAACGATGGTACCTTGTTGGAATTCAGTCTCGTTTAGAAACTCTTCAAAGAGTTGAGCAAAAGATTCAGTCATTTAATTAATCTTCAATAAGTAAACGTCCACGGGTGTCCTACCACATGGGGTTATTAAATTCGCCAGTCATCATCCATGCGACCAACGCTCTTAACTGACGTGGTTTATTCCGCCAGCTTCGATTCGATATATTGTAGTGCCTTAACCACCACTTCGTCGATAGACATTTCGGTGGAATCTAGCAATAGCGCATCCTCTGCAGGGCGCAATGGCGCCACTGGGCGGTTACGATCTCGGTCGTCACGCTCTTGGATTTCGCTCAAAAGGGCGTCAAATTTAACATCAAGCCCCTTTAGTTGCAACTGCTTGAAACGTCTACGTGCACGTTCCTCAGCACTCGCATCAAGGAAAATTTTGGCTTCTGCCTGTGGAAACACCACAGTTCCCATATCACGGCCATCAGCAACTAACCCCTGGCCTTCCGCAAAAGCACGCTGTCTGCGCAACAATGCTTCACGAACGCGTGGTAAAGCCGCCACTTTTGACGCTGCCATACCCGTTTCTTCTTTACGCAGTTCTTTGGAAACGTCTTCACCTTCGAGGATAACTTTTACCAAGTCTCCTTCTGCGATGAACTGCACATCCAAATGGGTGGCCAGCGGTACGAGTGCGTCTTCAGATTCGATGTCAACACCGTGGTGAATCGCAGCAAGAGCTAGCACGCGATAGATCGCACCAGAGTCTAATAGATGAAAACCGAGTTTGTTAGCCAACAGCATGCAAAGCGTGCCTTTTCCCGCTCCGCTTGGTCCATCAACGGTAATCACCGGTGTATGAGAGGACATGTTTTACTCCACTTTATTTTTGTTCGTGACTGACTTTGTCAGCGATTTACCGGCGGCAAATTATAAATTGATTCGGAGTCAGGTGCTAGGAAGGATTCAAGAAAGCGGCGATTTAAAGTCAAAATTTCAGGAGAAAAACTCAGATCTGAGACCTGAGTTTTTGATGTCAAAAACCTCAGTTATAACAAGATACGTTTGTCATTCTGAGCAACGATAGCTGGCCCAATGCCTTTCACTTGCGTCAGATCTTCTTTAGATTTGAACGCACCATTGGCCTCACGATAGTCAACTATTGCTTGGGCTTTTTTCAGGCCTATACCTTTGAGTAAAGTCGCCAACTCTTCCGCTGGTGCCGTATTGATATTGACAGTTATCTCGACCCCTTCTGTAGCAGAAACATTTTCTTCCGCCCAACTGTGAGATACTGGCCAAGTGACAGCCAGGAGAATCGCCAACCAAAATTTGTGAATTTTCATACTGTATGTTCCTTGTAAAGTAAAAACGCCGCCGATCATAGGCCGGTGTGGCTTTACGGCATACCAAGAGAAATCAGAAATAAAATGGGCTGCAAACGCAGCCCATTTTGTTAAACATATCAGTTACAAGAAACTCAACTACTGGCTCACAGCATAGTACTTAATGTCGGTGTTCTGACGCAGCACGCTCAACACTCCGGCAAGATCTTGCTGAACACCAATACGTGCTAATTGCGCACCAATTTGGTCATGGTATTCAGTATTCACTTTTGCTTCCACCTTATCCAGCTCCACGACAATGATGTTGCCATCGAAGTCTTTCGCTTGTGCGTAAGTTACTGCACCTTCAGCGGGTTTAGGCATCGCGTACACGGTTCCTGCTAGAGGAGAGCTGCGATCAATCATGTTCAAATCGCCAAACGCCAGATTATGCTGTTGCAACAGAGATTTATCACCTTGTTTCAAACCATCGACAAGTTTGCTTGCCAGCTCCAGAGCTTGCTGTTCGCCTTTCACTTTCGACAGTTGAGCAACCACTTGATCTTTTACTTCTTGCAGTGGCAGAACCACTTCCGGACGAGACTCCTCCACTCGTACCACCACCACATGCTCTGGGGCAACTTCAATGGCTTCAGAGTTCAAACCATCGTCTTTCACTTCTGGAGTCTGGATCGCTTTGAGAACATCTGCATTGTTCAGCGTTGCCGGAAGTTGCTGCTCAGAGACAAAATCCGTTTTCTGTACTGTTGCTGAAATCGCTTTCGCAGCCTCGTCCAGAGAATCTGGAGATTCAAACGCTACTTTTTCTAGTTCTGTTTGCAACTCGTAGAATTTATCTACGGCTTGCTGATCTTTCAGCTCTGCTTTGATATCTGCCGCGACATCAGCATATGGCTTCGCGATTGGCGCTTTCACTTCGTCCAATTTGATGATGTGGTAGCCAAAATCTGACTTCACCAGACCACTAATATCACCTGCTTGTTTCAAGGCAAATGCAGCACTTTCGAACGCGGGATCCATGGTATCATGTTCGATCCAGCCCAGCGAACCGCCTTCTTCAGCACTACCGATATCCTGCGATTTTTCTTTTGCCAGCGTTGAGAAATCCGCGCCCGCTTTTAGTTCATCAAGAATTTCCTGCGCCGCTTTTTCATCATCACCCTGAATCAGAATATGGCTGACTTTGCGCTGTTCAGCAGAAGAGTACTTGTCCAGATGATCTTGGTAGTATTGCTGTGCCTGATCATCACTGATAGTGACCGCGCTTTTCAGCTGCTCTGCCGACAATTCGATGTACGAAAGTTTTACCTGCTCTGGACGGGTATAACGCTCTGGGTTTTGTTTGTAGTACTGCTCGATTTCGTCATCGCTCAGCTCAACATTCTTAGCAAATTCTGCTGGTGACAGCGTGATGGTACGAATATCACGAGTTTGAGAAATCAGTTCGCCCTGAGCTTCAACTTCGCCTTTCAGAGTGAATTCGCTGCCTTGTAGCGCGCTCATCAATTGGTTACGCACCAAATCACGGCGCATATACTCTGCAAACGAGTCTGGTGAGAAACCAGCTCGACGCAGTGCAGACTGGTAAATTTCCTGATCAAACTTGCCTTCGCTTTGGAACTGAGGCATGTCCAGAATCATTTGACGAATCTGATCATCACTCACACGCAGGCCCAGTGATTGTGCGTGTTGTTCCAGTAACAGGTCGTTGATCATACGATCCAGCACCGATTTACGGAAAGACGCCACGTACTCAGGATCTGCAAGCAAGTTAGCAAAGTAATCGCCTAGCTGGGCTTGCATGCGGTTACGTTCATTCTGGTACGCTTGTTCAAATTCACCACGGCCGATTTCAGTTCCGCCGACTTTGGCTGCTGCATTATTACTGCCGCTGATCAGGTAGTTACCTACCCCTGCGAAGATAAAAGAAAGGATGATTAGTCCTAGGATAATTTTTACCGCGATGCTGTTCACGCCCTCGCGTAATCGATCCATCATAATTTTACTGCTCTCCGGGTTTGAAGTGACACACTTCAGCCAAAATTTTGAATAGCGCAATAGTATCAGAAAAAGAAATGCGCATCAGTATGATGCGCATAATTTCAAAAGGTTCGAATTAATTTTGCCTGAAAGGGGCAAAAGGATAATTCTGATTAGTTACAAGCGTCTTTAAGAGCTTTGCCTGCTTTGAACGCAGGAACTTTTGCTTCTGCGATTTGGATTTCTTCACCAGTCTTAGGGTTACGGCCTGTGCGAGCTGCGCGAGTACGTACTGCAAATGTACCAAAGCCAACTAGAGCCACCTGATCACCAGATTGAAGCGTGTCGCTCACTGCTTCAATGAATGCATCTAGTGCACGACCAGCTGAAGCTTTAGAGATATCAGCGTTAGCTGCGATTTGTTCTACTAATTGTGTCTTATTCACTGTGAATTCCCCTTCGGTCACCAATTATTATTTTGTTCGGTGCCTATTTCGTTCCATTAATGTTAAAAACTGGTCTAAAGCCTTGTTACAACTGGGCTGAAGGCCTAGTGAGTAACGTTAGCGCCCAAAAAAAACGCTGACAAGCCTTTTTCGACCTATCAGCGTAAACTTTTACTTATTTTTGCTGCACATCACTATTTTTTAGCGTCAAACTCGACACCAGTCGGGTCATTTTCAAGTGCAACCTTGAGTACTTCGTCAATCCAGCGAACTGGAATAACTTTCAGATCTGCAATCACATTCTGTGGAATCTCTTCCAGATCACGTTCGTTGTCCTTTGGAATCAGTACGGTTTTGATACCACCACGATGTGCAGCCAGCAATTTCTCTTTTAGGCCACCGATAGGCAGAACTTCACCACGTAGTGTGATTTCGCCCGTCATCGCCACTTCTGCTTTAACCGGGTTACCCGTCAGACAAGAAACCAACGCTGTACACATTGCCGTACCCGCACTTGGCCCATCTTTTGGTGTAGCCCCTTCAGGTACGTGCACGTGGATATCACGTTTCTCGTAGAAATCCGGGTTAATACCCAGTTTCTCGGCCCGAGAACGTACCACAGTCATGGCCGCCTGAATCGATTCCTGCATGACATCGCCCAGTGAACCTGTTTGAGTCAGCTTACCTTTACCTAGCATAGACTGTGTTTCGATGGTCAGCAAATCACCGCCCACTTCGGTCCAAGCAAGACCAGTAACTTGACCGATTCGGTTGAATTCATCCGCCTTACCAAAATCAAAACGTTGCACGCCCAGAAACTCTTTCAAGTTTTCCTGATTCACAGTGACCGTTTTCGTGCCACCGTTCAGCAGAATTTTCTTCACGGCTTTGCGGCAGATCTTAGAGATTTCACGCTCCAGGCTACGCACACCCGCTTCGCGCGTGTAGTAACGAATAATGCCAATGATGGCTGAATCCTCGATCACGATCTCGCTTGGTTTCAGGCCATTGCGTTCGATCTGTTTATTCACCAAGTGACGTTTCGCGATGTTCAGTTTCTCATCTTCGGTGTAACCCGACAAACGAATCACTTCCATACGGTCTAGCAATGGGCCTGGAATGTTCATTGAGTTTGAGGTAGCAACAAACATGACATCCGACAAATCGTAGTCCACTTCTAGGTAGTGGTCGTTAAACGAGTTGTTCTGCTCTGGGTCAAGCACTTCCAACAGTGCAGAAGCTGGATCGCCACGCATATCAGACGACATCTTGTCGATTTCATCCAACAGGAACAGTGGGTTTTTCACCCCAACTTTCGCCATTTTCTGAATCAGTTTACCTGGCAGCGAGCCAATGTACGTACGACGGTGACCGCGGATTTCCGCTTCATCACGTACACCGCCCAGCGCCATACGTACGTATTTACGACCCGTTGCCGCCGCAATTGAGCGGCCCAGCGAGGTTTTACCTACACCTGGAGGGCCAACCAAGCACAGGATAGGACCTTTCAGCTTATTGATGCGGCTTTGTACTGCGAGATATTCAAGAATACGTTCTTTCACGCGCTCTAGGCCGTAATGATCGGCATTGAGGATCTCTTCTGCTTTCGAGAGATCTTTTTTCACTTTGGAACGTTTGTTCCAAGGCACGCTGACCATCCAATCGATATAGCTGCGCACAACCGTTGCTTCTGCTGACATCGGAGACATCATCTTCAGCTTTTGCAGTTCCTGTTCAGTTTTCTCGCGAGCCTCTTTCGGCATCTTCGATTCTTCGATTTTCTGTTTCAGCGCTTCGAACTCATCCGGCGCATCATCCATCTCACCCAGCTCTTTCTGAATCGCCTTCATTTGCTCATTCAGATAGTACTCGCGCTGAGATTTCTCCATCTGCTTTTTCACACGGTTGCGAATGCGCTTCTCAACTTGCAACAGATCGATTTCAGATTCCATCTGGCCCATCAAGAATTCCAAACGCTCAGAGACGTCCAAAATTTCCAGCACTTTTTGCTTGTCGATGAGTTTCAAAGGCATGTGTGCTGCGATGGTATCGGCAAGGCGCGCCGCCTCATCGATACCGTTCAGAGACGTCAGCACTTCCGGTGGAATTTTCTTGTTCAGTTTGATGAAGCCTTCGAACTGATTGATCGCGCTGCGAACAATCACTTCTTGCTCTTTTTCATCAAGTTCAGGCGTAAGCAGGTACTCAGCTTCTGCTGAGAAAAACTCGCCTTCATGGAATTGGTTAATTTTTGCGCGCTGCTGACCTTCAACAAGCACTTTCACAGTGCCATCTGGCAGTTTCAGTAGCTGGAGGATGGTTGCAACTGTACCGACATCAAATAGATCGGTGATTTTCGGTTCGTCGGTTTCCGGCTGTTTTTGCGCGACCAGAAGAACCTGTTTGTTGTTGTCCATCGCTGCTTCTAGGCATTGAATCGACTTTTCACGACCAACAAACAGAGGAATTACCATATGTGGATACACCACCACATCGCGCAGAGGTAGTACAGGGATCTCGATACGCTCGGAACGTTCCAAGTTCATATTTATCTCTCTTCCGCTTTTCTATATATCGCAGTATATGGGGGCTAACTAACTGGATTCAATGACAGAATAAAAAAAAGGAGGTATTAAATACCTCCTTTTATGTTTTAACATTCTGTTTTACTCAGCGCCAGCGGCCTGACTTTCACTTCCGGTGTAAATCAGCAGTGGTTCTGACTCACCGTTAATCACGGATTCGTCAATCACCACTTTCTCTACTTCAGTCATTGAAGGCAGTTCGTACATGGTCTCAAGCAATACGTTCTCAAGAATCGAACGTAGGCCACGAGCCCCTGTTTTGCGCTTCATAGCGCGTGCTGCGATAGCGCGAAGTGCATCTTCACGGAACTCGAGATCTACATTTTCCAGCTCAAACAGAGCCGCATACTGCTTGGTCAATGCATTCTTAGGTTCGCACAGAATCTGAATCAGAGCTTCTTCGTCGAGTTCTGTCAGTGTTGCTGTCACAGGCAGACGACCGATGAATTCCGGGATCAAACCGTATTTCACCAAATCTTCTGGTTCCACTTGAGTAAACAGTTCACTCAGTGATTTGCTTTCGTCTTTTGAACGAACTTCTGCGCCGAAACCGATACCAGTACCAGTTGCGACACGTTGTTCAATCACTTTATCCAAGCCAGCGAATGCACCGCCACAGATAAAGAGGATCTTAGAAGTATCTACCTGTAGAAACTCTTGTTGAGGGTGCTTACGGCCACCTTGTGGTGGTACAGAAGCCACTGTGCCTTCAACCAGTTTCAAAAGCGCTTGTTGAACCCCTTCGCCTGACACGTCACGCGTGATCGACGGGTTTTCAGCTTTACGGGAAATCTTATCGATTTCATCGATGTAGACAATACCACGTTCAGCTTTTGCGACGTCATAGTCACACTTCTGTAGCAGTTTCTGGATGATGTTTTCTACATCTTCACCCACATAACCAGCTTCAGTTAGTGTAGTCGCGTCCGCCATTGTGAACGGTACGTCAAGGAAACGAGCCAGTGTTTCCGCCAGCAGTGTTTTACCACTACCCGTTGGACCGATAAGAAGAATATTACTCTTACCCAGTTCCACACCTTCACTCGTTGTATCACCGTTACGTAAACGCTTGTAGTGGTTATATACTGCAACCGCGAGCACTTTTTTCGCGTGTTCTTGGCCAATCACATAGTCATCAAGATGCTCACGAATCTGACGTGGCGTCGGCAGTGCCGAAGACTCTTTCTTCGGTAAAACATCTTTGATTTCTTCACGGATAATGTCGTTACATAAGTCGACGCATTCGTCACAAATGTAAACAGATGGACCTGCGATTAGCTTGCGAACTTCGTGCTGGCTTTTGCCACAGAAAGAGCAGTACAGCAGTTTACTACTACCACCCTCTTTGCTTTTGTCTGTCATTCGCTAACCTCTTAGCCTTTACTCGTTATGGTTTGAGTGTATAACAATTTGAACCAAATTGCGTTAAACAATTCCCGCTCGATTACTCGCCGCGATGGGTCAAAAGTCCGTCCACCAGACCATAGTCTACTGCTTGTTGTGCCGACATAAAATTGTCTCGGTCGGTATCACGTTCGATCACATCAAGAGGCTGACCTGTGTGGTCTGCCAACAAGCGATTCAGCTTGTTTTTGATGGTCAGGATTTCCTGAGCATGGATCTGAATGTCTGATGCCTGGCCTTGGAAACCGCCCAGAGGCTGGTGAATCATGACACGTGAGTTAGGCAGAACATAACGCTTACCTGGTGCACCACCAGCCAGCAGGAATGCGCCCATTGAACAAGCTTGTCCGATACACAGTGTGCTCACGTTTGGTTTGATGAACTGCATGGTGTCGTAAATCGACATACCCGCAGTCACACTGCCACCCGGAGAGTTGATGTACAGGAAAATATCTTTATCAGGGTTTTCAGATTCTAAGAAAAGCAGCTGAGCCACGACAAGGTTTGCCATGTGATCTTCTACTTGCCCCGTTAAAAAAATCACGCGGTCTTTTAACAAGCGAGAATAGATGTCGTAAGAACGCTCACCACGAGAAGTTTGTTCCACCACCATGGGTACTAGCGCGTCAATGATTGGCGACATTGCATTTTTTTCTTGGTAGCTCATAGTCTTATGTCCCTAAAATAAATGGCCCGGATGATGGGTAATCACACGGACCATTGTTAGCAGAATAGGCGACGTGTCGTCAACCTTTCTACGTTACAACTTGCTTATTAAGCAGCAACTTGTGGGTTCATTAGCTCGTTGAAGCTAATGGCTTTCTCAGTTACTTGCGCTTTAGCAATGATCGCGTCGATCGCTTGCTCTTCAAGAGCAACGTTACGCATATTGTTCATCATTTGCTCGTTTTGCTCGTAGTAAGCAATCACTTCAGTTGGATCTTCGTAAGCAGTCGCCATCTCTTCGATCAGCGCTTTAACTTTCTCTTCATCCGCTTTCAGTTCTTCAGCTTTGATCACTTCACCCAGCAGAAGGCCAACAACTACACGGCGTTTTGCTTGCTCTTCGAATAGTTCACGTGGCAGCTGGCTAGCTGCTTCCATGTTACCGCCGAAACGTTGTGCCGCTTGCTGACGCAGAACGTTGATCTCTTGGTCGATCAGTGCAGAAGGAACGTCGATGTCGTTCTCTTTTACCAGACCTTCAATCGCTTGCTCTTTGATACGCGCTTTGATTGCTTGCTTCAGTTCGCGATCCATGTTCTTACGAACTTCTGCTTTCAGTGCGTCTACGCCGCCTTCAGCAACACCGAACTTAGCAACGAACTCGTCGTTCAGTTCTGGCAGTTCACGAGCTTCTACTTTGTTTACTTTGATTGCGAATTTCGCCGCTTTACCTTTCAGGTTTTCAGCGTGGTAATCTTCTGGGAAAGTCACTTCGATTTCGAATTCCATACCTTTGGTTTTACCCACGATACCGTCTTCAAAACCTGGGATCATGCGGCCTGCGCCCATTTCCAGAGGGAAGTTCTCAGCTTTACCGCCTTCGAACTCAACACCGTCGATAGAACCAACGAAGTCGATAGAAACGCGTTTGCCTTCTTCTGCAGCTTCATCAACTTCTTTCCAAGTCGCTTGTTGCTTACGCAGAGTTTCCAGCATCTCAGCTACGTCTGCTTCAGTGATTTCTGCAGCTGGTTTTTCAACAGTGATGTTTTCCAGACCTTTCAGTTCAACTTCTGGGTAAACTTCGAAAGTTGCTGTAAAGACTAGATCTGCGCCTTCTTTCACTTCTACTGGTGCGAACGTTGGTGCGCCAGCTGGGTTGATCTTTTCTTTTACGATAGCTTCGATGAAGTGACGTTGCATAACTTCACCAAGAACATCTTGACGCACTGCTTTGCCGTACATCTTAGCAACCATCTTCATTGGCACTTTGCCTTTGCGGAAACCATCGAAACGACGGTTTTTCGCGATGTTGCGTAGTTCAGCTGACACTGCATCTTCGATGTTTGCAGCTGGAACAGTAATATTCAGACGGCGCTCTAGGCCTTCTAGCGTTTCAACAGTAACTTGCATTGTTTATAAACCTCAAAACTGGCTCAGGGTTCCTGAGCGTCATGAGCCAAAACCAGGTTTCGGCTGCATCCTTGTGTTGCACTCAAAAGAGCACTTAACTGTAAATATTGAGCATCGATATTCAAAAGCTCAGTCGGCCTGAATACCGGACTAATGAGTGATATCTTTGACGATTTTGGCCGAAGAAAGGTATCTCTGATTAGTCTCAGGACAAAAATTTAGACGCAACATTCTACCGACCTGAGGATTCGCTGTCGAGCTAATCCCCCGTCAGGGAAAGGTCAATGTCCTAAAAACTCAACCAAGTGCTAAAAAATCCACCAAACACAAAGTGTCGATGGCTCTGAAATGGGGACAATATAGGCTTTTTCAAGGGAATCGAGGCTTTTTTTTCCTCAAAAGCTCAAAAAGAGATCTTGCTCTTGTTTTGCACTCTCATTTTGTCATCTTTTTAAGCACGGCAAGCGGAACTCCCAGTATCATGAAGCGGTGTCAGGGATTTGGATGAGTTGAGAGATCAGGATGTGGTCGATTCGCAGGCTTAGCGTACTGTTTTTTATTGTCTTTGTCGTCGTCACGGCCATGTCGGCGCATCTGGTTTGGCGTTATCAATATCAGAGTTTGTTGCTCGATCATCAATCTCAGTTGGATAAGTTCTCCAGCCTGATTACCGCGAAGCTGGACAAATACGCCCACATCCCGCGCCTGCTTTCTAAAGATAAGGAATTGGTTGACGCTCTGCTGCATCCGGCCAACACGGCGCAAATCGAAGTAACGAACCGCTATCTGGAACAAGTGAACGATGTGATTCAGGCCGCGGACACCTATCTGCTCGATCAATACGGTAATACGCTCGCCGCCAGTAACTGGAACTTAGACCGTTCCTTTATCGGTCGTAACTTTGCTTGGCGCCCCTACTTCTATCAGTCGATAGCGGGGGCTGACAGCCAGTACTTTGCCCTCGGTTCGACTTCCGGTCAGCGCGGCTATTATTACGCCTACCCAGTAGTTTACGCGGCAGAAATTCTCGGGGTCGTGGTCGTCAAAATGGATCTGTCCGCTATCGAGGAGAACTGGCAAAGCCAGAGCAGTTATTTTGTCGCCACCGACACCAATCAGGTGGTGTTTATGTCCAGCCAACCCTCATGGCTATTTAAAAGCGTCGGTAATCTGAGTGATACCACCCGGGATCAAATTCGCAGCAGTTTGCAATACCTCGACAAACCTATCGCCTCGCTCGGACTCACTGGCGATTTTTCCGCGCAGGAAACCGAGTGGTTCAATCATCGAATGGGCTGGATTAAGGGCGACTTTATTGTGTCCAGTCGCCAACTCAGTATGCCCGATCTGACTATTCGGGTACTCTCTCCGAAGATGAACGTATTTTGGGATGTATTCGGCTTTGTCATGATCCTGACCATGGTATTTGCCATCGTTTATCTGGCGATACTGCTCGCCCATCATCGCCAGGTTCGTCAGCGCCAGATCGAACAGTTGCAAGTGGAAGCCAAACAAAAGCTGGAATTCCTGGTGATGGAACGTACCGCCAAACTGCACGCCGAAATTGACGAGCGAATTCGCACTGAACAGGCATTGCGCCAAACACAAAATGAGTTGATTCAGGCGGCCAAACTGGCGGTACTCGGTCAGATGTCCGCCAGTATCAGCCATGAACTGAATAATCCGTTGGCCGCAATTCGCAGTTTTGCTGATAACGGCCGACGTTTTCTTGCCAATGGCAAATCAGAACGTACAGACGAGAACCTTGCCCGCATCTCAGCCCTGACTGAACGTATGGCCAAAATCAGTGAGCAGCTTAAGTCTTTTGCGCGCAAAAGTAGCAGCGATGAGAAAGCGGACGTTCAGATCTATCCGATTGTGGTGTATGCCAAAGAACTGATGCAGCCACAGTTTAAGTCGCACTATATCGAGCTCAACATTCAGACGCCGCAGGAACCTGTGTGGGCCAGCGTCAACCCGATTCAGTTGGAACAAGTACTGATCAATCTGCTGACCAACGCGATGCAGGCGCTTGATGGCCAAGAGTCGCGTAAAGTGGCCATGACATTACTCAGTGATAGCGATGGCACATTGATTCATGTCGACGATAATGGCCCGGGCATTGGCCAGGATAAAATGGCGCATCTGTTCGAACCGTTTTTCACCACCAAACAAAATGGTCTGGGACTGGGCTTGTCCATTTCCCAACAAATTATACAAAGTATGAATGGCGACCTGACTGCATCGGTTTCGCCACTCGGCGGCGCGCGCTTTACCATTCATTTGCCTCCATTGACCGCGCCGGCAACAGAAATAATGCAAGGAAAGTAGTATGTGCGACGTTTTTTTTATCGATGATGAGTCCGATATTCGCATCGCCATTGAACAAAGCTTCGAACTGGCTGAGATCAACGCACGCTTTTTTGCCAGCGCAGAAGAGGCCTTATTGGCGATAAAGCAGGATGGTTTGCCTTTGGTCGTGGTGACTGACATCTGTCTGCCCGGGTTGAGTGGCCAGAATCTGCTGTCCACCATTCGTCATCAGGATGCGGATGTCCCTGTCATCCTCATCACAGGGCACGGCGATATTTCGATGGCCGTACAGGCGATGCACGATGGTGCGTATGACTTCATCGAAAAGCCCTTTGCCCCGGAGCGTTTGATGGAAACCGTCAGCCGGGCGATGGAAAAACGCAAGTTGATGCTGGAAAACCAGCAGCTCAAACGCAGTCTGAAAGCCAGTCAGACACTAGGCCCCCGCATCATTGGTGAAACCGCCAGCATTCAGGAGTTGCGTGACACCATCGCCCATATCGCCGATACCGATGCTGACATTCTGCTGTTTGGCGAAACAGGTACGGGTAAGGAATTGATCGCCCGTTCTCTGCATGAACAGAGCTCGCGCCGTGAGCAGAATTTTGTCGCCGTGAACTGCGGCGCGGTACCGGAAAACCTGATTGAAAGTGAACTTTATGGTCATGAGAAAGGTGCATTTACCGGTGCCGATGCCAAACGCATCGGTAAGTTTGAACATGCACAGGGCGGCACACTGTTCCTTGATGAAATCGAATCGATGCCAATGCAAGCACAAATCCGTTTACTGCGTGTGCTGCAAGAGCGCGTCATTGAACGGGTCGGTTCGAACGAACTGATTCCTCTCAATATTCGTGTGATTGCCGCCACCAAAGTCGATCTGAGACAAGCGGCGATGGAAGGCACTTTTCGTCAGGATCTTTACTATCGTCTCAACATCGTCACGCTCGATTTACCACCACTGCGTGAACGTAAAGAGGACATTCCAACGCTATTCCATCATTTTCTCCTTGTGGCTGCGGCACGCTATGGCAAAGCCGCCACATCGCTTGCCAGCCAGGATTTACAGACGCTGATGAATCATGACTGGCCGGGAAATGTGCGAGAACTGCGCAATGTCGCGGAGCGTTTTGTACTGTTGGGCAAACTCGCTCAGTTGGATGACGCCCCTGCCGCTGCTTCGCTCAGCCTGGCAGATCAGGTGGCTGAATTTGAAAAAGTCGCCATCGAAAAAGCCCTGGTCGAGTGCAATGGCAGTATCAAACACACCATGGAAGTGTTGGCGATCCCGCGCAAAACGCTGTACGACAAAATGCAGAAATACCGCATTGATAAAGATATGTACAAAGCCTGAGCATACCTGCCCTTTTTCCCTTCCTTGCTCGTATAAACTTGATGGGCCTCTGTGCAACAAGGATGTAGGAAATGAGCAGGAAACTTCGCTTACCCTGTGTAACAGAAACAATACTGATCGACGGCGTGTATTGTGAAGAACAACGCGTCAGCGTCGATCGGCGGGTAAAACAAATCAAATGGCGCTTCTATGAACGAAGAACAGGCTTGGCGGATTCACGTAGAAACCCGAGCAAGCCTGTGAGAGAGGTAGTCTGACTTTTCTTAAATCACAGCAACATGCTGTTATTTGGTAATGATTTCCGGCCCCATCAGCATAGTCGGTAACCAGGTTGATACCCATGGCACGTACGTCACGATGATGAGGAACAGGAACATAACGCCAACCCATGGCAGAGCCGCCTTGACCACGTTCATCATCGACATCTTCGCCACCCCGGCGGTCACAAACAAGTTGAGCCCGACCGGCGGAGTTATCATGCCGATCTCCATGTTCACCACCATCATGATGCCAAGGTGAATCGGGTCGATGCCCAGAGCGATTGCGATTGGGAAGACCAACGGTGCCACGATGATCAGCAGGCCTGATGGCTCCATAAACTGGCCACCAATCAGCAGCAACACGTTCACCACGATCAGGAAGGTAATCGGGCCTAAGCCTGCCGACAGCATCGATTCCGTGATCATCTGTGGTACGCGTTCTTCAGTCAGTACGTGTTTCAGAATCAGCGCGTTGGCGATGATGAACAGCAGCATGATGGTCAGCTTACCGGCATCAAACAACGTGGCTTTGGTATCTTTGTGAATGAGCGACTCAAACACTTTGACGATCGCTGGTTTGGTGTTGGTCTTGTCGGCAAACGGTCCCATGTCGCGGTAGATAAAGTTGGCGATCAGGAATGAGTACACCGCCGCGACCGCTGCCGCTTCGGTTGGCGTAAAGATACCACCGTAAATACCCCCCAGAATGATGACAACCAGCAGCAAACCCCAGCTCGCATCTTTCGCGGCCGCCATCGCCTCTTTCCATCCAACAAACGGTTGTTTAGGCAGATTTTTTACACGGGCAGTAATGTAAATCGCGATGATCAGCATCAGACCCGCCAGCAGGCCCGGAATCACGCCGCCGAGGAACATACGGCCAACCGACACGTTGGTTGCCGCCGAGTAGACCACCATCACAATCGAGGGCGGAATCAGAATACCCAGCGTACCCGCGTTACAAATCACGCCTGCTGCGAATTCTTTGGTGTAGCCATTTTTCACCATCCCCGCGATAACAATACTACCGATCGCCACCACAGTGGCCGGTGAAGAACCCGACAGTGCCGCGAACATCATACATGCGACGACTGAAGCGACCGCCAAACCACCACGGAACCAACCCACCATAGCAATCGCAAAGCGGATAATACGTTTTGCCACACCACCGGTAGACATAAAGCTGGATGCAAGAATGAAGAAAGGGATGGCCAGCAGTGTGTAGTGCCCTTCAAAGGCGTTAAACAGGGTTTGTGCCACCGAAGCCAGTGAAGCTTCAGAGTGCCACATCAGAAACAGAATACTGGACAGACCCAGTGAAACCGCGATCGGCACGCCCGCAAGCATGAAGCCAACCACCATCAAAAATAACAGCAAAATCGCCATGGTTTACTTCTCCTTACCGTTGTCTCGCGATTCAGGCGTTGCCATCATGGCTTCACCCGCACCTTTCAGCTCTTCTTTCAGTGCTTCAAGATCTTCTTCTGCTTCGTGACCCGCAATGATGCGGTCCAGTTCGCCCGTCAGCACCTGATAACCCACTTGCAGAAAACGGAAAGTCAGCAGCGCCATACCCAACGGCAGCGCCATATAAGGAATGAAGCGCGGCATTTTTTCGTAAGCTTCACCCTCGTTAAACCAATCGGCTAAAAACTGCAACATGTCCGGCATCGGAATATCGTCCGTTTCGTACCAGGCACGCTCGCTAACAAACGGATACCAGTAATTCCAGGAGCCAATCAGCAGCAGAATAGAGAAAGCAAGACAACAACCCACCGCAAACAGTGCCAGCAACTTGCGCCCGCCCTCTGGCGCGAGGTTAATCATCACATCGACGCCGATGTGGAAGTGCTTTTTCACGCCGTAGGACGCGCCCACCAG
This sequence comes from Vibrio sp. LQ2, assembly GCF_023920125.1. Classification (NCBI taxonomy): domain Bacteria; kingdom Pseudomonadati; phylum Pseudomonadota; class Gammaproteobacteria; order Vibrionales; family Vibrionaceae; genus Vibrio; species Vibrio sp. LQ2. The sequence goes on from NZ_CP085308.1 coordinate 1,272,022, forward strand.
CACCATCCATGCGAACATGAAAACGGTAAGCTCAAGGGCCCAAAGAATATTGTCGTTGAATAGATAACGCATAATAACGTTGACGAAAGTTAACAACGTCATTGCACCGAGGAAGAAGGCGATTAACGTCTCTTCGACCTTATCGGTCCAGTTGCCGACTTTAGAAAAGAATGACTGTTCCATGTGATACATCGCTCTATAAGGCTTTAATTATGGTGAGAAATGGCCTCATTGCCCGATACAATGAGGCCCACTTCTGTTACTTGTTGTTCGAAGCTAGAGCGGCTTCGATCAAGTCTGAACCGATGTCTTTCTCGAATTTCTTCCACACTGGTTTCAGAGCATCAACCCAAAGCTGGCGCTGCTCAGGAGTCAGTTCACGCACCACACCACCCGCTTCGATGACGTATTGCTTGTTCTGCTCTTCCACTTTGTTGGATTCCGCGTTACGAGTTTCGGTGACTTCCTTCAGAATCGTCGCCAGCTGGTCACGCACGTCTGCTGGCAGGCCGTCCCACCACTTGGTTGACGTAACCACCAGGTAATCCAGGATACCGTGGTTGGTTTCAGTAATGCCGTCCTGTACTTCAAAGAACTTCTGACCGTAGATGTTCGACCAAGTGTTTTCCTGTCCATCGATAACTTTGGTCTGCAGGCCGCCATACACTTCTGCAAACGACATTTTCTGTGGGTTTGCACCCAACTGTTCGAACTGAGCAACCAGCACATCCGACGCCTGAACGCGGAACTTCAGACCTTTCGCGTCTGCAGGCACCAGAATTGGCTTGTTGGCCGAAATCTGTTTCATGCCGTTGTGCCAGAATTCCAGACCTTTCACGCCACGACGGTTCATCGCATTTTTCAGCTTCTCACCCGCATCAGAGTTCTGGAAACGGTCTACAGCATCAACATCATCAAAAAGGAACGGAAGGTCGAAAAGGCGGAACTTTTTGGTGAATTTTTCAAACTTAGACAGAGACGGAGCAGCCAGTTGAACGTCGCCATTCAGCAATGCTTCCAGTACTTTGTCATCATCGTACAGCGTTGAGTTAGGGAACACCTGCATACAGGCTTTGCCGTTCATCTCTTCGTTAACGCGCTTTTCCAGCAGTGAGGCAGCAATCCCTTTCGGGTGTTTGTCTGTGTTGGTCACGTGGCTGAACTTGATCACGATTTCACCCGGATCACAACTGTTCGCAGCAGCATTGAAGCTAGTGACAGCAAGAATAGAGGCAGTTAACAGGGTAAGAGGCTTTAACATTATAATTCTCCTTGGTTGGATTCATCAGTCCCGTCGCTGGGTACTGGATGAACTGTAGGAGCAATTAGTAAGCCAACTTGCTACAAACTGTTAACATTTTATATTTTACAAAGAGTTACAACTATTGAGCATGCAAATGAGTACAAGACTTTCAATTCATACCCTTAAAAATGGGTGGAAATTGACCCATGAGAAAATGGCGTTTGGGTCAGTTTCCACCCGTTTTCGAATCAGTTGAGTTATTGTTGTTGCTCGCCTGATATGCCGTACTCTTTATCACCAATCGCAATCAGTTGGTTGGCTTCATCTGGTGCAAACCCTGCCAACACCATGCCACAGAAATGGGGAGCCGCCATCGACGTCCCGCTTTTGCTGGTGACTCCGCCCCCAAGCTGAGTGGACACAATATTAACCCCTGGCATGGCGTATTCAACGTAAGTCGGAATCGTTACGCCACCGACCGTGTATGAACTTACCGATGTGTTGTAGTTTGACCAGTATGGCGGAATGGAACTGCTATCAATGGCTGCGATGGTATAAACATTAGTTCTTTGCACCTGCGCGGGCGTGTAGTTGGAGATATCCGTCCCATTGTTCCCCGCCGCAATCGAGAAAATAATACCTTTACTAGCTACATCATTTATCGCGCTGTCCAGCGCTTGAGAAGTGCCTGAACCACCCAAGCTCATGTTGACACAGTCACCAGCATGCGCATTATCGTCCGTCCACTGCTGGCCGACAAAATCCACACCAGCAATCACCCCCGACATGCTGCCACTGCCGCTGTTATCCAGCACTCGCACTGGCACGACTGTCACGCCAGCGGCGATGCCGACCACATCAATTTGGTTGTTGATCGCACCGATCGTTCCCGCAACATGGGTGCCATGTCCGTTCCCATCGGATGTTTGGTTGGGTTTGCCGCGCGCGTAGTTTATGCCCAGACTGGCATCCACATTTAAGTCGGGATGGCTGGTATCAATACCCGTGTCGATAATCCATGCTTTGTTGCCTGAGTTAGGCGTTCTTGGCCCTCCCACGAAAGCTACACCCCAAGGGGTTACCTGAGGAGGCTCAGTTGACGATCCGGTATCGCCGCCGTTGCTTGGTTTTCCACCTCTGGGCATCGCCTGAACCAGCATATCCGGTTCAATGTAATCAATATCCGGAAAGCGATGTTGTAGTCCCTGTAACGCGGTCAGCGGCATATGCACCGCAAAACCCTGAATCGCATTCTGGTAGCGAAACAGCACTGCGCCTCTCTGGTTCTCAATCGCGGCTAAAACTTCTTCAGCTTTTGAGGGTGAGACATCATTCTTCAGAACCACGATGTAACGGTCGGTCAAATCAATCCCCTGATTGATCACAGACCAGGCCAGTGGTGAGACGAGAGTTGCGACAAGAGTGAGAGAAATTGTGGTTGAGCGCATAACTAAGTTCACTTTTTATTGGCTAGGTGGCTTAATTATAGATGCTATTGACAGATTGGTTATTTAGTGGCGGACTTTGAAAAAGGTAAGTGCACCCTCCTTCTGAGCCACTCGCTGACTCAGTCGCACCCCCGTGCTATTCACCCAAGCCTCCCCCGAGTACCTGAGTATTGGCGGAGAGTGCACTTAATCCGGAACCATCGTGGTAAACCCTATCGACAAAAAAGATCAAGGGTTCACCATGATGTGTTAACAACCAACAATTTTAGCCCAAAAATCACGTGCCAGTAGCCACAATTGTCCTCTCGCTAAGATGGAAACCTCTTTGTGCAGGACACGCGTTTATACATCAACTTTCACCAAGACTACATGGCGGCTTTGACTGCCTTTGCCAATTTCTGCGCTGCTTCATGCGGATCGGCATCGCTATCGTTAAAGAAGTTACTGACTACGTCAAACATCGCTGCCTGAGCATAACTTGTGGTTGCCATACCGTGTGCCATGCTCGGCACCAGTGCCCCCGTCTTCGCCGAAGACTTAAACTCGCGCATTGAATCTATCGCACATTGGTCAAACTTTGACATATCCATGTCGGTTCGAACCGGAATCGAACCTTTGTTCAGGTTAAACACCTCCTGAAATTCCGGATCCAGAATGGTTTTTGCCAGCGCTTTCTGCGCTTCAATGTTCTCTTTGTCGCTCAGTTCGAAAAACACAAAGCTGTCGACGTTATAAATAAACTCTCCGGCAGTACCGAGTGCTGGCAGGCAGAGATAATCCTTGCCAGGTTGTTTTCCCGCCGCAGAGAACTCACCTTTTGCCCAGTCACCCATAATCTGCATCGCCGCTTGGCCATTAATCACCATTGAAGTAGCGACGTTCCAATCCCGCCCCGGCGCCGCCGCATCGATATAGCGGTGCAGTTGTTTAAATCGGGTGAACACTTGAACCATCTTGTCACCCGACAATGTCGCCATATCCAGATCAACAAATGCTTTGACGTAATCCTGCGCACCCAGAATATCCAGCGCCAAGGTTTCAAATACCGTGACGTCCTGCCAAGGCTGACCACCATAGGCGAGCGGAATAAACCCAGCGGCTTTAATTTTCTCTGCCGCAGCAAAGAACTCGTCGAGATTTTTCGGGATATCCGCACCAGACTTTTTGAACACATCAGGGTTTGCCCAAATCCAGTTCACCCGGTGGACGTTCACCGGCACAGCCACATATTCATGGTTGTATTTCATCACATTGGTGATCATCGGCGGGATGATGTTATCCCAGTCTCCGGCTTCAGCTACATCATTCAGGTTGGTCAGAAAGCCCAAGCTCGCCCACTCCTGAATATCATGCCCTTTTATCTGGGCAGCGGACGGAGGATTGCCGGAAACAGCCCGGGTTTTGAGCACCGTCATTGCGCTTTCTCCCCCGCCCCCTGCGACAGCAAAATCCTTCCAGGTATGGCCTTGCTTTTCCAGCATCTCTTTGAGTACTGCGTTGGACTTCGCCTCGCCACCGGAAGTCCACCAGTGAAGAACTTCCACTTCGCCGCCATAAGCCAGCGAGGCAGAAAACAGTAAACTGGCCGCGAGTAAGGTTTTTGATAGCTTCATGGTTAGGTCCAACTCGGTTTTATGATTCAAGGCTGACGTTAGGAACGCTTGATACAGCCCATTTCGAAGTGATTCGTCACACTTCGATGGTCGGTGGAATAAAGACTTGGACAATCAAACCACCTTGCAGTGAATTGCTGATGATCAGATCGCCACCGTGGCCGTGAAGAATATTGCGGCAGATACCCAGTCCAAGGCCATGCCCTTCGCCGTCATCCGACAAGCGGAAATACGGTTCAAACACCGCTTCCAGTTTGTTCTCCGGAATGCCGGGGCCCTGATCATGAATGGTGATCACCACCCACTCGGCGGTCTCATTGATGCTGACGGTCACTTCATCACCATATTTGACGCCATTACCAATCAGATTGGTCAGTACCCGTTTCATCGCCAGCGGCTTCGCCACCAAAGGTTCAATGTTCACCGGGGTAAAATGCACAGTTTCACGTTCGAAGTTATACCCTTCCGCGATATTCTGAATCAGCTCATTGAGATCGATATAGTCGTTATTTTCATGCAGCTCAGTGTCACGTACACATTGCAGCGCGCCTTTGACCATCATTTCCAGCTCGTCGAGATCGCGGTTAAATTTCTCGCGTTTGACGTCACTTTCCAACAGCTCAGCCCGCAATCGCAGACGCGTGATCGGCGTTTTCAGATCGTGCGAAATAGCAGCGAAGAGATGCTCGCGATCCGACACGTAGCGGCGAATGCGCTGCTGCATACGGTTAAAAGCACGGGTTGCAGTCACCAGTTCGCTCGCGCCTTCTTCGCGCAGCGGGCGCTGGGCAATATCCATGCTGAGGTCATTCGCCGCGCGGGCCAGATTCTTCAACGGTCGAACCTGACGTCGCATCAGCAGATAAGTCAGCAGCAACAAAATAGTCGTTGAGAAGAACAGGAACAAAATCTGCTCACGACCAAGAATATTGTCATCAAGTTTGACATAGGGCGCGGGTAGCAGCGCGGCGACGTAAATCCACTCATGCTCACCGAGTTCTATCTGCACCACCAGCACTGGTGGATTAAGTGGTTCCAGCGTCAGGGTATGGTAGGCCCAGGATTTCGGCAGATCGCTGAGAAAAATATCGTTTTTCAGCAAGCGCAACTTCTCCGGGCGGGTGAAATCCACCAGAATATTGCCGACATTAGTCAGTTTTTGATGCAGCACTTCCTGCACCGCATCAACCGAAGCGACTTTCAGACTGGTCTCTTCAATCGGTTCGACAATGAGCTGCTCTTTGTTAAACGAAACAAAAAAGCGCGTGCCGCCCATATTACGGATCTGGTCGAGCACGATATGACGATACTTAACGGGCAGAGACTGAAAAAAGGTTACCGTTGAGGCAAACATCCCCGCCATACTGGCGGAGGCGGAGCGGATCCCTTCAAGTTCATTGGCTTTGGACTGGCTGTACCAAATCGAGGTTGCAACGCCCTGAGCCAACATCACCGCCAGCAGCGTCAACAACAAAGTTCGGGCCACCAGCGAAGTGGGCTTAATGCGTTTCCATACGCGCTGAATGGGCATGTTAATACTCGAACTGAACCGGAACCGATAAAATATAGCCGTTGCCGCGCATGGTTTTGATGTAGTTCGGGTACTGCGCACTTTCGCCAAGTCGTTGGCGCAGGCGGCTCAGCTGCACATCAATACCACGTTCAAACGGTAAGGCTTCACGCCCGCGCGTTGCAAAGGAAATGGTGTCACGATCCAGCACATCATTAGGGCGATTGAGAAACAACATCAGCAGCACATAGTCACTGCCCGACAACTCATGCTCCTCTTCCCGTTCCAAATGCGCGATGCGGTGAGTCAACGTATTCAGACGCCAATCACCAAAGACAATGTGTGTCGGCGTTTGTTCTTCAGGCTTCTCTTCGCTCACCTGTACTCGGCGCAGCAGTGCTTTAATGCGCGCCATCAACTGGCGTGGGCTAAACGGTTTAGCGATGTAATCATCAGCACCAATTTCCAAACCAATGATTTGATCCGTTTCATCCGACACAGCGGTCAGCATGATGATCGGTACATTGGAATCACGCCGAATCTTCTGGCACAGCGTGAAGCCATCATCGCCCGGTAACATCACATCCAACAGCACAAGATCCGGATAACCTTGCTGATCAAGGTATTGCGCCAGAGCCCGTCCATCGGAAACCGTTGATACACTGAATCCGGATTTAGTCAGATACTCATCCAACAACTCACAGATTTCCTTGTCATCATCAACGACTAAAATGTGCGTGTTTCCCATTCCCCACCTATTGAAACCACGATTTTGGATAGTGTATCCATCAAGCTCTCACTTGATTATTGATATTTATGTAAAGTTTGACCTCATCCTAGACCGGGATCACATTTCCTTCGCCTCACGACGAACAGCTGATTTCGAGCTTTTTACCCCATTCTGGCGGCAGTTTGGCGTAATCTTCTGAATCCGGTTGTTCATCGAACGGATGTTTGAGCAACTCTGCCAGACGCAACACTTCGCTGTAATCACCCTCTTCGGCCTTATCAATCGCAATTTGGGCCAGGTAATTACGTAAAATGTACTTGGGATTGATCTGACGCATCTTAGCGCAGCGTGCTTCAGCACTCAGCGTCAGCCCTTGCTCATCCAACTCCTGATCACAACGCAGCAAGTAGCGGTCAAGCCAGGCCAGCGCGGCGTCGCGGTCAAGAAACAGATCCGCCACACTTTGCGCGGATTGCGTATCGAGATGAGACATCTGACGCATAAAACGGGTGTAATCCACACGATTCGCTTCGAGCAATTCGAACAGATCATTGAACAGCTCACCATCTTCCTTCTGACGGCTGACAAGACCAAGTTTGTCACGCATGAATGTGCTGAAATAGCCGTTGAGTTGGGTTTCATACGCATTGAGAGATGCTTCAAGTTGCTCTCTGGCGATAAGCGGCGACAACGCATGTGCCAGTGCCGATAGGTTCCACAGTGCAATACGTGGCTGTTGGTCAAACGCATAGCGTCCTTGGTAATCGGAATGATTGCAGATGTATCCCGGCTCATAGTCATCTAAAAAGCCGTATGGACCATAATCGAAAGTCTGACCGAGGATCGACATGTTATCGGTATTCATTACGCCATGGGCGAAACCAACCGACTGCCAGTGGGCAATCATCTGAGCGGTGCGATCGACGATATGACCGAACATAGCGGCATAGGGTTGATCTTCATTCACCCAATGCGGGAAATACCACTCGATGACTTTATCTGCCAACAGTTTGAGTTCTTCATGCTGTTCGGTATAAAAGAAATGTTCGAAGTGACCAAAACGGACATGGCTCTGCGCAACACGCACCAACAACGCGCCACGTTCCTGCTTTTCTCGGTACACCGGTGTGTCACTACTCATCAGTGCCAGTGCCCGGGTCGTCGCGATACCTAAACCCGCCATCGCTTCGCTGCACAAGTATTCGCGGATCGACGAGCGCAGTACAGCCCGGCCATCGCCCATACGAGAATAAGGTGTCAGGCCTGCGCCTTTAAGATGAATGTCAAAAACTTCACCTTGCTGCGTCGCCATTTCGGCCAGCAGTAAACCACGGCCATCACCGAGATCCGGATTGTAGACACCAAATTGGTGTCCGGCGTACTTCATGGCTAACGGCGAAAAGGCAGCCAGAGGATGCTGACCGGACAAGCTTAACAGCAGCTCTTCATTCGGCGTTTGCGGCAAGCCAAATTGCTCAGCCAGATCGCGATTCCACGCCACCCAGCGAACGTTGCTCAGCGGTTGCGGTTGCACCGGGGTATAAAAGGCCGCGGGCAATGCGCTGAAGCGGGTGGATAAAGTGACGCTGTCCCAAACCGACATAAAACCATCTCTCATTCGACTATTTGCCTGCAAGTTAGCAAATACCTGAGTCAAATACTAGGTTTTAGCCTGAACGACAACGATAAGAAAAGCCCCAGCTTCAAGCTGGGGCTTTCTCCATTACACTAGGCAGAATACGCCGACTAAAGCAACCAGGGAGAACACAAGCGTTCTGCCTATCACTCCCAACAAACTCGGTTGAATCATTTCTACGTGCATTTGGCTCTCCCCTCTGAATATGACAACGTAATGACAATATGATGAAATTTAAGGAAACTCTCAATAGCCAAAAATATTAATTTTTTGTTACATCCCGCATGACAAAAGGCATCACAGCCGATGGTTAGCGTCTACGCTTTAAGAAAGCACTAAGCTGTTTTGTGACTGAATCCAAATGCAGGTGACCCTATGTTGTCGATTTTCGATATTTTTAAAATTGGCGTTGGCCCGTCAAGTTCCCATACCAACGGACCAATGATTGCGGGCTTTCAATTCCTCTCCGTTATCCCGGATATCAATCAAGTGGCGCGTATCCAAATCGATCTGTTCGGATCGTTATCGCTGACGGGAAAAGGACACCACACCGACCGCGCGGTAGTGCTCGGTTTGCTGGGAAATCAGCCCGACACCATCAAAATGACCAGCGCGACACAGGCGATGCAGCGCGCGATTGACGATGGGGTGCTGCTGTTAGGTGGCCGCAACGAAATCCCGTTTCATTACTCCAGCGACCTGTTATTCCACAGTGAAAATCTGCCACTGCACGAGAACGGCATGACCCTTTCTGCTTTCGATGCTAAAGGCTTAATCGTCGCTTTTGAAACGTATTACTCGATTGGCGGCGGATTTATCGCCACCGCAAAAGAGCTCGAGCATGGCACCGCGGAATCGTCCATTAAAGTCGAATTCCCGTTCAACTCCGCCGAAGAACTGCTGAAAAAGGCCGAACGTAATGGCTTAAGCCTCGGCGGTTTGGTCCTGCGCAACGAACTGGCATTTCGCGACATCGACACCATCGATCAAAAAACCGAGCAGATCTGGAAAGTGATGTCGCTGTGCATGCAACGCGGGTTTGATACTGAAGGGATTTTGGAAGGCGGCCTCAACGTAACCCGCCGCGCGCCAGCGCTGCTCAAAAAACTCGAAGCCAACGCGGCGATAGAAAATGATCCGATGGAGATCATGGACTGGATTAACCTGTTCGCCTTCGCAGTCAGTGAAGAAAATGCGGCGGGAGGCCAAGTCGTCACATCGCCGACAAATGGCGCTGCAGGCGTCATTCCCGCAGTGTTGATGTACTATCATCGCTTCATTCGTCCACTCGACACCAAACAGCTCAAAGATTTTCTCGCTGTCGCCGGTGCGATTGGCATTTTGTACAAAACCAATGCGTCCATATCCGGAGCCGAGGTGGGATGTCAGGGTGAAATCGGGGTGTCATCATCGATGGCCGCCGCAGGGCTGACATCGCTGCGTGGCGGTAGCAATGAGCAAATGTGTATTGCAGCTGAAATTGCCATGGAACACTCGCTAGGGATGACCTGTGACCCGATTGGCGGCTTAGTGCAGGTGCCTTGCATAGAACGCAATGCGATGGGCGCAATGAAAGCGATTAACGCATCGCGCATGGCATTAAAACGCACCAGCAAGTGTCTGATCTCATTGGATAAAGTGATTGATACTATGTATCAGACAGGTAAAGACATGAACAAGAAGTATCGCGAAACTTCATTAGGTGGCCTTGCGCTGATTCATCTGGCTCCACCGTGCGAATAACGCTCAATTCTTCTCATGAGCCTGACGGTGCAAGCCGTCAGGCCGCCAATTTAAGATGAGACTGTTGCAGCATCTTATCGATTGTCTGCCGTTGAACAATCCACTGATAACTCAGCGATAAAATACAAATTTCGTAAGCCCAGGCCAGGTAGGAAAAGAGGCCGAACCCCAACGCAATCGCCCAATTGCCATCAGCTGGCAGGCTGCTGATCAGTAGACCTGAGCTCATCGGGATAATGCCTGTCAGAATAAAGAGCGCGCCTTTGTGTTCCTGAGACAAACGCCAGGCGAAACGCAGACCTCGCGGTTCATCATCAATCGCGGTGGCCGGAATCACCAACCCCCAGCGAGAGACCAGCCAAATCATCGGCAGCGTGCCCACCGCACCGACCAAAATCTGAATCCACACGCCACTTCTCTCATGTATCAGGCCAATTGCGCTGCTTAGCACGACCCACCCAAACACCACCACCATGATGGCAATAAACATCATCAGCCAATAACCAAGAATACGCATTTCACGTAAACCGGAAGGCGGCGAATCAGCCGGAGAACTTTGCCGATTCAACAGAATTTCCCGATGCAAGCGTACCGTCGCCCACGCCATGGCGACCATCACCATCAGGCAGTACAAGAACAACAGGGGTACTGAATCCGTTTCATCAGAATGGGATTGCAACACTTGAGTCGCGACGGTGACAGCCAGATAAGGCCAGGAGAGCGCCAAAAAGGCTCGCCATTTATCTCTCATTAACCGTGCCGAACTGACTAAAGTGTACAAAATGGGTAAGGGGTATTTTTTCATTGTCCTAGCTCAACGCATTGCTCCCTTACAATATGACTCAAATTGCGTACATTCGCAGCGATAACTGCGTGACATAAATCATGGGAAGATGACGAGTTAGTAATACATTGCTTATTAATTCATCAAACCAATGTATGCAAACCTCTGGTCAAAAATCGGGCTAAGCCTTGAATTGACGGATTAAGTTGTCCAGTATGGATAAAAGAAGGAAGCCACTGAGGACACGAAGTGTATGAGTAGTGATACACCGCGTTTGACACTGCGCGTGATAGAAAAAAGTGATTATCCCGAACTAGCAGAACTGATGGATCTGGTTTTTCACGATGTTGGTGGTGCCTGGCCACGCATGACCATCATGGATTTAATTCATCAGTTTCCCGATGGCCAGATTTGTATTGAAGACAACGGAAAAATCGTCGGTGCCGCACTGACCATCAAAGTCGATTACAACCGCTTCTCCCTCCCCCATGTCTACACCGACATCATCAACGAAAATAACGTCATTCAGCATAAAGCCAACGGCGATGCCCTGTATGGGCTCGATGTATTCGTCCATCCGGATTATCGCGGTCTGCGTCTGGGTCGCCGTTTGTACGCCGCCCGCAAAGACTTATGCCGTAGCGCTAACCTGAAAGCGATTCTCGCGGGAGGCCGTATTCCCGGCTATGGCCGTTATGCTGATACGATGGAGGTGCCGGAATACATTGAGAAAATTAAGCGCCGTGAGCTGTACGATCCAATCCTCTCTTTTCAGCTCTCCAACGATTTCGACGTCAAACGTATCATGCGCCACTATCTGCCGGAAGACGACAGTTCCCGCGGCTATGCGACTCTACTTGAATGGGATAACTTCTTTTACGAGGAGGACATCAACTCCATTCACGACATCGAAAAAACGCTGGTTCGCATTGGCATTGTGCAATGGCAGATGCGTGCCATGCTCAGTGTGGAGGACTTGATTGAACAAGCGGAATTCTTTGTCGATTCCCTGTCCAATTATCATGCCGATTTCGCGCTGTTTCCGGAGTTCTTCAACGCACCATTGATGGGACTGAAAAACGATCAGAATACCGTGGAAGCGATTCGCTTTCTGGCCTCGTTCAGCGAAGAAATCAAACTGCGTTTTTCCAAACTGGCGGTCACCTACAACATCAACATTATCGCGGGTAGCATGCCTGTGCTCGAAGATGGTCAGTTGTATAACGTCGCTTACCTGTTGCATCGCGACGGCACCATTGATGAGCAATACAAAATTCACATCACGCCTCACGAAAAACGCGATTGGGTCATCGACGGGGGTAATCAGGTGCAGGTGTTCGAAACCGATGCCGGCCGAGTGGGTATTTTGATCTGTTACGACAGTGAATTCCCCGAACTGGGTCGCATGTTGGCCGAACAAGGGGTGCAAATTATCTTCGTACCATTCTGGACGGACACCAAAAATGGCTACCAACGCGTTCGACTCTGTTCACAAGCACGTGCCATCGAGAACGAATGTTACGTCGCGATTGGCGGCAGCGTCGGTAATCTGCCTCGAGTGGATAACGTCGACATTCAATACGCCCAATCCGCTGTATTCTCGCCATCCGATGTGTTTTTTCCCCACGACGCGACGATTGCGGAAGCCAGTCCCAACACCGAGATGATCATTTTTGCCGATGTGGATCTTGATAAACTAAAGCAATTGAATACTGAGGGTTCGGTGACCAATCTGCGCCACAGGCGCATGGATTTATATGGCGGATTTACCCAAACCAAGTGACGAAAGTTATTGATATCCATCACATTAACTAGTCTGACCAGAATGCGTTACCCTATTTCGGTGGAACGCATTCTTTTTCAATTTGGAAATTTCATCGCCTTGTCGATCATGGGGTTATCGTTTTCACGCTGCGGAGTGCAACTAGCGTCGCAATTTGCAAATCACTAATTCGATTAAATTCATACAGTTAAATACATTACCCCTTTGGTATTAGCCACTTATGCCCCCTCTTGCAGTTCGTCCTTAATCTTTTTATATCTATGGGTAGCGCGCAACGTTTTGCGAGCAATATCCCACTTTGCGTACCCGACTACTGATGAGGAATGCCCCATGTTTAACGCCCTGATCTCTCGCAAAACTGCTGTTTTACTGGTGTGGTTTGCCTCGATGTCTGGTTTTGCCAGCACCGATACCATTCTCACCGTCGACAACCATGGTCGAAAGGCCCAATTCAGCCTTGAACAATTGCTGGCACACGCCGACAAAGAGATTGTCACTAACACCCCTTGGACCGACGACAACACCAAGTTTGTCGGCGTCTCAGCCAAACAACTGCTGAACATGATTGGCGTTTCAAAAGCCGATTTAAAAGTCATTGCGTTGAATAATTATTGGTCGACCATCCCTTACGACGACATTGAAAAGTACAACCCGCTGTTTGCCGTGAAAAAGAACGATGACGTCATGAGCATTCGCGACAAAGGCCCAATCTGGGTGATCTATCCGCTCAGCGAATTTAATGAAGTAAATAACGAGGTGCTGCACAGCCGTATGGTGTGGCAGGTCAGCCAAGTAGAAACGCTGCAGTAATCAAAACGCTGAGTGTGCAGGTATCTATGAGCCGCCATATTGCCATTTTCATCATGTTTGTGTTTGGACTGTTTATCTTCTCCATCTGGACGTTGGTCAAGTTCAACGACACTTATAACATGCTGACCAAGCACACTCAGTTGTCTGCCTGGGCACTGGCTCAGTTGGAGATCGAAACACTGGAGTTTTCTTCCCAGCTTGAAACCTACCTGCTCAACGACACCCGTTCGTCACGCAAACTCAATCTCAAATACGACATTCTATGGAACCGTTATGATACGTTTCTCAACAGCGACGAAACACGCGAGATCCGTTCGCAGTACGGTTCTGGTGAAGTGATCGCGAAGGCGTTTAATGTGCTGCGCAAGTACGAAAATGCCGTGCTCAAATCCAATCTCAGCGAACTGAAGGCGTTTTCTGGTGAGCTGAAAAGCCTGATGCCCGGCATTCGCAACCTGATGATCGTCAATTTCACAGGGGAAGAGTCGGCCAAGAACAGAGCCATCATCGCGGACAATAAACAAGCCGTGTTGTACGACATGCTGTTGATCTTATTGGTGCTTGGCTACATCTCGCTGCGCGTATACAAAGATGCCAAATACCAACAGTTTATGGCCTGGCATGATCCGCTCACTCAGCTGAAAAACCGTAACTATCTGCTGCAACAAATTAAAAATCTGAGTAAGCGTGAAGACGACTACGCGTTGATTTTGCTGGATATCAGCCACTTCAAAGAGATCAATGATATCGTCAGCTACGAGTACGGCGATAAAATCCTGACCGAAATCAGTGAACGGCTCAAAGCGAAGTGCGATCAGTTCCACTTTTTGTGCGCGCGTGTCGGTGCCGACGAGTTCGCGATCCTCATTAACCGCTGTGATTTCAATTTCGAATTTTTCGTCAAGGCGTTATTGAGCGATCTTGGTGCTGTGTTAAATCGTCTCGACCCTTCCAAACGTATGGCGCTCGCAACCGGGATTGCGATGAGTCACGAGATGAGCGAGCACACCAAACGTTACCTCAAAAAATCGTCGGCGATCCTGAATAACGCCGACCTGGCACTTAACATCGCCAAGAAAAATCCGGCCGATCCTGTGGTCTACTACAGCAAAGAGATTGAGATAGCGCACCGCAAAAAGCGTAAACTGTCCGAAGAGCTGGAAGGTCTGATCAAAACCGACGATCAGCAGCAGCTTTACATGGCCTTTCAGCCGATTATTTCTCCGCAAAGCGAACGCCTTGGTTGCGAAGCACTGATTCGCTGGAACCATCCGCAACACGGTTTCGTGAATCCGGAATATCTGATCGCGATTGCGGAAGAATCGGGGCTGGCTAAAGAACTGGGACGCTGGATCATGCGACAGGTTTATCATGCCCTGTCTGTCGACTGGAGCGCTTTCCATTCGCGGATTGAAGTCGCCATTAACCTGTCAGATTCGCTGTTTGACGAAGAGTTACCCGCGTTGGTGTCGGATATCTTCGCCACCGACATCAACTACCTTGACGCCATCGTGCTGGAAATCACCGAAACCATGACTCTGGATGAAATCGAGCGCAGCGTCAGCATCATTCGCCAGCTCGAAGACATCAATATTCGTCTGTCGCTGGACGATTTCGGTACCGGTTGGTCGTCACTCTACAACCTCAACCACCTGCGCTTTAACAAGCTGAAAATCGACAAGTCGTTTGTTCGCGACCTGAACAGTTTGGACCAACAGAAGTTCTTTATTTCGGCGATCGTAACCTTATCACATCAGCTTGGCATTAAGGTCGTTGCTGAAGGGGTCGAAAATGAAATTCAGCTCCATCGCCTACAGGAGCTGGGCGTCGATGAATTTCAGGGCTACTACTTTTCTAAACCCATCACCAAAGAAGAATTTGCCCATTTCAGCCATCAGTACTTTGCCCACCGAAAGCCAGCGCTCAGTGCAGTGGAATGATCCCGAGTGTTCACGGTTAAATCTCGTTAACTTGTCCCAGAACCCACGTGACAACGCTTCAAAAACTCAGCAATAAATGCTAATACTTCGCCTCTTATACAACTTGTTTAATAATTGATTTATCACTAAAACAACACACTATCGTCAGAGGCTTTATGAATACCCCAACCCCGGATGAGGCTAATCGCCGACCATTGGCCGTCCGCGAACTCAAACCCACCAAACGCATCGCCATCTGGCTTAGCCAGAAGAATGTCACCCCAAATCAAATCTCTTTGCTCAGCATCCTCTTCGCACTGGCAGGGTTTATCAGTTTACTGCTCTATTACTTTTACCCTGCCGCTTCGTTGCTGTTACTCGCCGCTGCCAGCATTCAGTTGCGCCTGCTGTGTAACTTATTTGATGGCATGGTCGCTGTTGAGGGCGGAAAAAAGACGCCTGCCGGAGAGCTGTTTAACGATGTACCGGATCGCATTGCCGATCCGCTGTTTATCGTCGGTGCCGGCTTTGCCACGCAATCGTTGGTGGGGATGGATCTGGCCTGGATTTGCGCCATTCTCGCGGTCTTGACGGCCTACGTCCGCGTGCTGGGCGTGAGCATGAACGGGCCAGCGGATTTTTGCGGCCCGATGGCGAAGCAGCATCGCATGGCTCTGCTGACGGCTTCACTGTTGATATTGTGCGTATACCAATGGCTACAACTGCCGCTGCATTTTTTGGGTTACACCTTAGATTGCGCCCTCGCGCTGATGTTGTGTGGCTTGGTGATCACCACCTGGCGACGTCTGGAACATATCTATCACTACCATCAGGCGCAATTCGCCCAGCAACAGGAAACTCAGCGAGATGTTTAATATTCCCGTTCACTCTCAACATGTCATGCTGGCGATCGTCGCTGTGCTGGTCGTCGGCACTGTGTGCTATTTGTGGTTGTCACGCCGTCACACAGATCGTGACTATCTCGAGCTGAAACTGCGCATTCGCTCCTGGTGGTGGATGGTGGCCATCGCATTTGTCGTGTTGGCACTACCACTCAACTACACACTGTTTTTCATGGGTTTTCTCAGCTTTTTAGCACTGAAAGAATTTCTGTCTATCGTTCCGACCCGTATGACCGACCGCCGCGTCATTTTCTGGGCGTACCTCTCCATTCCTTTTCAGTTTTACTGGCTGTCGATCGGTTGGTACGGCATGTTCATCATTTTCATTCCGGTGTACATCTTCTTGTACCTGCCCATGGTGATGGTGTTGATTGGCGATACCAAAGGCTTTATTCGCTCTGCAGGCGTGATTCACTGGGCAATGATGCTGACGGTGTTCTGTATCAGCCACATGGCGTATCTGTTGGTGCTGCCCAGCCTTAACCCGAATGCGGGTTCATTAGGCATGCTGCTGTTTTTGCTGGTAATGACCCAATTCAACGATGTTTGTCAGTACGTATGGGGTAAGAGTTTTGGCAAGCACAAAATCGTGCCGAAAGTCAGTCCGAACAAAACCTGGCAAGGTTTTATCGGTGGCAGTGCGACAGTGATTGTGGTGTCCTATTTCGCCGCGCCGTACCTGACGCCACTCAACCCGATACAAGGCTTGGTGGCCGGAGTGATCATCGCTTTCAGCGGCTTCATCGGCGATTTGGTGATTTCATCGGTCAAGCGAGATTTGCGTATCAAGGACACCAGCCAGTTTATCCCTGGCCACGGCGGCATTCTGGATCGAATTGATAGCCTGATGTTCACCGCACCGCTGTTCTTCCATTACATCTACTATCTCTATTACTGAGGCCACCATGGCAAGATTACTCAAACTGTTGTTTGTGCTGCTGATCGTCAAGCCACTGGTGTTTATTGGCTTGGGGCTCAATATCTTACAGCGACAAAACCTCCCCGAGCACGGGCCGATGATCATCGCCGCCAATCACAACAGTCATCTTGATACGCTGGTGTTGCTGGCGCTGTTTCCGATTCATATGGTGCATCGCGTGCGCCCGGTTGCAGCGGCCGATTACTTTCTCGCCAATCGCTTTGTGGCGTGGTTGTCCCTCAATATCATTGGCATCATTCCGATTCGCCGTGCACCATCCGCTTCCCAGCGTGACGCCGTCTTTGATGCCTGTCATGCGGCATTAAGTAACGATGAAATTCTGATTATTTTCCCCGAGGGCAGCCGCGGTGAACCGGAGATCATGAGCGGCCTGAAAAAAGGCATCTACCATTTGGTGAAAGATCACTCAGGCGTCTCCGTGCTGCCTGTGGTCATGCGGGGTCTCGGGCGTTCACTGCCTAAAGGGACGGCGATGCTGGTACCGTTTAACTGCGATGTGGTGATCGGAGAGCCGCAAGCGGGATTTACCAGCGCCCAGCAATTTATCGACACCATGCAGACACAATATCAGCAACTTGCGCAGCACTGCATTACGCAGACCGCCAACGCAGAACAACTCGATATTGAAGAGTAAAAAACGCGGCGATTGCCGCGTTTTCTTTACCAGTAACGTTCATGAATATAGTTGCCACCCGTCGCCTGACGAAATGGCGGCAAGCCTTTGTCGCGTAGGGTACTGGCGGTGTCTTTAATCATGTCCGGATTACCACACATCATCACAAAACTGTGCTCTGGCGCTAACTCTAACTCACTTACAGTTTGCAGCTCACCTGACTCAATCAGGGCCGGAATACGTCCACTCATCGCATCGCTAAGCGCTTCGCGGCTGACCACAGTGTGATAGCGTAAGCGCCCCTGATATTGCTCCACCAGCGTCTGAATATCGCGGCGATACACTCGGTCACGACCATAGCGCACGCCGTGCACCAGCACGATATTCGGTTGGGTCAGGCGCTGGTCGGCGAGCAGTGACAGAAATGGACCAATTCCCGTCCCGGTTGCCAATAACCATAAATCTTGCGTGAAATCAGGAATCGAAGGCTGAATCAGATCGCCGTAGGCCGAATTACCCATCCACACGGTATCACCAGCGGAGAGTGATTGCAGGCGCGGAGAAAGCTTGCCTTGTGGATGAGCCACAATCAAAAATTCATGTTCATCCGCTGTAGCCCCTGGCGCATTAACCAGAGAATAGGCTCGGCTCACCAGATTGCCTGCATCATCTTCGAGCCCCAACTTGGTAAACTGCCCGGCCGAAAATGGCAACTCGGCGCCGCTCACTCGCAGTGAGAACTGCTCCGGCGTCCAGTCGATACGTTCAATCACCTGCACTGGGTTAAAACCTGCGAATAGACTCATGATCTTTTCTCCTCACCGATTATCTTTGAGTGACGTTACGCCCCTTTACGCCTTAAGTAAAGTTTTTACCTTACTTATTAGGTTAATGTTTTGTTAACGCACTCACCGACAACTCTATGCGATAACGACTAGAATAATTAGTCTAATCACAGCTCAACCAAGGAATGAAAGAAGATGGAAAACTTACTGCAGGACTTTCCGGTCGTGACTGAAATCCCGGTCGCATGGGGCGAAATGGATGCCTTACAACACGTCAACAACGTGGTCTATTTCCGCTATTTTGAAACGGCGCGCATCGATTACTTTCGTCACATTCAACTGATGGAAGATTTGGCGATCACACAGGTCGGCCCGGTGCTGAGCGAAACGCAAAGTCGCTACAAAATTCCGGTCACCTTCCCCGATACGTTGCTGATCGGATCGCGCGTGAGCGATGTGCAAGAAGATCGCTTCACCATGGAGTATCAGGTGGTGAGCAAAAAACTGGGCAAAGTGACCACCACAGGCAGCGCCACCGTGGTGATGTTTGATTTTAAAAACGGCACCAAAGCCAAACTGTCAGAGCGTATTCTCGACGCCATTCAAACCCTTCAGGATCTGCCTTCCTGATACGATTCGACACCTACCTCCAGGCTGCTATCCACAAGGCAGCCTGAAATACCGCATTCGTGCCGATGTGAGCCATGGCGGCATATACCCAAACAACTTGGAGTTGCAGGTAGGCGGCAAATGAGTGAGTCCCCATGAGCATAGATACGCTATGTGATTGGGGTGAATGAATGCAGCCAACACCGCTGCAGCTTCAAGTAGGAAGGGTATAGTGGCTATAACTAATTCTCATGGTACCAGCGTGTGAATCGTATTGCGCATTCGTTCGGCTGCGCTTATTGTTGGGGCTCCGCAGTCCTCTTTTCATTTGGAACCTTTCATGAACACCGCACTTTTGGGCATGTTTATTCCCACTTTCTTCTTAGTCTCAATTACGCCAGGTATGTGTATGACACTTGCCCTTACCCTAGGTATGAGCATTGGTTACAAACGCACACTGTGGATGATGATTGGCGAGCTGATTGGGGTTGCCGTGGTGGCCGTCGCGGCCGTGGTGGGGATCGCAGCCGTCATGCTCAACTACCCTTGGCTGTTTACCGCCTTTAAAACCGTCGGAGCCTGTTACCTGTTCTACCTTGGCGTGCAAATGTGGCGATCAAAAGGCAAGTTGGCGCTCACTTCCGAGTCCGACACGCACTATCAGGGCAGCGATTGGGGCTTAATTGTTCAGGGTTTTGTCACCGCGATCGCCAACCCGAAAGGCTGGGCGTTTATGATTTCGTTGCTACCGCCATTTATCGACCAATCAGCCAGCCTGACACCACAATTAATTTTCCTTGTGTCGATCATCATGGTGTCCGAATTTGTCTGTATGACGCTCTACGCCACTGGCGGTAAAGGGTTAAAACGCGCCTTGGGCAAATCGCAAAACGTCCGTGTAATGAATCGCGTTTCCGGTTCCCTGATGATGGCCGTAGGCATTTGGCTCTTTGTAAGCTAAACGTTGTGAGCTAAACGTACCTTTTTGATTTATGACCTATCAAAGCGGCCTTGCCCCGCTTTCTTTACATGGCTTTACACTCCTAACAATCCCCTTTAAATTCAACAATTAATGTAAAAATTAGCACTAAACCGAAAACCCCATTGGTTCATTTGGTGTTTACAACATAATTCAAGCGCGTATATTTATGAGCTATAACATCAAATAAACCAAAAGGTGATGAAATGACTATCTATACCTACTCGCGCTTCTCGCCACGCAACCCAGATTTCCAGCAAGATATGGAAGCGCTCATAGCGGCCTTCCCCGACGCCACACACATTGAAGATTCCGCTCGCGGCCGCATGCCGGCTATGGAACGCCCAGACTTTGTCGCCTTAGTCGACACACTGCAAAGCGGCGACACGCTGGCCGTCAACTGGCTGAGCAGCATCAGCAAAGATTTCCAGCAGTGCCAACACGTATTGCAACTGCTGATGGAGAAAAACGTCACGCTAAAAACCACCAAACCAGCCATGACGGTGACTCCGGGCAGCGAAACAGCCGCGGCAATTGCACTGGTGCTGGAAGGGTATGGACAAGCGGACACGCGCCATCGCTTACATGCCGCAGAAATGGGCCGCCGCGCCCTGCGCGAAGATGGCCGCGCGTGGAAAGAGAAATTCCGCGGCCGCCCAGCCAACAAAGAGAAACACATGAAAATCGCTGGCCTGCTGCTGGAAGGCAAAACACTGGAAGAAGTCGCACAAATCTGCGATTGCAGCCTGTCGACGGTTAAACGCGTCAAAAGCCGGGTCAGCGAACACGATGACGAAGGCGCGCTGCGTCGCCGTGGTCACGGCCAACACCGTCATGGGATGCATCGCGGTGGTCACCGTGGCGAAGGTCGTGGTGAAGGTCGTCGACACCGAGGCCGCCCAACGGACAGCGATGAATAAGATTCCGACAAACGTCTGGAGACAAAACGGCGCCTGATGGTGCCGTTTTTTATTCAAGTCATGCCATTCGAAGACGGAACACTAACTCATCCGCAGCGACGCGGTTTCGGTGAACGTTGCCGCATCGAGTTGCGCTTCAGTAAAGGGAATGTCGTGCAGTTGTTTATTGGCAAACTGTTGCAATTGCGTTGTTCTTCCCAGAGATTCAACGCCATCACGCTGGCCGTGACTGAGGATGCCTTGGACGGTAATGCCCTGATCATCCCACGTCGCCAACTGCACATACGCACTGCCGAACAAAATATGCGGGAAGCCGTATTTATCAAGCGGAGCAGGCATTTCACCATTGAGAAGCCCTTCCTGATACGAGCCGCCATGCAAGGCGATTTTGGTGTTATCCGCCGTCTCAAACAGTGCCTCGCCCCACGCAGTATCGAGTGCAAATCCCAACGCATTCAGCTCATCAACGGCATCGGCCAACGCCTGTGTGATCACCGGTCCATTCGCCTCACGGGTATCCAGTTGAGAACCCAGTGTCGGATCGCCACTGCTGGGGACGTTCAACACATTGAGTTGCACAATGCGGTTCCAGAACAGATGGAATAACAGCGCGCCTTGGCTGGTCGCATTGTTTTTGCGATCCCATCGACTCAGCACTTCGCACGCTTGGCACACCGTGGCGGAAGCAGAAACACGCCCAACGCTTAAGATCTGATCAAGAAACGTTTCTGCGGCGTAGTTGCGGTTATCAAAGATGATCGGCAAGACCTTGTCTGACGTGATGGGGCCTTCGGCCGTGAGTTCATCCAGCCGGCGCGTTGACATGATCAACCTTGGGTCATAACGCAGCCCGGCAGCAATGTGTTTGCCCACTTGATACGCCGCTTTATGCTGGCCAAATACCGACGGAAAATCCGGTTGAACTGCCCCGTATTCAGAAAATTTATAGCTGTTGTTGGTGTTTTGAATGATGCCGCGCGAGATAACCGTCGGGTAAAACGAGGCGGGCGCCAGCATTGGTCGCCCATCGCTGCCACGCAAAAAGGCATCGGAGCGCGTACCATCCAGCACATTAAACGCCGATTCCGCATCGCCAACGTGGCGCTGGGCCATGGCGTCATCATTCAGCGGCGGCACATTGCCCGCGACCACATAAGCCACCTCACCGTGGCGGTCGGCCACCACCAACTGGCACAAAATCCCCCGCTGCGATTCGATGGCCGCAACAAAGTCCCGGGTCGACGTGGTTTTCGCTGCTGCCATGAACTGATCCAGCCCGCGCGCATTCTGCTCTCCGGGGTTGGTGATGGCATACCAACCTTGCGGTTTGCCCACGCGATGCGGCAGGTGATAGAGCACCCCGAGTTCTGATTCAAGAAACTCATAATGGCGTGTCGCGATCTCGCCGGACGCTTCTAACACCTCGACCGCCACGGCGCGAATCGATAATGGACGGTTTTCACTATCGACTCGATAGCTCAGTGTATTGCCTGACGTGTGAATCGCCATTTTCTGCAACACAAACGGCGTCACCGACGCCGCATCTAAAATGCTCCACGCCACGTCGGCGTTATAGCCAGTCATCGGCAGCGGGAAACCAAGAAATGAGGTACCTGCGACGTCTAGCTCGCCGGGAATGGTCAAATGGTACTGATGCATGTAAATGCGTTGCTGATGCGGCGTTCTTTTCCAGGCCGAATGGGGGTTGCCAAGCAAGATCGCACGCTCTCCTGCGACAACATCGCCACCAAATGCCCAGGCGTTACTGCCAAAGCCACCCTCCACTTCAACCGGTGTCGCATGCGGTGAATCGACCGTGCCAGGTGCGGATTCCGAGTGCCATTGCTGCGCCGACGAAACAAGGTGCGGGCCAATTTCCACCAGCTCTTTCATGATGCCAAAGCGCATCGCGGCCCTTACCACGTCTTGCTCGGTAAAGGTCACCAGCGGTTCATCGGCGCGCCAACGCTGCTTCTCCTCTGCTGGCATCTGATCCACATAGTGATTCAATCCGCGCACGTAGCCTTGCACGTACTCACGCGTTTGCGTGCTGAGCTTTGCCAGTTCATTTTCGACCCACTCAGGCGGCAAACGTAAACGAAACATCAGATCGGAATTCAGGTTGGTGGTTTTGAGAAAACCAATGGTGGAAAAGCGCTCCGCACCATAATGTTTTGAGCGCTCACCCCGCAAGGTGATCACCTGACCGGATAGCTCACACAAGCGGTCGCGCGCATGCACGTAACCGTAACCAAAACCCAAACTTACGTAATTCTGCGCTTCGATGTGCGGAACATCATGATCCGTCCAACGAATATTAACCTGATCCCATTCGTGTTGATTCATACCGTTAAAGCCTGCCTGTCGTATTGCATTGTCTTAGAAAATTTAACGATAATGATAACACATATCATTTGCATAAAATCCCCTATGCAGATCAACTTTAGGTGCTTTGTTGAGTACGCTTTTCAGTGAGAAACGGTGCGAGAGGGACAGTCAGTGACTTACACAACCCGAATGGTCAAATAATCGTGCTGTGCAGTACCTCTCGATAACGCAACGCAATACCCGATAGACTGCCAATCATTATTGAGAGTGTTCACAAAAGCTTCATAAATAAACAACAATGATAAAAATAGCTCTGATTGACGACCATACCATCGTACGTTCCGGATTCGCTCAGTTACTGAATCTGGAGCAAGACATTGCTGTTGCCGGCGAATTTGACAGCGCTAGTGACGCCTTTCGCGGATTAACCCAAACGCCTGTGGATGTGGCGGTCATCGACATCTCGATGCCGGACGAAAATGGCTTGAGCCTGTTAGAAAGGCTTCGCCAACGCGATCCGGCGTTCAAAGCCATCATTCTCAGCATCTACGATTCCGCCTCTTTTGTTAAGAAGGCGCTCGATGCTGGCGCTCAAGGCTATCTGTCTAAACGGTGTGGCCCGAGTGAACTGGCGAGCGCCATTCGCACCGTGGCGGCAGGCAAGCGCTATTTGTGTGCCGATGCGCTGGTCAATCTCAGCAACCCGGACATCAACAATGTGCTGGTCGATCTGACCAAACGCGAGCTGGAAGTGTTTGACCAGTTGATACAAGGTAAAGAAGTTAAAGAAATTGCGCAGGCGCTGTTTCTCAGCCACAAGACGGTGCATGTGCACCGCGCAAACATCCTCAGCAAACTCAACCTGACTAATAATGTCGACCTGATTCGTTTTGCCATACAGCACCATCTGTTAGCGGAAGGCTAAGTATGCCGGGACTCATGTTTACGCTGACCTTCAGCTTTCTGCTCTACAGCATCAGTCAGTTCAGTTTGTGGAACATCAGCCAATATCTGAGTCAGGCCCCACTGCACGCGTATCTCTTATTTCCCACGGGCCTGAGATTAGCGGTTTATCTGCTGGTGAAGCCCGCTTACCTCTGGGTACTGATCCTCAGCGATCTGCTACTGGCGGGTGCGATTCTGGTGTATCTGCCCACCGAAGCGGATTCGGTGTTGTTGCTGATGCCGTTTGTCGCCTGGTTTGCGACCTCTTTTGCCCGCAAACGCTGGCAACACCTCACTCTCTATTGGCAAAAACTGCTGTTGATTGTCGCGCTGGTCATCGTGCACAGCGCAGCCACCGGACTGACGTTCGTGCTGCTCGGTAAGCCACTTCGCATCAACGCCGACACCATCACCGCCGTCACGGTCGCATCGCTGACTGGCGGAATCGTGTTGACGCCGTTTCTCTATCTGGTTGCTGACTACCTGCGCCATCAGACCTGGTCACCCCTGACACCGCAACTCATCCATCAGGATGTAAAACTGAAGCCGAAAATGCTGGTCTGGAGCCTGTTTTTCTTCGCCTTAGGATTGCTGGCTGAACTGACTCTGCTGGACCAAATGAAGCCATTTGCGCTGCTGATCATCATGTTGCCAACCATATTCATGGCCTACCGCTATGGCTGGCAAGGAGGGGTACTGGCGAGCAGCTTGAACTGCATCCTGCTCGCCACTGCACGTCAGATCAGCGGCTCATTTGACTCCGATCAGGAGCTGCTGATTTTCATGTCCAGCCAGGCGTTGGTTGGTCTGGGACTGGGGATCGCAATCAGTCGTCAGCATCAGTTGGCGCTACTGGTGCAGAAGGTCAACCTCCGGCTGGCACGGGAGCTCGAAGAAAAGCAGAATCTGGCGCGCCAACTGGTTTCCGTCGAGGAACAAATTCGCAAATCGGTAGCCAGAGAACTGCACGATGAAATCGGTCAGAACATCACAGCGATACAGATCCAATCCATGCTGGCGCAGCGGCTGGCCGAAGATGAACAGGCCCGGAACGCCGCCGCAAGTATTCAGTCTCTGGCGATGCGAATCCACCATTCCACCCGCCAACTGTTAAAGCAGTTGCGACCCCATATCCTTGATGAGCTTGGGCTGGAACATGCCATTCGTCAGTTGATCCAAGAGATGCGTTTCAGCCAACAAGGCATTCAGGTTGGCCTCAATATGGGTGTGGATCCGCAAAAACTTGACGATACCACCAGCGTGACGCTGTTTCGCATCGTGCAGGAGCTGCTCAACAACGTCTCCAAACACGCCAAAGCACGCACTGTTAATATCAGCCTGTTCCCCGGCAGCGATATGGTATTGGAAGTGAAAGACGACGGCGTTGGCCTGCCGTCGGACTGGCGCATTCGTGGTCAGGGTCTGAAAGGATTGGCTGAGCGGGTGTCCGCGCTGGGTGGCAGCCTCAACGTCACCACGCCATCTTCGCCTAAGGGCGGTACGCGCATAATTGTTAACCTGCCCACAAAATCATCACCTACTGACTAAAAACTAGGAATATTTCCTAGATGAATACAACTCCTTCTCATGTTTTTCCTGCTCCTTCTCTCTAGGATCAGATTCAACAAGGACAAACAAGCATGAAGATTGTGCCGACACTCAACAACAGCACAAACATGGACACCAATCAGGCTTACCGCTACTGGCGCATTCAATTGATGGTTTCCATGTATGTCGGATACGCCGTCTTTTACCTGACCCGTAAAAGCTTCAACTTCGCGCTGCCGGGCATGCTGACAGATTTAGGCCTCGACTATTCCGATCTTGGTCTGTTAAGCACCCTGTTTTACCTCACTTACGGCGTCTCCAAGTTTGTGTCCGGGCTGATGATAGACCATTCGCGCTCACGCTACTTTATGGGGCTGGGTTTGCTGGCTACCGGCATCGTCAATATCGCCTTTGGCTTCAGTTCATCCTTGCTGGCGTTTACGTTGCTGTGGACAGTCAACGCGTTCTTTCAGGGTTGGGGCTGGCCAGCCTGTGCCAAGATCCTGACCAGTTGGTACTCGCGCAGTGAGCGGGGCTTCTGGTGGTCCATCTGGAATACCTGCCACAACTTGAGTGGCGCGCTGATCCCGGTTGCGATTGGCTTTATCAGCCTGAATTTTGGCTGGCGTTACGGGTTTATCGTGCCCGGCTGTGTGGCGGTACTGGTTGGCATCTGGCTCTGCTATCGCATTCAGGAAAAGCCGACTGAAATGGGATTGCCCTCGGTCGGACAATGGCGCAACGACGCACTGGAACTCGAACATGAAAAGGAAGGGCAAGGCCTGCTCTTTAATGCTGCGGTCTATCGCTATGTACTGACCAATCGCTACATCTGGCTGCTGTGTGGATCTTATTTGCTGGTATATGTCGTGCGCATCGCGATTAACGATTGGGGCGCTCTGTATCTGGTTGAGCGCCATTCCTTTGATGTGCTGAGCGCCAACAGCGCCGTTTCGATGTTTGAAGTGGGCGGATTTCTGGGCTCACTGTTTGGCGGCTGGGGTTCGGACCGATATTTCCATGGTAACCGTGCGCCAATGAATCTGATTTTTGCATTAGGCATTTTTGCTTCGGTCGCGGCGCTGTGGCTGACCCCCGTCGACCACATTGGCTTTCTGGCCGGATGTTTTTTCTGTATCGGCTTTTTCGTCTTCGGCCCACAAATGATGATCGGCATGGCCGCTGCCGAATGTGCCAGAAAAGACCTGGCAGGCACCGCCACCGGATTTATCGGCTTGTTCAGTTATCTGGGCGCCGCACTGGCGAGTTACCCGATGTCTCTGGCTATCGAGCATTGGGGCTGGGAAGGCTTTTTCTGTTTGATTACCGCGGCAGCAGCCGTGATCAGTTTGCAACTGCTGCCGTTTATAAAAGCTCAACAACCGAATTCGGACGATGAGCTACCAATATGATGAAAACTCTACCATCCAACAACGTGACAATGCTTCGCTTGGTGACCTGATTGGCGTTTTTGCCTGACCGGGGATTCTGGCAGGCATAAACAAGAGGGAAAACCCAATGATTGTTAACGCAAAACGTACGCTGCTCGCACTAAGTATCCTCGGTTCGGTGATGGCCGCGCCCGCTGCTCAGGCGGCCGGTCGTCTGGTTGTCTACTGCAGCGCCACCAACGCCATGTGTGAAGCGGAAACCAAAGCGTTTGCCGACAAATATGATGTGAAAACATCCTTTGTTCGCAACGGCTCAGGCAGCACGCTGGCTAAAATCGATGCTGAGAAAAATAACCCGCGTGCCGATGTCTGGTACGGCGGCACGCTCGACCCTCAATCTCAAGCGGGTGAAATGGACTTGCTGCAAGCCTATCAGTCTCCTCAGCTTGATAACATCATGACCAACTTCCGCGATCCAGCCAAACGCAAAGGGAACTACTCGTCCGCCGTCTACATGGGCATTCTTGGCTTTGGTGTCAACACCGAGCGTCTGGCTCAGAAAGGCATTCCAGTTCCTCGCTGCTGGAGCGATCTGACCAAACCGGTGTATCAGGGCGAAATTCAGATTGCTGATCCACAAAGTTCAGGCACAGCCTACACCGCGCTGGCCACCTTCATTCAACTTTGGGATGAGCCAACGGCCTTTGAATACTTCAAACAACTCGACAAAAACGTCTCTCAATACACCAAATCAGGCGTGACTCCGTCACGTAACTCTGCGCGCGGCGAAATCGCCATCGGCATTGGTTTCCTTCATGACTATTCACTTGAACAAGCCAAAGGTGCGCCACTGGAGCTGATTTCTCCTTGTGAAGGCACTGGCTACGAAATTGGCGGTGTAAGCATTATCAAAGGTGCCCGTAACCTGGACAATGCCAAACTGTTCGTTGACTGGGTGCTATCGAAAGAAGGTCAGGAACTGGCATGGCAACAAGGCGAATCGTTCCAAATCCTGACCAACACCTTGGCAGAGCAATCGCCGAATGCCCTCAATCCGAAAGACCTCAAATTGATTAATTACGACATGGAAACCTACGGTTCTTCCGATGAGCGTAAGCGTTTGATCACCAAATGGGTGAACGACGTCAAGATGGGCAACTAATCCATCAGTTCTTTCTGACCGTCCTCTGACGGCTTTCATCACCTGACACTCAGTCTGCTGGTTCTGGCGGGCAGGCTGAGTGCAGCTCAAAAAAAGGTTCCAACATGAACGAGCGAATTCAGGCTTTGAACCTCACGACCAGCCAGCCACGGCGCATCGATGCCGTTTTTTACTGGCTTGGCGTGATGGTGTTTAGCTTTATCCTTCTGCCATCCTTTGCTTTGGACTATGGTCTGTTTGAATCGACCGCAGACGAGTTTTACGACGCGATGGGCTGGAGCTCTGTCAATATTTCCTGGCTCTGGTTCAGCCTGCCTCTGCTTCTGATTGTTCGCCCATTGCAACCCGCAGGACGTCAGCACAAAGTCCGCCATTACCTGGATATTGGTTATTCCGCGCTGTGCATGCTGGTGATACTGATCAGCTCCTGGCTGGCGCATCAGGGTTTGGGTTATTCCACCATCTTGCTGTTTATTGCGCTTGGCGCTGTCATGACCACGGCTTTCGCCCGCCTTGAATATTTGGGCGGCGACCATTTTGTGATTGGGTCGCTCATCAGCATTATTTTGCTGATTGCCATTTTCATTATTTTTCCAAGCATCGCGATTTTTCTGCCGATGTTCAAAGATGAGATGGGCCAATGGACCGCGTGGCAATTTATGGAGATTCTCTCGCAATCTCATACCCTGTCGGTGATCCGCAACTCCATCGTTCTGGGTATTGCGGTGGGGGTGGGTGCCACGTTCTTTGGTTTGATCTTCGCCATTTACACCACGCGCATCGCCAAACGGTCGGCGTTTATTGCCCGCGTGTTTTCCATTCTGCCCATCGTGACCCCGCCGTTCATCGTCGGACTCGGCGTGACCTTAATGCTGGGTCGCTCTGGTTACATCACTGAATTGATGGTGGACTGGTTCGGGCTGCAAAAAACCAACTGGTTATATGGTTTTACCGGCATTTGGCTGGCTCAGGTTCTCGCGTTTGCGCCAATGTCGTTCATGATTCTGGATGGCGCCCTCAAATCCCTCCATCCGTCACTGGAAGAGGCGTCTTACACGCTGAAAGCCAACCGTTATCAGACATTCTTTGGCATCATTATTCCGCTCTTGAAACCGGCGCTCGCTAACTCGTTCCTGATTATTTTCGTGCAGTCGTTGGCCGATTTCAGTAACCCGTTGGTGCTGGGCGGAAGCTTTGACGTTCTGGCGACCCAAATCTACTTCTACATCGCCGGAGCACAGCTCGATTATGCCTCTGCCAGTACGCTGGGTTCTGTCCTGCTGCTGTTCTCTCTGGCCATCTTTGTCGTCCAGTATCTGTGGATTGGGCAACGTTCCTACGTCACGATTTCCGGCAAAGCCTATCGTGGCGACGTGCAGGATATGCCAGCGTCACTCAAACTGGGCGTCACCTTGACGTTGTATGTCTGGATGGTGTTTAACGTGCTTCTGTACGGCAGCATCTTCTTTGGTAGTTTCACCGTGAACTGGGGGGTGGATTACACGCTCACACTGCAAAACTACCTCAACCTGTTTGGCAACGGCATGTCTGATGGTGCCTGGCCGTCACTCATCACGACCATGATTTACGCAGGTGTCGCTGCGCCAATCACCGCCCTGTTCGGCTTGCTGATTGCGTATGTAGTGGTTCGTCAGCAGTTCTACGGTAAAAAGGTCATCGAATTCTCGACCATGCTCTGCTTTGCCGTTCCGGGCACCGTGGCGGGTGTGTCGTATATTCTGGCGTTTAACGATGCGCCTATTTACCTGACGGGCACCGCGGCAATTGTGGTGATCTCGATGGTGATGCGTAACGTGCCGGTGGGCATTCGCTCCGGTATCGCCGGACTTGGTCAGCTCGATAAATCACTTGATGAAGCGTCATTGAGCCTGCGCGCCAGTTCCCTGCAAACCATTCGTCACATCATCCTGCCACTGCTGCGCCCGGCGATTCTGTCGACACTGGTCTACAGCTTTGTGCGTGCGATGACGACGGTAAGCGCGATTATCTTTCTGGTTACCCCGGAAACCCGTGTTGCCACGTCGTACATACTGAACCGCGTCGAAGACGGTGAATACGGGATTGCCATTGCGTATGGCTCTGTCCTGATTGTGGTGATGTTAGCCATCATTCTGTTGTTTGATTTATTGGTCGGTGAAGCTCGAATTTCCCGCTCCAAAGCCACCAACCAAGATTCCTAGGAGATGTCACCATGGAAAAACAAAACTTCGTTGTACTGAAAAACATCTGCAAGCGATTCGGTAACAATACCGTGATCGGTCATCTGGATTTGGAAATTAAGAAAGGCAGCCTGGTGACCCTGCTCGGTCCGTCGGGTTGCGGTAAAACAACTGTGCTGCGTTTGGTGGCCGGACTGGAAAAACCCACCAGCGGCCAAATCTTTATCGACGGTGAGGATGTGACGGAACGTTCCATTCAGCAGCGCGACATCTGTATGGTGTTTCAGTCGTACGCCCTTTTCCCACATATGTCCTTGAATGAGAACGTGGCGTATGGGCTAAAAATGCTCAAACTTCCGGCCGAAGAAATTCGCCAGCGGGTCGATGAAGCGTTGAAAATCGTCGACTTGGAAGGTATGGGTGAGCGCTTTGTCGATCAGATCTCCGGTGGCCAGCAGCAACGCGTTGCCCTCGCCCGGGCTCTGGTACTCAAACCCAAAGTGCTGTTATTCGACGAACCCTTAAGTAACCTGGACGCCAACCTGCGCCGCAGCATGCGTGAAACCATTCGCGAGTTGCAACAACGTTTCGACATTACCTCGCTGTATGTCACGCACGATCAGGCTGAAGCCTTTGCGGTATCGGATACGGTGATCGTGATGAAAAGCGGGGAGATCATGCAGATTGGATCGCCGCAAGAGCTCTACAAGTCGCCGAAATCGATGTTTATGGCGAACTTTATGGGTGAAGCGAATCTGTTTCAGGGCCATTTCGACGGTGAACGTATTCACATTCATGGTTACGCGATTGATGCCGACCCAGAGGCGACGCAAGGCAAAGCGAAGGGAGAATATCAGATTGGTGTTCGCCCGGAAGCCATTTCCCTGAGTACGCAGGGCGAAAACAGCCAGGCATGTGAGGTACTCAAATACGCGTACATGGGTTCAATGTATGAAGTCACGGTCAAATGGCACGATCAGGAGCTGCTGCTGCAACTGAACTCAGCCCAATTTCGCCAGGATCTGACCAAACACGCTTATCTCGAGTTCAACCCGAGAGGGCTGTTCTTGCTCCCTGCCGACGAGGCCTAGTTCATTTTCGGCAAATCACCCCCACTTCGGTGGGGTTTCTTATTTCTATCACTCAGTGGAGAAAACATTCTGATTTAAAGCCACCAGTGAGTAGTAATACTCAAACTGTCCCTCGAATCCAAAGCGACTCGCACCTTACTCTCAAAACGAAGTGATAGTAGCGACACATTTCTCGTTGAAGCAGGTATACAATATGCTCACCAATGGAGCGCCAGAAACGAAAAAGCCCCAGCAGAAACTGCTGAGGCTTGGAATAAATGGCACGCCCTGTAGGATTCGAACCTACGACCACATCCTTAGAAGGGACGTGCTCTATCCAGCTGAGCTAAGGGCGCGCTACAGGGAGAGGATTATACGAGTTAGAGAGGGTAAATCAACGGCTTTGTCTAACATTATGTTTCAAATGACCAAAATTTTGTCACTCAGACAATAAGTGCTGAAAAACAGAACAAAGCAAACGTTTGCTTATAGATGTTCTTCAAAATATCTGCGACAATGCGCGCAAAAATTTTCACTACGAATGTGTAAGGAAAGTCATGACTGCTCAAAATATTGATGGAACACTCATTTCTCAGACAGTACGTTCCGAGGTTGCGGCCCGTGTTAAGGCCCGCACTCAAGCAGGGCTGCGCGCACCTGGTCTGGCTGTGGTTTTAGTGGGTGAAGACCCGGCTTCTCAGGTCTACGTGGGCAGTAAACGCCGCGCTTGTGAAGAAGTGGGATTTGTTTCTAAGTCGTTTGACTTACCGGCAACCGCCACCGAAAACGAACTGTTGGCTCTGGTTGATCAACTGAATAACGATCCGGAAATCGACGGCATTCTGGTTCAGCTGCCTCTGCCTGCCGGCATTGACTCCACTCAGGTGCTGGAGCGCATCGTTCCGGAAAAAGACGTCGATGGTTTCCATCCTTACAACGTCGGTCGTTTGGCTCAGCGCATTCCTAAGCTGCGCTCTTGCACGCCAAAAGGCATCATTACGCTGTTGGATCGCTACAACATTCCGCTGCGCGGCAAACACGCGGTCATCGTGGGCGCTTCGAACATTGTCGGTCGCCCAATGACACTGGAACTGCTGCTGGCCGGCTGTACGACGACAACTTGTCATCGCTTTACCAAAGATCTGGAACATCACGTCCGTCAGGCTGATGTACTGGTGGTCGCGGTCGGTAAGCCGAATTTCATTCCTGGCGCGTGGATCAAAGAAGGCGCGATCGTGGTCGATGTCGGTATCAACCGTCTCGACACTGGTAAACTGGTTGGCGATGTGGAATACGATGTAGCTCGCACTCGCGCCAGCTTCATTACGCCGGTTCCGGGTGGTGTTGGCCCAATGACCGTTGCCAGCCTGATTGAAAACACCATGCTGGCCTGCGAGCAGTACCACACCAATAAGTGATGCTGTTTAGCAAGTTCCAAAAACAAAAACCCCAGCCTAGGCTGGGGTTCTTTTTAGCTTAAGAAAGCACTTACAGTGACAGAATCACGCCGGCAATCGAAGCGCTCATCAGGTTCGCCAGAACGCCAGCGGCGATCGCGCGAAAACCGTATTTGGAGATGAAGCTACGACGCTCAGGGACCAGACTGCCCAAACCACCAATCAGAATTGCCATGCTGGAGATATTGGCAAAGCCACACAGCGCGAAGGTTACGATAGCCTGCGAATGTGCGCTCAGCTGCGATTTCACATCCATCAATTGGATAAAGGCGACAAACTCGTTCACCACAATCTTGTTACCGATCAGCGAACCTGCCGTGATGGCTTCGTTCCATGGAATACCAATCAGCCAAGCCAGTGGTGCGAACAGATAGCCCAGAATCAGTTGGAAACTCAGTTCGATACCAAACAGTCCGCCAACCCAGCCCAACATGCCGTTCAGCAGCGCAATCACACTGACAAACGCCAGCAAAGTCCCGCCCACCGCTACGGCAATACGCACACCGGACATCGCACCGTCAGCCACAGCTTCCACCACGTTAGTCGCTTGCGGCAGATCCAGTTCGTGCGATTCAACCTGAACGTCGACCGTACCCTGCTCTGGTACCAGCAGTTTGGCCATCAGCAAACCCGCTGGTGCAGACATAAACGCGGCCGCAATCAGATAGCTCAAATCCACACCCAGCGATGCATAGCCCACCAGCGTGCCACCCGCAACCGATGCCAAACCACAGGTCATCACTGCGAAGAATTGCGAATCGCTCATTTGCTTCAGGTAAGGTTTTACCACCAGCGGCGCTTCGACCATCCCGACGAAAATGTTCGCAGTCGCTGACAGTGACTCAGCACGGCCAGTACCCAGCAGTTTCTGAATGCCGCCGCCAATCAGATTGATCACTTTCGGCATCAGGCCGATGTGGTACAAACCGGAGATCAGCGCCGAGAAGAAAATGATGATACCCAGCACGTTTACGGCAAACACAAAACCAACACTGCCGGTTGCAATGCCGCCAAAAATAAACGCAATGCCTTCCTGGCCATAGTTGATCAGCTTCGACACACTTTCGGTCACCGCATGCAGCACTTCTTTACCCGCGGGTACGTACAGCACCAACAACGCAAAAATCACTTGCAGAGCAAACGCCAGCGCCACTGTGCGCAGCTGAATATTTTTTCTATCTGTAGAAAGTAACCAGGCAATGACCAGAATTGCCACAACACCAATAAGAGAAGACATAACGCCATCCAAATAAAAGGGGAACAGGAAAGGCGTCGGATTGTATAGCAGGAAAACGTGTGCGCAACTCGGGTTTGTTAATCAGCTGTGTTCAGAAACGCATTCCATTCCACGTTACTCATAACCCATTGATTTAACGGTGACTAAACGTTTGCTATTGAGTTGTTTTTCCAAATGGAAAAAATGTTTTGAAAACAAGAAACAATCCATCACAACGATGGCAGGCGAACATAGGGTTCCAGTTGGGTATCCCAGTAACACGGTTCACCAATTTTCTGTTTGAGAAACTCGATCACGGCCGAGGTTTTCTTAGGCAGATGTTGGCGACTGGGATAAACGGCATAGAAAGGCATATTCTGGCTGGCCTGCCAGTCCGGCAGCAGTTGAATAAGTTTGCCACTGCGAAATTCATCGCGGATCAGATAGGTGGCCAGATACGCAATCCCCCACCCTGACACCGCGGCATCACGCACCGCTTCAGCCAAGTCGACCGAATAGTTGCCGGAGACTTTAATGCTCAGTTGCTGCTCACGGTTACGGAACGCCCAACGCGTGTAGTCTCGATCCCAGCTGCGATAGATGAGGCAGTTGTGATCCAACAGATCGTTCGGTGTCTGCGGTGTGGAGTGATGCAACAGATAATCCGGGGAGGCGGCCACCACAAACTTGCAGTCCGCGAGGCGCTGGGCAATATAGCCTTCCGGCAGATGTTCGTTACTGGTGATCCACAAATCGAGCCCTTCGCTCAGCATATCGATTTTGTAGTCGAACAGATGTACTTCGACCTGCAAATTCGGATACTGCTGACGCAGTTCTTCAAGCGCAGGCAATACATGCAGCGAGCCAAAGGATTGCGACAACCCCAGACGCAGCAGGCCAGAGACTTCCTCACGCTGGTTAATCAGCTCATTATCGGCATCGCTGACCAAATCAACCAACTGCTCACAATGGCGATAGAACAACTCACCAGCTTCCGTCACCGTAAAACTGCGCGTGGTGCGCTGAACCAGTTTAATGCCCACCGAGGCTTCGAGTTGTGCCAGTTGTTTACTGACGTGCGACACCGACACGCCTAAATTGCGCGCAGCGGCGGTAAAGCTCTGATGTTTGATCAGCGCAGCGAACATCACCATCTGACTGGCCCGGTCTGCTAACACAGCAACTCCTGATTTGGCTTAGTACACCGCAAATTAATCCTCTTGCAGTGTGGGGGGATATAATTAAGGGCTCTGCAGAGCCCTTAGTGGTTAAAATTTGATTCGGTCGGCTAAGTGACTGACCGCGAGCGCAAAGTAATACGAGCGGTTCCACTTCATCAGTACATTGTAGTTGTTGTACACCAGATAAATACGGCCACTTTCGTCGTCCGGCATGATCAACCAGGCTTTGATGTCGTCATCCAGCTTGGGCAGCGGTTTACCGTCGTAGCGGGTAACACCGAGTTTGCTCCACTCTTGCAGGAACTTGCCTTTCTCGGCCTGGCGACCTTCCAGCGCGTGATCAAACCCTTTCGGAATTTTCACCTGGCGTCCCCAGGTGTACTTGTCATCCCACCCGGACTGGCTCAGATAGTTGGCCGTGGAAGCAAACACATCTTCTTTGCTACCCCAAATGTCTTTCTTGCCATCGCCATTACCATCGGCGGCGAACGCCAAAAAGGAACTTGGCATAAACTGGCACTGACCCATCGCACCAGCCCATGAACCTTTCATTTCATCGGCTTTGATGTGGCCCTGCTGCAGAATTTGTAGTGCGGCCATGGTTTCCTTACGGAAAAATTCTTCACGGCGACCTTCGTAGGCCATGGTCGACAACGCATCAATCACGCTGTAACGACCCATGTGCGCGCCAAAGTTACTTTCCACGCCCCATAACGCCACAATAAATCGCGGCTGCACGCCGTACTCTTTGCCGATGCGTTGCAGTTCATCGTAATGCTTTTCGTACAGTGCCTGCGCCTGGTTCACTTTCCACTCAGGCACAGCACGCGGAATGTATTCATCCAGAGTGAGCTTTTTCTCTGGCTGATTGCGATCCGCCACCACGGCACGAGGTTTGTACTCCACATCGGAAAAGGCATCGGTCAGCACTTGTTCAGAAATCCCTTCCTGACGCGCTTGTTGTTTGAGGCCTTCCACGTACTGTTCAAAGCTGATTTCATTCGCCAGAACCGGCGTTGAAAGGGTTAATCCCAGAATAACTGACAATAATTTTTTCAAGATGCCCTCCCCGAGTCATCCCGCTCAGGATTTGCGCTGAGCTTTTTCTTCTTTGTATTTCTCTAACAGATTCTCTGGAGGCGGCGGCAATTGCAAGAAGAAACCCTGTTCTTCCAGCGACGCTTTGACGTTATCCACATTAACCTGCGCTAACTGACGCTTTTCCAGATTCACCAGCATAACGAACACAGGTTTACCGAACATCTGCATCAGAGTGTCAGGGACCTGTGAAAAATCATCGCGTTTCGGGATGTAGAGATAGGTACCGTCTTTCTTAGAACTTTTGTAGATAGAACAAAGCATGAGAAGCCTTTTGTTGTCTTTAATCCGCCTTCCGGCTGAATTTGTCTATAAATGGTCAACTTTTACTAAAATTGAGCCTAAATCACTCATTTGACCGCAAGATAACTTGCTGCGCCTAGGCGCTGAATATAACATGACTTCCCTAGTCTCGGGCAACGCTCTTTCTTATGCAGCCAAGAGTTTATTGAGGTCAACGTTACGATGTCTAATACACCTGACCTGAAAGGTAGTAGTTTTACTTTGTCAGTTTTACACCTTTCTGACAATCAAATCGCCAGTACTGTCGAGTTTCTGAAACAGAAAGTCTCGCAGGCTCCGGCGTTCTTCGCCAACGCTCCGGTGGTGATCAATATTTCGAAAGTGGATGGCGACATCGACTTTCTGGCCCTGAAAAATGGCATCAGCGACGCGGGATTGATCCCGGTCGGTGTCACGGGTTGCAAAGATAAACGCTGTCAGTCGCTGGCATCAGAAGCGGGTTTTGCCGTCATGACCGCTAGCAACAGCCCGACCAAAGCGCCTGCGAAAATGGCGCCAACCAAAATCGTTCGTACACCGATCCGCTCCGGGCAGCAGGTGTACGCCAAAGATGGCGATTTGGTGATCCTCAATCACGTCAGCCCGGGTGCGGAAGTGATTGCCGATGGTTCCATTCATATTCACGGCACACTGCGCGGCCGGGCGATTGCCGGTGCCAGTGGTCAAAAAGAAGCAAGAATTATCTGTCATGATTTACAAGCTGAGCTGGTATCCATCGCTGGAAACTACTGGCTGAGCGATCAGATTGAAAGTGAGTTCTGGCAGAAGAAAGTGATGCTCAGCATGACTGAAGAGTCACTCCATTTTGAAATACTCACAATTTAAAATTCGAAAGGAAATTATTAAATGGCACGCATCATTGTCGTTACGTCAGGAAAAGGCGGTGTAGGTAAAACGACCTCCAGCGCCGCAATCGCGTCAGGCTTAGCGCTGAAAGGTAAGAAAACTGCGGTGATCGATTTCGATATCGGTCTGCGTAACCTTGATCTCATCATGGGCTGTGAACGCCGCGTCGTGTACGACTTCGTAAACGTCATCAATGGTGAAGCAACACTGAACCAGGCGTTGATCAAAGACAAACGCAACGAAAACCTGTTCATTCTTCCGGCTTCGCAGACCCGCGATAAAGATGCACTGACCAAAGATGGTGTGCAGCGCGTGCTGAATGAACTAAAAGAGATGAACTTCGATTTCATCATCTGTGACTCACCAGCAGGTATCGAGCAAGGCGCGCTGATGGCGCTGTACTACGCCGATGAAGCGATTGTGACCACCAACCCTGAAGTCTCTTCCGTGCGCGACTCTGACCGTATCCTTGGCATTCTGGATTCGAAATCGCTGCGCGCTGAGCAAGGCATGGAACCTGTGAAACAGCACCTGCTGCTGACCCGCTACAGCCCGGCTCGCGTTACTCAGGGTGACATGCTGAGCGTACAAGATGTTGAAGAAATTCTGCATGTGCCGCTGCTGGGTGTCATTCCGGAAAGCCAGGCCGTACTGAACGCATCCAACAAAGGCGTGCCGGTCATCTTTGACGAACAGTCCGATGCAGGCCAAGCTTACGACGACACCGTTGAACGCCTATTGGGCCAAACCGTGGAGTTCCGCTTCCTGACCGAGCCGAAGAAAGGCATCTTTAAACGACTTTTTGGGGGCTAGAGTTTAATGTCATTACTTGAGTTTTTCCGACCACAGAAGAAAACATCAGCCAGCCTCGCCAAAGAGCGTTTGCAAATCATCGTTGCAGAACGTCGCAGCCAGAACGATCCGGCACCGACTTACCTGCCTCAGTTGAAAGAAGACATTCTGAAAGTGATTGCCAAGTATGTCGCGATTGACCCGAGCATGGTTGAGTTGTCATTCGAGCACAAAGATGACGACATCTCCGTGCTGGAGCTGAACGTCAAGCTACCGGACGACGAAAAGTAAAAAAAAGAGCCGACTCAGTCGGCTCTTTTTCGTTGTGAGAGTGCGTGATTTCGTTAACAGCCGTAGTGCTCAGCGATGAACGCCTCAAACTGCTCACACATCTGCTCATCAGACTCTTGGTTGCTCGCCAGCTCCTTCGCACCATCCACGACGCGAATAGTCGCATTGAGTGACGCGACAGGTGCCTGCTGACGCGCAGACAATCCTTCAATTTTCTTCAGCTGACTTTGCCACGCCTGCTCTGCAGACTGGTTACACATGTCGGCTAAATACTTGGCGTTAAACCCTTCACCCGTCAGGCGAACAATGGTTTCGTTGTGCGACACCTGGTTGCCATCATGCCAGTAATGCTTCGCCAGCAGCGGACCTATGTGCGGGTTATCGGTCAGATAACCAAACTTATCGAGGAAGTACGCACGTGTCTGGTAAACCGCCATGTGTGCC
This sequence comes from Vibrio sp. LQ2, assembly GCF_023920125.1. Taxonomy (NCBI): domain Bacteria; kingdom Pseudomonadati; phylum Pseudomonadota; class Gammaproteobacteria; order Vibrionales; family Vibrionaceae; genus Vibrio; species Vibrio sp. LQ2. Next base: position 1,311,241 of record NZ_CP085308.1, read on the forward strand.
AACAAATAACCGTGATAGGCACACGCGGCTTCATCTGACAACAAGTGTGGGATCGCCAGCAGCGGGCGCGGGCTGCACTCAAGGCCGATAATGCGCTGCTCAGTGGCACGCATCAACGCAGTAATGCGCCCAGGCGTAAGTTCATCGTCGCTCAAATCATACAAAGCACGTTCAAAGTAAGGCACCAGTAAAATACTGCGCTCTTCGTAAGCTTTGAATGGCTGACGGCTGTAGACCATGGCTTTGATGACGTCATCCGGCACCACATCACCTTGAGCATTGAAGGCATACGTTTTCAGCCAGTCGGCATCGGTCAGCAGGCTGTCGCAGAACATGGATTGCGTTTCGGCGTACGCCATCGAAGTTGGGGCAAACTCCTGAGAGAAGCACGGTGCATTCAGTTTCACGTTGGCAAAGTGCGCCGCGTGGCCGCCTTCGTGGAAGAGTGTATTGATACCATCGTAGCCACTGCCGATCTGATCCGGTTTCGCGTTACTGGTGAAATTCACCTTAGCCGCCACCCACTGACCTTGATCGTAAAACGACGGGATCGGGCCATGACAGAACCCGTTCGGGTATTTGCCTTTACGATCAAGCAGATCCAGTGTCAGCTCTGCACCAGAATAATCGATATTCAGGCGGCCAAACGACTCTACCCAACGGCGCAGCGAACGAGAAAACGGCACATACGGATCTAAGTCGCGCATTACATCGCCGGCAAACGAGAAGATGAAGTTATAGCCCGTGAGCGCTTGCTCCCCTTTCTCTGCCGCGAGCGCACTTAGACTGCGTTGATGGCTGTCACGTGTGCGCACTTCAAAATCATCCAGAATGGCAAACAGCTCATCGCTGGTCATCTTCTCTTTCTTCGCTACTGAGTAGTCAAAGAAAGTGCGATAACCGAGCGTACGGGCAAATTCGTTGCGCATCTTCACCAGTTCGATAAAGCCGTTTTGCAGCAACCACTGCTCTAAATCCAGTAGCGCCTGATGTGCGCTTTGACGCACCGCTTCCACATCACTGGTGCGGATGGTCGCCGCCAGCGTCACCAGAGAGGCTTCGATCTGTTCACCTTGCTCATTGGTGTAATACAGTGGGTGCTTCTGTTTTTTCTCAAACAGATCCGCTTCAAACTGAATCAGCTTGGCTTTTAGTTGCTGCGCGGCTGCCGATTCCAGCGCGTGCGATTCAAACATCGCCAGCCAGCCTTCCAACCCGGCCAGAGTGCTGCGCTTTTCCTGCTCGTCGGTAATCGCCTGCGCAACGGTAATTTGGTCGCGAATGGCCTGAATTTGTTCACCGGCGCTGAGAAATTGCGTCCACTCGGTTTGCGCCTGAGTCGAACCGTCATGGTCATCGCTGATGCCCATGTACGTATCCCAGAAAAAGTCTTCTTTAACGCGATGAAGATGAAGATAACGATGGTTTAAATCGTTGAGATATTGCGTCGCTGTCATTGGATTCCTTTTATGACGTTGTCCGTTACCAGCCCCCATTATGGCATGCCTCCCCAGAGACAAATAATAATCAACCAGATTCATACCAAAAACGGATGTAAACTCACATTTACTGATTTTTCCTGCAAGCTGACAACAAAAAACCGGCCTGATGACCGGTTTTGCAGATTAAACAAGTTTTTCCAGCTTTTCGCCCAGTAGAGGCAGGCGCCAGCCTTGCATCACATCCGGCAATTTTTCCGGATCTTTATCTTTGTTCCATACCCAGTTCAACAATTGGTTGAGCTGCTTCTTGGAAGCCAGAAACTCCGTCGCCAATCCGGATGATTGCGAGACATTTTTCACTTCATCTTTCAGCTTTTTAAACAGCTGTTTGTAACCCGGATAGTCCATCAGCGGCACGATTTTCTCCGGGTACTGCTCTGGCGGGGTCTGCTGCGCGGCTTTAACGATGTTTATCATCTTGGTGCTGTGACGACGAATCGCATGCGGATCGATGCCTTCTTCTTCCATGCGTTTCGGACTACGCAGAGCCAGACGAGCGATGGTCAGCAGATCGTTTTCACGAATGACGAAATTAAGTGCCAGATCGCGGTTCACCGCTTCCTGATAACGCCAGGTTGCGAGAGGTTTAAGTATCGCCAGTTCCTTCGGTTTCAGCTGCCACGCTCCTTTGATATCAAGGTACGCCAGCTCTGGGTTGGAAGTGCGGGTACGCTTTTCCACTTGCAGTTCAGATTCTTGCTGCGCCGCTTCCCACCAGCCTGCCTGAATCACTTTCTCCAGCAACTGTTCGTACATTGGCATCAGATAAAACACATCCGCTGCGGCGTATTCAAGCTGCTTCTGCGACAGGGGGCGCGCCAGCCAGTCGGTGCGCGACTCGCTTTTATCCAGTTCCACATTCAGCAGATCATTGGCCAGCGAAGCAAAGCCTGTGGACAGGCCGTAACCAAGAAACGCTGCCATAATTTGCGTATCCACCATTGGGAACGGCACACAGCCAAAGCTGGTCTTAAATACTTCGATATCTTCGCCGCACGCGTGCAACACTTTGAGTACCGAAGTATCTTGCATCAGCTCGACAAACGGTGACATCTCATCGAGCGCCAACGGGTCGATCAGCGACAGGTTTTCACCGTCAAACAGCTGAATCAGGCCCAGTTGCGGATAGAAGGTACGGGTGCGGACAAACTCGGTGTCCAGCATGACAACGTCTGCGTCTCGCGCCAGAGCACACACACGTTCTAAATCGTTGAGTTGATCAATTATCTGATAATTCACAAAAGGCTCACTTTGTGTCTCCCTTACGGGTATCGGTGACCCTTGGGAATAAAAAATGCCGACGGTTAGGCCGGCATTGTAGCATCATTTTGATTTGATGTGCGTTATGCGCTTTTCTTCTGCTCAGCCAGCTGAGCATCGTTCTCTTCGCGCAGTACGCGACGCAGAATTTTACCCACGTTGGTTTTTGGCAGTTCTTCGCGGAACTCAATCAGTTTTGGTACTTTGTAGCCGGTCAGGTGTTTACGGCAGTGCGTGATCAGCTCATCTTTGGTCAAGCTCGGATCGCGCTTGACCACGTAGATTTTCACCACTTCGCCCGACACTTCGTGTGGCTGGCCAATCGCGGCCACTTCCAGCACTTTGCCATGCAGTGCCACCACATCTTCAATTTCGTTCGGGTACACGTTGAAGCCGGACACCAGAATCATGTCTTTCTTGCGATCGACGATGTAAATCATGCCGTTTTCGTCAAAGCGCACAATGTCGCCCGTCGACAACCAACCCTCTTCATTGATGACTTCTTTGGTCGCTTCCGGACGCTGCCAGTAACCCTGCATCACTTGCGGGCCACGCACTTGCAGTTCGCCAGTTTGGTCGTAGTTCAACACATTGCCTTCGTCATCGACGATACGCACTTCGGTTGAAGGCACCGGTAAACCAATAGCACCGGAGTAATCAGCCAGATCGTACGGGTTACCCGTGACGAGTGGTGAACATTCGGTCAGGCCATAGCCTTCGAGCAAATGGACACCAGTGATCTTTTTCCATTTTTCTGCCACCGCGCGTTGTACGGCCATACCGCCGCCCACAGAGAGTTTCATGTTGGCGAAATTCAGCTCATGGAAATCTTCGTTGTTCACCAGAGCGTTAAACAGCGTGTTTACGCCAGTGATGGCTGTAAACGGATGTTTCTGCAACTCTTTGACAAAGCCTGGAATATCGCGCGGGTTGGTAATCAAGAGGTTGCTGCCACCCATTTCGATAAACAGCAGACAGTTCACGGTCAGCGCAAATACGTGATACAGCGGCAGTGCTGTCACCACCAGTTCACGGCCTTCGCGTAGCACAGGACCGTAAGCACCTTTGGCTTGCAGCACGTTGGCAACCATGTTGCGGTGAGTCAGAATCGCTCCTTTCGCCACACCCGTTGTGCCACCAGTGTACTGCAGAAACGCAATGTCCTCGCCTGACATAAACGGCTTCACGTATTGCAGGCGACGACCTTTGTGCAGCGCTTTACGCATCGAGATTGCGCCCGGCAGGTCATACTTTGGTACCATGCCTTTGACGTATTTCACCACAAAGTCCACCAGCGTACCTTTGGCACGCGGCAGCATCTGGCCCAGACTGGTCAGCACGACGTGCTTAACCTGCGTGTTGGCAACGATCTGCTCCAGAGTATTGGCGAAGTTAGAGACGATCACGATGGCGCGAGCATCGGCATCGTTGAGCTGATGTTCCAGTTCGCGAGGAGTGTATAGCGGGTTAACGTTCACGGCGATCATACCCGCGCGCAGAATACCAAAGAGCGCCACCGGATATTGCAGTAGGTTAGGCATCATCAATGCCACGCGGTCGCCTTTTTTCAGTTTCAGTTCATTCTGCAGGTAAGCCGCAAACGCTCGGCTACGTTCCTCCAGTTTGCGAAACGTCATCACCGAGCCCATGTTGATGAAGGCTGGCTGGTCGGCGTATTTGTGCACTGACTGTTCGAACATTTCAACCAATGACAGATATTGGTCGGGATTAATGGTTTCCGGTACATCGCTTGGATAACGTGAGAGCCAAGGTTTATCCACAGTAATACTCCTCGTAATTGACTGGCGTATCTTGTTGTCATTATTAGAATGAACGCTATTACAGCACAGCCGACGTGCTTGAGCACGAAAGACCCAAACACTTGTTTAAATTTTGTTAACTAAGCCAAAAATTAGTTCTGCGACGAGTAAAGGCTGCTCAAGATGGCAATGATGACCACCAGAAATGGTAAACATCTCTAAACGATCGTTAGGCGAAATGTGGCGATCTTGCTTCAAATGGTGAAAACCCTGATCGCCCAATATAATCCGTTGCGGGCAGCGAATATGCTCCAACACTGCCTGTGCGTGTTCCCACGACATTCGGTACAACGATTCACTCTTAAGCTTGCTGTCGTGCCGCCAGCGCCATTGGTCGTCCACGCACTCAATACCCCGCTCAACAATCGGTGCGAGTAACTCAGCCGCAACTTGATTGGCCGCGACACGGCGCTCAAGTGCTTGTTCAAAGCTGGTATAACCGCGTTCTGGTTTGCGTCGGATGCGTTGACGACTCATCACACCGTGACGTAATCGCTCAACACTGAGGGCTGGAGATTCCGCGAGTGGGCCGAAGCCTTCGATCTGAACTAATCCTGCGACTTGGTCAGGAAAGGCGGCACTATAGCAACTTGAAATCAAAGCACCAAGAGAGTGGCCGACTAACACCAGTCTGTTTGATGAAAAGTTAGCCAAAAGTTGGTAAATATCGTCAATATAGTCGTGAAATGGATAGAAACTGTGGCCAGATTTATGGTCTGATAGCCCGTGTCCTGGTAAATCGATTGCGCAGAGGTGCCAATCGGGATTGAGATGATGCAAAGATTGCATAACCGTTTGAAAACTGGCGGCATTATCCAACCAGCCATGTAAAAAAACGACCGATATCTCGGCCGCTTCTGTATTGCCGACTTCGATCGCCGCCAGGCGTCCTTCGGCTAAAACATAACTTTGCGACTGCAGCATTATTTAACTTCTTGGATCACCCGGCCATCGCGTGGAAAATCATCGAAATGGCGGCAGTAGAAGTTGCGACAGGGAAACATGTAAGGTCCGGTATCGTCGATCACCACACGTTCCGTGACACGCCACAGATAGTACCCGTTGGCATTCATCACCGGAAACTGATGCTCAAAGTCGCCGACTTTGCCGCTTTCGGGCTCAGCCGTTGTACCGACCAGCGTGATCAGGCGGCCTTCTCCGAATGTGACCGGATCCAGGAAACCTTTCACGTAAGCGACAAAGCGCCCCTGCGGTTCGCTGGTTAAGCTTGGCCGTCCCGCGTCATCAATCGGCAAATTGACGATTTCTAAGCGGGTTTTGTCGGTTAAATTCTTGGTACTGGCGATCACACCACCGAGGCGAGCCTCGCCTTTCTGGGCGGGATCTGCCTGAGTCCAGATCGTGTAATCGGTCACTACCGATTCACTTTGCGATGTTAACTGTTCAGGGAGGGACGCACACGCCGACAGCAATAATGCCGCCAGTCCGGTCAATGCTAATTTAAAATGATAGATTTTCATCGTTTACGTCCCATTCAATCAGATATAAATATCGACCCCAAGCATTTGAGCAAGTTCCTCTTTTCTCGCCTGGTTCATCACGTCCATATACTCTTCTAACGCTTTACGCGATCGGCCTTCCGGCAGATCATACTGCACCTGCGCACGATGGATATCGGACGGATCCATTTGACGAATGGAATTAGAAACAGCGGTCGCGACTTTGGTGGTTTGCGCCACCTCCGACGATCCCTTACTTACCTCATTCTTCTTTTTCGCTTTAGATGCCCGGTTAGCACCGGGTATCCGCGCGGGAGGCAATCCATTAATTGAAACCATGCTGTTCCTGCTCATTCAAGGCGGACGAACACGCCCAGCCTTTGCCTATGATCGTCCGGGATTATTCACGGCCCGGCAGCTTTTTCCACGCTACCGTGTCACGCAGATAAACCGGGCTGGCATTTTCCACCGCAACGGTGTTGCCTTTTTCCAGCTCATGCTTAGCCAGCACCACCATATCCTGCGCCTGTGGATACAGTACACCGCTGTCCTGACGCTCGATTGGCAGACTCGCCAGCGCTTCACTGTAGGCATCCCAACCCGTACCGGCGGTGCCCCAGATTTCGCTGCTTGCGCTGATTTTCTCACCCAGCGCTTGTGGCGGAATAACACACTCTTCATCTACGGTTAGCCAAGTGCCATCTTCCTGACGCTCATAACGGCCCCAGTACACTTCGCTCATACGCGCGTCAATCGCACTGGCCACACGAGTCATACCATGTTCACGGTATGCACCTTGTGCCAACGCAGCCAGCGTCGAAATGCCAATCATTGGTAAGTCAGCGCCGAACGCTAAACCTTGTGCAATTCCGATGCCAATACGCACACCAGTAAAGCTGCCCGGGCCACGGCCAAACGCCAGCGCATCCAACTCTTGCAACGTGACTCCGGCTTCTTTCAACACCTCGTCCACCATTGGCAGGATCTTTTTGGTGTGATCGCGCGGCGCCACTTCACTACGGCTGTACAGTTTGTCGCCTACCATCAAAGCAACCGAACAGGCTTCTGTTGCGGTATCTAAGGCAAGAATTTTTGCGCTCATGTATATCTCTAATTTATTGCTGTTTCTGATAAATGTTGCAGAAAGTCTTTCACCACATCCAGATCCCGCGTACGCGGAATCGGCGGTAGACTGGCAAGGAAAATGCCGCCATAGTCGCGGGTCACCAAGCGGTTATCGCAGATGATCAGCGCTCCTTTGTCTTTCTGGTCTCGAATAAGTCGTCCCACACCCTGCTTTAAGGTGATCACCGCTTCAGGCAGTTGTACCTGCGCAAACGGATCGCCACCACGTAGCTTGCAGTCTTCAATACGCGCTTTGAGCAGCGGGTCATCAGGTGCGGTAAACGGAAGTTTGTCGATGATAACACAGCTTAGTGTGTCGCCTCTAACATCTATACCTTCCCAGAAGGCCCCTGTCGCCACCAGCAGCGCGTTGCCGAGTTCCATAAACTCAGCCAGAGTTTTCTGCTTGCTGGTTTCCCCCTGCATCAACACTGGCAGCGTCAGTTGCTCACGAAACCGCTCTCCCAGTTCGCGCATCATGCTGTGTGAGGTACACAGGAAGAAGCAGCGCCCCTGGTTCTGCTCAATCACCGGAGCCAGCATGCGTACTAGTTTATCGGCAAGTCCGGGACTGTTAGGTTCAGGCAGATAACGTGGCACGCACAGTTTGGCCTGCTGCTCATAATCGAACGGGCTGGGCAGAGAAAACTGCGCGGTCGGGGTCAAGCCCAAGCGATGGGTAAAATGGCCGAAGTCGTCGTTCACCGCCAGCGTTGCTGAAGTAAAAATCCACGCCCCTTGCTTCATTTCCATTTGTTCATGGAACTTATCGGCCACCGTCAGCGGTGTGATGTGCAGGCTGAAATGGCGCGGCGTGGTGTCATACCAGTAGGAATAACCGGTGATCGACACATCGCATACTCGCTCGATGCGTCCTTTGATGAGATTCGCACGCTCAAACGCGGTATCGAGCAGTTGGCTGCGACCCAGCGCCAGTTTAAGGACATCAATGGCGAAGTTGAGGCTATCAAGCACCCGTTCAATCTCGCGCGAAATAGACGGCGACTGCATCGCTTCGCGCCAGTTACCGCGATAACCCGGTTCACCCAACACAATGCGCAAATCCATCGCCGATTGCACTAACTTGTCGCCCACTTTTTGCAGTTGACGCATGTCTTTGGCTTCGGTGCGATAACCAATCTCGATGTCTTTCGCCAGCTCCTGAATCTGGCGGCTTGAAACCGACTGACCAAAATACTGGCTGGCAATATCCGGCAGTTGATGCGCTTCATCGAAAATAAACACGTCCGCCTCTGGGATCAATTCGCCAAAGCCGGTCTCTTTGATGGCTAAATCAGCCAAAAACAGGTGATGGTTGACCACCACCACATCGGCCTCCATCGCTTTGCGGCGCGCTTTCGAAACGAAACAGTCCTGATAACTCGGGCACTCTTTGCCAAGGCAGTTATCGTTGGTCGAGGTGATCGTTGGGATCACCAGGCTGTCTTCAGGCAAATCGTCGCACTCACCCAAATCGCCGGTTTTGGTTTCCGATGCCCAGCTGCGTACTTTGACCAACTGAGTCAGTAACGTCGGATCCGCTTCGTTGGTATGGCTCTCCACCATCTGGCGGCTGAGGCGATCGAGACATAAGTAGTTCGCCCGCCCTTTGAGCAGTGCCACATTGCCATGAAAACCGAGCGCGCCAACCATCAACGGCAGATCGCGATGGAACAGCTGCTCCTGTAGGTTCTTGGAGCCGGTACTGATGATCACCTTTTTACCGCTCAGCAGTGCGGGGACCAGATAGGCGAAGGTTTTGCCCGTACCCGTTCCGGCCTCGACCACCAGCTGCGAGCTATGTTTAATGGCATTAGCGACCGCCTCGGCCATATCAATTTGCGCCTGACGAGCCTGAAAACCCGGAATGGCTTTGCCGAGTGCGCCTTGCTGAGAGAAGGTTTTTGCGATCATCCTGAGAGCTGACGGAAAATAGAATGTCGCGATTATGGCAGGTTTCCGCACAAGGCGCGAATCGGATTACGCTCGCGCCAACGTGCAGGAAAAAGAGGTAAAGCTAACCCAGCAGAGTTAACGCCGGTTCAGATACCGGGCCATCCAGGGCGGTGCATCATAACCCGTCCCGATTTCACACATCACTCTTGCCGCTTCAGCTGGCGAGGCTTTGTTTTCCCAAAGAGTATCAAGCAAAGCCTGATTGATGGGTTGATCCCCCATCAGAGCGGAAACACGTTCGACATACAACTTACGCGCAAGAAGTTCTTTATCCATAAAACACCACCTTGAATGCACACTAAAATGCCCGAATTTACTGAAGAATAAACCCGTAGCAGACCGTGATAGTTGTTGAAACCGATGTGAGAATAGATTAATTATAGACGCTATATTTTGGACTGCCCGACCGTTCCGGCACGTCCATCTTGTTATACATCCCAGGTCATTGGACTCCGTTATCCCACCTTCTTGTTCTTGCCGCCAATCTGGCTGCCACCTCAAGTTGATGGGTTACACCGCTTCAACTAAACACGGGATTCCAAAATAAAAGAAATGCACGGAAGTTGTATTAATGGAAAAGAAAACGCTCCTCACGCATTGTACAGATGCCCCGGGTTTGATCTCTAAAATCACCAATATTTGTTACAAGCACCAACTCAACATCATTCACAACAATGAATACGTGGACAACACCAGCGGCCATTTTTTCATGCGCACGGAGCTGGAAGGGTACTTCAACGATGAAACCCTGCTGGCGGATTTAGACCACGCCCTGCCACAGGGTGCCAAGCGTAAGCTCATCAGCTCAAGTCGTAAGCGGGTTGTGATTCTGGTGACCAAAGAAGCCCACTGTCTGGGCGACATTCTGATGAAAAACTTTGATGGCAGTCTGGATGTCGATATCGCCGCCGTCGTGGGTAACTACGATACGCTGCAAGGCCTGACCGAGAAGTTTGAAATCCCGTATCACTGCGTGTCTCACGAAGGTCTGAACCGTCAGGAACACGAGCAGAAGATTCTGGAAGTGATTGACAAGTACCAGCCGGATTACGTCGTGCTGGCAAAATACATGCGTGTTCTGACGCCGGGTTTTGTTGAAAAGTACCATCACAAAATCATCAACATTCACCACAGCTTCCTGCCAGCGTTCATTGGTGCGAAACCTTACCAGCAAGCGTATGAGCGCGGCGTGAAAATCATCGGTGCGACTGCGCACTTCGTGACCAACGATCTCGACGAAGGACCAATCATCAAGCAGGACGTGATTCCGGTCGATCACACGTTCAGCGCGCAGGATATGGCGCAGGCTGGCCGTGACGTTGAAAAGAACGTACTGAGCAAAGCATTAGCGAAAGTGCTCAACGATCATGTGTTTGTATACGGCAACAAGACGGTGATTCTGTAATCCATTCGGTTGCGGAGACGAAAAAGGCGCTTAATCGCGCCTTTTTTATTGTTCGCATGAGCGGTTAATTTACAGCTTAACGGCCAGCGTGACACCCTGGCGAATTGCGCGTACCGCATCCAGTTCGCCAGCATGATCGGCACCACCAATGACGTGTAGCTTGTCGCCCAATTGCTCCCATTTGTCTTCAAACGGACGCACTGATTCCTGCCCCGCACAAATCACCACTTTGTCGACTTCCAACAACTTATGCTGTTCATCAATCGAGATGTGCAAGCCATGAGGGTCAATCCTGTCGTAACTCACACCACCGAGTAAGTGAACGCCGCGTTTTTCCAGTGTGCGTTTATGGATCCAGCCAGTGGTTTTGCCCGGACCACGGCCGACACGCCCTTTACGACGCTGCAACAGCCACACTTCTTTGTCGCTGACCGAATCCGGATGCGGGTACAAACCACCAGGATGCGCGATATCGGTGTCGATGCCCCACTCATGCAACCAGTCTTGGAGATTGTGACCTTGCGGTTCGGTGATCATAGTCGCCACATCCACACCGATGCCGCCGGCACCGACGATCGCCACCTTGTCACCGACTGGTGTCTTTTCGCGGATCAGCGTTTGGTAATCGACGACTTTCTCAGGGTTATCCACGCCTTCAATTTTTACTCTGCGTGGCTCAACGCCTGACGCCATGACCACTTCGTCGTAGCCAGACAGCATGTCGTAAGTCACTTCAGTATCAAGGTACAAACGCACGCCCGTTTCTTCCAAACGGTTGGCGAAATAGCGAATGGTCTCACGGAACTCTTCCTTGCCCGGGATCTGCATCGCGAGGCGGAACTGACCACCAATACGGTCATTACGTTCAAACAGATCGACCTCGTGACCACGCTCTGCAAGCGTCGTCGCACTGGCAAGACCTGCGGGGCCGGCACCAATCACCGCCACCTTTTTCTTCACACTTGCGGGTTGCACCACGATTTCTGTTTCATAACAGGCACGCGGGTTGACCATACAGCTTGCCCGTTTGCCACGGAACACGTTGTCGAGGCAGGCTTGGTTACAGCCGATGCAGGTATTGATAAAAGCAGCTTTGCCTTGTTCTGCTTTAGCGACAAACTCTGCGTCAGCCAGGAACGGACGCGCCATCGACACCATATCAGCCTGACCGCTGGCAATAATTTTTTCTGCCTGCTCCGGCGTGTTAATACGGTTGCAGGTGACCACTGGCACCTTAAGGTGCGGTTTGATTTTTTCGGTTACCCAGGCAAACGCTGCTCGCGGCACCTGAGTCGCAATCGTCGGAATACGTGCTTCATGCCAGCCGATCCCCGTATTGATGATCGTCACACCCGCATCTTCTAACGCTTTGGCCAGCATCAGCACTTCTTCAAAAGTGCTGCCTTCTTCGACCAGATCGAGCATCGACAGACGGAAGATGATGATAAATTCTTTACCGACTGCTTCGCGAATAGCGCGCACCACTTCAAGCGGAAAACGGATACGGTTTTCGTAGCTGCCCCCCCAGTCGTCATAACGCATGTTGGTGCGTTTACAGATAAATTGGTTGAGCAAATAGCCTTCCGAGCCCATCACTTCTACACCATCGTAGCCAGCCAGCTGCGCCAGTTCCGCGCTGTTGGCAAACGCCGCAATGGTTTTCCGGATCTGACGCGGGCTCATTTCGCTGGGTGCAAATTTAGCGATCGGTGCTTTAATTGAAGAGGCGCTCTGGGCAAATGGGTGCATGGCGTAGCGGCCTGCGTGAAGCAGTTGCAGCGCTATCTTGCCCCCGTGACGATGTACCGCTTCGGTCACTACCTGGTGCGCTTTAGCGTGTTTGGTTTTGCTGAATTCTGCGCTGAATGGGTGCAGGCGCCCACGCAGATTCGGTGAAAAACCGCCGGTAACGATAAGACCAACGCCACCTTTGGCGCGCTCTTCGTAAAAGGCAGCAAGTTTGTGGAGTCCTTCCTTTTGTTCTTCAAGACCGGTATGCATCGATCCCATCAGTACGCGGTTACGTAACTGAGTAAATCCAAGGTCTAAAGGCTGTAGCAGATGTGGGTACATGGTGACATCACTTTTATTTTTATCCTTTGGTCCGACCAGAATATGTATGTCATTACTAAAAATCAAACACGTGTTTACATATTTGTAACACCGATCAACCTTGCAGTTGTTTGGGTATAATGAATAACGTAGGATGTAACTCATTAATATCTCTCGGGAACTTGACCGAGCTATCCTCGACAAGCCACTCACTTGTTGCGCTGGAGACACAATGAAACAATTATTTCGATTTATCGGACTGATTTTTAAAGGTATTTGGAAAGTTATCACCTTTATTCGTCTGGCCCTCACCAACCTGATTTTCCTTCTCAGCCTGGCGATTATTTACTTCGTCTATATCCATGCTGAATCTCCAACGCCAACTGTCGACAAAGCGTCTGCGTTAGTGCTCAACTTGTCAGGCCCGATCGTGGAGCAAAGCACCTACGTCAACCCGATGGACTCCTTTGCCGGTTCAGTATTGGGGCAGGATTTACCGAAAGAAAACGTGCTGTTCGACATCGTCGATACACTGCGTCATGCCAAGGATGATGAGAAAGTCAGTGGCCTGGTTCTGGCGCTTCGCGACATGCCGGAAACCAACCTGACGAAACTGCGTTACATCGCCAAAGCGATCAATGAGTTCAAGGCGTCCGGTAAACCAGTCTACGCCGTTGGTGATTTCTATAATCAGAGTCAGTACTACCTGGCCAGCTACGCCAACAAGATTTTCCTGTCACCGGATGGTGCGGTGATGCTGCGTGGCTACAGTGCCTACAATCTGTATTACAAAACCCTGCTGGAAAAACTTGATGTAAACACGCACGTCTTCCGCGTCGGCACATATAAGTCAGCGATCGAACCTTTCATTCGTGATGACATGTCGGATGCCGCGCGTGAATCGGCATCTCGCTGGTTAACACAGCTGTGGGGGGCGTATGTGGATGATGTGGCGACGAATCGCCAGATCGATGCAAAGACGCTGACTCCAAGCATGGATGAGTTCCTGGCTCTGCTGAAACAGTCATCCGGTAATCTGGCAGACCTGTCCCTTAAAGTCGGCTTGGTCGATGAATTGGCAACACGCCAGCAAATCCGCAAAGAGTTGGCCGATATCTTTGGCAGTGATGGCGATGACAGCTACAACGCTGTGAGCTACTACGATTACCGACCAACGGTCACGCCAAAGTTTGACATGGCGAACGACGATATCGCGGTCGTGGTCGCAAGCGGTGCGATCATGGATGGTTCACAACCACGCGGTACCGTGGGCGGTGACACCTTAGCCTCACTACTTCGTCAGGCTCGTAACGACGACAAAGTGAAAGCCGTGGTGCTGCGTGTCGACAGTCCGGGAGGCAGCGCATTTGCGTCGGAAGTGATTCGCAACGAAATTGAAGCGATCAAAGCGGCTGGCAAACCGGTAGTGATCTCAATGTCGAGCTTGGCTGCGTCTGGCGGTTATTGGATCTCCATGAGCGGTGACCAAATCGTAGCGCAACCAACCACACTAACGGGCTCTATTGGTATTTTCAGCGTCATTACCACCTTTGAAAAAGGATTGAATAAGCTCGGCGTGTACACCGATGGCGTTGGTACTTCACCTTTCTCTGGCGTTGGTGTGACAACGGGGCTGACGGACGGCGTGAAAGATGCACTGCAAATGGGTATCGAGCATGGTTACCACCGTTTCATTTCTTTGGTTGCCGAAAACCGCCACATGTCTGAACAGGACGTCGACAAGGTGGCTCAGGGCCGCGTCTGGACTGCACAAGATGCGCAGAAACTCGGGTTAGTAGACAAACTGGGTGACTTCGATGACGCAGTGGCGTTGGCTGCCAGTTTGGCCAAACTGGAGACATACAACCTGTACTGGGTGGAAGAACCACTGAGCCCGGCACAGCAGTTCCTGCAGGATCTGTTCGGTCAGGTACGTGCTGGTTTGGGGCTTGATGTTTCCAGCCTGATGCCAGAAGCATTAAAACCTGCCACCAAACAGCTCGTGTCCGACGCCAGTCTGCTAAGCAGCTTCAATGATCCGAAAGGCTATTACGCGTTCTGTTTGACCTGTCAGGTTGAATAACGGCATTAAGCCTTATAACTACTGCTCTTACCAGCATGATATCAAGAGGCGCTTTGTTATAAGCGCCTCTTTTTATTGCAGTGGTTTTCGCTATAATCCGCGTTCTGTTCCCCTACAAAAAGTGATGTCCCCCATGACAAGAAAACATATCTATATCGCCTACACTGGCGGCACCATCGGTATGAAAAAATCCGATCATGGTTACGTGCCGGTTGAAGGCTTTATGGAGAAGCAACTGGCGAGTATGCCGGAATTCCACCGTCCGGAAATGCCACAGTTCACCATTCATGAATACGAACCGCTGATCGACTCTTCCGATATGACGCCAGAGGACTGGCAGAAAATTGCGGACGACATTCGCGACAACTACGACAAATACGATGGTTTTGTGATTCTGCATGGCACTGATACCATGGCTTATACCGCCTCTGCACTGTCGTTCATGCTGGAAAACCTGGGTAAGCCAGTCATCGTAACCGGCTCACAGATCCCGCTGGCAGAGCTGCGTTCTGACGGCCAAGCAAACCTGCTTAACGCGTTACACATTGCGGCGAATTACCCGATCAACGAAGTGACGCTGTTCTTCAACAATCAGCTGATGCGCGGAAACCGCAGTACCAAATCCCATGCGGATGGTTTTAACGCTTTCACCTCACCTAACCTGCCACCCCTGCTGGAAGCGGGTATTAACATTCAGGTGAGCAACAACGTGAAACTGGGCGTGCAACCGGAAGGCGAATTCCGTGTACAGAACATCACTCCACAGCCAATCGGCGTGATCACTATGTATCCGGGTATCTCACACGAAGTGATTCGCAACACGCTGTTGCAACCTGTGAACGCGATGATTCTGTTGACGTTCGGTGTCGGTAACGCACCACAAAAACCAGAGTTGCTGGCGCAGTTGAAAGATGCCTCTGAACGCGGCGTGATCGTAGTGAACCTGACCCAATGTCTGGCGGGTAAAGTCAACATGGGCGGTTATGCGACAGGCTGTGCGCTGGCAGATGCCGGCGTGATCAGCGGTTTTGATATGACTCCGGAAGCAGCATTGGCAAAACTGCATTACCTATTGAGCCAGAACTTATCGTACGAAGAAGTGAAAGTGCGCATGCAACAAGTTCTGCGTGGCGAAATGAGCCTGTAACGCGACGAATAGAGAGACAAAACCCCGCCAAAGCGGGGTTTTTTATATGACTTTCTGCACTCATGCACAGAGCCGACGACTTACTCTTGG
Source organism: Vibrio sp. LQ2 (assembly GCF_023920125.1). NCBI lineage: Bacteria > Pseudomonadati > Pseudomonadota > Gammaproteobacteria > Vibrionales > Vibrionaceae > Vibrio > Vibrio sp. LQ2. The sequence continues at coordinate 1,327,141 of NZ_CP085308.1, forward strand.
TTTGGATTGATGCGAACGATGTCTTCCTGGCCCTGCTGAAAACGCTTTTTCAGCTCCGCTTTTGATTTAAACACCACATCGCCCCCCACACCGACACTCATGTGGTCGGCATTCAGATTGTGTTTTGACTGATACAACATCACAGCTTGCATACAGTAATCTCGCTGCTCCTGAGAAAGTGTTGTACCCTCAGGCCACTTACCCGTTTCCACAGCGAACACTAAACGCTCATACGCTTCGGGTGTGATTGCATCGATTAATTGATTTGCATCCATGATTGTTTCCTATTTAACACAGCTGATAAAAACAGTTCGCGTCACCTTAACTGGCTGGCATATCGAGTCAAGACCAGCTAAATAAATAAGTGTATCGGATCACAAGCCAACATTATGAACAGCGTAAAAACCTTAGTTATTTTGTCTCTACCGTTGTTACTCAGCGGATGTTTTGAGAATCGTAAGAACACAGAAAAGCTCTGCGCTGATAACCCTAACCTGCGTTGCGAACACCTCAACATGGACGACGGCCAGTGCCGTATTCCGCGTACCGATCTAATCTGGCACCGCTATGAGGTGCTCAAAAATCCGAGTGTGGACAACAAAATTCAGGAATATTCCTTCGTTAGTGCCTACCGCAAGTGCTTGGAGCTGGCATCGCAGATCCAGCCGATTGATCAATCGGCGCTGAAGGAAAGGCGTTTTGATGCGCTAATTCATACCGGCAAAGAGCAAGAACGCCTGGTTAGCGAGCTGCGTCAAATGCGTACCCCGCATTCGCTCTATTTCTTGTGGAGCCAGACTGGTGATAATCAGGCGCGCCGTGAATTCCTGCAAATGGAAGGCAAGCCCGAGCTGGAAACCGCCGAACTGCAATACGCTTTGGCGACATTCTACACGTCGCGGGATCGTGAAAAGACCATCCGCCTGCTGAACCATGCGTTGGAACTCAGTAATGGTCAAACCGTCAACACAGAGATTTTTAAATCACTCGCGAGCACTTACCAAGCGCTGAATGACAAAGAACACGCCTATGTATGGGCCATGGTAGGCAAATCATTTGGTGTACCGCTGGCAACCCCAGCCGAACTGGAATTGCTCTACGGATTCAGTCAGGACAAATTTAAGCGGCTGGAAGGTTTGGCAGACGAAGTCATCAAAGCGATTAACACAGGTCAATTCTCCAGCCACATGATTCCTAACATCTTGGAATGATGTAAAGTTTCAACAATCAGCGGTGAAAGTTTCACCGCTTTTTTAAATTTTGTTGAAAATTAACGACACAGAATTTACACAAAATCGTTCGCCAGTCGTCACCGGGCCATCGGGAAAAACGTGCCCTAAGTGGCTGTCACAAGCTGCACAACGGATTTCAGTACGCACCATTCCGTGACTACGATCATCTAAATAACGAATAGCTTCATCGTTAAGCGGTGCGTCAAAACTCGGCCAACCGCACCCAGAATCATACTTGTTTTCAGAGCGGAAAAGTGGCGCTTCACAGCATGTACAGTGGTAAATCCCTGTCTCTTTATTATGCAAAAGTTTGCCAGTGAAAGGAGCCTCCGTCCCTCGCTCACGGCATACATAATATTCTTCTTCACTCAGGCGTTCACGCCAGTATTCATCAGGTTTTGTTACTTTTTCTTCTTTCAGAACCACGTTACTTTCTTTCCTTTCTTATAGCGTATTCATGTGCATTTTTTGGATAAAAACTTGCGTACATCGCGCTTTGTAGCACATACTTTCTCACCATGACACGGTGGATTTTCGTTTTCTAAATTACCTAAGATAACTCGGGTATTTTACGTCAATTGGTAGAGATAATAAGCAGTGTCGAGTTTAAAAATTAACCATTTGCAACCGATTGTTAAAAAAAGCGTCGCTTTTTTTTGACTTTAAACAAGTTAAGTCCGATTATCTGTTGCAGACTTTTACTGGATTCTGTAATTTTACTACCAGTTATCTTTAATCAGAAATTAAGTTGTGGAGCAACTATAATGACTATCAAAGTAGGTATTAACGGTTTTGGCCGTATCGGTCGTTTCGTATTCCGTGCAGCACAAGAGCGCAATGACATCGAAGTTGTAGGTATCAACGACCTGATCGACGTAGATTACATGGCATACATGCTAAAATACGACTCAACTCACGGCCGTTTCAACGGTACTGTTGAAGTTGAAGGTGGTAACCTGATCGTAAACGGTAAGACTGTACGTGTTACTGCAGAACGTAACCCAGAAGACCTGAAATGGGACGCAATCGGTGTTGACGTTGTAGCTGAAGCAACTGGTCTGTTCCTGACTGACGAGACTGCACGTAAGCACATCACTGCTGGTGCGAAGAAAGTTGTTCTGACTGGTCCTTCTAAAGACGCAACTCCAATGTTCGTTAACGGCGTAAACTTCGACACTTACGCAGGTCAAGACATCGTTTCTAACGCTTCTTGTACTACTAACTGTCTGGCTCCAATCGCTAAAGTACTTAACGACAAGTTCGGTATCGTGTCTGGTCTTATGACTACAGTTCACGCTACTACTGCAACTCAAAAAACTGTTGACGGTCCTTCTGCGAAAGACTGGCGCGGTGGTCGTGGTGCTTCTCAGAACATCATCCCATCTTCAACTGGTGCAGCTAAAGCAGTAGGCGTTGTTCTTCCAGAACTGAACGGCAAACTGACTGGTATGGCTTTCCGCGTACCAACTGCTAACGTTTCTGTAGTTGACCTGACTGTTAACCTAGACAAAGCAGCTTCTTACGCAGACATCTGTAAAGCAATGAAAGAAGCTTCTGAAGGCGAACTGAAAGGCGTTCTAGGCTACACTGAAGACGCAGTAGTTTCTCAAGACTTCATCGGCGAAACTTGTACTTCTGTATTCGATGCAGCAGCTGGTATCGCACTGACTGACAAATTCGTTAAAGTTGTATCTTGGTACGACAACGAAATCGGTTACTCAAACAAAGTTCTAGACCTGATCGCTCACATCTCTAAATAATGTAAGCGTTTAGCGAAGCTTAATCTTATTGATAAAGCGTAGAACGAAAGGCGACTCTAGGGTCGCCTTTTTAGTCTCTGATTTTTGTCGGCAGCATGTTTGTTGCCGATGTACAAGGCGTTCCCCGCATACCCACGGCGGTCATTTTGAGTCGCTCGTCCTGCATAGCTGGACGGTCCACCGAAAGACATAAGAGATAGTAGCCGCAAGGTATTCAGGCCCGGAGCGCAATACTCAGGAGCGTTACTTATGGATTTACAGTCTCTTTCTGCCCTCACCGTGTTATCCGACTGCGTGACTGTAGTCGAGTACCAACAGGTTAAAATCGTCCGCGTGATTCATGAAAAAGCCACAGCAGGTATTGCTCTGCATGGCGGCCACGTGGTCTCATTCCAACCCGCCGGGCAACCTGAGCTCATTTGGATGAGTGATGCGGCAATTTTTGATGGCAAAGCCGCTCTGCGCGGTGGCATTCCGGTTTGCTGGCCCTGGTTTGGCCGTTTAGCGAATCCTGGTCACGGTTTTGCCCGCAGCAGCGAATGGCGACTCGTTGAGCATCGCGAAAACGAACAGGGCGTGATAGTGACCCTTGGCTTGAACGCAAACGACGCCACTCTGGCAATCTGGCCATATCAGTTTGACGTTCTGCTGCATGTCGAAGTGTCCGAGCAGCTAAAAGTCTCTCTGGAAATCCACAATACAGATGAAAAAGCCTGGACCTTCTCCGGTGCACTGCATACGTACCTGAACGTGGGCGACATCACTCAGGTACAAACCACAGGCATGGGCGCGGAATACATCGACAGCCTGCAAGACGCCAAAGTTTGTCAAGGTGGTGAAACTCTGGTTCTGACTGACACGATTGATCGCGTCTACACTCAACCGGAAGCACAAATCGAAGTGCATGACCCGGTATTAAAACGCACGTTGGTGGTCGAAAACAGCGGCCACAACTCGGCAGTGTTGTGGAACCCTTGGTCACAAGGCGCCGCATCGATTGGTGATATGACTGACGATGGCTACAAAACTATGCTGTGTGTAGAGTCGACTCTCCATGCGCCTTGCCTATCGGCAGGCAAAACCCTTCTACCGGGCGAGCAGCATTTACTGACAACCACATTGTCCGTGAAATAATGCTAAGGGCAGCTTCGGCTGTCCTTTTTATTTTGTGTGCTTGCCGCTAAACTTACGCCTCAATTTTTAACGTGAGATCACCATGGCTTACCAGTGTCCCCTATGTCAGCAACCTTTATCTTTAACCGAACGGACTTACGCCTGTGAAAACCGTCACCAGTTTGATGTCGCCAAAGAAGGTTACATCAACCTGATGCCAGCCCATCACAAGCGCTCCAAAGATCCCGGTGATAATAAAGAGATGATGCAGGCCAGACGCCGTTTTCTGGAAGCGGGCCATTATGACCCTATGCGTGACCAAATCGCGGTACTGTGTGCTCAGGCGCTGCAAGGCAGCCAACATCAACTGCTGGACATTGGTTGTGGCGAAGGCTACTACACCACTTACGTCGCCAACGCGCTTCAAGCTCAAAACCCACAAGCACAAACTTACGGACTAGATATCTCCAAAATTGCGGTTCGATACGCAGCCAAACGTTACACCAACTGTGAGTTCACCGTTGCATCCAGCCATCGTCTGCCGTTTGCTGATGCATCACTGGATGGCATTCTGCGCATTTATGCGCCGTGCAAAGCCGAAGAGTTGCAGCGCTGTGTGCGAAACAATGGTGCTGTGATCACGGTAACGCCCGCTGCACGTCATCTTTATCAGTTCAAACAAGGCATTTATCAAGATGTTCGCCTCCATGAAGAGCAACCTGAGATCATTGATGGTTTTGAGCTGGAAACTCAGCAAAAGCTGAACTATATGATGACATTATCCGGAGAAGAGGCGTTTGACCTGCTACAGATGACACCATTCGCATGGCGTGCCAGCGAAGAGTTCAAATCTGAGGTTCGTGCCTCTGAGCAATTTGAGTGTGAAGCGGACTTTATGTTGCGAGTTTACCGTAAACAATCCCCAAGCGAATAAACGATAATAATTCTCATTTTATTTGCAACCCAAAAGGCTCTCCATTACCATTAGCCGATTTTCAATGGAGGCCTTTTATGCGATTTGCCCTACCCCTACTGCTTTCAGCATCCCTCATGGGTTGCGCAGCAACACCCCAAGTTACCACTTATTACGACTATCAACTCGCCTCCCCTATGGGTAACTCACTCACCCTATCGCAGTTTACTCAGGATATCAGAGACGCTGATGTCATCTTAGTCGGCGAATGGCACACCCATGCCGGCATTCACCGTTTTCAAACTGAGTTGCTGCAAGAATTGAGCAAATCAAAACGCCCGGTTGCGCTATCGATGGAACAGTTTTCTCGCCCGGATCAAGCCCTCGTGGATGCATACCTGCGGGGTGAAATCGGCGAACAATATCTGATTCAACAAACCAGTGCCTGGCCAAACTATGAAAGTGATTACCGGCCTTTGGTAGAACTTGCCAAGCAGCAGAAAATTGCCGTCATTGCCGCCAATGCCCCTAAATCTGTCGTGCGCTGCATCGGCCGCTATGGCGCGGCTTATCTCGAGCAGCTGACACCCGATGAACGCCTTCAGGTTGCAGCGCAAATCAATACGCAAGATTCAGTCTACAAACAACAGTTTATGGCTTCCATGCATCATGGCACACCCCAACAAACCGAGAACCAATTTGCCGCACAGATCACCTGGGATGAAACAATGGCGGAAAGTATTGTGAATTACCTGACTAAGCATCCGGGCGTACGCGTGATGCATATTGCTGGCTTATTCCATACTCAGAATGGCCTAGGAACCGCCGCATCCATTCTGCGCCGTAATCCATCGCTTAACATCGTTGTTGTCACTCCTGTTTCAGACTGGCAAACAGAAGGACAAGACTATCAGCTGCGGGTGCTTGCGCCGCCAGTGCGCTACGTTAAACCTGAACATCAGATGGAAGCGTTTAAACAGCTGACACATCGCAATGCCGATTTAACCTGTAAGCCATTGAACAACGAATAGTTTGCTTTTAATCCTGATGATTATCAAAACAGGCATAATGTTTGCTTGACGAATTAGCACACAAAATGTGTAAAAATCGCACAAGTTTTTCACACCCCTGTCGATATAGTGACTGAGAGGCAAATTAGGAGAGATGTATGAACCCAGTAGGCGTAGGATCAGCGCAGCTGTATTCCCCCCAAACGGTGAAATCTCAGGTGTCGGCGACGAGCGAACAGAAATCTGAGCCTGCACCACTCAAGGTTGAGCAGAATAAAGTGACGCTGTCGGAAGAAGGCAAAGCCTTGCTTGCCGCTCTGAAAGAAATTGAAGATGGAAAGACACCAGACATCAAGGATAAAAGCCTGGGTGATAAAGTGGAATCCTTTACCTATGGCGCTCTCGGCATGGGTCACCCAAATGACGTGAAGAAAGAAGATGACTCCTCTTATTCCGCGGGGCAATATCTTTCCGCTGCGGCAACGATCGGCAGTATTTTGCTTTTGATTTAGATACACACTCTCGTTTCGAAAGCACTACTAAGGCTTTACCGCTCATTGACACACAGATCAAACTCCAATGTTTGACCTGTGTGTTGTGTTAGTCATTCTCATAAACACAAAGCGTTAAACAACTGTCGGTTGTTGGTCATAATGTTCTTACTGGCAAGTATGTATGCCAGTTATTGTTTACCTGCTGATAATTGTCGATGCAGAATTCCTTTCTATCTTTGAGGTAATCTTTACCCACTTCATCTAGCAGATACGCGTATTCTTTAGGGTTGCTACCATATACCAAACAAAGTGTTGAAAAATACCTTTGCAAGTCAAAACTATGCTCATCTATGTATTCATCGGATTGGTAATACTCTGGCCGTTCTTCAGACTCAAATGCAAACATGTCAGCAGCACTGATGGCTATCTCGCTGCCATCATCGACATAATCTAGCAAAATGATCGTGGCAAAGTTATCGACCGCATCTTCTTCTTTACCAAGGATTGGAATACCTTTATCTGCAATATATGCGTGGCCAATTTCATGCAACAGTGTGTGTAACAAGGTATCCGATACACCCTCTTTCACAGAGCGTCCATATTTCTCCGCATAACCATTTTTCTGAAAATAATTCAGCGCTTCAGTATAGAAAGTATAAGGGATAGATATCACATGATTTTCTGGGTCATATAACGGCCCCTCATTTTCACCGTAATGAATTTTTAACAAGTCATCAAATGGAAACAAAGAATCTGATAATGCGACAACTATCTTGTTAACACCACTATCATTGATGTCCTGAACCGTCTGCTGTTCCTCTTTAGATTGAGGGGGAGAAAACTCAATACTGATATTGCTCTTAGCTAATGCGGAAGTCACAGAGAAACAGGTTACCAGTAGCGCTACTAAGATTTTCATGTCGGTCTTCTTATCTAAATGCGAGAAAAGCATCTTAGCAGAACTTTAATGTCTAAAAGCAAAGACAAACGGTGCTTTGGCTGAATTGCAACTCGACATGGGCAACTAGTCACTATCTAGCTTTAGCTTAAACTTAAAGGCGTCAATGATCCTCAGACGTTAAAGTGGCCTTGTTAGAACGATACTTGAAGATAAATAACCTGAAAATATGACGACAAAGTGGCGACAGAGATTCGTAATATGTGCTTTTTGATGGGATTTAGGCGATAAGGCATTGAATAAAGCCTTATCGCGCCTTGTTTACTTACTGTCGCGAAGGGTGGTTCAAAATGTGGTCTTCCCAGTCGATCACATCAATTTCGTAAACGACTTTATTGCGCACGCTTTCGTTGGCTGCGTGCATCGCTTCTTTTGAGCCGGTGATCAATGGGTGCCATTCTGGCAACGTATCGCCACTCGCCAGCAAGCGATAAGCACAGGTATCCGGTAACCAGTTAAACTCGTCGATTTTGTCACGAGTCAGCTTCAGGCACTCTTCGCCTGAATTGAAACGGTTAGGGTAATCTTTACAAGAGCAAGTTTCGCTGTTCAGCCAACTGCAGGCGACGTTGGTGTAATACACCTCATCGGAGTCTTCATCCATTAGCTTGTGCAGGCAGCATTTGCCACAGCCGTCGCACAGAGATTCCCACTCTGCTTCTGTCATTTGATCCAGAGTTTTGCTTTGCCAAAATGGAGTACTCATAACACCTGTTTTCCTGTCTTGTTTCAGGGGGACGATTTATACCCTCCTCCCCCACAAAGTTCAAGGATAAATATTCTGCAATTTCGCTGTGATGAAACCTGATTTCTGTTAGGATCGGCGCCCTTATTGAGCGGATACACAAAAGCGAGGTCATGATGGACTGTCGATTAGGCTGCGGCGCCTGCTGCATTGCGCCAAGCATCTCTTCTCCTATTCCGGGTATGCCAAATGGCAAACCTGCCGGGGTTCGTTGTATTCAGCTCAACGAAAACAATCTGTGCAAACTGTTCGGCAAGCCAGAACGCCCAGCCGTCTGCCATCACTTTAAACCATGTCCTGTAGTTTGTGGTCAGACAAACCAGGAAGCAATGGCGAATATCACCGAATTAGAGCAACTCACATAAGAGATCAGTTTCACAAACTTTGTTTACGCTACCATCCTCAAGTGTTTGCAATTCCCTGACTTTACCCCTTCCGTTTAGCAGTATTTTCCTTGCGTTTTTGGAATTTCCCACAGACTCTGCAAGGTTTAATTTATGAATAAGTATATCGCTGAAATGTTCGGCACCTTTTGGCTGGTTCTCGGTGGTTGTGGCAGTGCTGTATTGGCCGCAGGCTTTCCCGATGTGGGGATTGGCTTGCTCGGCGTCGCATTGGCGTTTGGTCTCACTGTCCTAACAATGGCATTCGCCATTGGTCATATTTCCGGTTGTCACCTTAATCCGGCAGTCACCGTTGGTCTTTGGGTAGGCGGTCGTTTCTCAGCCAAAGACGTGATCCCTTATATCGTATTTCAAGTGATTGGTGGTGTGATTGCTGCCGCTATCTTGTATGTGATCGCGTCTGGCCAGGCAAGTTTTGATGTTGCCGCTTCAGGTTTTGCGGCCAACGGTTTTGGTGATCATTCACCGGGTGGATATTCTCTGACCGCTGCATTGGTGTCAGAAGTGGTCATGACCGCTATGTTTCTTTTGGTGATCATGGGTGCTACCGACAATCGCGCGCCGCAGGGTTTTGCGCCTATCGCAATCGGCTTGTGCCTGACTTTGATTCACTTAATCAGCATTCCTGTCACTAACACATCCGTCAACCCAGCACGCAGTACTGCGGTCGCATTGTTCGTAGGTGATTGGGCGATTTCTCAATTGTGGCTATTCTGGTTAGCACCGATTGTCGGTGGTGCTCTGGGTGCGTTAATTTACCGTTCTTTGCTCGCAGAACAAGTCTCTGCTTAAATCATTCAATGACGCTCTGCTCATAAAAAACCGCGCTTGAAAGCGCGGTTTTTTACAACTTTTGTCGGCCGAGTAATGAGTGAGACAGCGTGGTGCCGTCGACCAATTCCAACTCACCGCCGACAGGCACACCATGAGCGATTCGGCTGGCGGAGACATCATGTTCGCGGCACAATTCCGCAATGTAATGTGCGGTCGCTTCGCCTTCCACCGTCGGATTGGTGGCTAGAATCACTTCGGAAATACCGCCTCGTTGAAGACGAAAATCCAGCACATCCAAGCCAATATCACTTGGCCCAATCCCATCAAGTGGAGACAGGTGCCCCATCAACACGAAATAACGTCCGGAGTACTGACCGGTCGCTTCCACAGCGGCGATATCAGCAGGGCTTTCCACCACGCATAGCTGACCGTTTTCCTGGCGTTTAGGGTTTTGACAGATGTGACACACTTCTTCTTCTGTGAAGGTGCGACATTCGCTGCAATGGCCGATTTCCACCATTGCCTGACTCAGAGCATCTGCCAGTTGCAAGCCGCCTTTGCGGTCTCTTTGCAACAAATGAAAGGCCATACGCTGCGCTGACTTGGGGCCAACCCCAGGCAGACAACGTAAGGCCTCCATCAAATGCTCCAGCATATGACTGGTACGCATTAAATTAACTCGTCGTTAGAACGGCATTTTCATGCCTGGTGGTAGTTGCATACCGCCAGTCACGCCCGCCATTTTTTCTTTCTGAGCTTCTTCAACACGGCGCGCGGCGTCGTTAAACGCAGCAGCAATCAGGTCTTCCAGCATTTCTTTGTCGTCTTCCATCAGACTCTCGTCGATGTCAACACGGCGTACGCTGTGGCTACCAGTGATTGTCACTTTGACCAGACCAGCACCAGATTCACCGGTGATTTCCATGTTTGCGATTTCTTCTTGAAGCTTTTGCATGCGTTCTTGCATTTGTTGGGCTTGCTTCATTAGGTTGCCCATACCGCCTTTACCAAACATCTTTGTCTCTCTGGTTTATCTTAATTGTTTTACATACTGTGGGGTTGATTGATGTAAATCTCAAGCCCGCAGTTGCCGTTAAATCGGTCTAACACTGTCTTTATCAAGTTCAGCGCTAAAACGTCGCTCAATAAATTGTACATTAGGATCGGCCACCAGATTGTCGATGGCACGTGAGAGTTTGCCCTGATAAAGGCGCTCTCTAAGCTCTAAAGGTGTTTCACCGTCTTCACCGATGGTGACGGACAGATGACAATCCTCATTCAATTGGTCATTCAGAGCCTGCAGAAGTTCACTCTGCGCTTTGTCCGTATTGAGGTGTGCGTGCGATGGACGCAATGTCAGCTCAATCGACGCTCCGTTTTTCTTGTAGGTCGAATTCAGCGCTAGCTGCTCCACCAATTTCGCCGTATGTAAACGCTGAATCAGGCTGGCCCACTGATCGAGTTCAATCGCCTCATGAATCAACTTTTCAGTCATTTCCGGCGTTTTTTCATGTTCTAGGGCACGTTTGATCTGCGTTGGCGTCAACTCACTCTTTGCCTGCGTTTCCACTGGCAGGTTTTGCGTAGGACGCCATTGATACGCTTCATCATCCGGAGTGTCATCGACAGACGTCGCAGAATAAGGCGACATCTGCGCAGCATGCTGGCCACGCTGGGCTACACGCTCAAGAACCGAAACCGGTTTAGCAGATGCCGCATCAGGCTTTTTTGGATCAGAACCTTTCTGAGCCAAGCCTTGACGCTGAGAACGCAGTTGATGACGCAGCCCCACCATCGGCGATGGTTTGCTTTCACTCTCAACTGTTGGTTGTTGAACGGGCGCCTCTGGTTGTGAAGCACTTTGCGGCGCAGGTTGAGGCACAGGTTCACTCATCGGCTCAGGTACACTCGGCGGCGGAGCTGAAGGACGCTCGTACTCGGCTGGCTGCGGCTGAACTCTTGGTGTCGCGTGTGGCGCTTGAGATGCGGATACTGGCGCTGCTACAGGCTGAACAGCTTGAGGCTGACTTGGCGCAACTGCTGCCGGCTGAGTCGAAATCACCTGTGCAACCGAAGCCTGCGACGGTCGGAACGCCATCATACGCAGAGTGATCATTTCGATACCAACACGCGGCGTTGGTGACAACGACAAATCATCACGACCTTTGATTGCAATCTGGTAATAGAGCTGTACATCTTGCGGCGATAGGCTTTTGGCCAGCCACTGAATTTTCTCAGCATCAGGCTGCGCTTTATCAATGCTGGATGGCAGCGCTTGATACATCGCGACACGATGAAGCTGCGCCGCCAGTTGCTGCAACAATCCATCCCACTCCACACCGTTTTGAGCCAGTGCTTCAATGCTGTCCATGACGGTTTGTGGTTGCGTGCTGCTGATCGCTTGCAGTAAATGCAACGCTTGATCGGTATCGAGTGTCCCCAACATATGAGACACCACATCCTGCTGCACCTGGCCGTTGCCAAGAGCGATGGCCTGATCGGTTAAACTCAGCGCATCACGCATACTGCCATCGGCGGCATGCGCAATCATCGCCAGTGCTTTACTTTCACTGCTTACCTGTTCGGCAGCTAAGATGTGTTCCAACTGATGCTGAATATTTTCAACATTGATCGGTTTGAGGTGGAATTGCAGACAACGAGACAAAATCGTCACAGGAAGTTTCTGCGGATCCGTCGTTGCCAGCAGGAATTTCACATACTCTGGCGGCTCTTCTAAGGTTTTCAGCAGTGCGTTAAAGCTGTGACGAGACAGCATGTGTACTTCGTCAATCAGGTAAACCTTAAAGCGACCGCGAGCTGGTTTGTACTGAACATTATCCAGCAGTTCACGGGTATCTTCGACTTTAGTTCGTGAGGCCGCATCGATCTCCAACAGGTCGACAAATCGCCCCTGATCGATCTCTTTACACGTCGCACATTCACCACATGGTGTGGCGGTGATGCCCGTTTCACAGTTTAGTCCTTTGGCAAACAGACGACCGATGGTCGTTTTACCAACACCACGCGTGCCGCTAAACAGGTACGCATGGTGCAATCGGTTCTGCGCCAGAGCATTTTCTAAAGCCGTTAATACATGTGCCTGACCCACGACTTCGTTAAATTTGGTGGGTCGCCATTTTCGCGCTAAGGCAAGATAACTCATGAAACCTTCCGATGTGAGTGTTTAGTGACCTTCAAATTCACAGATGCTGTAAACGTTCAAGCCTAAACCTTCAAGACGCTTGTCACCACCAATTTCTGGCAGGTTGATAACAAACGCCGCATGCTCAACTTCACCACCCAACTGACGGATGAGTTTTGTTGTCGCTTCAATCGTACCGCCAGTTGCCAGCAAATCATCCACTACCAGTACTTTATCGCCTGGCTTGATCGCATCTACGTGGATTTCTAGAGTGTCAGTGCCGTATTCCAAATCGTAGGTTTGCGCTACGGTTTCGCGTGGCAGCTTGCCTGGTTTGCGAACAGGTACAAAACCCACACCCAGTTCCAGTGCTAATGGCGCGCCAAACAGGAAGCCGCGCGCTTCAGTACCAACGACTTTGGTGAAACCCATCTCTTTGTAACGATCCAAAAATAATTGGATGGTTGCCTGATAGGCTTTGGCATCTTCAAGCAGGCTGGTCACGTCGCGGAACAGGATGCCTGGTTTTGGGTAGTCTTGAATGCTTTTGATGCTTGATTTGATCAGTGAAAGAGTTTCGGTTGTCATAACTAATTTAACTTCGATTGGCCTGACGCGGTACAGAGCCGAATCAGGTAATAAGGTTTCCGCCGGTCAATTTTCACCGTGCAGAAAAAACAAACGCCCACTCGAAGAGCGGGCACACTTCCACATAATGCTAGTGATTTTCTTGTTGGTTAGCAACCAGCTCGTGAGTCGGAAGTCGCAGAAAGCAGGTGATCAATACCACAAGCCCAACAAACAGCAGAGCTTTCAACCATAAATGAGGAATAACGGTAATCGAAAATGCGAAACTGAGGAGTATGAAGATGCAACCGCGTTGCTTTACCCGCTTGGAAACAGCTTTGTTCTGTTGCCAATTAGTCAAAATCGGCCCGAACAGTCGATGTTGATGCAACCAACGATGGAATTGAGGGCTGCTGCGCATAAAGCATGCACTGGCCAACAACAAGAAAGGAGTGGTGGGTAGAAGAGGAAGTACGATGCCCAGAATCCCCAGGCCAACACTGAGACCACCAACAATATTTAACAGCAGATGACGAATATTGATGGTGAACCTCACTTAAGCCAAACCCAACTCTCGAACCGTGCCGACATTTGGGTTTGAAACTTGATTAGAAACCTGCGTAACCGTTCACTACGCGAATCCACGTCAGGGTCGCTGGAAGGGTTGGGATCAACAGGGCTGCAATAAAACCTAAAAAGTACAGCACATTGTAAGGTTCTTTAAACTCTTTGTCTGCCATGATTAGCTTCTCTAGTGTAGGTGACTTACTTTCAGTCCGGCCCCAAAAAACAGAGCATCGGATTAATAATTGTTTTGAGGCGCTGACTATACCTTAAACAATTTGTCACAAACACGGACAAAGCATGTGGTTATTATGGGTGGGTTAAATAGCTCACACTCTGTAGGCAGAGTGTGAGCAGAAGGACGCTAGGTAGCAGCACCTTGGTAGATATCGAGAATAAAACTGCTGGCGCCAAGGCAACTGAGTGACAGTTGGCAGGCGTTATGAATCAATAAGTCTTTAGTAATGAAATTCTTCATACAGTTTTCGCCCAACTTTACACCCGCCGCAATATGCTGCGTCATGTAACCGTTCGACCACTGACTATCCAATCCCGCAGGCAGAATAGACAAGGTTCCATCGCTCAGGTTGGCGAGACCGAAAACAGCCGCGACCGGTTCAGCACAATCGGAACACTCAATGCCACGTTCGACAATCTCCGCCAAATCTTTGAGATCGGCGTTAAAACTGCGTAAGTTGCGCAGGTAATCGTGAAACAGTGCCCGCACCAATAAGGTACTCGCAACGCCTTTGTCCCCATCGCTGGATGAGTCGACAATATAAAACGCAAACTGCCCATTCATCAGCCATGCATAATCAAAAACCAGCGGCATAACGTCGGTGGACTGCAGTAAACGGTAACTGCATTTCCATACCCCTTGCGCCGTGTCTTTATCAGGCAAAAGAGCGTGTAACAAGTCTTTAGCCGCACTCGGATTATCATGCAAGTACTCCAGATGCCAATGCAGTTCCTGCTCTTCGGGAATGTCTCCTCCTCCATCGACTCGGAACCATTGGCTGGAAAAATCGCGCAGATCAGCCATGTGATGCGAGGCATCTTCCAACGTGCTTTCAATAGCGCAACCTAAATGTTCATGATTTCCGATCGGCTTGGCGAGAAAGTCCTTAATCCCGTAGCGCAAAGCCTTAGCCACGTCAGACATTTCATCCGTGCCAGACACGACAATCATCGGCAAAGATGGATATTCCAAACTTACTTCTTCAACGAATTCAATGCCATCGAGCACGGGCATTGATAAATCACACAGCACCAGATCCGGTGCTACTTTTCTGAGCTTTCTCAGCCCATCCAGGCCGTCTTCTGCCTCCATCACCTTATATCCCTGAGCGGACAGATAGCCACTGGTGATCCGTCTGAAAATCGGATCATCATCAACTAACATAATCAGCTTTTCAGACAGCGGTTTGGGAGCCGAGAATTCATTAGCCCTGATGTGAGTTTTATACATAGCTTCTACCTCACTATGCTCTTCCTGTTCACAATCTGCTTTATTGTTATAAGATGGTTTCATACGTTACTTAAAAAGTAGTCATGAAATAAGATTTATACAAATATTCCACTTTGCACGGCAGTTGCATACTATATGTATGGAATATCACGAATCGCACGACAAGTTGACGTGACGCAATCTTTGACAACTGATATCCGTATAAATTACTCAAATTCGTAAAATAATGTGTCAGGAACAATGAAATTAGATGACCTAAACCTCTTTCGACTGGTTGTCGAAAATGGGAGCTACACCGCTACTTCCCGCAAGACGATGATTCCTGTAGCGACCATCACCCGACGCATTCAAGCGCTTGAAGATTCTCTGAATCTAAGACTTTTGAATCGCCATGCTCGCAAACTCTCTTTAACTGAAGCAGGTGAACGTTTTTTTAGTGACTGTTCACCGTTATTGCAACGTTTGGCGTCAATGGCAGAAGAAATTACCGACGAATGTCGCGGTGCTTCTGGCAAGATCAAAATTTCGTCACCCTATAATTTGACGAAGCGCATGATGATGCCGATGTTCAATGAGTTCATGAAAAAGTACCCGGAAATCAACATTGAACTGACCACCAGTAACCACGCAGATCAACTTGATCCAACCGAGTGGGACGTCATTTTCCGCGTCGGCCCACAACGTGACTCGAGCCTGATTGCGAGAAAAATCAGTGAAGTGAAAGATATTCTGGTCGCCAGCCCGGATTATCTGGCTAAGAATCCCGCGCCAACTCATGCCGAAGACCTGAATCATCACTCGCTGCTGAAAGGTTATCCGCTCATTAAATGGCAACTGACGAATACAAAAGGCGAGACCGTCATCAACGGTGACAAAGGACGTTTTCAGGCCAACGCACTGAACGTGGTAAGAAGCGCCTGTTCAGAAGGCTTAGGCATTACTCTGATGCCGGATGTGATGCTGCGTGAATACATCGCAGATGGCAGCTTGGTACGCGTTCTCAGTGATTGGAGCGCCAACCCTCGCGACATTTACATGCTCTACAACCACAAAGATCATTTGCCGGAAAAAGTCCGTCTGTTTATTGATTTTGTGATTGCTTACCACATTCATTGATCGACACAAAAAAGAGGGCCACAGGCCCTCTTTTACGTAGAGAATTCAGACGCACGCTGATTAGAGAAATTCCACAAACTGGCTCAGCTCGCGTTCTGGCACTTTCATTGGCGTGGTTCCCGGAGTTCCCAAGTAAAGGAAACCCACTATCTGATCATCGCCTTCCAAACCAAAGGCTTGATGTACCTCAGGATGGAACATCCAATTACCTGAACGCCAAATACCCTGATAGCCCTGAGCAACAGCGGCCATCTGCATCGCTTGTACTGCGCATCCGGCTGACAAATGCTGTTCAAACGCGGGGACTTTTTCATGAGGCGTGACTTTCGCGATCACAGTGATCACCATTGGGGCACGAAATGGCGCATTTTTCACTTTCGTTACTACTGCTTCTTCACTGTTATCGGCAATTGCCGCTTTAACCAGAATGTTGGATAGCTTCTGCAATCCGCTGCCCTGAGCAATGACAAAACGCCACGGCATCAGGTTGGCATGATCCGGTGCGCGCAATCCGGCACGAATAATATTTTCCAGTGCCTTGCCTTCTGGTGCGGGAGCGTCCAGTTTGGCAACCGAACGGCGGTTTAACAGCAGTTCAAGTGCATCCATGTTGAATCCTTCTTACTTCTTGATATTTCGAATTATGCTAGCACAGAATTTTGGCTGACACTTGTGGCTGATGTCGGGATTGAGAGAAAAAAACGGGGCCAATGCCCCGTTCATGTTGACGACAAAAATATCGTTCATTACGCCGGATAAAAATGCTCGTCCAGACCAGCTCGCGTCAGCAGACCGTCACACGGCGCAAAGCGGTCACCGTATTTCTCAGCATGCTGATTCATGAGTTCGACCAACTTTTTGATGCCAATATGATCCATATAGCGGAACGGACCACCCAAGAAAGGCGGGAAACCGATACCGAAAATGGCACCGATATCGCCGTCACGCGGGCTGCGGATAATACCCTCATCCAGACAACGCACCGCTTCATTCAGCATCGGCAGAATGCAGCGCAGTGCGATATCTTTATCATTGAACTTAGATTCCGGAGTCAGCTTCAGCAGTTTGTATACTGACTTGTCGACTTCCTTCTTCTTGCTGCCTTTATAGCTGTAGAAACCTTTACCCGATTTACGGCCTTTACGACCATCATTCAGCAACGTATCGAACACGTCCGGCCCTTGGAAACGCGGCCCCAACTCTTTGACCAGAATCGGCATGATCTTCGCACCGATATCAACGCCAACTTCATCCAGCAAAGTAATTGGCCCGACCGGGAAACCGAAATCAAGCAGGGCTCGGTCAAGGTTTTCAATCGGCTCACCAGCCATCAGGATTTGGGCGGCTTCATTCATGTACGGCGCCAAAATGCGGTTCACGTAAAACCCAGCGCAGTCTTTAACCACAATTGGCGTTTTGCCCTGTTTACGCGCAAGAGCAACGACCGTAGAAATGGTTTCATCCGAGGTCGTTTCATGCGGAATCACTTCCACCAACGGCATTTTCTCAACCGGACTGAAGTAATGCAGGCCGACGATATTTTCCGGACGTGACGCTTTGGCGGCGATTTGATGAATCGGCAGCGATGAGGTATTGGTGGCGAAGATGGTGCTCAACTTAGCATTGGCTTCAATATCCGCCACCATCTGCTGTTTCAGCGACAAATCTTCAAACACCGCCTCAATGACCACATCGGTATGATTAAAGCTGGTGAAATCGGTTCCGCCAGTGAGCTTGCTCATCTCGGCTTGCAGCTGTGCTTTGCTCAGAATTCTGCGCTTGCGCTGCTTGTCGAACAACTTGTAGTTGTAGTTGAGCGCGTTCAGGATGCCGTCGTTAGACACATCTTTAATACGGACAGGCACCTTCGCTTTGGCCACGCTGACATGGCTGATGCCCGCGCCCATCAAACCGCCACCCAACACGCCAACGCGATTCACTTTCAGCGGTTTAGCGTCAGAACCGTTCTCTTTTTTCATCTCTGTTGTAGCAAAGAAGATCGAACGCAACGCTTTCGATTCCGGTGTCATCACCAGTTCACCAAAACGCTTGGCTTCCAGCTCAAGTCCCGCTTTCATGCCCTTTTCTAGACCATGCTGAATCACTTCCAGAATCGCCTTGGCTGCCGGGTAGTTACCGCGCGTCTTTTGTTCCGTTTTCTTACTCGCCTGATCAAAGATCACTTTGCGACCAAAGCCCGTCTGCGACATCAGCTTTTCTTTGGTCGACAATGGAACTTTGCCTTTTTTCTTACCTTTTTCGTCAATAAAGCGCTTGGCGACATCCAGCAGGACAGCTTGTGGCACACAAGCGTCAACCACACCCAGCTTTTTCGCTTTTTTGGCACGGAGCTGCTTACCCGTAAGAATTAAGTCCAGCGAAGGCAGCAAGCCAATCAAACGAGGCAGACGCTGCGTACCACCTGAACCAGGCAGCAGGCCGAGCATCACTTCCGGCAGACCAAGACGGGTTTTGTCATCATCACTGCACACTCGGTAATCACACGCAAGAGCCAGTTCCAGGCCACCGCCCAAACATGGACCATGAATCGCAGCGACCACAGGGAATGGCAGATCGGACAACTGCTGGAACATCTCCTGACCTTGAGTAGCCAGCGCTTGTGCTTCCGGCGCCGACGTACAGGCCTCCAGCATGCGTACGTCCGCCCCCGCGATGAAATTGTCGGGCTTGAGTGAATGTACTATCAGGCCTTTGAGCTGACTTTTTTGTGATTCCAGTTGTTTGAACACCGCTTGCATGTCTTCGGCAAATGCCGCCTGCAAGGTGTTCATTTTTTCTCCCGGCACATCAATCGCCAGCCACGCAATGTTCTGCTCATCAACACTCAGATGAAATGCTTTAGATTGGCTCATTACTCCACCTCCAGAATCATTGCTGCGCCCAGACCACCCGCGGCACATGCGGTATTCAATGCCAAACCGCCGCCGCGACGTTTCAATTCGCGCAGTGTTTGCGTGATCATACGTGCACCTGTCGCCGCAAATGGGTGTCCGTAAGCCAGTGAACCGCCCAGTACGTTAAACTTGTCCATATCGACTTCACCAATCGCCTGACTGCGGCCTAAACATTCTTGGGCAAACTTATCGCTGGCAAACATTTTCAGGTTAGCCAGTGTTTGTGCGGCGAACGCTTCGTGCATATCGATCAGGGTGAGATCGCCGAGCGTAATACCCGCTCGATCGAGTGCCATCGGTGTCGCGTAAGACGGGCCCATCAGCATGTCTTTTTCAACACCGATCGCGGAAAATGCGTAAGAGCGAATGTAGCCGAGGATCTCAAGCCCTAACTCTTTCGCGCGGCCTTCACGCATCAGCATGATGGCCGCCGCGCCATCGGTCAGTGGCGTACTGTTCGCAGCGGTCACACTGCCGTATTGGCGATCAAACGCCGGGCGAAGTTTGGCATAGCCTTCAAGAGTCGAATCCAGACGAATGTTGTTATCGGTATCGATCCACTTTTTGTACGGTTCAGGGAAAGCCGTCATCACTTCGCCGCGAATCTTACCGTCTTTCCATGCCTGCGCTGCCAGTGTGTGAGAACGGTGCGCAAGCGCATCCTGATCCTGACGCGAAATGCCATGTGACTTCGCCATCTGCTCAGCCGTCTGTCCCATAGATAAACCGGTTGAGTATTCCGCCACTGCTGGCGGCACTGGCATCAAATCTTTCAGAGACAATGATTTCAAAACGTTCAGCTTCTGACCTAGCGTTTTGGTTTTGCTTAGCGCAAGCAGACTGGAAGCCAGCTTTTTGGAAACGCCAATCGGCAAAACAGACGACGAATCCGCACCACCAGCGATACCGATATCAATCGTGCCAGCCATAATGCTTTCGGCCACGTTGACGGCGGACTGGAAGCTGGTCGCACAAGCTCGGGTCACACTGTAAGCATCGGTATGAATGTTCATGCCAGTGCCCAGTACGATTTCACGTGCAATGTTGGGTGCTTCCGGCATCTGCACTACCTGACCAAATACCACCTGCTCGATCAGCGCAGGATCGATATCCGTTCTTGCCAGCATCTCGCTGACAACCATTTTGCCCAAATCAACAGCTGGCACTTGGCCAAATTCTGTACTTTGGCGCGCAAAGGGAGTACGTAGACCCGCTACGACAGCTACACGTTCACCCGAACGTGTTCTCACTTCCTGTTTGCCCATTGTTTCTCCTTAGAATAAGAGGTCTGACCTGATGCATTGTAACGAGATTGTTAAGACAATCAAACAACTGTTTGGAATAACGTGATATTTGCATCGAAACACGGATTAAGTGTAGTTGAATCAAGAAGTTTACTCGTCCAGTCTTTGTCACGGAGGGTAAGCAATAGAATGGTGGGGGAAATGCGGGCAAAAAAAAACCACACATAACTGTGTGGTCGGAATGTTTTTTAAAGCAATTAACTTACGCCAATTGAAAATAATCAGTTTCCTGATTAGGAGAAAGTAAAGTCAGCCTTCAAAAGGAAGTGTCATCTTGCTCAACACGCTAGTCGCAATGACTAACTAGATGACAGGAGTTACTATAGCCACTTCGGACGATGAGATTTTGAATTAGATCAATTTTATCTTGGTTTTATGGGGCCAACGCGGCCTAAACTTGATTCAAAACAATCTCTGAGCACATTTCCAAACTGATTAGTAATTGTGCATAGCACCCTCACAACCAGAATGAACACCCAAAAGGCGTCGGCCTCTAACCGACGTGGCGTAAACAAACGGAGACTTTTGTGTCGCTACTAAAAATATTTGGAAAGAAAACTTCCAACCGTCCGGTCAATAGCGGTATGGACAGACAAAGAAAATACGAAGCACTGGTTCGTGCTTACCATCGTGATCTCTACCGTTATGCTTATTGGTTGTGTAAAGACCAGAGCATCGCGCAGGATCTGGTGCAGGAAACCTGCTTAAGGGCGTGGAAATCGCTCGACAGCTTACAAGACGAGAAAGCAGCAAAGTCGTGGCTCATTACCATATTGCGGCGCGAAAACGCACGTCGTTTCGAACGCAAGCAGTTTGAGTTGGTCGATCTTGACGATCATAGCGGCGAAGCCAAAGTCTCGGATGATGCCCACCATCAGCAGGAGTGGTTGCATGCGCAAATCATGAAGCTGGATGTGGAATATCGCGAGCCGCTGTTTCTGCAGGTTATTGGAGGTTTCAGTGGCGAAGAGATAGCCGAGATACTGGAACTCAACAAAAACACCGTGATGACCCGACTGTTTCGGGCACGCAATCAGTTAAAAGAGATGTTAGATTCTTCAGAAAATTACAGGGGGCAGCAAAATGGATGATTTAGAATTTCGCCGCCGCATGTTGTCGGATCCGAAACATCGCGACAAAGCGATGCACGAAGCTATCGCCTCCAGCGAAGCGAACAGCAAATTTGCCGACGATGTGTTGAACCTGGACGCCAGAATTGCTGAAGCAATGCGCGTTGATGTGCCCGATGGCTTGGCGGATCGAATCTTGTTCAGCCACAGTTCGGCTGCCGATAATGTCGTGCGCCCACGCTTTGTGCGCCGTGCGATGGCGATGGCTGCCTCCGTTGCTTTTGTCATCGGTTTAGCCGTTGGCCAGGTCAATTGGGGCAACCTGTTGGTAACACCCGCGCAAGCCAGTCTTGCAGATATCGCCGTTAAACACGTTTTGGATGAAGAAGTGTTTGTTTCTGCATTAGATGAAGCGGTTAGTTCGCGCCAAATCAATGCGAAAATGCAACCTTTCGCCTACAACCTGAACGGTACGTTTCCGTATCACGTGTATTACCTGAACCACTGCGGATTTGGTCATGCCAACGCCGTTCACATGGTGTTTCAGGGTGAAAAAGGCAAGGTAACACTCTTTTTGACCTCGATGCCGAGTAAACAGAACGTTCAGTTCGACAAAGACGGAATGTCCGGTGTCATTGAGCCTATAGGCAACATGAGCCTGATACTGGTTGGCGATGAGGGGGAAAATGTCGCTAAGATTGCCGAACATCTGATGCCGATGATAAAACCTGCGAAATAAAACCAAACCCGCTCCCAGAGCGGGTTTTTTAATTGTTAAAATAGAGTTAAAACTCTAAAAAATCACATATCAGAGCATTTTCGTGCCAAATGGTCATCATTTCTATAACTTTATCATCCAATTAGACAATGGTCGGATTTCTATACTCTATACTTGCGTCTAGTATCAGCCACCAACTGAGCAATTGCTCAAAACAAACGCCCAAAGAGGCGAATAATAAGGAAAAGTCTAAATGAACAAGACGCGTCTGTTTAAACAGTCACTATTAGCAGTGACA
Source organism: Vibrio sp. LQ2 (assembly GCF_023920125.1). Lineage (NCBI taxonomy): Bacteria > Pseudomonadati > Pseudomonadota > Gammaproteobacteria > Vibrionales > Vibrionaceae > Vibrio > Vibrio sp. LQ2. The sequence continues at coordinate 1,349,706 of NZ_CP085308.1, forward strand.
ATCTCCCTAGCTACGCAGCAAGCAATGGCTGCTGGCTTCCAGCTCAACGCTCAATCTGCAACTGGCCTTGGTCGTGCATTCGCAGGCGATGCCGTTATCGCAGATAACGCTGCTGTTATGTCTCGTAATGCCGCTGCTATGGCTCTGTTTGACAAAACTTCACTTTCATTAGGTTTCGAAACGATTACTTCAATGATCGAAGTAAAAGATGCAACCTATACCAATGCAGCAGGCCAATCATCAAATGCAGATTATGATGACGCTGGTGCAACTTCTGTTGCTCCTAATATTCACCTTATCGTTCCAGTAAACGATAAATTCGCTTGGGGTGTAGATGCATACTCTAACTTCGGCACTAAGACCGAATTCAGCGGTTCATATGCTGGCGGTGAATACGGCGGTAAAACAGAAATTCTAAGTATGAATTTTGGTTTAGCGGGATCATACCGTCTGAATAAACAGTGGAGCTTCGGTGCGGGTCTAGATGTTATTTATGGACAAGGAACACTTAAAAGAAGTTTCAGCGATGAGTATTACACCGGACCAGTTGTTGACACGACTACTGGTATGTTGAATGCCTTGAACGGTTACAATGCTGTAGACGTTGATAAAGCAGACGGCTGGGGTTTAGGATTTAACGTCGGCACTGTGTGGGAGCTGGATGATAACAACCGTTTCGGCTTGTCTTACCGCTACAGCCCAGAAATTACAGCGAAAGACGGCGACAAAGAAGTAAAACTGCCACTCCCAGATATCGCAGAGTTTTCAGGTTACCACCGTATTGAAAACACCCAATTCGCTGTGCACTATAGTATTCAGTACATCGGCTGGGGCAAATTCGACAAAATCGAGTTTAAAAACGAAACCATCAGTGAAAAAGTTTACGACTGGCAAGACGGTTGGCACTACGCTATCGGTGGTACTTACTACCTGAACAAAGACTGGACGCTACGCGCGGGTTACATGTACGACACCAGCGCACAGGATAAAGTTACATCCATCTCTGTTCCTGATTCAGACCGTCAATGGTTCTCAACTGGTTTTACTTACAACATTGATGAACAATCTAATGTCGATTTCGGCTTTACCTACCTAATGGGTAAAGACGTTGATGTATCTGAATCAACTACAGTATCAGGTACAACAGTTTCTACCCTCACAGGTACAACTCACGCGGATGCTATCCTAGTCGGCTTACAATACAGCCGCACTTTCTAAGCATTTTCACGACATTTTTTGATTGGTAAAGGGCTGGTTTTCCAGCCCTTTTATTTTTTAATCCTTCCCGATTCGCGTATCTCAGCGCACACTTGTGTTCTATTATGTTCAATCTACCCTACAGTTGTACGCTGAAAGCACAATAACCACACAGTTTAAATCAGATATTTCCACTAATTATTAAGCAATTTGCGGATTTTATATCCAAACAGGCTTAATACAGTGTTTTTTATTGTTAAAGCAAAAGCTCTAGTTTTAGACTTCGCGGTTACCAATTCAGATAATTTCAGCGAACAATAAGATGAAAACTAATAAAAAATTTCTTTCTATTGCAGTAGCATGTGGTTTAGCAAGTGTATCTAACTTAACTCAGGCAGCAGGCTTTCAGCTGGCGGAGTACTCTGCAACGGGTCTTGGCCGCGCGTACGCTGGTGAAGCCGCAATTGCAGACAATGCCGGTTCACAATGGCGCAACCCAGCAATGCTGACTTATCTGAAAGGGACGCAAATTTCTGCTGGCGCACTCTACGTTAACCCGAATGTTGACGTTGAGGGTGACGTTAGTTTCTACGGAAGCACTTCAAGCACCAGTTCATCTGATTACGCCAACGACGCCGTCATTCCGAACTTCTACATTTCTCACCAAGTGAACGAAAAATGGGCTCTAGGTCTCGCATTTGGTACCAACTACGGCATGGAAACCGAGCTGGACTCTGGATTTGCAGCCAGCCACTTCGGTGACGAAGCTATGGTTACAACCATGGAAGCGAATGCGAACATCGCCTACCAACTGACAGAAACCGTTAGCATTGGTGGTGGCATCCGCTACGTCATGGGTGAAGGCCATTTTGGTGCGAAATCGCCAGCACAAACTGAAGCTCTGGGCCTGACGAAAGGCACAACGCTGAAGTACATGGAAGGTGATGACACCAGTTGGGGCTGGCAAGCGGGTGCGGCTTGGCAAATGACTCCAAACAACCGCGTTGGCTTCGCTTATAAATCAGAAGTAGACCTGAAGCTGTCTGGTTCAGCGAACATGTATGTTCAGTCATACGGCAAAGTTTTGTCGGATACTGGTTACATGATGCTGACTCTGCCTGCAACGGCAGAACTCTCTACCTACCACCAACTAACCGATCAGTTTGCTCTGCACACCAGCATCAACTGGACGGACTGGAGCAGCTTCGAAAAACTTCAGGCTGAACTTGATACCATGGGCACAGTCATGGTGAAGGAAGAGAACTGGAAAGATAACTACCGTTTCGCTGTGGGTGCGACATACCAGGTTGATCCTAAACTGGCGCTACGCAGTGGTGTGGCTTATGACACTGCAGCAGTAAGCACCAAAAACCGCACCATTACTATTCCGGAAACCGACCGTATCTGGCTGAGCGTGGGTGCGGGCTACGACGTTACCGAGCAACTAACGCTGGACGCGGCCTTTACTTACATTTTTGCCAAAGACGCAGACATTTTGGAGTCTCGTGGCTATGACTCTGATAACTCCGCAGAAAAAGTTGGCGGCCAGTTTGATGGCCAAATGACAGGTAACGTCTGGATTGTAGGTGTGCAAGCAAGCTACCGCTTCTAATCTCTATCAGGATTAAAAAGGCCGGTGCTCATCACCGGCTTTTTTGTTTCAGTTGCAACAGCAACTGCTCAGAAGCATCTTCAATAAGATCTAACACCAACTCAAATCCGTTCTCCCCGCCATAGTAAGGATCTGGAATCTCATCGTAGTCGGAATGGCCATAACTGAGAAACAACGCAAGTTTGTGGTGATATTGCTTGGGGCAACGTTGTTGTAATTCCAATAAGTTATCTCGGTCTGCAGCAAGAATCAGATCAAACTGCTCAAAATCGCTGTCCCGCACTTTGCGCGCCTGCATTCCTGCGAACGAATAACCGCGCTTTTCACCCGCAGATCGGGCTCTTGGGTCCGGCGGATTACCCTGGTGATAGCCAATCGTTCCCGCTGAATCAATCTCTATGTCTAACCCCAGTTCCTGCGCTTTGGCTTTCAGCACCGCCTCTCCGATTGGCGAACGACAAATGTTGCCCATACACACCACAAGAACCGCCGATTTCCTTTTCATCTCATTCATCCCAACTTGTTTTTAAACAGTGTACGTGCCGCTTGGTCCCATTGCAGCAGAAATTGCACAAGCGATTGAATGTGATGCTGCCAACTAAACCATTGGATTCGGTAACTCTCACGTTGTTTTTGCTTGTACGCCTCACTGTTGTCACCCGCAACATAACAGTCGTGTTCAACCAATGCATTAATCAGATAGCTGCGGGTAAATGTGGGCGGTTCATTAGACAGAAAATTACGCGAAATCAGCTCGTGACTTCCTCCCATTTTCAAAGCAAAACCGCCGACAACGAGTGGAATAAGAGATCTAAGAGGCGCGACCGGCAACCTATCACTGCCATGGTTTACTTGCTGCCACTGAGTTTCAATAGCATCAAACAGTCGTTGATGCGTTGGTCCACCTTCTGCCAAAGACGGAACGTAAACGAAGTAGAGCCAATCGGCTAGCCGCTCAGATTCACGTGCAACTTCGTCAAGCACGGCCTTAGTCCGGCGCATCCTCTCTTGGCACTCATGCGAAACCGATTCATGATTTTCCGTTGTTACCCATGGTTTGACGTGAGCTACACATCCCATCGCGTTTCCCCCAACACAGTTGATGAACACGCAGTATAAAACAATACTGTATATAAAAACAGTATCTGTAAGTTACAGGTATACGTTGAGGTCAAAAAAAGAAGGGCTGAGCAATTGCCCTGCCCTTCAGCAAGCGAAGTGTATCGTAGAAATATTCTTGTTGATTTCACTCATTACTATAGATGCTTGAGTCAGTTTGGCAGTGCAACAACGCTTTCTATATTGCTAACTGCAACCGACTTCAAACAACTCAATGTAACTGACAGATTTATCAGGCTTACAACCTGAATGCTGACTCCGTTTTCCTAAGCAATGTTGCAGGAAGGCGAAAGAGTAAACTTCAACTAAACTCATTGCATAGGCATCAACAACCGCTGGTGTGAAACAAGCTGGTACATACTTGTTGCACCAATAGTTGTTGCATCGCAAATTTATTGAATCAAGTTGAAATGTTCGACTAAAGAGCAAAAACATAATCTTGAATTTACCAATACATATGCGTAAATGTTTTGTGCAAGGCCTTGTTTCATTTGTTGAGGAAATAACATGTTTGGGTCGAAAAAAAAGCAGCATGCACTGCAAGCGCTGGAAAATGAGAAGTTTCAGTTTGAGTGCTTTCAAAGTGCAATAAAGGAACAGGTTCCGTATATTGAATTCACACCAGATGGGCACATACGTTTTGCCAACTCTTTATTTTTGGGCGTCGTGGGCTACACACTGGAACAAATCGCAGGTAAGCATCACAGCATACTCTGTTTCCCCGAAGATACGGTGACAGCCGAATATAAACAGCTCTGGGGCGATCTAAAGAACGGTAAGCCCGTCCGTGGGCGCTTTATTCGCAAAGACAGTCAAGACAAAGCAGTTTGGGTCGCAGCGACCTATTTTCCTGTGGTACAAAACGGCAAAGTGGCGTATGTCGCGAAAGTGGCGTCCAACGTCACGCAGGAGCAGGTCGAACTGGAGCGAAACCAAGCACTACTCAAGGCAATGGACAAATCGCTGGCGGTGATCGATTTTACTCCTGACGGCACTGTCCTCAACGCCAACAAGAACTTCCTTTCCTGCCTCGATTATCGACTCGATGAAATTACTGGCCAGCATCACCGCATGTTTTGCGAAGACGACTTTTACCAAAGCAACCCGAATTTCTGGTCGGATCTTGCGACAGGCAAAATTCAATCCGGGCTATTTAAACGTCGAGACAAACATGGCCGAGTCATATGGCTGGAAGCCACCTACAACCCGATTTTCAATCATGAAAACAAAGTGGTGAAAATCATTAAACTGGCAAGCGATATTACTGAACGAGTGGAGCAAGCCATGGTAGTACGTGATGCCGCGAAGAAGTCGTGCCAGATTGCAGAAGATACCGTCACCATCGCACGTCAGGGGCAAGATTCTATCGCTTCGATGCTATCAAACTCCAAAGAGATCAACGCAGCCGTCGATGCCGTCAGCGGCCTGATTGAAGAACTCAACCGCCAGTCGAAAAGCGTCGAAGCCATCGTCTCCACCATCAGTGAAATCGCCGAGCAAACCAACTTACTCGCACTGAATGCTGCGATTGAAGCTGCGCGAGCTGGTGATCAAGGGCGCGGGTTTGCGGTAGTCGCCGATGAAGTACGTAAACTGGCTTCGCGCACCTCAACCTCAACCTCAGAGATCGCTGCTGTGATCGACAAAAACTCGCAAATCATCGGCAATATCGATCACAAAATCAAAGTCGTCTTCGATAAAGCCTCACACGGTGAAAATCAGGCCAACACGGTCTCAGGCGTGATTGAGGAAATTATCTACGATGCGGATCTGGTATCAGAGACTGTACAGAAGCTCTCTATCTAGCGTCGATTCATGCTGCCAGCACGCGGGTTGGCAGCTCTCTTTTCCCTGTTGACCACATCACGTTCTTCGGCTGATTATCTCCATGCTTTTCGTTGGTTTTTGCCGCGCTATTGTTGAGCTATCATAGCGATAACTTAACGATAGAAAGGATGACTCATGTCCAGCGAAGAGACCAAACAACAACGCCATCAGGCAAGGCAACAGAAAGTCAAAGAACAAGTGGACGCCCGCGTAGCCGCGGCACAGGAAGTGAAAGGTCTGCTGCTGATCATCACTGGTAACGGCAAAGGTAAATCCACTTCTGGCTTTGGCACGATTGCCCGCGCTGTTGGTCACGGCAAGCAATGTGCGGTTGCCCAGTTCATCAAAGGCACCTGGGACAACGGCGAACGTAATCTGCTGGAAAAACTAGGCGTCGAATTTCAGGTAATGGCGACGGGCTTCACCTGGGAAACGCAGAATAAAGAAAGCGATACTGCCGCGGCCCAATTGGTGTGGCAGGAGTGCAAACGCATGTTACAGGACGAGTCACTGGACGTGGTTTTGTTTGACGAACTGACTTACATGGTGAGTTACGGTTACATCGACCTCGATGAAGTGGTTGAAGCGCTGAACAACCGTCCACTTATGCAGTCCGTGATCATTACGGGACGCGGCGCACACCGTACTCTGATTGAAATGGCCGATACGGTGTCGGAAGTGAAGAACGTTAAGCACGCTTTTGAGTCTGGTGTTAAAGCACTGCAAGGTGTTGACTGGTAAAGTAGCGTTAAACGTTGCCATCGAAAAAGGGCTGGAAATTCCAGCCCTTTTGTTTTGTTGTGTATATAACGCGCTTAATTGAACAGGCCTTTCAGTAAGCCGTCTACGGCTTTTTTGGTGTTCTCGTCTTTGATCTTGTCGTTGATTTTCTCAAGCCCACGATCAATCTCTTTTTGCGCTTTCTGTTTCAGCACATCATCAAACACCAATTTGAATTTCGGATCAGCCCATTTGCCGGAGACATTAATCGGAATGGTCACGTCACGCAGCTCGTCAATGTTCTTACCACCCTGCCCTTCCAAGGAACCAACAATAGAGGTACGCACCAGAAAATCGACCGTCTCCTGAATGTAGTTCGCTTTGCCTTCGCCATGAATGCGCAGCAGTGGTGACTGCATACTTAAGTTATCGGTCGTCATTTCGCCTTTGTTCAGCTTCAGGGTCGCGGTCATAGCACTGAAATCGGTTTTCTGTACCGAGTTATCCTCACTCACCGACTGACCTTTGATTTTGGCGTAATTGGTGCGAATAAGCTGTGCCACGTTAATGCCATTGACAGCACCATCAGCAAAGTTGATGGCCACTGTACCCGCCAGGTTTTGCTTGATGCCCGTTGGCGTCAGGCTTTTACCTTGTACGTTGACATCGATATTTCCGGTACCTTCCAATTTGTCGTTATCCAGCACATCTTTCATTAGCGGCTGGATCTTAACGCCGGTGACGGTCTTTTTGATTGTGTAAGTGGCCGGAGTTTTACGAGCATCGATCTGTGCGGTAGCTTTTACACTGCCCTGATACAGATTGGCCGTGAACGATTTCAGATCGATCACACCACGGTTGACCGTAAAACTGGTCTTCACATTCTGCATTTTGGCGTTGCTGGCTTTGAACTTATCGATGGTCACATCCCCCGCCACATCCAGCGTCTTCAACGCGGACAAATCCGGTTCGGTTTCTGCTTTGTCTGAAGGGCTGGTTCCAGCCGAACCACCAGCGGCTGGCTTGCTTTCTGCCGTTGCTGCTGGCTGTTTATTCAGCCCCAGGAATTCATCTAAATCAATATCCGGGCTGTGCAGATTAAAGCGAACTTTGGGAATATCACCCAGTGCGACGCTGGCTTTACCATCAAACTGCAGCGCATTTGCGCTAAGTTTATCCAGCACAACATTGAGCATGTTCTTGGTCATATCAAATGCAACCGAAGATTGCATCGTTACTTTCATCGGAGACTGAGGCAGTGCCGCACCTTCAAGATTCGCCGTCAGGTCCAGTTTGTCGACACTCACCTGACTGATTGCCTTATCAACCTTCACCGATGCGCTGCCGCTGGCATCGAGCTTCATGTCCGAAGCCGTACCTTTCACCGAGAAGGTCAGAGCGTTGGCCTGATCAAATTCAAACGTCGCCAAATTCAATTTCGCAGAATCAATACGCGTCGCGGGGTCACTGAAATTTGCATCCAGCACAATGTTTCGCAGCGCGTACTGTTTGAAGTCTTTCGACAGCTTGATTTCCGCGTTACCGCTCGCACCAAACTGCTGCTGGTTATTGCTGCCTTTCGCTGCAAAATCCACTTTGGTCCAGGTATCAGCCGCAAACTCAGAAACTTGCAGCTGCACATCGTACAGTTTGGTTTGCGTGCCTGCTTTGCGATCCTGAATCTCTAACAGCGCATTGTTGATGGCGATACCCGCAAGATTGATACTCCAATCCTGAGCAGCCGTAGATTCTGAGCCCGATGTTTGCGCAGGCGCTTGTGTTGCATCCGATGTTTCGCCGGATGTGGAAGTCTGCTGCGCTTTGGTCAGGCTATCTAAATTGGAACGGCCATCTTTGAGCGTTTCCAGATGGACTTCAGCCCCATCCAGACGGATGTTGCCGATCTGTAGTTGTTTGTCGAACAGTGGCATCACGGATACATCAATCCCAACACTGTCTACTTTAAATAGGTTCGGACTGGTGAATCCTTGAGGGTTCTTGAGCTCAGTTTTACCCAGTTCAAAGCCGATAGACGGGAAGAATTGCCAACCAATATCGCCTTCGATCACCAGATCGAGGCCGGTTTGTTTTTTGGTCTGTTCAACCAGCAGCGGTTTAAACTGGTTCGGATTAACCAGAATCACTAAGGCTGCGATCGCGCCTAGCACGACGATCAACAATGCAGCAACGAACAGGAACAGTTTTTTCATCTGCTTTTTCCTTGCGTGACGGATAAAGAAAGTGGCACCTAAAGTGCCACTTATACTAAGAAAAATAAAGTCAGCTATTGCTAAGCATTGGTTAAAATTACGATTTTAGCAACTTAGCAATGTGCGCTTTCAATACGTCAATCGCGATGCGGTTCTTGCCACCACGAGGAACGATAATGTCAGCGTATTGTTTTGACGGTTCAATAAATTGCATGAACATTGGGCGAACCGTTTTCTGGTACTGAGACAATACCGATTCCATCGTACGACCACGTTCTTCCACATCGCGTTTTACGCGGCGCAGCAGACAGATATCCAGTGGAGTGTCCATAAAGATGGTCGCGTGCATCAGGTCGCGCAGGCGAGGATCGGTCAGAAGCAGAATGCCTTCCAGAATGATCACTTTCTTTGGTGTCATTGTGGTTGTGTTTGAGGTGCGAGTATGTTCTGTGTAGCTGTATTCAGGCACTTCCACCGCTTCACCGCGGGTCAGCTTCTGAAGGTGTTCACAAAGCAGATCGTGGTCAAGCGCATTCGGGTGGTCATAGTTGGTTTTGACGCGATCTTCCATGCTCAGATGACTTTGGTCTTTGTAATAGCAATCTTCCGTGATCACACCAATTTGATGGTCGCCTACTTTCGCACGCAGTTCATTATAAATGGTACTTGCGATGAGGCTTTTCCCAGAAGCAGAAGCGCCAGCAATACCGACGATGACGCATTGATTATTATCAGACATGTATATGCACCCGATACGTGTAGATGAGGAAACGAAGATAAACCGCCTGATTATAGGGAGTTCATGGGGCAGATACCAGTTTGCAGTAGAGCTAAATGTCAGTAATTTCCGGAATCGAACAACATTAAAGCAGAGCAAACGATTACATTCGCTCTGCAAAATTTTGTGATCTGTGTTACTCCACTAAAGTGAAGCTGATTGGGTCCGGTTTGGCTTTTCCTTGCCAGTATAAATGCGCGCAAATTCGTTCCGCCAAGTCGAGATACAGGGCAGTATGTTCGCAGTCCGGATGCGCGATGACGGTCGGCTTCCCTGCATCGATATCTTCACGCATTTGAATGTGCAGTGGTATTTGTGCCAGCAGCGACAAACCATACTCGCCCGCTAATGTCTGCGCGCCGCCCACACCGAAGATGTGTTCTTTTTCTCCACAGTGGCTGCAGATATGATAACTCATGTTCTCCACCAGACCGACGACGGGCACGGCCACTTTGTCGAACATCGCGGTACCTTTACGTGCATCGGCCAACGCTAAGTCTTGCGGTGTGGTCACAATCACAGCGCCGGTAACCGGAATCTGCTGCGCCAGCGTCAGTTGAATGTCGCCCGTACCCGGCGGCATATCAAGCACCAGATAATCCAAATCCGGCCATTCGGTTTCATTAAGGAGTTGCGCCAATGCTTTGGACGCCATCGGACCACGCCAGATGGTAGCATCCGACTTATCCACCAGGTAACCAATGGACTGTGTCGCGATGCCGTGCGCCATCACTGGCTGCATCCATTTATTGTCGCGTACGCTCGGTTTGGCATCCGTCTGACCAAACATCATCGGCACGGACGGGCCATAGATATCCGCATCGAGAATGCCCACCTTTGCACCACACGCAGCAATCGCCAGTGCCAGATTGGCAGCCGTGGTTGATTTACCGACGCCCCCTTTCGCAGAAGTCACTGCAATGATGTTTTTCACCCCTTTCACCGGATTCGTAACCTGAGTTTCGAGCGCTTTCGGTTGCACTTTGATTGTGTAGTCAAAGGCGGCGACCATCTGAGCCGATTGCTGCTGCGCAATCCAAGCCTGCAATTCAACAGCGATGCTGCGGCTGGCAAACGGCAACTCAATCACAAACGAACCTGTGGGTGAAACCGTGACAAAACCAGGCGCGGACGCCCAGTCGGAGAGTAGATAAGGGTGAGAAAACTGACTTAACCAGGAACAAAAGTCCTGTTTGGACGTAAACGTGAGCATAGGTCCTCCTTTTTGCCTCATGCTATCACTCTCATGCATCAGACAGAACCCCGAAAAAGTTAAGGCTTTGGCCCTACTCACGCCTTGGAGTTAACAGCGTCATCAGGTAGTATTATCCATCACATTAAATACCTATCAAACAAAGCGAATAATTAAGTATGGCAACTGAACCAAGAAAACTTTTGGTAACTTGTGCCCTTCCGTACGCTAACGGTTCGATCCACTTAGGTCATATGCTTGAGCATATCCAAGCGGATATTTGGGTTCGTTACCAGCGCCTACGCGGCAACACTGTAAACTTCATCTGTGCTGACGATGCTCACGGCACGCCAATCATGCTTAAAGCGCAACAGATGGGTATGACTCCGGAAGAGATGATTGCTGCGGTCAGTGAAGAGCACCAAAAAGACTTCGCAGGCTTTGATATCAGCTTTGACAACTACCACAGCACACACAGTGAAGAGAACCGTGAACTGGCTTCTCACATCTATCTGGAGCTGAAAAAGAACGGTTTTATTTCCAGCCGCACCATTTCTCAGCTATTTGACCCTGAGAAAGAGATGTTCCTGCCGGATCGTTTCGTTAAAGGCACCTGCCCGAAATGTAAATCTGAAGACCAGTACGGCGACAACTGTGATGCTTGTGGCGAAACTTACAGCCCGACAGAACTGATCAACCCGAAATCAGCGGTTTCTGGCGCGACGCCAATCATGAAAGATTCTGAGCACTTCTTCTTCGATCTGCCTCAGTTTGAAAGCATGCTGAAAGAGTGGACACGTTCAGGCTCACTGCAATCTGAAACGGCCAACAAGATGCAAGAGTGGTTTGAATCTGGCCTGCAACAGTGGGACATTTCCCGCGATGCGCCTTATTTCGGTTTTGAAATTCCGGGCGAAAAGAACAAGTTCTTCTACGTGTGGCTTGATGCACCTGTCGGTTACATGGCGTCGTTCAAAAACCTGTGTAACAAGACTGACGGTCTGGACTTCGATGAATACTGGAAGAAAGACAGCACCACAGAGCTGTACCACTTCATCGGTAAAGACATTGTTTATTTCCACAGTCTGTTCTGGCCAGCGATGCTGGAAGGCAGCGGTTTCCGCAAACCAAACAACGTGTTCGTACATGGCTACGTGACGGTAAACGGCGCGAAGATGTCTAAGTCTAAAGGGACGTTCGTGAAAGCGAGCACTTACCTGAACCACTTGGATCCTGAGTGTCTGCGTTACTACTACGCCGCGAAACTGAACAGCCGTATCGACGATCTGGATCTGAACCTGGAAGACTTCACTCAGCGCGTGAACGCTGACGTGGTGAACAAGATTGTCAATCTGGCTTCACGTAACGCAGGTTTCATCACCAAGCGTTTTGACGGCAAACTGTCTGACAGCTTTGCAGAACCTGAGCTGTACAACGAATTTGCCGCGGCTGCCGATCGTATCGCTGAACTTTACGAAGCGCGCGAATTTGGCCGCGCCATTCGTGAAATCACCGCGCTGGCGGATAAAGCCAACCAGTACGTTGACGAAAAAGCACCTTGGGTTGTGGCCAAACAAGAAGGTCAGGATCAAGCACTGCAGGATATCTGTACTGTCGGTATCAACTTATTCCGCGTTCTGCTGACTTACCTGAAACCGGTGATGCCAGCACTGGCGGCTCGCTCAGAAGCCTTCCTGAACCAAGAACTGACTTGGGACGGCGTAGCTCAACCTCTGACTGGCCACACCGTCAGCGCGTTCAAAGCGCTGTTCAACCGCATCGATCCTAAACACATCGAAGCGATGATTGAAGCATCGAAAGAAGAAGCTGCTGCTGAGAAAGCCGCTGCAGAAGCTGCCGCACCTAAAGCGCAGCAAACTGAGCTGAGCAAAGACCCTATCGCAGCCGAAATCGAATTTGATGACTTCGCGAAGGTTGACCTGCGTATTGCTAAGATTGTCTCTTGTGAGTCAGTGCCTAAAGCGGACAAACTGCTGAAGTTCCAACTGGATATCGGTGGTGAAATGCGTCAGGTATTCTCGGGAATCAAAGCGGCTTATAACCCGGAAGATCTGGTTGGCAAATACACCGTTGTGGTGGCTAACCTGAAACCACGTAAGATGAAGTTCGGCATGTCAGAAGGTATGATTCTGGCCGCCGGCCCTGGTGGCAGCGAGCTGTGGATTCTGGAACCTCATGAAGGTGCTCAACCAGGTATGCGTGTGATGTAATCGCGCTCACCTGCGTTTAAAATCAAAATGTTAAGGCTCCCGGTGCCGATTGGCCCGGGAGCTTTTTTATTGAACCAGCTCACACTTTTAGGTCAATTTGCACAACTTCAGTGCAAAAAGATTGTTGGAAACTTGTTAATTCATTGATTTATAAAGACAAAAAACTTGGCATCAAGGCTGCTAACTCTTTAGGAGTATAAACACTAACAAGGAGTTGGTTATGTTTGTCTTTATTTCGATGCTGATTTCGATAGGCATATTGTGCCTGATGTTCTTCTTTGCCAAACAAAGAGAATCGACCCTTCAACGCAAATACGAACTGTTGGTTGACCTGCGTCAGCTGCTTTATCTGTGCCGCCAGCACCGCAGCGCAACTCATCATGCTCTGATGTTTGGTGAACACCGTGAAGCTGAGCTGAGCCATCTGCACGACCTAATTCACGAAAAATCTAACCATTTGATCGCAACTGCTCACTTCGACAACAAACCTATGTACCGCATTTTACAGTTGAAGTTGAAAGCACTGATGAAAGAGTGGTCAGATCGCAGTATCTCCCGTAACCAGATGGTACACGGCAAAGCGATTCGTCACTGTATGTTTCTGATGGATGAAGTGATGTTGGCATGGCTGGTGGAGTCCAGCCGTGAAGATTTGAGCGATGAATACCACATGAACTGGCAGCAAATCATCGATACCATGGATGCTCTGACGCAGTTGCGTATCTGTATTGAAGATATGCACACTCAGGAAGGCCGTTCGCGCATGCAACATTATTGCGACTTGGTGCGCCGTAAGCTGAATCAACTGGCGCTGATAAGCCCGCTGTCTATTGCCTCACCAGCCTGTTCAAAAGCGATGCATTTACTGTCTGAACTGCATGACAATCAGGCCTTTGATATGGATGCCGAACAGCTGTATCAACTGACCTCAGATGTGTCACTGAGCATCGCGCATGTGTATGACCAGATGCTGGCTGATCTGACTGAAAGCCTGTACCTGCCATTGCCCAAATTAGTTATTGCCTGATCGCAAACGACAGACATAAAAAAACGCCACCCGAAGGTGGCGTTTTTCATTGGAATTATTTCAGCATTTTACGCGCGGCTTCTACCACAACTTTGATAGAGCGAGCTTCGGTCTCTTTCAGCGTAGAATGATCCGGGATTTCTTTCTGAGTGCGGTTGATGATAACACCCGCCACACAACCCGCTTTCAGACCTGAACTTGCACACATGGTCAGCAGGGTTGCTGATTCCATTTCAAAGTTCAGTACGCCCATTTCCTGCCACTCTTTCATAGAGCCTTGGAAACGACGGACAACACGACCAGTAAACGTGTCGTAACGCTCTTGACCTGGGTAGAAAGTATCGCTGGATGCTGTCACGCCCATGTGAACGGTTGCACCGCTCTCTTCTGACGCCTGCTTCATCGCTGTTGCCACTTCAAAGTCAGGAACCGCAGGGAACTCCATTGGAGCAAAGTGCAGGCTGGCACCGTCAAGACGTACAGAACCCGTAGTGACAATCATGTCGCCCACATTAACATTTGGCTGAATAGCACCCGTAGTACCAACGCGAAGGAAAGTGCGAACGCCCAATTGCGCCAGTTCTTCAACCGCGATAGAGGTAGAAGGACCGCCGATACCCGTTGAACAAACCACAACCGGTTTGCCATCCAGTTCAGCACGGTACAGCGTGTATTCACGATGGCTGGCCAGGAACACTGGGTTTTCCATTAGCTCCGCGATCTTTTGCACGCGCGCAGGATCGCCTGGAATGATTGCCAATGTTGCACCATTCAGATCAGCTTCGGTAACACCAAGGTGGAATACGGCTTGAGACATAAGTAGCTCCTTCATTGTGGCTTATTCAGCTCATAAATATGTTTGGGTACCGTGCTACTTTAGCCGAGCGGGCCCCAACATTAAGTGACAAAACTCACAAGTATTAACGCAATAAGAAATTACATTTCATTAAAGAATGATCTTTATCACACAAAATTGTCATTGTGATGCAACTATGAGCAATATCACTATCAACGGCGAGTAACGTGACATGGCAAGGTGCCACCTTGCCATGTGTCAGTATAGCCAGTGCAATGACTATTTTTTAAACTTCAGCAGACGCAACGCATTGAGCGTCACCAGCGCCGTTGCACCGCTGTCTGCCAATACCGCTACCCACAGCCCGGTCACCCCAATCAGACTGGTGACCAGAAAGATACCTTTCAGACCCAGCGCTATGGTCACGTTCTGACGAATGTTGCTCAGAGTCGCTCGTGATAGCGCAATCATGCCGGGTAACTCATTCAATCGGTTGTGAGTAATGGCCGCATCCGCCGTTTCCAGCGCGACATCCGTACCACCGCCCATCGCAATACCGATGTTAGCTTCTTTCATTGCTGGCGCATCGTTGATGCCATCCCCTACCATGGCGACATGCTGTTGCTGCGCCAGTTGGCGAACATATTCCACTTTGTCCTCTGGCATCAGGCTGGCCTGAAAATCCATATTGAGTTGGCTGGCTATTGCCTGGGCACTGCGCGGGTTATCACCGGTCAGCATGGTCGTGTGAATCCCCATTTGGTGCAGTGCCGCTATCGCTTGCTGCGCATCTTCACGCAGCGTATCTTGCCAGGCCATGATACCGATAGGCGTGTCATTCTCCAGCGCCACCACTACGGTTTTTCCTTGCGCTTCCATCGCCGCAACTAGCTCGTTGACAGAGTCAGCCAGTGGCACGTCAACCTTGCCCGGCGCCAACACTCGGTAGAAATGCTCGCCAATTCGTCCTGCCACACCGCGCCCCACCAAAGCTTGTTTATCTTGCGCATGCGGTAATGTCAGTCCTTGATTCTGCGCTTTTTTGACCAGCGACATCGCCAGTGGATGGCGTGAGCCCTGTTCAATCGCGGCAGTGACCGTAAGCAGTTGATCTGGCGACAAACCGGAGAGCGCCACAATGTCGGTCACCTGCGGTTTACCTTGAGTCAGCGTACCGGTTTTATCAAAGGCAACACTTTGGATCCGGCCTAATTGTTCAAGCGCTGCTCCCCCTTTAATCAACGCACCACGTCGTGCACCCGCTGCCAAACCCGACGTAATCGCCGCCGGTGTCGAAATGACCAGAGCGCACGGACAGGCAATCAGTAACATCGCCAAACCACGGTATACCCAAGTTTCCCACGGTTGAGCAAACAACAGTGGCGGTACAGTGACTACCAGCAGCGCGACGACCATCATCAGCGGTGTGTACCAACGGCTGAACTGGTCAAGAAAACGCTCCATCGGCGCCTTACGCGAATCCGCTTCTTCAATCAGATGCAAAATGCGGTCGATGGCATTTTCACCCTGACGTGAGGTGATTTTGAGCTGAATGACGCGATCAACCACCACCGCACCTGCGGCTATCTTATCGCCACGAACGTGCTCAACGGGCAGAGATTCGCCGGTCAACGCACTCTCATCCATGCTGGCAACCGCATCTAACAGCAGACCATCGGCAGGCAAACGCCCGCCCGGTGCAACTTCCACAATATCACCCGGACTGAGTTCACTGGCAGGGACTTCAATCCTCTCGCCAGATTGCAGACGAACAGCCGTCTCTGGCACCAGTTCCATCAGCGCCTGCACACCACTGCGAGCTTTTGAGGCCGCAAACGCTTCGAGGCGTTCACCAATCAAAAACAGCAGCAGAACCATTGCTGCCTCAACAGTTTCTCCGAGATAAAGAGCTCCCACAGCCGCGACGGTCATGAGTGTTTCAATGGCAAATGGCGTGCCTGATTTGGCGAGCTTCCACGCTTTAGTGGCGATGGGCACAAGACCGGCAATACAGCTGATAGTAAAAATCCAGCGCCCGGCTTCCACCGACCAAAGATTCGTCAATGTCCCGATAGCCATCATGGCCGCGAGTGCAACAATACGCAGGGTATCCGCTTCAAGCAGCGGATGGCTCGGTTTGGCCGGCTGGGCGGAACTCTTTTGCTGATCGTCGTAGATCTTAAATCCGGTGTTGGTGACTGCCTGCTCAATCGCCGCAGCCGTTGAGGCTGAGTTGAATTGCACCACCAGTTTTTCCGTCGCAAACAGCACGCGAGCGTCGACAATATCGGTCAGTTGGTTAACAGCCGTTTCAATTTTGCGTGCGCAGGATGGACAATCCATCCCCACCACACGCCAGCTCTGCTTGTAGGTTGAGGTTCCCCCAGCGGGTTCGTCCTCGTCAGGGCCATCCGCCCCACTGCAACTGCTGGATGAACAGCATCCACCCTCAGAATTGGTCGCACCAGCAGGGTGAATGGATTGAATTTTCGGGCTTGCTGAGCAGGACACCGATTTAATGGTTGGTGCTGCAGACTTTTCTGAGCGGCAACCTTCATGCTTGGTACACATAGCGCTTCTCCTTTTATCAGGCTTAACCCGATGCTACACCTTGGAGTCTACTCCAAGGTCAAGCACTAATTTTTTAGGGCTTCAGACAAAAAAACAAAAGGCACCGAAGTGCCTTTTTGCCTGTTAAAGGCGTTAGACTGGATGTTTGAAGCACGCCGCCAGATTTTTCCCGATCGCCTGCAGCACGTCCCGGCGGGTAATAATGCCGACCAGTTTCCCTTCATCTACCACCGGATACACTTTCGGTTTACCCACTTTCATCATTTCTGCCAACTCAATGATGGACATATTGGGTGAAACGGAGAGCACTTCTTTGTGCATGCAATCGCTCACGATGTGGGTGTCCTGGCAGTAATAGCTCACTTTAATCAGCTTCTCCAGCAAGTCCTGCTCAGAGAGGAAACCAATCACGCGCTCATTATCATCAATCACCGGGCCACCTAAATGGTTTGAGTGGATCACGCGATCCAAAGCCGCGGTCAGTGACATATCCGGTTTGAAAGTGACCGCTTTGACGGTCATGTAGTCTCTTACTTTTAACGAATCCATAGCGGTCTCCTTGCTCGCAACCTAATGTTGCTTATTTAGTAAGTGTTGACTAATTTCTTGATTTTACTAAATGGAAAACCTCAATTTTGTCGATAGATTTTTCCGATGAATTCGGCGTCAACCTGCCCCATCTCTCTCACGCTTTCAGCACAATTTTCTAAAACCTGTCTTATTTATTAGTCAATGCGCATCCGGTAGGCTTTTTCCTGAGATATCATCTATATGTTAACTATTGACTCAACCATCAATAGAGACCGCCGTAGTGAACTCAGTCTTCTATTCTGTCATTTCCGCTAACCCCGACCTGCTGCATGTCGTGTTTGAAGCGCTGCCAGAGCCTACGTTTTTGATCAATCGTGAAGGTATTTACGTGGAAGCCTGGGGTGGGACCGACACGCAGCGTCATCATAATCCGGCGACCATTATCGGTATGAATCAACAACAAGTCCTGCCCGCAGATAAAGCCATCTGGTTCAATCGTGTTATCGGAGAGGCGCTGAAAACCGGCCTGGCGGCGGAATTGGAATATGAGCTTGATCCGAAGCAGATGCCCTGCTTTGAGGATGTTGAGGGGCCACGAGATCTGCAGTTTTTTAACGCGCTGGTGATCCCGCTGCCCAACACAGAGTTCGTATTGTGGATTGTGCGCAACGTTACTGAATACCGCCGCACTGTCGACCAACTGGCCCGCCATCAACTGGAACTGGAACACCTGACACATATCGATCATTTAACGCAGGTTTACAACCGCTATGCGATGGACTCATTGCTTCCGCAGGCACTGGACGTGGCGAAACTGGATCAGCTTTCGTGCGCACTATTTATGATTGATATTGACTGCTTTAAGGAATACAACGATTTTTATGGTCATCTGCAAGGAGACGAAGCGCTCAAACAGGTCAGTCAGGCACTCAATCATTGGAAACGCAAAGGTGATCTCTGTTTTCGCTATGGCGGTGATGAATTTTTGTTGTTCATTCCTGATATCAGCGTCGAGCAATGCGAACACAAAGCGCATCAATTGCTGAGCGAGATTCAGACGCTCGCAATTCCGCATCACAATTCTCACGTCAATGATGCGCTGTCTGTAACCATCGGCATACACCATTGCCTGCGTTTGTCCTCGGACATGACCGCAGAAAAGCTGGTCGCTATTGCTGACAAGGCTCTGTTTCACGCCAAACACCAGCGACGCGGCACAATGCACATTTACTGATGCAGAAACCGCAGCATAAAAAAACGGCAGAGACGATGAAATCTCTGCCGCCACTTTTATTCGTCAGATTATTGCTGCCAGCGCTCTGCGGCTTTCGCATCTGATTCGCGTGAATCGACCCAGCGAGTGGATTCTGTAGTGCGTTCTTTTTTCCAGAATGGCGCTTTGGTTTTGAGGTAGTCCATCACAAACTCACACGCTTCGAACGACGCACTGCGATGAGCACTGCTGACACCAACAAACACGATTTGATCGCCGATATCCATGTCACCGACACGATGAATGACACGAACTTTCTGTAAGGACCAGCGACGCTCAGCTTCATCACAGATTTCAAGCAAGGCTTTTTCGGTCATACCCGGATAGTGTTCCAGATGTAAGCCAGTCACGTTGTCACCCAGATTCATGTCGCGCACTTTACCGACAAACGTCACCACGGCCCCGGCCTGTGTCCCAGCAGAAAGCTGGGCATACTCATCAGCCACAGAAAAATCCTGTACCTGAACAGAAACTCGGTTATCCATATTAGCCTCCGGTTACCGGTGGGAAAAAGGCTACTTCGTCGCCATCACTGAGCGCGAAATCCATCGGCACAATCGACTGATTGACCGCTGCCAGCAATTTGCCGGGCTCCAGCGCCAGCGACCATTTTCCTGGTTGTTCAGCCAGATGAGCACGCACTGCTTCCACCGTGGGAAATTGTGCTTCCAACGTCAGGCTGTCGCACTCAACCAGTTCACGAGTTTGGGCAAAAAATAACACTGTGATCATGCGTCCACCTTAAAGTGACCCGATTTACCGCCGGTCTTTTCCAGTAGTCTAACTTGCTCAATCACCATGTCTTTCTGCACCGCTTTACACATATCGTAAATGGTCAGCGCGGCGACCGATGCCGCAGTCAGCGCTTCCATTTCCACGCCTGTTTTTCCGGCCAGTTTGCACACCGATTCAATGCGTACCCGACTTTCCGCTTCAATCGCTTCCAACTGCACTTCGACTTTGGACAACAACAATGGATGGCACAGTGGAATCAAATCCCAAGTTTTCTTCGCCGCCTGAATCCCAGCAATACGCGCAGTCGCAAACACATCACCTTTGTGGTGCTGACCTGAAATAATCAGTTGTAACGTTTCCGGTGCCATACGAATAAACGCTTCAGCCCGCGCTTCGCGGACAGTGTCACTTTTGGCGGAAACATCAACCATGTTCGCCTCTCCGGAGGCATTGATATGGGTAAACTGACTCATTTCGCCCCCTTATACCGAGAGATGCGGCATAAAGTTACACGGACGATGGCTGGCATCCATTTGTTGTCTGATGATCTTCGTCCAGCCCGTACGGCATGCCCCGGTTGAACCCGGCATCGCGAAAATCACGGTATGGTTGGCAAAACCTGCCACCGCTCGCGACTGAATGGTCGAAGTCCCGATCTCTTCAAAAGACACCATACGGAACAGCTCACCAAAGCCTTCCACTTCTTTATCAAAAAGTGGCTTGAGCGCTTCCGGCGTGCTGTCGCGGGAAGTAAAGCCCGTGCCGCCAGTAATCAGAATGGCCTGCACGTTCTCGTCAGCGATCCACTGTGAAACCACAGCGCGGATCTTGTACATATCATCAATAACAATTTGCTTGTCGATCAACTTGTGACCCGCTTCCTGAAGTTGTTCTGCCAGATAGCGGCCAGACGTATCGTTCTCTTCCGTACGCGTGTCAGATACCGTCAGAACGGCAATGTTAGCAGGCTGAAATTTGCTTTCTGCGTGACCCATGAGTTCACCTTTATCAATAATCGTTGAATGTGTTGTCGGCCCGGCAACAAACCCGGCCCAAAGAGAAATTATTAACCGCCGATCGACGCCAGATGTGGCGTCATACCCGTATTTCCGTCATGCAAGAAATGGCTGACCGATTTGGTTTGCAGCTGAGCTTGGATACGCGCAATCAACGCGTTTTCTTGCGTATCGTCTTGCAGTAAGTCGCGCAGTTCCACGCCATGATCACCAAACAGGCACAAGTGCAGCTTGCCTAACGCAGACACGCGCAGACGGTTGCAACTACTACAGAAATTTTTCTCGTACGGCATGATGAGGCCAATTTCACCTTGATAATCGGCATGCACGAACACTTGGGCCGGTCCATCATTATTCGCGCGGGCTTTCAGTATCCAGCCGTCGGCAATCAATTGATTGCGAATTGCGGTGCCGGAAACATGCTGGCGGCTGAACAGATCGTCCATCTCACCAGTCTGCATCAGCTCGATAAAACGCAGTTGAATCGGACGATGTTTGATCCAGTTGAGAAACTGGGGCAGCTCCTGAGCGTTAAGATCTTTCATCAATACAACATTGACTTTGACCTGCTCGTAGCCGACCTCAAATGCGCGATCGATACCCTGCATCACCTGATGGAAACGGTTTTCGCCGGTAATTTGATGAAACATGCGCGGATCCAGGCTGTCTACGCTGACATTGATGTGCGTTAAGCCTGCCGCTTTCCATTCTGCAACACCTTTCGCCATGCGATAGCCGTTGGTGGTGGTCGCGACTTTCTGGATTCCCGGCGTTGAAGCCACCGTATGGATAATCTCGGTAAAATCTTTGCGCAGACTCGGCTCACCGCCGGTAATACGCACTTTGGAGGTCCCGCAATCGGCAAACGCATTTACCACACGCTTGATTTCCGGCAGGGTCAAAAAAGAGGAATTCTTATTGCCCGACGGGTGATACCCATCAGGTAAACAATAAGTACATTTGAAGTTACAGACATCTGTAACGGATAAGCGTAAGTAGTAAAACTTACGCTGAAATCTATCTTCGAATTGTTGCGCCACGTCACACCTTTCCAAACACGGGAGGCATAATCATTTCCAACTATGCCCTTGTGGCTCAAGGCCACTGGCTTATCCACCGTATCCTGCAACAGGACTTAGCTGAAATAAGCTCGGAGTAATGGCAACTAATGAGATCAACTTATGGGTTACTCAATAGCAGCTGATTGGTAAAATACTTAAAAAGAGTACGTGATTCCAGTGCAAGCACGAAAAAAACTCACTAGTACCTCAAATTACCCCAAAATAAGTATGAGATATAAATCAATTCCTCTAAATTGTAGCGGATTGTGAAAATATAAGAAGAAGAGAGATGACTCTGTACCAGAACAAGAAAGTGGTCGCGATTGGCGGTGGCCACGGTTTAGGGCGCATGTTGGCTGCGTTAAAAATTTTTGGTTCTAACGCCACGGGGATTGTTACCACCACCGACAACGGAGGCTCAACCGGGCGCATTCGTCACTGTCAGGGAGGGATCGCCTGGGGTGACACCCGCAACTGCATTAACCAGTTAATCACAGAACCTTCCATCAGCTCGATGATGTTCGAGTACCGCTTCAAAGGCGCGGGCGAACTCGATGGCCACAACCTGGGCAACCTGATGCTGACCGCATTAGACCACCTTTCTGTGCGTCCGTTGGAAGCCATCAATCTGATTCGAGGCATGCTCAACGTTGATGTCAACATCGTGCCGATGTCTGAACACCCTTCTGATCTGAAAGCGCTGTCTGTGGACGGTAAATGGGTGACGGGCGAGACCAGTGTCGATGAAATGCAACAAGATTTACGCCGTCTCGATCTGGAGCCGGAAGTGCCAGCCACACGCGAAGGCGTGTTGGCCATCGCCGACGCCGATGCGATCATACTCGGCCCGGGCAGTTTTCTGACCAGTATCATGCCACCGCTTTTACTGCCGGAAATGGGACAGGCCATTGAAAACAACACCCGCGCCAAGCTTATCTTCATCGAGAACCTGTCACCAGAATATGGGCCAGCGGGTCGTATGACACTGCGTCAGAAACTGGAATGGTGTGAACGTGCCTGTCACGGCCGAAAAATTGATGTGGTGATTGGTGCCGAAGCACATCCGGATCTGGACAGCGAATGGAACTGCGTGACACGTGATTTGGCTTCACCCAACCGCGACTGGCGTCACGACCGGGTGAAACTGCGTAAAGCGATTGAAGAGCAGTTAAGCGATTAACTGCGAATAGCTTTGACGAGTATGCTGGATAAGGTCAATCATAATCGCCGTATCCAGCGTTTCATCGATGGTCGTGCCTTGTTTGGCCCGACTATCAATATCAACCGCTTTGGCGCACAACTGATCAGCCCCAAAGCTCGCCGCGCTGCTTTTCAACGCATGGCTGATCTCTTTGAGATACTCCAGTTTATCACCGTATGCCTCATTACTCAGATTTGCGCGATAAGTATCCAGTTCACCTAAGAAAATTTCCACCAGAACGGGGACATTTTCTTCACCAATTTCCTGTGCCAGATTATCAATCTTGCTGAGATTCATCAGTTCCATGTGCGCTTACTTTTCCTTTTCCTGCACCTTCTCGTTCCAGGTTTGCAGTTTGCGATAAATAGTGGATGGGCTGACGTCCAGATAACCGGCAGCACGCGGAATATTGCCATCGCAAGCTTCAATCGCTTTCTCAATGGCTTGCTTTTCCGTCATCCACAGCGGGAAGATTTCGTGAACCGATACGGGCGCGGCACTAGCCTTCGGTACACTGATGATGCTTTCGCTTGGCTGATTGAGCGGTGGTGGCAGCATATTCAGGGTGATTTCACGCCCTTCATTCAGCACCACAACGTTGCGCAGTACGTTCTGCAGCTGACGCACATTGCCCGGCCATTCGTATTGTTTGAAACGTTCTACGACTTCAGGAGCGAGACGGACAAAGCCTTTGCCCTCTTCTTTCGACATATAGCCCAGCAGCGAGTAGGCAATTTCAATGACATCATCGCCACGTTCACGTAAAGGCGGCAGATGCAGTGGAATGACGTACAAACGGTAGTACAAATCTTCACGGAAACGGCCTTCCTGCACTTCTTTCCATGGGTCGCGGTTGGTCGCACAGACAAAACGCACATCCACACTTTTCATTTTTGACGAGCCGACTTTCTGGAAGGTGCCGGTCTGAATAAAGCGCAACAATTTAGTCTGCAGATCGAGATCCATTTCGCACAGCTCATCGAGGAACAGAGTGCCGCCGTCGGCCAATTCTGCAGCGCCCTGGCGATCCGTTGCTGCGCCAGTAAATGCGCCTTTAACATGACCAAACAGTTCACTTTCAATCAGATCTTTAGGAATCGCGGCACAGTTAATCGCAATGAACGGTTTGTCGCCGCGTTTACTGGCGGCGTGAATCGCTTCCGCACACACCTCTTTACCCGTACCGCTTTCTCCAGTAATGAAGATACTTGCCTTACTGCTGGCCGCGGAGTCAATGGTGCGATAAACCGCAAGCATGGTTTGACTACTGCCGATAAAACCTTGGTAATTCTGGTTACCCGGATTGTCAGCTTCATTCTTCAGCTTACTGGCTTTACGAATCGCATTGTTTACCGTGACACGTAAGCGGTCTGCTTCACACGGTTTGATGAGGAAATCCTGTGCGCCATGACGCATCGCCTCAACCGCAGTATCAATTGAACCATGTGCGGTCATAAAAATCACAGGTACATCCGGCGAGCGCTGTTTAACAGCGTGTAATACGTCCATACCGGTCATATCCGGCAGGCGCAGATCGAGTAGGATGAGATCCGGTTCGCGGTGCGCGATACTTTCGATCGCTTCACGCCCGGTTCCGACGATGTTGATATCGATCTCTAGCGGCGTCAGGTACGAGCGATATAACGCCGCCACTGACGCCGTATCTTCGACCATCAGCAGATATTTCGCCTTATGATGAATATCGTTTAATTGCATAACCTAGCCATTTATCTTTTGCATTTTGCTTAATAGTCGCATTTGGAGTTGCATTTTGCAAATTCAAAGCGATATTTCCGCAAAAATAGTGTCAGAATTCCAAAGAATCACCAAAATACAAACTGGCACGGAATATGCTTTATTCAATTTGACCCGCAAGGGTCACCTAGCCAACTGACGTTGTTAGTGAATACGATATTCACGATATAACAGCCAATAGAACTCTTTTCTATTGGCTATTTTTTTAGCTATTAACAATGAACTGCTGACGCAGCTTTTCAAGCTGATCGCGTTTTTCTGCAGCCAGTTCAAACTCCAAATCCTGTGCATGTTTGTACATCTGAGCTTCGAGTCTGTTGATCTCTTTTTCCAACTGCTGTGGTGTCATAGTATCGTAGCTGGCTGACTCTTCTGCAACCTTCGCCAAAGGCACAACTTTGCTGGTACGTTGCTTACGCGACTTGGTAATATCACCCAACTCCATGATATCTTTCACGTTGCGCTTCAAGGCTTGTGGCTCAATGCCCATTTTTTCGTTGTACGCTTGTTGTTTCTCGCGGCGACGACTGGTCTCATCCATCGCTTTTTTCATCGACTTGGTGATGTTGTCCGCGTACAGGATCGCTTTACCCTGCAGGTTACGAGCGGCGCGGCCAATGGTCTGAATCAATGACCGTTCAGAGCGCAGGAAACCCTCTTTGTCAGCATCCAGAATCGCCACCAGCGAGACTTCCGGCATGTCGAGACCTTCGCGCAATAAGTTAATACCCACTAACACGTCAAACACACCGAGGCGTAAGTCACGAATGATTTCTACCCGTTCCACGGTATCAATATCCGAGTGCAGATAACGTACTTTGACATCGTGTTCGTGCAGGTATTCAGTTAAGTCTTCGGCCATCCGTTTGGTCAGTGTGGTCACCAGCACCCGCTCATCTTTCACCGCGCGAATGCGAATTTCGGACAGTAGATCATCGACCTGAGTCGCGACAGGCCGGACTTCAAGCTCAGGATCGAGCAAACCAGTTGGACGCACAACCTGATCCGCAATTTCACCATCGGATTTCTCCAGTTCGTAGTTACCCGGAGTCGCGGACACAAAGATGGTTTGCGGTGCCAGAGCTTCGAACTCTTCAAACTTGAGTGGTCGGTTGTCCAATGCCGAAGGCAGACGAAAACCATACTCGACCAACGTCTCTTTACGTGAGCGGTCACCTTTATACATTGCGCCAATCTGCGGCACGGTCACGTGCGATTCATCGATCACAAGTAGGCCGTCGTGTGGCAGGTAGTCAAACAGGGTCGGTGGCGGCTCGCCTTCCGCGCGTCCGCTGAGATAACGGGAATAGTTTTCTATCCCTGAGCAGAACCCCAGCTCATTCATCATTTCGATATCAAATTGAGTACGCTGAGAAATACGCTGCTCTTCCAGCAACTTGTTGTTGTCGAGCAGATACTGACGTCGCGATGCCAGTTCAGTTTTGATGTTTTCGATGGCATCGAGAATACGCTCTCGTGGTGTAACGTAGTGTGTCTTCGGATAAACGGTAAAACGTGGCAGATCGCGCTGCTTAATCACCCCGGTCAATGGGTCAAAAATGCTGATGCATTCCACTTCATCGTCAAACATTTCTACGCGCACGGCATCCTGATCCGATTCAGCCGGGAAGATATCAATCACCTCACCGCGCACTCGGAACTGACCGCGTTCGAACGCTACATCATTGCGTGAGTATTGCAGCTCAGCCAGGCGACGTAGCATGTCCCGTTGATTAATCACATCTCCGCGGCGCAGATGCAGCATCATTTTCAGGTAGGAGTCCGGATCGCCCAGACCATAAATCGCCGACACCGAAGCCACAATGATGGCATCTTTACGCTCAAGAAGCGCTTTGGTTGCCGACAGACGCATCTGTTCAATGTGTGAGTTGACCGCGGCATCCTTCTCAATAAAGGTATCGGTCGTCGGTACATACGCCTCTGGCTGGTAATAATCGTAGTAAGAGACGAAGTATTCTACCGCGTTGTTAGGAAAGAAGCCTTTCATCTCGCCGTACAATTGTGCGGCCAACGTTTTATTGGGAGCCAGCAGAATCGTCGGACGCTGAGCCTGTGCGATCACATTAGCTAAAGTGAAAGTTTTCCCCGAGCCTGTCACGCCAAGTAGTGTCTGATGGGCCAACCCCGCATCAATTCCCTCCAGAAGTTGGCGAATCGCCTCTGGCTGGTCGCCGGATGGTTGATAGTCGGAGACCAATTCAAATGCTTTGCTCACTGTCATCCTCATTAATGCTGTCTATCTATACAGGACATTGTCGCTGCTGGGTGCGGAAAAAGGCAAGTGAATATTCGCTCCATAACCAGCAACCAACGTCTCAGAGACCGGTTTGAGTAGATACGCAGAACTTGCGTCTTCGATCGCGGAAAAAAATAAAATAGTATTGGCTTCAGCTAAATGACTTTGTTATTATCTTCAGCCCCATAAGCCGTCCGGCAACCTAATTCCTCAAAAAACAATCCACGGGTTTTCCCCAATTTTTCTAAATTTAACCTTTAACTAACATTTCTTCACTACGAACACTCCAGTTAATTCATCTGTACATAACTCATAAAAACTCAATAAATACAGTAAATTAAACTAATAACGCAATCGATTACATGTTTGTTTTTGACTTGAGCGTTGACACAAAACGTAATTGCTCAGATTTCATTAACACACTTATCCACAATTTTGGTGGATAAGTGAACCTAGCTCATACCGGATAAGGGATGCAGAAAAGTAAAGCCTTTATCGCTGCTTTTTTTAGCCCTTTTTTAAGTTTCGAAGGTTGACACTCGAATCCCAGCTCGTTAACATCCGATCCGCATCAAGCAATTCCCCCTTAGTTCAGTCGGTAGAACGGCGGACTGTTAATCCGTATGTCGCAAGTTCAAGTCTTGCAGGGGGAGCCAAATTCAAGAAAAAAGACGTCCTAGGACGTCTTTTTTTTGTATCTAAACCTAGCTATTTCAAGGAATTGCATTCTCTTAACGTCTTTTCCTGACTCGTACTAGCTTAGAAGTTTAGGTACACAAATAGGTACATTGTCCGTATGTTCCAATTTACGGTGTACCAATCATGGCAAGAACAACTAAATCTTTAACAGATAAACAAATCTCTAACGCTAAACCACAAGATAAAGAGTATACGCTCTTTGATGGTAACGGCCTTCGTCTACGTGTAAAACCAAACGGTACAAAGACATGGCTATTCAACTATACACGTCCACACAACGGTAAACGCGCTAACATGACGTTTGGCAGTTACCCTAGCCTTTTCCCTAACAAATGCACGAAATAAGGCTCTAGGCGCGATAGAAGCGCTACAAGCTGGCATTGATCCTCAAGTTAAACTCAAGAACCAACAAACGATAGAGCAACAGCGCTTACTATCCACATTATCTGAAGTCACAAACAGTTGGTTAACAGTAAAGAGCGCAACCATTAGTGAAAAAGCAAAGGTGAACCTTCAGCGAGCTTTAAATCTTCATCTGCTACCGAAGCTTG
Organism: Vibrio sp. LQ2; assembly: GCF_023920125.1. Lineage (NCBI taxonomy): Bacteria > Pseudomonadati > Pseudomonadota > Gammaproteobacteria > Vibrionales > Vibrionaceae > Vibrio > Vibrio sp. LQ2. The sequence continues at coordinate 1,378,065 of NZ_CP085308.1, forward strand.
GCAACACTCCTATCACTGAGCTTACTGCACCTTTAGTGATAAATACCTTTCAACCACTTCAGGCTAAAGGACACTTAAAAACACTGAAAAGGATCTGCCAACGTGTGAACGAAATTATGAGTTTTGCTCAGAATAAGGGACTTATTGAGTACAACCCTTTAGCCAAAATCAATTCTGCGTTCTTGAAACCTGCCGTCACCAATATGAAATCAATAAGTGCCGACGAACTTCCTGAATTAATGAGAACGCTAGGACGGGCCAGTATCATGTATACCACTCGATGTATGATTGAATGGCAACTACATACCATGACTCGGTCTATTGAGGCAGCGCAAGCTCGTTGGGATGAAATTGATTGGGATGAAAATCTATGGGTTATTCCAGCAGATAGAATGAAAAAACGAAGGGATCACCTAGTGCCTCTAACCCCGCAGACTTTAAATCTGTTGAATGAGATGAAAAAAATAAATGGTGGAAGCGAATACATATTCGCTTCCTATAAAGACCCAATGAGGCCGAGTAACAGCCAAACAGCTAACATCGCCCTTAAACGTAAGGGCTTTAAAGACCGTTTGGTCAGATAGCTTGACCATGCTTTAAGGGGATCTAGGCATGTTTCTACCTAAATTTGAACTGACTAAACTAGACACCACTACTGCCATATAAAAAACACCAACAACCGACTCTAAATAGACTAACGTTTTCGCAATTGGAGTCACGGGACTGATATCTCCATAACCGAGAGTGGTTAAGGTCACGAAGCTAAAATAAGCGCTATTAGAAAAATTATCTTCCCAAGGAATTGCTTCTAACCCGCGAAATGCGAAAGGGTCTAGCTCAAGTAACAAAAGGTAAGCCACCGCCCACATTAAACCAAGCAATAAGAATAGGGCTACAGAACCAATAAGTTTGTTGGTGTCTATTTGGCCTGAAAACAAGATTTTTCTTACTAAAGATTGGAAAGTGCCATAGAAAAAGACAAAAGTCAGAGAAAGCATCAATATGCTCATCTCTTTGATATGAAAGAGGTGTTTCGCGGCAATAGCAGCTATCCAAACCACGGCTAAACCTCTTAAAAAATGCGTCCACTTTCGATCAAAGCGCAAACTTACAAAGCAAACAATAAAAATCACTACCATAATCCCCTGTATGACGTATTCGATCACATTGTCTTGTAGTAGTTGAACGAGGGCGGCGGCAATTAACAGCATGATTAAAGCTAACGTTAAGTAGATGAAGTTATTCTTCTCGCTAATATTTGACAACGCTTTATCGAGATTCATGATTGACTCCTTTCCACAGTTATCATGGCGCACAAGTATGCTCTAGTCACAACAGTATCAAAAATGGTCATGTTTGATATGCATTTATTCGAACATTCTCGTTATAATCAGTAAGAGTTTATTGTACAACAGTGAAGGTGCTAGACGTGGATATCAAAGTGAAAGATTCATTGATTGGTGGCGTGATTAACGGCGTTATCAATGGTTATATTGCGAGCCACCATTTCAAAGGAATGGATAGCGTACCAATGTCGCTTAACGTGATCACTAATTCTGAAGTGACTGTGTGGGGACAAGCGGTATCTCTAACTTTTGGTTTAGGGATCATTTTGTCGTTGATCACATCCAAGCTATTTATTCATCAGCTCAACAAATCCCACCCACAACACATTAGTCAACTTCAGAGTGGTTTTTGGTCTCACCTTGTTCCTATTGCAGTCACCCATGCAGCAGCGCTATTTGGCTGGTTTGTGGCTATAGCTGTGATCTGGACTAAATACGCTGGCGAAGTGATGGTTTCTTCTTCAAGCGCTGTTGCACTGGTTGGCCTATTTGCATTCATCATTACCATTGCCGTCGAAGTACGAACTAAGAAAAGTATCATTTATAAAAAGATAAATTTACTGGAACAACCTCAGTAAACGACAGTAGGAACAGAAAATGTCAGATAACAATGCCCAAACCAGTGCTGAACATAGCGATAAAAAAATTAGCCAAGCTCGCTCTTTCACTTACTATATTTTTGCCTTAGTTGCTGCTCTTTGGCTTTACACCTTATGGGCGGACAGAATGACGCCAATGACAGATCAAGCTAGAGTAAATGGCCAATTGATCCGCATTAGCCCAGAAGTCTCTGGCCCTATTTCACAAGTACTTATTACTAACAATAGTATTGTCAAGGCAGGAGATGAACTCGTCACGATCGATCCGCGTCCTTTTGAATTAGCCGTTAAGGCCGCCAAATTTGATTTGCAACAAGCAGCTCAGTCTTATGAAGCGGATTCAGCAGCAATCAGTGTCGCTCAAGCAAATGAAGTCGCAGCTCGTGTTAAGGTCAATAATGCTAAGAAGAATGTGGAGCGTAATCGCGTACTTGCCAATAAAGGAACGATAAGTCAAGCGGTAATGGATAACATAATCGCCGAACTAGAGACGGCCCAAGCGGGGTTGGCTCAAGCGTCATCAGCACTAGAAAAAGCGAAACAAGAGTTTGGCCCGAGAGGAATTGATAACCCTGAAATCCAATCGGTATTAAACCGACAAGAGCAGGCTCTACTAAACCTCAATCACACCAAACTGACGGCACCTGCTAATGGTGTTATCACTAATATGGATGTTGCTGTTGGCGATTATGCTGCTGCTGGGCAACCACTTCTTACCTTTATCAATAACAACAACTTATGGCTGACGGCCATGGTGAGAGAGAATTCACTGGCTCATCTAAAGCCTGGCGATAACGTCAAAATTGTTTTTGATGCAAACCCTGGAGAGGTCTATGAAGGAAAAATATCTTCAATCGGTTGGGGAAGTAGCGGTAATGGTAGCCTTGCCCAAGATGCCAGTAATGGCCTTATGACGTCACCAACAAGCAGTTCAAAAGCGCAGCGTTTCCCCGTCAATATCGAGTTCACGGCGTTGCCTGCCGATCTAAATCTGAGATACGGTGGTCGAGCTGTGGTGGGTTTCTACCCTGATGAAAGCTACCTAGGTGAGAGACTACAAGATTTGTGGATCTGGGCATGGAGTTATATCAGTTATGTATCATAGTGCCGCTAACCCAATTATAAGAGTTGCGGTATTCCCTGTCCTTTTGCTGTTTTGGCAATATGTATATGGGACGGATTTGCCTTTACTCGCTCCAGCGATGTGTGCGGTTTTTCTCACTACAACTCATGAACCACCGCCTGTAATTATGGTGTTTGTTATGGGGGGAATTTTATTCATTACTGCTTGGTTTCAGGCACTAATGAGTGAACTATTGATTGATTACGTACATGTTTACTATCTGTTCTTGTTTGGGATTTTTTACTGGTGCATGGAGCGTACCAAGAAAAATCCGCAAGATGTATTTGCTATATTGCTGATTGTCTCAACCGCAATGATAGCTGTTTTTACGCAGCAGAAAGGGATTAGCGTTGAGCAAATCCCCATGGCTCTGCTAAAAAATATTTTTATCGCTGGCTTCACCGCCTATTTGGCCTACCTACTATTTCCACGAGGTGAGCCACTCGCGATAAGCATGCCACCTGTCGATTCGACAACCAAATATTTGCTTGATTGGCAAACCTTGCTCAAAGCGATCATTGTCATGACCATGATGGTGTGTACGATACAATTGGACTTAGAGCAAAGTACGATTATTACCATCATCGTCGCGTTAATAATTAAAGATCCTGATCCTAGTATTGGTAAAGATTATGGTTTAAGAAGGCTGCTTACAACATACGCGAGCGTGCTGTATGCCATTCCTCCTCTAATCATGAGTTTGCTGCAAGTCAATTTGGTAGGAACTGTGGGTGTTGCTGTAGTCAGTGCTTTATTTATGGGGATTCATGCCATTACAAAGAAAGCTAGCTATAACTCAATTCAACTGATGTATTCCAGTTATGTGGTTTTAGTATTCTATGGGATTACTTCAACAAGTATCAGTGCGATTTCAGATGACCTCGTGCGTTTTACTTCGGTTTTTGCCGCGGTATTAATCGGTATCATGAGTTTGATCATCTTATACCCTAGAACTAGACATTAATGTCACAACCAAGCCTAGGCCTAACTTGGCTTGGTTGTCTTATTGTACTGCGTTAAACTAACATTAATATTATGTAAATGAGTGATAGTAATAACAAGGAATGGACCAAATGCATGGTACGAAGTGAAAGACCCAAATAACAGGTAATAGCCGCTTACAGGCATCCCCCCAACAAGCCGCATTGTTACATCAATCGATATCGCTTCTCACTGCATCAACTGCTAAAAAATCCGCAATCTCATTTCCTCAGATACCAGAAAACCCGCTTGTGGTTGACGTCAAAGCCTTCTCGCCTCAAAATACGACGATAATCAAATCTACGTCGTTCCAATGCCAGCTACTTATAGCCTATCATCCTCACGGTTAGTTAGAGGCTGATACCGCATTGATCCGCGTTTAATACAGACGGATCAACAGACCCTGAGTTCTGAAAACTGTGTGCTTTCCTGAATAACTTTAACAGCCTTGTGCTTGTCCTCGACGGCCAGTACTTTTGGCTGAGAGCAATTTTCAGAGCTTCTGCATCCAGTAACGTTTTAGCCAGCAACTTTTTGAGTCGAGTACTTTCGTCTTCTATTACCTTAAACGACGGGCTTCAGAGGCACCCAACCCTGTCTATTTTTGCGCAATGTGTAAAACGTTGCATCCGAGACCCATGCTTTCAGTAAAGTTTTCTGGCGAGGGGCCCGCTTCCGCCTCCTTTAAATGGCAACCATTTGTTGTTCATTGAATCACGTTTTCATGTTCATCATCTCCTTGGTTGGATGAACATTCCTAATGTGTAGACAGGGGAGCAGGTCAGTTGAGTCTTCGACGTATTCCTTTGGTATAAACATCGAGGCAGTCCATTAACCCTACAGCATAAAATGGGCTTGCTCTTACCGGTTTTATTTTTAAATGTGCTGAGCTATCTCTTGGCTTAGTCTAGTTAGCGCATCCGAAAGCGCAAAAATCAGAGCCTGATAGCCATCGCGCTCTAGAGGCACTTCAATAGAGAACGCTTGAGCACTGGTCTGTTTGCCTTCGCTACTAAAAAGTTTCCACTCCCCTGCGAGCTCGGCATTGCCAGTGTAGGCACCGTTAAATTTGTTCAATGAGACCAGTAGATGAGCGCTAGCCATTGTGTTTGGAGCGGACGCTATTGGCCAATAGGATGTTTCTTGTGCACGAAGATCGTCGATCAGCCGCTTAGTAATTTGTTGCTTAATGTTATCAGCCCAAAGGTTTTGTTTTGCCTGAATAATCTGGGTTGACGATTGTCGGTAGACAATCCCCTTGCTGTTTAGGTAGTCAGCAAGTTCGACTTCATTTACAGATAGCAGTGGCAACTCGCTACTTTGTTTTACATCGGCGGAATAATGGTTCTCTGTCGATGGCAATAAATAAAATTGAACCGTATGTTCGTTGGTGCTACTGCAACCAGAGAACAAAATGACGAGCAGTAGGATGACGACGTATCTCATTTCTCTTTTCCTTTCGTGGGTACCGGATCCACAAGGTCTTTATCGCCGAAAATCAGCGCATTAGGTTTCTCATTAATTTTTTGTACAACCGGTTTGAGCTCTTGCATGACGAGATTAATTTCATTAAGTGCACTTTCTAACTGTTTGTAAGCGGACGAATCTGGGCTAAAGCCCGCCAATGTTTGCTGAAGTTGTGTCAGCGTTTCTTTTAACTCTTGTGGCAAACCTTGTGTGTTTTGGTTACTCAGTAATGCATTTGCAGAAGCCAATGCTTTTTCAGTGGTCGACAGTGTGGCATTGAGCTCTTTAACCGTTTTATCGATCGGTAAGCTATTAATCTTTTTCAGTAGTTCAGTCACTTGTTTTTGAACCTCAGAAAACCCACCAGTGGTGGTTGGAAACAAGGGATATCCATCAAATGAATGCGGGGAGGTCCAAGTGTTTTCTTCACTTGGTTGAACGTAATCCGTGTCGATATACAGAGCACCCGTTAACAAGTTGCCAGTTTTCAATACTGCTCTCAATCCTTTTGCAAACTCTTTGTCCATACGCAGTTTCAACTCTATGGGATCAAGTTTGGTTGAGTTGTTGTACACACGGCCAAGTTCTATCTTGACTAAAACGGGGATTCTGTTCGAACTCATGCTCTCGCTGGAACCACGTACTCGTAATGGCACTTTGGCTACTGTACCAATACGCAAACCACGAAATTCAACAGGCGCATTCGGTTTTAAACCGCGCACGGATTCGTCGAACATCATGACAAATTCCACGTAATCGTTAAACATGCCTTCTCGGATTTGGTCAATGTCATCGAATAGACGGAACTCGCGCATTGATTCTGTAATAGCCATGCCTGCGAAATCATCATCCACCAACCCGAAAGTGACACCACCTTTGAGCAACGTTTCTAGAGAAGGAACTTTGACATCGACCCCTTCGGCATTCATTTTGAAGTTCAAGCCTGAATTGAGCCAAAAGTAAGCATTTTCGGTGACTAATTTGTCGTAAGGTGAAAACACAAACAGTTGATATTCTGCTTTTTTTTGTTCGACATCGTAGCCCGTTTTTTCAACTCTACCAACAGTAAAACCTTCATAAATAACCGGGTCGCCGACACTCAACTTACCCGCTTCTCTATGGGTGAGTTTAAGACGGAGCCCTTTGGCATCAGTTGGTGCAACAGGCGGAAGATCGAGTACCGTAAACGAATCTTGAAACTGGCCGCCATGGCCGGGTTGCAACTGCAAGTAGGAGCCAGACAATAGTGTATCTAGACCAGAAATCCCATCTTTGCCAATACGGGGTTTGACCAGCCAAAAAAGGGTATCCTCTCTGAGCATACGTTGCGCATCTTTGCTCATTTGCGCAATCGCGATGATGTGTTCGTAATTCTCACTTAAAGCGATGTCGGTGATTACCCCAACATTGACATTCAATGCTTTGATTTGAGTTTTTCCTACTTCCAAACCATCCGCCGTAGGGAGCTTGAGGTAGATCTTAGGACCAGTGCTGTTGATGTGTTGAAAAAGCATCCATAAACCAATACCTAAGGCAAGGATAGGAATAATCCAAACGCTTGATAGCTGCTTCTGTTGGCTAATTTTTGCGTAGTGTTTTATCTCTGCACTCATAGAACTTCTCAAATCAAAGTTGTTGTGGCTAACAGCATTTTACTTAGGTCTATTTAGACTTTTGGGGTCAAATACCATCGCCGAAAGCATGGTAAGAATGACCACTGCTGCAAATAAAAGTGCTGCAGGGCCAGGATAGATAGCCATTACGTTTTGTAGTTGAACTAAAGCAACCAGTATTGCGACGACAAAAATATCAATCATTGACCAGCGACCAATGAGCTCGGTAATGCGATAGATGCGCAATGTGATTAAGTGTTCTTCTTGTCCTGTGTATTGAGAGCGATTTGCTCGGTAATAGAGCCATCCCAAGGCGAACATCTTTGCAATAGGGATGAAAACACTGGCCATAAAAATCACCACTGATATTGGGTAGGATCCGAGGTGCCACAATAAACTTACCCCTTGAAGTATGGTTGAGCCTTCAGTGTTTCCTAAGCTGACGGTGTACATCATTGGGTAAAGATTGGCAGGGATAAAGAAGATCGCCGCAGAGATAAGTAACGCCCAACATTTTTGCAAATTGGTGTGCGGATTAAATAGAGTCAGCGACGTGTCGCACCGCGAGCAGGAAACCGAGCTTTGCTTATTGCTTTTGTTGAGTTCAGTAATGGCCTGACAGATATGGCAACTCACATGGTTTCGAGAGAGATGGTTATCTCCGGCTTTCACATTTTTTAATTGGGATACTGGAGAAAAGTGTTGCCATAGCCAATACCTGTCGAGACCCGCGACGATTTTGACCAGCAAAATAGAAAAACCACAGAAAGCCCAAAAAGAGAAACCCATCGAGACGTCAGCCAATGAAGCGATTTTGATTAGACTGACCAACACACCTATTAAGAAAACATCCACCATCAACCAAGGTTGAATGATGAATAAGACTTTGCTTAGACGCTTACTGATATAAAATTCTGTTTGAATATGTTGTTTGTTAGCTGCCTGTTTTGCTTTGATATGTAAATAGAGTATCAGCGTCGTGTAGAGCGCCGGTAAAAAAACGACGGAGCCAAATAACAGCGTTCCTAGTAGCTCGTTGTTATTCTCCGTGAGCATTTGCGCTGAATGTAACAAGAATATCTCTTGTTTTAGCCCTTGAACGCTGAAAGACATAAATGGAAATGCTAAACTCAAGGCCAGCATAATTAGGCAGCCTAAAGAGAGTGCAATCCCTTTTTGATAGGGAAAGCGGTTACATTTAGTTAATAAGTGTCCACAACATCCACATGAGGCAACTGTGCCAACATCAATCACTGGAAGTTGTGATACAAAACCACACTCTTCGCAAGCGATGTATTGTAGATTCGTGTTTTCCATATGCTGCATGTTTTGAAAAATATTATGATACATTAGTATATGCCACTTATTTGTGTTCTGGTGCAATTTTTGATCCGAAATAGATGCGTTGACTCCACATTAACAACTCGTGAGTTTGGGGAACGGCTTCAAAGTTCATACAAGGAAGAATATATGCTCAATGAGACATTGTGGGTAAGGTGCACTTTATTGACCTACATAATATTTTCTTCTCTAGGCTTTGCTTCTTCATCGACTGAAGAACACATCAGCCCTGCGATTATCGAACGCTCTGCTTTGGAGCAAGAAATTGACTCCAGTAATCAGTTGATTAAGGAACTTACCCGAAACTTAGAGCAGGCCTCTGGTGATGTGAAAGATGCCCTGCAATTGCAACTGTTCCAAAAAAATGGCGAGTTGAGAAAGCATATTGCCAGTGCTGTAGACAGCCAAGTGGTTCCCAAGACGAAATTGATTCGGTTAATCACTACCCAGCAAAGTTACACTGAAGAAGCTAATCGGTTTATTTCTGAACGAACTCGTCAGTTGAATGAACAGTTAAATCAGGTAAATGATGAAGATAAACTTTCTTATATCAATGACTACCGAGATTTACAGCAGTATCTTGATACCACTTTCGAATCGAGCTATCAAAATATCTCGTGGTTGAAAAAGCTGGATGTCGACACTGCATCGGCGAAAGAAAAACTCACTCGGGAAGTTAAACAGCGGTTGCAGTTACTTTCTGCTTCTATCACTTACCTCAAGCAACAAAATGATGCGATTGCTGAACAAATAAGTACCAGTCCTGAATCTGAAAAAGCTACGCTTCAGCTCGCACGAATTTTTACACAGCAACGATTGGAAATTTCGACAGTCAGCTTGCGAAGTATCACCAATATTGCAGATAGGCTTGAGATTGAGACCTCTGATTATAAACGGCAGATTTTTGAAACGACGGGTAATATTACTTATGAGCTGTTAGACCGCAAGGTTGCTTTTTCGATCATCAAACATTGGTCAGACAATGCCGTGAACTGGCTGGCGACCAATGCAGTTCAATATCTATTTCAGATATTCATTTTCCTGCTGATTTTGTTAGCAACAAAAGGCACAGCCAAGATAGCCAGGCGACTTGTCAAATCCGCGACACAATCCAAAAACCTCAATATTACTCATTTAATGCAAGATTTTTTTGTTTCGATGTCAGGGAAAATCGTGTGGATTATTGGCATCATGATTGGGTTATCGCAAATTGGCCTTAATATCGCACCAGTTTTAACTGGTTTTGGTATTGCCGGGGTGATTATCGGTTTTGCCTTACAAGATACGTTATCTAATTTTGCTGCGGGTATGATGCTTTTGATTTATCGACCTTTTGACGTAGGCGACCTTGTGCATGCAGGTGGGGTTGATGGCAAAGTGAGTCACATGAGCTTAGTGAATACAACCATTCGGACCTTCGACAACCAGATCATCATTGTCCCAAACAGTAAAATTTGGGGTGATGTAATAAAGAACGTGACCCATGAGCGTATTCGACGCGTAGATATGGTTTTTGGTATTGGTTACAACGATGACTTGTTAAAAGTAGAAAGTGTCCTGATGGATATTGTGAAATCTCACCCAGCCGTTTTACGATCGCCAGAACCTATGGTTAAAGTACACACTCTCAATACCTCCTCCATCGACTTCATTGTTCGTCCATGGGTCAAGACAGAGGATTACTGGGACGTATACTGGGATGTCACTAAAGAAGTTAAACTTCGCTTTGATCGTGAGGGGATTTCTATTCCTTTTCCACAGCAAGATATACATTTACGTATTGTGGATATAGATTGAACCGCAAAAACATTTTGAACACCAAGTTAAAAGTACAATCACTAACAAGGTGACCACTACAATGATCGTCCCCAAAATCCTATGCTTGTTGGTAAAGATTTTTGGCCTCAAATCAAAGACACAGAACGTAAAAGTCAGATAAAAGAACAAAAAAAAGCGCATATTAGCGTGCTGAAGCTCGAGTATCAAAACCCATTAGTTTGGGTTTTGCCCCTGCAGGGGGAGCCAAATTCGAAAGCCCAGCTATCTAGCTGGGCTTTTTCGTTTCTACCACCCGAGCAGCTCACCACAAACAGAGAAAATCTCCGTCAGGATTCATCACAACTACGCCGAATTGCGTATAATTTTTGTTCAGCAAACTAAAACCTTAACTTTCCTTGGTTGTTATTGGCTACGCAAAGCTGGATAATGCCGGGATCGGAATTTCAAACTTATATAACTATGACCGAATATCTTTTGTTGTTGGTCGGCACCGTGCTGGTAAACAACTTTGTACTGGTAAAGTTCCTGGGCTTGTGTCCTTTCATGGGCGTCTCAAAGAAGCTGGAAACCGCCATTGGCATGGGGTTAGCAACGACTTTCGTTCTGACTCTCGCTTCCGTGTGCGCGTATCTGGTGGAAAGCTACATCCTTCGCCCACTTGGTATTGAATATCTGCGCACCATGAGCTTCATCCTGGTGATTGCCGTCGTGGTTCAGTTCACCGAAATGGTGGTGCATAAAACCAGCCCGACGCTTTACCGCCTGCTGGGTATTTTCCTACCGCTCATCACCACCAACTGTGCGGTACTGGGCGTGGCGCTGCTCAACATCAACGAGAACCACAACTTTATTCAGTCAATCATCTACGGTTTTGGCGCGGCAGTCGGTTTCTCTCTGGTTCTGATCTTATTTGCGTCAATGCGCGAACGTATTCATGTCGCTGACGTTCCAGCTCCGTTCAAAGGCGCTTCGATTGCCATGATCACCGCTGGCCTGATGTCACTGGCCTTTATGGGCTTTACTGGTCTGGTGAAATTGTAATGAGTACCATCTTAATCGCTGTTTTGGTGCTGGCTGCGCTGGCCGCCGTCTTTGGCGCCATTCTTGGTTTTGCTTCGATTCGTTTTAAAGTCGAAGCGGATCCGATTGTCGATCAAATTGATTCCATACTGCCGCAGACTCAGTGCGGCCAGTGTGGTTACCCGGGTTGTCGCCCTTACGCAGAAGCGATCGCCAATGGTGACGCTATCAACAAATGTCCTCCGGGTGGTCAGGCGACCATTGAGAAACTGGCGGATTTGATGGGCGTCGAAGTTCAGGAGTCGGCACACGATCTGGACGACAACGTCAAAACTGTCGCCTTTATTCATGAAGATATGTGTATCGGCTGCACCAAATGTATTCAGGCCTGTCCGGTCGACGCCATTGTCGGCGGCAACAAAGCTCTGCATACCGTCATTAAGGATGAATGTACCGGTTGCGATTTGTGCGTGGCCCCCTGCCCGACCGACTGTATTGAAATGATCCCTGTAAAAACGACGACGGATACCTGGAAGTGGCAAATGAACGCGATTCCAGTGGTTGATGTTACCCATTCTTCATCGGGTGAATCTGATGATTCTCAGAAGAGTGCGAGTTAAGGACTGGTATGTTGTCATTAATCGATAAAATTCGAACCGGCTATCTCTGGGATTTCCCGGGAGGCATTCATCCGCCGGAAAATAAAGTTCAGTCTACTCAGACGCCGTTGGTCGAAGCCAGCCTAGCAAATGAATTCGTATTACCACTCAAACAACACATTGGTAAATCGGGTGATCTGCTGGTGCAGGTCGGCGATAGAGTACTTAAAGGCCAGCCTCTGACCTCATTCTCGACCACGTTCATGTTGCCAGTCCACGCCCCAACGTCAGGTGTAATCAGTGCCATTGAGCCGCGTACGGTGGCGCATCCATCCGGACTCAGTGAACTGTGTGTGGTGATCACACCAGATGGTCAGGACCAGTGGTTTGAGCGTCAACCGATTTCCGACTACACGCAAGTGGCGCCGGAAGAGCTGATCGACATCATTCGCAACGCAGGTATTGCCGGACTCGGCGGTGCAGGTTTCCCGACCGCAAAGAAAATTCAATCAGGCCTGTCGCGAGTAGAAATCTTCATCGTCAATGCGGCGGAGTGTGAACCTTACATTACCGCTGACGATGCGTTGATGCGTGAACACGCACAAGAAATTATCGACGGCATCGGAATTGTCGAACACATTCTGCAACCTAAACTGACCGTCATTGGCGTCGAAGATAACAAACCGGAAGCGATTCAAGCGCTGCAACAAGCCGCTGAAGGCAAAGACATTGTTATCCGCGCCATTCCAACCAAATATCCGTCAGGCGGCGCCAAGCAGCTGATTAAGCTGCTAACCGATCTGGAAGTTCCAGCGGGCAAACACTCGGCGGACATCGGCGTCATTGTGCAAAACGTTGGCTCAGTTCAGGCGATCAAACGCGCCGTGATAGACGGCGAACCGCTCATACGTCGCGTCGTGACCCTGACGGGTAACACCTTCGTTCAGCCGCGTAACGTTTGGGTGCGCTTAGGAACACCAGTGCAGTCACTGCTAGACGAATTCGGTTATAAAGCCGATAAGAAACTGCCTCGTCTGATCCTCGGCGGTTCAATGATGGGCTTTACTCTGCCTCACGCCAACGTGCCGATCGTCAAGATTGCCAACTGCATTCTGGCACCAAGCCGCAACGAAATTCCGCAACACGATTACGAGATGGCTTGTATCCGCTGCGGGCAATGCGCCGACGCGTGTCCGGCGTCGCTGTTACCTCAGCAGTTGTACTGGCACTCAAAAGCGGAAGAGTACGAGAAATGCGAAGAGCTCAATCTTAAAGATTGTATTGAGTGTGGAGCCTGCGCCTACGTGTGTCCAAGCGAAATCCCTCTGGTGCAGTACTATCGCCAGTCGAAGGCGGAAATCAAAAACCGTAAGTGGGAAGCCGAGGCCGCTGAGCGCGCCAAGCTGCGTTTTGAAGAGAAAAAAGCGCGTATGGAGCGCGAAAAAGCCGAACGCGAAAACCGCTTTAAGAAAGCCGCTGACGATCGCCGTAAAGAAATGCAACAAAGTGGTGGCGAAGACGCTATTGCCGCTGCCATTGCACGCGTCAAAGCGCAGAAAGCACAAAGTGAAGCGGGCGATGCGCCAGTCAAACCTGCGGTAGCGGCGGCGATTGCTAAAGCCAAAGCAAAACAGGCGGAAGCTGCGAAAGCGGGCGCAACCGAGCCCGATAACTCCGACATGGCCAAACTGCGCGAAGAGCGCAAACGTCAGGCAAGAGAGCGCAAAGCGGAAAAAACAGAAGTCAGCGAACTGCCTGCAACTGGTGATAACAAAAAAGATGCTGTCGCCGCCGCAATCGCTCGCGCCAAAGCACGCAAAACCGCTCAGCAAGAGTCCGGCGATGAGCCTGCACCTCAAGTGACATCGGTTGACGAACCTGCAGAAGATCCCAAGAAAGCCGCTGTTGCCGCTGCGATTGCTCGCGCCAAAGCACGCAAAGCCGCGCAGCCGGAGTCCAGCGATGAGCCTGCGCCTCAAGCACCATCGATTGACGAATCTGAGGAAGATCCCAAGAAAGCCGCTGTTGCCGCTGCGATTGCCCGCGCCAAAGCACGCAAAGCCGCGCAGCAAGAGTCCGGCGATGAGCCAGAGGCTCAAGCAGCATCGGTTGACGAATCAGAAGACGATCCAAAGAAAGCCGCTGTTGCCGCTGCGATTGCCCGCGCCAAAGCACGCAAAGCCGCGCAGCAAGAGTCCGTCGATGAGCCAGAGGCTCAAGCACCATCGGTTGACGAACCTGCGGAAGATCCAAAGAAAGCCGCTGTTGCCGCTGCAATTGCCCGCGCCAAAGCACGCAAAGCCGCTCAGCAAGAGTCCGGCGATGAGCCAGAGGCTCAAGCACCTTCGGTTGACGAACCTGCGGAAGATCCAAAGAAAGCCGCTGTTGCCGCTGCGATTGCCCGCGCCAAAGCACGCAAGGCCGCGCAGCAAGAGTCCGACGATGAACCTGAGGCTCCAGCGACATCGGCTGACGAATCAGAAGACGATCCAAAGAAAGTCGCAGTCGCCGCTGCGATTGCCCGTGCAAAAGCACGCAAAGCCGCGCAGCAAGCGGAGAATCAAAACAAGAATAACGTTGAGGAGAACGACTAGTGGCGTTTTTCATTGCCAGCTCCCCACACGCGCGGACTAAACGCAGTACCGCCGACATGATGAAATGGGTCGCGATCTGCGCCCTGCCTGGGTTACTAGCCCAAAGTTATTTCTTTGGTTTCGGTACCTTGATTCAACTGGTATTGGCGATTGCTGTCGCAATGCTGTTTGAAGCGGGCGTCATGCTACTGCGTAAACGCCCTGTGCGTTTTGCATTGCGTGACTACAGCGCTATTGTGACCGCATGGCTGCTCGCCATTTCCATTCCGCCACTCTCGCCGTGGTGGATTGTGGTGATCGGTCTGGTGTTTGCCATTCTGATTGCTAAACATCTTTATGGCGGGCTGGGACAAAATCCATTTAACCCAGCCATGATCGCTTATGTGGTGCTGCTGATTTCATTCCCGGTACAAATGACCAGTTGGATTGCACCTTCAGAGCTGGCGCCAGAGCCCATCTCATTGGTGGATTCATTCTCGCTCATTTTCACTGGCTTTAATCTCGACGGCCTGTCGCTGCAACAGATTCGTACCGGCATCGACGGTATTACCATGGCGACGCCGCTGGACTCGATCAAAACTTCATTGCGTGCCGGACATACCCTGTCTGAAGCGATGGCTCAGCCACAGTTCAATGGCCTGGCTGGCGTAGGTTGGGAATGGGTGAACCTCGCCTATCTGGCAGGTGGCCTGATTCTGATTAAACTGCGCGTGATCAACTGGCACATTCCAGTCGCGTTTTTGGCTGGCCTGCTGGTCACCAGTTTGTTAATGACTTTGTTTGTTCCTGGTACCACTGCTTCACCGCTGATGCATTTGCTGTCTGGCGCCACCATGCTGGGTGCGTTCTTTATCGCGACCGATCCAGTGACCGCCTCGACTACCACCAAAGGTCGCCTGATTTATGGCGTGTTCATTGGTGCCTTGGTGTTCATCATTCGCAGCTGGGGTGGTTTCCCTGACGGTGTAGCGTTTGCCGTGTTGCTGGCCAATATGTGTGTACCAATGATCGATTACTACACCAAACCACGTACCTACGGGCATTAAGGAGCATTATGTTAGCCGCTATTCGTAAAAACGGTCTTGTCCTTGCTGTCTTTGCCTGTGCTTCGACAGGTGTGGTTGCATTAACTCACTACATGACCGAAAGTCAGATTAAAGTGCAGGAAAATAAGCAGTTGCTCTCAGTTCTCAATCAGGTAGTGCCCCCGGCATTGCATGACAATGAACTGTCGCAGTCGTGTACACTGGTCAGTGACCCGATGCTCGGTAACAACAAACCGATGCCCGTTTATCTTGGCACTCTCAATGGTGAACCGAGTGCCTTGGCAATTGAATCCATTGCGCCAGACGGCTACAACGGTGCGATCAAGATTATTGTTGGTATCCGTAACGATGGCACCATTACCGGTACTCGCGTGCTGGCACATCAGGAGACACCGGGACTGGGTGATAAAATCGACCTGCGCATCACCAACTGGATTCTCAGCTTTACGGGTAAACAAGTCACGGCGGACAACGAAGATCAGTGGCGAGTACGCAAAGACGGCGGTCAGTTTGACCAGTTCACAGGTGCAACCATTACACCGCGAGCGGTAGTAAAAGCCGTGAAACAGACAACGCAGTACGTCAATCAACACCGTGAAGCAATCTTTAAGCAACCTTTGAACTGCGGAGGTGAACACAATGAGTGATCACAAAACGCTGATAAAAAATGGGATGTGGAACAACAACCCGGCACTGGTTCAACTGCTCGGCTTATGTCCACTACTGGCGGTTTCCTCGACCGTGACTAACGCCCTGGGCCTCGGTATTGCCACGCTGCTGGTGTTAGTGAGTTCCAACGTCACGGTTTCACTGGTACGCGACTACGTGCCAAAAGAAGTGCGCATTCCGGTGTTTGTGATGATTATTGCGGCGCTGGTGACCTGCGTTCAGCTGCTGATGAATGCCTACGCGTATGGACTGTACCTGTCACTGGGTATCTTTATTCCGCTGATCGTCACTAACTGCATCATTATCGGTCGCGCGGAAGCTTACGCGTCAAAAAATGACGTTCTGCCCTCTGCACAAGACGGTTTCTGGATGGGCCTTGGCATGACATCCGTACTGGTCGTGCTCGGTTCTCTGCGCGAAGTGATTGGTAACGGTACCTTGTTTGATGGCGCAGATCTGCTCCTCGGTGACTGGGCGAAAGTGCTAAGAATCGAAGTGTTCCACTTCGATAACAGTTTCTTACTGGCTCTGCTGCCGCCGGGGGCATTTATTGGTGTCGGCTTTCTGATCGCCGCAAAGAACGTGATCGACAAACAGTTGGCAGCCCGTCAGCCGAAACAAGAAAAACCCGCGATTGAACGGGTTCGCGTGACCAACGTTTAAAAATCATCACCAGCCGCAGCATACAAACTGCGGCTGCTGTTTCAAGGAAGCAATGAATCACAATGAATAACAGCAAACGTGTCGAGATTCTGCAGCGATTAAGGGACAACAATCCGAATCCGCAGACCGAGCTCAACTGGAATACGCCGTTTGAACTGCTGATTGCGGTGCTGCTTTCGGCGCAGGCAACAGATGTCAGCGTCAACAAAGCCACCGACAAACTGTATGCCGTTGCCAACACACCTCAAGCGATGTGGGATTTAGGTGTTGATGGCGTCAAGGAATACATTAAAACCATCGGTCTGTTTAACTCAAAAGCCGAAAACGTGATTAAAACCTGCCGCATTCTGCTCGACCAACATCAGGGCGAAGTGCCGGAAAATCGCGAAGCGTTAGAAGCGCTGCCTGGCGTAGGGCGCAAGACGGCAAACGTTGTACTCAATACCGCCTTTGGCTGGCCGACCATTGCGGTCGATACCCATATTTTCCGCGTATCGAACCGCACCAAGTTTGCCGTCGGCAAGAACGTGGATGACGTGGAAGCAAAACTGCTGAAAGTCGTACCGAAAGAGTTCAAACTCGATGTCCATCACTGGTTGATTCTGCATGGCCGCTACACTTGCGTGGCACGCAAGCCTCGCTGCGGCAGCTGCATTATCGAAGACCTGTGCGAATTTAAAGATAAAGTTTACCCGGAAAGCTAGGAGTCCATTATGTCAAACAATCGTATTCTTCATACCATGCTGCGCGTTGGCGATCTTGACCGTTCAATTGAGTTTTACACTCAGGTGATGGGTATGAAACTGCTACGCAAAAACGAAAATGCCGAATACAAATATACGCTGGCATTTTTGGGCTATGGCGATGAATCAGAAGGTGCAGTGATTGAACTGACTTACAACTGGGGCGTTGAGAGCTACGACATGGGTAATGCCTACGGCCACATTGCCATTGGCGCAGACGATATTTACGCTACGTGTGATGCCATCAAAGCGGCGGGCGGTAATGTCACCCGTGAACCAGGCCCAGTGAAAGGCGGCACCACGCATATTGCTTTCGTGAAAGACCCAGATGGCTACATGGTTGAACTGATTCAGAACAAACAGGCCACCGCGGGTCTGGAAGGTTAATCCCCTCTCATACTTGAACAAAACCGCCCAAGTGGCGGTTTTGTTTTAATCCCCTCAATCCTCATGGTTTACATGATAATAATTATCATTTAAATTAAACTTATTCAGGCTCATGAAGGATTGACCGATGACCATCAAAGAGTGGGAAAAACATACTTTACTGGCAGATATCGCCATGCAGCAGGCAGATCATCTGCGCAGCATTCTCCATTACCAGCAGGCGCTGACATTGAGTGACAGACTCGGTGAAGCTGAAGACATTGAGCTGGAAGATCGACTGATGATCTCGGTGATTTCGTGTCACAACATGGCCGGGTTCTGGCGAACGATTGGCGATAACCAGTACGAACTCAAATATCTGGAACTCGCATCAGAGCGGATCCTGACCTTGATTCCCCAGTGTGGTAATCCGAGTTGCGAGGCGTTTGTGGATTCTCTGGGTTGTTGTAAAAAAGCCTTGATTGAATTTATGAAACGCCACCCTAACCCCCAGTTGGCAAAGCTGGTCAAGGACATCGATTCCGCATCAAGCTGCAATTTGATTGCCAAGTTTCGTTTGAATTAGGGCTGGCTCTACAGCCCTATTTCGCGATCACACCTGCGTGCGACCAAGCGAGATCACCACGCGGCGGTTCTTATCTTTGCCGATCGGCGATGCATTGTCGGCAATCGGACGACGTTTGCCATAGCCCTGTACCTGAATGCGATCCGCAGGCAATCCGAGTGACTCAAAATATTTCTGCAGTGATTCCGCCCTTTTTTCCGACAAGCTTTGGCTCTCATTTTTGCCATCCGTTGCGTCGGTATAGGTGGCCACCAAGACCAAATCGATATCCGAGTTATAGCGAATGTATTCCGCAATTTGAGCCAGACGTTTTTGTGATGCTTTGTTCAGCTCAACACTGTCACCACGGTCGTAATGCAAGATAGTAAATGAGATGTCTTCAAAACTGTATGGCAGCAGGTTGGACACACAGTCGCTGAATGCGTTGTACTGCGGCTGAAACAGTACCGACGACAGCGCAACTTCGATGCGTTGATCACGGCTCTGCCAGTCTTGATAGCTGAATGTCGGATAGCGCCCTTTTTCCAGTTCACTTAACAACGCCCAAGCAGTCTGGCCGCCAATGTAACCGTCAAATTGTTTGAAAAACTGAATATTGGTAATGCGATCTGCGCTTTCACCTGGTCGCCAAGCCGGCGGCATAGACACTAAGCTGACATTGCGGGTATCCCCCATCGGCCGGCGCATCTTGAGTTCAAAATCGAGATTAATTTTCTTACTGGCGTGCGAGGTAAATACCGCATCGCCGTAATTCGGAATGGGGTGCACCAGCTGGCACTCGAGCGGCGTATTGATCGCCATCTGCCAACTTGACTGTTGCGGCGTTGCCACATAGCGCTTCTCCATTGCCGCAGCGGCAAATGCAGAACAAGCGCCAAAAGCAACGATACTTGTTACAACCCATTTATTCATAAGGACTTACTTCTCTTTACGCGGCCAGCGGCAATGACGAAATCTTGCCGCCGCATTCATTTCTTATCGAATAATGCAAAAACCTCGCCAACCCTTACCCTGTCTATATCTCATTGCACAAAACTTCAGCAACGCTGCCCTGTTCAACGGCCTCTTATTGGTTTGAAACCGTAATTTTATGGCCGCTTTTCTCCTTTCAATTCTATGTGGCTGCGAGCGTGACAAAAATGAATGAATCCGCTTGAATATAGCGCAACAAATGGCGAATTTAATTGCGCTTTAATCTACCTATTTGGTTTTTCTCACGGGGAGAATCTGCAATAATGCTGCCCCTATCACATAAGCTAGGGATCACATGACAGACACAAATGAAGCTCTGACTCTGAAAAAGCGCTTTCGCGGCTATTTCCCGGTCGTAATCGATGTAGAAACTGCGGGATTCAACCCACAAACTGATGCACTGCTGGAAATTTGCGCAGTGACATTAGCGATGGATGAAAACGGCAATTTACACCCTGCTTCGACGATTCACTTTCATGTCGAACCTTTCGAAGGCGCCAATATTGAAAAAGCGGCGCTGGAATTTAACGGTATTTATGATCCCTTTAGTCCGTTACGCGGTGCGGTTACCGAAGACCACGCGCTGAAAGAGATCTATAAACTGGTACGCAAGGAGCAAAAAGCTGCCGATTGCAGCCGCGCCATTATCGTGGCTCATAACGCCGCCTTTGACCATGGATTTGTCATGGCTGCCAGCGAACGTTGTAAGCTCAAACGAGTCCCGTTCCATCCTTTTGCCACTTTTGATACGGCTACGCTCAGTGGTCTGGCTTATGGTCAGACGGTACTGGCCAAAGCCTGCAAAGCAGCCGGGATGGAGTTTGACAATCGTGAAGCTCATTCTGCACTTTACGATACTCAGCAAACCGCGGAGCTGTTCTGCGGCATCGTTAACCAATGGAAAGCACTTGGCGGCTGGCCGTTGGCTGACGACAATGACCTTAATAATAAGTAAGCACAACTGACCGAGAAGTATATGAACCCTGTAGTCATTTCTGTCTGTGTCATGCTGGTTCTGGCCCTAATGCGAGTAAACGTCGTCGTTGCACTGACGTTTAGCGCCATCGTTGGCGGCCTGGTAGCTGGTATGAGTTTAAACGACACCGTTGCCGCATTTGAAAGTGGTTTGGGTGGTGGCGCGACCATCGCTCTGAGCTACGCAATGCTGGGTACTTTTGCCGTGGCCATCTCGAAATCGGGTATCACCGATCTGCTGGCTCAAAGCGTCATTAAGCGCATTCATGGCCGACATAGCATGGCAGCATCGACTGGCATGAAATACGTCGTGATCGTGGCACTGCTGCTGATGGCGATGTCTTCTCAGAACATTATTCCGGTGCACATCGCGTTCATTCCAATTCTGATCCCGCCATTGCTGGGCGTGTTTGCACGTCTGGGCATTGACCGTCGTCTGATTGCTTGTGTACTGACGTTTGGTTTGATCACGCCATACATGGTTCTACCGGTAGGTTTCGGCGGCATTTTTCTTAACAACATTTTGCTGAAAAACCTACATGATAACGGCCTGGAAAACGTTACTGCCAGCCAAGTACCGATGGCAATGCTGCTGCCGGGTCTGGGCATGGTATTCGGTCTCTTGGTTGCGATATTCTTCTCTTACCGTAAACCGCGCGTTTACAAAGAGACTGAACTAACGGTCGTGCATCAAGAAACAACGGCTATCAACAAGAAGCATATTCTAGTGGCTGGCGTCGGCATCCTAGCGGCTCTCGCAGTGCAACTGACAACAGGTTCGATGATCATCGGCGCACTGGCTGGCTTCATGGTATTTACTTTTGGTGGCGTAATTGCGTGGAAAGAAACCCACGACGTGTTTACCAAAGGTGTCCACATGATGGCCATGATCGGTTTCATCATGATCTCCGCAGCGGGTTTTGCGGCTGTAATGAAAGAGACTGGCGGCGTGGAAACTTTGGTGTCATCTCTGGCAACCAGTATCGGAGACAACAAACCGCTGGCGGCGCTGCTGATGCTGGTTGTTGGCTTGTTGGTGACCATGGGTATCGGTTCATCATTCTCGACCATTCCAATCATTGCGACCATTTACGTGCCACTGTGTCTGGCATTTGGCTTCTCGCCAATGGCAACCATCGCCCTGGTGGGTACGGCGGCGGCCTTGGGCGATGCGGGCTCTCCTGCCTCAGACTCAACACTTGGTCCAACGTCCGGTCTGAATGCGGATGGTCAACACGAGCATATTTGGGAAACCGTGGTTCCGACCTTTATTCACTACAACCTGCCGCTGATTGCGTTTGGCTGGTTGGCTGCCATGGTGCTGTAAGCGCTGAGCTGAATCACAGGTACAAAAAAGGCTTCCCGCGGGAAGCCTTTTTTATTCGCAAAGCGTATTACGCGCCTTCGTTGTGCAACTCAAGGTTTGCCAGTTCCTGTTGGATTTCACGTTGCGTTTTCGCGTCATCACTGCGCATTGACTCAAGGAAGTCCAGGTATTGCTGGTCAATATCCCCTGTCACGTACTCGCCGTTAAAGACCGAAGTTTCAAACTTAGCGATGTCCTGATTACCAGCACGTACCGCGTCAACCAAATCATCCAGAGTTTGGAAAATCAGCGCGTCAGCACCGATCTGCTTACAAATCGCTTCGTTGTCACGACCGTGCGCAATCAGCTCGTTAGCACTCGGCATGTCGATACCGTAAACGTTCGGGAAGCGAATCTCTGGCGCTGCAGATACCATGTACACTTTCTTAGCACCGGCATCACGCGCCATCTCAATGATTTGCTCAGAAGTCGTGCCACGTACGATAGAGTCATCCACCAGCAGTACGTTCTTGTCTTTAAACTCAGAACGAATGGTATTGAGCTTACGACGTACAGATTTCTTACGCTGTTGCTGACCAGGCATGATAAACGTACGGCCAACATAACGGTTTTTTACGTAGCCCTGACGGTATGGTTTATCCAGCGCCTGAGCGATTTGCAGCGCGATATCACACGAGGTTTCAGGAATCGGGATTACCACGTCGATGTCGAGCTCTGGGAAGTTGGCTTTGATGCGGTCGCCCAGTTTTTTGCCCATTTCAACGCGCGCGCTGTAAACCGAAATCTTATCGATGAACGAATCCGGACGAGCAAAGTATACAAATTCAAAAATACATGGGTTGAGAACCGGATTGTCAGCACACTGCTTAGTGAACAGTTCACCTTCAAACGTCGCATACACCGCTTCACCCGGTGCGACATCACGCATGAAATCAAAACCGACGGCATCCAGCGCTACCGATTCAGACGCGACCATATATTCCGTGCGACCATTCACTTCACGTTTACCCAGACACAGAGGACGGATACCGTGCGGGTCACGGAAAGCAATCATACCGTGGCCAATGATCATCGCAGTCACCGCATAGGCGCCGCGAATCGCACGGTGCACATTGGCAACTGCGCGGAAGACGTCTTCTGCTGTGACGTTGCCTTTCACCGTGTCGATTTCGTGCGCCAGTACGTTCAGCAGCACCTCTGAATCCGAGGTGGTGTTGACGTGGCGACGGTCTTTTTCAAACAGTTTCTGGCGAACTTCGTTGGCATTGGTGAGGTTGCCATTGTGAGCGAGGGTGATACCAAATGGCGAGTTGACGTAGAAAGGTTGAGCTTCAGAGGCACTTGAACTTCCTGCGGTTGGGTAACGAACGTGTCCGATACCGACGGAGCCCTGAAGGCGCTGCATGTGTTTCGCTTCAAAGACATCCTTCACTAAACCGTTCGCTTTACGCAGACGAAAACGATTGCTTTCTATGGTACAAATACCAGCGGCATCTTGGCCACGATGCTGCAATACCGTTAACGCGTCATAAATTGACTGGTTTACAGGCGTTGTACCCACGATTCCAACAATACCACACATGTCCTAATCCTCGATTTGCGACAATTGCTGGCGCTTATACAGCGCCAGACAGAAAACTTGATGTTGCTTGTAAGTGTTCAAAGAACGGAGCAATAATGCGGCTAAATTCCGGCACCAGCTGCGAGCCCTTCCACCACTCTGAGCTTGGGAATGCGGTGAACGCATCCATAAAAAATAAGGCCGCTGCCACAATCAGAACTCCGCGTAGTGCGCCAAAAACGACACCCAGAATTCTGTCTGTTCCTGAAAGTCCGGTCTTTTGTACTAACTGCGAAATCACGTAGTTAACGATCGCACCCACAACCAATGTTGCGACAAACAGAGCGGCAATGGCCGATCCGTTGCGAAACATTTCATCCTTAATGTTAGTAAAGTATACCGCCAGCTTGGCGTAGTATTCCGAAGCGATATAAAACGCTCCAAACCAAATCACTAAGGACAGGGCTTCTTTCGCAAAGCCGCGAACCAGACTGATCAGTGCAGACAAACCAATCACACTTAAAATGACAATATCTAACCAATTCATGAGTTCTTACATTCTAAGTTGGCGCGCATTTTAACAGAAAAATACGCGACGCAAACGTTTTCTTAAGGGTTTAGTGGTTTAAATTTGAGCAATTGACCTTTCGCGCCGGTAATTTTCTCTAATTCCAGTAACTGTTTTTCCAGCTTACTTTTGGAGACATCCGGACCAATGATCACTCGAGTAAAACCATTTTCTTGTTTGGTATGAGCCTGATAGCCGCGCTTTTGCAAATCATCGACAACGTTTTTCGCATTCTCGGCATTCTTCAGCGCCATAAGCTGAATAATCCACGCACTGTCCTGATAATCATTTTTCTCAGGCACATTACGTACCGCTGTCGCTAAAGGTTTGCTTGGCTGGGTAGCAGGCGTAGACACTGTATTACTGACTGGCGCCGTGTCTACCGCCGTGACCGGTGATTCAGGCAAGGCGACTTGATCTTCCACCGGGTCCAACACTTCAAATTTTTCCACTTCACTCTCAAGCTCAGGCTTGATCGGAATGCTGGCCATTTCTTCTTTGTAGTGCAGTTTTTTACCATCCAGCACATCCGGTAACACAATGACACCGATAGCGACAAGAATGATGGTACCAACCAAACGGCTTTGAAATTTACTCGCCATTGATACTCCCTTGGATTAAGACGGGTTGTTGTTTTGCCAATGCTCCAACACTTCACCCACAGTGTGGAAAGAGCCGGCCACGACTATGACATCGTCTGACTGTGCTTGTGTCAACGCCGCTTCAAATGCCACGACCGGATTGGCGTAACGCGTTTGCGATTCAGCCAGATACTGACACAGCTCATCGGCACTGGCCGCGCGCGGACCGCTCAATGATGCAGGGTACCATTGTTTGACAACAGGTTTTAAAATCGCAAGCGTCGACTTCACGTCTTTGTCATGCAGCATGCCAACAACCAGGTGCACGCTTTGGTCGGGGAAACGCTGCTCAAGTTGAGACACCAGATATTCAGCTGAATGTGGGTTGTGCGCCACATCCAGTAAGATGGTTGGTGCATCGCTTATTTTTTGCATGCGACCAGCCAAAGTCGCCTTCTTCAGTCCTTCGACAATGTTGACATCACTGATTTCAAGTCCTGAACATCCGAGAGCCATCAATGCGGTCGCTGCGTTTGGCAACGGCAATGTTGGCAATGGCAGATCCGTCAGTTCAAATGAGCCGCTACGCCATTCCCAGCGCGTCTCGCTCACTTTGTCATACGTAAATTGGATACCGACCTGATGGAATTCAGCGCCAATGTCATCGGCATGCGCCGCCACGGTTGCTGGTGGTTTAGGCTGACCACAGATGGCGGGTTTACCTGCACGGTAAATTCCTGCTTTCTCATAACCGATGACGTTGATGTCATCCCCCAGCCAATCCACATGGTCGATAGCCAAACTGGTAATCACTGACACATCATGGTCAACCACGTTGGTGGCATCTAAACGACCACCGAGGCCGACTTCCAGCAGCACCACATCAACGTTCTCTGTTTGGAACAAGCGCAGCGCGGCCAAGGTGCCGAATTCAAACAAGCTGAGGGTAATCTCTCCACGTTGCTGCTCAACAAACGCGAATGCCTGAGTGTGTTTTTCATCACACAGATCTTGGCCGTTGATACGCACACGCTCGTTATAGCGAATAAGGTGGGGGGAACTGTACACGCCAACCGAATAGCCTGCTTCCAGCAAAATGGCTTCCATCAAGGCGCAAGTTGAGCCTTTACCGTTGGTGCCGGCAACCGTAATGACGGTAGGAGCTGGTTTGGTAAGATTGGCTTTTTGAGCGACCGCCTGAACACGATCCAGACCGAGGTCGATGGCTGAGGTATGAATATGGGTTAAATAATCAAGCCACACCGAAAGAGGCGATGTGGCTTGAGGAATTGGGTTTTGACTCATCTAACGTAGAACCATTGTTTTGCTTGGTTTAGTTAGAGCCTACTTTACCCTTTTTTGTTCGCTTCTGGTACAGAATATGCGGCTTCATTTGGCGCATCGTTCACAGAAACTACCAGCGGAGACTCCTGACGAGTCATTTTCGCCAGCAGGCCAGCAACACGTTGACGCATTTCACGACGGTCTACGATCATGTCAATCGCGCCGTGCTCCAGCAGGAACTCACTGCGTTGGAAACCTTGTGGTAATTCTTCACGTACCGTTTGTTCGATAACACGGCGACCTGCGAAGCCGATCAGGGCTTTCGGTTCACCGATATTGATGTCGCCCAGCATCGCTAGACTGGCTGATACACCGCCCATGGTTGGGTCTGTCATCACGGAAACAAACGGCAAACGTTTTGCGGACAAACGCTCAAGCGCAGCACTGGTTTTCGCCATTTGCATCAGCGACATCAATGCTTCTTGCATACGTGCGCCACCGCTGGCAGAGAAACAAACCAGACCGCAGTTCGCTTCGATTGCAGCGTCAACCGCACGCACGAAACGCGCACCGACCACTGAACCCATTGAACCACCCATGAAAGAGAACTCAAATGCACACGCAACCACAGGAATGCTCATCAACTCGCCTTTCATTACAATCAGCGCGTCTTTTTCGCCACTGCTCTTCTGAGCTGCGGCAATACGCTCTTTATAACGTTTTGAGTCTTTGAATTTCAGTTTATCTTGCGGCTCCAGCTCGTCCGCGATTTCGTAACGGTTTGCTTCGTCCAGGAACGTTTCAAGACGACGACGCGCCTTCATACGCATGTGATGATTACATTTAGGACAAACTTCAAGATTGCGCTCTAGTTCAGCGTAATAAAGCACCTGTTCACAAGATGTACATTTGGTCCAAACCCCTTCTGGGATAGACGCTTTACGTGAACTTCCGATGTTGCTTTTTTCTAAAATCTTTTCAAGCCAGCTCATGCAAGACCTTTTACTCTCTCATCTACCGCTGTATTGCGACAGATTCTAATTCGACATTAACGCGTGTGGATTAAAGCATAGAAAATGCCAACTGTGGACAAAAAACTGGTTGTACCTATTTCTTGTACGGGCATCCCACGCACAATATTGTTCATATTTGAACCAATTACTGCCAATTAGTTCAAATTCTCAGGTAAGAATAGCGGACCGAGCGGCGCTTTGGGCAAATCAAACACCTCAGGATAGTCCACATCGACCAGATATAAGCCTTCCGCCTTGGCTGTCGCCCCCGCGAGTCTGCGGTCTTTGGCTTCCAGCAGCCACTGAATCCACTCGGGCTCCTGCTCACCACGACCAACGGCAATCAAACTGCCGGTAATATTACGCACCATATGGTGGACAAACGCATTCGCTTTAATATCAATCACGATGTAGCGTTCGTGGCGAGTTACATTTAAGTGCATTATGTTACGCCAAGGACTGCGTGACTGACAATGCACGGCTCTAAATGACGTGAAGTCATTCTCACCCAGCAAGAATTGTCCTGCACGATGCATGCGTTCAACATCCAATTCACCGTGATAATGGCTAACACCGGAAGACATAATGCCTGGTCGGAACATATGATTGTAGATCACATAGCGATAACGACGCGCCGTCGCGCTGAATCGGGCATGAAAGTCGTCCGGGACTTCTTTGGCCCAACGCACAGCAATGTTTTTCGGTAAATTAGCGTTGGCCCCCATCGTCCAGGCCACCATTTTACGCGTCGCAGTCGTATCAAAATGAACCACCTGACCCGTACCATGTACTCCGGCGTCAGTTCTGCCTGCACACTGTACTTCGACAGGATGATTAGCGATGACCGTCAGTGCCTTTTCCAGCTCTTCCTGGACGCTTTTTACTTCGCGTTGGCGCTGCCAGCCATAGTATTGAGTTCCATCGTACTCGATACCCAAAGCGATTCTCATGTTCTCTTCTCTCAAACAAACTAGGGCGTTGAAAATGGGGCGGGCAGTATAAACCCTATCGCGTAGAATATCTAATAGGCAAAAAAAGAGGTAACTCAGCTACCTCTTTTCATTCAATGTTGATAGACCTATGCTCGACCGTTAATGACATCAATCAAACGCTTAGCTTGCTGACGAATATCGTCACTGCCATCCACGATAGCCTCTTCCAGCAGTTTGACGGCTCCTTTTTCATCGTTCATTTCCATGTAGATTTTAGCTAGATCCAGCTTGCCTGCCGCCTCTGAATTGCTGTCCACATCAACATCCGAAATTTCACCAATCACATCCGGGAACTCATTCAAACCAACGTCCAGCTTGAGTTCCTCATCATCTGGATTAAAAGCAGTCTCTTCGCGTTCAACCTGAGCCATCAGTTCATCAATAGTCATGAAATGCTTCTCTTGCGGGTCGAAATCGGCGAGATCTTCTTGCGTTGCCCAGTTTTCTGTTGCCACTTCTGGCTGCTGGTTTTGAATATCTGATTGCCAAACAGCACGCTCTTCTTCTGGAACTTCATCCGGAATGGTGGCTTGCTGATCGGGGGTTAGACTAAATCCATTCCAGTCTTCGCCGCCCATTTGCAACATCGCATCAATGTCCATTCCTGCACTGTCGATGGTTTGTGCATCAATTGGCTGATCAAATGAGAAGCCTTCACTCTCTTCATTATCATCAAGCAGTGAATTGAGTGAATGCTCATCAAACTCCTGATGCGCCATCGCCTCAAAGTCAATTCCAGCCTCTGCTTCAGGCACTGAACGCTCAGGATCAGTATCAGAAGAAGCAATTGAATCTGCCAGTGCATCTTCTTCGCTGTATTCCGGTAACTCTAAGTCATCGAATTCAAGCTCATCTTCTGCCTGAACGTTGGCAAAGTCTGCAGCAAGGCCTTCTTCTTTAACTTCAGGCTCGCCCGACAACTCCGGCTGCGCCATCGCATCGGCCAGCGCATCTTCTTCGCTGTATTCCGGTAACTCTAAGTCATCGAATTCAAGCTCATCTTCTGCCTGAACGTTGGCAAAGTCTGCAGCCAGGCCTTCTTCTTTAACTTCAGGCTCGTCCGACAACTCAGGCTGCGCCATCGCATCCGCCAGCGCATCTTCTTCGCTGTATTCCGGTAGCTCCAAGTCGTCGAATTCAAACTCATCTTCTGCCTGAGCGTTGGCGAAGTCTGCTGCCAGGCCTTCTTCTTTAACCTCAGGCTCACCCGACAACTCCGGCTGCGCAATCGCATCCGCCAGCGCATCTTCTTCGCTGTATTCCGGTAGCTCCAAGTCGTCGAATTCAAACTCATCTTCTGCCTGAGCGTCGGCAAAGTCTGCCACAAGGCCTTCTTCTTCAACTTCAGACTCACCCGATAACTCCGGCTGCACCATCTCATCGGCCAGCGCATCTTCTTCGCTGTATTCCGGTAGCTCCAAGTCGTCGAATTCAGACTCATCTTCTGCCTGAACATCGGCCAATTCTGCGGCGAGATCTTGTTCTTTAACTTCAGGCTCACCCGACAACTCCGGGTGCGCAATCGCATCCGCCAGCGCATCTTCTTCGCTGTATTCCGGTAGCTCTAAGTCGTCGAATTCAAACTCATCTTCTGCCTGGGCGTCAGCAAATTCGGCCGCGAGATCTTCTTCTTTAACTTCAGGCTCACCCGATAACTCCGGCTTCGCAACCGCATCCGCCAGCGCATCTTCTTCGCTGTATTCCGGTAGATCCAAGTCGTCGAATTCAAACTCATCTTCTGCCTGAGCGCCGGCAAAGTCTGCAGCAAGGCCTTCTTCTTTAACTTCAGGCTCACCCGACAACTCGGGCTGCGCCATCGCATCTGCCAGTGCATCTTCTTCGCTGTATTCCGGTAGCTCCAAGTCGTCTAATTCAAACTCATCGTCTGCCTGAGCATCGGCAAATTCGGCCGCGAGATTTTCTTCTTTAACCTCTGCTTCAGGCTCACCCGACAACTCCGGCTGCGCGATCGCTTCCGCCAGCGCATCTTCTTCGCTGTCTTCCGCTAGCTCTAATTCATCGAAATCAAACGATTCATCATCCAATTCTGCCGCGAAAAAATCGCGCTCAACATCGTTGTCATCTGATGCCGAAGTGGTCTCTGAAACATTGTCGCGAACACTCTCAACGATCTCGGTGTTTTCTGCTCCATCCAGTTCTGCCATGAAGTCGGCCGAAGATAGCGGTTGGCTATCCTCCACTATTTCACTGGTTGATTCTGACTCTTCATCCAACAGCCAGTCATCATCTTGTGGGACACCAAACTCGTTCGCGATAGGTTCAGGCACCGTCACTGCTGTTGGCGTTTCTTCTGGCTGCATCGCTGCCCCAGAATCAGTACCTTCAATTTCAGGATTGAAATCGAAGGCCTCATCTTCAAACGATGATTCCTCGTCATCATCGAGATTGAACTCTTCGAGCAACGGATCATGTTCTGGAACAGAACTCAGCAAATCATCTTTGAAGTTGTCACTGTTAAACTCTGCAGTTGGTTCCTGAGCCAGCTGTTCAATTTCCAACAACTCTTCAAAAAACTCCGTACCGTCATCTAAAACAGGCTCTTCGACCGATTCAGAAGCCACATTTTCAGTTTTAACTGGTTGCTCTTCTTTCTCCACCCATTCATCGAGCAGGGTTGGGCTGTTGTGGTCAAACTCCTCGCTTGGTTCCGGCGCAGACTCATCCAGCAATTCGTTCAATAATTTGTCGCTGGCAACATCAAAGTCTTCATCCAGCTCGAGTGTGTCCAAGCCGTCTTCGTCAGCGATGAGTTCATCAAGCAGATCCGTGCTGTCACTATCGAGAGTAACATCTTCATCAATTAGCTCGTCCAGCAACGCCGTCTCTTCAAAGTTATCGGCTTCAGCTTCCAGCGTATCCAAATCTGCTTGCGATTCGATGCTGTTAAACAGGCTCTCCAGATCCTCATCCGAGGTCATTTTCACATCGGTCTGAGTGAGCTCACGTTCAATCGGATCAGACATCAGCTCGTCAAGGTTGTCATCCAGCAACGTATCAAAATCGAGGTCGTCGGCAGTGTCGTCTTCTTGATCGAATCCACTCAGCAGCTCATCCAACATCGATTGATCAATCGCATCTGACTCCAGATCTTCCACTTCACCATCATTTGCGAGCAGAGATTCGATTTCAGCCTGCGACATGTCACCGTCATCAGACAGATCAAAGGCCGCTTCATCATCGTCATCATTCGCATTGTGCGTCGCTTCATCCAGCGCACGCTCCATCTCTTCCAGACCGAGCGCTTTCTCTTCGCTGTTGACGCTGATACCGCTGTTGCTGCCAAACTCAGTATCCAGATCGCCATCATCGTCAATACCAGCGAATGGGTCTTGTCCATCCTCGCCTTCGAGATTGAAATCAAGATCACTCTCATCCAGGTCTGCGAAGATATCGTCTTCATCTTTACTGTCGACTTCGTCACTGAACAGTTTTTCACTGTCGTCAGTATCACCAAACAAATCATCGTCAAGCAGCAGTTCATCATCCAAACCATCAATTTCGGGTTCACCGACAGTGACAGGTGCAATAGCAGCTTCCGGAGTTGCAGTTTGAGCAGGTTGCAGCGTAGGTTCCGTTGATGAAGACTTCGAGCGACGACTCAGCAACATCAGCACCAGTAAACCAATTAACAAACCCGGGATCAGCGCTAACAAGCCAACCATCCAACCATTGGACAACAGTTGGTCGAGCGCAGATGGCGCGAGTTTTTGTGCTTCATCGCGCTTGACGCGCTCTTCCTGCAGCAATTTCTCGACTTCAGAACGGATGCGGTTCTCATCGCCGAGTTCCTGTTTCAGGTTGTCGACTTCAGATTGCATCTGCGCCACCATCAGGCGCAGTTTGTGATTTTTCTCTTCCAGAGCAACCAACTCGGTATCTGAAGCTGCAATCTGTTTTTCTACCTTCTCGACTTCAGGCTTCACTGTATCAACCATTGCAGGCACAGTGACGGTTTCAGCAACCTTGGCTGTGGCCTGCTGAGTTTTCGCTTCCACTACAGGTTGAGGCTTTGCGATTGGAGCAGGTTGAATCGCGGGCTTAACGTCTCCCTGATTGAGGCGCGCTTGATGCGCTGCCATAATATTGATCGCCTCTTGCGTTGTCGCACTATTCACTTGAGCCAGAGAAGGCACTCGGAGTGTGCTGCCCGGGATCAGGCTATGAATATTTTGATTTTCAAACGCTTGAGGGTTGAGACGATAGATAGCCAGCAATGTTTGCTGAACCGTTACCGCCGCAGAAGGCTTTAGACGAGTGGCAATCGACCATAAGGTGTCTTGCTCGGTTGTCGGACCAAAAAATGTTGAAGGCTCGCTATTTGCAGAGGATGCAGCGTTACGCACAATCTCACTGCTGAATTGCGGAGAAGATTGTACCTCACCGCTCGGGCCGATAAGGCGAATGCCTTCTGCACTTACGATAGAAGTCTGAGTGACGGCAGCCACTGCCAAAGGCAACAGCAATCGCTGGAAAAATTGACGCATAAAAGGCTCAGCTGAATGCTTTAACTAAAGGAATACAATGATCTGTTAAATATATCGGATCAGCTAGGCAAAACTATAGGCTGTAAGGCAAAAAATGTGTCTCGACCACAATAATCGCAGGAATCTCACACAAATTTTGTGCTCGGGGCAGGTCTCCGCTCACGTGTGAGGTGATTATTGATAAAAATAAAGCCAGCGTTGTGCTGGCTTTATTTCAATGATCACAGTGCAAAACGCTTACTCAGTGTCGATTTTAGCCCAAGTATCGCGCAGGCCAACGGTGCGGTTAAATACCAACGCATCTGCTTTAGAATCTTTGGCATCGGCACAGAAGTAACCCATACGTTCAAACTGATAACCGAACTCAGCTTCAGCAGAAATAAGACTTGGCTCAATGAAACCGTTCAGTTTCACCAGTGATTCTGGGTTGATTGTCGCGGCAAAGTTATCTGCTGCGCCCGGGTTTGGCACGGTGAACAGACGGTCATAAAGACGGAATTCCGCAGATACGCCTTTATCTGCTGAAACCCAGTGAATAACACCTTTTACCTTACGGCCATCTGCAGGATTTTTACCCAGAGTATCTGCATCGTAGGTACAATAGATGGTCGTGATGTTACCTTGCTCGTCTTTCTCAACGCGCTCAGCTTTGATCACGTATGCACCACGCAGGCGAACTTCTTTACCCAGAACCAGACGTTTGTATTTTTTGTTGCCTTCTTCACGGAAGTCTTCACGTTCAATCCATACTTCACGAGTAAACGGTACTTCACGCTCACCCATTTCTGGTTTGTTCGGGTGGTTTGCAATATGCAGCATTTCAACAGAGTCTGCAGCAAAGTTCTCAATCACAATCTTAACTGGATCCAGAACCGCCATCGCGCGCGGGGCGTTTTCGTTCAGATCGTCGCGAATGCACGATTCCAGCACACCAAATTCAATCAGGTTATCCTGCTTGGTCACGCCGATACGTTTACAAAACTCACGGATAGAGGCTGGAGTGAAACCGCGACGACGCAGACCTGAAATGGTTGGCATGCGTGGGTCGTCCCAGCCTTCCACCAATTTTTCAGTCACCAGTTGGTTCAGCTTACGCTTAGACATAACCGTATATTCGAGATTCAGGCGGCTGAATTCGTACTGACGTGGGTGGCAATCAATCGTAATGTTGTCCAGAACCCAATCGTACAGACGGCGGTTGTCTTGGAACTCAAGTGTACACAGTGAATGTGTAATGCCTTCCAACGCATCAGAGATACAGTGAGTAAAGTCATACATCGGGTAGATGCACCACTTGTCACCTGTCTGGTGGTGTTCCGCAAAGCGAACACGATACAACACAGGATCACGCAGCACGATGAATGAGGACGCCATATCAATTTTCGCACGCAGACACGCTTGGCCTTCAGCGAAACCACCATCACGCATTTTTTCAAACAGCGCGAGGTTTTCTTCCACACTACGATCACGATATGGGCTGTGTTTACCTGGCTCTGTTAATGTGCCACGGTATTCGCGGATCTGCTCAGGACTTAGCTCTTCAACGTACGCTAAACCTTTTTGGATCAGTTCCACCGCATATTCATAAAGCTTGTCGAAGTAATCCGATGAATAACAAACATCGCCAGACCATTCAAAGCCTAACCAGTTCACATCTTTCTTAATCGACTCAACGTATTCGAGATCTTCTTTTTCTGGGTTTGTGTCGTCAAAACGTAAATTACACTGACCCTGATAGTCCTGAGCAATACCAAAGTTCAAACAGATCGACTTCGCGTGTCCGATATGCAGATAACCGTTTGGTTCTGGCGGGAAACGAGTATGCACGCTAGTGTGTTTACCATCCGCTAAATCTTTATCAATGATTTGGCGAATGAAGTTCGATGGACGAGCCTCAGCTTCACTCATCTATAGCACCTCAAAGTTTATTTAGTATTGTCAGAAAAATTTTTCTGCATTTAAAAGCTTCAAAAGCCCGGCAGAGCAGAAATTATTGCCGCTAATGATCCACAATTCTGAACGAATTCACAATAAAAACTGCCGTTTTCTTATGATTATTTCTGGAGTCCGGCGGTTATATCGCCAATCAAATCAAACGAAAAAGCCTTCGCACGAGGCGAAGGCTTCAATTATGGCTAGAGTCTGAAAAGGCTTATGCCTGTTTTGCGTCAGTTAAGTGCTCTTCTGGTTGAATCGCTTTCATCTGACCAGCAACGATTTCAGCCAGTGGACCAAGAATAACTTGGAGGTTGTTAGAACCCAGTTTCACCACGCCCATTGCGCCCAGAGCCTTCAGCTCTTTCTCGTCGATGATAGACATATCTTTGACTGTCAGACGCAGACGAGTGATACACGCATCAATGTTAGATAGGTTTTCGTGACCACCCAGAACTTTCAGGTACTGTTTCGCCAGTTCTGAAGTCTCTGTTGAACCTTTAGAAACTGCAACAGTTTCATCTTCATCTTCACGACCTGGAGTTTTCAGACCGAATTTCACGATAACGGTGCGGAATACCACGTAGTAAAGGGTGAAGAATACCAAGCCTTGAACAATCAGCATGTACCAGTTCACAGCCAGTGGGTTACGAGAAGACAGAACCATATCCACCAGACCCGCAGAGAAGCCGAAGCCTGCAATCCAGTGCATTGATGCCGCGATAAACACTGAGATACCAGTTAGCAGCGCGTGCAGTACGTACAGCAGTGGAGCCAGGAACATGAACGAGAATTCTAGAGGTTCAGTTACACCAGTGAAGAATGAGGCAAATGCTGCGGCGATCATGATACCTGCGACTTTCTCTTTGTTCTTCGCTGTAGAGGTGTGGTAAATCGCCAGCGCAGCGCCAGGCAGACCAAACATCATGATAGGGAAGAAACCAGCTTGGTACATACCCGTTACACCAGGGACAGCCGTGCCTTCAGCAATAGATTTCGCGCCGCCTAGGAAGTTAGGGATATCATTAATACCAGCAACGTCAAACCAGAATACTGAGTTCAAAGCGTGGTGTAGACCTACAGGGATAAGTAAGCGGTTGAAGAAAGCGTAAATACCTGCGCCCGTCGCACCCATGCCTTGGATTGATTCACCGAAATGCACCAGACCGCCGTAAATTGCTGGCCAGATGTACATCAAAACAAAAGACAGGACGATACCAACAAAGGAGGTCAAAATTGGGACCAAACGTTTACCAGAGAAGAACGCCAGAGCTTTGTGCAGTTCTACTGAAGAGTAACGGTTGTAGATTTCAGCTGAGATGATACCGACGAGGATACCCACAAACTGGTTTTGAATTTTGCTAAACGCTGCTGGCACTGTCGCAGGGTCAATGCCCTGAATTTGAGCAACTGCACCTGGCGAAAGCAGAGTGGTTACAACGTACATACAAACCAGACCAGCCAGAGCTGCTGCACCGTCTTTGTCTTTCGACATACCGTACGCAACACCTACCGCAAACAGCCATGACATGTTGTCGATGATTGCAGCACCAGCTTTGATTAGGAACCCTGCTAGTGCGGAGTTTGCACCCCAACCGTTCGGGTCAATCCAGTAGCCGACACCCATAAGAATGGCTGCGGCTGGTAAAGTAGCAACAGGCACCATCAGGGCCTTACCTACTTTTTGAAAATATCCAAGAATATTCACCTTAAGTTCCCCCTATAGGATTTTGGTATATTTGGACCGGGCGACTTATTTTAGTCGCTCAATTTAGTCATAGTCAGTGTATGACATTAATTTTGCTCCGCAAATTAAAACCTTATCAATTGTGATCATAATCACCAGAAATGGTCAAAATTCGACTATTTTGCTAGCGAGATCATAAAACTTATTTTACAATATAAAAAAACATAAAAATAACGATACTATCTCGTGGTTTGTTACGCTAACGACGAGGATATTAGGCTATACTTAGCGGCAACACTGAGTGTGACCATGACTTACAAAGTCCTTGAGTAGTAACGCTGTTTAGTACTTATTTTTAGCCACGATATTTGTGGCCGTTTGCCCGAAAGATAATTCGCGACCTAATTGAAGTCAGCAAAGAAAGTTCTGCCCTGCACGCCTTCGCTGGCCTGATGTCGCCAAATAAATTGATAAAATCTCGATAGATAAGGATTAGCTGATATGTACGCGCTAACTAACTGCAAAATCTACACAGGTAACGACGTGTTGACCGAACATGCTGTCATTGTGGATGGCGACTTAATTCAAGCCGTATGTCCCATCGAGCAACTGCCTGAAAATCTCAAAACCGTTGATCTGAATGGCGCAAACGTGAGCCCAGGCTTTATCGATGTCCAGTTGAATGGCTGTGGCGGTGTTATGTTCAACGATGAAATAACAGCTGAAACCATCCACATCATGCACGAGGCCAACTTAAAGTCTGGTTGTACTAGCTTTTTGCCTACGTTGATTACTTCGTCTGATGAAAACATGCGACAAGCTGTCGTTGCTCAGCGTGAATATCAGCAAAAGTACCAGAATCATTCTCTGGGTTTGCACTTGGAAGGTCCTTATCTGAATGTCATGAAGAAAGGCATTCACTGCGTCGACTTTATCCGCACCTCTGATGATGCCATGATCGACTTCATCTGTGACAACAGCGACGTAGTAACTAAAGTCACGTTGGCACCAGAAAACAATAAAGCGGAGCACATTGAGAAGCTCGCCAAAGCTGGTATTGTCGTTTCCATCGGTCACACCAACGCCACTTATGCAGAAGCCCGTCAAGGCTTCGAAGCTGGTATTACATTTGCCACTCACCTGTTCAATGCAATGACCCCGATGGCCGGTCGTGAACCGGGAGTTGTTGGTGCCATTTACGATACTCCGGATGTTTACACTGGCGTCATCGCAGACGGTTTCCATGTTGATTACGCCAACATTCGAATTGCGCACAAAATTAAGGGCGAAAAGCTCGTATTAGTGACCGATGCCACAGCTCCTGCAGGCGCTGAAATGGATTACTTTATTTTTGTCGGTAAGAAAGTATATTACCGAGATGGCAAGTGTGTTGATGAAAATGGCACGCTTGGCGGCTCAGCCCTTACCATGATTGAAGCAGTTCAAAACACGGTTGAGCATGTCGGCATCGCTTTAGATGAAGCTCTACGGATGGCTACTTTGTATCCAGCAAAAGCAATTGGGGTTGCTCATAAACTGGGTCGTGTCAAAAAAGGCATGATCGCCAACCTCACGGTTTTTGACCGTAACTTCAACGTGAAAGCGACTGTGGTTAACGGACAATACGAGCAAAAGTAATAATGAATGGCGGACAAATAGGTAACGTAGATCTAGTTAAGCAGCTAAATAGCGCTGCGGTTTATCGATTAATTGACCAACAGGGGCCAATTTCTCGAATCCAGGTTGCCGATGTAAGTCAGCTCGCTCCGGCCAGTGTGACTAAAATTACCCGCCAACTTCTTGAACGCGGCCTCATCAAAGAGGTCGCCCAACAAGCTTCCACAGGGGGCCGCAGAGCCATCTCTCTGACCACGGAAGTTGAACCTTTTCATTCGGTCGCTGTGCGTCTTGGCCGCGATTACATTCAACTCAGCCTTTTCAATCTTGGTGGAAAAGAGCTGGCGTTTGCTTCCTATGAGTTTCACTACACTAACCAGCCTCAGCTTATCGAAGGCCTGGTTAGTCACCTCAAAGACTTCATTGCCCAGCAAAGCCAGCTTATCGACCAGTTGATTGCTATTGGTATCGCATTGCCTGGTCTGGTCAACCCTGAAACTGGTGTTGTGGAATACATTCCAAACGTCGATGTGGACGCACTGGCATTAGGCGACATTATTCGTGAACAATTTCATGTTGAATGTTTTGTCGGCAACGACGTACGTGGAATGGCGTTAGCCGAGCATTATTTTGGTGCCAGCCAAGATTGTCAGGACTCGATTCTGGTCAGCGTCCATCGCGGTACTGGCGCAGGGATTATTGTGAACGGCCAGGTGTTTCTTGGGTCCAATCGCAACGTTGGGGAGATTGGTCACATTCAGATCGATCCACTTGGTGAACAGTGTCAGTGTGGTAATTTTGGCTGCCTTGAGACCGTGGCAACCAACCCAGCTATCGTTTCACGCGTAAAGAAACTCATCGCTCAAGGTTACGAATCGAGCTTATCCGAACTGAAAGCCATCACTATTGAAGATATTTGTCAGCATGCTAATGACGGCGATGAGTTGGCCAAGCAAGCTTTAGTCCGTGTCGGCAACCAACTGGGTAAAGCAATTGCGATTACAATTAACCTGTTCAACCCTCAGAAAATTGTCATTGCCGGCCAGATTACCGATTCTCCGGACATCATCTTTCCGGCCATTTTGCGCAATGTGGAAAATCAGTCGCTAAAAACATTCCATCGCCATTTGCCGATCGTAACATCGCAAATCGACAAGCAGCCAACCATCAGCGCGTTTGCAATGATAAAACGCGCCATGCTGAATGGAGTTCTGTTACAAAAATTGCTTGAAGATTAATCAGGCGATTGTTCTATAATATTGGGCCGTATCTCTATGAAGATACGGCCCTTTTTATTACAAAAATATAAGAAACGTTATGGATCTGATTTTTATATCTGCTGCGTTCATCGTTGGCTTCGTTGCGCTCAAACTTCATTTACCTCCGCTGGTCGGATTCCTGATTGCTGGTTTCGGACTGAAACTTTACGGCTTCGAGTCTAACGAAACGATCTCGATGCTCGCCGATCTCGGTGTGACGCTGATGCTGTTCACTATCGGCTTAAAACTGGACATCAAAACGCTGCTCGAAAAAGAGATATGGGCGGGTGCAACGATTCACAATATCGTTTCAACTGCGGTCTTTACACTCGCTCTAGTTGCGTTTAAGTTCCTTGGCCTCGATAGCCTGAGTTCTGTTCCTTTCAGCAGTTTACTATTGCTCGGTTTTGCACTTTCCTTCTCCAGCACCGTATTTGCAGTAAAGTCGTTGCAAGAAAAGGGAGAAATGAATTCAACCTATGGCACGCTAGCGATAGGTATTCTGGTCATGCAGGATATTTTTGCCGTCATATTCCTCACCGCTTCGACGGGAAAATTGCCTGAATGGTACGCGGTCGGATTATTCATTCTGCCATTCCTTCGCCCGTTGTTATTCGAGCTTCTTGACTGGGTAGGACACGGCGAAATGCTCATCCTGCTCGGTATTTTCCTTGCCCTCGTGGTGGGCGCGGGATCATTCGAACTGGTAGGTATGAAACCTGACTTAGGGGCGTTGATTCTCGGCCTAATGCTTGCCAAACATCGCAAAGCGTCCGAATTGTCCAAAGCCTTGTTCAATCTCAAGGAGCTGTTTCTGGTTTGCTTCTTCCTCAATATCGGTTTGTCTGAAGAGCCAACACCGACTGGCTTCGTGCTGGCGCTATTGCTCCTCATTCTGCTACCGATCAAAGGGGCGTTGTACTTCTGGGTGATCAACAAGTTCCATTTCAGAGTGCGAACCTCGCTCTTGGCCTCCCTGTCACTGTTTAACTTCAGTGAGTTTGGTCTGATTGTCGGCGGACTGGCGTTTAAGATGGGGTGGTTACCCGGCGACATTCTGGTCGCACTGGCGATCTCTGTCTCGCTGTCGTTTATTCTGGCAGCCCCACTCGGACGTAAAGGCCACGCAATTTATCAGCGTTCTTCGCATTGGTTTCATGAGTATCTTCCTGATGAGCTCCATCAACGCGACAAGCTGATCAATCCAGGTAAGGCACAGGTCTTGATTCTCGGTATGGGGCGTATCGGTACTGGTGCTTATGAAGAGCTACATCACCGATATGGACCGATATCTCTCGGTGTGGAACTGCGCGAAGACGCGGCTCAGGGACATCGTGAAGAGGGGCGCAACGTCATTAGCGGCGATGCGACTGACCCTGATTTTTGGGAACGAATTCTGGATACAGGTCAGGTGAAAATTGTGTTATTGGCAATGCCTCATCATCAGGCAAACCAGATTGCACTTTCACTGCTTAAAAAACGCCATTTTAAAGGTCAGATAGCAGCGATTGCCGAGTATCCTGACCAAATGGAAAATCTGATCGAAGAAGGAGCGCACGCTGCGTTCAACATCTACAGTGAGGCAGGTACCGGCTTTGCTCGCCACGTATGCGAACAGTTAAAACCAACATTCATCCGCTATTGATAATTAAGAAAAAAGGAGCTTAAGCTCCTTTTTTCATCTGTTTTGCTGTCTTTTTCACCAAAAACTAAACATCATTCACCAATTTGGTTTATAAATTAAATAAAATTCACCACAAGGACTTTCCTTTAAACTTTTTAATACTTATGGGTTGCCTTTTTTAATCAAAGTGGCAAATTGAAGTCATCTGATTAAAAGTCGTCTAATTAAGGAAAGTTGTATGTGTTCTATCTTCGGTATTTTAGACATTAAAAGTGACGCCGCCACACTTCGCCCTGTGGCTTTGGAAATGTCTAAAAAACTTCGTCACCGTGGCCCGGACTGGTCAGGTATCTACGCATCAGACCGCGCAATTCTTGCTCATGAACGTCTGGCCATCGTAGGCCTGAATAGTGGCGCGCAACCTCTTTATAGCCCAGATAGAAAACTTATCCTTGCAGTGAACGGCGAGATCTACAACCACAAAGAAATCCGTGCCCGCTACGCGGGTAAGTATGAATTTCAGACCGATTCTGACTGTGAAGTGATTCTGGCCCTGTATCAGGATAAAGGCGCAGACTTGCTGGAAGAGCTAAACGGTATCTTTGCTTTCGTTCTGTACGACGAAGAAAAAGACGAGTATCTGGTTGGTCGCGACCACATCGGTATCATTCCGCTGTACCAAGGTCACGATGAACACGGCAACTACTATGTGGCTTCAGAAATGAAGGCTCTGGTTCCAGTATGTAAAACCATCAGCGAATTTCCCCCAGGCTGTTCATACAGCTCAAAAGATGCGGAACCCAAACGCTACTACACCCGTGATTGGAACGAATTTGACGCAGTCAAAGACAACGTCAGCAGTAAAGAAGAACTGACCAAGGCGTTGGAAGATGCGGTAAAACGTCAGCTGATGACCGACGTACCTTACGGCGTACTGTTATCTGGTGGCCTAGACTCATCGATCACATCAGCAATCGCAAAACGTTTTGCGGCAATGCGTATCGAAGATGATGAGAAATCCGCAGCATGGTGGCCACAACTGCACTCGTT
This sequence comes from Vibrio sp. LQ2, assembly GCF_023920125.1. NCBI lineage: Bacteria > Pseudomonadati > Pseudomonadota > Gammaproteobacteria > Vibrionales > Vibrionaceae > Vibrio > Vibrio sp. LQ2. Next base: position 1,419,550 of record NZ_CP085308.1, read on the forward strand.
TGCTATCGGTCTTGAAGGCGCGCCTGACCTGAAGGCCGCGCGTGAAGTCGCAGATAAACTAGGCACGGTTCACCATGAAATGACGTACACCGTTCAGGAAGGTCTGGATGCGATTCGCGACGTGATCTACCACATCGAAACCTATGATGTAACGACAATCCGTGCGTCTACGCCAATGTTCCTGATGGGCCGCAAGATCAAAGCTATGGGGATCAAAATGGTACTCTCCGGTGAAGGTGCAGACGAAATCTTCGGTGGTTACCTATACTTCCACAAAGCACCAAACGCGAAAGAGTTCCACGAAGAGACAGTGCGTAAACTGCTGGCTCTGAATATGTTTGACTGCGCCCGTGCAAACAAATCTCTGGCGGCCTGGGGGGTGGAAGGTCGTGTGCCATTCCTGGATAAAGAGTTCATCGACGTTGCAATGCGCCTGAACCCAGCAGACAAAATGTGTGGCAACGGAAAAATGGAAAAACACATTCTGCGTGAATGCTTCCAACACTATCTACCAGATTCCATCGCGTGGCGTCAGAAAGAGCAGTTCTCTGATGGCGTAGGCTACAACTGGATTGATACTCTAAAAGCCACGGCAGAAGCGAAAGTGACCGATCAACAGATGGAAACAGCGAAATTCCGCTTCCCTTACAACACGCCAACCACCAAAGAAGGTTACGTGTACCGCGAAATTTTTGAAGAATTGTTCCCACTGGAATCAGCGGCGCGCTGTGTACCAGGAGGCCCTTCAGTCGCGTGTTCATCGGCAAAAGCAATCGAGTGGGATGAATCATTCAAAAACTGTATCGACCCATCAGGTCGAGCAGTGAAAGCCGTCCACAACGAAGCATACTAAGAATAAAAAGGCGCCTTGAGCGCCTTTTTTCGTTCAATCATTTATCAAATGCCAACGACTGCCCGCTACTTTTTAAAATCGAGATGTTTGTTATCGATACTCAAAGCGACAGGCTGGCTAATCATTTTGACCAGCATGATAGAACGGGTTTCACCATCCGGTTCCTGATAAATAGCCTTCAAGCCACAGAATTGCCCACCTTTCACTTCGATTTCTTGACCTGGTTTTGGCAGCTCAACACTCGGTGTTTCACTCTTCGACGAAGACTCTAACTGCTTAAGGTCATAAATCAGATCGCCTTGCAGCTCTTTGGGTTCAGAGCCGAAGCGAATGAAATCGGAGACGCCACGAGTTGAGCGGACAGTTGTAAAACTCGGCCCGACATTAAAGTCAAACCGCACAAACATATAAGATGGAAACAGCGGCTCTTTAACCGTCTGACGCTTGCCACGACGAATCTTCTCCACTTCGATCTCTGGGTAAAAACACTCTACTCCCTGATTTTCAAGGTGCATTTTTGCTCTTAATTGTTCACCTCGTTTACAGTACAGCAAATACCAACGTTTCATTTCTTATCAACTCTTTTTCCAATTGGTCGCGATTTTTAGCCGAAAATCACTACTTAATACCAATATATGAATTTGTAACATCGTAAAAGCAAAGTGTAACCAAATATGAAATTTTAGATTTCACAAAAAGTTAACTTCATCATCTACGCGTAACACTTTGCATTTCAACCAGTTAGATAAAACAGTTCATAAAGCAACCAAATGACGCTATTGCAGCCTTATCATCTTGGATGTATACGTAACTGCCAAATAAAAAACTTAAATGCATTACATTAACCAAAATAATACTCTTAACGAGAATTTATAACATACACCTCTATCTTAATAGGCACTCCTTGTTTATCTCGAACTAAAGACGCGTGGAGTCGCCAAGATAAGGTTGATTACAGGAAGCTCTTTATGTCTGACTTGAATATATTCAAGCAACCTAAATCATTCTATCTGATTTTTTCTATCGAATTCTGGGAACGTTTCGGTTTTTACGGGATGCAAGCCATCCTGACCGTTTACCTAGTAAAAATTCTGGGTATGAATGAGTCATCATCATTTGTCCTCTTCGGTGCATTTTCCGCTTTAGTTTATGGCTTCGTAGCGGCGGGTGGCTGGATCGGCGATAAAGTGATTGGTACCAAACGAGCAATCACGCTGGGTGCCATTATTCTGATGATCGGTTACGTCTTACTGGGTATGTCGACCACCAAAGACCACTTCGGCGGCGAAACTCTGATTTACATCGCAATGGGCTTTATCACTGTTGGTAACGGCCTGTTCAAAGCGAACCCTTCAAGTCTGCTGGCCAAAGTTTATCCTGAAAACGACCCTCGTCTCGATGGCGCCTTCACCATGTATTACATGGCGATCAACTTGGGTTCATTCTTCTCGATGATCATCACTCCAATCGTGGCAGAACGTGCAGGTTACGGCCTGGCATTTGGTGTGAGTGCCATTGGTCTGGCAATCACAGCCGTCAACTTCATCATTTGCCAAGGTATGCTGAAAAGTGTCGGCTCTCCGGCTGACCTGAAACCAGTGAACAAAAGCTACTTGCTGGCAGTAATCATCGGCTCAATCATCGCAAGCTTTGTATGTAGTTACCTCCTACAAAACCTATCGCTGGCACACGGCATCCTGGTTATTGCTGGCCTGACCATCGTTAGCTTCTACTTTAAGGAAGCGTTCTCTATCACAGGTCTAGAACGCCAGAAAATGCTGGTTGCATTTGTATTGATGCTGCAAGGTATTGTGTTTTTCGTACTCTACTTCCAGATGCCAACATCACTGAACTTCTTTGCGATTCACAACGTAAGCCACGATATTCTCGGCTTTAACGTTGAACCAGAGCAATTCCAGGCACTGAACCCATTCTGGATCATGCTGGCCAGCCCGGTACTTGCGATGATATACGGCAAACTGGGTGACCGTCTGGCAATGCCATTCAAATTCGCTATCGGTATGGGCCTGTGTGCGCTGTCATTCCTAATCCTGTCTTGGGGAGCTAACTTTGCCAATACAGATGGCATCATCAGTTCGAACTGGTTGATCCTGTGCTACGCATTCCAATCTATTGGCGAACTACTGGTTTCCGGTTTAGGTCTGGCTATGGTCGCTCAATTGGTCCCACAACGTATGATGGGGTTTGCGATGGGCATGTGGTTCCTGACCTCAGCAACCGCTGCTGTGATCGCGGGTTGGGTAGCAAGTCTGACATCAGTACCTTCGCACATTGCGTCATCAACTGAGTCTTTGGCTATTTATGGCGACGTGTTCGGTAAGATTGGTTACGCAACGGCTGCAATCACCGTGATTACTTTCCTGATTGCACCAAAGCTGGCGAAAATCTGCCGCGGTGAAAACGAAACTGCTCTGGAAACAGCGCAAGCGTAATCTCGCTGATAAGCCTCTTATCTTGCTAAAAAGCCTCAGCAACTGCTGAGGCTTTTTTATTCGTATCGCTTTTAACGACGGGTTTTACTTGAAGTTAGCGCTCTAGAGCATTTCTTCCACCAGCTTAGCCATCATCTGAATATGGCTGGCTGAAGCGTTAAGACACTCGATGTAGTGGAAAGCTTCTCCGCCTGCATGCAGGAAAATCTCCTGATTTTGTTCAGAGATTTCTTCGAGAGTTTCCAGACAATCCACCGAAAATGCTGGGCAGAGAATATCCAGTTTTTTGATCCCCTTGGCGGGTAAGGCTTCCATCGTTTTATCCGTGTAAGGTTGTAACCACTCTTCTTTCCCGAACTGAGACTGGTAAGTCATCATAACTTTATCATCCGCCAGCCCTAACTCTGCAGCCAACAATCGGGTGGTTTCAGCACAGTGCAGCGGATAGATGTCACCATTGTCCGCATAACGTTTCGGGATACCGTGATAAGAACAAACCAACAGGTCTCCCTGACCATTTTCCTCCCACGACTGGCGCACCTTTTCTGCCAATGCACGGATGTAAAGCGGATGATTATGATAGTCACGCACAAAATGCAGCTCTGGTACCAACGAGACCTTCTTCATTGCCTTCGCCAGACCATCAAACACGGCAGCTGTGGTGGTACCGGAATACTGTGGATAGAGCGGCAACACAATGATGGATTCCACCCCTTGTTGTTGCAGACGTTCTACCCCACTTTGCAAGCTTGGTGCACCGTAAGTCATACCCAGTTCGACGGGCACGTTTAGCAGTTGTTTCAGACCCGCTTGCTGGCGCTTGGAGTAGACCATCAGCGGCGATCCCTCCTCCATCCAGATGCTTTGATAAAGCTTAGCAACTTTAGGCGAGCGAATAGGCAGAATGATACCGTGCAAAATCGGGCACCATAGCCAACGGCTCATATCCACGACGCGATGATCATGGAGAAATTCACCGAGAAACCGTTTAACAGCAGGCGCAGTCGGCGCTTCCGGGGTGCCAAGATTGGCTAACAAGACACCGTATTTTTTGTTTTTTTGCATAGCTTCCTGTCGAGTTGTTTTTAGCTGCGGCTTGAGCGCGCAGAGCGTAAGACATTGTCTGCCACCAAGGCAAAACACGGTCGTTGTACGCGAAATCCGCGGAAAAAGTTCATAAAAAAAGCGACCTTACGGCCGCTTAACTATAACAAAATTCTTAAAAATTTTGATAATAGGTATTATCTATTATGCTAATGCCTTCTCGATATCAGCACTCACTTCAGCAACCTGCTTGGTGCCGTCAAACTTCAGGTAAGTCGTGTTACCCGCCGCCGCTTCTTTACCGTAGTATTCGATCAGTGGCGCTGTTTGAGTGTGGTATACGTCCAGACGTGCACGAACGGTTTCTTCTTTGTCGTCATCACGAACAACCAGATCTTCACCCGTTACGTCGTCTTTACCTTCCACTTTTGGTGGGTTGTAAACAACGTGGTAAGTACGACCAGAAGCCAGGTGAGCACGACGGCCCGCCATACGCTCAACGATCACATCATCAGCAACGTCGAATTCAATCACGTAATCCACGTTTACGCCCATCTCTTTCAGGCCGTCTGCTTGTGGGATCGTGCGTGGGAAGCCATCCAGTAGGAAACCCTGTTTGCAATCTTCTTCAGCAATACGCTCTTTGATCAGGCCCAGAATGATTTCATCAGAAACTAGCTGACCTGCGTCGATAACAGCTTTTGCTTGTTTGCCAAGCTCTGTACCCGCTTTGATCGCCGCACGCAGCATGTCACCAGTAGAGATTTGTGGAATACCGTATTTCTCCATGATGAATTGAGCTTGTGTGCCTTTACCTGCACCTGGAGCACCTAGAAGAATGATGCGCATGTTTAATCCTCTTAAGAAATGATATTTATACCGAAGCTCACAGTTCCCTCTGTTTCGAGACGGTAAGTTTCGGTATAAGGAGACCAATACAGTCTGCTCAAGCAAACTGGCGTGCAAAATACACGTGTTGGTAGTGACATTCAAGTTTGCGATTCTATCACAGAAAAACGATTGTCTGACGAGTCTAAGACTAAAGAATGCCAACCTGAGTGAAATTTCTCTGCGTTTGCATGAAAGGGCGCGCAACTTCACACCACGTCGTTCATGCTTCAAGAAAAAAGCTCGCACAAGGCGAGCTTTTTCACGGAATTATTCCACCTTAGTCAAAAGCTGGTTGATCGCGGTAACAAACTGCGACGGGTCTTCCATTGAGCCTCGTTCAGCCAGCATCGCTTGCCCCAGTAGGACCTCAACCCAACGGCCAAACGCTTGCTGGTCTGGTTCATCAGCCATGCGTTTCACCATCGCATGTTCTGGGTTGATCTCCAGAATGTATTTCACTTCCGGAACCGCCTGACCAGCGGCAGCCAACAGTTTGGCCATCTGAGTCCCCATTTCAAAGTCATCAGTGACCACCACCGCAGGTGTCGATGCCAACTTGAACGTGGTACGCACGTCTTTAACCCGCTCGCCGAGATACTCTTTCACACGTTCAACAACGGATTTAAATTCCTGTTCGGTTTCTTTGTGTTTCTCTTTTTCCGCTTCGTCTTCAAACTTGCTCAGATCCAAGCCCGCTTTGGTGATGGACTGGAACTGTTTGCCATCAAACTCGGTCAAGTAGTTCATCAGCCACTCATCGATGCGATCGTACATCAGGATCACTTCAATGCCTTTGGCTTTAAACTGCTCTAAGTGAGGGCTGTTTTTCGCTGCGGCATAACTGTCGGCAGTCAGATAGTAAATCTTGTCCTGGCCTTCTTTCATGCGTTCAACATAGGCATTCAAGCCGACACTTTGTTCAGCCGCATCGTTATGTGTCGATGCAAAGCGCAGCAGACCAGCCACTTTCTCGCGGTTGGCGAAGTCTTCCGCCGGGCCCTCTTTCAGTACCAGACCGAACTCTTTCCAGAAGCTGAGGTATTTCTCTTCATCGTTCGAGGCCATACGCTCCAGCATGGTCAGAACGCGTTTGGTACAAGCGTTGCGCAGCGATTGCGTGATTTTGTTGTCTTGCAAGATCTCACGCGACACATTGAGCGGTAAATCGTTCGAGTCAATCAGGCCACGTACGAAACGCAGGTAAGAAGGCATGAACTGCTCAGCGTCATCCATGATGAATACGCGCTGCACGTAAAGTTTCAAGCCATGTTTATGATCACGGTTGTACATATCCCACGGCGCTTTCGCCGGAATGTACAACAAGCTGGTGTAATCGTTTTTACCTTCAACCTTGTTGTGGCTCCAAGCCAGCGGTTCAGCGAAGTCGTGAGAGACGTGTTTGTAGAACTCTTGGTACTCTGCGTCACTGATTTCTGATTTGGAACGAGTCCACAGCGCTTGCGCTTTGTTGATCTGTTCCCACTTGATCTCGCCACTCTCTTTACCGTCGTCATCCAGTACATTTGACTGAATATAAACCGGTATCCCAATGTGATCAGAGTACTTAGAAATCACATCGCGCAGACGCCATTCGGACAGAAACTCTTTTCCTTCATCACGCAGATGAAGAATGATATCGGTACCACGATTGGCCTTGGTAATCGTTTCAACGGTGTACTCACCTTCACCTTTGGAGTACCATTGCACGCCTTCATCAGCCGTTAAACCAGCGGCACGTGTGCGGACAGTGACTGCGTCGGCCACGATGAATGCGGAGTAGAAACCTACACCAAACTGACCAATCAGCTGCGAATCTTTTGACTGTTCTTCAGATAATTTTGAGAAAAATTCAGCCGTACCTGACTTGGCAATGGTGCCCAAATGTTCAATGACGTCTTCACGACTCATACCAATACCGTTATCAGAGATAGTGATGGTATTGGCGTCCGTATCAAACGACAGCTTTACACCCAAGTCTGCGTCACCGTCATACAGTTCCGGTTTTGACAGGGCTTGAAAACGTAACTTATCTGCCGCGTCGGAAGCGTTGGAAATCAGCTCTCGCAGGAAGATCTCTTTGTTGGAATACAAAGAGTGAATCATCAGATGAAGTAGTTGCTTAACTTCAGATTGAAAACCACGAGTTTCTTTGTTTGTCATTGTAGTTTCGCTCATATTAACTCCATAGCATCATTTCGGTTCCCCATGTCAGAGAACAAAAGGGGTATGAGGAACATCGATTTGGTATTAACATGTGGATTACGAATGTAAATTCAAGGTCAAAAACCATAAAAACACTGTTTTTTGTGTTTTTTTTGATTATCCTCTATCCGTATTTTTATCAAGGAAGATAAAAGCCCGTCAGTTCAAAAGTCGTATTTTAATTTGTTAACAAGGAAGACAATCTGGGTAGTTGATAGTCCAAGCTCTAATACTAATTAAAAAGAAGATATCGATGAGTAACACAGGCACAAAGTTCATTCTTGCTGATAGATTTACTTTCGACCCAACGAGCAATTCGCTAGTAGACAAAGACACTGATAACGAGAATGTTCGTCTTGGAAGTAATGAAAGCCGTATTCTGTTAATGCTTTCTCAACGCCCTAATGAAGTAATCACCCGCAACGAACTTCACGATTTCGTTTGGCGTGAACAAGGTTTTGAAGTCGACGACTCCAGCCTGACTCAAGCCATCTCAACCCTACGTAAAATGCTGAAAGACTCGACCAAGTCGCCTCAGTTTGTGAAAACGGTTCCAAAACGTGGTTATCAGTTGATCGCGACCGTCGAAAGCGTTCAGCCCGATGCGAGTAAAGATCCTGATGCCATCGAACAGTCAGATGAATCTTACTCAAGTGCCGTATCCTCTTCAGAACTTGCCAGTCAAGCTGCTGTTTCTGAAGCAGTTATTACTCAGACGTCGCCTTCTGTAGACTCGACACCTGCGGCACCAAAACCACGAATGGATCTGTTCACCAAATTGATTCTGTTGGTTGCCGTTATACTGCCTATTTGTGTCATTTTGTTTACGACGCCTTCGCAGTCTAAATTTCGACGCTTGGCAGTGTTCAACGATGTGATTGTCAGCACGCCAATCAATCACCCGGATCTCACGTCGTGGCTGCCGCTGATTGAAAGCTGCGTAAGAAAATATGGTGAAATGCACACTGGCGAACTGGCCCCCAAAGAAGTCATTGCAACGGGCGGACACAGTAACCAACTGGTGTTGAATTACATTCACACGCCTCAGTTCTCAGGCGAAAACATCACCTTGAGAATCTTCGCTAACCAAGAAGATGTGAGTAAGATTTGCCAATGAAGAGTCATACCATGAACCGTAAATTCGCCTCTTTCCTGCTGTTTATCTCTGCTGCGTTCAGTGCTTGGTTCTACTGGGGCAGCGATCTTAAAATCGAACAGGTTCTGACCTCCCGAGAGTGGCAATCCAAAATGGTCACCCTGATTGGCAATAAGCAGCAGAACGATTCGGTCGGCCCTCTACGCCGCGTGGACATGACTTCCAACGTCAAATACCTGCCGAACGGCACTTACGTGCGAGTATCGATCGTCAAGCTGTATGCGGTTGATAAAACGGTGCCGGAGGACGTGATCAATATTTCCGAATCGGGCGACTGGGACGTCAGTGACAATTATCTGCTGGTATCACCCACTGAATTTAAAGACGTTTCATCAACACAGAGCAAAGACTTTACGCCACAGCAACTCGACCTGATCACCCAACTGTTTAAGATGGATTCAGAACAGAGCCGTCGCATTGACATTGTGAACGAGAAAACGCTGCTACTCACCAGCCTGAATCACGGTTCGACGGTGCTGTTTAGTAACGGTTAACCGCAAAGAAATGATGTTTGCGAGCAATGCAACGTGAATTTTTCGCTCGCAAACTGACGAGAAGGACATCATGGATAAAGCTAAGATTGATATCTACTACTGCCGCCAATGCAACTGGATGTTGCGTTCAACCTGGCTCACGCAGGAATTGCTGCACACTTTCAGTGAAGAAATTGAAACCGTGAGTTTGCATCCCGATACTGGCGGTCGATTCGAAATCTTCTGCAACGGCGTGCAAATCTGGGAACGAAAACAGGACGGTGGCTTTCCAGAGGCTAAAGAGCTCAAACAACGCGTGCGCGATTTGATTGATCCCGAACGCGACCTTGGTCACTCAGACCGAAAGTAAGCAATGAATATTTTAAGGGCACCCATCGGTGCCCTTAATTGTCTTTACGCGCGAGTATCGGTTTGAGCAATGACATCGCCATCAAAGCTGCACACCTCAATGATACCGTGACGAAAACGGCCAAAACTGGCGGCAAAACCATTACGGGGAAAAGTCACGGATCCCGGATTAAACAGGTAGTTATGTGGTTGTTTTTCCGCTACCGGCACATGGGTGTGTCCGTGCACCAGTACATCCCCCTCTTTAAGGGGTGGTAGCTTATTCTGGTTGTACAGATGTCCGTGAGTGAGAAACAAACGCTGCCCAGACTCCAGAATGACCCAGGCGTAGTCCGCCATCATCGGAAACGTCAGTAACATCTGGTCGACTTCACTGTCACAATTTCCCCGCACCGCAATAATGCGATCAGCAAATGCATTGAGCCGCTCAGCGACAGCTGGCGGATTGTAACCTTCTGGAATGGGGTTTCTCGGCCCATGATTAAGAATATCACCCAGTAAAACCAGCGTATCGGCACCCGATTGCTGATACGCTAGCAAGACGCGTTCGGTGGCTGGCAGTGAACCGTGTAGATCTGAAGCAAAAAATAATTCCATTGCACACCTCTCGAATTAAACCCTGAGATTGTACGGTTTATGGTGTTATTCGTCATCTCTCGCCATGCCGTTGATCACGATATTGTTGTAACTGACCATGCCAATCACTTTACCATGTTCAATGACTGGCGCCCGGCTGATCCCAAATCGTTCAAACAGCCGCGCGCAATATTTGACGTTCATATCCGGCGAAACCGTCAGCGCTGGCTTGGTCATGATTTCGTAAATGTTGGTACGCTTTGGTGAGCGGTTTTTGGCCAACACTTTCTTGGCGATATCGTTCATCAACACAATGCCAAATTCGTCATCTTCGTGACGTTTGTTGACGATCAAGGCTTTTACCTCGTACTTTTTCGCCAGACAGATCCCTTCATGAACCGTGGTTAAACCGTCCACCATCACGTAGGTATTTGCCATCACGTCGCGCACATGAATTTTGTCTTCACGATTCATAGGTTGTCCTCGACCACTTTGGTTAATGTTGCCACCTGATGCGCCACTCCCACGGCATCCTCAATGTCGATTTGAATAGCGATGCCCTGCCCGGATTCCTGATCAAACTCGCCCACTTCACAAATTGTCTCCAGAATGTGACGCGACAAATGCTCTTCCACCATCAGCAGCACCACGTCTTTCTGCACCTCCAACGTCAAACCAAAGAAGGTGCGTTTTTTATTCAGTCCCTCTCCGCGAGCGTTATTGATAACAGTTGCACCAGTCGCCCCGGCATTACGCGCGGCGTCGAGCACGACATCAGTTTTGCTGTCTTCAACAAAGGCGAGTATCAGTTTAAACCTCATCATCTTGCTCCTTTAGATTCGCTTTTTGATTAAGCCATTGAGTGATTTGTGCATATCCCATCACTGACATCATCGGGAATAGACTGGCAAAGGCGATGAGGCCAAAGCCATCAATCATCGGATTACGTCCCGGTACCGTCGACGCCAGTCCCAGCCCCAACGCTGCCACTATCGGTACGGTGACCGTCGATGTGGTCACGCCACCAGAATCGTACGCCAGTGGTACAATCAGCTTCGGCGAGTAAAACGTTTGAATGACCACCACGATATAGCCCGCGATGATGTAGTACTGAATGGGGTCACCGACCACAATCCGATAACTGCCGAGAGCAATACCACACGCGACCCCCAGTGCAACCGCTATCCGTAAACCATTCACTTGAATCGCGCCACCGGATACCTGATTGGCTTTGATGGCAACCGCTATCAAGGAGGGTTCGGCTATCGTGGTACTGAAACCAATCAGAAAGGCGAACAGATAAACCCAGTAATAATCCCCCCACTGCAACGTCTGTCCGACGCTGAGTCGGAACTCTTCAAGAAACTCAGGGTCAGTCAGCTGGTGCGCCATCGTTTTACCCAGTGGAAAAAGCGCCAATTCCAGACCAAGCAAAAACAGCGACAAGCCAAGAATCACGTAACCAAAACCAATCAACACTTTTACGGGATTAGTCAGCGGTTTTCTCAGCACCGCAAACTGAAAGCCGAAAATAATCACCGCGATGGGGACAATATCCAGAATGGTGGAAAGTAACGTGTCGAAAAAATCTTGTCCGTCGATCATGTCACCACCATGCCAAATACCATGACGAACATCATCGGCAACAGCGATGCAAACGCGATCAAGCCAAAGCCATCCAACATCGGATTCCGCTCTTTAATCGAAGACGCTAACCCGACACCCAATGCCGTCACCAGCGGCACGGTAATGGTTGATGTCGTGACACCACCCGAATCGTAGGCAATACCGATGATCGATTCGGGCGCAAACGCAGTCAGGATCACCACGCCGACATAGCCAAACGCAATCATGTAGTGAATCGGCCATCCTCTCAGGATCCTCAGTACGCCAATCACAATCGCAAGGCCCACCGATACCGCCACAGTCACCCTCAACCCTTGTGCATAATCGTGCCGAGCCAGAGGGGTGTCTGCAATCATTCCGCCTTGTGAGGCAACTTTTGCCGCTTCTTCTGCCACCGCGGTCAGCGCGGGTTCCGCAATGGTGGTTCCGAATCCGAGGCAAAAAGCAAACACTAACAACCAGAATAAGCTACCTTTGCGGGCAAAAGCCTGAGCCATGGACTCTCCGATCGGAAACAGCCCCATTTCCAGGCCAAAGATGAAAAAAGTGAGCCCGAGCACCACCAGCACCAATCCACTCAGCACGCTCAGCAAATGCGGTAGCGGCTCCTGCAACACAAACAGCTGGAAAAAAGCAATCACCAGCACAATCGGCATCAAGTCACGCAAACTGCCCAACATCGCTTTGAGTAATGCTAACGCCCCAGCCATAGTCGCTCCGATACAATTCCTTACACTTATAATGGCAAAGGATAAATCCACGTGATGTGACACGCTTTACGGGGTGGGTAAAAAGTCATCAAAGGTTAAAAAACAGAATGTTGGCACTTAGCAAAGATTCCCTTAAGCTGATCCTCAGGCAGCGGCAGCTATACTTAAGCGAAGCAAGGAGGCGACATGAAAATATTGATCACTGGTGGTACAGGCTTTATCGGCCGAGAGCTGATAAAACTACTCATGACCCATGATTTGGTCGTCTTAACCCGCAATGCCGCTCAGGCCAAAGCAAAGTTGGCCCATATCCAGAATGAGAGGCTCGATTTTCTGGAAAGCTTAGAAGAGCTGCACGATCTCAATACGTTCGATGCGGTCATCAATCTCGCCGGTGAACCCATTGCCGACAAACGTTGGACCAGTGCGCAAAAGCAGCGAATTTGTGACAGCCGCTGGAAGCTGACCGAAAAACTGGTGGAATTGATTCATGCCAGTGCAAAGCCGCCTCACGTATTAATCAGCGGTTCGGCCGTCGGCTATTACGGCGATCAGCAAGATCATCCGTTTGACGAAAGTCTGCAGGTCAAATCGAGTCGCTTTTCCCATCATGTGTGTGAAACCTGGGAAGAGATTGCCCTCCATGCGCAGTCGGACCGCACCCGCGTATGCCTGCTTCGCACCGGAGTTGTACTGGCCCCCGAAGGTGGCGCGTTGAAAAAAATGTTACCGCCCTATCGATTAGGTCTTGGTGGCCCAATTGGCAATGGCCAACAGTATATGCCTTGGATACACATGTGCGACATGGTGCGGGGTATCGTGTTTCTGCTGGAAACGGAACATGCTCAAGGCGCCTTCAATCTGTGCGCGCCACATCCGGTCAGCAATTTGATCTTCAGCCGCAGCTTAGCTGCCACGCTCAAAAAGCCACACGTGCTCACTACCCCTCAATGGGCCATTCGCCTGTTGATGGGAGAAGCCAGTGAATTGCTTTTTGACAGCATTCGCGCCAAACCAAAAAAACTAACGGAACTGGGGTTTCAGTTCACTTACTCTCGAATCGACCCCGCCCTGAAGCATTTACTTCAACATCAGGCTTGATCGCATTCTGACTTGGATATTTCATGACTCGTTCAATATTAATCACCGGCTGTTCTTCCGGCATTGGCTACATGGCCGCCACACAACTCCACCAACGCGGCTATCAGGTGATTGCTTCCTGCCGCCATCTTAAGGACGTCGAACGTCTCAAGGCTGAAGGCCTCACCTGCATTCAACTCGACCTCAGTGATGAGGAAAGTATTCGCGCAGGCGTAGAACAAGCTCTCACATTCTCGGCGAATAAACTGGATGCGGTGTTTAACAATGGTGCTTACGGCCAACCGGGAGCATTAGAAGATTTACCAACGGAAGCTCTGCGCGCTCAGTTTGAAACCAACTTCTTTGGCTGGCATACGCTAACCACGGCTTTGCTCCCCCACTTTCGTCAGCAAGGTCACGGACGGATAGTGCAGAACAGCTCAATTCTGGGCTTTGCCGCGATGAAATACCGCGGCGCGTACAACGCATCCAAGTTTGCCCTTGAAGGCTGGACAGATACCCTTCGGCTGGAATTGCGAGAGAGCGGCATTCACATCAGCTTAATCGAACCCGGCCCGATTGAAACCCAATTTCGCGCCAATGCTCTGGCGGCGTTCAAGCGTTGGATACCCGTCGACAACTCTGTACACGCTCAGCAATATCACGCCCAGCTGGCCAGATTAGGCAATGACAAATCCAACAATGCGTTTGTTCTTCCCGCTGAAGCTTGCCTAGCGCCACTCCTGCATGCTCTGGAATCCCCGCGTCCGCGCCTGCGTTACCGCGTGACAACACCAACAAAAATCTTTGCGGTGTTAAAACGTCTTCTTCCCGGACGAACTTTGGACAAACTGCTGAACAAAGCAGCGTAAAATTATAATTTTGTCATTAATGCGTAACATTTCGATGCCATGATGAAGCTCGAAGTGAACAATTTCACTTCACCTTAACTGATTCTTTAGCGTTGCATTGGATAAGAGATTTATGACATTAAACCAATGGAATTGGCTCAGTGTTGGTGTGGCACTGACACTCTTCATGATTTTATAGAACATCTTTGCTTGCTGGCTCTACGGAGTATACAAAAGCCGCCGTCGTGCGGCTTTTGTGTTTGCAGCTTATTCCGCCAAACCTTGTGTTTTCAAATCACGCCCCCATTTATCTAGAAAAGCGCAAGCGTACAAGGAATCATCATGCAATCACCTCATATTACTGACGTAACCCAACACAACTTTCGCGAAGTGATAGAACGTTCGGCCTCCACGCCCATCCTGTTCTATTTCTGGGCACCGATGAGTGACGAAAGCGCTCAACTTATTCCAGCGCTACAACAGCTTACTCAGCAATATGACGGTGCTTTCCAACTGGCACAATTGAACTGTCAGGAAGAGCAAGCCATCGCAGCACAATTTGGCATTCAGGCGTTGCCTACGATCGCGCTGTTCATTAACGGCCAGCCGGTCGATGGTTTGGGTGGCCCGCAGCCGATTGCCGCCATTCAAGAGATGCTTGACCGCCATTTACCAAGCCAAGACGAACGAACATTGCAACAGGCGCTGACTCTGGTTCAAAACCAGCAGCAGGCTCAGGCGCTGCCACTGCTTCTGTCCTTGAGTGATGAATGGAAACGTAAAGGTGATGCGAAGCTGGCATTAGCCGACTGCTTCCTTGCAACCCAGCAATTCGAAGCGGCTAAAGCTGAGCTCGCCGCCATACCACTGGAATACCAGGACGGCTACTACAAGAGTTTGGTGGCCCGCCTGGAACTGCATGAGCAAGCGGCTGACAGCCCGGAAATTCAAGCGCTGGAAAGTACATTTGCACAAGACAATTCCAACGCAAAAGTAGCGATTGAATTAGCCACTCAATATCATCAGGTGCAACGTGACGAGGAAGCTCTTGAGCTACTGTGGTCGTTCCTCAAGCGCGATCTGAATACACTTGATGGCGACATGAAGAAGATCTTTATGGACATCCTTAACGCGCTTGGCCAGAGTAATAGCACAGCCAGCCGCTATCGCAGACAGCTTTATTCGTTGCTTTATTAATAAAATTATTCGTTACATCATACAGTTAAGGCAGGTTATTCCCGCCTTATTTTTTGGATCAACACGAAGATTCGGTCACATTACGTTGTGACTCCAGCGGTTATCATTCACACTTTAGCCATTAATAAAAACCATCTAAGGAAACGTCATGGCAATAGATTCATTAGTCGCAATTGGTGTATTCGTCTTCGTTGTGATTTCATTTATCGCATCGGCAGTGAAAACCGTACCCCAAGGTAATAACTGGACCGTTGAACGCTTTGGGCGCTACACCCACTCTCTGAAACCTGGCCTAAACATCATCATTCCGTTTATCGACAGTATCGGACGCAAGATCAACATGATGGAGCGAGTTCTCGATATACCCGCGCAGGAAGTGATCAGTAAAGACAACGCGAACGTAGTGATTGATGCCGTGTGTTTTGTTCAAGTCATCGACGCCGCGAAAGCCGCTTATGAAGTCAATGATCTAGAGAATGCGATCCGTAACCTGACGTTGACCAATATGCGTACGGTGTTGGGTTCGATGGAACTCGACGAGATGCTCAGTCAGCGTGACATGATCAACACTAAACTGTTATCGATTGTCGACCAAGCGACCAATCCTTGGGGCGTGAAAGTCACCCGTATAGAAATCAAAGATGTACAGCCACCAGCTGATTTGACCTCTGCGATGAATGCGCAGATGAAAGCAGAACGTGAAAAGCGGGCATCCATTCTGGCTGCAGAAGGGGTTCGTCAGGCAGAAATTCTGCGAGCTGAAGGTCAGAAACAGTCTGAGATCCTGCGTGCCGAAGGTGAAAAGCAAGCTGCAATTCTGCAAGCCGAAGCGCGTGAACGTGCAGCTGAGGCCGAAGCAAAAGCGACCGAAATGGTGTCCAACGCGATCGCAAAAGGCGATATGCAGGCCGTCAACTACTTTATCGCTCAAGGCTATACTGAAGCGTTAAAATCGATCGGCCAGGCAGAAAACGGAAAGATCATCATGTTGCCACTCGAAGCCACTGGCTTAATGGGCTCTGTTGCGGGAATCGCTGAAATGTTTAAACAATCTGGTACGAAGAAGGTGGACCTTTGATTGACTGGCTACTCGAACTCAACCACTGGCACTGGCTGGCATTAGGGCTCGCATTGCTAGCAGCCGAACTGCTGGGAACAGCCGGGTACTGCTTATGGCTGGGCGTGTCGGCTCTGCTCGTCAGCGCCATCCTGCTGGTTGTTCCTGTCAGCTGGCAGTTACAATGGTCCTCGTTTGCGGCCTTCTCTCTGATTACCACCTGGTTATGGTGGCGCCGCCAACTGAGCAATGACAAACGCAGCGACGCAGGGCGAACACTTAACCAGAAGCAAAAACAGCTAATCGGGCAAACCGCCGTTGTCAGAGACGATGTCGATGCGGGCCAATTTCGTCTAGCGCTGGGCGATACCACTTGGCTCGCAGAGTGCCAAGAACCTTTGCATGCAGGTCAGCGAGTGACTGTCGTTGATGTCGACGGAACGATACTGAAAGTCGAGCCCAAGAAAATCAGCTGATTGCTGCTTGAGAATAAAAAAGGCCTTAAGGCCTTTTTTATTTATGCTGACAACAGTGTCCTTTAAGGTCATCAATGATGGGACAGTCGCTGTTTTCATCGCCAGGACATTCACGAATCCACTCTTCCAGCTGATCTTTAATTAAGGTTAACTCCTGAAGCTTTTGTGTGACTTGTTTGAGTTTAACTTGAGCCCGTTCTTTGACCGCTGAGCTTGTCCGTTCTGGGTCATTCGCCAGTGCCAGCATCGCTTTGCACTCATCGAGGGTAAAACCAACACGTTTACAGCGTGCAATCAATAACAGATCATCCACATGGCGCTGCCCGTAGTTTCGGTACCCATTCTCTGAGCGCAGTGGTGGCTGAATGAGACCTTTTTCCTCATACAGACGGACTGATTTTGCTGTCAATCCTGTTTTTTTCGCCACTTCACTAATGTTCATCATTGCATTCTCTCAACAACAAAAAAGGCATGGTCAACACCATGCCTCTTCTTATCTTAGTTGGCAATTATTCTTGGCTGATCAACCAAGATAAAATGGTCGTCTTTTGCGTCTTATCAGCTTTCTCATACCAGTAAGCCATCATTTCCAAAGGTTTACTGTCGGTTTTCATCGCCTGTTTAACTTCAGAGCGGTTACTGAATGCCCAATCAGCAAACTGCTTCTTATCCGCGGCGGTGCCTTCGTTAAACCAATATTGCACCATTTCCTCAGACTTACTGACTGGTGCCTCATTGACGATCTGAGGAGCCGCGATTACTGGCTGCTTATTATTGAGTACAAACTGTGCTTCCTGCTCGGCAGCGTCAAAATAGGCTTTCGGCACCCAGAATTGAATTTGGTTTTTGTTGGTTTTAGAGGACAACGAAAATTCTACGTTGTCACTGTCTAACTGAGACAAATAAACAGAATTTAACGGGAACTGGAACCACTGTGTGACAGTGCAGTGTTCAGTGCAGGTTTCTGCTAATGGTCGGTAGTTATTCAGTGTGTACTGTTTGTCGCCCAGGGTAACACTATCAAACTGGTCATAGTTTTTGAAATAGGTAACATTCATATCAATGTAGGATTCGTTAACTTTAGTCTCAGCTGTTTTCGGAAAATTACCCACATAGTACAAATTCGATTTTACAATATCAGCCCCCGTTATCGCTTTGGCATCAGGCGTGATGTCTTTAGTAATAACTTGTACATAGTTATGTCTTTCCTTCACCGACTTTGCCACATCATCAAATGAACTAGAACTGTCAAGACTACTGCATCCAACCATCAGCATGACTGTGGAAAATACCAAGGTAGTTCTAAAATGCTTCATACATAATTTCCTGTGTGCTTAGTCAAACACCGGCACAAGGCCGGCGTTTGAGTTTTGATTGAGAAAGACAGCGGTTTGGATTAGAAACCGTATTCAATACCTAGACGAACAAACGCAGTTTTGTCATCGGCATTGTATGCATCATGCTGACCCACTCGAAGATAAGGGACGAAACCGTTTTTCACGTACATCAGCTGTGCTGATAGCACTTCATCTTCGTCACCCAGTTTGTTGCCATCAACTTTTGATTCCAGGTTCGCTGCGTAACCGAGTTTGAAGCCCCATGGACCATTCCAGTATTGGCCGATGATTGAGTACTGGCCTTGCTTCGCTTCTTGTCCAGCGTATGCATCGTGCTTAGATTCACCTTCGTTGTATTTGTAAGCACCTGCCAAGCCGAAACCTGCTGGTAGAGGAAGTTCAAAACCTACGATGTAAGCAGTAGAATCGATCGAGCCACCACCATATTTAGAGTTTGATTCAAAGCCACCGTGCAGCGTTACGATGTCAGCGACATTATAGTGAACCGCAGCACCAACGTGATCAGAGTCTTTTGTTGAAGTATCGCCACGACCCACAGAAACGTTAAATGTCAGACCGCCAAAAGCTGGAGAATCATAGCGAGCAATATCACCTTTACGGTCGTAGTGAGCTTTCACATCACCACCCCAGTCGAAGACACGTCCTAGACCTGGGTTTGAGTAAGGCCAGTCAACAATTTCATACAGAGGAGTCAGCATGCGACCAAAACGTACTTTACCCCAGTCACCTTGTAGACCTAGGAAAGTATCACGAGCGCCTAGTGTAGAACCTGTACCATCTTCACCCACGTAACCAGATTCGATCTGCATGAAAACATTCAGGTTTTCAAACATGTCTTTACTTGCGCGGAAACCGATACGTGATTCGTTTTCATAGTCGTAACCGCTGCTGTCTTCTTGGTAGATAACAGAGATAGCCGCGACACCGTATGCTTGAACGTTGAAATCAGAAAGAACACCAATTTGACCTGTCTCGCTCGCCGCGAATGCGCTAGTTGAAGCGATAGCCACTGCCGCACCTAATAGGGTACGTTTAAACATTTTGTCCATGGAAAACTCCTAAAAATAGATATAGCTGTTTTGTTATTCCCTCCCCCAAAGTTGGCCGCCGAGGGGAAGAAAATTTTCCTTACCAGAGTCTCTGTTCGATCCTCTTAAGTTTCTGCATACACCGGGTGTATCCATAGTGATAAGACTAACTTCGCCCTTTAAAACATCAATGAGAACTTAATTTTTGACTAAAAAAATATGAGCCATGACAAACTTTACCCAAGTAAGTGATCGAGATCTAAATCTTATTTTTAGTTTGAATGAAAAATATTATTTAGAATAAAATCAATATGTTATATAAATACAAAGATCGATTTTGTTGAAGTGCGTCGCATGAGGAAAATTGCCATAATGACAAGTAAAGCGATAACTGCTTACCAGGAATGAGATACAGTAGCAAAAACGGAAAATAGCTGGCAGGTTATTTTTTTACAATAAAAAACCCCAGACATTACTGCCTGGGGTGTTCAATATATGGTCAAATAACTCAGCGAATCATATCGATAAGATCTTGTTCTCCGCGAATTTCGATACCAAGCTCTTGTGCTTTGGCTAACTTAGAACCCGCGGCTTCGCCAGCAAACAGAATATCAGTATTTTTAGACACGCTCCCCGTCACTTTTGCGCCTAATGCTTGCAACGCGGCTTTGGCATCATTACGAGATAATTGCGACAACGTTCCGGTCAAAACAACAACTTTCCCGGCCAATGGCTGCGGTTCATCCTCAGCTTTAGGCACAATTTCCTGCCAATGAATACCGAGTTCAAGCAACTCTTCCACGACTTTCTGGTTACGATCCTGAGCAAAGAACGCGTGAACATGACTTGCCACGATCGTACCGACATCAGGAACTTCGATTAGTTGCTCAACGCTTGCATCACGAATGGCATCCAGAGTCAGGAAATGATGCGCTAAGTTCATTGCCGTTGCTTCTCCGACTTCACGAATTCCCAGTGAATAGAGAAAACGTGCTAGCGTCGTTTCCTTCGATGCGTTGAGCGCAGTCACGATATTTTGCGCAGATTTTGGCCCCATGCGCTCAAGAATAGTCAACTCGCCTGCTCGCAATCTAAACAGGTCCGCTGGCGTCGTAACCATCTCTTTATCCACCAGCTGTTCGATAACTTTGTCACCTAGACCATCGACATCCATAGCTTTGCGCGAGACAAAATGTTTCAGCGCTTCTTTACGCTGCGCCTGACACACCAAACCACCGCTGCATCGTGCCACAGCTTCGCCCTCAACGCGTTCAACATCGGATTGGCAAACTGGGCACTGAGCCGGAAAGAGGATGTCACGCGCCGTCTCAGGGCGCAGCTCGCTGACCACTGACACGATCTGTGGTATCACGTCTCCAGCACGGCGAATAATGACTGTGTCCCCGATTTTCACGCCCAAACGCTCGATTTCATCGGCATTGTGCAGCGTCGCATTGCTGACCGTTACGCCACCGACAAAAACAGGTTCCAGTTTTGCCACGGGCGTAATAGCACCTGTGCGGCCAACCTGAAATTCAACATCATTCAGCACCGTCATCTCTTCCTGTGCCGGAAACTTGTATGCAATCGCCCAACGCGGCGCGCGCGCCACAAAACCCAGTTGTTCTTGCAATGCGATATCGTCAACTTTGATCACCACGCCATCAATCTCATATGGCAAATCTCCACGACGACTCATGATGTCCTGATAATAGGCTTTTACCTCTTCCAGCGACTCGACCCTCTTAGTCTCAGGGCTCATTGGCAGCCCCCAGCCTTTGAGTTGCAGAAATCGCTCATAGTGGCTATCGACGAGTGTGCCGCCCTGAATCACACCTACGCTATACGCATAAAACGCCAGAGGACGTTTCGCGGTAATACGAGAATCAAGCTGACGCAAGCTACCTGCAGCGGCATTACGAGGGTTCACAAAGACTTTTTCGCCCTTCTTGAGCGCTTCAGCGTTCATTTTCTCAAAGCCGGCTTTTGGCATGAAAACTTCACCGCGCACTTCAATACGTGTCGGCCACCCCGAACCTTGCAGACGTAAGGGTATCGACTTGATGGTACGAACGTTTTCGGTAATATTCTCACCAGTGGTGCCATCACCACGGGTCGCGGCTTGAACCAACACGCCATCGACATACAACAGGCTGACCGCAAGGCCATCCAGTTTGGGCTCACAGCAGAATTTGGCCGCTTTGGCCGCAGGAACACGATCACCCATACGACGATGGAAACTGTTCAGCTCATCATCATCGAAAGCGTTATCCAAAGACAGCATTGGAATTTCGTGAGTGACCTGTTCAAAACCTGCCAAAGGTGCACCACCTACTCGCTGGCTTGGAGAATCAGGCGTCACCAATTCCGGATGCAGTGCTTCCAGATCCAATAACTCACGCATCAGACGGTCATATTCCACATCTGGAATGGTAGGATCATCTTCTACGTAATAACGTATCGCATGGTAATGCAGTGTTTCTTTCAGTTCGGTTAATCGTTGCTCTACGTTTTGCATTGTTCGTGCTTCTCTTGAATCATGAAAAAAGGCTCCGACACGGAGCCTTTGTTAAATCAATTTTATTACGCTTGTGCGGTTCTGGCGCGAAAATCGGTAATCTGCTTTCTGTAGGCCGCCAGACGATCCGGCGTCATCAGATTACGGGCATCATCCAGTACATTCGCGCCAAGGTCATCGGCCACTTGCTGCGCTGTTTTCAGCATCAGCTTAAAGTTCTGATCTGGTTCGCCAAAACATGGCAGCGTCATAAAGAACGAAATACCTTTTGTGGTGAACTCTGCCGGATCATCGTGCTTGAGCGTGCCTGGATGCATCATGTTCGCAACACTAAACAACACTTTGCCCGTTCCAGACAAGTCAGCGTGACGGTGGAAAATATCCATTTCGCCGTACAGCAGACCATTTTGTTGCAAGCTATCAAACAGTTTAGTGCCGACAAACGGTTCATTACCCGCGCAATGTACATTGAGCACGATAACCTGCATTTCTTCCTCAGCCGGTTGCTCAGCCACAGTTGCGGCTGGTTCGTCGATTTTCAATTCGTCGACGATGCCCGCTTCTGACGCTTCTTCTTTGCTTGCCGAAAACGCCGGCACATCATCAATTTCAGGCTCAGGCGTTTTGACCGTTGGTTCGTCAGTATCCACCATTTCGTAGCCCGAAATCAGAGGATCGACTTCCGACGACTCATCGAGACCGAAATCAGGTTGTTTTCGGTCTTTACGAATAATTTCGTAATCATCTTCCGGTGCAAACGATCGAGAAGCAACCACATCGTCTGCTTCTGGTTCTACATCTATTCTGCCCAGCGGTTTATCACCAAACTTAGATTTCCCTTCTTTTTTACTGGTCCATAGACCATGAAATAGCAAAGCGGCTATCGCTAGCGCGCCAACAATAATGAGTACGAATCGCAATTCCTGCATCTTAAACTCTCAGTTTCTCGATTTTTGATGTCTGAGCTTCAACGCTTGTCGTGACGTCTGCCAAGGTAGGTTTTATCGGCTTATCGGGATACTCTACCAAAAGTCTTACCCTATTTAGAACAACTTAATGTTAGAAGTTGCATGTATGGCGTGATTTTTACCAAGCTTTTAATCCTTGGTCGCTTCGATACAATAGACAATCACTTACGTTAAATTAGCCCATTGTGTACGGAATATACTATGCAAGCTCAACAACGCTCAGGTTTAGGCTACTTCTTTTACGGGTTCGATATCGCCGTTTCTCCCGGGATTCGTCGCTTTGTCCTGATGCCATTGCTAACCAACATTCTGCTGGTTGGTGGCGCGCTTTACTACCTGTTTTCTCATCTTGATAGCTGGATTAATGACTGGATGGGCCAAATCCCTGACTGGCTATCTTGGCTCAGCTATATTCTTTGGCCTTTATTGGTTATTACCATTCTTGCGACGTTCTCCTATTTCTTCAGCACTCTGGCAAACTTTATCGCTGCGCCGTTCAATGGCCTGCTAGCCGAAAAAGTAGAAGAAAAACTGACCGGCAAAAAAGTCAATGACGATGGCGTGCTGGCGGTAGTTAGAGATGTGCCACGCATTATGGCGCGTGAATGGCGCAAACTCGTGTATGTACTGCCAAAAGCGATTGGTCTGTTCATCCTGCTGCTTATCCCAGCTTTGGGTCAAACATTGGGGCCGATTTTGTGGTTCATTTTCACGGCTTGGATGTTGGCTATTCAGTACTGCGATTATCCATTCGATAATCACAAAGTTACCTTTAATGACATGCGTAACAGTTTGAAACAAAAGCAGGGTAAAGCGTACACGTTTGGTATGCTGGTTTCTGTGTTGACAACGATTCCGGTCGTCAACCTGTTTGTGATGCCTGTTGCGGTCTGTGGTGCGACCGCCATGTGGGTTAACGAATTCAGAGGGCAATATGTGAACCAATAGTCATTTCAGCAGCGCAAGCTGCTGAAATCTATTTCAAACCTATAAGTTATAACTTTTTAATCCTTTTACCTTTTTCATCGAGCACATATGCTCTATCGGTATCCACTAATGTATCGACATATCGATACCAAAACGTGCGTAATGAAGGAACATCACAATGAGCAAAATCTACGAAGACAACTCTCTGACCATTGGTAACACACCACTGGTTCGCCTGAACAAAGTCAGCAAAGGCAAAGTACTGGCTAAAATCGAATCACGTAACCCAAGTTTCAGCGTGAAATGCCGTATCGGTGCCAACATGATTTGGGATGCTGAGAAACAAGGCAAACTAAAACCAGGTATTGAACTAGTTGAGCCAACCAGTGGTAACACAGGTATTGCTCTGGCCTTCGTTGCAGCAGCTCGCGGTTACAAATTAACGCTAACAATGCCTGAGTCAATGAGCCTTGAGCGTCGCAAACTACTTAAAGCACTGGGTGCTAATCTGGTACTAACTGAAGCAGCGAAAGGTATGAAAGGCGCAATTTCAAAAGCAGAAGAAATTGTGGCAAGCAATCCGGAAAAATACCTGCTGCTGCAACAGTTCGACAACCCAGCGAACCCTGCAATTCACGAAAAAACGACAGGTCCTGAAATTTGGGAAGCCACTGACGGTCAAGTAGACGTATTCGTTGCTGGTGTTGGTACTGGTGGTACATTGACAGGTACTAGCCGCTACATCAAAGGCGAGAAAGGCAAAGCCATCATCTCTGTTGCCGTAGAACCAGCTGAATCCCCTGTGATTAGCCAAGCACTTGCTGGCGACGAAATCAAACCAGCTCCACACAAAATTCAGGGTATTGGCGCAGGTTTCATCCCAGGTAACCTCGATTTAGAGCTCATTGACCGCGTAGAAACCGTGACATCAGACGAAGCGATCGAGATGGCTCGTCGTCTGATGGAAGAGGAAGGTATTCTGGCTGGTATTTCATCAGGCGCAGCAGTGGTTGCAGCAAATCGCCTTGCAGAACTTACTGAATTTGAAGGAAAAACCATTGTAACTGTACTACCAAGCTCTGGTGAACGTTACTTGAGCACTGCCCTGTTTGCAGGCATTTTCACAGAGAAAGAAAACCAACAGTAACCTGTGGTGAAATCAATTTTTCGTTTAAAAAAGCCCCATTCAGGGGCTTTTTTGTTGATCCTTGCCTCACCTTTGGTAATATCAGCCATGTTTTATTTCTAGCTTCAAAATAAAGAAGCAGACAAGATTAGATTCGATGGCTCGAGTTCGCAAATGCGTGCAAAGGCGATTGGTTATTTCTAGACCAGTATCAGTTCTGACACGAAAAGCCCGTTACTGAACTAGCAGAAACGAGTGGTTACGGTTAAGCTAATTCTGGTTAACAAACTTACAAAAAATAAATTAATTGGGGTATAAAACATGTACGAGAAGCAAGTTGAAATCACTGCAGAAAACGGCCTTCACACTCGTCCAGCTGCACAGTTCGTTAAAGAAGCAAAAGCATTCGATGCGGACATTACTGTGACTTCTAACGGTAAAAGCGCTAGCGCAAAAAGCCTATTCAAGCTTCAGACTCTTGGCCTGGTTAAAGGCACTGTAGTGACTATCTCTGCAGAAGGTTCTCAAGCGAAAGAAGCGGTTGATCACCTAGTTGCTCTGATGGACCAACTTCACTAATTCGGTTCTTCCTTTCAAAGCCATTTTGCTCCCGCAAAGTGGCTTTGTTGGAAATAAACCAAAGAATACGCTAAATGTTATCGTTAGCGACGTCCATTTATCTCCCGTTTACAGTTGACCAATTTAAGGTAAGGCTATGATTTCAGGCATCCTAGCATCTCCTGGTATTGCTATTGGTAAAGCACTACTACTTCAAGAAGATGAAATTGTCCTAAACACTAACACCATTTCTGATGCTCAAGTTGACGCTGAAGTTCAGCGCTTCTACGAAGCGCGCAACAAGTCTGCAGCGCAACTAGAAGTGATCAAGCAAAAAGCACTTGAAACATTTGGTGAAGAAAAAGAAGCCATCTTCGAAGGCCACATCATGCTGCTTGAAGATGAAGAGCTAGAAGAAGAAATTTTAGCGCTCATCAAAGATGAAAAGCTGACAGCAGACAACGCAATTCACACCGTGATTGAAGAGCAAGCAATGGCTCTTGAGTCTCTGGACGATGAATACCTTAAAGAGCGTGCAACGGATATCCGCGATATCGGTTCTCGTTTCGTTAAAAACGCTCTAGGCATCAACATTGTGTCACTTAGTGACATCAATGAAGAAGTAATTCTGGTGGCTTACGACCTGACACCTTCTGAGACTGCACAAATCAACCTGAACTACGTTCTGGGCTTTGTGTGTGATATCGGCGGTCGTACCTCTCATACATCTATCATGGCTCGCTCTCTTGAACTGCCTGCGATCGTTGGTACCAACAACATCACTGCGCAAGTGAAAAACGGCGACATGTTGATTCTGGATGCAATGAACAACAAGATCATTGTTAATCCAACTGACGCTGAGCTTGAAGAAGCCAAAGCAGTAAAAGCTGCGTTCCTGGCTGAGAAAGAAGAGCTGGCGAAGCTGAAAGATCTGCACGCAGAAACGCTAGACGGCCATCGTGTAGAAGTTTGCGGCAACATCGGTACAGTGAAAGACTGTGACGGCATCACCCGCAACGGCGGTGAAGGTGTTGGTCTGTACCGTACTGAATTCCTGTTCATGGATCGCGATGCACTGCCGACTGAAGAAGAACAGTATCAGGCATACAAAGAAGTTGCGGAAGCGATGGAAGGTCAAGCTGTCATCATCCGTACTATGGACATCGGCGGCGACAAAGACCTGCCGTATATGGACCTACCAAAAGAAATGAACCCGTTCCTGGGCTGGCGTGCAGTACGTATCAGCTTGGATCGTCGTGAAATTCTGCGTGACCAGCTACGTGGTATTCTGCGTGCATCAGCACACGGTAAACTGCGTATCATGTTCCCAATGATTATCTCTGTTGAAGAAATTCGTGCCCTGAAAGCAGCAATCGAAGAGTACAAAGCAGAACTGCGTGCTGAAGGCTTGGCATTCGACGAAAGCATCGAAATCGGTGTAATGGTTGAAACACCAGCTGCTGCAGCTATCGCACACCACCTGGCGAAAGAAGTGTCATTCTTCTCAATCGGTACCAACGACCTGACCCAGTACACGCTGGCAGTCGACCGCGGTAACGAAATGATTTCGCACCTATACAACCCACTGTCTCCAGCGGTACTGACTGTAATCAAACAAGTGATTGATGCGTCACACGCTGAAGGTAAGTGGACGGGTATGTGTGGTGAGCTGGCTGGTGACGAGCGCGCAACCCTTCTACTGTTAGGTATGGGTCTGGATGAATTCTCAATGAGCGGCATCTCTATCCCTAAAGTGAAGAAAGTGATCCGTAACTCTAACTTCGCTGAAGTGAAAGCGATGGCAGAAGAAGCACTTTCTCTACCGACAGCAGCAGAAATCGAAGCTTGCGTTGAAAAGTTCATCGCAGCGAAAGCTTAATAGTCTGTGAATACCAAAGACATAGGCGACTAAAAGTAGTCGTCTATTGTTTTTGATTGGTATACTATACTTCGACAGAATAAATCTAAACGTTAGGAGCATGACACAATGGGTCTGTTTGACAAACTTAAGAAGCTAGTCTCTGACGACAGCGCTGACGCGGGTGCAATTGAAATCATCGCACCTCTTTCTGGTGAAATTGTAAACATTGAAGACGTGCCAGATGTCGTGTTTGCTGAAAAAATCGTTGGTGATGGTATCGCTATCAAACCTGCGGGCAACAAAATGGTAGCTCCTGTTAACGGCACTATCGGTAAGATCTTCGAAACGAACCACGCGTTCTCTATCGAATCTGACGACGGCGTTGAGCTTTTTGTTCACTTCGGTATCGATACTGTTGAACTGAAAGGTGAAGGCTTCAAACGTATCGCTGAAGAAGGTCAATCAGTGAAAGTGGGCGACACTATCATTGAATTCGATCTAGCTCTGCTGGAAGAGAAAGCGAAATCAACTCTGACTCCTGTTGTTATTTCTAACATGGACGAAATCAAAGAGCTGAACAAACTGTCTGGTTCTGTGACAGTTGGTGAAACTCCAGTTCTGCGTGTAACTAAGTAATTTAGTCTGCATTCATAAAAAAACGCTGCGATATCGCAGCGTTTTTTGTTTGTGGCTTTGTCACTATAGTCCTAATGCGTAGCGCAGAACTTGTTCCTTGACCGGGCCTGCATATTCAGCGATTTTCAGCGCGGCATTACGAACCAACTTCAGCGGTGCCACATCATTACTAAACGCTTTATAGAAAAAATCCATCCCGGTTTGCATCAGTAAATTATCTGGGCGGCGTCGGCGCTCGTAACGCTGGAATTGAGCCAGTGTCAATACCTCCTGTCCTTGAGTTACTTCCAGCATCGCTGCCACATCTTTGAACCCCAAGTTAACGCCCTGCCCTGCCAGCGGATTGATGGTATGAGCAGAATCCCCGACCAATACACATCGATTACGAACATAGCTTTGTGCATGACGACGCGTGAGCGGGAAAGAGCCGTGCTGCAGCACGGAGATATCACCGAGCTCTGCGGGAAAATGACTGACAATCTCTTGTTTCAACTGCGTAGGATTCATTTGGCTCAATTGCTTAATACGCTGCGGTGCGTCATACCATACCAGCGACGCCTGATGTCCATTCAAAGGTAAGAACGACCGTGGGCCAGACGGAAAGAATTGCTGCCAGGTAACATCCTGTTGTGGTTTTTCGGTTTCAACGTTAATAAGCATGCAGTGCTGACGGTAATCCCACGCCGTCACGCCAATACCCGCCAACTCTCGCACGCGCGAATTCGCGCCATCCGCGCCGATGATCCAGTCACAGTGCAGAACCGTGCCAGATTGCAGAGTCACAACGTGGGTATCACCAAAGGTAATGTCTTTTAACGTATCAGGGCAAAGCAGCGTCACATTGGGGTAATCGGCAAACTGTTCCCACAAACCCAATTGGATCAGGCGGTTTTCCACCATGTAACCCAACTGCTCTAACCCCAACGATTCACTGGAAAATCGCGTACGACACTCTGGGTGGTCCCACGTTTCCAAACCGCGATAAGGACACACCCGTTTTGAGGCAATCGCGTCCCAAGCGCCCAAAGAGGTCAGCAGATCAACCGAGGTTTGAGAAATGGCAGAAATGCGCACATCCATCGGTTGCGATTCGTCATAAGGTTGAGGCTCAAATCCTTCGACCACGGCCACTCGGCGGCCCTGTTTGGCAAATCCAATCGCGGCAGCGGCACCGACCATTCCGCCGCCAATTACCACAATGTCAAAATCGTTCATCGTTACTACTTCTGTTTTGGCTGAGCTACACGCAAGTTATTGTACGTAGCGGGACTTTTTTTGCGAACGATTTTGTTAAAAAACCTTGGTCCAAGCAGGGTGAAAAGCCAGAAGCCACAATGCTTGCAAGAGATTTAGCCCGATCACTGGTCACTGAAAGTTGAAAGCAGTACAATACGCCGCTTACCGTCGAGAAGGCGGCTAAAATTTAGTCATCGACAAGCGATTTTCGGTGACTTTCTGGAAACATTGGGCGATTTGCTCCCTTAATTTAAACTAACGATCGAGCGAACAACATGAGTAAAAAACTGCTAATCAAAACCTGGGGCTGCCAGATGAACGAATACGATTCATCAAAAATGGCCGACCTGCTTAACGCTACAAACGGCTATGAGCTGACCGAAGAGCCAGAGGAAGCAGACGTACTTCTACTTAACACCTGTTCGATTCGCGAAAAAGCGCAAGAGAAAGTATTCCACCAGCTTGGCCGTTGGAAAACGTTGAAAGATAAGAAGCCAGGCGTGGTGATCGGCGTAGGCGGCTGTGTGGCGACTCAAGAAGGCGACCACATTCGTGATCGCGCACCCTTTGTAGACGTTATCTTTGGCCCACAGACGCTACACCGTCTGCCAGAAATGATTAAACAGTCACAAACTGACGATGCGCCGGTGATGGATATTTCTTTCCCGGAAATCGAAAAATTCGACCGTCTGCCGGAACCACGCGCAGAAGGCCCGACCGCCTTTGTCTCCATTATGGAAGGCTGTTCAAAATACTGCACATACTGCGTCGTGCCGTACACGCGTGGCGAAGAAGTGAGCCGTCCAATGGACGACGTGCTGTTTGAAATTGCACAACTTGCTGAACAGGGCGTCCGTGAAGTCAACCTGCTGGGTCAAAACGTGAACGCGTACCGTGGCCCAATGCACGATGGCACCATCTGTTCATTCGCAGAATTGTTGCGCCTCGTGGCCTCAATCGATGGCATCGATCGCATTCGCTTTACCACCAGCCACCCATTGGAGTTCACTGACGACATCATCGCGGTGTACGAAGACACGCCAGAACTGGTGAGCTTCCTGCATTTGCCTGTTCAAAGCGGCAGCGATCGCATTCTGACGATGATGAAGCGTCCGCACACAGGCATCGAGTACAAGTCGATCATTCGTAAGCTGCGTAAAGCGCGCCCGGATATTCAGATCAGTTCAGACTTCATCGTTGGCTTCCCTGGCGAGTCGGATAAAGACTTCCAAGACACCATGAAGCTGATCCGCGATGTCGATTTTGACATGAGCTTTAGCTTTATCTTCTCACCGCGTCCGGGTACACCGGCGGCCGATTACCCATGTGATCTGTCTGAGGAAACGAAGAAAGAGCGTCTGTATGAACTGCAACAACAAATCAACGCCCAAGCCATGCGTTACTCTCGCCTGATGATGGGTACAGAGCAACGTATTCTGGTTGAAGGCCCTTCGAAGAAAAACCTGATGGAACTTCGTGGTCGTACAGAAAACAACCGTGTAGTAAACTTTGAAGGACCGGCAGAACTTATCGGCCAGTTCGTAGACGTGAAAATTGTCGATGTATTCCCGAACTCTTTACGTGGTGAACTCGTACGAACTGAGAAAGAGATGAACCTGCGTGTGGTCACATCCCCATCGGAAATGATGGCCAAAACGCGTCGTGAGGATGAGCTGGGAGTCGCTACTTTTACTCCGTAAGCTCGTATAAACTGTCATGGATGCCCGGTCGAAATCGGGCATCCGGATATGACACACTGAGAGGCTAATTTGAGCAATAAAATCGTTACTTTAGAGATCAATCTCGAACCTTCAGACAACCGCCGTCTTGTCAGTCTGTGCGGCCCTTTCGATGACAATATCAAACATTTAGAACGTCGTTTAGGCGTTGAAATCAATCATCGCAGTAACTATTTCACTATTGTCGGTAAAGCGCACACCGCTGCTGCTGCACTCGACATCATCAAAACCTTGTACGTCGATACGGCTCCTGTTCGTGGTGAAATTCCTGATATCGAACCAGAACAAATTCATCTGTCGATCAAAGAATCCGGCGTCCTGGAACAAAACACCGAATCCACTATTGCCCATGGCAAAGAAGTGTTCGTGAAAACCAAAAAAGGTGTGATTAAGCCGCGTACGCCAAATCAGGCTCAGTATCTGGTGAACATGGTGACTCATGACATCACCTTTGGTATCGGTCCTGCGGGTACCGGTAAAACATATTTGGCGGTAGCGGCTGCGGTTGATGCTCTGGAACGTCAGGAAATTCGCCGTATTCTGCTGACCCGTCCAGCAGTTGAAGCAGGTGAAAAACTGGGCTTCCTGCCCGGGGACCTGAGCCAGAAAGTCGACCCTTACTTGCGCCCGTTGTACGACGCACTGTTTGAAATGTTAGGTTTTGAACGGGTTGAAAAACTGATTGAACGCAACGTCATTGAAGTCGCCCCGCTGGCGTACATGCGTGGTCGTACGTTGAACGATGCCTTCATCATTCTCGATGAAAGCCAGAACACCACGGTTGAACAGATGAAAATGTTCCTGACCCGTATCGGTTTTAACTCGCGCGCGGTCATTACCGGCGACGTGACTCAGATTGACTTACCTCGCGGCGCAAAGTCGGGGTTGCGCCATGCGATTGAAGTATTGAACGAAGTCGATGAAATAAGCTTCAACTTCTTCCTGGCCGATGACGTTGTTCGTCACCCTGTGGTTGCCCGGATCGTCAATGCGTACGAGAAATGGGAAGCGCAAGACCAGAAAGAACGCAAAGAGTACGAGAAACGTCGCCGCGAAGAACGTGAGTCCAAATTGCTGGAAATGCAAAAAGCTGAACTAACGGCACCGCACAATGCATTAGAGGAATCTGGCGAGTCATGAGCATTGAACTCGATTTACAACTGGCCGTTGACAGTGACGACGGCCTACCAACATTTGAACAGTTTGCCATCTGGCTGCAAGCGGCCGTTGCTCCCTTCCAGCCTCAGGCGGAAGTAACAATTCGTATTGTTGATGAGCCGGAAAGCCATCAGCTCAATCTCGAATATCGCGGTAAAGATAAGCCAACCAACGTGCTGTCTTTCCCGTTTGAAGCACCTCCGGGCATGGAGCTTGATCTGCTGGGTGACCTGATCATTTGTCGCCAGGTGGTTGAGCAGGAAGCGGTTGAGCAAAACAAGCCCCTGCTGGCACACTGGGCGCATATGGTTGTACATGGTAGTCTTCATCTGCTAGGTTATGACCATATTGAGGATGACGAAGCTGAAGAGATGGAGTCCCTCGAAACGGAAATCATGCAAAATATGGGCTTTGAAGACCCGTATTTGGCTGAGAAAATCTAGCTCACGCACCACAGAAAAATGTCGTGAGCTGGCATGTGAGCTATCACACATCTGATAGCGTTATTGAATAGAGTAACAATGAACGAAGATAATTCGCAGAATTCTGACGGTCCGAGTAGAAAGTCCTTCTTTGAACGCCTAGGTCAGTTATTTCAGGGAGAACCTAAGGATCGCCAAGAACTGGTTGATGTGATCCGCGACTCTGAAGTCAATGACCTGATTGACCACGACACCCGCGACATGCTGGAAGGTGTCATGGAAATAGCTGAGATGCGTGTACGGGATATCATGATTCCGCGCTCTCAGATGGTCACCATCGAACGTACAGATAATCTGGATTCGCTGGTTGCACTGATTACCGATGCTCAGCACTCACGCTACCCGGTGGTTAGTGAAGATAAAGACCATGTAGAAGGCATTCTGCTTGCGAAGGACTTACTTAAATACTTAGGTTCCAATAGCTCCCCGTTCAACATTGAAGAAGTGATCCGCCCAGCCGTGGTGGTTCCAGAAAGTAAACGCGTCGATCGCCTGCTAAAAGAGTTCCGTGAGGAACGATATCACATGGCGATTGTCGTAGATGAGTTCGGGGGCGTCTCTGGTCTAGTGACCATTGAAGACATTCTGGAAGAAATCGTTGGCGATATCGAAGATGAGTTCGACGACGAAGAGCAACTGGATATCCGTAAGCTCAGCAAACACACTTACGCGGTGAAGGCGCTGACCACCATCGAAGAGTTTAACAACACCTTCGGTACCCGCTTCAGCGATGAAGAGGTGGATACGGTAGGCGGATTGGTAATGACTGCTTTCGGTCACTTGCCAGCACGCGGTGAAGTGGTAGAAATTGATCGTTACAATTTTAAGGTCACTGCTGCAGACAACCGCCGAGTGGTTCAACTTCAGGTAACCGTCCCCGATATGGAAACTCTTCCGGAGATCGCCGAAGAGTAGTTCGAAGCTCCTCTTACTCTGTAAGAGCATCAGAAAAGTTGCAGATGACGAATATTTTCAATCATCGCCTAATGCGGCCGCTTGCGGCCGCTTTTGTTGGCGCGCTTACCACCCTATCGTTTGCTCCCTATCAGATCTGGCCATTAGCCATTCTCAGCCCTTTCCTGCTATTGCTGTTATTAAACGGGCAGCCCCCCAAACGGGCGGCATGGATTGGTTATGCCTGGGGATTGGGCCAGTTTGGTTTCGGAATCAGTTGGGTACATGTCAGTATCGACACCTTTGGTGGCATGCCCAAAATTGCCAGCTTATTTTTGATGGCGCTATTAGTTGGCTACTTAGCCCTTTATTCCGCACTCTTTAGCTGGGCGCTCAATCGCTTTTTCCCGAAGCAGAACCGCAGCCGATTATTACTGGCGACGCCTGCGCTCTGGCTGGTCTGCGACTGGCTGCGTGGTTGGGTCATGACTGGCTTTCCCTGGTTGTGGCTCGGTTACAGCCAAATCGACAGCCCGTTGGCGAACTTCGCCCCGCTCGGCGGCGTTGAACTACTGACGCTGATAGTATTGCTGTGTGCAGGCGGCCTGGCGCTCGCTTGGCAGAAAAAAAGCGTTCTATTGCTTCTCATCCCAGCGGTTTTGTTTGCTGTTGGATTTGCGTTGAATGCCGCACAGTGGGTGACTCCACAACCGCAACGCACCACAAAAGTGGCGCTGATTCAGGGCAATATTGAGCAGGCTCTCAAATGGTTACCCAGCCAACGCTGGCCGACCATCATGAAATATACTGATCTCAGTCGTCAGAACTGGGATGCCGATATCATCGTCTGGCCCGAAGCAGCAATTCCTGCGTTTGAATTTGAGATCCCGGCGTTTCTGCGCAATCTAGATACCGCCGCACGGATGAATCATAGCGCGCTCATTACGGGCATTCTCAATCAGGATGACAATAAGCGTTATTTCAACAGCATATTGACGCTGGGTGAGAATCCGAGCGGTGATTATCACTACGATTTAGCGCAGCGTTTTCATAAGCACCATCTACTGCCCTTTGGTGAATTTGTGCCGTTTGAAAGCATTCTGCGCCCATTGGCTCCGTTCTTTAACTTGCCGATGTCTTCGTTCAGCGAAGGGGATTATGTTCAGCCGAACATCGTCGCCAATGGCCACGCGTTGGCTCCTGCGCTTTGTTACGAAATCATTTTCAATGAACAAGTTCGGGCCAATGTGACCGATGAGACTGACTTTCTGCTGACCTTGTCCAACGATGCCTGGTTTGGCCGCTCTATCGGCCCACTGCAGCATATGGAAATCGCGCGCATGCGCGCGCTGGAATTAGGTAAGCCGCTGATTCGTTCCACTAACAACGGTCTGACGGCGGTAACCGACTACAAAGGGCACATCACTCAGCAGCTACCTCAATTTGAAACGGGTGTGCTGCGTGCAGAAATGGTCCCAACCCGCGGTCAAACACCCTATCACGCGCTGGGTAGTTGGCCATTGTATGCATGGACACTGTTTGGCCTTATCGTGGCGCTGGTGATTCAACGCCGTAAAGCATAGCCTAACCGAGCAGCACAACGAAAAAGAGTCCCATTGGGACTCTTTTTACTTAAGGCTTCAACGGTTGTCGACTGAACGCCGTGTTACCACAGCGAATGCAGGGCACAATTTCGGTCGGATGGTTGTATTCAACATGGTGTCCGCAGTTCTCACACACAAGAATACCAAGACCAATCATATCGCCGGCTTTGTACAATCCCTGATGTTCAAGATCTTGAAACAGCTCCACCCATTCAACTTTGGTTTTATCGGTGATCTCCAGCAGTCCCTGCCAAATAGAATTGGCAATCATCAAATAAAACGGACTACTTTTCTCTTCTTCATAGCTGTCCGCAAACTCTTTGAGATCCGATTTTACATACGCAGAAATCAGCGCCAGCTCATCTTTTGTCAAGTCGTTTGCCGCGGCCACAACTTTACCGGATGTTTCCAGAATGTGGTCCACTTCTTCCGGACTTTGTTTCAGGGTTTCCACCACCTCTTCGAGTAAAGCTTCGTAACCCGTTTTTTGTTTTGGCATAAGTCACCTCTCTCAAACCCGATTGGCTATTGTTGTGCTCCCTTGCTTTAGGTATTCTATGACGATCTATTAGTATCTGTTCAAACTGAACTCACAAATTCCAAGATAACCGGATATATCGATGCAAGAGCAATACAACCCGCAAGACATTGAACAAAAAGTTCAACAGCATTGGGAAAGCAACAAGACCTTCGTTGTAAGTGAAGACCCAAATAAAGAAAAATTCTACTGTCTTTCTATGTTCCCGTACCCAAGCGGCCGACTGCACATGGGTCACGTGCGCAACTACACCATCGGTGATGTGGTTTCTCGTTTCCAGCGTCTGCAAGGCAAAAACGTCATGCAGCCAATCGGCTGGGATGCATTCGGTCTACCGGCAGAAAACGCGGCGGTTAAAAACAACACCGCTCCGGCACCTTGGACTTACGAAAACATTGAATACATGAAAAACCAGCTGAAACTGCTGGGTTTCGGCTACGACTGGAATCGTGAATTCGCGACGTGCCGTCCTGAGTACTACCGCTGGGAACAAGAGTTCTTTACCAAACTGTACGAGAAAGGTCTGGTTTACAAGAAAACTTCTTCGGTTAACTGGTGTCCGAACGACCAAACCGTTCTGGCGAACGAACAGGTTGAAGACGGTTGCTGCTGGCGTTGTGATACTCCAGTTGAACAGAAAGAAATTCCTCAGTGGTTCATCAAGATCACTGCTTACGCACAAGAGCTGCTAGACGATCTCGACAACCTGGAAGGTTGGCCTGAAATGGTGAAAACCATGCAGCGCAACTGGATTGGCCGTTCTGAAGGTGTGGAACTGAAGTTTGCCGTGAAAGATCAAGCGCAAGACTTGGAAGTCTACACCACGCGTCCAGACACACTGATGGGCGTCACTTACGTAGGTATCGCAGCGGGCCACCCTCTCGCAACCGAAGCGGCGAAATCAAACCCTGAACTGGCTGCCTTCATCGAAGAGTGTAAAAACACCAAAGTTGCTGAAGCAGAACTGGCGACGATGGAGAAAAAAGGTATGGCAACGGGCCTTACCGCAATTCATCCATTGAATGGCCGTGAAGTGCCAATCTTTGTCGCGAACTTCGTGTTGATGGACTACGGCACAGGTGCGGTCATGGCCGTCCCAGCGCACGATCAACGTGACTTCGAATTTGCGACCAAATATAACCTGGATATCATTCCTGTCATCAAGCCACTTGATGGCAGCGAACTGGATATCTCAGAAGCGGCATACACCGAAAAAGGCGTACTGTTCGATTCCGGCGAATTCGACGGCCTGGAATTCCA
Source organism: Vibrio sp. LQ2 (assembly GCF_023920125.1). NCBI lineage: Bacteria > Pseudomonadati > Pseudomonadota > Gammaproteobacteria > Vibrionales > Vibrionaceae > Vibrio > Vibrio sp. LQ2. The sequence goes on from NZ_CP085308.1 coordinate 1,456,455, forward strand.
AGCCGCTTTCGATGCCATTGCAGCGAAACTGGAAGCCGAAGGTAAAGGCGTGAAAACCGTCAACTTCCGTCTGCGTGACTGGGGCGTGTCTCGTCAACGCTACTGGGGCGCACCAATTCCAATGGTGACCACAGAAGACGGCGTTGTACATCCCGTACCCGCCGACCAACTGCCAGTAATTCTGCCAGAAGATGTGGTCATGGATGGCGTCACCAGCCCAATCAAAGCGGATAAAGAGTGGGCGAAAACCACCTTTAACGGCGAACCGGCACTGCGTGAAACCGATACTTTCGATACCTTCATGGAATCGTCTTGGTACTACGCGCGCTACTGTTCACCACAAGCAGACGACATTCTGGACCCAGAAAAAGCCAACTACTGGCTGCCAGTAGACCAATACATCGGTGGTATCGAGCACGCATGTATGCACCTGTTGTACTCACGCTTCTTCCACAAACTGCTGCGTGATGCTGGTTATGTGACTTCTGACGAGCCATTCAAGCAACTGCTGTGTCAAGGTATGGTTCTGGCTGATGCCTTCTACTACACCAATGACAAAGGTGGTAAAGAGTGGGTTTCACCAACCGAAGTGAAAGTTGAACGTGACGGTAAAGGTCGTATTACGACTGCGGTAGATTCACACGGTCGCAGCGTTGAACACTCGGGCATGATCAAAATGTCTAAGTCAAAAAACAACGGTATCGACCCACAAGAAATGGTCGACAAATACGGCGCCGACACCGTACGTCTGTTCATGATGTTTGCTTCACCAGCAGATATGACGCTGGAATGGCAAGAATCTGGTGTTGAAGGTGCAAACCGCTTCCTGAAACGTGTGTGGAAACTGGTTCGTGAACATACCGAAAAAGGCGAAGCAACTACGGTTGAGACTTCTGCACTGACTGGCGATCAAAAAGCGCTGCGTCGTGACGTTCACAAAACCATCGCGAAAGTAACCGATGACATTGCACGTCGTCAGACCTTCAACACTGCTATTGCAGCCGTGATGGAGCTGATGAACAAGCTGGCTAAAGCACCTCAGGATGACGCACAAGATCGCGCGATTCTGGATGAAGCCCTAAAAGCGATCACTGTGATGCTTTACCCAATTGCGCCACACATCTGTTTTGAAATGTGGGCAGCGCTGGGTCAGGCAGACATCGACAACGCAACTTGGCCAACGTTTGATGAAGCTGCGCTGGTTGAAGATGAAAAACTGATCGTACTTCAGGTAAACGGTAAGCTGCGTGGCAAGTTGACTGTGTCTGCTGATGCAACCAAAGAACAAGTTGAAGAACTGGGCCTGAAAGACGAAAACGTGATGAAATTCACCGATGGTTTGACAATCCGCAAAGTCATCTATGTTCCAGGAAAACTGCTGAACATCGTTGCGAACTAATTCCGTATATTACGGTCTGTAAACAGGGCTTCGCGCCCTGTTTACTTATCTCAGTTTATCGCTGTGGTGAACTGAGATAAGTAAACCCAATTCATGAGAATAGAGCCCCATGCGTTTGACACTGCCTTCCACCTTCAAGTTATCACTGGTTGTTCTGACCGCCACCCTGCTTAGTGCCTGCGGTTTTCATCTTCGTGGTGATTATGACGTTCCGGAGGAACTGAGCACCATGTCACTGACCAGCTATGACCAATACAGCACATTTACCCGCATGGTAAAACGCCAGCTACGAATGAACGAAATTAACCTTGTTCAACCAGCTGAAGATGTTCCAAACATTCACCTACTCAGCGAAAGTGTCAGTGAACGCACCCTATCACTGTATCAAAATACTCGTGCTGCAGAGAAAGAGCTGACTTTCCGTGCGTCTTATCGAGTCACCATCCCTGAGACTGGCGATAAGCGATTCTCAACCAGTGTCACCCGAAGCTACCTAGATAACCCCCTAACAGCACTGGCAAAATCAGTTGAGCGCGACATGATCGAAGACGAAATGCGTAAACTGGCCGCCAGCCAGATTGTACGTCAAATGGCGCGCCTCAAAGCCAACATTCAAGCGGGGACCATGGACGAGCAATCAGAAGTACAAGCAGCCGAGTCGAACCAAGACTACATCATCAACACAACCGAAACACAGGTTGCTCCTTCGGCCAACACGTCTGAAGTTCAGTAGATTTTATAATGAGACTCTACGCTGACAAACTGGCCGATGCGCTGAACAGAACGCTGGCGCCAGTGTATCTTGTCTTTGGCAATGAACCTCTGCTGATCGAAGAATCGCGCAGCGCGATTGAGCGCAAAGCACGCGAGCAAGGCTTTGAAGAGAAACACCGTTTTAATCTTGATGCCAGTCTCGACTGGAACGAGGTCTACGATTGCTGTCAATCCATGAGCTTGTTCTCCAGTCGCCAAGTGATCGAACTGGAGATCCCGGAAGCTGGTATTAATGCTGCTGCGGGCAAAGAACTGGCCAACTTGGCACAGCATCTTAATCCCGATATCCTGCTGCTGATTGTCGGTACCAAGCTAACCAAAGCTCAGGAAAATACGGCCTGGTTTAAAGCCCTGATGAGTCAGGGCTGTCTGGTGAACTGTTTAACCCCGGATATCAGCCGCCTACCACAATTTGTCGCCGCTCGTTGTCGGGCTCTGGGGCTGACTCCTGATGCCGAAGCGATTCAAATGCTGGCACAGTGGCATGAGGGCAATTTGTTTGCTCTGGCACAGAGCCTAGAGAAGTTGGCTCTGCTCTACCCAGACGGTCAACTAACGCTGATTCGCCTTGAAGAGTCGCTGAGCCGCAACAACCACTACACCCCATTTCACTGGGTCGATGCTCTGCTTGAAGGCAAAGCCAATCGCGCGCAACGCATTTTGCGCCAACTGGCCGCTGAAGACGTAGAACCGATCATTCTGATGCGCACAGTCCAAAAAGAGCTGGTGCAACTGCTGCAGATGCGTCTGGCGATGAATCATCAGCCACTCGGCGCTATCTTTGACAAATACCGCGTCTGGCAGAATAAACGCCCGCATTACTCTGCTGCGTTGCAGCGCTTATCGGTTCAACGTCTGCAACATTTACTTCAGTTGCTTGCTCAATGTGAAATTGTCGCAAAAACTCAGTATGAGCAATCACCTTGGCCATTACTGCATCAGTTGAGCCTCGAATGTTGCGTTGCGCAGGCAAACTTGCCTTTGCCTGCCTGAAAGCGTGATATACTGCCGCGCTTTTGACAAAATCATTTTTATAGTTAGTTATCTCAGAGGAAATTCCCTTGCAACGTGAAGAATTAAAAGACTTTCTTGCAGACAAAGCCGACGATATGAAAGCGGTTGATATTGTAACCCTAGACGTACAAGGCAAATCCAGTGTCACTGATTACATGATCATTTGTACTGGCACGTCCAAAAGACACGTCTCTTCGATTGCCGATCATGTCGCGAGTGAAGCGAAAAAAGCCGGTGTTGAGCCACTGGGTATTGATGGCGAGAACGAAGGCGAGTGGGTTGTCGTCGATATGGGCACAACCATGCTGCACGTGATGCAGGAAGAGCATCGCGCCATGTACCAGTTGGAAAAACTCTGGGGCTGAGCGTGAAGATTCAATTGATTGCCGTCGGCACCAAAATGCCAAACTGGGTGGAAGAAGGCTTCCAGGAATATCGCCGCCGCTTTCCTCACGACATGCCGCTGGAGCTGATTGAAATTTCCGCTGGTAAGCGAGGCAAAAACGCTGATATTGCAAGAATTCTGCAAAAAGAAGGCGAAGCCATGCTGGCCGCCGTGCCAAAAGGCAACCGAATTGTTACTCTCGACATTCCAGGCAAACGCTGGGACACCGAACAACTGGCCGCTCAGCTGGAGAGTTGGAAAATGGATGCAAGAGACGTCTCTATTTTGATTGGTGGCCCAGAAGGGCTAGCTCCGGCGTGTAAAGCCGCCGCAGAACAAAGCTGGTCACTGTCGCCGCTCACACTGCCGCACCCGCTGGTGCGCGTGGTCATGGCCGAGAGTCTGTACCGCGCCTGGAGCATTACAGCAAACCACCCTTATCACCGAGAATAGACACTGATGTTACGTAAGCGTAGCCCTATTCGAGACTACCTGGCTGAAGCGCGGTTATTTCGTAACCGTGCTGTCGTGTCTTTTGTGGGGATCGTCTTGATGATGGGTATTCTGGTTGCCAACCTGTATAACATTCAGGTCAATCAGTATCAGGATTACAAAACCCGTTCCAACGATAACCGCATTAAAGTGGTACCGATTGCGCCTAACCGGGGTCTGATCTATGACCGGAATGGTGTGTTACTGGCCGAAAACCGCCCTGTTTTTAGTCTGGAGATCATTCCAGAAAAAGTGAAAAACATGGACGAGACCATCGCCCGCTTACAACAGATTCTCACGATTACTCCCGAACAAATTGCTGCATTTGAAAAAGAGCGCCGCCAGACACGCCGCTTTAACTCAGTGCCACTGTTAACTCAGTTGACCGAAGAAGAAGTCGCGAAATTCTCCGTTCAACAATACAAATATCCCGGTGTTTCCGTCAGCGCAAACCTCAAGCGTTACTACCCATACGGTGAAGTACTGACCCACGTGATCGGTTATGTCTCTCGAATTAATGATCGCGATATCGAACGCTTAGTCCGCGAAGGTAAAGAAGCCAATTATCAAGCCACCCGCGATATAGGTAAGCTCGGTATTGAGCGCTACTACGAAGACTTGCTGCACGGGGAGGCCGGCTATCAGGAAGTCGAAGTGAACAGCCGGGGACGCGTGATTCGTACTCTGAAATACGTTCCGCCAACCCCGGGCAAAGACATTGTTCTCAACCTCGATATTAAGCTGCAACTTTACGTGCACAGCCTGTTCAATGGTCGTCGTGGTTCAGCGGTAGTGCTCGATCCAAAAGACAACGGCGTGCTGGCGATGGTATCAAGCCCAAGTTACGATCCGAATGCTTTTGTGCACGGTATTTCTGGTAAGGAATACAGTGAGTTACTCAACGACAAAGACCGTCCGCTGGTAAACCGCACCACGCTGGGTATTTATCCTCCAGGTTCGACCGTCAAACCATTTATTGCTGTTTCTGCCTTGGAAGAAGGCGTGATCACGCCGAATACCACTCGAAACGATCCGGGTTACTGGCGCATTCCGAATTCAAAAACCCGGCCATTCCGCGATTGGCTGCGCTGGGGTCACGGTAAGGTGGATATCATTAAAGCACTGGAAGAATCGGTGGATACCTTCTTTTATCAGATTGCTTATGATATGGGCATCGACCGTCTGTCTGATTGGATGATGAAATTTGGCTTCGGGGATTACACGGGTATCGATATCACCGAAGAGAGTAAAGCCAACATGCCGACCCGTGACTGGAAAATGGCCCGTCACCGCACACCTTGGTATCAGGGTGACACGATTCCTGTGGGTATCGGTCAGGGCTACTGGACAGCAACGCCAATGCAGCTTGCGAAAGCAACCTCTGTTTTGGTGCATCACGGAAAAGTAATTGCACCGCACTTACTGCGTTCTACCATCAATAATGGCGAAGAATTCTCCACCCAAAAAGAAACCGAATACGTGACTTACCCACCGATTACCGGTGTACCGGATAAGTACTGGAATATGGCGATTGAAGGGATGTATCTGGTCAACCACGGTAAACGCGGAACGGCGCGGCGCGCTTTCCAAGGCCTGCAATACAAGAGTGCGGGCAAATCCGGTACTGCACAGGTATTTGGTCTGGCAGAAGGCCAGGAGTACAACGCCGACGAACTGGCCGAACATCTGCGTGACCACGCACTGTTTACCGGGTTTGCGCCAGTCGACGATCCAAAAGTGATTGTGACCATCGTACTGGAGAACGCCGGTGGCGGTTCAAGCAACGGTGCTCCGGTGGTAAGACAAATCTTTGACCGTGTCATTTTGGGTAACGGCGAGGCAGACAAATAATGAAAATGGATCCCTCAACAGGTCAAAACCGGGCGTTCTTTGAGCGTTTACACATCGACTTGCCATTATTGCTTGGCCTGCTGGTCGTGATGGGCTTTGGCCTGGTTGTCATGTACAGCGCCAGTGGTCAGAGTCTGGAAATGATGGACCGCCAGGCAATGCGTATGGTATTGGCGTTAACCGTGATGATCGGTCTTGCTCAGCTGCCGCCGCGTACATACGAGCGTCTGGCTCCGGTGCTGTTTTTCGTGGGTGTGGCGTTATTACTCGGCGTTCTGTTGTTTGGTGAAGTGTCTAAAGGCGCACAGCGCTGGCTGAACCTGGGGTTTGTGCGCTTTCAGCCCTCGGAACTCCTCAAACTGGCCGTGCCGCTGATGGTTGCGCGCTTTATCGGTAAACGCCCGCTTCCGCCCAGCTTCCAGACACTGGTACTGTCCATGGTGATGGTATTCGTGCCCACCATTTTGATCGCTAAGCAGCCAGACCTGGGGACTTCCATTCTGATTGCGGCATCAGGGATCTTTGTGATCTTCCTTGCCGGGATCAGTTGGAAAATCATCTTTGCCGCAGCAGTGGCGGTGGGCGCATTTATTCCGGTGTTGTGGTATTTCCTGATGCATGAATATCAGAAGACACGCGTCAGAACCCTTTTCAACCCGGAATCCGATCCTCTTGGTGCTGGTTATCACATCATTCAGAGTAAAATTGCCATCGGTTCAGGCGGCGTAGTTGGCAAAGGTTGGCTACACGGCACACAATCTAACCTAGAATTTCTTCCTGAACGACATACTGACTTTATCTTTGCAGTTATCGCGGAAGAATGGGGCATGATAGGCATTCTTGCACTGCTGACGGTGTACTTGTTTATCATCGGCCGAGGCCTGTATCTGGCCAGCAATGCGCAAACCGCTTTTGGCCGTATGATGGCTGGCAGTATTGTGCTGAGTTTCTTCGTTTACGTTTTCGTAAACATCGGTATGGTAAGCGGTATTCTGCCGGTAGTGGGTGTGCCACTTCCATTGATCAGTTATGGCGGTACGTCTATGGTTACCCTCATGGCCGGTTTTGGCATTCTGATGTCAATCCATACCCATAGAAAAGCGTTTTCAAAGGCAAACTAATGAAGCATTCCACGCTCCTATTCAGTTTATGTTCTGTCGCCATTCTGGCCGGATGTAGTTCGTCTTCAGGCCGTTATGACATCAAAGATGACATCGCGCCGGATGCTCCACTTTCCGTCGATCATATTGAAGATGCCAATCCGCAGTACGAACCATATAGTCTGGGCGGTAATAAAGATTACACTTTGCGCGGCAAGAACTATCAGATCGTCAAAGACACCACGGGATTCAAAGAACGTGGTCAGGCATCCTGGTATGGCAAAAAGTTTCATGGTCACCTGACGTCAAACGGTGAAATTTACGACATGTACTCCATGACGGCGGCGCACAAAACCCTGCCGCTGCCCACCTACGTCAAAGTGACTAATCTGGACAACGGCAAATCGACCATTGTCCGGGTCAATGACCGCGGGCCTTTCCATGACGGACGCATTATTGATTTAAGTTACGCAGCCGCGTATAAACTTGGCGTCGTGCAAACCGGGACGGCCAACGTTGAAATCGAGACCATTGCAGTCGCGAAACAAACCACGGCTAAGCCCAAAGTTGGCGCTCCTCAGTACATCATTCAGGTGGCATCTTCACAAAATGAAGAAAGAGTGCGAACTTTAGCGCAAAATCTTGGTCAAAGCTTATCGGTGCAAAGTTTTGTCGAAAGTGTTAATGGTAGTCACCGGCTCTTTCTCGGGCCTTTCAGTGATTACACCCTGACGCAGGACACCTTGGAAAAGGTGAAAACGCGGGGTTATGACACCGCCTTTATAAAAAAGCACCCCGTCGCGCAATAATGACCACTCAAACCTGACCAGCTAAGCATTCGGGTCTGGTTTGGGAAGTCGTTTCTGTTAAGATAATGGACAATTAAACACACAATTCGCATTCATCATGAAAAAAACCATCCTAAATTCTGTTCTAGCGTCTTCAATAGCGCTTTCCGCTACGTTCTCAAGCACGACCCTCGCTTCTCCTGTCGTCATTCCAGATGCGCCACAGATCGCTGCGAAAGGTTTTGTATTGATTGACTATCATTCAGGCAAAGTTCTTGCCGAAAAAGAAATGAATACCAAGCTTTCACCAGCCAGCTTGACCAAAATGATGACCAGTTACGTAATTGGTCAGGAATTAAAACGCGGCAACATCTCGAACGATGATGACGTGACTATCAGCCGCAATGCATGGGCGAAGAACTTCCCAGATTCTTCCAAAATGTTCATTGAAGTTGGCACCACCGTCAAAGTGCGCGACCTGAACCAGGGCATCATCGTTCAATCTGGTAACGATGCCTGTGTGGCAATGGCCGAACACATCGCAGGTTCGGAAGATGCATTCGTGGATCTGATGAACGCGTGGGCCAACACTCTGGGTATGAAAGATACTCATTTTGCCAACGTCCACGGCCTGGACAACCCGAACCTGTACTCAACCCCGTACGACATGGCTCTGCTGGGTCAGGCCCTGATCCGTGACGTACCAAACGAGTATAAGATTTACTCGGAGCAAAAATTTACCTACAACGGCATTACCCAGTACAACCGTAACGGCCTGCTGTGGGATAAAAGCATGAACGTGGACGGCATCAAAACCGGTCACACCAGCAACGCAGGGTACAGCCTGGTCAGCTCAGCGACCGAAGGCAAGATGCGCCTAATCGCTGTTGTAATGGGCACCAAAGACATGAATGCACGTAAGTCAGAAAGCAAAAAGCTGCTGAGTTACGGTTTCCGTTTCTTTGAAACTGTTGCACCACACAAAGCGGGCGAGACTTTCGTTGATGAGAAAATCTGGATGGGCGACAAGTCAACGGTCGCGCTGGGTGTGAATGAGGACACTTACGTGACTCTGCCACGCGGCCAGGCAAAAGATCTGACCGCCAGCTTCGTCCTTGAAAAAGAGCTGAAAGCCCCAATTAAGAAAGGTGATGTAGTCGGTAAGCTGTACTACCAGCTTAACGGTGAAGACGTTGCGCAATACCCTCTGATGGCATTGGAAGATGTTGAAGAAGGTGGTCTGTTCAGCCGTCTGTGGGACTACATTGTTCTATTGTTCAAAGGCTTATTCTGATCCACTGAGATCGACCCAAAAAGCCGCCTTGGGCGGCTTTTTTGTTAACTTGAGATCCCATTCGATTGACTGTACTATTCGTCACCGTTTTTATCGAATACCCAACTTGGAGTTTCCAATATGTTAAACATCAACTCTGATGCAAAATTGAAAGACCTGCTTGAGTTCCCGTGTTCATTCACTTACAAAGTGATGGGCCACGCGAAACCTGAATTGCCAGAGCTTGTGTTGGAAGTTATTCAGCGTCACGCTCCAGGTGACTACAGCCCACGTGTCAAACCAAGTGGCAAAGGTAACTACCACTCTGTGTCTATCACCATCACTGCAACCTCAATTGAACAGGTAGAAATCCTGTACAAAGAACTGGGCGATATCGAAATCGTTCGCATGGTGCTGTAAGTTTTATTTATCTGCAATTATTTGATAAATTCAATTTTTTTTGAAAGCAGCCCAAGGCTGCTTTTTGTTTATGTATCATAAAGTTAAAATAGTTACATAAAACTTATGGTCAAAAAGTTAACCGTCATGAGTAGTTCAATCTGCTTAAGACGTTTATAATCCAAACACTTTATATATCACTGACGGACCTCGATGATGGATAACCAGCTTGTTGTCAGACGATTAGGTCGACAGGATTACCATCCTGTTTGGCAGGCCATGCATGACTTTACCGACCAGCGTGATGATTCAACACGTGACGAAGTCTGGCTTGTGGAACACAACCCCGTATTCACTCAGGGTCAGGCCGGCAAGGCTGAACACCTTCTTAATACTGGCGATATCCCCGTGGTTCAAAGCGATCGTGGCGGCCAAGTCACCTATCACGGTCCCGGTCAGATCGTCGCCTACTTTCTGATCAACTTACGTCGTAAAAAGCTGGGTGTCCGAGAGCTCGTCACTGATATTGAGAACCTCGTAATTAATACGTTAAAAGCTTACAATATCGACTCTGCCGCTCGCCCGGATGCTCCAGGCGTTTATGTCGATGGTAAAAAAATCTGCTCACTCGGCCTGCGTATTCGCAAAGGCTGCTCGTTCCATGGTTTAGCGCTCAACGTCAACATGGATCTCTCTCCGTTTCTGCGTATTAACCCATGTGGTTATCAGGGAATGGAAATGGTTCAAGTGAGCAATTTAGGTGGACCGACTCGTATCGAAGATGTCGAGCAACAACTCATAAAAGAACTCGTCAGCCTGTTCGGTTACGAGGAAGTAGAATTCAGCACAGAAGCACCTGTCATAGGTAAATAGAGCATGAGCAAACCGATCCAAATGGAAAAAGGCGTTAAATATCGTGACGCCGACAAAATGGCATTAATTCCAGTTAAAAACATGCCTGCGGAGCAGAAACAAGTGCTGCGTAAACCGGAATGGATGAAAATCAAACTGCCAGCAGACAGCCAACGCATTCAGGACATCAAGGCCGCAATGCGTAAGAATAACCTTCACTCTGTATGTGAAGAGGCGTCTTGCCCTAACCTGGCCGAATGTTTCAACCACGGCACTGCAACCTTTATGATTCTGGGTGCTATCTGTACCCGCCGCTGCCCATTCTGTGACGTTGCCCATGGCCGCCCTCTGACTCCTGATGCAGAAGAGCCAAAGAAACTGGCCCAAACAATCAAAGACATGAAGCTGAAATACGTCGTGATCACTTCGGTTGACCGTGATGATCTACGTGATGGCGGCGCTCAGCACTTTGCCGACTGTAACCGTGAAATTCGTGCCCTGAACCCAGAGATTCGCATTGAAACTTTGGTTCCGGATTTCCGTGGCCGTATGGATGTGGCGTTGGATCTACTAAAAGATAACCCGCCAGATGTGTTCAACCACAACCTGGAAACGGCACCGCGCCTGTACCGTAAAGCTCGCCCTGGTGCGAACTACAAATGGTCGCTGGAACTGCTGCAAAAATTCAAAGAGATGCACCCAGAGGTTCCGACCAAATCTGGCCTGATGATGGGCTTGGGTGAGACCAAAGAAGAGATCATTGAAGTGCTGAAAGATCTGCGTGCACACGGCGTGACTATGCTGACGCTGGGTCAGTATCTGGCACCGAGTCGTCACCACCTGCCCGTTGAGCGCTATGTTCCGCCAGCTGAGTTTGATGAACTGAAAGACATCGCGCTGGAACTGGGCTTCACTCACGCCGCTTGTGGCCCGTTTGTCCGCTCTTCTTACCATGCAGATATGCAAGCGAAAGGTCTGGAAGTGAAGTAATCACTTACTCGATTGAACGAAAGCCGGCGACTGCCGGCTTTTCTTTTATCTGCGGTGAGCAGATGCTCAACAAGCGTGTAGCACTTTTTGTACTGGTATCAGAAAAGCAGTACCAGCCTTCACTCCCACCAGCATCAACTTGAGGTTGATAGCTAAAATGGTCTAAACTTTGGGCTAACTACCCAAAACTACTCGGAATTATAGGTAGCAAGCTGACATAACACTGTTGGTAAACCGTTAAATCCGAACAAACGGGATATGCGTCTCGCACCATAAGGATCAAAATAATGAAAAAACTGAGCCTGCTGGCCATGCTGGCAGTAGCCGTCGCGTCTGGTTGTTCATCCAATACTACGCAAGACAACTTCCGTGAAGCCTCTTTCGAACTGTGCAATACCGAAGTAAGCATTTACTCAGTCAGTGATGATGGCAAAGTGCGAATCGTGTGCGCCGACGGCGCTAAATTTGCGCTTCAGAGTGAGAATACGCTGGAGACCATGCGTCAGATTAATATCGATTACTGTGACGGTGAAGGATTGGGTAAATTCAGCGAGAGCAGCAGCTACTACCTGTTCAAATGTAAATCCGGCACCCTGCTCAGCATCGCGAAATAAAAAAGGCCTGCATTGCAGGCCTTTTCCGTTATTCGATTCCGCTTATGCGTAAACTGGCAGGCGCTTACAGATATCCAGAACTTTCTGTTTCGTCGCTTCAATCACCGCTTGGTCATTGATGTTGTCCAGAACGTCACACATCCAGTTTGCCAGATTCTTCGCGTCTTCTTCAGTGAAACCACGACGAGTGATAGCCGGCGTACCCACACGAATACCAGAAGTCACAAATGGGCTACGTGGATCGTTTGGCACTGAGTTTTTGTTTACGGTGATGTTTGCTGCACCCAGCGCGGCATCCGCTTCTTTACCCGTGATGTCTTTGTCGATCAGGTCAACCAGGAACAGGTGGTTTTCAGTACCGTTTGATACGATCTTGTAGCCACGCTCTTGGAACTGAGCAACCATCGCTTTTGCATTTTTTACAACGCGCTGTTGGTAAGCTTTGAATTCAGGTTCCATCGCTTCTTTGAACGCTACCGCTTTACCCGCGATAACGTGCATCAGAGGACCACCCTGACCGCCAGGGAATACTGCTGAGTTCAGCTTTTTGTACATCTCTTCGCCAGCGTTTGACAGGATCAAACCGCCACGTGGACCAGCCAGTGTTTTGTGCGTTGTTGTCGTAACAACGTGTGCGTAAGGGATTGGCGTTGGGTAAACACCCGCCGCAATCAGACCCGCAACGTGTGCCATATCAACAAACAGGTAAGCGTCGACTTTATCTGCGATTTCGCGCATGCGTTTCCAGTCAACGATTTGCGAGTACGCTGAGAAACCACCGATGATCATCTTAGGTTTGTGCTCAAGTGCCAGCGCTTCCATTTCGTCGTAGTTGATTTGGCCCGCTTCGTCGATACCGTAAGGAATAACGTTGTAGTGTTTACCAGAGAAATTCACAGGTGAACCGTGAGTCAGGTGACCACCGTGTGCCAAGCTCATACCCAGAACCGTATCGCCAGGATTCAGCAGGGCCATGTACACCGCGCTGTTTGCCTGAGAACCTGAGTGTGGCTGTACGTTCGCGTATTCACAGCCGAACAGTTTACACGCACGGTCAATCGCTAGAGATTCAGCTTTGTCGACGTACTCACAGCCGCCGTAGTAACGCTTGCCTGGGTAACCTTCAGCGTATTTGTTTGTCAGCTGAGAACCTTGCGCTTCCATTACACGTGGGCTGGTGTAGTTTTCTGAAGCGATAAGCTCAATGTGTTCCTCTTGGCGAAGAGTTTCTTCTTGGATTGCTGCGAATAGCTCCGCATCGTAATCAGCGATATTCATATCACGCTTTAGCATCTGTATCTCCTGACTCAGATTTATCTGAAATTAGCTAAAAACCACACAATGACCCAACGCAAACGTTTTCGTCACCTCTTTGGCGCGCATTCTACATAATTTGATCTTCATCATAAAGCCCAAATTGCAGAAAATATCATGCAGTTTTTTCATAGTGACTGACGAAGTATTTCATCCCGAGGGGTTCAGGCAGATCCTACCTCATCAAAGTGTCAATTTTATGCTTTACACCCTGTAAAGCGGCAATTACATAGGTTTACCTCAATTTCGCTTCACTAGCTACCGAAAATGTCCGCTTTTCATTACTATGCGCGCCATTCTCAGCCTTTAATTTATATATTTGATGGAAAAACACACACGCAAAGAGGACTGGATTGCGATCCTGACTGGCACCTTTCTGGTTGCCCAAGGCGTTTTCTTTCTGCAGGCAGGTCAATTATTGACTGGCGGCACAGCCGGACTGGCACTTTTGATGACCCATTTTCTGCCTTGGTCGTTTGGCTGGCTCTATTTTATTGCTAACTGCCCATTCTATTTATTAGCCTGGAAACGCTTTGGCCGCCATTTCGCTGTCAACACGGCCATTTCTGGTGCTCTGGTCGCACTTTTTACTGACCATTTGTCGATGTTTATCACTTTCGACAATATCAACGAAGTTTACTGCGCCCTATCTGGCGGACTGCTGATGGGACTAGGCATGTTAATTCTGTTCCGTCATCGCGCGAGTTTAGGCGGATTTAACGTGCTGTGTCTGTTTATTCAGGAAAAATTCGGCATTTCCGTCGGCAAAAGCCAGATGGCGATCGACTGCCTGATTCTGTTGGTGTCGTTCTTCTTCGTATCACCTTGGATCATTCTGCTGTCGATTTTTGGTGCCATCGCACTCAACCTTGTGCTGGCGATGAACCATAAACCAACACGCTATACTGTTACCTACCATCGCTAACCGCTTTACTTACAGAGTCAAAAAAGCCCGCCGAAGCGGGCTTTTTTATTATTCGTGGGTTTGACGCGATTTGACGTCGTAGCCAAGCTCGCGGTGCAACTCAGCTTCGATATGCCCCGGCGCTTGTGTCGAGCGAGATATCAACTGGTACATCGCCGGAATGACAAACAGCGTCACCAAGGTTGAAAAGCCCATACCGAAGAAAATCACCGTACCGACGGATATGCGGCTTTCATAGCCCGCTCCGGTAGAGAGGATCAGCGGCACTGATCCTGCCAGCGTGGTGAACGCTGTCATCAGAATCGGACGCAGGCGCCTTGCCGACGCATCCACAATTGCTTTCTCGAACGCCAAACCTCTGTCTCGCAGCTGGTTGGCAAATTCAACAATCAGAATACCGTTCTTGGTCACCATACCAATCAGCATGATCATACCGATCTGGCTATAGATGTTCATCCCCTGCCCCATAAGCGTCAGGCCAATGAAACCACCAAATACGCCCATCGGTACGGTAAACATCACCACCAGCGGGTTGATAAAGCTTTCAAACTGCGCCGCCAACACCAGATAGGCCACCAGCAAAGCCAAGGCAAATACGATAGCCACGCTCGACTGGTTCTCTTTAAAGTCTTTCGATTCACCGGAATAGCTGACCGAGATGTCACTTGGCAGCACTTCCAAGGCTTTTTGATCAAGAAAATCCAGCGCTTGTCCCAGTGTATAACCGTCTGCGAGGTTGGCAGTAATCGTGATCGCTTTCTGCTTGTTGTAGTGCGCAAGGCGAATCGAAGATGCGACTTCCTCAATCTTGGTCACCGTATCAAGCGTCACCAGATCGCCGGAAGCCGTACGCATGTATATCTGCGTCAGATCCGCTGCGTTATTAAAGCTGTTCTCATCACCACGCAGATACACATCGTACTCTTCACCTCGGTCGATAAACGTCGTTACGCTCTTACCACCCAGCATCACTTCCAACGTATCGGAAATATCCTGCACACTGATGCCCAGCTCCGCTGCACGCTGACGATCAACAGTGACCACCAACTCCGGTGTTTTCTCCGAATAGTTGATATCTACGCCTGTCATCATTGATGATTTGGCCGCTTCGGCTTCCAGCAGCTCCGCCCAGTGTCTTAACTCGTTGTAATCTGAACCACCGAGAACAAATTGCACTGGCTCATTGGAACCCCCGCGGAATCCCGGCATAAACGGAATCACGCGCACATCCGGAATACCCGCCAGCGCTTTACGCACTTTACCCAGCGCTTCCTGAGCTGTGACGCTGCGTTCATTCCAGTCGTCCAGAATCATGATCACAAAGCCAGTCTGGTCACCCGCATTGCCCCCAAACGCCGGAGATTGAATGCTAAACGACTTGAGGAAGCCTTTGCCAAGCATTGGCATCAGCCGCTCTTCAACCAAATCCATGTTGGCTGCCATGCGGTTATAACTGGTGGCATCAGCGCCGCGGACAAATGCGAAGATCACACCACGGTCTTCCGATGGTGTCAGCTGCGCAGGCACCATCTGATTGAGTCCGTAGCTGCCGCCGACACACGCCAGAATCACGACTGGCGCGGCCCATTTCCATTTCAGCGCTTTTTGTAATACCGCGCGATAACCGCTTTCCAGCTTACCGAACAGAAAATCGACCGCCTTATTAAAACCGTTCGGCTTCACGTTCGCTCTGAGGATTTTGCTGCCCAAAACTGGCGTAAGCGTCAGCGCAATCAGCGAGGAGAAGATCACCGACATCGCCAGCAGCACCGAGAATTCGGTAAACAGCAACCCGACCATACCGTCCATAAACGAGATCGGCAAAAACACCATCACCAGCACTAACGTAGTGGCAATCACCGCAAAGCCGACTTCACGCGCGCCTTTGTAGGCCGCCATCAAAGGCTTCTCACCCTGCTCAATATGGTGATAAATGTTTTCCATCACAACGATTGCATCGTCCACCACCAGGCCGATGGAAAGGATCAGTGCCATCAGGGTGATAAGGTTGATGGAGAAACCAAAATAATACGCAGCGATAAAGGAGGAAATCAGCGATACGGGCACCGTAATGGCCGGAATCAATGTCGCTCGAGCCTGGCCAATAAAGATGTACAGCACCAGGATAACCAGCCCGCCAGTAATAAACAGTGTGCTGTAGACCTCCTCTATCGAACGCTCGATAAATACGGTGGAGTCATAATCGATGGCTAAACGTGTCCCTTTCGGTAGGAACTTTTGAATCTTGTCCACTTCTTCATGTACTCGTTTGGCAACATCCAGTGGATTGGCGTCCGACTGCGGCACAATCCCCATACTGACGTTTACCACACCATCACTTTTGAAGGTCGAGTTCTCGTTCTCTGCGCCAATGAACACATCGGCGACATCTTTCAGGTAAATTGAGGTACGATCGCTGGCGTGTTTCACCACCAGATACTGAAAATCACGAGGCGTACGATACGTTCGAGCTGTGCGGACGGACATCACGGTGGAATCGTTGCGCACTTCACCGCCCGGACTTTCAATATTTTCCCGGCGCAGTGCACTGGAAATATCCGCGGTTGTCACTCCGCGACCGGCCATCAGTTGGGGCTTCAACCGTACATACATCACTTTGTACAGACCACCGGAAATATCAACCGAGCTCACACCGGAGATCAGACTGAACCGGTCCGCCAATACGCGTTCGATATAATCGGTCAGTTGAGTTCGGTCCATCACCGAAGAACTGAGGTTGATGTAAACCGACGCTTCCCCTGAGCCATTATTTTTAAACACCTGCGGATCATCCGCTTCATCCGGCAGGTTGCGCTGCGCTCTGGCGACCGCATCGCGCACATCACTCACGCCAGTATTGAGGTCATAACCCAGTTCAAACGTAATGGTGATCCGCGAACTGCCGTTGCGGGTAACCGAAGAAATTTCATCGATACCACTGATCCCGGCCAACTGATCTTCCAGCACTGACGTGATCTGGTTTTCAATGATCGTGGCCGAAGCGCCATCGTAACGAGTGGTGACGGACACCACCGGACTTTCAATGTCCGGCATTTCCCGCACCGATAATTTAGAAAAAGAGACGAAGCCAAACACGCACAGCAGCATACTGAGCACAACAGCGGCGACTGGTCTCTTTACGGAGACGTCAGACAACCACATTATTGCTTACCTTTTTCAAGCGGTTGACCGGAAGTATCCACTTCAGTCACCGTTGCGCCATCGCGCATGTTGACGATGCCCTGCACCACAATCTGCTGACCGATATTGAGGCCATCTTCAATGACCACTTCATTTTCAATACGGGCACCCAGATGCACTTCGGTGCGGGTCGCTTTATGGTTGTCACCGACCACGTAAACAAAACGTTTAGTGCCCGAGTATTCGAGTGCCTGCACAGGAATAATAGGCGCGCTGATCGGTTCAAAGTCGAGTTTGGCTGAAATCAGCATGCCCGGTTTAAGTAAACGCTCTTTGTTGTTGAAATGAATGCGCACTCGCAGATTGAGCGTTTCCTGATTGATACGTGAATCAATCCCTACCACGCTGCCTTCAAACACTTGGCCGGGCCAGGCGTTGGTTTCTCCCAGCACTTTCATGCCACGTTTGATTTTCGACAGGTAACGTTCAGGAACTTGTAGGTCAAGTTGCATCAAAGAGAGATTATCCAACGTCAGCAACTCATTCCCGGCACTGACCATTTTACCCCGGCTAAAATCAATGAAGCCGACCGTGCCATCAAACGGAGCCGTGATGCGAAGATCGTCCAGATTCGCTTTTGCGGCATCCAAACGCGCCTGAGCAATTTCTACACTGGCTTTTTGCGCATCGATTTCAGTTTGGGTAATCGCATTGCGTTTGACCAAGCGCTCGAACTCGGTCAGTTTACGTTGTTCGTCACGCAGATAGGCGTTGGCTTCATTCACTGCTGCACGTGACTTATCGTCATTTAATTGCACCAACAATTGGCCTTTTTTCACCTGCTGACTGGCCCGGACAGCAATCGTATCGACTTTACCCGTCACTTCCGGTGAGATGTTGACGGATTGTTCGGCCTTAAGTTTGCCGACCAAAGAAAGGGTTTGCGAAACCTGGTGCGTCTGCACAGATTCAATCACCACAGGAATCGCTTTGGCAGCGCCGGCGGCGAAGGCTACTGGATAGAAAAATGTAGCCACCAGCGTTACAGAGAAAAGTATTGTTTTTTTCATAGTAAGGTTCAGAAAAGAGGTCACTTTTTATATTGTAACCCCTAATCTTTTTTTTGAACGTCAAGGAACGTAAAGATAGGGCTGAAACTGTAAGTAACACTGTGATTTACTCCAGCAAAACGCTAATTTATTGGCTTCTTTGACGAAAAAGGCAGCATTCAATTCAAAAAGACAAAAAAAGGGTTTACAGAGGGAGCGAGTTTGATAAGATGCGCTCCGCACTTGAGTGATGCGTTGGGAAAACGTCGCTTAAGTATAAAAATCCCCTGGAGGGGTTCCCGAGTGGCCAAAGGGAGCAGACTGTAAATCTGCCGGCTCCGCCTTCGATGGTTCGAATCCGTCCCCCTCCACCATATTCTTCTCACTAGAGAAAAACTTGATTGATGATGTTGGGAAAACGTCAGTTAAGTATAAAAACCCCTGGAGGGGTTCCCGAGTGGCCAAAGGGAGCAGACTGTAAATCTGCCGGCTCCGCCTTCGATGGTTCGAATCCGTCCCCCTCCACCATATTCTTCTCACTAGAGAAACACTTGATTGACGATGTTGGGAAAACGTCAGTTAAGTATAAAAATCCCTGGAGGGGTTCCCGAGTGGCCAAAGGGAGCAGACTGTAAATCTGCCGGCTCCGCCTTCGATGGTTCGAATCCGTCCCCCTCCACCATATTCTTCTCGCTAGAGAAAAACTTGATTGGCGATGTTGGGAAAACGTCAGTTAAGTATAAAAACCCCTGGAGGGGTTCCCGAGTGGCCAAAGGGAGCAGACTGTAAATCTGCCGGCTCCGCCTTCGATGGTTCGAATCCGTCCCCCTCCACCATACACTGAAAGCCAGCTCATCGAGCTGGCTTTTTTGTTGCCTGTGATTTGTGACCGTTTAAAACGCTGGAGATGTCTCCGACGTCATAGGAATCTCCCATTACCCCTGACGCCCCTGTGTGATTACATTCACGTTTTGATAGTCATATTAGCTAATCTAGGAATATTTCCTATTCGGCTTAAGACAAGCTCTCATGTGACACACCAAGGCAATCCCTAGAATGATTTTCAGACAGTCAGTTCCTGTACTACCCCTTTTTTTGTACTTTCTGAAACGAGAATCTTCTATGCTAAATTTCCTCGAACAGGTACGTAAGCCAACTTTGGACTTACCCGTCGAAGTCAGAAGAAAAATGTGGTTCAAACCGTTCATGCAATCTTATCTGGTTGTATTTATCGGTTACATGACCATGTATCTGATTCGTAAAAACTTCAACGTTGCACAAAACGACATGATTTCAACCTACGGCCTCTCCATGACTGAGCTGGGGTTGATCGGTTTGGGCTTCTCCATAACATACGGCATTGGTAAAACCGTGGTGTCCTATTACGCCGATGGCAAGAACACTAAACAGTTCCTGCCTTTTATGCTGATCTTATCTGGCCTTGCTATGCTGGGCTTTAGCTTCAGTATGGGTGGCGGCAGCGTCAGTCTCTTCTTGATGATCGCGTTTTACGGCTTAAGTGGCTTTTTCCAAAGTACCGGCGGCCCATCAAGTTACTCAACCATCACCAAATGGACCCCTCGTAACAAACGTGGTTCCTATCTTGGATTGTGGAACATGTCACACAACGTTGGAGGCGCAGGCGCAGCAGGTGTCGCCTTATTCGGTGCCAACTATCTGTTTGATGGCCACGTGATCGGCATGTTTATTTTTCCATCGATCATTGCATTGATCGTCGGCTTCATCGGTTTACGCTACGGTAGCGACTCACCAGAGTCTTATGGTCTGGGTAAAGTAGAAGAGTTATTTGGTGAAGCTATCAGTGAAGAAGACTCCGCCGCAGAAGAAAACCACATGACCAAGCGCGAAATCTTTGTGGAATACGTACTGAAAAACAAAGTGATTTGGTTACTGTGCTTTGCCAACATCTTTCTCTACATCGTACGAATCGGTATCGACCAGTGGTCAACAGTGTACGCTTATCAAGAGCTGGGTTTGTCCAAAGAAGCGGCTATTTCTGGTTTTACGTTGTTCGAAGTCGGTGCTTTGGTCGGCACGTTGATGTGGGGTTATCTCTCTGATCTCGCTAATGGACGTCGCGCTCTGGTTGCCTGTATTTCATTGGGATTAATCATCGTCTCGTTGGAATTCTATCAACATGCCACCAGCGAGTTTATGTATCTGGCATCGCTGTTTGTTCTAGGTTTCTTGGTCTTTGGCCCTCAGCTTCTTATTGGTGTTGCCGCGGTTGGTTTCGTACCGAAAAAAGCCATCTCTGTAGCCGATGGCGTGAAAGGGACATTTGCTTACTTGATCGGGGACAGCTTCGCGAAACTGGGTCTGGGCATGATCGCCGATGGCACACCAATTTTTGGCCTGACGGGCTGGAAAGGTACCTTCGCCGCTTTGGATACATCAGCCTTTATCTGTATTGCGTTGCTGGTCTTCGTTGCCATTGCGGAAGAAAAGAAAATCCGCAAGCAGAAGAAACTGTCTCTGGCGAACGCCGAAGCTTAACGACACCATGCGCGCTCACTATGGGCGCGCATAACAACCCTTCTCTTTATCGTAAAAAAGCATACTCATTGTGCTTCTTGTCATTTTTCGTAAACTTACCCGCCTCTCGTTCTGACCCACACTGGTGGCTACCTTGATTAATGTTGTGCTTGTTGATGACCACGTCATCGTTCGTTCTGGTTTTGCTCAGCTCCTCAACTTGGAAAGCGACATTCAGATCGTCGGTGAGTATGGCTCTGTCGCAGAAGCGCGTCGCCACCTTCCCGGATGCCATGCTGATGTTGTCATTCTGGATATTTCAATGCCCGACGAGAGCGGTTTAACTCTGATGGCCGAGATCCCATCCGCCATATCTGTGGTCATGCTTAGCGTGCATGATTCGCCAGCGATGGTGGAAAAAGCATTAGAGCTTGGAGCCCGTGGTTACCTCAGCAAACGATGCAGCCCAGAAGAGTTGGTGCAAGCGGTCAGAACCAGTGCCCATGGCGGCTGCTATCTCACCCCAGATATTGCGCTTCGTCTTGCCACACCGAAGAAAACCGCCGCCCAAGCCGATCAATTGACCAAACGAGAAAAAGAAGTTTGTCGTATGCTGGCAGAAGGATTGGACGTCAAAACAGTCGCCGCTCAATTGGGACTCAGCTACAAAACGGTTCACGTTCATCGCGCTAATGCCATGGACAAGCTCGGGGTCAAAAACAATGTCGAGTTGGCCAAATTATTCCCGGATGAACTCGTTTAATGCGTCACTATCTGCTGACGTCACTGTGCGGTTTTTTCATGAGCTGCTGTGCTTGGTTCTGTTTGTGGGTGATCGCTTACTACTTTGTCAACGATCCTGAACTGGCAATTGTCTTTTTCCCCTTCGCGCTGCGTTTAGGATTAGCCTTGCACACCCGCAATTCATATTGGCCAGCGCTGTACGCTTCGGAATGGGTGTTAACCATTGCTCTGGCCGTGTTACTGGAACAACCTCAATGGTTGATGATCCTACTTGCCAGTGTATCCAGCTTACCCGTCACTTGGTTTTTCAAACGCTATTATTATGGCGAACAGTGGCGCCGTTTGAGTGTCATGGGCGCATTGATCCTACTCACGAGCCTGATTAACGTGCTTGCCATCAGTGCGCATGTGAGCTCGATTTACATGACAGGACTCGTCAGCATCACAGGTGGATTGATGTTAGTCCCCAGTTGTTATCTGCTCTGGAACTACCTCTTTCAGAGTGTTTGGATGCCACTGACCTCCAATTTGGTGACGCGCAAAATCGAATTTAAAGTTCGTCATATTCTGCTGTATAGCTCGTTGTTTATTGCCAGTATTTTGCTTCAAACCAGCTTACCCGATGAACTGCGGCGCTTCGCACCGTTTTGCCTCGCCATACCGATTATCCTGCTCGCGTTTCGATACGGTTGGCAAGGCGCGCTGTTGGCAACCCTACTCAACAGTGTGGCACTTATCGCAGCAAGAAGCGGTGTGTCCAATTTGGAGATTACCGATCTATTGTTGTCGTTAACCGCTCAAAGCCTGACCGGTATCCTGCTTGGCATGGCCGTTCAAAGGCAAAAAGATCTTAACCTGAAGCTACGCAGTGAGTTGACTCGCAACCAAAATTTAGCCCGTCAATTAATTACCGCTGAAGAGTCCGTACGCAAAGAGATTGCACGTGAATTGCACGATGAAATCGGTCAAAACATTACTGCAATTCGCACGCAAGCCAGCATCATCAAGCGCAGCGAGCCAGAAGCGCTCAGCTTTCACTGCGCTGACACAATTGAAAACTTATCGCTCAATGTGTATGACACCACCAAAAGTTTGCTGACCAAACTCAGGCCCAAAACACTCGATGATTTAAACCTTACAGATGCCGTCGAGCAACTGGTACGCGAGATGGAGTTTGATGTGCAAGGCGTGGACATTCGCTTTGACTGGCAAGGTGACATTCACACCCTCAGCGACACCCTCAATGTCACACTGTTTCGGCTGTGTCAGGAATCGCTCAACAATGCTTGCAAATACGCTCATGCAACTCGCATTCAAATACGTTTGGAAGTCTATGAGCATGTCAAGTTGACCATTGCAGACAATGGCGTTGGCTTTAAACTCGAAGAGTGTATGAAGGGTATGGGACTGCGTGGTATGAAAGAACGAGTCCAAGCCCTTGGAGGGCGATTCCAGCTTCAGTCGATTCACGAACAATATCGAGGCACCCGTATCGATATTCAATTGCCGGTATTGTGAGGTTCTATGTTCGGATTTTTAAGTGCTAAAACATCACCGCGCCCTCTGAGCCAAACACAGGTGAACCAAACCTATCACTATTGGCGATGGCATATCATGCTGGGGATGTACATCGGCTATGCTGGCTTCTACTTCACACGAAAAACCTTCAACTATGCGGCACCGGCGATTGTTGCCGATTTGGGGCTGGATAAAGGCGATTTGGGCCTAATTGGCACGCTGTTTTACATCACATACGGCTGCTCTAAATTTCTGTCCGGCACGATCTCTGACCGTTCCAACCCACGTTTTTTTATGGGATTGGGCTTAATTGCAACAGGTCTGATTAACATCGCCTTTGGCTTTGCCAGTTCAGTGACGATATTTATGCTGCTGTGGATCCTCAACGCTTGGTTTCAAGGTTGGGGATGGCCCTCGTGCTCCAAATTGTTGACCACTTGGTATTCCCGCTCAGAACGCGGCTTTTGCTGGGCGCTGTGGAATACCGCCCATAACGTGGGTGGCGCGCTGATTCCCATCGTGGTCGGTTATCTTACGCTGCATTACAGTTGGCGACATGGCTTTGTTGTTCCTGGCATCACCGGCGTGGTGATCGGTCTGTTTCTCTGTTGGCGGCTGCGAGATCGCCCGACCACATTGGGGCTGCCGAGTATTGGTCAGTGGCGCAATGATCCGCTGGAGAAAGCTCAGGAAAACGAAGGCCGTGGGCTCAGTTATCGCGAGATACTCAAAACCTATGTATTCAACAACAAATACATCTGGTTACTCGCCTTCAGTTATGTACTGGTTTACATCGTGCGTACCGCCATCAATGACTGGGGCAACCTCTATCTCACCGAACAACACCATTACACATTGATTGACGCCAATACGGCCGTCTCACTGTTTGAAGTCGGCGGTTTTATCGGTTCACTGGTTGCGGGATGGGGGTCAGACCGTTTATTTGCCGGAAACCGTGGCCCCATGAACCTATTGTTTGCCATCGGCATTTTTTTATCGGTCGCCGCCTTATGGCTGATGCCAGTGACCAATTTTGCGTTTCAAGCGGCAGGCTTATTTGCAATCGGCTTCTTTGTGTTTGGACCACAAATGTTGATCGGCATGGCAGCGGCAGAGTGCTCGCATAAAGACTCTGCAGGCGCAGCAACCGGATTTGTAGGCCTGTTTGCTTACATGGGGGCAGCGTTGGCGGGTTATCCACTGGCCTTAGTGCTCGAGGCCTTTCATTGGAAAGGGTTCTTCGTTGTGATTTCCGTCTGCGCAGCCATCATCGGCTTACTGCTGCTGCCTTTCCTACAAGCGCAATTTCCAAAGGAAAGTACCTCAACAACCACCGAACATCCTCACTAAAAAAGCCCCGCTTCGCGGGGCGTAGCACGGTTGAATCTTATCGGGGGGATTCAATCAGGATGATGCGGGTTTCGTACGGTCGAAGAATCTGATGAACTGAGACATTGTGTTCAGTTATGTCGGCATAGTTACCGAGCAGATAACGCGCCCGGCTGACATCCAGCTCAGCGGGCAGCACGCATTCACTCTCTTGTCCGTAATAGTTGTTCAGACAGACTAAGGTCTGCGTTGCGGACTGGCGTTGATAAGCAAAGATCTCGCTATGCTCGGGCAACAGATCGCGATAATCACCGTGCGTAATGACCGGCACTTCTTTTCTCAGCACAATCAAGCGCTGGTAAAAATAAAACACCGAGTCTGGATCAGCGGCCGCCTTCTCAGCATTAATATCGCGATAGTTGCCTGCCACCGCAAGCCAAGGCGTGCCTTGCGTAAAGCCCGCTTGAGGCCCTGCATTCCACTGCATCGGCGTGCGTGAGTTATCCCGCGACTTCTGCGCCAAAATCGCCATCATCTCCTCATGGGAAGTCGTGCCCTGATTGACCATGATGTCGTACATATTGATGCTTTCCACATCGCGGTACTGATCGATGGACGTGTAACCGGGGTTAGTCATGCCGATTTCTTCGCCCTGATAGATGTATGGCGTGCCTTGCATCATGTGCACGGACGCCGCCAGCATTTTGGCCGACAGTTCACGATATTCTTTGTCATTCCCCAGGCGGCTAACCACGCGCGGCTGATCGTGGTTACACCAGAACAGCGCCCCCCACCCTTTACCATTAAGCCCCGTCTGCCAATGATTGAAAATCTGCTTGAGCTGCAGAAAATCAAACGGCGCGCGAGTCCACTTATCACCGTTCGGATAGTCAACTTTGAGATGGTGGAAGTTAAACACCATCGACAGCTCTTTGCCGTCCAGCGATGAATACTGCTGGCAATGTTCTAAGGTGGTTGATGACATTTCTCCCACCGTCACGCTGCCATAACGCTGGAACACTTCGCGACTGATCTCTTGCAGATATTCATGCACACGCGGCCCATCGGTGTAAAAACGGCGGCCATCACCAAGGTCATCATTGGCAAAATCTTGTTGCTTGGAAATCAGGTTAATTACATCGAGACGAAAACCGTCCACGCCTTTTTCCGCCCAGAACGCGATGATGTCTTTCACCTCCTGACGAACTTTCGGGTTTTCCCAGTTCAAGTCCGCCTGCTCTTTAGCAAACAGATGCAGATAATATTCATTGGTCGCTTCATCCAGCGCCCAAGCACTGCCACCAAACTTAGACTGCCAATTGTTCGGCTCAGCGCCATTGATTGGCGACTTCCAAATGTAGTAATCGCGATACGGGCTGGCTTTATCCCCCAGCGCCGACTGGAACCAAGCGTGCTCGGTCGACGTATGGTTGACCACAATATCCATGATGATGCGAATGCCACGGGCATGCGCTTGCTCCAGCAGGCGGTCAAAATCCGCCATGGTGCCAAACTCAGGGTTAATCGCATAATAGTCGGAAATGTCGTAGCCATTATCGATCATCGGTGACTGATACACCGGCGTCAGCCAGATGGCGTCAATGCCCAGTGTTTTGAGGTAATCCAGCTTAGTGATGATGCCAGGAATATCACCGGTGCCTTTGTCTGCACTGTCACAGAAACTTTTCGGATAAATTTGATAAATCGCCGCGGTCTTCCACCAGTTGGCGTCCGTTAATTGTGTCGTCATGACGTAAACTCACTTACCTGAAATCAGAAATAGCAGAGCGGCCAACGGCCACTCTGAAAAAGAAAGGGTTAGGCTTCTGCCGCGGTCAGCTGGCCTTTGGCTTGCGCGCGCTTGTACATGAACAGCGTCAGCACAATCGGCACCGCAATCGCCACCAACATCGCCATCAAGAACACCATCCAGTACTGAGGCTGAATCGACAGAATACCCGGCAGACCACCGACACCGATCCCGTTCGCCATCACGCCAAAGCTGCCACAGATGGCCGCCGCCAGCGCGCTACCAATCATTGCGCTCAGCATCGGGAATTTGTATTTGAGGTTGATGCCGTACATCGCAGGTTCCGTCACTCCCAGATAAGCTGAAATCGCCGCCGGAACCGAGATATCGCGTTCGCCCTCTTTCTTACTGATCAGGATGATGCCAACCACAGC
This sequence comes from Vibrio sp. LQ2, assembly GCF_023920125.1. NCBI lineage: Bacteria > Pseudomonadati > Pseudomonadota > Gammaproteobacteria > Vibrionales > Vibrionaceae > Vibrio > Vibrio sp. LQ2. The sequence continues at coordinate 1,483,086 of NZ_CP085308.1, forward strand.
AGATGCCTGCGCAATGTTGGACAGCGCAATCAGTGGCCAAATCGGCGTGCCGCCCAAATCCTGCATCAATTGCAGATCCACTGCGTTGGTGGTGTGGTGAATCCCAGTAATCACCAATGGCGCATATAGGAAGCCAAACACCATCGAACCCAGCACAGCAAAGTCACCTGTCATGGCCGCTTTCGCCGCAAACGCCACGCCATCGCCCAGCACGCGACCAAATGGTCCGATAAAGGCATGGGCGAGAATCACCGAAAGAATGATGGACACAAACGGCACCACCACCAGATACAAATAGGCCGGTACGATGCGCTTCAGGTTGGTCTCGATAAACGCCAGTACCACGCCCGCCAGAATGGCCGGGATCACCTGCGCCTGATAGCCCACTTTTTCAATCACAAACCAGCCGAAATCCCACACTTCCGGCACCTGCTTACCAATCAGGTAGGCATTCATCAGTTGTGGCGACACCAAAGTAATCCCCAGTGTGATGCCCAGAATGGGCGTCCCGCCGAGCTTTTTCACCGTCGACCAACACACGCCGACTGGCAAGAAGAAGAAGATGGCTTCACCGATCAACCACAGGAAAGAGTGAACACTGGCCCAAAACTGACTGATTTCGACCAGAGTTTTGCCATCGAACATACGAATGTCGCCGATGACGTTACGAAAACCGAGAATCAAACCACCGGTAATGATGGCAGGCAGCAGCGGCACAAAAATTTCAGCCAAATGGGAAATGCCACGCTCGAGAATGTTCATGTTCTGACGCGCCGCGAGCTTGGCTTCATCTTTAGACGCGCCACTTTGCCCCGTCAGTTCAAGTAACACCTTGTAGACTTCATCGACTTCGGTGCCAATCACGACCTGAAACTGGCCGGCGTTGGTAAAGCAGCCTTTGACCAGATTCATCGCTTCCAGCTGTTTAATATCGGCTTTGCCCGGCTCATTAAGCACAAAACGCAGCCGTGTCAGGCAGTGCGTTACGCTGGCAATGTTTTCATTGCCACCGACCAGCTCAATAAGACGCGCAACGTCTTGTTTCGCTATCTTACTCATATCCTCGTCCACCCTATTGGTTATTCATTTATAATAGTTGATTTAAAATGGGAACATTCCCACTAAGTGGTGAGCATATTGACACACTTAATAATGAAGAAAAATGGGAACAGTCCCATAAATTGAAAAAGATCACAATGTGCGCAGAAATCGCCCATAAAAATGCGATCTCACCAACGAGCAACTGAAAGGTAAAAACAGGGAAGGAAACAATAGAGGGAAAAGGATAACGACGCTTGAGTGCTACACCGTAAGCGCCGCAGTCACAGTGAAATTAAGCGGCGCCTGCCGGGCTCTGGGTAAGATGCACACATTCGTCGATCTCGCCGCACAAGTGCTGAATGAGCAGGTTGGCGGCCTGCTCACCGGCTTGGCGATAACCGGGATCGACACTGTAAACATTGGGAAACAAAAACGACAGCAGTTCATTGCCGCCGACACCAGTGACCACTACATCTTCGCGCTGGCGCTCCTGCAAGCGTTTGATCACGCCCATTGCAATGGTATCACTGGCACAGACAATCGCATGGGTGCTGTCGGTCAGCACTTTGTCCACCAGATGGTACGCGCTTTCATGGTGTAGCTCCCCCGTCTGATAAACCGGCGTGGTACGCTGATCTTGGCACCAGTCAAGATAGGCTTGCAGCCTCATTTCCCCCGTGGTTTTATCCTTTGGGTTGACGCCGATAAACGCAATATTCGTCAGTTGTTGCTGCTCCAGATAGCGGATCGCCTGGCGGATCACGCCCTGATTATCGTAGTTAATTGAAGAGACAAGTTCTGAGTCCATAGCGATCACCACAGCGCGGTTGTGCCACGGCATTAACGCGTTCATATCGAGCCCCGTAAAACCAAAGATAATTACCCCATCCACATTGCGCTTGGCTAACACTTGCAGATGATCGCGGGTTTTATCACGATCAAACTGGCTTTCCATGATCACCACGTCATACCCCTGACTGTAGAGCACTTGCAGCATACTGCTGACAGAGCGGTTTTCAGATGGCGAATCGAGACGGGAGATGATGACCCCCACCACTTTCTGGCTGCCACCGCGCATAGACTGCGCCGATTTCGACGGCACATAACCGTTATCGGCTATCACCTGCTCTACTCTGGCTCTGGTTTCCGGTTTGACTTTGGGATCGTTGGTCAGAACCCGAGACACGGTCGACTTGCCGACACCAGAGAGCTTTGCAATATCCAGAATAGTGAGTTTCTTACCCATAACGACTACTAATGTTGATAGTGTGTGCGGCAAACTTACCGCACACCGAAAAATGGAACTCTGGAGCGAACATTACCTCCAGCAGTTTTTGAATATGACACCATTCGCCTCCAATCGCGCCGCGTCACCTTTGGTAAACAGCGTAATCGGATTGGCCTGTGTGGAATGGTCATCCAGAATGTACTTGGTGCCGGAGCCCGCCGCAACCTGAATCAGGCGATAACTGTGATCCGACAAACGTAAGATGGCACTTTGCCCGGTGGAGTAAGAAACGTCGAACGAAGATGGGCCATCACATTGATAATGAAAGAAGACGCTATAACTGTCATCTCTGCCATTTTCATCAGAAGACGAGCAGCCAGCCAGCAGAGCCATCGCACTCATCACACACACAAACCGAACGTTCATACGCCTCTCCTTTTTATCCCCCAATTCCACACGCAAGCCGCGGCATGTTCTGTTCCATGCCTCGAATTAAGCATAGACAACAGGGAGATAAAGAGTAAAAAGGCCGCCAGAGGCGACCTTTTGCAAACGTTTAGCGATGGGCACTCAGATAGGCGGGTACATCACGTAGGCTATCCAGCACCGTAGTGGCCAGCGCCTCGCCCTGTTCGGTAACAGGCTTACCGGTGCGAACCAGAATCTTGGTACCGACACCAGCCGCATCCGCAGCCATCATGTCTTCGGCTTTATCGCCGACCATCACAGACTTGGCCATATCAATCTTAAGGAAGTCGCGCGCCGAGATAAACATGCCCGGTTTTGGCTTGCGACAGTCACAATCTTCTTTATATTTGCCGACGCCATGCTCGGCGTGGTGCGGACAGTAATAAATGCCATCAAACTCAACACCATTATCGACAAAATTCCAGTCCATCCACTGTGTCAGTGACAGGAAGCGGTCTTCGCTGAACATGCCGCGTGCGATGCCAGACTGATTGGTGACCAACACCAACAGATAGCCCATCTCTTGCAGCTTCTTCGTTGCTTCAAAAACCCCTTCGATAAACTCAAAATCGTGCTCGTCGTGCACGTAGCCATGGTCGACATTAATCACGCCGTCACGGTCTAAAAACACAGCAGGTTTCGCCAAAATAATGCTCTCAAATAACGTTGTATGCGGGAATTATTGCACGCTTTATTTCTTTCATCACTATCTAATTACTTAACCGTCTGATCAATCGAACCGTTTAGACGTCTAGACGTAAAAATATCTATTGACTTGCCAATCGATAACCCATAGCATCCTCTACCAAGTGAGAGAGAGTTCAAAATTTTATACTGCTATCCCTGCACAGGTTTTCACATGATTGAGATTAGTCACGTTAATAAGGTGTTTTATCAAGGCAACAAAGAAATTCATGCCCTGAAAGACATCAATCTAAATATTCCACAAGGCACTATTTTTGGTGTTATCGGTTCTTCTGGTGCAGGTAAAAGTACTCTAATTCGTTGTGTCAACATGTTAGAAACTCCAACCAGCGGCAGAGTGATTGTGGATGGTGTGGATTTAACCAAACTGAATTCTAAGCAGTTGTCGGAAACGCGCCGTAACATCGGCATGATCTTCCAACACTTTAACCTGCTCTCTTCTCGCACAGTATTTGAAAACATTGCGCTGCCACTGGAGTTGTCGGGCAAAGATGATGAGCACATCGAGCGTAAAGTGTCTGAGCTGCTGACTCTGGTTGGTCTGGCTGACAAACGTGACAGCTACCCATCAAACCTGAGTGGTGGTCAGAAACAGCGTGTGGCCATTGCCCGTGCACTGGCGTCAGACCCGAAAGTCCTGCTGTGTGACGAAGCCACCAGCGCACTGGATCCAGCGACCACGCAGTCGATTCTGGAACTACTGAAAGAGATTAACCGTAAGCTGAACATCACCATGTTGCTGATCACGCACGAAATGGATGTTGTGAAAAGCATCTGTCACGAAGTCGCGATCATCGGTGGCGGTGAACTGGTTGAGAAAGGCAGCGTCGGCGATATTTTTGCTCACCCGAAAACCGAACTGGCTCATCAGTTCATTCGTTCAACGCTGGATCTGTCGATTCCGGACGATTATCAGGCTCGCCTGAATGCTGAGCGAGTGGAAGGTAGCTACCCACTGGTACGCCTTGAGTTTACCGGTTCAACGGTTGATGCACCGCTGATGTCGCAAATCGCGCGCAAATTTAACATCGATGTCAGCATTCTGAGTTCTGATCTCGATTACGCCGGCGGCGTCAAATTCGGCATGATGGTGGCCGAAATTTACGGCAATGAACAAGACGATATCGCGGCGATGCAATATCTTCGTGACCACAATGTAAAAGTCGAGGTGCTTGGTTATGTCCTTTAATACGATCAGCAGCTGGTTGTCACTCAACAGCGACCTACTTTTAATGGCCACCTGGCAAACCGTTTACATGGTAGCCGTTGCCGGTATTGTCGGCTTTGCTCTGGGTATTCCATTGGGTGTGATTCTGCATACTACGAAGAAAGGTGGTTTGCTGGAAAACACCAAACTGAACAATGTACTGGGCGCGATTGTGAACATTGGTCGCTCGGTTCCGTTCCTGGTTTTGATGGTGGCCATCATTCCAGTAACTAAACTGTTAGTCGGTACCTTTATCGGCACAACGGCCGCTATCGTGCCGCTGACGATTGGTGCTATCCCGTTCGTCGCACGTCTGATTGAAGGCGCTCTGCTGGAAGTCCCAACCGGTCTGGTAGAAGCGGCACAATCTATGGGTGCAACGCCAATGCAGATCATCACGAAAGTACTGATTCCAGAAGCGATGCCAACCATCCTCAACTCTGTCACCATTACTTTGGTGACGCTGGTGAGCTACTCAGCGATGGCGGGCACTGTTGGCGGCGGTGGCTTGGGTGATGTGGCGATTCGTTACGGTTTCCACCGTTATGATGTCACTATCATGGCTGTGACTGTTGTGATGCTGATTGTGCTGGTACAAATTATTCAATCGATTGGCGATACGTTGGTGCGCCGCGTCGATCACAGATAAACCGTTCTTTATCTTAAAAAATTAAACACAGATACGTTAAAAGTTTTATAACAAGGAGAATATCATGAAATTTAGCCTTAAAGGTTTACTGACCATTGCAGCGGCGGCTTCAGCTCTTGTGCTGGCAGGCTGCGGTGAAAAAACCGTCGACAACAGCAAAGTAAAAATTGGTGTTATCGCAGGCGCTGAAGCACAGGTTGCTGAAGTGGCAGCAAAAGTTGCGAAAGAGAAATACAATCTGGACGTAGAACTGGTTACTTTCACTGACTACGTAACACCAAACGCGGCTCTGGACGACGGTTCAATCGACGCCAACGCATTCCAACACAAACCATACCTAGATCAGCAAATTGCTGACCGTGGTTACAAGCTGGCTATTGTTGGTAACACTTTCGTTTACCCAATCGCGGGTTACTCAAAGCAAGTTAAATCGGTTGATGAGCTGCAAGACGGCGCTCGCATCGCAGTACCAAACGATCCAACCAACCTGGGCCGTTCTCTGATCCTGCTTGAGAAGCAAGGTCTGATCAAACTGCGTGCTGATGCTGGTCTGCTTGCCACGGTTCGTGACATCGTAGAAAACCCGAAAAACATCGAAATCGTTGAACTGGACGCAGCGCAACTGCCACGTTCTCTGGATGATGTTGCTCTGTCTATCATCAACACCACTTACGCAAGTTCTATCAACCTGACGCCGGAAAAAGACGGTATCTTCGTTGAAAACAAAGAATCACCATACGTGAACCTGCTGGTTGCTCGTCAAGACAACGTGAACGCAGAAAACGTACAGAACTTCCTGAAAGCGTACCAGACCGATGAAGTCGCGAAAGCAGCGGCGGATATCTTCCAAGGCGGCGCAGTAAAAGGCTGGTAATCCCTTCCTTTACAACGTGAAATGCATAAAAAAAGGTTGGCCTCATGCCAACCTTTTTTGTTGCGGTCATTCAGGGTTAATCCCGGTCCACAACCTCAGCTATTTCAAATGATCCCAGGAGATATTTGAAACAATGCGGCAATCATCGCATTTGAAATTAAAGATATCGTGCAGCGGCTCGTCCAGCAGCCACTCACCACCGCATTTCGGGCACTTGCGCGCCTGCTCATCCGCCAGACTGGTACCGCCAACGCGGTACTGATAATAGTAGGTGGGAATCTTAGTCAGATATTCGATTCGGCCACGCAAATCCCAGCCACGGCGGAACAGATCGCTGTCGACATCGCAAATCTCATGCAGTGCAGCAAACTCCGCTTTGCAGCCGCCGGCCATCTGAATCTCATCACACGCCTGCCACTCCGTCTGCCATTTGATCACCGATTTATGATCGCCGTTGAGCGTCGGCTCATTACGATACAGCGGGATAGGCAGCAAGCTTTCACCACTGCGCAGTGGTGAACAGGTGTGCACGTAAGTGGTATACAGCACCTGCCAGCTTGGCGCTTCCGCTTCCGCAGCTTCCTCGGAGTTAATATCGCGCCCCAGCAGGCGCACTTTCGGCGCTAACAGGCTCGCCTCTGCCAGACGGCTAATGCATACCTTGACAAAGTCGGAGTGATGCTTCGGATGCAGGCTCTCTTTTTCCGGGCACACCGCGCGCACATAAAATTCGCCCTCACCCAGAATAACCGGAAACTCGCGCCCCAGAACCTGACCGTTGTAACGCAGTGCATCCATCAAACCATTGATGGCTTTGTCGACGGCGCTGATGGTGGTGTTGTCAAAACACTCAAACTGAAGTTCTACTACGTACATCGTTTACACCACCGGTTCCAGTTGATTCAGAAACTCGACCACATCGGCGGTCAGAACTTCGCGCTGATTAGTACCGAGCTTCTCCAGAATCACGTTGCCTGTCAGGTTACAAATGGAGATCACGGCCATTTCATCTTCCGTGGTCGCAATAAACACGGTTGGTTTTTGTTTGAGGCGGCGCTGCATCACCAGGTGGCCGAGAATGTTCTCTTGCAGACGCTGAAAATCCTCTTCACTCCAGACTTGCAACAAGGTCAGCGCACGGCCACGCCAGCTGGCTGGCATATCCGCCGCAAACTGCGCGCCGTAGAAGGGAGCGATATCTTGTTGCAGGCTCAGCTCAATGCCCTGCTCGACATTGATGAGATCGGCTGCAGGAGTGCGAGGGACGGGTTGCCAAAGCACTCGATCCGCCAGAACCTCGACCACACAAGGCGAAGGCCAATCGAGCAGTTCTTCGTTATACGGCAATTGCTGATGGGTTTGCTCAAAAGCATGAAGGTAGCGTTGACTGAACGAGAATAAGGCCTCAACCACTGAGTGAGCCATGACGTTCTCCATAGTTAGGTTAGTCGCGCCTGCCAGATGACACACGCGGCGGTATTGCGTAGAATTCCGGTTATTCTAATCGAATTAACAGTAAAGTATGAGCAAATATTCTGACGCAAAAGAGCTGGCGGGTTTAACGCTGGGTAAGAAGACCGAATACGCCAACCAGTATGATCCTTCCCTTTTGCAGCCGGTTCCGCGCAGCCTGAACCGCAACGATCTGAATCTGGGTAACGAACTGCCGTTTTTGGGCTGTGATATCTGGACTCTGTATGAGCTGTCGTGGCTGAACGACAAAGGCCTGCCGCAGGTTGCGATCGGCGAAGTCGCGATTCCGGCCACCAGTGCCAACCTGATCGAGTCGAAATCGTTCAAACTTTATCTCAACAGTTTCAACCAGACGCGATTTGCTGACTGGGCTGAAGTTCAGGCTTGCCTGCAAAAAGATCTGTCGGCCTGCGCGGGTGAAAGTGTTCAGGTAGAAGTCAAATCTCTGGCGGCCTATACCGCGCAGCCGATTGTGACTATGCAGGGCGAATGCATCGACGATCAGGACATTGAGATCAGCAGCTACGATTTTGATGATACTTTGCTCGCGGAAGCCAGCAGCGATGAGATCGTCGAAGAGACACTGCACAGCCATCTGCTTAAATCCAACTGTTTGATCACCAACCAGCCTGACTGGGGCAGCGTGGAAATCGCTTATCGCGGCCCGAAAATCGATCGCGAAGCTCTGCTGCGTTATATCGTCTCATTCCGTGAGCACAACGAGTTCCACGAGCAATGTGTTGAGCGTATCTTTACCGATATCAGCCGTTACTGTCATCCGGAGCATCTGACCGTGCTGGCGCGCTATACGCGTCGCGGCGGTCTGGATATCAACCCGTTCCGCTCAAGCCACCAGGCGGCTCCGGCCAACAATCAACGCATGGCTCGTCAATAACAAGGATTTTCGACAGGATGACTTTTCTTCGCTGGAAGCACTGGCTGGGTTTGGCTCTGCTCTCATTTTCGACCTGGACCTACGCCACCATCTATTCGTCACCGACACTGAACGAAGCCGATGGTTTGATTGAGATCTCACCGGCGCAAGCCAAATCGCTGGCGACCGAGTATCTATCCGAACGCAAACTGGCGGACAAAGCGGAGAAAAGCCCCACCACCATTTCTCGCGATGAAACCGACAGCCGGGTGCGCACGCCCGGCAGTACCATCGATGCGCTGAAGATTCTGGCCAAAGCCGAGTTCAACCTCGGCTACCAACAAAGCGCCTTTAAGCTGCTCGAAGAAGCGCGCGATCTGACGCTGCAATACCAATTGCCTTATCTGCAACTGGAAGTGGAAATCCTTGATGTGCGTTTGCACTGGCGCTTTGACGACAATGCCAGCGACGCCCGTGAGAAATTGCGTGACATTGCACGCCAGTATGAAGCGATCAAAAATGCCGATCAGTTAGCCAAAGGCATCGACTACAAAATGACGATGCTACGTGCTGAGATCGCCTCGAAGGCCAACGACATTGAGCTCGCCAATCGCTTGTTTGCTGAGGTGAAACCTTACGTGGATTCGCTGCAATCGAAAAAGCCGCAGATCGAATACCACCTGGTGGTCGGTGAGCACTATCTGACGCACGAGCTGTATAACCTCGCGCTGTCCGAGCTATTAATGTCTTACTGGAGCGCCATCGAAAGCAACTCCAGCGCCCTGCTGGCAAAAACCAACACCCTGCTGGCGCAGCTGTTCTATGAACGCCGCGTACTGGATAAAGCGTTAGTGCACCTCTCGCAAGCGGCCGATTTCTACGACAACTACGATAAATCGCCGGCGCTGGCCGCTGTGCTGAAACGCATGGGCGATGTCTATTATCAGCAAGGCAAATACAACCTGGCGCTGGTGCATTACTTTAATGTGATTGACCACGAAAGCAGTGACAACGACATCGAGAATGTGATTGAAGTGCGCCTCAGCCTTGCCGCGACGTATCTGCAACTGTTCAACTATCCGCTCACTGAGCAGTATCTGGCGCGGGCTGAAGAGCTGCTCAGCTACACCGACATTCCACGCCTGAAAGGCCGGGCTGCGCTGCTCAATGCGGGCCTTGCTTATCATCAAAGCCAGAGCCAGCGCGTGATTGCACAGGCGCAGCAAGCACTGACCATCGGCCAGACCGCAGGCGACTTAGCCATTGAAGAGCAAGCGTACCGCTTGATGTCCCTCGGCTATGAACAAATGGGCAAATTCGCTGATGCACTGGAAAACGTCAAGCACAGCAATGCGATCGCACTGATCCGTCAGGAAAAGCTCAATCAGATCAGTGAAGATGCGTTTCGTCAGCAGAAGGAGTTCGTGGAACAGACCCTGCATCTGGTCGGTCAGGAAAAAGAGCTGCAAGAGACTCAGCGCGAGTACAGCAAGTTTCAGAAAATCGCCTTCGCGCTGTTTATTGCCAGCGCGGTATTCTTTTTATTACTGCTGCGCCGCGGCTACGTGATTCAGCGTCAGAAAGAAGAGATCGACGAGCTCAACAGTAACCTCTACACCCACTCACGTTCGCGCCTGCACAACCTGCGCATGCTCAATTCGCGCCTGCTCTCTTCACTGGAACGCAGCAGTCAGAACTATGAACAGTGGCATATTGGTGAACTGATCCATGAACCGCTCAATGATCGACTGCGTTTTGCGATGATCGACATTCCGTTCCTGCGCAACATGTATCTGCAGCATGGCTACAGCGCAGGTCTGGAGCTGGAACACGCCTTTGGCGCATTCCTCAAAACCAAAATCGGTAATGACAAGGCGCGTTTGTACCATTTCTCCGATGCCAACCTGTTGTATATCGAACCGTGCCCGGATCGTGAGCGCCCGCCGGAAGATCTGTTTAACAAAGTGCAGGCCTGGATTCAGGAGTTTCAGCCTGAGCGCCGCCTGAACCGAATCATTCGCATGGGGATTGCCGATTATCCGTTCCTGCCACGTGCCTATACTGCGATCAATGATAAGGAATTGTTGGATATTCTGCTCATGGCCGCCAGTGTCGCGCGCGATCTGAGTATTAAGGAAAACAGCAGCCACTGGGTCTATCTGCGAGCCATCGACAATGCGCCAGCGGCCAGTTTTGCTTCCAACAATATTCGTAAATCGTGCAAGCACGCCATCAATCAGGGACTGATCAAAGTGCACTCCTCGTACAAGAATGAGGAGAACATCAAAAAACTTTTAAAAGATGGATAAAAGCTACGCGGTTAACGCGCTGAAATCGTGACGAATAAGTTTTTTTTGTTATTATCGATAAATCACTAAATAGGATCAGGATTGATCCGAAGCTGTAGTTTGTTGTCGATGGGCGTTCTCGAGCAAGATATCCAAAATCAGTTAAGCCAGCTGCGCAGTCAGCTGGAACAGACACGTTTGACACATCGGGATACTTCGTTCAAATTTAACCGAGAACAAAAAGTCCTGAAACGTATCGTCGCATCTTTAAGTCTGGCTTGCCGAGGCGAGAACCATCAACTGAATGGTTATTTAGCTGAGCTGCGTCAAGCCATTGAGCAGCAGAAAGATATAAGCTCGCTCATACCTCGTCTGGCCGTACTGGAGCGCATGTTGAAGCAACAAACGTTGACTATGGAAAAGCAGAGTACTCACCTCGACTCTCAGATCAAACACAGCGGCGAGATCCTGCTGCGCGTACCCGGCCTGCCTTCAAAAGTGAAGCGCGATCTGCGTGATCTACTCAGTTTTTCTGCCGCTCAACAACTGCCTAAAGTCGATCAGGCCATGCGCCTGCTGGGCATCTACGAACGTTCAGTTAAAATCATCACCGCCAACCCACAAGCTGTGGTCGATGAACTGAACCAAAGTGCTGACAAAGAATTATTGGCACGTCTGAGCGAAGAGCTGCAAAACCTCATTACCGAACTCGATTTTGACGGCGAATCGGGCGATCTGCTGACTGACATCCGTGCCAAGCTACTGACAGGAGTGAACACTCAAACCCTGTTAGAGCTGACACTGGAAGTGCTCAAACTGGTGATTGCCGGCACCAACTTCGAGCGTAAGAGTTCGGAGAAATTCCTCGAGCAGGTCAACAGCTCACTGGCGAACAACATCAAAAGCGTGAATCAGAACGTCGATCAGAGCCTCAACTATCAGGCGCACCGCCAGGAGATGCATCAGGAACTGAACACTCTGGTCGCGCGCAGTCAGGCGGCGTTGAAAGAGGGCACCGAACTGGCGCCAACCAAAGCCAAGCTGGAACCGATGCTGGATGAACTCTCGTCGCTGTCAGAACGTCTGACTCACGCCGAACAGCGTGAACAGGCCCTGATTGAACGCATGCAGTACACCCGCAACCAGATGGAAGCGCTGTTTGAAATCACGCAGGATTACCGCCGCCGTCTGGAAGATCAGGCGCAGCGCATGTTGCAGGATCCACTGACTAAGGTGTACAACCGCACGGCATTCAACGATCGTCTGGAACTGGAATATCGCCGCTGGATTCGCGCTCAGCACTCGCTGCGTATCGTCATGCTGGATATCGATAAATTCAAAACCATTAACGACAGTTTTGGTTACATGGCCGGTGATAAAGCGTTGAAAATCATTGCGCGCACCATCAGCAAAGAGCTCGATGATACCGACACCGTCGCCCGTTTCTCCGGGGAAGAGTTCATCCTGCTGCTGCCGGAACACACGGATAATGAGTGTTACCAAATCATTCAACAGATTCAGCGCAACGTCTCCAAACTGCCGTTCAAGTTCAGAGATAAGAACATCACCATCACGCTGACCGCTTCAAGCACCTGCTTCAAAGAATCCGATACGCCGGAAACTGTGCTTGAGCGCGTGCACCGCTCACTGGTGGATGTGAAGAAATACGGACCGAACCAAATCGCCTGGAAGTAATCGCCAGGAAATTGTTGCTGATCGCGGCATCACCCTTTCTTCCCCTTTGTTATTCGGTTATTTTTTAACCTTAGTGACACATTTTTAGTGACCAAACTCACATCTGATGCGGCACAATATTTCCCATTCTCAAAGATCCGCACAAGATTGAAACCGTAATATCAATTAGTTAAGTACTCTAACTCGTTGACGTCGCTGAGCAAGTCTCAGCCACTTCCACGAACCAAAGAACCCGGTTTCTCCTCAGGTCTGGTCATCGACCACCGCTGAACATTCCGGATGATTGCCCCACCTCCGCGAAACGAGCGACGCAAGACTCAAAGAACTCATCAGCCAAGCGCGCAGGTGGACTATGATTAACCTCTAAAGAAAGGAGGTCAGCATGATCACTCAAGTCAGCCCAGCCGGCAGCATGGATCTGTTGTCGCAGCTTGAAGTAGAACGACTGAAAAAAACCGCATCCAGTGATCTGTACCAGCTGTACCGCAACTGTAGCCTTGCGGTCCTGAACTCTGGCAGCCATACCGACAACTCCAAAGAGTTGCTCGATTTGTATAAGAATTTCGACGTTACAGTTCTGCGCCGTGAACGCGGCATTAAGCTCGAACTGACCAATCCGCCGGATCACGCGTTTGTCGACGGTCACATCATCAAAGGCATTCAGGAGCATCTGTTTTCCGTACTGCGCGACATCGTGTACGTCAACATGCATCTGGCCGACAGTCAGCGTCTGAACCTGACCAACTCAACCCATATCACTAACCTGGTGTTTGGCATTCTGCGCAACGCGGGTACCCTGATTCCGGGCATCATTCCGAATCTGGTGGTGTGTTGGGGTGGTCACTCGATCAATGAAATCGAATACCAATACACCCGAGAAGTGGGCCATGAACTGGGCCTGCGTGAACTCAACATCTGTACCGGTTGTGGACCGGGTGCGATGGAAGGCCCAATGAAAGGCGCGGCCATCGGTCATGCGAAGCAACGCTTTCACGAGCAGCGCTATCTGGGCCTGACTGAACCATCAATCATTGCCGCTGAGCCACCAAACCCCATCGTTAACGAGCTGGTGATCATGCCAGACATCGAAAAACGTCTGGAAGCGTTTGTGCGTCTTGCACACGGCATCATCATCTTCCCGGGTGGCCCGGGTACTGCCGAAGAGCTGCTGTATATTCTGGGTATTATGATGCATCCGGAAAACACTCATCAGCCAATGCCAATCGTGCTGACGGGCCCGAAAGAGAGTGAAGCGTACTTCCGCTCTATCGACCAGTTCATTGCCGATACGCTGGGTGATGAAGCGCGTAAGCACTACACCATCGTGATTGACGATCCTGCGGAAGCGGCGCGTATCATGAAAAATGCGATGCCAACGGTTCGTCAGCACCGTAAAGACAATGAAGATGCTTACAGCTTCAACTGGTCACTCAAGATTGAGCCGGAATTCCAGCTGCCATTCGAGCCTAACCACGAAAGCATGTCCAACCTGGATCTGCATCTCAACCAACGTCCGGAAGTGCTGGCCGCCAACCTGCGTCGCGCCTTCTCTGGCATTGTGGCAGGCAACGTGAAGGCCGAAGGGATCCATGAGATTGAGCGCAAAGGTCCGTTTGAGATTCACGGCGACCCGGTGTTGATGAAGAAAATGGACCGTTTGCTGAAAGACTTCGTCGATCAGAATCGCATGAAACTGCCGGGCGGCTCCGCTTATGTGCCGTGTTATCGCATCGTCACCTGACGCTTGGTAGCAATCCCATTGAATTTCATTACAATAAGGGCCTAACAGCCCTTATTTTTTTGAATTGCTATGTCTATCCATCTCGTCATCATCGATGCTCTTAACCTCATTCGTCGTGTGCACTCCGCCCAGCCGGATGAAACCGATATTGCGAGAACCATAGAGACCACCAGCCGCACACTGCAACGTATCATTGGCGAAGCCGAACCCACCCATATCATCGCGGTGTTTGACCATCACCTGCAAGACCGAGGCTGGCGTGCCGAGATTCTGCCAGGTTACAAAGCGGGGCGCAAACCCATGCCCCTGCCTCTGCAACAAGGATTAGACAAGATTCAGCAAGCCTGGTGGGAACTGGGTATCGATTCCCTGCTCTCCGATGGTAATGAAGCTGACGACCTGGTGGCAACACTGGCAACCAAGGTCGCCGCACATCAGGAAAAAGTCACCATCATTTCCACCGACAAAGGTTACTGCCAACTGCTGTCGCCAACGCTGCAAATTCGCGACTACTTTCAGCATCGCTGGCTGGATGAACCGTTTATCGACAAAGAATTTGGTGTCAAACCTAGCCAGTTAGCCGACTATTGGGGACTGACTGGCGTCAGCTCCAGTCAGGTACCGGGCGTGCCGGGAATCGGACCTAAAGCGGCAAAAGAGATCCTGACCCAGTTTGCCGATATCGAAAGCGCTTACGCTAGTGAGGCGCTGCCCGCGAAATACCGCAAAAAGCTCGATGAACACATTGAACTGGCGCGGGTATGTAAGCAGGTAGCCGGACTGAAAACCGACATCGAACTCGGTTTTAATCTGCAGGACATTCGTTTCAGCGGGTCGCCAGCATAAAAAAACGCTCCTTAAGGAGCGTTTTTTTGTTTCAACTCTGTCACGATATTAGTGCGGAGAGATATTCGTCAGTGCCTGAACGTGCACCGTGATCTCTTCACGATCGTGGTAAAGATGCTTCGCCTGAAGACGGAACTTGACATGGTGCTCTTTGAGGAAGATTTTCAGGTTTTCGATGTCTTCCAACACTTCATCGTAGCGACCTTTCATTGGCAATTTCAGGTTGAAAATCGCCTCTTTCGCCCAGCCACTAATGATCCATTCGCCCATCAGTTGTGCCACGCGTGATGGCTTTTCAATCATGTCACACACCAGCCAGGTCACGTTCTTACGCGGCGGCTCAAACTTAAAACCGTCTACCATGTGGTGTTTCACCTGACCGGTTTCCATCAGGCTTTCTGCCATCATGCCGTTATCAATCGCGTGTACAAACATCGAACGTTTCACCAACTGATATGTCCAGCCTCCCGGACACGCGCCGAGATCCACCGCCCACATGCCAGACGCCAAACGGGTATCCCACTCTTCACGCGGAATAAACACGTGGAACGCTTCTTCCAGCTTCAGGGTTGAACGGCTTGGCGCATCAGCAGGAAACTTCAGGCGTGGAATGCCCATAAAGAACTGCGAATTGTTTGAACTCAGCGAGTAACCGGCAAAACAGTGGCCCGGCGCGACAAAGCACACGTGCAGCACTGGCTTTTTCGGATGCTCTTTCGCGAACAGTACCCCTTTGCCACGCAGTGCTTGGCGCAGCGGCACGGTAAACTTACGACAGAACTTGAGCAGCTCTTTGGCTTCGTTAGTATCCGGCGTTTCCACACGCAGATCGCCGCAGCGCGGAAAACCTTCAAATTCTGACAACTGCGTCAGAATAGGAGAAATACGGTCATCTTTTGGCAGTTCAGTGAACTCTGCCGCCACCGCAAACATCTGGCGAGCAAAAATCAAGGCCTGAAAATCCAGCTCTTTGATCAGCTTTTGCGCATCGCCTTCCTGATAGCACTCAAACAGCACATAGCCGCTGTTCTTCTGCATACGCGGGAAACCATACACTTCCAGTTGCGTGGCTTTGTCCTGAATCTCACCGGCGCACTCTTTTTCAAAACCTGCGCGGCAATAGAGCATGACTTGTTTCACTGCTTGACCTCTTTAATATTCATGGCCGCGAAGGTAAATAATCCCCAGCCGATCATAAACAGCAGACCGCCCATCGGCGTGATGGGACCAAACCATTTTGCACCCGTCAGTGCTAAGGAGTACAGGCTGCCGCTAAAACAAAAGATGCCGATGATAAAGCAAATCGCCGCGCGGCTAAAATAGTTTCGCGCTTTTTCTGTCAGTGACAGCTGCAGCAGAATACCGCAGGCAATCAGCGCCGCCGCATGAATAAACTGATACTGCACACCCGTTTGAAACACCTCAAGCAGGTGTGGACTCAATTTGGCTTTCAGGCCGTGAGCTGCAAATGCGCCCAGTGCAACGGCAATCCCGGAAAACAGGCCACCCAAGGTAAGTAATGACTTACTTTTCATCGTACACCTCAATAATAAACTGACTTAAGTTTTTCACCGCCAAGGCGATGTTTTGCGCTTCGGTATACCCTGAAGACTTGCGCGGTTTGAAGCTGTGGTCGCCATCTGGTAGAAAAGCGAGAGAAACGTTTGGGCTGAATGAGAAAGTGGCACACTCCAACTGCGTACCAAACGTGTCACGTTCGCCTTGCAGGATCAGCGTGGGCTTGTCTACCTCTGCCAGATGGTCGCCTTTGAACTTTTCCGGCTTGCCCGGAGGGTGAAACGGAAAACCCAGACACGCGATACCCGCCACTTGCGGATGGGCACTCAGTAGCGACGCCATTCGTCCTCCCATCGATTTGCCGCCGATCACCACCGAACCTGAAGCGTACTCCGCTATCACCGCTTCAAACGCTTCCAGCAGTTTCGGCGCACGATCCGGCGGACGGCGCTTGCCATCTTCCGCCCGTTTGACCATATACGGAAAGTTGAATCGCACCACGCGAATGCCACGTGCAGCCAAACCACTTGCCACCGCCGCCATAAAATCGTGATCCATATCGGCACCCGCACCGTGCGCAAAAATAAACGTCAGCGGGTTATGCTCGCCATCAATGCGTACTGGCGTCATGGAGGCTGCTGTCATCAAGTAAATCCTCTTGTTCGCGGCGGGCTTTTTTCAGCATCCAGTCTCGGAATGTCGCAATTCGCCCCATGTCCGCCTGCTTCTCATGGCACACCACGTAGAATGCGTTTTTGGTCATCAGAACTTCATCGAACGGCGCCACTAAGCGCCCCGCGTCTAACTCAGGCTGCGCTAATACGTTGTTGCCCAACGCGACACCCTGGCCGTGCGCCGCCGCCTGCAATACCATGGTGGAGTGACTGAAAATCGGTCCGTGATTAACGTTTACGCTGTCGAGGCCGTTCTCTTTGGCAAACTGTTTCCAGTCTTTGCGCGAGGTATCGTGCAGCAATGTATGATGGGCCAAATCTTTTAATGTCGACAGCGGCTTGCTGCCCAGCAGTAGTGAAGGCGAACAGAGCGGGATCAGAAACTCCTGATACAACTTATCAGCGCGCAGCCCCGGCCAACTGCCACGGCCGTAGTAGATAGCGACGTCCACATCATCGGTCAGCGAACCTTCTTCCATATCGACCGCTTTAATACGCACATCGATATCCGGTTCTTGCTGGTTGAAATCCGCCAGACGCGGCACCAGCCACTGAATAGCAAAACTCGGCGGCAGGCTGATGGTCAGCGCGCCTTTTTCACTGCGCTCCAACAATTTATCGGTCGCTTCTGCCAGCGAACCAAAGATGTCTTTGATATCGAGAAAATAGCTCTGCCCTTCTTCGGTGAGCAGCAGAGAGCGGTTGCGACGGCGAAACAGTTTCAAACCGAGAAACTCTTCCAACGCTTTAATTTGATGACTCACCGCGGCCTGGGTAACAAACAGCTCTTCCGCCGCCCGGGTAAAACTCAGGTGGCGCGCTGCAGCTTCAAACACTTTCAGCGAGTTTAATGGTGGCAATCTTCTGGACATGAGGACACTCTGTAACAGATTAGTTTTTTTAATCTGAAACATTATAAATTGTCCGTTGCTAACCAGCCAGAGAAAATCTATATTTCACCCCGCAACGCGGGCCTGAACGGCTTGATTCTCTTTAGAATCAATGGGCTTAGTTGTTGCGATGTTGTGTTTGCAAACTCGATTTTCGAGTTAGGTAGATTTCTACCACCTGTTTTGTGCAGTTATCCCCTGCCGCAAAACATATACTTCCTGTATTTATTTTTTGACCTGTCTGTCAAATTATTTAGCACCGCCTCAGGGCGGTGTTTTTTTATGCCTGCGATTTGTGCCGTGACCTTGCTTCCAGTGTCGATAAACCCGCGCCTAGTGTGTAACAAAAGGTAAATAAATCTAATGCTGCGTCGAGGCGAAAAAAAACGCAAACCGACCAGCGATTTGCGTTTCTCTTTTATCTACCGACAGTGTTACGGGCGGTAAACTTTAATATTGTCGAAACCCTGTTCTTTCAGGTACAGCGCTTGCAGTCGGCTCATCACACCGCGTTCGCAGTACAACAGGTAAGTCTTAGACTGGTCCAGATCGCCAAACTGAGTCGCCAGTTTGTAGAACGGCAGGTGTTTGACTTCCACGCCTTCAAGCTCCAGCGGTTTCTCATCTTCTTCATCCGGACTACGGATATCCAGCACAACCGCGTGCTCCTGAACCGCCGTAACCAGCTCCACTTCCGGCGCTTGCTGCTGCGACTCTTTTTCGATGTCACGAATGTCCATCTGACGCGCGTCGTATATCACTTTATCCAGAATCGAGAAGTCGAACTTGGCTTCTTCCGCTTCCAGTTTAGCTTTGACGGCTTTCACGGTCGGACTCTTCGAGATCACGCCGCAATATTCCGGCATGGTCTTGGCAAAGTCTTCCGTACCGATCTCACGAGCCAGACTGATGATATCGTCTTTGTCCCAGTTGATCAGCGGACGCAGAATCAGCGTATCAGTTACATTATCGATGTGGCGCAGGTTAGTCAGAGTCTGGCTGGATACCTGACCCAGCGCTTCACCCGTCACCAGTGCCTGAATGCCGAATTTCTCTGCAATCTGGCCTGCCGCACGCATGAACATGCGTTTTAGGATCACGCCCATCTGGCCATCGTCAACTTTCTCCAGAATTTCTGCCACCACAGGCTCGAAATCCACTGAGATAAAACGCACTTTGGCTGAAGAACCGTATTTGTGCCACAGGTAGTAAGCCACCTGTTTTACGCCGATTTCGTGTGCCGGACCGCCCAGGTTGAAGAAGCAGTAATGCACTTTTGAACCACGTTTGATGTGCAGGTAGCTGGAGACACCCGAGTCAAAACCACCAGAAATCAGGCTCAGCACATCTTCCTGCGTACCCAGAGGGAAACCGCCTAAGCCTTTATGGCGAGCGATAACCTGATTCAGCAGACCATCGTTGATTTCCACATTTATGGTCACATCTGGATTTTTCAGACGCACTTTGGCGCTTTCCACCGCTTGGTTCAGGCCGCCGCCAACGTAACGTTCCAGCTCAATCGAAGTGAACTCATGCTTACCACGACGTTTAGCGCGCACCACGAAGGTTTTGCCTTCAATCAGATGACGGCTTTGCAACAGCACTTGCTCGTAAATATCGTGCAGATCTTTGAATTCCGATTGCTTCACTTCCAGCACTTGTTGAATGCCCGGAGTGGTCTTCAGAATTTCCAGTGTTTCCGCAAAGAAATCACTGCTGTTCGCTGACACTTCAATATGATCGCGACGGTTGAATACCGCCACACCAGTGGTACGGCTCTTGATGATATTGCGAATATTGCTTTCAAGAATTTTAGTGAAGCGCTTACGCACCGATTCACTTTTAATGAAAATTTCTGGATGGGGCTTAACTATAAATTTCATAAGGTTATTCGCAATTTGATTTGAACATTCACTGGCAGGCACGACTGTGTGGCGCTCAGCACCGCTAAGGGGGCGGGATTATACACGATCTCTCGCCACAGAGAAAAGCTTATGAAAAAGGCAAGCGGGTTAGCTTGCCTTTGTGAGCGGACTCTATGTCGCGTTATTGGTTGGTCGCGGGCTGTGCCGACGGGACTTCATCGCTGTAGAGCGGCTCCCCCTGCATGATGCTGATTTCTACCCGGCGGTTACGAGCGCGCTCGGCTTCAGTGTCGTTCGGCCCCAACGGATCCGTATCGGCCATACCGCGTACTTGCAGGCGTTGGTGGTTGAAGCCTTTCACTTTTTCCATCTCCTGCGCCACCGACACCGCGCGCTGCGCGGACAAATCCCAGTTCGAACGATACAGCTCAGAATCAATACGCTGATTGTCGGTGTGGCCAGACACTCGGACAATGCCCGGAACATCTTTGACCAAATCGGCAATCTGGCGTACCAGCGGACGGAATTTCGGTTGCAGGAAGGCGGAACCTTCAGGGAATGCTCCCTTCTCGCGAATTCGGATAACGATCTGCTGTCCGAGGTTTTCCACTTCAATCGCACCCTGCTCGATTTCTCGTTGCAGCGCTTTCTTAATGCTTTCCAGTACCGTTTCCATCTCTTCTGACATCGCCTGAGACTGCGCTTGCTGCTGTTGCTGCTGCGCTTCGGTGTTCTGGTTATTTTGCGTGGACGTTTCCGGAGACTGACCACCGGTCAACTGGCCAGCATCACGCTGGGTACCGCCGGCACGATCAGAGTCACCTTCGTGAAACTCCAGCGTTTGCTGGGTGATGTCCATAGTTTGCTGCATGATGACATCAATCGGCGTCGGCTCAGGACGCCCGGGACGAAACTCCTGCGCGATGATGCTGGTCCCTTTCGGAATGTCTTTCACTTCGAGACGGTTTTGCACACCAAAGGCAAATTTCATTGAGCCGGCGATCTGCTTGAACTTCAGTACGTCCATTTCCGAAAACGAAAGCAGCAGTACGAAGAAGCACATCAGGAGTGACATCAGGTCAGCAAAGGTCCCCAGCCAAGCCGGAAGCCCAGGAGGCGGACATTTGCACTTTTGCTCTTCCATCATTCACTCCGCTTATTCTTTGTCGACATCAAGCGCGCGCTTACCTTCATTGAGGTAGTTTTTCAGGTAGCTGTCAATCACACGCGGGTTCTGGCCATCCTGAATGGCCAACACGCCATCCATAATCAAACGGCGGTTGAGCGTTTCTTGTTCACGGCGCAGCGACAGTTTGTCGGCAATCGGGAAAAACACCATGTTAGAGAGAATCGCACCGTACAGCGTGGTCAACAAAGCCACCGCCATGGCCGGACCGATCGATTTCGGGTCGTCCATGTTGGACAACATCGCCACCAGACCAACCAGTGTACCGATCATCCCCATCGCCGGAGCTACATCACCAAACGCGCGGAACACGCCCGTGCCGGCCTCATGACGTTCGTCAGTCAGGGCAATATCTTTTTGCAGCGTGGCACGCACCACATCGGCATCGTGGCCATCCACCAGCAGATCAATGCCTTTCTGCATAAATGAGTTGGAGATCTCCATCTCTTCCAGAGCCAGAAAACCACCTTTACGCGCTGCGTCAGCCATTTCCACGATCTTCGCGATCAGGTCTTCTGGCTCATCGGCTTTAAACATGAACGCTTTGCCGGCAATTTTGGCGGCACCGAAGAACTGACCCATCGTAAATTTCATTAATACGACGAACAGCGAACCACCCACTACGATCAGAATAGAGGTGACATCGACGAACATCATAATGCTGCCGCCCAAGACCATCGCCATGACGACAAATGCTAAGCCACCAATCAGACCTATCAGCGTTGCTAAATCCACGAAGCGCTCCTCTGCTGTTCATTCGCGATTAGAGATTACTCTCGTTATCGGCAAGAGAATAAATTCTTTAACTTTTTTCTCAGGAAGTGTGGCACCATACCACGCTCTTCCCTGTCTGTGATGACAAGATTATTTATCATTGTTACGTCCGCACGTCCTCTATGTTGCTGAGTTATTGTTCATTTTCTCAGGATTGAGCGACGCTTTCGCCACTGCCACTCGTCTTGAGTCGACAATTTGCGCAAAAATCTGCTTGAAACGGCGGCACGCCCTACCGGGCAGTGATATGCTTTTCCCAGTGTATACTCAAATCCGGCTAAGATGCACCTGCGGGCAGCACAGAAATCCAAGCCAAGTTTCAGACTCCGGTGCCATTTTTGCTTTTCGGTCTCGGCATCCGCTAAAAAGCGTTGTATTTCTGACAAAATTGCTTGGTTAAATTTGACCATCACAACGCCCTAAGGTAACTTTCGTGCATCTTTCCCAAGGCAAAATGATTATGGCGAGCAAGAAACCTGAAAACATGTCCTTCGAAGCAACCATTCAGGAGTTAGATGAACTGGTTGATCAACTGGAAAACGGTGATTTGGCGTTAGATGAAGCCCTCAAAAAATTTGAGCGCGGCATTGCTCTGGCTCGCTCCGGACAAACTAAGCTCGACGAAGCCGAACAGCGCGTCAGCATTCTGCTCAGCAACAGCGACGAAGCGCCGCTGAGTGACTTTACCGATTTGCCTGAATAAACGAAGACTAAAGAGTGCCCTATGATTGAGGCTCTATCCTCTTTTCAACAAAGAAATAATGAGCAGCTTGACCTGTGGTTAAACCGTCTGCCGAACCAGACTCTGCCGCTGATTGACGCGATGCGTTACGGTTTGCTGCTGGGCGGCAAACGCGCTCGTCCTTATCTGGTTTACATCACCGGACAAATGCTGGGCTGTGAGCCGAGTGATTTGGACACTCCCGCTTCCGCGATTGAGTGTATTCACGCCTACTCACTGATTCATGACGACTTACCCGCAATGGACGACGACGAGTTACGTCGCGGCAAACCAACCTGCCACATTAAGTTTGATGAAGCGACCGCAATTCTGACCGGTGATGCGATGCAAACGCTGGCGTTTACCATTCTCGCAGAAGGCTCACTGTCTGCCGCTGGTGAAGTGAACCGCGTAAAAATGATTCAGGCACTGGCAGAAGCGTCTGGCGCTCAGGGCATGTGTCTGGGTCAGGCATTAGATTTGGCGGCCGAGAACCGCATGGTGACACTGGAAGAGCTGGAAAACATCCACCGCAATAAAACCGGCGCACTGATGCGCTGCGCTATCCGCATGGGAGCGATGGCGGCGGGTCAGAAAGGGCTGGATGTGCTGCCTCATCTCGATAAGTACGCAGATGCGGTCGGTCTGGCTTTCCAGGTTCAGGATGACATTCTCGATATCATCAGTGACACCGAAACGTTGGGCAAACCACAAGGTTCTGATCAACAACTCAATAAAAGTACCTATCCGGCTCTATTAGGTCTGGAAGGAGCAATGAATAAAGCTCAGGCGCTGCTTGAAGAAGCGCTTCAGGCACTGGAAGCGATTCCGTACAATACTGAGCATCTTGAAGAGTTCGCCCGATACGTCATCGAGCGCAAAAATTAACACTATAAGCGCGCATAACTATGACTCTTGATATTTCAAAATATCCGACACTGGCTCTGGCAAATACGCCGGATGAATTACGCAGCATGCCAAAAGAAGTGCTGCCGACGCTTTGTGATGAACTGAGAACCTATCTGCTGAACTCAGTCAGCCAATCCAGCGGCCATTTGGCTTCTGGCCTGGGCACTGTTGAGCTCACTGTTGCTTTGCATTACGTCTATAACACCCCATTTGACCAACTGATCTGGGACGTCGGCCATCAGGCTTACCCGCATAAAATTCTGACTGGCCGCCGTGAGCAGATGCCAACCATTCGTCAGAAAGGCGGCCTGCACCCGTTCCCTTGGCGTGAAGAGAGCGAATACGACACCTTGTCTGTTGGTCACTCGTCGACCTCAATCAGTGCGGCGTTGGGTATGGCCATTTGTGCGGGCAAAGAAGGCCAGAACCGTAAAGTGGTCAGCGTGATTGGCGACGGTGCGATTACCGCTGGTATGGCGTTTGAGGCGATGAACCACGCCGGCGACGTCCATCCAGACATGCTGGTGATACTGAACGACAACGAAATGTCGATTTCAGAAAACGTGGGCGCACTGAACAACCATCTGGCGCAGCTGCTGTCCGGTAATCTCTATACCTCGATTCGTGAAGGCGGCAAGAAAGTGCTGTCTGGCGTTCCGCCAATCAAAGAACTGGTTCGCCGCACCGAAGAGCACCTCAAAGGTATGGTGGTGCCGGGTACTCTGTTTGAAGAGCTGGGCTTTAATTACATCGGCCCGGTTGATGGCCATGACGTTCTGGAACTGACCAAAACGCTGAAAAACATGCGTGAACTGAAAGGTCCGCAGTTCCTGCACGTGATGACCAAAAAAGGTAAAGGCTATGAGCCGGCGGAGAAAGATCCGATTGGTTACCATGGCGTACCGAAATTCGATCCGAGCCACGACTCACTGCCAAAAAGCACCAGTACTAAGCCGACTTTCTCGAAGATTTTTGGCGACTTTTTGTGTGACATGGCCGCACAGGATCCTAAGCTGATGGCGATCACGCCGGCAATGCGCGAAGGCTCCGGCATGGTGCGTTTCTCGAAAGAGTACCCATCACAATACTTTGATGTGGCGATTGCAGAGCAGCACGCGGTGACGCTGGCAACTGGTATGGCGATCGCGGGTCATCAACCGATTGTCGCGATTTACTCCACCTTCCTGCAGCGTGGTTACGATCAACTGATCCACGATGTGGCGATCATGGACCTGCCAGTGATGTTTGCGATTGACCGTGCCGGTCTTGTCGGAGCGGACGGTCAGACTCACCAAGGTGCGTTTGACCTCAGCTTTATGCGCTGTATTCCGAACATGGTGATCATGGCACCGGCGGACGAAAATGAGTGTCGTCAGATGCTCTACACTGGCCACCAGCACCAAGGGCCAAGCGCTGTGCGTTACCCACGCGGTAACGGGATGGGGGTAACGATTGAAAGTGACTTCACGGCTCTGGAAATCGGCAAAGGCCGCATCATGCGCGAAGGTGAGAAAGTGGCGATTTTAAGTTTCGGTACTCTGCTGCCATACGCACTCGAAGCGGCGCAAGCACTCAACGCTACGGTGGCTGACATGCGTTTTGTCAAACCACTGGATGAAGCCCTGATTAGCGAACTGGCCAACACGCACGATGTGTTAGTGACGCTGGAAGAGAACGTGGTCGCTGGCGGCGCTGGCGCGGGTGTGGTGGAATTTATGATGAAACATAAACTCATCAAGCCAGTCCTCAATCTGGGTCTGCCGGATCGGTTTATTGCTCAGGGCACGCAAGAAGAGATGCACCACGAGCTGGGACTGGATGCGGCTGGCATTGAACGCGCGGTTCGTGACTACCTCGCCAAATAATGCGTCGGTGCACCAAATTGAAAAAGCCTTCTCAGTGAGAAGGCTTTTTTGTGTTGACTGGTCAGAGAATCAGACCGCAGGCTGAGGGTCATTCCACGCAAACTGCGCAAACAGGCGCTGCCAGATTGGGTCAAACCCGGCTCGCAGCACCAGCTCCTGTTCCGTGTAAGGATGGATAAAACGCAGCTCGCTGGCATGCAACATCAGACGCTGCGCGTCATACACCTCACGATACAGACGGTTGTGTTTGCCATCACCGTGAGTAGTATCACCGACAATCGGATGACGCAGATGCGCCATATGGCGACGCAGTTGATGTTTACGTCCGGTTTTGGGTTTCATTTCCATCAGGCAGTAACGCGTAGTGGGAAACTTACCCGTGGAATGCGGCACTTCGACTTTGGCCAATGGCTGATACGCCGTCACTGCTGACTGTGGCTCTTTATCCTGCTTGGCAAACTTGTCGGCGATTTTATCCAGCTCTTCTTTAAGCGGATAATCAAGTACATCCCCCTCTTCAATCCAGCCGCGCACGATCGCATGATAGGTTTTTTCCATCTCATGATTGGCAAACATCGGCATCATGTTGGCGGCAATCTCACTGGACAGTGCAAACACCAATACCCCGGAGGTCGGGCGATCGAGACGGTGCAACGGAAACACATGCTGACCAATCTGATCGCGCAGCGTCTGCATCACGAATTGGGTTTCATGCTTATCGAGCCAACTGCGATGCACCAACATGCCTGCTGGCTTGTTGACAGCCACGATGTACTCGTCCTGATAAATGATTTCCAGCATTACTGACACACCTTATCGATTCGATTTAAGACCAGCATCACCGCTGCAAATTCCTCGCGTTCTTTCCACACTTCTTCAAAATAGGGTGACAACAAAAAGCCGCTCGGCAAGGTCATCTGCTGCTCTATCATCTGCTGCATACGTGGCAGAAAAATCCACTGCAGCCACTCATGCGGCTCGAGTGTATCCAGCGCGAAAGGTTGCGTGCTTTGCAACGCATGCTCAGCGGGTGCAGCGGTTTGCCAGACACCGGATTGACGAAGTTCGTCTTCCAGTTGCTGCAATAACACGAAAAGTGTGGCGGCGGTCATTAATCTTTACTTCCTGGCCTTGAATTAGCGGCGAATGATACCATCTATTGAACAAAGAAAGTTAGGACCAATTTGCTCCCATGGATACCATTCATACTCTCAGCGCCCTGCTGAAAAACAGCGGCTGTCACTATCAGGTGTTTGACTTAGGCCGCCGCATTCAAGCCATTGATGTGGCTCAATTTGAACAGGTTGAACTCGGCTACCAGCCCTACCCTTATCCGCTGAAACGCACGGCGCATTTGGCCATTGTGTACTGGAACGAATCCAAACAGCCTTGGATCTGGTTTCTGAAATTCACGCTGGATGAGCGAGGATTACTGGCTCAGGCCGATGTCGGCCAGTTCATCAAATACGTGATTGAAGCCATGGGGACGCGCCTGAATCAGGAACTGAGCGACGAACAGCAACAAAAGCTGGCCAACAACCCTTACACGTTCAAACCCGCCGAAGACAAAATGGCCGTGTTCCACAGCCAGATCCGCGCCAATCTCGGCCTGCCATGCAGTCAGTATTATGAACACGCGCAGCACTACTTCGGCGGTGGCTTAGGCTGGGACAACTGGCAAACCGTTGGCCTGCAGGGGATCACGGATATCTGTGCCCGTCTGGGTCAGGAGCAAAATGGCGTCACGCTGCGTAAAGCGCTCCATCACCTTCCGGCTCAGCCGTTATACGCCTTGCTCGGCGCACTGGAACACATCCAATTGCCTGAGAAACTGGCCGCGCGAATTAAAGAGCTTGCTGATGCCGAGATGAACGCGCAAGAGCCGGATCTGTTTTTGCTTTCAGCGCTGGTGCGAGCCCTGTCCGGCGCGCCGGCTGCGATACAAAGTGACGTATTGGATACGGTGTTAAGCAGCCCGCGTCTGAGCCATCCGGAAGTGCTGATTGGTATTGCGGGTCGCAGCTGGTCAATGCTCAGCGACAGCGGTCGCGCACAGCGCTTTTTGCTGCGTTTGGCGCAAAGCGGTAATCAGTCGCTGTTCAACCAACTGTTTGCCGATTTAGTCATGCTGCCAGAACTGCGTATGGTACTGCTGCCGCTATTGCATACCAGCCCGTCACCAGAACTGGCGCAAGCACTGCTGAACCTGCAACAATCGACGAAAGGGTAAAGCGAATGATTGGCGACCTGCTCACTATCCTGCTGTTTTGCCTGGTGTGTTTTGCCTTCTGGCAGCAGCGTCGTCAGTCTGAACTGGCCAAGGCCCGAATCGCACGTAAGTGTGATGAACTGGATTTACAACTGCTCAGCGTGTCGTTTGGGCGCCATAAATGGAAAACGCCAGACAATCGCTGGCGTTGGCATACGGTGTACTATTTTGAGTTTTCAGCCCTCGGTGACGACTGTTATCAGGGCCATCTGATCATGCGCGGCTTTACGCCGCAGGCATTCCATGTGCCACCGCATCGAATGGTGTAGCCGTTTCCTCTTTCAACCAGGCAAATTCGTAATACGGACCAAACACATCTTCGTTGGTCCCCAGCAGATGAAAACCGAGCTTGTGAAGAATCGCTATCGAGGCGTAATGTTGCAGGTTGGCCGTCGCGACCACTTTTTCCAACCCGAGGCGTTGACACATCTTAGGAAAAAACGCCAGCAGCGCTTCGCTTGCCAGTCCTTGTCCCCAATATGCTTTATCGAAGATATAACCCAGCTCAGCATGGCCGTCTTCAACCTCGACAAACACATGTCCCATGTATTCACGATTGTAGTTGTCGAGCACCGCCATCGCATGCAGGGAAGGATCGTGCAGCACACGTTGAAAGAGTTGTTTTGCGGAGGCGACCGTTTTCGGGCCGTTCATTTGCGCGCGGTTTTTCGCACAGCAGTTGAGCATCAAAAAATCAGACTCAAATGATTCTGTGTAAGGAATAACAAGCGTTCTGCGTGTCACTATTGTCACGGACAATCCTTGTTTACAACAATTCCGAATGACCAAAAGGCCCTTTCCTAAGCACAGGAAAGAAGCCGAAAATTAAACCAACTGGGACGATATATCATTGATCTGGGTTGCGATTTATTTGTTATTTTACAAATTTATTAGCAGTAATCGCATCCTGTGAGCGCTGGACGCCAGGCAACCTGAAGAAGCCACGCATTGGGAGATTAAGAAAAGCCCCGATGCGCTGGGCATCGGGGCTTAAGTCTTACTCGCAGCAGTCCGGCTACTGATGATTGCTCCATGCATCATCCATAATAGTGACAGAATCCTTCTGCCTCTTCCTCGCATCGCCGTCCTAGCGGTGTCCGTTATTCCCTATTGCTAACACATCCCGGTTAGCGCACATCACTTGTTCCCTGAGCGGTGTCCTTGCCATCATCCTGATGGTGTTCCGACCTCATCCCGAGGTGTCCTGTGCATTCCTTGCCAGTTTACTCCGTGTAAACTGTCGATTCCGTTCGAAATCCTGTCTTCCGTGTGGCGATGTATCCGTTATCGCCATTTTCATCCTGAAGCCACCGTCCAGTGGTGAATCCAAATCCGTGTCAGTTCCCTTCCGACAGGGTTCAATTTACGCTGCTGCGCTTTTTTCGCAATGCCCGCTAAATAATTATTTTTGACCACAATTCAGACAATTAACAAAAAACATTTAAAATCATTAATTTAAATCGATTACATAGTGAATTTCCTGCAACAAAAATCCGTTCTCTTACACGTTTTGTGCGAGATCTCTTACAAAGCATTCCCTCTTTTGCTATCACTGAAATATCAGTAAGATCGACCCAGTCAAAGAAAAGGGACAAAAGATGCTCACTAAAGATATCACTCAGGAGCTGGAAGCTATTCTGACCAGCCTGCACAACGAAGGAAAAGAGCCCAGCGTAGCTCTGGTAAAAGCCCGTTTATCGACCTCGGTTCCGATGCCTGCGCTGATTACGGCGATTAAAAGCTGGAAAAGCGCCAACCGAGTACCAAAAATTGAGATTGCCGCCACATCGGCTAACGAAACTGATCGCATCAGCGTATTGGAACAACAGGTCGCCGATTTAACGCAGCGTTTGCAGGCACTGGAAGCAAAATTGGCAGGTCACGCATGATGAAGTTATGGGTTGATGCGGATGCGTGCCCGAAAGTTATTCGTGAAACTCTGGTCCGCGCCGCTGAGCGTACCGGTATTGAATGCATTTTTGTTGCCAACCACCTGGTGCCGGTCCCTAAACGCGATAACATCCGTAGCCTGCAAGTCGCCAGTGGGTTTGATGTGGCGGACAACGAAATCGTGCAGCGCGTAGCCGCCGGCGATCTGGTGATCACCTCGGATATTCCGCTGGCCGATGAAGTGATTGCCAAAGGCGCTCTGGCGCTCAGCCCACGCGGAGAGCTCTACACCACGGAAACCATCAAAGCGCGCCTGAATATCCGCGACTTTATGGATACCATGCGCGCGAGCGGCATTCAGACTGGCGGCCCTTCTGCACTCTCGCAGACCGAACGTCGTGAATTTGCCAATCACCTTGATCGCATTCTGGCTAAATTCCAGCAAAACCGACGCCCATAAAAAAACCTGCGCTAAGCGCAGGTTTTTCATTGTTCAACAGCATTTGATGCTTATGGCGTGTAGTACGTTGCCGCGCCAGGACCAACAGGCAGGCCAAAGACAAATACCCACACGTAGAACAGCAGGCTCCAACCAACAATGAACACCACCGAATACGGCAGCATGGTCGCGATCAGTGTACCAATGCCCAGATTCTTCATGTAGCGTGTGGCTACCGCCAGAATCAAGCCAAAGTAACTCATCATTGGCGTGATGATGTTCGTGGTCGAGTCACCGATACGGTACGCCGCCTGAATCACTTCTGGCGCATAGCCAACCAGCATCAGCATCGGAACGAAAATCGGTGCCGTAACCGCCCACTGAGCCGATGCCGAACCAATCATCAGGTTGATGAAACCACACATCAGAATGAAAGCGAAGAACAGCATCGGGCCAGTCAGACCAATGTTTTGCAGGAACTCAGCGCCCGCAACCGCAAACACCTGACCAAAGTTGGTCCATTTGAAGAACGCAACAAACTGGGCAGCAAAGAACACCAGGACGATGTACATGCCCATCGATGACATGGATTTTGCCATGGCATCAATCACGTCGCGGTCTGTTTTCATCGTGCCGACAATCTTGCCGTAGACAAAACCCGGAATCGCGAAGAAAACGAAGATGAACGCCACAATACTCTTCAGGAATGGAGAACCTGCGATCTGACCATCCGCCGAACGCAGAATGCCATCCGCCGGAACCACGGTCCAAGCCAACAAGGCACTCACAACAAGTACAGCCACACCCGCCCATTTGAGCGCTTTTTTCTCCAGCGCCGTCAGTGAGCCCATTTTGTCTTTCGACAGATCTTCAGAGGCTTCTTCGTCTTTGTATTCGCCCAGTTTCGGTTCAACGATTTTCTCGGTAACAAACGCACCCATCGCGGCGATAAAGAACGTCGACACGAACATGAAATACCAGTTCACCTCAGGACCAACAGTGTAGGTTGGGTCGATCATCTGCGCTGCGGTTTCGGTAATGCCCGAGAGCAGCGGATCCACAGTGCCGATCAGCAGGTTAGCGGAATAGCCACCGGATACGCCGGCAAACGCCGCCGCCAGACCAGCCAGCGGATGGCGGCCCAGAGAATGGAACAGCATCGCTGCCAGTGGGATCAGAACCACGTAACCCAGCTCGGAAGCCGTGTTAGAGATAATGCCAGCGAACACAACAGTAATGGTCACCATGCGCTGAGAAGCGCCCATCACCAGACCACGCATCGCGGCGGACAGCAGACCCGAATATTCAGCAATCGCAACACCCAGCATAGCGACCAGAACGGTACCCAGCGGTGCGAAGCCGACAAAGTTTTTCACCAGATTGGTGACGATCAGTTGCAGACCTTCAGCGTTGAGCAGGCTCACCACGTGAATCATACCATCCGCGGCACGACCACTGGCGCCTTCCGGACGCGGATCCATCACAGACATATCAAAGTAACCGGCAATGCCGGAAGCCAGCAGGATCGCTAAGCAGAACAGGGCAAAAAGTGTAATGGGATGGGGTAAAAGGTTCCCCAAATACTCAACACCATCTAAGAAGCGGGTAAAAAAGGACTTTTTTGGTGCTGGTTGGTTTATTGAAGCAGATGAACTCATCTGTTCCCTCCTTGTAGTAATTCCTGAGCATATGTGACAGAAATGTCAAAAGCTGGCGCAGAGTACTTGAGGGAGGGAACAAATAAAAATCGAAAATGTTACAAATGTTTTCAAAATCAGAATTATGTAACACTAACGTATTAAATGTTAGATTAAAAAACCACCAGTATTACATAAGATAAAATAATACCTAACCAACCCAATATCAGTGGCAACAATTACTTATCGTTGAACCGCTTTGAACCTCGGATTAGTTTTGCAAATTACGTACAACCGCCCGCGACGCTTTACGATTTGACAATCTGGATGGCGGTTTTTTGCGCATTTAAGTGAACTCAGTACCTTCATTTACTTCTCCTTTGCCCCAAAACGGGAAAAACGACGATTAAAGTTGGCCACACGACCTTCCTGCTGCATAACACGCTGTTTGCCGGTATAGAACGGATGCGACTTTGAAGAGACTTCAATCGTCACATAAGGGTACGTTTTCCCCTGCCATTCAACGGTGCGTTCGGTTTTCAACGTTGATCCAATAACAAAATAGTGATCAATACTGGTGTCATGAAATACCACTTCCCGATATTCCGGGTGAATACCTTCCCTCATTTGAGATCCCCTCTCTTAAATTGTTATGTTATAACATTTTAAATAATAGTAATTCTCACCAATGCCGTTTTGCAAGCGATTTATGGGCAGGAATGTGATATTTTTTGCCTATTCGTCATGACGCCAGCTAAGTCTTCATCGGAAACAAAGAGTTAGGATGGCGCATTGATCATTCCGATTTCATCATTGCTGATGAGGGTAAAGATTCGTCGTTCGCATCAGGGCGACAGTTTAAGTAGGAAACTATGCACACCATCGAACCGATTGCCGTTATCGAAAGTCCGTATAAAGAAAAGTTTGCCGTACCACGTCAGCCACGCTTAGTCCCGAGTGCGACCGCGCGGGTCAAACTACTGGGAGAAAGTAACTGCCCGGAAGCCGTGCGAGGCATCGAGCAGTTCAGCCACTTGTGGCTGCTATTTTTGTTTGATCAGAACCTGCAGGCTGGCTGGAAACCAACGGTTCGTCCGCCTCGCCTTGGTGGCAATGAGCGCATCGGTGTTCTGGCATCGCGCTCGACGTTTCGTCCGAATGGCATCGGAATGTCCGCGGTTAAATTACGTGGAGTCAGTAAACAGGGCGATCAGATCTATCTCGATCTGGGTAGTGTCGATCTGGTCGATGGCACGCCAATCATCGATATCAAACCCTACATTCCCTACTCCGATAGCATTGCTGATGCTCAGGGAGGCTACGCAGAAGCGGAACCCGAGCAAGCTGAAGTCACGTTTTCCGCAGCCGCACTCGAGACATTACAGCGCCTGCCAGATGGTCAGGTGCAACAGGCGGTCATTGGTGAAGTGCTGGCACAGGATCCGCGCCCGGCATATAAGAAAAACAAGCCGGATATGAAAGAATATGCGGTCAATTTGTACGATCTGAACGTCAAATTCATGGTCAACGGCAACTTAGTGACCGTCACCGCAATAGAACGCTTTTGACAAAAGCAATTGGCTGATATTATTAGCGGCTGATTTATTTTAGTCGCCACGTGCCACTTTACCTGCCTGTGATGCCGCCTTCATTGGTTGTGAACTCAGGGGAAAGTGTCGGCGATTCCTTAAAACTTTGAAAAACGGATACCTAAATGCGTACCAGTAAATATCTTCTTTCTACTCTGAAGGAGACTCCAAACGACGCAGAAGTTGTGAGCCATCAGCTCATGCTACGTGCGGGTATGATCCGTAAGCTAGCTTCAGGCCTATACACCTGGCTACCTACTGGTCTGCGCGTGCTGCGTAAAGTCGAAAACATCGTTCGTCAAGAAATCGATAATGCAGGTGCAATCGAAACTTTGATGCCCGTTGTTCAGCCGTTTGAACTATGGGAAGAGACAGGACGCAGCGAAAAGATGGGTCCTGAGCTGCTTCGCTTTACTGACCGTCACGTTCGTCCGTTTGTTCTTAGCCCGACTGCTGAAGAAGTGATCACTGCGCTGGTGCGCAATGAAGTGAGCTCATACAAGCAGCTGCCGCTGAACCTGTATCAGATTCAAACTAAGTTCCGTGATGAACGTCGCCCTCGTTTCGGTGTGATGCGTGCACGTGAATTTTCGATGATGGACGCATACAGCTTCGACATCGACAAAGATGGTCTGCAAAAATCTTATGATGCAATGCACGCCGCTTACTGCAAAGCGTTTGACCGTATGGGTCTGGACTACCGTCCAGTGCTGGCAGACAGCGGTGCCATTGGTGGTAACGGTTCACAAGAATTCCACGTACTGGCTGAAAGTGGTGAAGACCTGATCGTTTTCTCAACTGAATCAGATTACGCAGCCAATATCGAAAAAGCAGAAGCGATTGCTCCTGCCGCAGAAGCCGCAGCGCCAACGCAGGAAATGACTCTGGTTGATACGCCAAACGCGAAAACCATCGCGGAACTGGTGGAGCAACACGGTCTGCCAATCGAGAAAACCATTAAAACTCTGTTTGTGAAAGCCTCTGACGAGATCGACGCGCCTATCGTTGCGCTGCTGGTCCGTGGCGATCACGAACTGAACGAAATCAAAGCAGAAAATCTGCCAGAAGTGGCATCGCCACTGGAAATGGCCGGCGAAGAAGAAATTCGCGCGCTGATCGGCGCAGGCCCTGGTTCTCTGGGTCCTGTTGGCCTGCAACTGCCATTCATCGTTGACCGCACTGTGGCCGTGATGAGTGATTTCGGCGCAGGTGCGAACATCGATGGTAAACACTACTTCGGTATCAACTGGGGTCGTGACGTTGAACTGGGTAAAGTGGCAGACCTGCGTAACGTGGTAGAAGGCGATCCTAGCCCATGTGGCAAAGGTACCCTGATGCTAAAACGTGGTATCGAAGTGGGTCACATCTTCCAACTGGGTACCAACTACTCAGAGAAAATGAACTGTAGCGTTCTGGGTCCAGACGGCAAAAACGTCATTCTGGAAATGGGCTGTTACGGTATCGGTGTTTCTCGTGTGGTGGCCGCTGCCATTGAACAGAACAACGACCAGTACGGCATCATCTGGCCTGATGCGATTGCACCGTTCCAGGTTGCGATCGTACCGATGAACATGCACAAATCAGAGCGCGTTCAGCAAGCAGCAGAAAAACTGTACGCGGAATTGAGCGCTGCAGGTATCGACGTACTGTTTGATGACCGTAAAGAGCGTCCGGGCGTAATGTTCTCTGACATGGAACTGATTGGTGTGCCACACACGATCGTTATTGGCGATCGCAGCATGGACGAAGGCAACTTCGAGTATAAAAACCGCCGCAGCGGTGAGAAGACTTCGATTGCCATCGACCAGATCGTTGAACACATCAAAGCACAAATGGCTTAATCGCCAACTGAGTTTGAAAAGCTGCCTTCGGGCAGCTTTTTTTATGCAATTAATCCTCAGTTCATGTTGTGCTTCTTAGACTGTAAACACACTCAAGGAGGTGATTTATGGATCTGAAAGCATTACTCAATCAAGCACTTAATTCAGACTTGGTGCAGAAAGGCACTCAGCAGGCACAGTCACTCACCAAAGACAAAAGCCAACTCGCCACATTGGGTGCCGGCGCGCTCGGTGGCGGCTTACTGGGCATTCTGATGGGGTCGAGAAAAAGTAAGAAACTTGGCAAGAGTGCTTTGAAAATCGGCGGCGCTGCCGCTTTAGGCGCACTGGCATATAAGGTTTACAATGACTGGCAAGCCAAACAGCCCGCCTCTGCCCCACCCTCAGCCACCTTTGATGAGCACAATCCACGTCATGAGCTGTTAATTCTTAAGGCGATGATCGCCGCAGCCAAAGCGGATGGCCATGTCGATGAACAGGAAATGGCGCACATCAACCAAGCTGTGAATGAACTCGGAGCCGATGCCAGCGTGCAAACTCTGATCGAACAAGAACTGAAAAAGCCGCTCGATCCCACTGAAATCGCCCTTCTGGCTCAGACGCCAGCCCAAGCATCGGAGCTCTATCTCGCTTCCTTGTTGATTGTCGATGAACAGAACTTCATGGAAAAAGCGTATTTGCGTGAGCTTGGCAAACAGATGCGGCTGGATGATGCACTGATTGCTGACCTCAATCAGCAGGTGCGCGGAGAATAATTCACCAATTACACCAAGAGATTGCGCCAGCGCAAACCACAGTTTTGTCAGCGACTGGCTGTGTGTGTATATTGGACACAGATTCTATTTCGAGGACAAAACCATGCAAGTCTACGCGTGTTGTGAATTGGTGCGTGAACTTTACGCACAGATTGGCAGTGGTGACCAAGGGTACGTGCCGCAGGCGATTTCCTGCGCAGTGCGCGCACTCAATGACATCGCTGCTGACACCACCCTCCCCAAAGAAACCCGTGAAAAAGCGGCGTTTGCGGCGGCCAACTTACTGATTTCTGATTTCGAGGACTGAACATGAATCTGGCGAACTTTGCCACTATGGATCCCGTGATGCTGATGAGCATTGTGAATATGAAGCTGCGTGACGATTTCGGCGGCGATCTCGACAAGCTGGTGGTTTACTTCGACATTGACCGTGCAGCGCTCGAAGCGCGTCTTGCTGCGGCAGGCTTTGAATTTCTGCCCCAAGTTGGCCAGTTCCGTTAATCGGCCTGCCCATCGACAGGAATAAAGTACACACCCAACGGCCGAATGGCCGTTTTTTTGCCGCTTTGAAACCAACAGATAAAAAAAACGCAGACCCAGGTCTGCGCTTTTTCGTTGGATGGTTGATTAACCCAGGTTCTTACGTGCGTTCTGGAACATACGCATCCAGGCACCATTTTCACCCCAGTTATCTGGGTGCCATGAGTTCGCCACCGTGCGGAATACACGCTCTGGGTGCGGCATCATGATGGTGACGCGGCCGTCTTTCGTTGTCAGACCGGTAATCGCATTTGGCGAGCCGTTCGGGTTGTTCGGGTACTGCTGCGTCGGGTTACCGAAGTTATCCACGAAACGGACTGCAACCGTGCCTGATTGCTCAATCGCACTGAGGTGAGCTTCATCGCGAACTTCCACGCGACCTTCACCGTGAGAGACCGCAATCGGCATACGAGAGCCGGCCATGCCATCGAAGAACACAGAATCCGACTTCTGCACTTCAACCAGACTAAAGCGCGCTTCAAAACGCTCCGATTCGTTGCGCACGAAACGTGGCCACAAGTCTGCACCCGGGATCAGTTCTTTCAGGTTAGACAGCATTTGACAACCGTTACACACACCTAGCGAGAACGTGTCCTGACGGTTGAAGAACTGCTCGAACTGTTCGCGAGCCTGCACATTGAACAGCACCGATTTCGCCCAACCTTCACCCGCGCCCAGCACGTCACCGTAGGAGAACCCACCACACGCGACCAGACCTTGGTACTCATCCAGTACCGCTTGACCGGTCAGAATGTCGCTCATGTGAATGTCGACTGCGTCAAAGCCCGCACGGTCAAACGCTGCCGCCATTTCAACGTGTGAGTTCACGCCCTGCTCACGCAGAATCGCCATCTTAGGCTTCGCGCCTTTTGCGATGTAAGGTGCCGCGACGTCTTGGTTGACATCAAAGCTCAATGACACGTTCAGACCTGGATCTGAGTTGTCTTTTTTCGCCGCAAATTCTTGATCGGCGCACGCTGGGTTGTCGCGCATTGCTTGCATCTTGTGCGTCGTTTCGGCCCAGATGGTACGCATTTCGGTACGTGAACGCTGCAGAAGGACTTGTTCACCCGAAGTCACCACAAATGCATCTGATGCGTCAACTTCACCGATAACGTGTGAACAATCCGCCAGACCATTAGCCGCCAGCGTGGCCAATACCGCATTCAGTTCATCGTTCTTGACCTGAATTACCGCACCCAACTCTTCGTTGAACAGCGCTGCCAGTACATCGTCACCCAGCGTTTCAATGTTGGCTTTCACACCACAGTGACCCGCGAACGCCATTTCAGCCAGCGTGACAAACAGACCGCCATCGCCTTTATCGTGGTAAGCCACCAACTTGTCGTTGCGAACCAGAGTTTGCATCGCATCGAAGAAGCCTTTCAGTTGCTCGGCATTGTCAACGTCAGCCGGCTTGTCACCCAACTGCTTGTAAACTTGCGCCAAGGCCGTCGCGCCCAGACGATTCTGACCGTTACCCAGATCCACCAGCACCAGAGACGTTTCACCCAGATCGGTACGCAGTTGTGGTGTGATGGTCTTACGCACATCTTCCACACGCGCAAACGCGGTGATGACAAGCGACAGCGGCGAGGTCACTTCTTTGTTTTCGCCGTTCTCGTTCCACTTGGTCTTCATCGACATCGAGTCTTTACCAACCGGAATGGTCAGGCCCAGCGCAGGACACAGCTCTTCACCCACCGCTTTCACCGCTTCGTACAGACCCGCATCTTCACCCGGGTGACCGGCAGGAGACATCCAGTTCGCTGACAGTTTGATGTGTTTGATATCGCCGATATCGGTTGCCGCGATGTTGGTCAGAGATTCACCCACCGCCAGGCGCGCCGATGCGCCGAAGTCAAGCAGAGCGACGGGAGTGCGCTCGCCCATAGACATCGCTTCACCGTGGTAAGTGTCGTAGCTTGCTGCCGTTACCGCGCAGTTGGCCACTGGCACCTGCCAAGGACCAACCATCTGGTCACGAGCCACCAGACCCGTTACAGTGCGGTCACCGATGGTGATCAGGAAGGTTTTCTCAGCCACAGCCGGTAGACGCAGCACGCGATCCACAGCTTCATTGAGTTCGATACCGCTGCGATCAATCGCTGGGCTGGTCACTTTCAGCGTGGTCGCTTCACGGTGCATTTTCGGCGGCTTACCAAGCAGAATGTCCATCGGCATGTCGATTGGCATGTTATCGAAGTGGCTGTCTTCCAAAGTCAGATGACGATCTTCCGTTGCCACGCCCACGACTGCATAGGGTGCGCGCTCACGCTTACAGATAGCATCAAATGCCGCCATGTGCTCCGGCGCAACCGCCAGCACATAACGCTCTTGCGATTCGTTACACCAGATTTCCAGCGGGCTCATGCCCGGTTCATCGTTTGGCACGTCACGCAGCTGGAATTTACCGCCACGATCGCCATCGTTAACCAGCTCTGGCAGTGCGTTCGAGATACCGCCCGCGCCCACATCGTGGATAAACGCGATTGGGTTCGCATCGCCCAGCTGCCAGCAGCGGTCGATCACTTCCTGACAACGACGTTCCATCTCTGGGTTTTCACGTTGTACTGAAGCAAAATCCAAATCTTCTGCCGACTGACCCGACGCCATTGAAGACGCTGCGCCGCCGCCCAGACCGATGTTCATCGCCGGACCACCCAGCACGATCAGTTTCGCGCCAACCGGGATTTCTTTTTTCTGTACGTGTTCGTCACGAATGTTACCCATACCGCCAGCAATCATGATTGGCTTGTGGTAACCACGGATCTCTTCACCCGCGTGCGAGGTGACTTTCTCTTCATAAGTACGGAAGTAACCCAGCAGGTTTGGACGACCAAATTCGTTGTTGAATGCCGCGCCGCCCAGAGGACCTTCAATCATGATATCCAGCGCGCTCACGATGCGGCTTGGTTTACCAAAATCACTTTCCCAAGGCTGAACAAAGTCAGGGATGCGCAGGTTAGATACCGTAAAGCCCACCAGACCCGCTTTTGGCTTACCACCGATACCGGTTGCGCCTTCATCACGAATTTCACCGCCGCTACCGGTTGACGCACCTGGCCAAGGCGAAATCGCCGTTGGGTGGTTGTGCGTTTCCACTTTCATCAGAATGTGGGCGTCTTCGTGGTGGTAGGTGTATTGACGTGAGTCCGGATCCGGGAAGAAACGGCCGACTTTCGAACCGGTCATGACCGCTGCGTTGTCTTTGTAGGCAGACAGCACGTGATCCGGCGTGGTTTCGAAGGTGTTCTTGATCATCTTGAACAGCGATTTATCCTGATCAACACCGTCGATAGTCCAATCCGCATTGAAAATTTTGTGACGGCAGTGCTCAGAGTTCGCCTGAGCAAACATCATCAGCTCAATGTCATTCGGGTTACGACCCAGCTTGATGAAGTTCTCCACCAAGTAATCAATTTCATCTTCCGCCAGTGCCAGACCTAGGGAAACGTTTGCTTCTTCCAGCGCAACTCGACCGCCTGCCAGGATATCCACCTGAGTCATTGGCGCGGGTTCTGCCACGCTGAATAGCGCTTGTGCCGCGTCGAGTTCCGCGAACACGACTTCCATCATGCGATCGTGCAGCAAGGCTTTCAGAGTCGTTACCTGCTCTTGCGTCAGCGCCGCTTCGCTCTCAACGTAGTACGCCGTACCGCGTTCCAGACGTTTGATCGACGCCAGACCACAGTTGTGCGCAATATCCGTTGCTTTAGAAGACCAAGGAGAAATAGTGCCCGGACGAGGCGTCACCAGCAGGAGTAAACCCTGTGGCTCGTGTTCTTGAATGGTTGGACCGTAAGTCAGCAGCTTCTCTAACTTTTCCAGTTCCTGGCTGTCCAAGTCTGCTTTGAGGTCTGCAAAGTGCATGAACTCAGCATAGATGCCGGTTACAGGCAGGTTTTGTTCGCGACAAGTTTCAAGTAGTTTGCTTACACGAAACTCGGAAAGAGCTGGGGAGCCACGCAAAATTCTCATGTGCTTAGGTCTCTATATACAAGTGATTAAGATGTAATTGGAATAAATTCACTTAAATAACAGCATATTAGGCTATTAGTGTTGAACTTATACCGATTTCACCTCTCCATTGCGTGCGCATTATAGAGGATTTTTTTTTGTGACGTAACACCAAAAGCAACCGTTTGCGTCATTTTTTTCGTTAAATTTGAATTACAACCCATTTGGTCAAATGTTAGACGCCATTAGCAGCACCTGACCGCAAAACTTTGCCAAGTGTTTGGTGTTTGATATAAAGGCACTACTTGACGTAAGAGAATCAGAATTAATGACCAAGCTTTCATTCGCTTCTATGAGTCGCACCCTCTTTCTGGCCGCTTTGACTCTTTTGCTAGCCGGGTGCCAAATCGACTCAGAACCCAAAAGTGAACTCGACCAAATCCGCGCACGCGGCGTGTTGCGCGTCGGCACTCTTAACAATCAGCTCTCTTATTATATCGGTCCTGATGGCCCCTCCGGTCTGGACTACGAACTGGCGCGTGAATTTGCACGCGAGCTGGGTGTCAAACTCGAAATGAAACCAGCCTACCGTTTATCCAGTCTGTTTCCAGCGCTGAAAAACGGTGAAATCGACATCATCGCTGCAGGCCTCAGCCAGTCAGAGCAGCGCCTG
This sequence comes from Vibrio sp. LQ2, assembly GCF_023920125.1. Taxonomy (NCBI): domain Bacteria; kingdom Pseudomonadati; phylum Pseudomonadota; class Gammaproteobacteria; order Vibrionales; family Vibrionaceae; genus Vibrio; species Vibrio sp. LQ2. Next base: position 1,524,170 of record NZ_CP085308.1, read on the forward strand.
AAAGATTACCGAGCGGGCCCGGCCTACTATTATGTGTCGCAACAAGTGGTGTATAAAAAAGGCCAATGGCGCCCACGCAGCATTGAGCAGCTCATCGCCAAACAAGATGAACTGTACAATGAAAGTGGTGACGCGCCCATTTTCAGCGTGGTGAACGACTCCCATTTTGAGAGCACATTAGAATCACTGAAAAGTACCTATCCGGAATTTCGCTACTACGTTGATAACAACGCCGATGTCAACGATCTGCTCAAACAGGTTTCACAGGGTGAACTCAAGTTCACCATGGCCGACTCGGTCGAAATTTCCCTGTCTCAACGCATTTATCCCGATATCGCCACAGCGTTTGAGATGACCGAAGACCAGCCGATCTCGTGGTTTATGCGCCGTTCCGATGACGAAAGCTTGTACGCCATGATGATTGAGTTTTTCGGCAATCTGAAGCAGTCCGGCAGCCTGGCGTCACTGGAAGAGAAATACATCGGTCACGTTGGTACGTTTGACTATGTGGATACCCGTGCATTTCTGCGCGCGCTGGATACCCGCCTGCCGAAATGGATGCCGCTGTTTCAGAAATATTCGGAAGAATTTGACTGGCGCCTGATTGCCGCTCTCGCCTATCAGGAATCGCACTGGAATCCGAGTGCCAAATCCCCCACCGGCGTGCGCGGCATGATGATGCTGACGCTGCCCACCGCCCGCAGCGTGGATGTCACCAATCGACTCAACCCTGAGCAATCCGTGCGCGGCGGGGTGGAATATCTGCGTCGCATGATGGAGCGCATTCCCGATTCCATTCCCGATCACGAGAAAATCTGGTTTGCACTGGCTTCCTACAACGTCGGCTATGGCCACATGATGGATGCCCGCCGCCTGACCAAGCTGCAGGGTGGCTCACCGGATGCGTGGGCGGATGTAAAAGATCGCCTGCCACAACTGCGCCAGAAAAAATATTTCGCGCAAACCCGCTATGGTTATGCGCGTGGCGACGAAGCGTTGTCGTACGTGGAAAACATTCGCCGCTACTACCAGAGCATCATTGGTCACATGGAACAAAAACATGTCACCACCGTCGATTCCGGTACTGACGATCTGACGGTGATCACTCCGGAAGAGGAGATCACCGAGGATGAGTCTGACATCGACGCCACCGTGGAAAGCAGTACTGAAACCAGCTCTGCGGCCTCCGACGCGCAAAATGTGAGCAATAATTAATCACTTGATTTTCAGCAGGGAAAACCTTACACAGATGTGTGAACTTGATCGCTTGCGTGTTTTCTGAAAGCAGTGAAAATCAAGTGCAATAAATACACGATAAGCTGTTATTTTTGGGTTCCCTGCTGAAGAACATTCCACTCGGTTTTGAGTTGTGTTCAGGCGGCTAATCAGCCGTCCTGAAAACCTTAACGCCACTGAATGCGAATGACCGACCAAAATACTTCGATGCGCGAATACTCGAGCGGTGAGCGGACTTCATGTACGCGCGCAGCTTAGGCTTAACGCACTGCGTATCCGGTCCGGACAGGGTTTCTTGTTTATAGTCAGTAGTAGGAGGGTGTTTTATGCTGAAACGTAAACGGCACTCAAAACTCCTTAGCAAAGCCGTGTCAGCGAACCGTCGTCGCCGTATGTTAGCCAATACCAAGAAAAAAGTTCTGGCTCGCCATCGCGCGTTCGTACAGTTGTCGGACTGACACTTTCGAGCAGCAAACATCTACCGCAAGTAGATGTTTGCCCAACATTCCGCTTTCATTCTTCGTTGCACTTCTTTCCCTGATCGACCGCTAGATTTACAGCTTCGGTGCATCCGATTGGGCAGAACGCAGTTTCTCGGCATCTTTCTGCGCTTTGATCTCTTTGCGCCGACGTTGAAAAAACGCCTGCAGTTGCTGGCGGCATTCCTCTTCCAACAACCCCTTTTCCACCGTGGCATAGTGATACGCAGCCTGACTGCTGAACAGATCCATCACCGTGCCTGCCGCACCGGCTTTGAGATCCGGTGCACCATAAACGATGCGTTTAACCCGGCTGTGCAGCAAGGCACCCGCACACATCGGACACGGTTCAAGCGTCACATACAAGGTAGTATCGAGCAGACGATAGTTATGCAGCGTCGCACCCGCTTTGCGCAGCACCTGAATTTCAGCGTGCGCAGTGGCATCGCAGGCACCAATGGAACGGTTCCACCCTTCCGCAATGATCTCGCCATCCTTGACCAGCAACGCACCGACGGGCACTTCACCTTCTGCTTCAGCCTGCTGGGCAAGTTCCATCGCTCGGCGCATGAAATGTTCATCTTCAGGGGTAAAAGTGGCGGTTGTATCTGTCATGGAAACCTCATCTGTTGGGGGCGCAATTATAGCGGCATCGCCAGTGCAGATAAATGCTGCGCCAGATAATCCACCAGCAAACGCACTTTCGGCGATAAATGGCGGTTTTGCGGATAAAGCGCCCAGACCCCTTCCCGGTCATCACGATAGCTTGGCAGCACTTCGACCAAACGGCCCGAAAGCAGATGCTCTTCGACGTAATAATCCGGCAGTTGCGCCAGCCCCATACCTTTGAGCACCGCATCTAACAGCACGACGCCGCTGCTGCAACTGAGGCGTCCTTTGACACGAATCGAGCGCGACTGCTGATTTTCTTTGAAACGCCAGTGATCGTATGTCCCGACCAGACAACTGTGTTTAGTCAGTTCAGACAGAGTGTGCGGCGTGCCACATTGGGCAAGATAGTCCGGCGTCGCACAGACATACAAATGGCGATTACTCAGGCGGCGGGCAATAAAGCTGGAATCGTCCAACTGACCAAGACGCACCGCGACATCCACGCCCTGCTCAATCAAATCCAGTTTCTGGTTGGTCAGAACCAATTCCAACTCCAGCTTCGGATGCTGCAGCAAGAAATCGTTCAGCAACGGCGCAATTTTCTGTTCGCCGTAGGTAACCGGCGCCGTCACTTTCAGTTTACCTCTCGGCGTTTGTTGCATCTGAGTCACAGTCAGCTCAGCCTGCTCCAGCCCCTCCAGCAATGCACGGCATTGCTGGTAATACACCTGACCGGCTTCGGTGAGCGAGACTTTGCGCGTCGTGCGCAACAGCAGCTTGACCCCCAACCGCTCTTCCAGCAACGCAATCCTTCGGCTGACATTCGCCACCGAGGTTACCAAGCGTTTTGCTGCCTGAGTAAAACTGCCTGTCTCTGCGACGGCAACAAATTCACTCACCCCTTCCCAACTCGCCATTTCACCTTATCCGTTGTTTATTATTACAATGCCGTAAAAGTTATTCTCATTTTGACCCAATTATACCGCGAAATGAAAGGACTATACTGACAATCTTGGTTGGGCGTTTAGCCGCGCCCCCCACTCGATTGCAATGTATGAAAAGGAATCACTCCATGTCTCAAGACAAATTCATTAAATCTCGTGCCGCGGTTGCCTGGGGCCCAAATCAGCCACTGAAGATGGAAGAAGTGGACGTTATGCTGCCACGTAAAGGCGAAGTGCTGGTGCGCATCGTCGCATCGGGCGTTTGCCACACGGACGCGTTTACCCTGTCTGGTGATGATCCTGAAGGCGTATTCCCGGCGATCCTTGGCCATGAAGGCGGCGGTATCGTTGAAATGGTTGGTGAAGGCGTCACCAGCGTGGAAGTGGGCGATCACGTCATTCCACTCTACACCGCCGAATGTGGCGAATGTAAGTTCTGTAAATCAGGCAAAACCAACCTGTGTAGCGCTGTGCGTGCCACTCAGGGCAAAGGCTTGATGCCAGACGGCACGACGCGTTTCTACAAAGATGGCGAACCCATTTTCCACTACATGGGCTGTTCAACCTTCTCTGAATACACCGTGCTGCCAGAAATCTCGTTAGCGAAAGTCAACAAAGAAGCACCATTGGAAGAGATCTGTCTGCTGGGTTGTGGCGTGACCACGGGTATGGGCGCAGTCATGAACACCGCCAAAGTGAAAAAAGGCGACACCGTTGCCATCTTTGGTCTGGGTGGTATCGGCTTGTCCGCGATCATCGGCGCTCGAATGGTTGGCGCGAGCCGTATTATTGGTATCGATATCAATGAGAAGAAATTCGAACTGGCGAAGCAACTGGGTGCGACCGACTGCATCAACCCACAGAAATTCGATAAGCCGATTCAGGACGTTATCATCGAGATGACTGACGGCGGCGTCGACTTCTCGTTCGAATGTATCGGCAACGTGAACGTGATGCGCCAGGCGCTGGAATGCTGTCACAAAGGTTGGGGCGAATCCGTCATCATTGGTGTTGCGGGCGCAGGTCAGGAAATCTCTACCCGTCCATTCCAGCTGGTGACTGGCCGAGTATGGCGCGGCAGCGCATTTGGCGGCGTGAAAGGTCGTTCACAACTGCCGGGCATTGTTGAACAGTATCTGGCGGGTGAATTTGGTCTGCAGGAGTTCATTACTCACACCATGCCGCTCGACGAGATCAACCAAGCGTTTGAGCTGATGCATTCGGGTGAAAGCATTCGCTCGGTGATCCATTTCAAATAATCGCCAACCCTCAGCAATGACGGGCGATGCTGACCGGAGAATAGAATGTTGCAGCCAGCAGAGCTGCAATATTGTCTGGGCAGGCAATACCTCGTCAAAGGAGTCACCATGAGTTTAACCAATCTTACTCAGGCCAAAGTGTTTGATGGCTGGCACAAACAGTATCAGCATCATTCGGACGTGTTGAGCTGCGACATGCGCTTTGCGATATATCTGCCGCCTCAAGCCACCGCGGGCACACCAGTCCCCGTATTGTACTGGTTATCCGGGCTGACCTGCACCGATGAAAACTTCATGCAAAAAGCCGCCGCGTTTCAAAAAGCGGCCGAACTGGGCATTGCAATTGTCGCACCGGACACCAGCCCCCGTGGCGAGCACGTACCCGATGATCCCGACGGTGCGTACGATTTCGGCCTGGGTGCAGGCTTCTACCTCAATGCGACACAGGAGCCATGGAAAGCCAACTATCAGATGTACAGTTACATCGTTGATGAGTTACCAGCGCTTATCGAAACACATTTTCCGGTCAGCACGCGTAAGGCGATTTCCGGCCACAGTATGGGCGGCCACGGCGCATTGACCATTGGTGCGAAAAACCAGAACCACTACACCTCAATTTCTGCCTTCAGCCCAATCTGCCATCCGATGGCAGTGCCATGGGGTCAGAAAGCGTTTCGCCATTATCTGGGCGACGACAAATCGGCCTGGGAACACTACGACGCGGTCGAACTGTTTAAATCGCACTTGGTGCGCACCCCCATTCTGATTGATCAGGGCGAAGCGGATAGCTTCCTGCAAGAGCAGCTCCAGCCGGAAACACTGATGAGCGTCGCTAAAGAGATGGATATTGATATCACGCTGAGAATGCATCCTGGTTATGACCACAGCTACTTCTTTATTCAAAGCTTTATTGCCGATCATTTAGCGTTTCACGCGAAGTACCTCAAAGCCGAGTAACGGCACGGATATGAAAAAGCCCGCTGTCGCGGGCTTTTCTTTTATTTACATGCTGTAGGTGTACGGCGCCTGAATACCAAGCGGAATGCCCAATGCCCAGTAAGCAAGCAGGAATAACGTCCAGCCAATCAGCATCGCAATCGAGAATGGCATCATCAGCGACGCCAGTGTGCCGATCCCCGTCGCTTTCACGTAACGTTGGCAGTACACCACCACCAGCGGGAAGAACACCATCAACGGTGAAATGATGTTAGACACAGAGTCGCCCACGCGGTACGCCGCCTGAGACAACTCGGGAGAAATCCCCACCGCCATCAACATCGGCACCAGAATCGGGCCGATCAGCGCCCACTTCGCAGAAGCAGAACCGACCAACAAGTTCACCATCGCCGTCAATAGAATCATACCGACAATCGTTGCTTCGCCTGGCAGGTTAAGCGCTTTCAGCCCTTCCGCCCCATACAGCGCCAACATGGTTCCGATATTAGACTGACCAAATGCCGCCAGAAACTGCGCGCAGAAGAACGACATCACAATGTAAGCGCCCATGGTTGCCATCGTCCCTGACATGGCTTTAATGACATCGTTACTATTTTTAAAAGTACCGGAAACACGGCCATAAACGATGCCCGGAATAATAAACAGGATGAAGATCAATGGCACAATCGACTTCATGATCGGCGCTGAAAACGCAGTGATTTCACCGTCTGGCGAACGCAGCGCGGAGTTTTCCGGCCACAAGGCCGCCACCAGCAATCCGATACCCAGCAGCATCGCACCGCCTGCGTAACGGAAAGCTTTCGACTCAATCGCGGTGAACGATCCCAGATCCGGCGCGGCTTCCGCATCCTCATCGACTGGCATTTTCTGTAAACGCGGCTCAATCACACGCTCGGTGACATACCAGCCAATCGCCACAATGATCACCGAAGAAAGACCGGTGAAGAAGATGTTCGCCAACGGATTCACCTGATAAGCGGCATCCAGTACTTGGGCAGAGGTCTGGGTAAAGCCCGCAAGCAGAGGATCGATCCCCGATGGAATAAAGTTGGCAGAGAAGCCACCGGATACGCCGGCAAACGCCGCCGCAATCCCCGCCAGAGGGTGTCGGCCCGCTGCGTGGAAAATGATACCGCCCAACGGAATCACCAACACATAACCCGCATCGGCCGCAGTGTGCGACACAATCGCCACCAGAATCAGCATCGGCGTCAGCAATTTTGCCGGGGTGACATTAAGCATTTTCTTAAGACCGGTCGTGATGAAGCCTGACGAGTCCGCCACACCGACACCCAGCATCGCGACCAGGACAATACCCAGAGGAGCAAAACTGGTAAAGGTACTCACCATATTGGCAAGAAAATGGGCCAGTGATTCTCCGGTCAGCAGGTTTTTAACCTCCAGAGCATCCCCCGTGCGTGGGTTGATGAGGTCAAAGCTGACATTGGATAGCAGCGCAGAGGCAACCCAGACGATGACCAATGCCCAGAAGAATAGAATCGCAGGATCCGGGATTTTGTTCCCCGCGCGTTCGATGAAATTAAGAAAGCCATCCATGCGACTTGAGTTCGCTGGCGGCGCAGATTTTACGGCTTGGTTACTCATTCGTAACTCCTGACAGATGTTGTTACTTTAGGCCTTAGTAATAATTTCGGCTTAGCCTGCCACGTAACAGAATGCCGTCTCACGGTATACAAGAGCGCAAGATAGGCCAATTACGCGTCAGAGCATTGTATTAGACAAGACTCAATCAAGCACAAAGTTCCACCTATCATGAAATATCTAGAGACATATTTTGCTATTTAGCCACAAAACCACAACATCACACAAACACATGCCAAACAACATCATTGAAAAATCGCAAAGAAACAACGCAAAATGCCATAACTCTGCTGATTTATGGCTGATACTCGCTATAACGAGATATCGACGTCGTTAGCTCGATACGCTGAGACTGTCCCTGGCGATCCCGCCAGGACGCCTCCATGACGACCGTTTTTAACGAGCCGGATACCGTTGCCGCAGGCACACTCCAGCGCAAAACATATCCTGAGTGTGTCAGGTCTTCCCCACTGACGATGTCACTGTCAAAGTCCGCAGCAATTAATGTCGGGCTGGCCGACGATGCGCCGCGAGTGCGAAACCATTCCAGTTTTTGTTCAGCCAGATTCAGGGCAATAACGCTCTGCATAGCAAAGTCTGCTCTCTGTTCGATATAGGCTTGCAGCTTCACTAAACCCAACGCGCCGACACCGATTAAGACAAATGAGATCATCACTTCAATCAGGCTGAATCCTTGTTGTCTATTGGCCATACCAAGACCCTTTTTGCCATTTGAACTTGCGGATTTTGTTGAGCGGAACGTCAATCGCATCGCGGTTGAATTGAAAACTCATCGAAGAACTGAACACCGCGTAAGTGTCCGGCGCATCCATCACATAGCCGCCGGTCGGGTAAAAGGCGCCCGTTTGAAAATAGCTCGTATTGTCAATCGATACCGCAGGAAGCACATCCGGCGTATGATCGACCGCGCTTTTGAGTAAGTTGGCCTGAGTGAGATTCAGAGCCTGCCATTGAGCCTCTGAAGGGACGAAATCTGGCGTGCCATCTGCAGCCTGAGAGATAAAGTGATAGATCATGCCTTTAAACGTCAGAGCCCCTTCCGTTGAAAGCAAACCGTTGTGAATGATCAGGATCACGCCATCAATCGCCGAGCCAGCCGCATCAATCGCATCACCGATTGCCGTTAAGTCTGAGTGCTCAAGATGGCAACTGCCATAAACCCACAACAAATCCTTCCCCAACTGAATCTGCTGCACTATTTGTTCACCACAATTTGTGATTGGTGCTGGCGTTGGCAAGGAAGTCTGGCTCAGCAATACTCCGCTGGCATTAAACAGACTGGTGGCGGAGATCTTACTGAACTGAGGGTCAGACATAACCTTGTACCATTCGCTGCGCGCTTCACCGAACAAATCCTCAAAAGGAGTTTGGTGAAGATCATTGACGAAGTCCTTTTCCAAGCCCGTCGGTGTGGCATAACCCGCTGTCGTAGTCGTCATATAATCACCGTGACAGCTTTGACCGGTTGGAAATCCACTGTACGGCAAGTGAGTGTCACTCAGCCCAAGGTTGGCCAAGGTGCCGTTCACATAAAACTCCTTGCTGTAGCGCAACATGGTACAGGCCCATTGGCTATCCCCCAGGCTGAGTCCCGGGTCGGCCAACATCGACAACCCGCCAGCAAAATACAGATTTGAAGTGGCTTTGAGCACACCGGACGCAGAGGCCGGATAGCGAATGGTTTTACTCAGATGCTGATAGCCATACTGCGCGGTGACTTTCCATTGCCCGCGACCGGGATTCTGATAACTAAAACTCAGTAAACCGCTGGAATCACAGGCGGAATAATGGCTGGCTGTCGGCAGCATATGCGTCGTTTGGGTCACACTGTAGATACATTCCAGTCCACCTTCCGCCATCCAAAATTGCTGCTTGGCTCTGACCTCGTTCTGCGCGCGCTTGATTTGAAAAAACAGATTCTTATACATCCCGAGCGTGACAACTAAAGCAACCGTCAGCAGTATCGAAGTAATCAGCAGCGTCGCTACTCCTCGTTGACTGGTGTAGCTCATTGCCAGTTCCTCGGCTGAATTTGAAATGAGAGCGATTGCGTAACACTCGGACGGTTAGTCAACGCCGCTGTAATGGCTACGGTGGTCATTGCTCCGCTGACGAGACCGCCCGATAACGCGTCAGTATCGGTAGAAAACGCGGTGACGGATATCTGCCGGGGATCAAAGAGTGAATAACAGCTATCGCCGACGATAGAATCCGCCGCAGACGCGGGGGTTAAAGGCGCTGCCCGCATTTTTTCGCACAACTTCAACGCCGTGGAGTCCTGACGATAAACCACATGGCGATACGCCGCCGCCCCTGCAGATTCCACGCGATACACAAAACCAACTACGGAGGGAAAACTTTGTGTATAAACCACGCTTGATGCCCCGGATAACAACACGGAAGTTCGGTTTACGTCATCAAACCCGGCCTGATACATCTCCTCTTTCATCCCTTGCATCACATTAGTGATATTTTGCAGCAGCAGAATTTCTTGGCTGCGTTGCGCGGCACTGCGCTGACTGCTGATAAGCACACTTCCGATTATCGCCAGCGCCATCGTCCCCACTAACGAGGCGATCATAAATTCGATCAGCGAAGCGCCTCGGAGCTTTTTACGTGCACGCAGGATAACCATACAAGGCTCCTTGATTGCCACAAATCATCACTCGATTTGCGCTGTATGACGTCCGTAGTTTGAGTTCTTTGCTTGTCTCGGTGACCGGATGAAATGAGAGGCTGCCGTTAAAAACTTTACCGCGCACACCATCGAACTTGATTTTGTTGGGACTGAAGTGCGATTCCAAACTGATGTTGCGAAATCCCCGGCCACTGAGTAGCAAAATGGTATTTCCAGATGAAGGCGAATCGCTGTCTTTCAGCACAATAGTCCACTGGCCCGATGCAGATGGATTGCTGTCCATCACAAAGTGGGCCCATAAATCTTGGTTGCGAAACACCGCTTCCGATTTGGCTTGTAGCAGGAATCCTTGCAGTTCAGACGCCAACGACTGCATCTGATTCTGCTGTGAAAAACGCTCAAAACTGGGCGCTGCGAACGTTAGCACCACGGCCAGAACAGCCAGCGTGATCAGTAATTCCAGTAAGGTAAACCCGCGAACCATTTCCCAAAACCTTTTGCAAACAATGAGATGAATGTGAATCAACTTGCACCGATGCTAGCAGTATCCACAATAGAGGCAGGCAAATTCAGGGAACTAATGGAAATGATTCGAACAAATCGTTGCAACAGGCGGCAATCCGATTCTTTGGGTATGACACTGATCGAATTAATGATCGCAGTGGTGATTATTGGCATTCTGTCCGGCATCGCCTACCCGGCTTATACTGGCTATGTTAAAGAAGGGCACCGTAAGCAGGTCATGGCTGACATGGTCAAAATCCAGTTGTATCTGGAAGAACATTACAACAGTGGCTATTCCACAGCCGGAGTGCTATCGGGTGGCGCCTGCACCTTATGTAGCAGTGATACAGATCGTTATTCCGTTGGTGTTACGGTATCCAGCTCGGGATACACCATTACCGCAACGCCACAAGCAGCCAAAGGCCAGAATCTGGATAAATGCTCAGGCAGCACTTACTCCCAGCTCTCATTGAGAAGTACAGGATTAGCAGAGCCCGTAACGTGTTGGCAGTAATTCGTAAATGTAAAAATCCACCGGCACCGCCAGTGGACTAGGAACAGAAAACAAAAAAGCCTGCAGATGCAGGCTTTTCAGTTCAATGATTAACTGGTTAAGTCATCAAAGAACTTCTTCACACCATTGAAGAAACCTTCAGACTTGGGCTTATGCTTGTTGGCTGCATCGCCACCACAAGATTCTTCCAGTTCACGCAGAAGCTCTTTCTGACGCGCGCTCAGTTTCACCGGAGTTTCCACCACCAGCTTCACGATCAGGTCGCCGATGGCGCCGCCGCGAACACTCTTCACGCCTTTGCCACGCATGCGGAACATACGGCCCGTTTGCGTTTCTTCCGGCACTTTCAGGTTTACACGACCATCGAGGGTTGGAACTTCCACTTCACCGCCCAGTGCGGCCATTGCAAAGCTGACAGGGACTTCGCAGTACAAGTTGTTGCCATCGCGTTCAAAAATGTGGTGCTCTCTGACGTGCACTTGTACGTACAAGTCGCCCGCAGGTGCGCCCATTTCTCCTGCTTCGCCTTCGCCCGCAAGGCGAATACGATCGCCCGTGTCGACACCGGCTGGAATTTTAACGTTAAGCGTTTTGGTTTTCTGTTTACGGCCCTGACCATGACAGTCGTTACAAGGGTCTTTAATGATCTTGCCTTTACCATGACAGGTAGGACAGGTTTGCTGGACCGCAAAGAAGCCCTGACGCATCTGTACCTGACCGTGACCATGACAGGTGCCACAGGTTTGAGCCGAGGTGCCTTTCTTCGCCCCGCTGCCATCACAGGTATCACAGTGAACCAAAGTCGGAACTTCAATCTCTTTCGAGCAACCACGTACCGCTTCTTCCAGCGTCAGTTCCATGTTGTAGCGCAGATCCGCACCACGTTGTGGACGCGGCGCACCACCACCACGACGGCCGCCACCGAAAATATCGCCAAAGACATCACCAAAGATGTCGCCGAAATCCGCACCGCCGCCGCCAAAGCCGCCGCCACCGAAACCACCGCCGCCCTGTTCAAAGGCTGCGTGACCATATTGGTCGTACGCCGCTTTCTTTTGCGGGTCGGTCAGAATCTCATACGCTTCTTTTACTTCTTTAAACTTATCCGCAGCGCTGGCATCACCCTGATTACGGTCCGGGTGGAATTTCATCGCCAGGCGTTTGTACGCCTTCTTAATATCGCGCTCAGAGGCATCACGGCTAACGCCTAATACTTCGTAAAAATCACGTTTTGACATGTTCTAGATCACCAATCTGTTACTGCAAACGGTTTTCGCTCTACTTAAGCGCCGCTTGGTGTTTGTATCGATATAGATAAAAAGTGTTGATTTCTTAGCTATAGCGATAAAGCTGACAAACAGACGGGCGTAAGAGTTTCCCCTAACGCCCGCATCAAACTTCGAGTGTTCTTTTCGAAAAAAGAACCGAAGGTGAAGGGCTTGAATTCTCTCAAATTCAAGCCTTCGATGACAAAGAATTATTTCTTGTCGTCTTTCACTTCTTCAAACTCGGCGTCAACCACGTCATCTTCTGGAGAAGTAGACTGCTGGCCAGCGTCAGCACCTTGTGCCTGAGCTTTCTGCTGAGCGATTTCCATCAGTTTCTGAGAAGCAGTCATCAGTGCTTGAACTTTCGCATCGATTTCTGCTTTATCTTCGCCGCGTTTCGCTGTTTCCAGCTCACTGATCGCCGCTTCGATCTTCTCTTTCTCGTCTGCTGGCAGAGCGTCACCCGCTTCTTCAACCTGTTTACGAGTTGCGTGGATCATCTGGTCAGCTTGGTTACGTGCAGTTGCTAGCTCTTCGAACTTTTTGTCCGCTTCTTTGTTCGCTTCTGCTTCCTGAACCATTTTCTCGATTTCTTCGTCGCTCAGACCACCAGACGCTTGGATAGTGATGTTCTGCTCTTTACCAGTTTGTTTGTCTTTCGCTGATACGTGCAGGATACCATCCGCATCCAGGTCGAAGGTCACTTCGATCTGAGGCATACCACGTGGTGCTGCCTGAATGCCTTCCAAGTTGAACTGACCCAGCGACTTGTTGAAGTTCGCTTGTTTACGTTCACCTTGCAGTACGTGAATCGTTACCGCGTTTTGGTTGTCTTCTGCTGTTGAGAACACTTGATTTGCTTTGGTTGGAATCGTGGTGTTTTTCTCAATCAGTTTGGTCATTACGCCGCCCATTGTCTCAATACCCAGAGACAGCGGAGTTACGTCCAGCAGCAGTACGTCTTTCACTTCACCCGCCAGTACACCACCTTGAACCGCAGCACCAACAGCTACTGCTTCATCAGGGTTCACGTCACGACGAGCTTCTTTACCAAAGAATTCAGCCACTTTCTTCTGAACCATTGGCATACGAGTCTGACCACCCACCAGGATAACGTCAGTAATGTCGTTGACTGACAGGTCTGCGTCAGCTAGGGCCACTTTCAGTGGATCCAGAGAACGTTGAACTAGGTCTTCAACCAGAGATTCCAGTTTCGCACGAGTCACTTTGATGTTCATGTGCTTAGGACCAGTTGCATCAGCAGTGATGTAAGGTAGATTCACATCAGTTTGCTGAGCTGAAGACAGTTCGATCTTCGCTTTCTCTGCCGCTTCTTTCAGACGCTGCATCGCCAGTGGATCGTTTTTCAGGTTGATGCCTTGTTCTTTGTTGAACTCGTCAACCAAGTAGTTGATCATGCGGTTATCGAAGTCTTCACCACCCAGGTGAGTGTCACCGTTGGTTGCCAGAACTTCGAAGGTTTTCTCGCCTTCAACTTCATCGATTTCGATGATTGAAATATCAAAGGTACCACCACCCAGGTCGTATACTGCGATAACGCGATCGCCGCCCTGTTTGTCCAGACCGTAAGCCAGTGCAGCAGCAGTCGGTTCGTTGATGATACGTTTTACTTCAAGACCTGCGATACGACCGGCATCTTTCGTTGCCTGACGCTGCGCATCGTTGAAGTAAGCAGGAACGGTGATAACGGCACCCGTTACTTTCTCGCCCAGGTAATCTTCTGCAGTTTTCTTCATTTTCTTCAGAACTTCTGCTGAAACCTGTGGCGCAGCCATTTTTTGGCCTTTCGCTTCTACCCACGCATCGCCGTTGTCTGCACGAACGATCTTGTAAGGCATAATTGAGATGTCACGCTGTACTTCTTCGTCTTCATAACGACGACCGATAAGACGCTTGATTGCAAATAGCGTGTTTTCCGGGTTTGTTACAGCTTGACGTTTCGCTGGCTGACCAACTAGCGTTTCACCATCTGTGTACGCGATTACAGAAGGGGTTGTACGCTCACCCTCTGCGTTCTCGATTACGCGAGGTTTGTCGCCGTCTAGCACAGCAACACATGAGTTAGTAGTACCTAAGTCAATACCAATGATTTTACCCATCAGGCTATCTCCGAATAAATTCTATGTTCGTTTTGCTATACCCCTAATGTGGGGATGGAGAATCGGGTTTCAACCCCCGCTCACAAACAAAAACGTGTATGTTTGCTTCTCGTATGCCCCATAGATAAGGGCGACAAATACCTTTTCAAGGGCAAAAACGAAAAAAGTTTGAATTTTTAGTAAGAAAAAAGCGAAGCATCGGCTTCGCTTTTCATATAAGAGGTGAATTTTGTGCTTAACGAGTTTCTGTTGCCAGCTCTGCTTGCGCTTCTTCTTCGTTCGCCAGACCACCTTCGCTTTTCGCCACGATGGTGTTAACGGCAGTGTCACCCACTACGTTCGATGAAGTACAGAACATATCGTTAATACGGTCTACCGCAGCAATGATGGCCAAACCTTCTGGTGGCAGACCCAGTTGGTGCAATAGCACGCCAACCATCACCACACCGCCGCCCGGAACACCACCAGCACCGATAGACAGCAGCAAAATCGTCAGACCCAGAGTAAAGATATCCGCTGAGTTAATTGGCTGACCAAAAGCGTTCGCTACAAAGATAGTCGCCAGAGCGATATAGATAGACACACCCGACATGTTCATGGTTGCACCCAGCGGCACACCAAAGCCCGCGACAGACTTCGACACTTGCAACTTCTCAGTCAGTGTACGCATGGTTACCGGAATGGTTGCATTCGAACTTGCAGTCGACAGTGAGAACAGAATCTGTTCACGCGTAGCACGCAGGAACTGCTTTGGCGATACGCTGGTCGTCATACCTACCACAATTGGGTAGAAAACGAAGATCCAGAACACCAGCATAGCAACAACCAGAGCCACGTAACCCGCCACCGACATCAGCGTGTGCGCATCCAGCGTTGCACCCAGTTGGGTCATCAGAGCGAACACGCCGTAAGGTGCCAGACTCATCACCAGACCAACCAGCTTCATCATGATTTCGTTAGCCAGCTTAAAGGTACGAATAGCCGGCCCACCACGAGAATCCAGCGCTTGAATCGCCAAACCAGTCAGAATTGCCATAAAGATGATTTGTAGCATGTCGCCATTCGCAAATGCCTGAACCGGGTTGCTTGGCACAATGTTCACAACCAGAGAGAAAATATCCGGCGTTTCTGTGGTGGTCAGTTTCACCGCTTGTGACACCGTACCTGCCAAGTTTGCATCGGCACCTGGCTGGAAGATCAGACCAACCGTTAATGCCGCCGCAATCGCAATCACGGTGTTGATGATATAAAGCGCAAAAGTTTTAGTGCCTAAACGGCCAAAAGCGGAGATGTCTTTAAGATCAACAATGCCACAGACGATTGAAACATACACCAGTGGAACAACCAGCAGTTTGATCAGCGAAACGAACATGCCGCCCGCCCCTTCTGCTGCACCTAACAGGTACACGTCGAACAGGGAAACACCCTGAAACAGGTATTGAATGGCGGTCCCAAGAACCAGACCAGCAAACAAGCCTAAAAAGATTTTCGATGAGAGCGATTTATCCATCGTTCTACTCCAGTTTGTTGTGTTGAGTATTTATCGTTATAGAGTCGTTTATGTCACCTAAAGTGCTAAACGTCCGCGCATAATACACACACCGATAACAATCCGAAGCATTTATTTACAAAAATGTTACATAGCGCAAATTAGAACATTTACTAAAAATAGCCAGAACAATCAGGATTAACGTCTAACCACCTGTTTCGCAAGAAAATCAACCAACCTAACAGCTTTACTTAAGAAATCCCTTATGCAACAAGCTTTCCAGCGCGAATTTAAAACAAAAAAAGAGAGGCCTATGCCTCTCTTTTCATAAAATCCGCAGTGGATTATTTTGCAACCATCACCATCGCAGGACGAACAACACGGCCGTTCAGTTCATAACCTTTCTGCATCACAAACATCACGGTGTTTGACTGATGATCCGGGCTTTCTTGAATCGACATTGCCTGGTGGAACTCAGGATTAAATGCTTCGCCTTCTGGGTTGATCTCTTTCAGGCCAAATTTTGCTACCGCATCAACAAATGTTTTATGCGTCAGCTCCACACCTTCCAGAATCGGCTTCACGATTTCGTTCTCGCCGTCGGCTGCCTGAATCGCACGTTCCAGGTTATCCAGAACCGGCAGCAACTCTTCAACAAAACGGCTCAGCGCGTATTTGCGTGCCTTGTCGATTTCCTGTTCGCTACGACGGCGCATGTTTTCCACTTCAGCACGGGCACGCAGCACCGCATCCTGATTCTCTTTCACACGCTCTTCGCTGGTCAGCAGCGCGGCTTCCAACTGTGCAATTTTCGCTTCTTTTTCATCAAGCTCTTCTGCGTCTTGATTCCAATCGATATCAGCATCAGTGCCAACGGCTTCCGCTTCTACTTCAACCGCGTCTTGTTGCAGCTCTTCGTCTTTGATCTTGTTTTCTTCGTTGCTCATGATATCTCCAGAACTCTCGTCACTTATGTGCTTAGGAGTTGAAATCTCTTAGTTTCCTGACACAAAAATTCGCATAAAAGCGTAACTTGCCTTTATTATGGGGATGAAGAATTCTGATTCAAGCCTAATTCGGTTGGAAAACTTATGAAAAACCCGTTTGAAGTGATCGCCATCATCGGTAAACCGAGAGATCAACAAGCGATTCAAACACATAAAGATCTCTACCACTGGTTAATGTCTCTGGGCAAGTCTGTCTTTATTGACGACCGACTACGTGAAATTTTGACCGAGATCCCGTCGGACCATTTTGGTAGCCTGATCGAACTGGGCAAAAAAGCCGATCTTGCGATTGTCGTTGGCGGTGATGGTAACATGCTGGGAGCGGCACGCGTCCTGTCGCGCTTTGATATCTCCGTCATCGGTGTGAACCGAGGCAATCTCGGCTTTCTGACCGACCTCAATCCGGAAGATTTTCAGGATCGCCTGCTTGACGTTCTGGCGGGTAACTATCTGGAAGAAGAACGCTTTTTGCTCGAAGCGGAAATCCATCGCCACGGCCAGGTAAAAAGCCATAACGCCGCTCTCAACGAAGCCGTATTGCACCCGGGCAAAATCGCGCACATGATTGAATTTGAAGTGTACATCGACAACAACTTCGCGTTCTCTCAGCGTTCCGACGGCATCATTATCTCCACACCGACTGGCTCGACAGCATATTCGCTCTCGGGAGGCGGTCCGATTTTGTCGCCAAGCCTTAACGCCATCACTCTGGTTCCGATGTTTCCGCATACGCTGTCTTGTCGTCCATTAGTGGTCGATGGTAAACGGCGCATCAAACTGATTGTGTCGCCAGACAACCGTGGCACCCAGGAAGTAAGCTGTGACGGTCAGGTTTCTCTCCCCGTTTCTCCGGGCGATGAAATTCATATTTATCAAAGCCCTAACGTACTCAGACTGATCCATCCACAGGACTACAGCTACTACCACGTGCTGCGTAACAAACTCGGCTGGTCGAGCAAACTGTTTTGAGTTTGCTCACACTTCATTCAGCTGGCTAAAAGTTTTTACCTGGACAACTTTACTGTATAAAGAAACAGTATATACTGTTTTCTTATACAGTATTGTTCAATTATACAGGTGCAAAAATGCTGGCTCATTTAAGTGTGAATAACTTTGCGATTGTAAAATCTCTGCAGCTTGAGCTGTCAAAAGGAATGACCACGATTACCGGTGAAACTGGTGCGGGTAAATCTATTGCGATAGACGCGTTGGGTCTTTGTTTAGGTGGCCGCGCAGAAGCCAGTATGGTGCGACAAGGTGAAGAGAAAACCGAAGTCAGCGCCGCTTTTGTACTTGATAACAATATTCACGCAACACGTTGGTTAGAAGATAACGATCTGCTGGACGGCAAGGATTGCATTCTGCGCCGTACCATCACTAAAGACGGCCGCTCAAGAGCCTTCATTAACGGCAGCCCTGTTCCGCTGTCGCAACTCAAATCCCTAGGCCAACTGCTGATCAACATTCATGGTCAGCACGCCCACCAACAACTGATGAAACCGGAATATCAACTGACTATGCTGGATCAGTATGCCGGGCACATCGACTTGTTAAAAAAAACACGCTTGACCTATCAAGCTTGGCGTCAGGCCAACAACCAATTGAAGCAACTGAAAGAAAACAGCCAACAAAATCTGGCCCAGTTGCAGCTGTTGGAGTACCAGATCAAAGAGCTCAACGAGCTGGCGATCGGTGAAGAAGAGTATGCGGAACTCGAACAAGAACACAAACGCCTGTCAAACAGCGGCGATCTCGCGATCAACTGCCAAAAAGCCATCGAACTTTTGTACGAAGGTGAAGAAGTCAATGCGCTGAATATTCTGCAATCCGCCAGCCACACCCTGATTGAGCTGGCAGAATTAGACGGCAAACTCGGCGCGCTGCCGAACATGATTTCAGAAGCCATGATCCAGTTGGAAGAAGCCAATAGCGAGCTGCGTGGTTACCTGGACAGTATTGATGTCGATCCCGAGCGCATGGCATTTGTGGAAGAGCGTTATTCGCGCATCATGTCGCTGTCACGCAAACATCACGTGCTGCCGGAGGAGCTCTATCAACATCATCAGGATTTACTCCAGCAGATCGCACAATTGGATTGCTCAGAAGAGAAAATGGATGAACTGGCCGCTGAAGTAGAAGCGAAATATCAGGCATTTGTTTCCGCGGCAGAAAAACTGAATAAATCGCGCAGTCGCTACGCTAAAGAACTGGATAAGCTCATCAGTCAGAGCATGCATGAACTCAGCATGGAGAAAGCACAGTTTAAGATTGATGTTTGCAATCAGGGTGGACATCCTTCGCCACTCGGCTTTGACTCTGTCACTTTCTTGGTATCCACCAACCCTGGTCAGCCTCTGCAACCGATCGCCAAAGTCGCCTCTGGTGGCGAACTTTCACGTATGTCGCTCGCGATTCAGGTCATCACTGCGCAGAAAGTGGATACGCCAAGTTTGATCTTCGATGAAGTGGATGTGGGTATTTCGGGCCCAACCGCTGCTGTCGTCGGGAAAATGTTGCGCACTCTGGGCGAATCCACTCAGGTACTCTGTGTCACTCACTTACCTCAGGTCGCCGGCTGCGGTCACAATCAGCTGTTTGTGGCTAAACAAACCAAAGGCGGAAAAACCGAAACACAAATGGTCAAGCTCGACCAGGAGCAACGTGTGGCAGAACTGGCACGTCTGTTAGGTGGAAGCCAAATCACCGAATCTACGCTGGCCAATGCCAAAGAACTGCTGATTGCAGCCTAGCGCACAAAAAATGGATTTTTTGTTCAGGCTTTGCAACCTAATTCAAAAATCGTAGTCTCAACAAGCTCAGAGGATACAGGATGTTTTTACATCTGCTCTGAGCTTGTTTATTATCACCCCAGTTTTGAGTTTCATCAGCTATAGAATTTTGAATATGCAGTTTACCAAGTGGCTTGTTGCCCTTCCCCTAGCCTTGACCATGCTGTCTGGCTGTACTGTCCTAGAACGTCTGGTTTATCGTATCGATATTAACCAAGGTAACTACATCGAACAGCAGGCTGTTGATCAGTTGAAGTTTGGTATGTCAAAAGAACAGGTCCGCTTCGTGCTGGGTTCACCTATGCTGGTTGAAAACGGTTACCCGGATACCTGGTATTACATTTACCACCACACAGCTGGCCACGAAGATCCTGTTCAGAAGAATTTGGTCGTGAGCTTTAACAACGGTGGCACCTTGGTCAACATCGCTGGCGACTTCCAGCAAAGTGACAACTTCTTTGAAAGCCTGAACTGATCGGTGACCCGTCCTGATATAGGTTGACACTTTTAGTTAAAACGCTCGATGAACTTCATCGGGCGTTTTGTAGTTTAGAGCGGTGTGTGGCCTCTGTTCATTATAGAGTTTCACCGACTCAGCAACCATTTTCCTCGCTTCATTCAAGTCGTTCGGCTTAGTCAGCAAGTACTCCATCTTTAAGATGCCATTGACTCTTTCAGCCAGAGCATTTTGATAACAGTCGTATCCATCCGTCATAGAGCATGTCACGTGATATTTTCAGTGTAATGACTGATATTCCTCAGAGCAGTATTGAATACATCTATCAGAATGATGAATCAGTTCACCCTCATATCGTCGCTTTTTCAAAGCCTTAAGGAACGCACGCTTAACCGCTTGCGTCTTCATATTATCATCGAGATGATACCCAACTATCTTCCTCGAGTAGGCGTCAGTGATTAAACTGAGATAGGCATTGCCCGCTCGCGTTGCCAAGTAAGTAATATCAGCGACCCACAACTGCTCCGGTTTATTTGGAACCATGCCCTCTTTGACTCGGTTCGGATGGCAGTGGAACCGATGATGACTGTTTGTCGTTCGATGATAAGCCCTACGGTTGAAGACCAATAGGCGATGCTGTTTTAGCAATAAAAACAAACGGTCTCGCCCTATATCAATGTTATGTTGAGCGAGTAAGTACTTGAGCTTTCGAGTTCCTAAACGAGGGTGCCGCATCCTTTGCTCCTTGACGAAGCTAATGACAGACTGCTCTTTCCGGGTTCGCTGAAGCTCTAGCGCACAGCGTTTGTAAAACGCCTGCCGAGTAATGCCAATGAAGTGACAAGCTTGAGTTACTGTGAGCCTTTTGGCCGCTTTTTCCTTAATAACTCGGCTTTGCGCTTCTTTGAGATTCGAACACCGAAATCTCTATCCATGACTTTGACGACCGCCTCAAAGAAATCCGCTTTCAGTTGAGTTTCCTCAAGTTGTTGCTCGAGTTCTTTTATCCGTTGCTCTGGAGTTTGAGTAGAGGGAGAATCAGGCATACCATCACCTACTGTGTTTGGTTTCTCTATTCCTTTAGACCAATTTAGCTGACCGTGCTTACGAAGCCAAACTAAGACCGTAGACCGACCTTGGATCCCATATCGCTCCTGGGCCTGTTTGTAGGTCATTTCGCCTTTTTCTACTTGGTCAACAACCGTCAATTTAAAAGCAAGAGAATAATCTCGTTGGGTTCGTTTACTTGTTGTTTTCATGACACTCTCCAATTTCATGTTGGAAATGTGTCAACCTTATTTAGGACGGTACACGGGTATGAAAAAAGCTCGCCTAAGCGAGCTTTTTTATTTTTATATTATTCCGTATCTGCTTTTCGCGAAGCACTTGGTTTGCCACCCGTTACCGGATCCGCAGTACCTGCAGCCTTTGCCTGTTCAGCGCGCTTACGGCGAATCTCTTTCGGGTCTGCCAACAACGGGCGATAGATTTCGATTCGGTCACGATCACGTACTGTTGCGTCCAGCTTAACGTTG
The DNA here is from genome assembly GCF_023920125.1 of Vibrio sp. LQ2. Taxonomy (NCBI): domain Bacteria; kingdom Pseudomonadati; phylum Pseudomonadota; class Gammaproteobacteria; order Vibrionales; family Vibrionaceae; genus Vibrio; species Vibrio sp. LQ2. The sequence continues at coordinate 1,545,601 of NZ_CP085308.1, forward strand.
CGGCTGAAAACACCCACTTTGTTTTTGCTCAGATCAATCTCAGGGTACATCTGCAAGATCCCTGAGGTCTGAATGATTTCTTCAACCGTCATGGTTTTATTCACCACCAGCGTCAGTACACGCTGCTCATGCGGAAGCGCATAAACCACTTCCACGTGAATCATGTCGGATTCAATACTCATAGCGCATATACCTGTTTGGCACGTTTCGTAAAGGCATTGACCATATTGCTGGTGAGTTCGTTGAACACCTTACCAAACGCCATCTCGATCATCTTACTAGAGAACTCAAATTCCAGTTTCAGCTCTACCTTACACGCCTGCTCATCCAGCGGCGTGAAATACCAGCCACCACGCAGAGTGCGGAACGGGCCATCGACCAGATTCATGATGATCGATTCACCATGATTCAATTCATTAGAGGTGGTAAACGTTTTGCTGATGCCCGCTTTAGACACATCTACAGACGCCACCATTTTCTCACTCGATGCTTCAATAACACGCGAGCCAGAGCATCCCGGTAAAAATTCCGGATAACGAGCTACATCATTCACTAAATGAAACATCTGATCTGCACTAAAAGACACCAGGGCAGAACGACTGACTTGCTTCATCTTTTCTCCTCACATTACCCAGAATTCTTGTTCAACCAACCTTTTATACTGAAGTTCGTTCTTCTATCGGCCAATCGGGAATATCACGTTGCAGGGATTGTACTTTTATCCCTGCACGACCTCAAGTTACTGCGTAAATCCCTCTTGAGCTCAACAGTCGTTAACCTTATGCTACGCAAAGAAAAGCATTTCCTAACCTTTCACCAATCCGTATAATGCGCCCACTATGGTAAAGAAAAAATCAAACACAAAAGCGGGTAGCAACACTATCGCGCTGAACAAAAAAGCTCGCCATGAGTATTTCATTGAAGATGAAATCGAAGCTGGCATGGAGCTACAAGGCTGGGAAGTTAAATCTCTACGCCAGGGTAAAGCCAACATCGCAGAAAGCTATGTATTCCTGCGTGACGGAGAAGCCTTTATCTCCGGGATGACGATTACACCACTACAACAAGCTTCAACGCACGTGGTCGCTAACCCGACTCGTGTGCGTAAATTGCTTTTGTCACGTCGTGAACTCGATAACCTATTTGGTCGTATTAACCGTGAAGGGATGACTTTGATAGCCACCGCGCTGTACTGGTCTCGCTCATGGGTAAAAATCAAAATCGGTGTCGCAAAAGGTAAGAAACTGCACGACAAACGTGAAGATTTGAAAGACAAAGATTGGCAGCGCCAGAAAGCTCGCGTTATGAAGAGCAATAACCTGCGTTAATCTTAACCACTTGAACGCATATGGCTAGACAGCAAAAGCTTTTCTGGTAGTATGCGAACAATACCTTGGGGCTGATTCAGGATTCGACGGGAATTTTGAAGTCTAAGGTGCATGCCGAGGTGCGGTAGGCCTCGTTAACAAACCGCAAAAAAATAGTCGCAAACGACGAAAACTACGCACTAGCAGCTTAATACCCTGCTAAGAGCCCTTCCTCCCTAGCTTCCGCTTGTAAGACGGGGAAATCAGGAAGGTCAAACCCAATCAAGCTGGCGTGGATTCCCCCACCTGAGGGATGAACCGCGAGAATTAATTCAGGTTAGCCATTCGTTAGCGTGTCGGTTCGCAGGCGGTGGTGAAATTAAAGATCGACTAAGCATGTAGTACCAAAGATGAATGGTTTTCGGACGCGGGTTCAACTCCCGCCAGCTCCACCAATCACTATAAGAGACTGAATTTAAACGATTTTTCGTTAATTCGGTCTTTTTTTTTGGTTTGGTACTAAACCATGGTACTAAACGATGCGCTATCTGAGCCTCTCAAAATCCGGTAACTGGTACTTTCGCTACCAACTCCCGACCAAATATCGTCACCTCTTTGATAATCATACTGAAATCAAGCAGTCACTACGCACATCTGATAAACAAGATGCAATAATCCAATCACTTAGATTGGAGCTTCAAATCCGAACCGCAATCAAACATAACCAACCCTACTCAAGAGACACTAAACCTGCTGTTGAATCTTTAATCTCCTCTAAACAGCCTCAATCGATGAATGCTTTTAAATGCTTGGAAAAATATAGGGAATCAAAACAAGAGCTCGTGAATCCAAAGACAGTTGAAATGGCTTACGCTAAGTGCTCCATTGTTCTAACATTACTCAAAGCTAAAGGTATAAAGGACATTCGTCGGCTTCAAGCAGAAGAAGCTCGTACCTTACTGAGTCAATACCCAATCAATGCAACTAAATATAAGCAGTTTGATGGACTGAAAGGTCAACAACTAATAGAAGCTAACAAAAAGCACAAACTCCCTACCCTTAGTGCTGAGAGCATTAAAGACTACATACAGAAATGCTCGTCTTTTTTTGAGTGGTGTTTGCAAATGGAAATGACGGATATCAACCCATTCAAGGGGATGAGATTCAAGAAAACTCGCAAAGACAGCGAAGCAAAACACGCTTATAACTACAGAGACCTCAAAAAACTGTTCAGCACTGAGATCCACACTGAAAAGAAATATAAACATCCACACTATTACAGGCTGCCGCTGCTAGGTTTGTACACTGGCGCACGCTTAAATGAGCTATGTCAACTCTACAAACAGGACATCTATAAACAAAATGGGGTTTGGGTGATCAGGATTGACGATAAGCTTGATGGGCAGCGACTCAAAAACAACAGCAGTCGCAGACTAATCCCAATTCATGACAAGCTGTTAGCGCTAGGGTTTATCGAATATATAAGTAGCGTTCAACACGAGCGTGTCTTCCCTGCCCTTAAAGAGGAACGTGATGGCTTTGGCACCGCCGCATCCAAGTGGTTTGGTCGCTTTAAGAGCAAGCTTGGATTTGAACGTGGGCATGACTTCCATTCATTTAGGCATACCGTCGCAACTCAACTAAAACTGTAGTGGTCAACTAAAATTGGCCACAGTTTTAGAGTTTTCCCAATACAGTCGTTCAGACTCATTGGGTGTTAGACCACCATTATATTGATGTGGCCTGAGTTGGCTGTAGTAGCCCGTGATGTATCGAGTTATATGTTCTCTCGCTTCGCTAAAACTCCGATAACCCGACACTGGTATCCATTCTGTCTTTAAGCTTCTGAAGAACCGTTCCATCGGACTGTTGTCCCAGCAATTACCTCGCCTAGATAAGCTTTGCTTGATTTGATACCGTACTTCAGCTCCGGATTGGCTTTGGACGTGGCCACCGCGTTATCCAGCAGTGAGAGCATCTCGGTCGAGGTTTTGCTCTCTTTGTTGTGCACCACACCCAGCGACGCATCCGCCGCGGCCATGCCGGTCGGATCAGGGTTGACCACCTGAATGGCGTTGATGAGGCCATCGGCCACCAGACGCAGCTCGCTCTCATCCAGGTTAGGCAAAATCAAACCGAACTCATCGGTGGAGATGCGCGCAATGGTGGCGTTTGGCGTGGTGACGGTGGCTTTGAGCTGCGCGGCCAAATCGCGCACCATGCCGTCGCCCGCTTCGTAGCCTTTCTCTTCGTAGAGCTCTTTGATGAACTGCGCCTGCAAAATGGCCACGCCGCCCACGGCGTTCTCGCTCAGCCAGCCATTGAGCTGGTTCATGTAGTACGCGCGGTTACCCAGTTGCGATACCGGGTCGATGTAGGCGCGCTCACGCAGCATCTGCGCTTCCTGAGCCTGCGCTTTGAAGTATTTCTCCACCTGCGCCGACATGCTGTTGATGCCCTCGACCACGGCGGTCAAATCGCGCGTGTCGGGCAGCGGCAGCGGCTCGCCGAACTGGTTACGGGCAATCTGCGCCATCTTCTGCACTATCATCTGCAGCGGCTTGAGCGCGTGGCGCACGATAAGCGCAATCGCCATCAGGCCAACCAGCGTAATCGAGCCGAACGCCAGACACAGACGGATAAGCGCCTGCCACAGCTGCGCGTACGCCTCACCCGGGTGGCTGACGATTTCCACTTCCGCCAGTTGCAGCCAGCCGCTGGTCACCACACGGCGGTCGTGGATGGGCTCAAACAGGTTGAGGTTGCTGAACCACTGCGGCACCTGACTCGGCTTGATGGGGTAGGCGCGCACAATCTCCGCGTCGTCGTCCAGAAACCGCAGGCGCACCACCGAATAGGTGCTGCCGTCAAACAGCGCGTTGATGACCGACTCGGCCGCCACGGTGTCCTTGTTCTCCAGATACGGCGCCAGCGCCAGCCCCACCGTGTTGATGGTGTTGCTCACCTCTGAGCGCTGTTGCTGCTCTAAGTTGTTGCGGGTGGTCTTAAATTCGATGATGAATACGCAAATCATCAACAGAATCAGTACCGTGACCATGCCGGCGACCAGTTGTTTGTATAGTGTCATCTTACCTACTCATCGTAATTGACCAACGGTTTATTCAGGTTCAGCGAGCGCTCGCGTGAACGTAAGTCATTCCACAGGCTGAGCCGTGAAGCGTTGCCCGCGAGCTCGCCGTTTTTGGATTTCATCAACCACAGATGCTGACCGTTAAAGCTGTAGATAGGCAGCAGGTCCCGACGTTGCGACGCCGGTTTGATTTGCGGGTTGATGTTGTCCAGGATTAACGGCTGGGCGCTCGGGGTGTCGTAGTAGGCCAGCACCATGTGAAACTGATTCAGCTCAATGGCTTTGACGTACACTAGACGCAGCTTCTTGTCCGAGACCCCAAGCTCCAGCAGTGAAAAATATTTGGCGATGGTGAAGTCTTCACAGTCGCCGGCGTTGCTGCCGAGAAACTCCAGCGGCGTTGCCCAGTAATCGGTTTTGCCCCACAGCACATCGTCGTTGACGAAATAGAGCTGGTTGAAGAAGCGGTTGACCTCGGTGAGCTGCTCACGCTCCGGCAGCGAGCGATAACGCGCCATCTCGCTGCGCCAGGTGGCGACCCGTTTGCCCGCACGCGGTCCGTAGGTGGCGCTCACCGCATCCACCCACTGCTGCTCCTGGGTATTGAGGGCCCCGGCGAGCGACGACACCGTCAGCACGGCCAGCAATATCAGCCCGCGCTTTACGCTATGTCGGGTCACGTCCGGTCATCCGTCTCATGAGGTTGCCGCTTCTCCATCATTCCCGCAGCGCGTTGTCTTTGGCGCTGAGGATGGGCTTAAGTAAGTAGTCCAGCACGGTCCGTTTGCCGGTGATGATGTCCACCGAGGCGGTCATGCCGGGAATAATCGGCAGGCTGGCATCGTGACCGAGGGACGTCTCTTGGGTGCGCACCCGCACCAGATAAAAACTGTTGCCGTCCTCATCTTGTGAGGTGTCGGCGCTGATGTGCTCCAGCGTGCCTTCCAGCCCGCCGTATTTGGTGAAATCGTACGCGCTGAATTTGACAATCGCTGGCAGGTCAGGGCGCAGAAAGGCGATGTCCTGCGGCGCAATTTGCGCTTCCACCAACAAGGTATCTTCAGTCGGCACGATTTCCACGATGTCCATCCCCGGCTGAATCACGCCGCCGACGGTGTTGACGTACAGGGTTTTGATGGTGCCGGTCACCGGCGAGACCACCACGGTGCGGTTGACCCGGTCTTCCAGTCCCACGGTGGATTCGGTCATCGCAGAGAGCTTGTCCTGAGTCTGATTGAGCGCATCCTGCTGCTGGGAGCGGAACTTGAGCGCTGCATCAATGCGGCTCAGCATCGATTCGCGCAGCGCGGATTTCAGCACCGGCACTTTGAGCTCACTGGAGGTGAGGTCGCGGCGGGTGTCGTTGACCTGACGCTGCAGCTTGAGCAGCTCAATGCGCGGCACCACGCCTTCATCCGCCAGCGGCTTGGTGATTTCCAGCTCCTTGTTGGCGTAGCTGTAGCTCTGGCGCAGGTTCACCACCCGGGCCTGAATCTCCACCAAATCCTGCTGCTTCTGCTTCACCTGTTGGGAAATCACCGACAGCTGGTTGCGCAGGTTATCCAAATCCTGACGGTACTGCGCGCGCTGACGCTCGACCAGGTCCGGCTGCGACTCAACCAGCGCCGGCGGAAACGCCAGCTTGGTGTAATCGATGCGCACGCTCTTTTCCCACTCGGCTTCAGTGAACTCTTCATTGACCACCACACTGGCAATCGAGGCCGAGAGCTGCAACACGCTGGCGGTCAGGTTGGCCACCTGCTGCTCACGCTCGCGGTAATCAGAGCGAAAGCGGGTGTCGTCAATCTGCAGCAACTGTTGCCCTTTTTTCACCTGCTCCCCCTCGTGCACCAGAATCTGTTTCACCAGCCCGCCTTCGAGGTTCTGCACCACCTGAATCTGCGATGAGGGCACTACTTTGCCCTGACCGACGGTCACCTTGTCGATTTGTGCCCACGAGGCCCACGCGCCCGCCAGAATGAAAAACAGCACCATCACCCACAACATAATGCGGGCACTGCTCGGGGTGTTGAGCAGCAGCGCGGCGGTCTGGTCGTCGACAAATTCAAGTTCGCCGGGCGAGAGCTGGTGATAACTGCGTTGACTCATGGTGCGATCCTGCGGTGAAATCCATAAGGTATGGAAAGTGAAGCTTATACACAATTGGACTGATAGTGGTGCAATTATGTCGATTAATTTTATAACTGACTATCTTATATAGGTATTTTTAATACATTGCGCAGATAGTTCATGACTTAAATGAAGAATGCCGTTTCGAAAACAGCAAAGTCCCGACAAATCGGGACTTTTATAAGGAAGCAATCTTTCGTCTTACTCAAGCGTTATTTCGGCAGAGTCGTGAATACGGTCCATTCTTTAACCACTTCACCTTTAAATCCAACGACACTGGCTGTGACGCGACGGTTGCGGGCATGACTCACTTGATCTTCGCCTTCCACTGCAAGTACGGTGTCACCAAAACCAACAATGCGGATTCGCTTAGGCGTGACACCAAACCGAACCAATTGCAAACGCACCGCTTCAGAACGTTGTTTAGATAACGCCAGATTGTACTCTGGTTTACCTACTTTACTGGCGTAACCTTGTAATTCAATTGAAGTCTCTGGGTAGAGTCTTAAAAAGTCGGCCATCTGACGAATTTGATTCAGAAAAACAGGTGGAATATCACTTGAATCATTGGCGAACAAAATATGCAGTTGTTGCAAATGTGAGGATTTGATCGACTCACCGCAGCCATCGTTATCAATTTTGGACGCGGAAGGTGTGTCTGGGCACTTATCTCGTGCATTGATGACACCATCGTTGTCATCATCCAACAAATCGTCCACTTGGTTTGCGACGGGTGTGGTGATGTAGTCGTAAACGTCTGCATTAGGCTCTTCATTTGCAAATAGCGGGCGGGACAACGCCACGGCTACTAAAGCCAGCAATAAAGTGCGAATCTTCATATTTAGTACTCTACCTTCGTCATCCACTCTTCTGGTACATCAACGCGCAAGGCGCTAAGGAGGTTTCCTGTCGCGTTCATTAAACGGTATTTGGCGTATTGCTCTGAATATTTCGCATCGAGATAATCTTTACGGGCTTCAAACAACTCGTTTTCTGTGTTCAACAGATCCAGAAGCGTTCGCTGACCGATCAAATATTGTTTACGATAAGCAATCACAGTTTTAGAGGCTGAATCTACGTGATCAGACAAAAACTCTTTTTGTTGCAGCGTGAGATCCAGTGCATTCCAGGATAAACGCAATCCTTCTTCGACCGTGCGGAAGGTATTCTCTCGAAGATCTTTTGCGCGGTTAAGCTGGTAAGCTGCGCCTTCAGTTTTGTCGCTGTCTGCGCCGCCGTTGTACAGATTGTAACGAAGACGGATCATGGCTGTGGTTTCATCGCTGCTGCCTTCGTAACCCCCTGCATCATTCAGCCAAGTTTGAGAAGCTTCAAACGAAATGGTGGGATAGTTCGGAGCTTTGGATTGTTTGTATTGGAATCTTGCTGCATCCACATCGGTTTGCGCGACTTTAATCACGGGATGTGACTTCTGAGCCTGTTCAAGAGCTTGCTCGACGGTTAATGGAAGGGCAGTACTGTCAGCGCGAGGGAAAATAAGACCCAATGGCTCTTGACCGACAAGGCGACGAAACTGAACGTAAGCATCAAACAAATTATTCTGTGCTGCCAGAAGGTTGCCGTGCGCTTTTGCTATACGAGCTTCAACTTGTGTGACGTCCGCGGTTGAACCGATGCCGGATTCTGCGCGCTTTTTAATGTCGCGGTAGATTTCTTTATGGGTCGCCAGATTGTTTTCTGACAAAACCAGCACTTCGTATGCTTTTGTTGCTTCGAGGTAGATTTTGGCAACTTCCAGTGCTTTATCCGATGCGTCAGCAAGAAGTTGATATCGATCTGCTTCGGCTTCCGCTGCGGTGCGATCCATATCGTTAAGTGTCGCAGAACCGTCCCAAATCAATTGATTAAACGTCAGCGTGACGTCTTTTCGCGTCATATCAGTGTCGGAACTGCTACTTGATTCTGCAGGGTTAATACCTTCATAGCCAATACCCGCATCTAAATCAATACGTGGAAGATACGCTCCGGAAGCCGCATTCGATTCAGATACACGGCTTTTGTACTGGTTAAACGCACTTTTTAACTCAGGATTGGAGGCCAGTGTCAGTGATACCGCCTGCTCCAACGTTTGAGCAAATGCGGGGCTGGTAAACGCAAGTGCGCAGACTAAAGTCTTTAAGGAAAACCCTTTCAAAATCAAACTCCCATATCGGATGGAAAACGAATGAGCGCAGAGTCTAAAGCAAAGTTCATCTCATTAATGAGACGAATGGGTTCGCGTGTCAAAAATGTGACGGACCATGACTCAAATTGACCAACTTGTTAAGGGTGTCGGTCGGAGTTAATTGTTAACTTATTAATAAAGCGCGAATTTTACGCTTTAGAGAGAGGAAAATAAAGCTAATGGCGTGATTTTTATTAAGTGATCTTGATTCCATGTATTAACTTTGAGAAACCATCGAATCTGTCAAAAAAACGTTAACCGTATAACGTTTTAACCTTTGTTTAACTAAGGTTTAGTGTTATCGTCGAGCCAATTTTATTCGAATAATAACTATCGCCAATGCTTGAACGGCATGCGGTAATTCACTTCAAAAGTTTCTGAGGTTTTTTATGGGTTTAAACCTTCTTGTGTCTAGTGGAATCCTGTCTGCAAATCAAATGATCGTGATCGACACCAACGGTAACATTCGTACCGCGACAATTGGTGAAAAACTGCCTCACGGGACCGTTATTGTCCAAAGAGGCGATAACATCACGGATGATGCAGAACTCAAGGCACAACTCGTTGATGCAAATAATACTCCGCAAGACATCACCGATGATGTAGCGCGCATTTTTGCTGCATTAGAAGAAGGCCAGGACCCGACTCAAGTCGATGACGCCGAAGCTCCAGCGGCCGGCGGAGCCCAAGGCTCTGCGCTCGCCGAAGCGGCAACCATCGAGCGTATCGGCTCAGAAACCATCGCCACTACAGACTTCGATACCACAGGATTCGAGAGTCTGGGCCTTTCACAAACCCAAAGTTTGGCGTTGTCGAGTTTGTTGGTGGATTCAACTATCGGTGCGGCAGACGACTCAGCCATCACCGTGGGCTCTGGCGACAGCGCGGCAGAGAGCGTGACCGAAGACGAGAATGTGACGGATGGCAATCTGACC